>JAEWIF010000057.1 GCA_023387335.1 Pseudomonadota bacterium | reverse complement strand
GGCGCGGGCTCCGCGGCGGGCACCGGCACGGTCGCCACCGGCGGGGCGGCCACCAGCGGCACCACCTCGCGTTGCGGCGGGTCCGCCAGCAGCACGTAGCCCTGGCTGAACTGGTCGTGGCAGCCCACCGTCACGCGCACGGTGATCACGGGCTCCTGCACCAGCTGGGACGACGACAGGCGCAGCACCGCATTGCCATCCGCGCGATCCAGCCGCCAGGCCAGCGGCGTGGTCAGAAGGTCCTGTTGCTGGAGCTCGGCGCGCACGCAGTTCAGCTCCTCGCCGGGCTGCAGCGTGACGGGCACCGACACCTGCACCGGCCGGCCGATCAGGGCCGAGCCCTGGAGGCGTCCCAGCGAAAGCGCCAGCGCGTCGGGCAGCGGCAGCACCAGGGCGGTGATGAAGCAGGCGGCCGCGCGCAAGCGGAAGCGGGCCGCGCTGGCGGCCCGCTCGGAGGTTGCGAGGGCTGTCGTGTTCGTCACCGGCCTACGGCCCCTTAGGGACCTGACTTAAGTCTGATGAGCATAGTCGTATCAATTTGTGTTCTTGGCAAGGGTCAGGCGTGTCGGATAGGACACAAAGGCGCGGCATCTGCACGCATTGCTACGATGGCCCGCCATGAACACGCTCCCCGACATCCCCGCCGACCGGCTGCCCGAGCTGCTGCGCCGCATGCCCAAGGCCGAGCTGCACATCCACATCGAGGGCTCGCTGGAGCCCGAGCTGATCTTCGCGATGGCCCGTCGCAACGGCGTCTCGATCCCGTACGCCAGCGTGGAGGAACTGCGCCGCGCCTACGCCTTCACCAACCTCCAGAGCTTCCTGGACATCTACTACGCCGGCGCCAGCGTGCTGATCACCGAGCAGGACTTCTTCGACATGGCCTGGGCCTACCTGGAGAAGGCGCGCGCCGACAACGTGGTGCACGCGGAGATCTTCTTCGACCCCCAGACCCACACCGCGCGCGGCGTGGCGATGAAGACGGTGATCGACGGCCTGCACCGGGCCTGCGAGCAGGCGCGCGACCAGCTGGGCGTGCACGCGTCGCTGATCCTGTGCTTCCTGCGGCACCTGAGCGAGGAGGAGGCCTTCGAGACGCTGGAGCAGGCGCTGCCTTTCCGCGACAAGTTCATCGGCGTCGGCCTGGATTCCAGCGAAGTCGGCCATCCGCCCGAGAAGTTCGCCCGCGTGTTCGCGCGTTGCCGCGAGCTGGGGCTGCACCGGGTGGCGCACGCGGGCGAGGAAGGCCCGCCGGCCTACGTCTGGACCGCGCTGGACCTGCTCAAGGTCGAGCGCGTCGACCACGGCGTGCAGTCGAGCAAGGACGCGGCGCTGATGCGCCGGCTGGCGCAGGACCGCATCCCACTGACCGTGTGCCCGCTGTCCAACCTGAAGCTGTGCGTGTTCCCCCGGCTGGAAGACCACAACCTGCGGGAGTTGCTGGACGCCGGGCTGGTGGCGACGGTGAACTCGGACGATCCCGCGTACTTCGGCGGCTACGTGAACGACAACTTCCTGCAGACGTTCAAGGCCACGGGGTTGTCGGCGAAGCAGGCCTGGCAGCTGGCGAACAACAGCTTCGAGGCGAGCTTCGTGGGCGCCGAGCAGAAGCGGAAGTACCGCGACCGGCTGGACGCCGTGTTCGCGGAACTCGCGGCCTGAAGGGCTTTCAGCCCGCCAGGCCGTCCACGGCCTGCACCATCGCCTCGCGCGCCTGCTCCACGATGCGCTGCTTCCACAGCGGCGTGTCCGTGTAGAACGCGTCCAGCATCTGCTGCTTGATCTGCGCGGCTTGTCCGGCCGGCGCCTCCGGATGCTGGTCCAGCCAGTGCTCGGCGCGCAGCGCATGCAGCACCTCCAGCAGCGGCTGGGTGCCGTACTCCAGCGCGATGCCGGTGTACTCGGCCTGCGGGCATTCGTCGAAGATGCTGGACCACATCATCCCGGTGAGCTTGGCCGAGGTGGACGAGCCGTCGTAGATCGAGGTGACCGGCGTGCGGCCGCCGCCGTCCCACCAGCGGCGCGCCCGCGCCACCTGCGCCGCGTCGTCGGGGCCGGCGAAGATGCGTTCGCCCAGGCCGTTGGGGCCCAGGCCCGTGTGGAAGTCGATCCAGGCGATGCGGCCGGCGCGGCGACCGTGCGCGCGCAGCACTTCGCGCAGCGTGCGGTTGCTCCAGGTCGGGCCGTCGCCGCCGTAGTACATGCCGCGCGGGAACTCGTGCTGGCCGCTGCTGATGGCGGCCTGGTAGGCCGGCTGGCCGTTCTTCGCGACCCAGGCGGCCAGCGCGTCGTCGTTCTCCTTCGAGGGCGGCCAGGTGTCCGGGAACAGCAGGTCGTGCAGTTCGCGGTAGGCCGCGTTCTTCGGCAGCGGCTTGGCGAAGTCGTGGAAGTTGCGGTTCAGGTCCACGTTCTCCTGCGTGGTGCGGCGCAGGTGCGAGAAGCCGAACGGGTTGAGCGCGTGCACGTAGAGCACGGCCACGCCCTTGCCGCGGGCGTGCTCGCGCCAGGCCGGATCGCGCAGCGCCGAGACCTGCACGCCGCTGCCGCAGAAGCCTTCCACGCCATGGCAGGCGCTGGACAGGATCAGCAGCTTCGAAGCGTTCGGGTCGCCTTCGCGCGCCAGGTCCATGGCGAGTTCCTCGCCTTCGCGGCCCGTCTCGGGATGGCGCTTCGACTCGACCAGCAATCCGGCGCCCTGGGCCGCCTCGATGAACTTGCCGCGCGCCTCGCGGTAGCTGTGGGAGAAGCTGCTTTCGACGGTCATGCGCGCTTGTTCCCCAGCCAGGCTTCGGCCAGGCGCACCCAGTAGGTGGCGCCCAGCGGGATCAGGTCGTCGTTGAAGTCGTAGCTCGGGTTGTGCAGCATGCACGGCCCCGCGCCGTGGCCCATCTCGCGGTGCGCGCCGTCGCCGTTGGCGATGAAGCAGTACGCGCCCGGCTTGGCCTGCAGCATGTACGCGAAGTCCTCGGCGCCCATGGTGGGCTCCTGCACCAGCACGTTGGCCTCGCCGACCACCGAGGCCATCACCTTGCGGCAGAACTCGGCCTCGGCGGGCGAGTTGACGGTGGGCGGGTAGTTGCGCACGAACTCGAACTCGCACTGCGCGTCGTGCGCCGCGCAGACGTGCTCGGCGATCTGCTGCATGCGCTTCTCGATCAGGTCGAGCACCTCCAGCGTGAAGGTGCGCACCGTGCCCTGCAGCTCGCAGCTGTCGGGCACCACGTTGGTGGCCTCGCCCGCGTGGATCATGGTGACCGAGATGACGCCGGCGTCGATCGGCTTCTTGTTGCGGCTGATGATGGTCTGGAAGGCCTGCACCATCTGGCAGGCGACCGGCACCGGGTCGATGCCGTTGTGCGGCAGCGCGGCGTGGCTGCCCTTGCCGCGGATGGTGATCTTGAACTCGTTGGACGAGGCCATCACCGGGCCCGGGCTGATGGCGAACTTGCCGACCTCGTGGCCCGGCCAGTTGTGCATGCCGAACACGGCCTCCATCGGGAACTTGTCGAAGAGGCCGTCCTTGATCATCTCGCGCGCGCCGCCGCCGCCTTCCTCGGCCGGCTGGAAGATCAGGTACACGGTGCCGTCGAAGTTGCGGTTCTTCGCGAAATGCTGGGCCGCCGCCAGCAGCATGGCCGTGTGGCCGTCGTGGCCGCAGGCGTGCATGCGGCCGGGGTTCCTGCTGGCATGCGCGAAGGTGTTGAACTCCTGCATGGGCAGCGCGTCCATGTCGGCGCGCAGGCCGATGGCGCGGTCGCTGGTGCCGGCTTTCACGATGCCGACCACGCCCGTGGTGCCCATGCCGCGATGGATGGGGATGCCCCATTCGGTGAGCTTGGCCGCCACCAGGTCGGCGGTGCGCACTTCCTCGAAGCAGAGTTCGGGATGGGCGTGCAGGTCGCGCCGCAGGGCGGTGATGGACGCCGCCTGCGTGACGATGGAATCGAGGACGTTCATGGTCGCTACTTCTCAAGGATCGAGCCGAAGAGTCTAGCCCCGGGGTGCGGACGGGCGCATGAGGGGAATCCGCGAGAATCGTGCCATGACCGCTTCCGCCCAGCCCTCGGCCCGCGCGCTCGAGCTTGCGCAGACCCTGGTGCGCATGAACACCGTCAGCGCCAACAGCAACCTCGAGCTCATCCATTTCATCCGCGACGAACTGGCCCGCCTGGGCGTGAAGTCGCGCCTGACCTTCAACGCCGAGAAGACCAAGGCCAACCTCTTCGCCACGCTGGGCGAGGGCAAGCCGGCCGGCGTCATCCTGTCGGGCCACACGGACACCGTGCCCTGGGACGGCCAGGACTGGTCGGCCGACCCGCTGTCGGCCCAGGTGCGCGACGGCAAGCTCTACGGCCGAGGATCGGCCGACATGAAGAGCTTCATCGCGCTGGCCGTGGCGCACGCCGAGACGTTCCTGGCCAGCCGCGCGCCGTTCGCCGTCCACTTCGCGTTCAGCTACGAGGAGGAGATCGGCTGCTTCGGCGTGCGCGAGCTGATCGCCGACCTGCGCGACGCCAACATCCGGCCGCTGGCCTGCATCGTGGGCGAGCCCACGTCCATGGTGCCCGCCATCGCGCACAAGGGCGTGTACCGCTACAAGTGCTGCGTGCGCGGCAAGGAGGCGCATTCCTCGCTCACGCCGCAGTCGGTCAACGCCATCGAGATGGCCGCGCGCCTGGTCGGCAAGCTGCGCGACATGGCCGAGGGGTTCGAGCGCGAGGAGCCGCGCTACACCGGCTTCGACGTGCCGTTCTCGACCGCCAGCGTGGGCCAGTTCCACGGCGGCATCGCCGACAACGTGGTGCCGCGCGACGCCGAGTTCCGCTACGAATTCCGCGACCTGCCCACGGCCGACGCGCAGGCCATGCAGGCGCAGGTGGTGGCCCATGCCCGCTCGCTGGAGCCGGCCATGAAGAAGGTGGCGCCCGACACGGGCTTCAGCTTCGAGACGATCTGCGAGATCCCCAGCTTCCTGGGTTCGGAGCAGGACCCGGTGACGCGCCTGGCGCAGCGCCTGGCGGGCGAGCAGCGCACCACGCTGGTGGCGTTCGGCACCGAGGCGGGCCTGTTCAAGCGCGCCGGCATCCCGACGGTGGTGTGCGGGCCCGGCAGCATCGTGCAGGCGCACCAGCCGGACGAGTACGTCAGCCTGGAGCAGCTGGCGCGCTGCGAGGATTTCATGCGCGGCCTCTCGGCCACGCGCGAGATCGGCTGAGCGGGCGCTCGGCCCGCTCGCCGCGCTCGATCACTGCTTGGGCGCGGCGTCCTTGTTGCCCGGCAGCTTGCCGGCGATGGTGTTGCCCGTGCGGCGCGTGGCGTCGGCGGCGCGCTTGGCGGTGCGGCTGACCGCGTTGCCCGCGTCCGAGGCGACTTCCTTGGTGGCCTGGGCCGGGCGCGACTTCTGGGCCTTCTTCACGACTTCGGGGCTGCCCTTGTCGGTGCCGGCCGTCTTGTCGTTCGGGTAGGCCTCGCCGGCCTTCTGGGTGGACTTGTTGTCCGGGCCCGTGGGGTTGTTCTGCGCCTGCACGGGCAGAGCGGCGGCGAAGGCGACCGCCACGACGGCGGAGAGGATCGAGGCTTTCATGCTTGCAACTCCAGAGGTAAAGGATGGGGCGCAGTATCGCAAGTCACGGCCGCGCCAGGGCTGGCTCTGCGGCGCTCCTACAGCCACTGGCGCCGGGCGCCGACGGTCGCCGTTGATGCGTTACTCGCGCACCCGGCCCTGCGAGTCGATCAGGCTCAGCTCCACCAGCCTGGAGCCGACCCGTTCGCTGGCGAAATGCACGCGGAAGCCGCCCAAGCTCAGGTCGTCCAGGCTCTCCAGCGCCTTGCGCAGCTTGGCCCGCGTGGGGTCCTTGGACGAGCGACGCAGCGCCTCGGCGTACACCTGCGCGGCCAGGTAGCCCTCGAGCATGTAGACGTTCGGCTTGCCGGCCTTGGCCGCCTGGGCGTCGGCCTGCAGCTCGCGCACCACGGCCACCTTGGCGCTGTCGCTCTTGGGGACCACGCGCACCACCACCACGCCGGCGCCGTCGCGTCCCAGCTCCTCGGCCAGCAGGCTCTCGCCCGTGCTGGAGAAACCGTAGATCGGGCCGCGGAAACCCTTGGCCCGCAGGTCGCGCACCGCGCTGGCCGCGCCGCCGGTGTCGCCCAGCACCAGCACCGACTCGGGCTTCTTCTCCAGCGTCCTGTCGACGCTGCTGGCGACGCTGCCGCTGCCCACCACGTGCTTGGCGACCAGGTTGGCGCCCATGCCGCCCATGGTGCGCTCGGCGGCCTCCAGCGCCACCATCGACTCGCTGTCGCTGCCGTGCAGGATGGCCAGCTTGCGCGCGCCCAGCGTCTCGGCGTGGCGCGTGATGGCGGCGGCTTCTTCGGAGTAGCCCGGCCGGATCGAGAACACGTTGGGATAGAGCGCGCCGCGAAGCTCGTCGGCCGCGGCCATGGGGCCGAACATCAGCACGTCGCTGTCCTTGATCAGCGGGTAGGCGGCGGTGACCTGGGGCGAGCCGTAGTAGCCGAACAGCGAGAGCACGCCCTGGCCCAGCAGCTTCTTCGTGTTCTCCGCGGTGGTGGCGGGGTTGCCGCGGTCGTCCAGCGTCACCAGTTCGACCTTCCGGCCGTTGACGCCGCCACCGGCGTTGAGCTTGTCGAAGTACAGCTTCGCGCCTTGCACGAAGGGCGCGGCCAGCGCCGAGCCCGGGCCGGTGAGCGCCGCCGACTGGCCGACGACGATGCCGGTCTTGCCCACGCCGTCCTGGGCGAGGGCTGCGGTGCCGAGGGCGGCGAGGAAGGCTACGATGGCGATTCGCACTCGGCAGCGGAACGTTTGCATGGGGAAGGTCTCCATAGGCCGACGGTTCGACATTCGCCAGCTCATCAAGAACTATAGGATTCACCTTGACGTCCGGCATCGGCATTCCCCCTAGCGTCGACTCTTCGCGGCAGGTGCGCGGCGCCTGCCCGCACGACTGCCCGGACACCTGCGCGCTGCTGACCACGGTGGTCGACGGCGTCGCGGTGAAGGTGCAGGGCAACCCCGGGCACGCGCCCACCGACGGCGTGCTGTGCGCCAAGGTCTCGCGCTATCCCGAGCGCACCTACCACCCCGAGCGGCTGCTGCATCCCCTGCGGCGCGTGGGCCCGAAGGGCGCCGGGCAGTTCGAGCGGGTGGGTTGGGACGAAGCGCTGGACGACATCGCCCGGCGGCTTTCCGGCATCGCCGCGCGCGACCCGCAGGCCATCCTGCCCTACAGCTACTGCGGCACCATGGGCCTGGTGCAGGGCGAGGGCATGGCGGCCCGCTTCTTCCATCGCCTGGGCGCCTCGCTGCTCGATCGCACCATCTGCGCCAGCGCGGGCGCGGCCGGCCTGGTGCACACGCTGGGCGGCAAGGTGGGCATGAAGGTGGAGTTCTTCACCGAGGCGAAGCTGATCCTGATCTGGGGCAGCAACGTCATCACCAGCAGCGTGCATTTCTGGCGGCTGGCGCAGGAGGCCAAGCGGCGCGGCGCGCGGCTGGTGTGCATCGACCCGCGCCGCACCGAGACCGCCGAGAAGTGCCACGAGCACCTGCAGATCCTGCCCGGCACCGACGCGGCGCTGGCGCTCGCGCTGATGCACGAACTGGTGGTGAACGACTGGCTCGATCACGATTACCTGGAACACCACACGCTCGGCTGGGACGCGCTGCGCGAGCGCGCGTTGCGCTGGTCGCCCGAGCGAGCTGCCGCCGTTTGCGGCATCCCGGCGCAGCAGATCCGCGACCTGGCGCGCGACTACGGCACCACCAAGCCGGCCGCGATCCGCCTGAACTACGGCATGCAGCGCGTGCGGGGCGGCGGCAACGCGGCGCGCGCCATCGCCTGCCTGCCGGCGCTCACGGGCGCGTGGCGGCATCGCGCGGGCGGCCTGCTGCTGTCCAGCTCGGGCTGGTCCACGGCCGATCGCGCCGCGCTGCAAAGGCCCGACCTGCTGGCCGGCCGCGCGCCGCGCGTGATCAACATGAGCACCATCGGCGACGACCTGCTGCGGCCTACTTCACAGGCGTTCGGGCCGCGCGTCGAGGCGGTGGTCGTCTACAACAGCAACCCGGTGGCGGTGGCGCCCGAGTCGGCGCGCGTGGTGCAGGCTTTCGCCCGCGAGGACCTGTTCACGGTGGTGCTGGAGCAGTTCCAGACCGACACGGCCGATTACGCCGACTACATCCTTCCCGCCACGACGCAGCTCGAACACTGGGACCTGCACACGGCCTACGGCCACACCGACGTGATGCTCAACCGGCCGGCGATCGCGCCGCTGGGCGAGGCCCGCACCAACACGGAGGTCTTCCGCGAACTGGCCAGGCGCATGGGCTTCGACGAACCCTGCTTCGCGGACAGCGACGAAGCGATGTGCAGGCAAGGCTGCGGCGACCGCATCGATTTCGACGAACTGCTGGACAAGGGCTTCAGCGCCTTGCCCGTGCCGGACGCGCCGTTCGCGGAAGGCCGCTTCCCCACGGTGTCGGGCCGCTGCGAGTTCTTCAGCGCCGCGCTCGCGCGCCAGGGCCTGGACGGCCTGCCGGACCACCTGCCGAACTACGAGGCCGCGGGCACTTCGGAGCGCCATCCGCTGGCGATGATCTCGCCGCCGGCGCGCAACTTCCTCAACTCCACCTTCGTGAACCTGAAGAGCCTGCGCGACATCGAGCGCGAGCCGCTGCTGGAGATCCATCCGGCGGACGCGCAGCCGCGCGGCATCGAGAGCGGCGCCGTGGTGCGAGTGTTCAACGAGCGCGGCGAGTACCACTGCAAGGCCCAGGTGAGCGAACGCGCCCGTCCGGGCGTGGTCAACGGCCTGGGCATCTGGTGGCGCAAGTTCGGCCTCGCCGGAACCAACGTCAACCAGCTGACCAGCCAGCGGCTGACCGACCTGGGCGGAGGACCGGTGTTCTACGACTGCCTGGTGGACGTGCAACGGGCGTGAAGGGCGGGTGGCTGGTGGCGTCGGGACTGGGAGCGTTGGTGGCGGCGGGGGCACTGGTGTGCCTCGGCGGTTGCGCCAACATGGGCTACTACTGGCAGTCGGCCACCGGGCACCTGCGCATGCTGCAGGCGGCGCGTCCGGTGGAGGAATGGCTGGGCGACGAACAGGCGCCGCCGCGGCTGAAGGAGCGCCTGCAGCTCAGCCAGCGCATCCGCCAGTTCGCCTCGCATGAACTGCACCTGCCCGACAACCCGAGCTATCGCCGCTACGCCGACCTGAACCGCACGGCGGTCGTGTGGAACGTGGTGGCGGCGCCGGAGTTCTCGCTCAAGCTCAAGACCTGGTGCTTCCCCGTCACCGGTTGCGTGGGCTACCGCGGCTACTTCGACGAGGCCGAGGCCAAGGCCGAAGCCGAGCGCCTGCGTGCCGAGGGCTACGAGGCCAGCACCTATCCCGTGCCCGCCTATTCCACGCTCGGCTGGATGAACTGGGCGGGCGGCGACCCGCTGCTCAACACCTTCATCAACTACCCGGAAGGCGAACTGGCGCGGCTGATCTTCCACGAGCTGGCGCACCAGGTCGTGTACGCGCGCGACGACACCGTGTTCAACGAGTCGTTCGCCACCGCGGTGGAGCGCCTGGGCGTGGAGCGCTGGCTGGCGACCCAGGCCCCTCCACAGGCGCGCATCGACTACGAGCGGTACAACACGCGCCGCGTGCAGTTCCGCGCGCTCACCCGGTTCACCCGCCGGGCGCTGCAGGAGGTCTACGACAACGAGGCCATCACGCAGGAGCAGCGGCGCGAACGCAAGGAGGAGGTGTTCGCGCGCTTCCGTGCCGAGTACGCGCGGCTGCGCGAAAGCTGGAACCTGCCGCCCGAGCGCCTGCGCACCACCGACGAGTGGGTGGCCCACGCGGGCAACGCCTCGTTCGGCGCACAGGCGGCGTACGACGAGCTGGTGCCGGGCTTCGAAGCGCTGTTCGAATCGCTCGGGCGCGACTGGGCCCGGTTCTATGATGAAGCGAAGCGGCTGGCCTCGATGCCCAAGGCCGATCGCCACGAGTACCTCAAGCGCAAGGAGAGCCCACGTGCCTGACATCCACATCGAACGCGAGCACAGCCTGGGCCTGCCGCGCGCCCGGGAGCTCGCGTTCAAGTGGGCGGAAGCCGCCGAGAGCCGGCTGCAGATGGAATGCACCTACGAGGAGGGCAAGGCCTCCGACCTGGTCAGCTTCACGCGCTCGGGCGTCAACGGCGAACTGCGCGTCACCAGGGACCGCTTCGAGCTGCACGCGCGACTGGGCTTCCTGCTCGGCGCGTTCAAGGAGCGCATCGCCACCGAGATCGAGCGCAACCTCGACGAGTTGCTGCTGCAGGACGATCCGCTGGTGGCCTTCGAGCACGGCCTGGCCAAGGCCACGGCGAAGAAGGCCAAGCCCGCCGCCAAGGCGGGCGCGCGCACGCGCAAGGCCTGAGGCGGGCGCGCCCCGGGGCGGTCTCAGCTCAGGGACTTGATCAGGTCCACGTACTGCTGCATCGCGTCGTCGCTGGACGTGCCCTTCATGCCGTTCCACGCGTCCCACTTGGCGCGGCCGACCATGTCGCCGAAGCCGGGCTTCTTCTCCGCGTTGTCGCCCTGCGTGGCCTGCTTGTAGAGGCCGTAGATCTTCAGGAGCGTGGCGTTGTCCGGACGCTCGCTCAGGTTCTTGGAGTTGGCGACGGCGGCGTCGAAATCGGCTTTGAGGTCGGCCATGAGGATGCTCCTTCTCGGGAAAGTTCGCGGTATCTTAAGCGTGGCCCTCCACCCAGAATAGGCACGCACGTCCACTGACGCAAAGGCTCCGCATGGTCACCCGAATCGTGAGCACCGCCGCCCGGGAAGCGGCCCGCAGCACCCCTCGCCGCGCGGTGGGAAAGGCCTCTCGCATGGCCACCGGCATGCTGGGGCTGGCGGGCGAGCGCATGTCGAAGGTCGACACCGCGTGGCTGCGGATGGACTCCGACCACAACCTCATGATGATCCTGGGCGTGTGGACGCTGCGTCCGGGCATCGATCACGACGACCTGTGCCGGCGCGTCGAGGAGCGCCTCCTCAAGTACCCGCGCTTCCGCCAGCGCGTGGTGGAGGACGCGGCCGGCGCCACCTGGGTGGACGACGGCGCTCTCGACGTGCGGGAGATGGTGGTGCGCGAGAAGCTTCCGCGCGGCCGCAAGCAGTCGGCGCAGGACGCCCTGCAGGCGCGCGTCGGCGAGCTGGCGATGCAGCCGCTGGACCGCAAGCGGCCGCTGTGGCAGATCCACCTGGTCGAGGACTACGAAGGCGGCAGCGCGCTGATCGTGCGCATCCACCACTGCATCGCCGACGGCATCGCGCTGATCTCGGTGACGATGTCGCTGGTGGACGGCGGCGCGGCGCCGCCCGAGCGCAAGCGCCGCGGCGCGGCGCAGGGCGCGGATGACTGGATCGCCGAGACGCTGCTGCGGCCGCTGACCGATGTCACGCTCAAGGCCCTGGACGTCCTGGGAGACAGCCCCGTCGAAGTCGCCAAGCTCGCCTACCAGGTGCTCAGCGACGCCGCCGCGTTGGCCCTGATGCCGGACGATTCGAAGACGCGATTGAAGGGCCAGCCCATCGGCCGCAAGCGCGTGGCCTGGTGCGAGCCGCTGCCGCTCGACGAAGTGAAGGCGGTCGGCAGGGCCCTCAACTGCTCGATCAACGACGTGCTGCTGTCCTGCGTGGCCGGCGCGCTCGGCGAGTACCTGCGCGCGCAGGGTGACGAGGTCAAGGGCCAGGAGATCCGCGCGATGGTGCCGGTGAACCTGCGCCCGATGGACCAGGCCCACAAGCTGGGCAACCGCTTCGGCCTGGTGCCGCTGGTGCTGCCGATCGGCATCGAGAACCCGGTGGAGCGCGTCTACGAAGCGCGGCGGCGCATGAACGCGCTCAAGGGCAGCACGCAGCCCCTTCTGGCCTTTTGCGTCCTCACGCTGGCGGGCCTGCTGATCAAGCCGGCGCAGGACGCGATCATGGGCCTGTTCGGCAACAAGACCACCGCGGTGATGACCAATGTTCCGGGCCCGCGCGACAAGCTGAAGTTCCTGGGCTCGACGCTGGAGCAGACCATGTTCTGGGTGCCCCAGTCCGGCAACATCGGCCTGGGCGTCTCGATCCTGAGCTACGGCGGCGGCGTCCAGTTCGGCGTGATCACCGATGCGGGCCTGTGCCCGCAACCGCAGAAGATCATCGACGAGTTCGTGCCGGAGTTCGCCCGGCTTTCGCTGGTGACGCTGATGCTGCCCTGGGGCGACGAAGGCTGACGGAGTCGGCGCCGGCCGCTCACTGCGCCTGCGTTTCCTTCTCGTGCAGCCGGTCGTGCTCCTGCAGGTACAACGAGCCCAGTTCCTGCACCTGCTTGGCGTCCAGCACCTTCTTCGCTTGGGGGAAGAATTTCTGTTCCTCTTCCTTCAGATGGTGTTCCAGCTTGTGCACCAGCTTGCCGACGCTCTCCAGCCACTCGGCCGAGCCTTCCTTGGCCTTCTCCAGGTCCTCGACCATCTCATCCATCTCGTGATGCTCGGCCACGCCATGGCGCGCCTCGTCGACGGTCTCGTCGTGCTCGAACAGCGGGACGTAGAACGCCCGCTCCTCGGCTGTCTCGTGCGCGGCCATCTCGGCCTTGAGTTCGTCGAAGGCCTGCTTGCGCTGGCCGGGATCGCCGATGTCCGACAGCAGGCGCTTGAACATCGCGCGCTGGCGTTCGTGGCTCTGCAGGAGGGCTTGGAAGATGTCCATGGGCCGGCAGTCTGGGGCCGGCCGAACGTACGAGGTGTAGGCGAAGGCCGCTGGCGGCAGCCCAGCAGCGCCTACTCCTGAAGTTCGGCCTGCGCCATGGCGACGTTCAGCCGCTCGGCCGCGTCGCAGGGCTGCAGGGCGGCCGCGCGCTCGTAGAGCGCCGTGGCCTCGGCCATCTTCGATTCGCCCTGGAGCATCACCAGCCCGTTGGCGTACTCGATCAGGCCGATTGCCGACTGCGGATGCAGCCGCAGCGCTTCCTCGAACAGCTTGAGTCCGGTCTCGCGCTTGGCCCCGTACGTCATGCCGCCGATGAGCGGGCCGACCTTGTCGATCACTTCGGCATGGAAGGCGGCCAGCGCCAGGTGCGCCTCGGCGTGCCGCGGGTTGAGCTTGATGGCGCGCTCCAGCGAATCCTTGACCTTGCCGCCCAGCCCTTGCGCGAGTGCCTTGGCCACGCTGATCGCCTGGCTGTAGCGCCCGAGCGAGTAGCCGTGCAGGTACCAGGCGGCCGCGTTGCGCGGCTCGCGCAGCGCCTGCGCTTCCGCGCGCTGGGCCACTTCGAGGAAGAGCTCCAGCCGGACCTTCTCCTTCTTCTCGAGGTAGGTGGCATGGATGCAGGCGGCCTTGTTGGCGGCGGTGATGCCGTCGCCGCCGGCCTTGAGGCCGGCCTCGGCCGCCTGCTGGAATTCGCCCCGGTGAAACAGCGTCCAGGCTTGCAGCACCGACGGCTCGGTGGGCAGCGGCTCGGCGTCGCCGGCATGCAGCCGGGCCCAGCGCGCCCGCACCTCGTCGGGGCTGTAGTCGAATTCACCGGGGTGCGGGAACGGCGCCCACTTGCCCACGTCTTGTCTCCTGTCGTGCTACTGCTCTTGTGGGTCGGCGGCCTGGTAGGCCCCGACCAGGCCCAGCAGGTGCATCCGCTGGCCCTGTTCGAGATAGGGTACCAGCAGATTGAGCACGTGGTGGGCTCCGCGCAGCAGCGCGGCCTGCGCGCTTTCAGGCTCGAGCGCGCGGCGCGGGTCGCGCACGTACTCGAAGCTGAGCCAGTAGGTCAGCACGACCACCATGCTGTCGGCGGTGGGTTCGAGCTCGCGCGAATCGATGCTGACCGCGCCCGTGCGGCTCATGCCGGCCAGCATCGCGCGGATGGCTCGGATCTTGTTCTTCAGCACCCACTGGAAGTGCGTCTCCAGCCGGCGGTTCTTGGACAGGAGGTCGTTCAGGTCGCGGTAGAGGAAGCGGTACTGCCAGATCAGCTCGAACAGCGTGTGCATGAAGAACCAGGCGTCCTCCACGTCGCGCACGTTGTCGCTGGCGTTGAGCAGTTCGGACAGCGACTTTTCGTAGCGGTCGAACAGCGAGTTGATCAGCTCGTCCTTGGCCGGGTAGTGGTAGTACAGGTTGCCGGGGCTGATGCCCAGCTCGGCGGAGATCAGCGTGGTGGAGACGTTCGGCTCGCCGAAGCGGTTGAAGAGGTCCAGCGTGACCTCGAGGATGCGTTCTGCCGTGCGGCGCGGGGCCTTGCGCGCCATGTCACCGCACCCGCCGCGCGGGCGGCGGCAGCAGCCGGCCCAGGTGGTCCATCGCCTGCTGCAGGTCGGCCACCGCGCGGCCGAGGCGGGTGGCGGGTTGGCGTGCGGGCAGCAGTCGGCTCGGCGCACGCAACCCGTCCTCGCGCAGCGTGATGCCGTGGCGGGCCAGCGTGGGCGCCAGCGTTTCGCGGCGCGCCAGCAGCAAGGCGCGCGTCTGCTGGTACGCGTGCTCGGCCAGTTCGCGCCGCTGGCGGTAGCTGAAGGTGTTGGCCTGCCGCAGGCGCGCGTCGCTCGGATCCGGTTCGAGCAGCACGATGTCGGTGCCCGGATAGGCGCGCTCGTAGTGCTTCATGCCCAGCGCCAGCCGCGAATGGATCATGGCGCGGAAGGTCTGCGACAGCACGGCGGGCAGGCCGCCGTCGGCGATGCGCGCGGTGCCCGGCGCCTCGGCGGCATTGAAGGGCACCAGCGGGTTCAGGCACAGCAGCAGGTCCACGCCTTCTTCCAGTGCCACGGTGGCGTGCAGCGTCTTCTTCAGCGCGCCGTCGACGTAGTCCTGGCCGTCGATGCGCACCGGCGGGAACAGGCCGGGGAGGGCGGCGCTGGCCTGCACGGCCTTGGAGATGGGCACGTGGTCCCATCCGGGAGAGCCGAAGGGCGCGGCTTCGCCGGTGTCGAGGTTCGTCGCCACCAGGGTGAGGCGGGCGCGCAGGCGGCGGAAGTCGTTGCTGCGGCCGGGGCGCGAGAACGCGTGCGCCAGGCGGCGATCGATCTCCTCGTTGGAGAAGATGCCCGTGGGCAGGCTGGAGGCCAGGCGCTCGATGGAATGCGTGAGCGGCTTGCGGCCCAGCGTCGCCCGCCACAGCGCGGACGCGGCCAGCCCGGGGACCATGAGGCTCCTGCGCAGGAACTCGCGATAGGCCGGCACCATCAGCCAGGCCGGGTCGAACACCTCGCCTTCGCCCTGCGGATCGATGAAGGCGGAGCACAGCTCGCGCGGCGTCATGCCGTTGGCCAGCCCCGCGGCGATGAAGCCGCCGGCCGAAACGCCGACGTAGTGGTCGAGGCGATGCAGCTCCAGGCCCTGGAGCGACTCCTGCAGCGCGCACAGTGCGCCGATCTCGTGGATGGCGCCGAGCGGGCCGCCGCCGGCGAGCGCCAGCGCGACGCGAGGCTTCATTTCTTCGTGGTCCGCGACGCGCTCTTGCGCGCCGGCTTGGTCGCGCCGTTCGCGTTCGCGCCGGGCCTGGCGGCGCGTGCCTTGGCCGCCGGCGACTGGTGGGCGCTGAGCTTGGCCACCTGGCGATTGAGCTCGTCGATGCGGGCGATCAGCGCGTCGATGTCCTTGGACGTGGGCACGCCCAGCTTGCCGAGCGCGCGCGCGACGCGTTCCTCGAAGATGGTCTCGAGCTTGTCCCACTGGCCCGTGGCCTTGGACGTGATGTCGGTCGCCATGCTGGCCATGCGGCTGGTGGCTTCCGAGAGCCGCTCACCCGCCGCCGCCTGGGTCTTGCGCTGGATCGTCAGGCCTTCCTTGACCAGCGTGTCGAACACCTTGGTGCCTTCCTCCTGCGCCTTGGCGAAGGCGCCGAGGCCCGCCAGCCAGATCTGGCTGGCCGATTCCCGCACGGTGCTGGACAGCGGGGGCACGCCCTTGCTCTCGTCGGTGCTGCTGCCGGGGGACTGCATCTTCCTGACCATGTGCGACTCCGGTGGAATGGTGATCGTCCGACTGTACGGCGGGGCCGTCGCGGGCGGTAGGTGGCTGCTCCTAAAACGATGGCGCGGCTCTTCAAGCGCGCGGGTTTGTGCGGGATCATCCGCCCGCGGCCCCGGACCAGAATGCCGCGCGGAGGTCTTCCCATGCACTACTTCGTCACCGGCGCCACCGGCTTCATCGGCAAGCGGCTGGTTCGCAAGCTCCTCGAACGCGAGGGCTCGGTCGTCCACTTCCTGATCCGGCCGGAGAGCGAAGCCAAGGTGGCCGAGCTGCTGGCGTCCTGGGGCGTGCCGGCCTCGCGCGCCGTTCCCGTGATGGGCGATCTCACGACCGGCAAACTGGGCGTGGCCGCCGACGTCACCCAGGACCTCAAGGGCCGCATCGACCACTTCTTCCACCTGGCCGCGGTGTACGACCTGGGCGCGGACGAAGAGAGCCAGGTCGCGGTCAACATCGAAGGCACGCGCAACACGGTGGCGTTCGCGCAGGCGATCGAGGCGAAGCACTTCCACCACGTCTCCTCCATCGCGGCGGCGGGCCTGTACGAAGGCGTCTTCCGCGAGGACATGTTCGAGGAGGCCGAGAACTACGAGCACCCGTACTTCATGACCAAGCACGAGAGCGAGAAGATCGTGCGCAAGGAATGCAGGTCGCCGTGGACGGTGTATCGCCCCGCGATGGTGGTGGGCGACAGCGGGACCGGCCAGATGGACAAGGTCGACGGGCCGTACTACTTCTTCAAGCTGATCCAGCGCATGCGCCAGCTGCTGCCGCCCTGGCTGCCGGCGGTGGGGCTGGAAGGCGGGCGCGTCAACATCGTGCCGGTGGACTTCGTGGTGGATGCGCTGGACCACATCAGCCACCTGCAAGGCACCGGCGGCAAGTGCTTCCACCTGGTGGACCCGGTGGGCTACCGCGTGGGAGACGTGCTCGACATCTTCGCCAAGGCGGCGCACGCGCCAAGGATGAACCTGTTCGTCAACGCGGCGCTGCTGGGATTCATCCCCAAGAGCGTGAAGAAGGGGCTGATGGCGGTGGCGCCGGTGCGCCGCATCCGCAACGCCGTCATGAAGGACCTGGGCCTGCCCGAGGACATGCTCACCTTCGTGAACTACCCGACCCGCTTCGACTGCCGCGAAACGCTGGCGGCGCTCAAGGGCACGGGCATCGAGTGCCCCAACCTCAAGGACTACGCCTGGCGCCTGTGGGACTACTGGGAGCGCCACCTCGACCCCGACCTGCACATCGACCGGTCGCTGAAGGGCACGGTCGGCAACAAGGTGGTGCTGGTCACGGGCGGCTCCTCGGGCATCGGCCTGGCGGCGGCGCACAAGTTCGCGGAAGCGGGTGCTGTCACGATCATCTGCGGCCGCGACCCCGACAAGCTGGACGAAGCCTGCAAGGAAGCCGAGGCCAAGGGCTACCGCTTCGTCGCCTACCCGGCCGACCTGGCGGACATGGCGGACTGCGACCGTTTCGTGCAGCTGCTGATCGAGCAGCACGGCGGCGTGGACTTCCTGGTCAACAACGCCGGCCGTTCGATCCGCCGCGCCATCGAGGCCAGCTACGACCGCTTCCATGATTTCGAGCGGACCATGCAGCTGAACTACTTCGGCTGCCTGCGCGTCACCATGGGATTGCTGCCGTCGATGGTGGCCAGACGCAGGGGCCACGTGGTGAACATCAGCTCCATCGGCGTGCTGACCAACGCGCCGCGCTTCTCCGCCTACGTCGCCAGCAAGGCCGCGCTGGACGCCTGGACCCGCTGCGCGGCCAGCGAATTCCAGGACCAGGGCATCACCTTCACGACGATCAACATGCCCCTGGTGCGCACGCCCATGATCGCGCCCACCAAGATCTACAACAACGTGCCCACGCTCTCGCCGGAAGAAGCGGGCGACATGATCGCGGAGGCCTGCATCTACAAGCCGGTGCGCATCGCGACGCGGCTGGGCATCACCGGCCAGGTGCTGCACGCCCTGGTGCCCCGGATCGCCCAGATCGTGATGAACACGAGCTTCCGGATGTTTCCGGATTCATCGGCGGCGAAGGGGGAGGGCGGCGGGGGCAAGCCGCAGCTGTCGGCGGAGGCAGTGGCGATGCAGCAGATGATGAGGGGGATTCATTTCTGAAAGGCCCCGCCGCGGCTGGCGGCTAGCGGCTGCCGGCCGAATTCTCGCGACAGGCCTCCGGCGTGCCACGCCACGCCAGCTTCCGGTCGTAGATTTCCAGGTGGCGCGCCACCACGTGGTCCACGTTGAACGCGGTTTCCGCCAGGTGCCGACCCGCGGTGCCCATTCGTCCGCGGGCCTGTGGGTCGTCGAGCAAGGTGCGGATCGCGTCACGCAGCCCGACGGCGTCCTTGGCCGGAACGAGCAGGCCGGTTTGCCCCGGGACCACGGCGTCGCGGCAACCCGGCACGTCGGTCGTCACGACGGGGCGACCGCAAGCCGCCGCCTCGATGAGCACCTTGGGCAGACCCTCGCGATAGGAAGGCAGCACGACCAATGCGGCGGCGGACAGCACCTGCGGCATGTCCTGCCGATGTCCCCACCACTCCACGACGCCTTCCTTCACGAGTGCTTCCATCTGCTCGCGCGTGAGGCTGCTCGGATTGCCGGGATCCACGTCACCGACCAGGACGAAGCGCGCCCCGGAGTGGCCGTGCAACTGGCGGGCGGCATCGACGAACTCGTGCACGCCCTTGTCGCCGAGCAAGCGGGCGGCGAGCAGCACGACGGGGGCTTGCGTCGAGAGCGGCGTCGGCTGGAACTCACGCAAGTCCACGCCGGAACCGCGAATCAGCTCGGACTGGCCCTCCCGGAGGCCCGCCGCGCGTTCGATGACGGCTCGGTCGTCCTGGTTCTGGAAGATGACGCTGGCGTTCGGGTGCCCCAATGACAGCCGGTAGGCCGCTTCCACCAGCTTGCGGCGAAGCAGGGCCCAGCCGCCCTTGGCCATGAAGACATAGCCCAGTCCCGACACGGCCGCGACGACGGCGGGCACCCGCGCGAGCCGGGCCGCGATGCCGCCCAGGAGCACGGGCTTGATGGTGACCAGGTGCACGAGGTCCGGCCGCACGCGCCGGAACAGCGAATACAGGGCAGCCAGCAGGCGGAGGGCCGAGAAAGGATTGGCGCTGCTTCTCTCCACCGGCAACGGATGCACATGGATGCCGCGGGCATCGAATTCCTCCCGGCGGTGGGCCGTCAGCGCCGCGGCCACGTGGACTTCATAGCCGGCGCGCAGGGCCGCCTCGGCGATGGGAAGCCGGTGCGACAGGAAGAAGGTGTCGACGTTGACGACGAACAGCAGGCGCCGGCTCAACGTGCGTTCTCTTGCAGCCATGCCTGGAACATCAGCACGTCCCACAGGTGATAGGCCCAGTTGCGCTCGCCGCTGAGATGTTCGGCCCACTTCGCGCGGATCGGCGCGGGTTCGAAGTAGTTCTCGCGCCGGAGCCGGTCTTCGCCCAGCAGGGATTCCGCCCACTCGCGCAGGGGGCCGCGCAGCCAGGCGTCGATCGGCACGCCGAAGCCCATCTTGGGCCGCTCGGTGATGCTGTCGGGGACATGGCGGGCGAGCACCTGCCGCAGGATCCACTTGCCCTTTCCGTCGCGCAGCTTGTGCTCGAGCGGCAGCCGCCAGGCGAACTCCACGACGCTGTGGTCGAGGAAGGGAACGCGGGTCTCCAGGCTCACGCCCATGGCGGCCCGGTCCACCTTCACGAGGATGTCGTCGGGCAGGTAGCTCAGGGTGTCCAGCGCCATCATGCGTTCGATCGCATTGAGTCCGCCGAGGTCGGGGCGCAGTCCGGTGAGTACCGTCGGCGCTTCCTTTCCGCCGATCACGACGGAAGACGGATCGCCCCAGTGCGAGACCAGGCCCGTGTACAGGGCGTCGACCGAGCCGCTGCCGAGGACGCCGGCGCCCTTGTGAAGCTTGTCGCCGAGACGATGGGCGCGGCGCGACGGCAGGCATCGCCCGAAGCGGTTCCACGCGCCGGGAGACACGGCGGTGATGGCCGCGGCGGCGGCGCGGCGCATCGGGGCGGGCACGGCGTTGAGCTTGCTCCACATCCCGTCCGCCGCCAGGTACCGGTTGTAGCCGCAGAACAGTTCATCGCCCGCGTCGCCAGAGAGCGAGACGGTCACGTGCTGCCGCGCCAGCTGCGACACCAGGAACGTGGGGATCTGGGACGAGTCGGAGAACGGCTCGTCGTACAAGCGCGGCAGCCGCGGGATCACGTCCAGGGCCTGCTGCGGCGTGACGTACAGCTCGGTATGGTCGGTGCCCAGGTGCTTGGCGACGGCCTTGGCATGTTCCGCCTCGTTGTAGCCGGGCTCGCCGAAGCCGATGGTGAAGGTGCGCACCGGCGAGGCCGACTGCGCCTGCATCAGCGCCACGATGGTCGAGGAGTCGATCCCGCCCGAAAGAAAGGCGCCGAGCGGCACGTCGGCCATCATCTGCCGGCCGACCGCCGCCTTCAGCAGGGCTTCCAGCTCGTCCACCAGTTCGGGCGCGGGGCGCATGTCGCGGGAACGCTGTCCCTGGCGTGCCACTTCCTCGGCGCGCCAGTAACGGTGGATGCGCGGCTCGCGCTGCGACATCGAAACCGTGAGGATGGCGCCCGGCAGCAGCTTGTGGATGCCTTCGTGGATGGAATGCGGCGCGGGCACGTAGTTGTGCCGCAGCAGCAGCGCGAGGGCGTCGCGCCGGATTGCGCCGTCGAAGGCCGGGTGCGCTCGGAGCGCCTTGAGCTCGGAGCCGAACAGGAATACGGCACCGGCGCCGGTGCCCTGCCAGCCGTAGTACAGCGGCTTCTCGCCCAGGCGGTCGCGCGCCAGCGTGAGCGTGCGTTCCTGGCGATCCCACAGCGCGACAGCGAACATGCCGGTGCAGCGTTCGATCGCGCCGGTCACGCCCCATGCATCGATCGCGGCCAGCAGGGTCTCGGTGTCCGAGTGACCGCGCCAGGCAGGCGCCGCTCCGCGGCTTTCCAGTTCCTTGCGCAGGTCCAGGTGGTTGTAGATCTCGCCGTTGAACACCACCACGTAGCGCTGCGACGCCGACGTCATCGGCTGGTGTCCCGCGGGGGTGAGGTCGACGATGGCCAGCCGCCGGTGACCGAGCGCGATCGCGTGGCCGGCGTCGAGCCAGTGGCCCTGGTCGTCCGGTCCTCGCGAGACGATCGCGTCCGTCATCCGGCGAAGACGCTCCTCGCCGGATGCCGCTTCGAGCGGGCCCATGAATCCAGTGATTCCGCACATAGTGTGTTGCCTAGGCTTTTCCTTCGCTGCGCCGATCGCGGATGGCGCCCGGTTCCGGCGCGCCCGCGCGCACGTGTCGGCGCAGTGTGTCGAATCCAAGTGCCGCGAACGCGAAGAACACCGGGATCATGAAGACCCGCTGGCGCGTGCTCCATTCACCGAGGAAGACGGTGTACGCGACCCAGAGCGCGGCCAGGAGGGCGAGCATCCAGAGGCTTTCCGGCGCCATCCGTCGTGCGCCGGCCATCAGGCCTATGGCCGTGAGCGGCAGGCAGACGATCCAGAAGATCGTGCCAGGATAGTAGAGCTCGATGTGGTTGTAGCCGGTGAGACCTTCCTTCGCGATCACCCATGGGTAGGGGGCGAAGAGCGTGCGGCTGATGGAGGTGGCCACCGCGCGTAGCGGGTCGTGCGTCAGCCTCTCGCGCCAGTTGATCACCACGCCGTCCGAGCCTTCCTCGCCCTTGTTCGCACGCAGCGTCTGGGTCTGCGCGCCGATGCGCTGAATGACGGCCTTGCCGGCCATGGTGGCGCTGAACTGGACCGGGGCGACGTTGAGGAACAGCAGGATGGGCAGGGACAGGCACACCCCGGCCGCCAAGGTCGCCACCGACTCCCGCCGCCTGGCCCGGTACAGGCCGGCGATGAGCACCAGCATGCCGATCAAGATCGCCAGGTAGGCCACAAGGCGACCGCCCGCCAGCAGGCCTAGGGCGATGCCGAGCAGCGCCGCGCCAGTCCAGCGGGGGTGCTCCTTCAGGCGCGCCGCGGCCAGCAAGGCCAGCACGGCGAGGAAGGCCACCAGCGTGTCCTTCAGCAGCCAGGCGGCATTGGTGCCGGTGAGCGGGTCCAGCACGACCAGCAGCGCGGCCAGGCGCGCGGCGCCCTGGCTCGTCCCGAGGAAGCGGGACAGCAGGAACGCGCCCGCCGGGAAGATGCCGGCCAGCGCGGCGTGCGACCAGATGGTCCACTGCACCCAGTCCTGCGCGACGAACTGCCAGAGCGCGCCATAGGCGGCATAGAGCCATTCGTAGGTGCCGAAGACGCCGGTGTAGGTGATAGGGGCGTCGGCCTTCCAGAGCGGGCCGTGTATGTTGTTCCAACCCGCGCTGTAACCGGTCAGGTCGTAGCTCTCCGGGTCCACCGCGTACCCTAGCCAGTGGAGATGGAGAGCCTCTGCATTGGCTTGGTACTTCTGGGCGTCCCAGGGCACGTCCAGCCACTGGGGCGCGTGCTGCAGCAGCACAATCTTGACGAGGCACGCCAGCATGCCCATGAAAGCCCAGCCCACCGCCTGCCGACGACAAGCAAGGTCGCTCTGCCAGGCGACCAGGGCCGCCACGGCGAGGGCCAGCAGCGCCCAGGTCGCGATCGCGGCCCCGGATCCGGACATCAGGTGTTCTCCTTGCGGCGGAAGAAGATTCCGGGCTGGGGCACCCGGGTGGCCTGGTGGTAGAGGTGCTCGTACTGCCGCAGGCAGGCGTTCACGGTGAACACGTCCTCGGCCCGTTGCCGCCCGCGAGCGCCCATGCGCGCGCGCTCCTCGTCGCGCGCCACGGCCAGCAGCGCCTGGCCCAGTCGGGCGGGATCGCGCGCCGGGACCACGTAGCCTGTTTCGCCGTCGACCACTGCTTCCGCGTTGCCGCCCACGTCGGTCACCACCATGGGCAGACCGGCGGCCATGCCTTCGAGCACGGCATTGGAGAAGCCTTCCTCGTGCGAGGACAGCACGCCCACGTCGGCCTGCTGCAGCAGAGCCGGAACGTCGGTGCGGGAACCGAGGAACTTAACGTGTCCGGCGATCTCCAGGTGCTCCGCGCGCTCGCGAAGCGAGGCCTGGATGCCGTCATCACGTCCCACGCACCACAGCTCCCAGTTCGGAGGCAGGTCGTGCCGCACCGAAGCGAATGCGTCCAGCAGGTCGACGTGGCCCTTGTAGGGGATGAGGTTGGCGACCATCACGAACAGAAGCCCCGGCTTGCCGGCTGCGGGCACGGCGGAGGAGTCGGCGACAGCGCATGCCACGCCGTTGTAGATCAGCCTGAGTCGATCCGTCGGGACGCCTTCCTCCTCGAGCTGACGATTGATCGCCAGCGAGTTGCCGCAGACGAGTGTCATCCTGTGGTGCAGGAATCGTTCCACGCGAGCGAAAAGCCGGTGCTTGGCCTGGTAATGGTTCAGGCTGCGCCGGCTCATGATGCGGGCGGGCACGGGGCTGAAAAGCGACACGACGCCGCCGACGACATAGGCCGCGGGCAGGAAAAAGTGCACGACGTCGGGACGCCGGCGCCAGAGGACTGACCACATCTTCAGGGCCGACAACCCCAGGACGGTCCAGGCCAGGGCGCGCGGATGCCTCAGCACCTTGCGCAGCCAGCCCCAGGGATGGAACCCATGGATCGGGATGCCGGCAGTCTGCAGGGGTGCGGTGAGCGGACCGCCCGGGTTGAGCACGAAGAACTCCGGAGCGTAGCCCGCCTGCCTCAAGCCGGTGGCGACCTGCACGAGATGACGCTCCGCCCCTCCGATGTCGAGCGAGCCGATCACATAGAGGATCCTGCGCGACTGGGTCATTTCGCCGCGGTCCTCGTCAACACGAACTCGTTGCATCCCATCCCGCCGCCGCAGGTTTTCATCCTCTTGAGGCCCAGCCCGCGGTCCCGGAAGAAGTGGAATATCTCTTCGGGCTTGGCGACCTCGAAGGGGTATCCGCCCAACCAGTCGCGCCAGTCGTGCACTTTGGACATTCCGCGCTGGCGCTTGTATTCGATGTACTGACGGAAGGGGTTGCGCAGCTTCACCAGGTCCAGGATGGCCGGCGGAATTGCGAAGTAGGGAATGAAGACCGCGTTGACCAGCAGTCGTCCCAGGGGCCCCGAGCAATAAAGCTGCTTGACCGACTTCCAGCGCCGTGAGATGTAGGCTTGATCGTTGTAGATGGCGATGAAGAGCGTGCCCTCGTCGTTGAGCAGGGTGAGCACGTTCTCGAGCGCCGCCCACATCTGGCCTGTGTGATGCAGTACGCCCCAGGAATAGACGATGTCGAAGCGGCCGAACTGGGCCAGATAGTCGCGGTCCAGGACCGAGCCCTCCTGGATCTCCCAGTTGGCGTCCTGATCGAAATAGCGGCGCTTCAGTTCACGCGTGCAGGCCACCGATTGAGGATCGAAGTCGAACGAGACCACGCTGGCGCCCAGGCGCCGTGCCGCCAGGGAGAACAGTCCGCTTCCCGAACCCACATCGATGAAGCGCCGCCCTTGCAGCGTGTCCACTTCCAGCATCTTGCGAAGAGACAGCACGGCCTGCTCGATCCGATCTTCGTCCACGACACGCAGGAAGCGCGCCCAGTTGTCGCCAAACTGAAAGCGCTCACCCGCGTCTACTTCCTTCTGATGCTTCTTGATGTCGGAAACGGCGGTGTTGTTCATGTTCAGGGTCCAGGAGTTCAGGTGCGTTGACCGACGACGGCGATGCTGTATGCGTAGCCCAGATTCTGAAGGACGCGATAGGCCATGCGCGGCAGGGCGCGCCGCAGCCAGACCTGCGAGGGCGTGGCCGTCAGGTCCCCGTAGCCGAACTTCGAGACCACCTTCATTCCCGCGTCCTTCACGATGTCCGCGAGCTCGTTGATCGTGTAGATCCGCTCATCGGTGATCGGCGCCGTCTGAGCGGTGTAACGGGTCGGGATCTGGATCAGCACGTACTTGGCGCAGCGGGACTGCTCCTGGAGCAGCTTCACCGTCACTTCGCGATCGAAATGCTCGAGCACGCCGCAGGAGAAAGCTAGATCGAACTTCCCGTGAAACTCCCCCAGATCGAATGCGTCGGCGCAATGGAACTCGGCTGCGACGTTCAGCTTTTCCGCCCTGGCGCGAGCCAGCTCCACCAGCGCGGGCTCGTTGTCGACCCCGGTGACCGAGTAGCCCAGCGCGGACAGGTACAGGTCGGACCAGCCAGGCCCGCTTCCCACGTCCAGCAGCCGCGCCGGCTTCGGGCAGTGGGCGGCGATGTTTCCATACAAGATTTCGTGGAAGCCCCAGTGGCTGGCGGCAGTGGCAAGCCACTGAGGATCGAACGCGCCGTGCGTGTCAAAGTAGTCTTTCCAACGCTGGCTCATGATTGATTCACTGGGTGGGAGCGGAGAGATAGGGCCGATGTCATCGGTTCAATGTTCGGGCTGTGAACGATTCGCTCGGAAAATCTCAACCTTGACCAGGTTCCAGCCGATCAGGACGACTGCGAGCGATGCACTGGACAGACCGGCGGCAACCGAATACTCCGAGAGCCAGCGACCGGTCAGCAAGTAGACCAAGGCGGCGGTCCCGAGACTCAGGCCGGCGATCAAGGACATTCGGCGGGGTTGCTTCTGAGCCAGCCAAAGCTTCGCAAACACGTTGCCCAGCAAGGCAAAGGGCAGCCCCAGCGACAGCCACAGCCAATGGACCGCGACACGGTCCGCTGCCCCGGCATCAAACCGCCCGCCCAGCAGCAACTGCAAGGTCCAGCTTCCGAGCAGCCAGACGTACACGATGACCAGACCGCCGATCACCGCAGAAGCCAGTCCCGCCTTGCGCAGGATCGACTGGATGGCTTCGTGATCTTTCCTGGCGATGAGCTCGGAGAAGCGGGCCAGAATGACCGTCGAGCTGGCCAGGATCAGCAGCTGGACGGCCGAGGCGTGAAGACGGTAGGCATAGCCGAACGCGGAAACCGCACCGTCGCCAAAGCCCGTGACCCAGACGGGAGGTAGCGAAGACATGAGGTTGGCCAGTACGACGCCGGGCAGGATGGATGCGCCCAGCCAGATCATCTCTTTCCAATGACGCGCCTGCACTGCCCACGGTGGCACGGAGCCGGTCAGCCGGAATCCGCTGCGATGCAACCCCCAGAGGCAGCATGCGACCTGAACCGCAAGCCCGCAGACGGTTCCAACGGTCAGGTTGAGCAGTCCCCCCTGCGGCCAAGCAGCCAGGAGGGCAGACGCAATAACGGCGTTGGCGATCGGTGCGGCGGCGGCAATCGCGAAGCGCCCTCGCATGGCCAGCAGGAAACCAGCGCAATCGCCGACCGTGTTCAGAGCCACCAGGGAGGCCAGCACAGGGAACGAGAAGGCCAACGCGCTCGCGACTTCCGCCGAAGCCGTGGGAGCGACCCACCCGGTCAGGAGCTGACTCGCGAGCACCAAGACAATGGAAATCGCAGTCCCCGTGACGAACATGGCCAGCAACACGCTTCGCTCGAAACCGTCGCACGCGTTCGTGTCGCCGCTCTCGCGAAGCGCCGCGCGAACAGGGAATAGTCCGGTCTGGAGCACTCCGGCGATGACACCCGACATCATCGTCGGCAAGACGAGCGCGAGGTTGTAGCCATCAAGCGCAGAGCCCACGCCGAAGATATTCGCGATGAACCAGAGCTTGACGAATCCCACCAGCTGCGAGATTCCTGTCAGCACGGAGATCACGGCCAGCTGTGATCTCATGTTTCCACTTCGATATTGGATCGCGAATCGGGGGGCTCGCAGCCGGTCAGCGGCTGTTCGCCACGTACCAGCCCATGGTGACGGCCAGCCCGTCGCCGATGCGGTGCGTCGGCTCGAAGCCCAGAAGCTGACGCGCCTTGCTGATGTCGGCCATGGAATGGCGCACGTCGCCAGCGCGGAAATCGCGATGCTCGACCTTCGGCGCCGGGATGGGCTGGATGGCTTCCAGTGCCGTGCTCAGGGCCGCGACCAGCGTATTGAGGGTCGTGCGGTCCCCCACCGCCACGTTGTAGACCTGGTTGAGGGCGGCCGGGTCGGTGGTGGTGGCGGCCAGCAGGTTGGCCTGCACCGCGTTGTCGACGAAGCAGAAGTCGCGGCTCGTCTCGCCGTCGCCGTTGATGAAGACCGTCTGGCCCTTCAGCAGCGAGGCCGTCCACTTCGGGATCACCGCGGCATAGGCGCCGTCCGGATCCTGGCGCCGGCCGAACACGTTGAAGTAGCGGAGGCCGACGGTGTCGAGGCCGTACGCGCGGGCGAAGACGTCCGCGTACAGCTCGTTGACGTACTTGGTGACGGCGTAGGGACTGAGCGGCTTACCGATGCGGTCTTCCACCTTGGGCAGGCCCGGGTGGTCGCCGTAGGTGCTGCTGCTGGCGGCGTAGGTGAAGGACCGCACCTTGGCATCGCGGGCCGCCACCAGCATGTTCAGGAAGCCGGTGATGTTGGCGGCGTTCGTCGTGAGCGGGTCTTCCAGGCTGCGCGGAACGCTGCCCAGGGCCGCCTGGTGCAGCACGTATCGCACGGGCTCCGGCTGGGCTCCGCCCGCTCGCCACTGCATCGCGGCCTGGCAATCCTCGAGCTCGCGGATGTCGCCTTCGCGGAAATCGAAGCGGCTCCACTGCTGCGGCGTCACGAGCGATCGAACTTCGTCCAGGTTGCGGCGATGGCCGGTGGCGAAGTTGTCCAGGCCCACGACCTTCTGGTCGAGCTTGAGGAGCGTCTCCAGCAGGTTGCTGCCGATGAATCCCGCCACGCCGGTGACCAGCCAGGTCGCCGGTTCGGCGGCGAGCCGCCGGTGAAGCTGCTCGTACGCTTTCGCCGCCGCCATCAGAGCCGTCCGTCCGCCGCGCCGCGCGGCAGGATGCTCTTGACGTCGTACACGACGGCGCCGTTCTCACCGAAGGCCTTGATGCCGGCCTCGCCGAGCTCGACGAACTCGCGATGGCCGACGGCCAGGACGACGGCCGCATAGCGGCCCTTCGCGGGCGACTCGGCCAGGCAGCGGATGCCGTACTCGTGGAAGGCTTCCTCGGGATTGATCCACGGATCGAAGACGTCGACCTCGGCGTTGTAGGTGCGCAGCGTGCGGACGATGTCGGCCACCTTGGTATTGCGCACGTCCGGGCAGTTCTCCTTGAACGCCATGCCCAGCACGAGGATCCGGCTGCCCAGGACGGGCTTGCCCTTGCGCAGCATCAGCTTGACGGTCTCGTCCGCGACGTGCGAAGCCATGCTGTCGTTGATGCGCCGGCCGGCGAGGATCACCTCGGGGTGGTAACCGACTTCCTGCGCCTTGTGCGTCAGGTAGTACGGGTCCACGCCGATGCAGTGGCCGCCGACGAGGCCGGGGCGGAAGGGCAGGAAGTTCCACTTCGTCCCGGCCGCCTGCAGCACTTCGAGCGTGTCGATGCCGAGCCGCGCGAAGATCAGGCTGAGCTCGTTCATCAGGGCGATGTTCAGGTCGCGCTGGGTGTTCTCGATCACCTTCGCGGCCTCGGCCACCTTGATGCTGCTGGCCTTGTGCGTCCCGGCCTTGATGATCTGGCCATAGAGCGCGTCGACGGCCGTGGCCACGTCCGGCGTGCTGCCCGAAGTGACCTTCTTGATCGTGGGCAGCCGGTGTTCCTTGTCGCCCGGGTTGATCCGCTCGGGGCTGTAGCCGCAGAAGAAGTCCTTGTTGAACGCGAGTCCGGACTCCTTCTCCAGGATCGGCACGCAGACTTCCTCGGTGCAGCCCGGGTAGACGGTCGATTCGTAGATGACGACCGAGCCGGCCTGGATCACCTTGCCCACCGTGGTGCTGGCGCGCACCAGCGGGGTCAGGTCGGGCCGGTTGGCCTGGTCGATCGGGGTGGGGACGGTGACGATGAAAACCTTGCAATCGCGCAGGTCCGCCAGGTCGCTGCTGAAGGTCAGCTGGCGGGCGCTCTGCAGATCAGCCGGCGCCACTTCCAGCGTGCTGTCCTGGCCTGAGCGGAGCTCCGCGATCCGGGCCGCGCTGATGTCGAAACCCACGACGGGGCGGACCTTCCCGAATTCGACGGCGAGCGGCAGGCCTACGTAGCCGAGGCCGATGATGGCGATCTTGCTGCTATCCAGCTGCATTGGTATCCCTTGCGTTCTCGTTGAGGTCGCGTCACGTGCCGCGCGACATCCGCAAGCTGGTCTCTGCGGTGCAAGAAGCGGGAAGGCGGTCTTGGCGGAGCGCAGCGATCTCACTGGCCCCGAGCAACCGCGTCGCGGCACGCAGTTCCCTGATGCACTTCGCCCGGATCCTCCACCGAGGTGCCAGCTAAGTAACCCGCAAGTCTACCGCACGCAAGTGGGGCAAGACCTTGCTTCCCCACGGTTGGCGACGTGCGCGGACGACGCCGGGCGGGCGCCGAGGGCGTTTGGCGCCCTGGAGTGGGCCGGGCGCGACTGACACCGCCCGGCAGCGTGACAAAATTCGTGGTGAATCAGCCGTAGAAAGGGCGAGGGGGAGATGTTTTTCCTGTTGATACTTTGCGGGGTGGTTTCGACGCTCGCCTCCGGCGTCCTGGTCCGTTCGGGGCGCCGCAGCGCCGAGCGCTATGCGCTGGACATGCCGCAACGCTTCCACGCCGGCCATGTTCCGCGCCTCGGCGGGGTGGCGATGCTCGCCGCCTGCTCCTGCGGCTGGTTCTGGATGGTCGTCGCCAAGCCCCACCTCGGCGTGACCAACGGCATCGACTTCTCTCCCCGCGAAGCGCTCGCCTGGTGCGTGGCGGCCACCATCGCCGCCGGGGGCGGGACCGCCGAGGACGTGTGGCATTTCCTGCGGGCGAGATGGCGCCTCATCTTCACGCTGGTCGCCGGCATCGTCAGCATCGTCCTGTTGCAATTGCGCGTGCCGGCCTTGGGGATCGAGGCCCTGGACGCCTTCTGGACGGCGACGCCCTGGCTGGGGATCGGGCTGGCCTTGCTGGCCGTGGCCGGACTCCCCCATGCCTTCAACCTGATCGACGGCTACAACGGCCTGGCTGGAGCCGTCGCGATGATCTGCTGCCTTGCCATCGCCTACGTGGCGCTGCAGGTCGGCGACCGCCAGATCGCGGGGGTGGTGCTGGTGCTGGCGGGCGCCACGGCCGGCTTCCTGATGTGGAACTATCCGCGCGGGCTGATCTTCGCGGGAGACGGCGGCGCCTACCTCTGGGGCGTGGTCATCGCGATGGCCAGCATCCTGCTCGTGCAGCGCCATCCGGAGGTGTCGCCCTGGTTCCCGATCCTGTTGCTGTCCTACCCGGTGCTGGAAACCGCCTTCTCCGTCTACCGCAAGGTCGTGAGAGGACAGTCCCCCAGCATGGCGGACGCTCTGCACCTGCACCAGCTGGTCTATCGCCGCATCGTGCGCGAGGTGTTCCATGATGATGAAGCCCGGCGGATGCTGATGCGCAACAACCGCACGTCGCCTTACCTCTGGGCGTTCTGCATGCTGACGGTCGTGCCGGCAGCCCTGTTCTGGCGACAGACGGGCATGCTCATGCTGCTCAGCCTCGGCTTCGTGATCATCTACGTCTGGGCCTACACCAGCATCATCCGGTTCCGGGTACCGCGCTGGATCCGGCGCGGTCGCTAGCTTCAGCGGCCGCCGATTCCCAGGGCATTCGTCGAGCCGTCCGACCGCAATTGCCCGCACCTGTCCACCAACGCGTTGTGCACCAGCGTCAGCTGCCGCGCGACCTCGTCCTCATGCCGCGGCGGGCTCTGCGCCATCAGCAGCTCGCCGCAGTTCTCCCTTCGCAGCTGCGGCCCGACCGTGAGCAGGTAGCGCTCCATCGCCGAGAGGCTGCTGTCCGGAAGGTGGCCGCGCCAACGGTCCATCTCGCGCACCAGCCGCTGCCAGTCCTGCACCGAAGGATCGGCGGCGAGCGAGCCGTCCGCGGCGGCCAGGAACTGCTCCGCCTGCCGTGACAACGCCTCGATCTGCCGGTATTGCCCGGCCAGCAGTTGCTGCAGCTGCCCCGCATCGCCCACGCCCAGCGCCCGCAGCAGCGGCGCCGGCTCGCCGCGCCACCAGCTGAAGTCGGCGGCGCGCGCGGAGAAGAGCGGCATCGCGCGCAACTCCTCCCTCGCCCGCGCGAGCCGGGCGCCGATTTCCGCCGCCTGCTGGGTGCCGAGCCGCTGGGCGAGGTCCGGAGCGCCCAGCGTGACCAGCACCGCCTGCACCTGCGAGAGCTTCTCCCGCTGCGCCCGGAAGGCGTACGGGTCGAAATGCGCTCGAGGGTCTTGCGGCAGCGCGGCGCGGATGGCGTTGGCGGCCGCGTCGTGGGCCAGCAGGGCGAGCCGGGCGTCGACCAGGCGCGCGACCGAGGGCCGCGCGACTTCCGGCAGCGTGGGCAGCACCTCGCGGCGCAGCCGCCGGCGCGTGTCCATCACGGCGAGCGCCTCCTCGAAGGAAGCCGGCGCCGGCCCGACGCTGCCGTCGGCGCGCAACTGCATGCGCGGCTCCTGCAGCAGGCGGGCCAGGCCATCGCGCAGCGCCGCGCGCTGCGGCGAGAAGGCGTACCGCACGTTCGTCGCATCCCACACCAGCCCCGGCTCGCCGCGCCGGCCGAAGAGGGCATCGAACTGGCGGCGGAATTTCTGGAACGCGGCGTCCGACTGGGCATGCAGCCGGTCGACGACCTCCGGCCCCAGCAGCGTCATGCCCGCCGCCTGCTGCAGCAACGCCTGCTGGCCGGGTCCGATCGGCAGGCGGCCTTCGCGCATCCAGGCAGTGTTGCCGCGCGCGAGCAGCGCGTCCTCCTGCTGCAGCAGCGTGTGGACCGCGGCCAGGCGCTGCAGGCCCGGGCCCGGCGGCTCCTGGCGGCGCAGGTCGAAGAGGCCCGCGCTGCGCTCGACCAGCGCCTGCTCCAGCGCGAGCAGCTCGTTGTTGGCGAGAAGGCGCGTGTCGAGCGCGGCGCTGCCCTGCAGGAAGGTGCACCGCGCGGCGGTCTGCAGCGCGGTGACCAGTTGGGCCGCCGAGGCGGTCTCGTCCTGCGCCATCGCGTTGAACAGCTCCACGCTGCGCGTCAGCGGGCCCGGCAGGTCGGCGTCCAGCGTGTGGTGCACCAGCCGGCGCAGGTGGGTGATGCCCTCGTCCCCCGGCTGCCGGTGCAGCGCCTGCCACGCGTGAACCGCGCCCTCGAGCTCGCCGAGCGAGGCGAGCCAGTCGCGCAGGGCGGCGAACTCGGGCAGGCCCTCGGCGCCGTGGACGGCCGCGGCCGGCACGGACTGCGACCGCGCCACCGGCGGAGCGGCGCATTCGATCGGCGAGCGCAGGTCCGCACCTCCGGGCGCGAGCGGCGCGCCGGTCAGCCGCGAACCGCGCGCGAAGAGCTCGCGGCGCACCGTGTCGAGGACGATGTCCGCGAACTCGCGCTCCATGCGCGCGGCCAGGCGCTCTTCGAGGTCGTCGAAGCGGTTCCAGGAGCCGGGGATGGACAGCGTCCACCAGGTGTCGCGCCGGACCTTCTCCAGCGCGGCGAGCAGCACCAGCGCCTTGCGCCGGTACCACTGCGGATCGATCTGGTCGCGCTGCGCCACGCGCGCGCGGAACTCCTTGTCGGCCGCCAGCTGCAGCAGCGTGCGGGTCAGTTGCTCCTGCCAGCGTTCGAGCTGCACGGCGGCGCCCACCAGTCCGAGGAACCAGACCGCGAGCAGCGCGATGACCACCTGCCGGGCATCGAGGCGAAGCCGGCGCAACGGCGCGAGCAGGGACCGCCAGCCGCTCATCACGGGCCTCCGCTCGCGGCGGCCTGCTGGTCGAGCAGCTGACGCACCGGCCAGGTCTCCCACCACCACAGCGCCTGCGACAGGCCCAGCAGCACCAGCGCCGCGATCACCACGCCCGACCAGCGCGTGACGAAGCGGCGGATGCGGCCTCGCGGCCGATCGGGCGGTGCTTCGTGCTGCAAAGGTGCTTCCCTCCGGCCCGCGGAGGGCCTGGTTCAGAGCCTATCCACGGCTGGGCTTGGAGGTGTCGGTCCGGCTGCCATCGGCCTGTCGGATGGAAGCTCGCATCGCGGGATCAGATGCCCGCCGGCCGCGCCATGGTGCTCATCCGGTCCACCGGCTTGAGCGTGAGCGTCCGTTGCTCCTCGCCTTGCTGCACCGTGAGCCGCACTTCGGCGTCGGGCGTGGCCCGGTCCCAGAGCTTCTTGTAGAACTGCTCCAGCGTGGCCACGCTCGAGCCGTCGACTTCCAGCACCACGTCGCCCGGCCGCATGCCGCCCGCCTCGGCCGGACTGTCCTGGCTGACGCGCACCACCCGCACGTGGCCGCCCTGCTCGCTGGACGTGAGGCCCAGCCACGGCCGGCGGCTCTGTCGCGAGAGGCCGTTCTGCTGCAGCTCGGCCAGGATGGGCTTGAGCAGGTCGACCGGCACGAACATGTTGCCGGGCAGGGGACGGCCCTGGCCGGTGGCGTCGACCACCAGCAGGCTGCCCACCCCGAGCAGTTCGCCGCGCTGGTTGAACACCGCGGCGCCGCTGTGGTTGTCGATCGGCGGGCTGGTGAACAGCGCCATCTCGATGTGGTACTCCCAGTAGCCGGAGAACGGGCGCTTGGCGATCACGTGGGTGAGCCCGACCTCGCCGTCCTCGCCGCCGCTGGCCGCCATCAGGGCTTCACCCTTGTCCAGGTCGGCGATCGATCCCAGCGGCACGGGCGTGATGCCGCGCAGCGGCAGCAGCGTGCGCAGCAGGCCGAAGCCCGTGGCCAGGTCGTACGCGATGGCGCGCGCCGGCACGGTGCGCTTGTCCTGCGTGACGACCTGGATGGTCTCGGCCTCGAGCATCAGGTAGCCGATGGTGAGCACCAGGCCGTCGGGGCCGATCACCACGCCGGAGCCGCTGCGCTCGCGGCCCAGCGTCTCGGCCGAGCGCGCACCGGGCGTGGCGCTGACCTCGACGCCGACCACGGCGGCGTGTGCGCGCTTCAACGCCTCCACCGCCGCCTGCTGTTGCGAGGGGCCTGGCGTCGCGGTCAGGCCCACCGGCAGCAAGCCCAGGGCCAGGACGGCGGCGAGGCAGCAACGGCGCGCCTCGCGGGCGAGCTTCACCAGGCGGGCGGAGGACATGGCGGCTCCTTGCGGCAGTGGGTCTGGAAGGATGCGCCTTCGCCGCGGACCCTGCAACCGGCTCGGATCGAACCCCATCCGCAGCCTAGAATCCGCCGCACTTCCACTCGACTTTCCAAGAGGAGCCTTCGCCCATGCCCACTTACCTGGAACTCAAGGAGCAGGCCGAGAAGCTGCTCGCGCAGGCGGAGCAGCTGCGCCGGCAGGAGACCGAGGACGCCATCGCCGACATCAAGGCCAAGATCAAGGCGTACGGGCTCACGGCCGAGGACCTGGGCTTGAGCGTCTCCTCGTCGGGCCGCCAGCGCGCGCCGCGCCGCAGCTCTTCCGCGAAGTCGGCCGCGCCCGCCAAGTACCGCGGACCGAACGGCGAGACCTGGTCCGGCGGCCGTGGCCGCAAGCCGCAGTGGGTGGTGGATGCGCTGGCCAAGGGCCGCAAGCTCGAGGACTTCGAGATCCGCTGAAGAGCTGGCCCCGGAAAGCCGGCACGGCGTGTCGGCCTACACCGCGATGGGAAACCGACGAGCCAGCGCTTGCGGCTGAGCCTTACTGCGCTGCCTCGTCCATTCGCCCACTATTCACAGCGGGATCGGTCCTTGGTTACGGTCCCAGCCATGGAGGTTCTTCGCCCGGCCGCGTGCCGGGCGTCTTTTTTGTGCGCGGTGAATCGGGGTGAGGCGCTGGTGCCGGAGCCCGGAATCGAACCGGGACGGTGTTGCCACCGGCAGATTTTGAATCTGCTGCGTCTACCGATTTCGCCACTCCGGCAGCGTTGAAGAGCGCAGAAAAAATTATGGCACAGTGGTGCGATGGACCCGCGCACCTATCCCACCATCGAAGACGCCGTAGGCAAGACGCCGCTGGTCGCGCTGCAGCGAATCGGCGCCGAGGCCAACAAGCGCCGGGGCAACGTCATCCTGGGCAAGCTGGAAGGCAACAACCCGGCCGGCTCGGTGAAGGACCGTCCGGCGCTGTCGATGATCAGCCGCGCCGAGGAGCGCGGCGAGATCAAGCCGGGCGACACGCTGATCGAGGCGACCTCGGGCAACACCGGCATCGCGCTCGCGATGGCCGCGGCCATCAAGGGCTACCGCATGGTGCTGATCATGCCGGAGGACCTGTCGATCGAGCGCGCCCAGACCATGAAGGCGTTCGGCGCCGAGCTGCTGCTCACTCCGAAGAGCGGCGGCATGGAGTACGCGCGCGACCTGGCCGAGAACATGCAGCGCGAGGGCAAGGGCCGCGTGCTCGACCAGTTCGCCAACATGGACAACCCGCGCATCCACTACGAGACCACCGGTCCCGAGCTGTGGGAGCAGACCGGCGGGCGCATCACGCACTTCGTCAGCGCCATGGGCACCACCGGCACCATCACCGGCGTGTCGCGCTACCTGAAGGAAAAGAACCCCAACGTGCGCATCATCGGCGCGCAGCCCAGCGAAGGCTCGCGCATCCCCGGCATCCGCAAGTGGCCGCAGGAGTACCTGCCGAAGATCTACGACCCCTCGCACGTGGACGAACTCATCTACGTGAGCCAGGACGAGGCCGAGGAGATGTGCCGGCGCATGGCGCGTGAGGAAGGCATCTTCGGCGGCATCTCGGCCGCGGGCGCGCTGTGGGTCGCGCAGCAGGTGGCGGCGCAGGTGGAGAACGCCACCATCGTGTTCGTGGTCTGCGACCGCGGCGACCGTTATCTCTCCACGGGCGTGTTCCCCGCGTGAGCGCGGACTGGAAGTTCTGCCCGCAGTGCGCCACCGCGCTGCAGCCGATCACCGAGCTCGAGGACAGTGGTCCGCGCGAGCGGCTGCGCTGCCCGGCCTGCCACTGGACGCACTGGAACAACCCGACGCCGGTGTTGGCCGCGGTGGTGCAGTACCGGGACCAGATCCTGCTGGCGCGCAACGCGGCCTGGCCCGCCAAGGTCTATGCGCTGATCACCGGCTTCATGGAGGCCGGCGAGACGCCGCACGACGGTATCCGGCGCGAGCTGAAGGAAGAGACGAACCTCGACGCGCAGGAGGTCAACCTGATAGGCGTGTACGACTTCCAGCGCATGAACCAGGTCATCATCGCCTACCACGTGCGCGCGGAAGGCGAGGTGAAGCTCTCGCCGGAGCTGGTGGACTGGCGGCTGTATGCCTACGACCAGGTGAAGTGCTGGCCCGCGGGCACGGGCTTCGCGCTGGCGGACTGGTTGCGCGGCAAGGGCTACGAGCCCGAGTTCGTGGAGTGGCAGAAGCGGGCGGAGTAGCGCGGCTTCAGTAGAGCTGCGCCGCCTCCCAGCGGCGCGCGGCCCGATCCCGATCCGACAACGTGGGCGCCGCGCCCAACTCATCCAGCGGCCATTGCACGGCCACCCGCGCATCGTCCCAGGCCAATGAGTGCTCGTCCTCGGGGTGGTGATAGTCGCTGACCTTGTAGAGCACGTCCGCTTGCCCGGAGAGCACGAGCAGGCCGTGGGCGAATCCCGGCGGCACCCACATCTGGCGGCGGTTCTCGGCGCTGAGCTCGAAGCCGACCCACTGTCCCAGCCGCGGCGAGGCCCGCCGCAGATCCACCGCCACGTCGAACACACGGCCGTTCACGACCCTCACGAGCTTCCCTTGCGGATGCTTCAGCTGGTAGTGCAATCCACGCAGCACGCCGCGCGCGGACTGCGAATGGTTGTCCTGCACGAAGCGCACCCCGGTGCCCACCGCCTCATCGAACGCGCGCTGGTTCCAGCTCTCCATGAAGAAGCCGCGCGCATCCGCCATGACGTGCGGCTCGATCAGCAGCACCTCGGGCAGGCGGGTGGGCGTGACCTTCATGCGATCAGCCCTTCAGCAGTCCGGCCAGGTACGCGCCGTAGCTTCCCAGCGGCTGGGCCAGCGCGAGCAGCCGGTCGTCGTCGATCCAGCCATTGCGCCACGCCACTTCCTCGGGGCAGGCGACCTTGAGGCCCTGGCGCTGTTCCAGCGTGTGGATGAACTGGGTGGCCTCCAGCAGGCTCTCGTGCGTGCCGGTGTCCAGCCAGGCGAAGCCGCGGCCCATGGTCCGCACGCGCAACCGGCCGCGCTCCAGGTAATGGCGATTGACGTCGGTGATCTCCAGTTCGCCGCGCGCGGAAGGCCGGATGCCGGCGGCGATGTCGCAGACCTGCTCGTCGTAAAAGTACAGGCCCGTCACCGCGAAATTGCTGCGCGGATGGAGCGGCTTCTCCTCGATGGACGTGGCGCGGTCCTGCCCGTCGAAGGCGACCACGCCGTAGCGCTGCGGATCGCGCACGTGATAGGCGAACACGGTGGCGCCTTCGCGGTCCTCGTTCGCCTGCTTGAGCATCGGCACCAGGTCGTGCCCGTGGAAGATGTTGTCGCCCAGCACCAGCGCGCTGGGCGCGCCGGCGATGAAGTCGCGGCCGATGATGAAGGCCTGTGCCAGGCCTTCGGGCCGCGGCTGCACCGCATGCGCGATGTCCATGCCCCATCGGCTGCCGTCGCCCAGCAACTGCTCGAAGCGCGACACATCCTCGGGCGTGCTGATCACCAGCACCTCGCGGATGCCCGCGAGCATCAGCGTGGTCAGCGGGTAGTACACCATCGGCTTGTCGTACACCGGCAGCAGCTGCTTGGAGATGGCCAGCGTCGCCGGATGCAGCCGCGTGCCGGCGCCGCCGGCGAGGATGATGCCCTTGCGGGGCGCGGGGTTCGGCATGGTCAGGTGGGGGTGGCTCGTTGCCGCGCCAGTGCTTCGACCACGGCGCGAACGCCATCCTGCCATGGCGGCAGGATGAGGCCGAACGTGTCCCGCAGCCGCGTCGTGTCCAGCCGCGAGTTCTTCGGGCGCGCCGCTCGCGTCGGGTGGTCGGTCGATGCGACGGCCTCGACGCTGTCCGCGGTGGTGCGCAGCGGCCAACCGCACCTCGCGGCTTCCTGCAACAGCAGTCGCGCGTAGCCGTGGCGGTCGGTGAATCCGGCGGCCGCCAGGTGGTACAGGCCCGCCAGGCGCTCCGGTTCGCCCGCATTCGCGATCGCGCGCAAGACATGGGCGGTGACATCGGCGACCAGCGCCGCGCTGGTCGGAGCGCCCCACTGGTCGGCGACGACCGCCAGTTCGTCGCGCGTCGTCGCCGCCTCGAGGATGCCCTTGGCGAAGTTGCGGCCGCGGCTGTCGAACACCCAGCTGGTGCGCAGCACCAGGTGCCGCGGCGCTTCGCGCAGGATGGCGTCATCGCCCGCGAGCTTGCTGCGGCCGTACGCGTTCAAGGGACGCGGCGTGTCCGTCTCGCGCCAGGGGCTGTCCCCGCTGCCGTCATAGACGTAGTCGGTGGAGTAGTGGACCAGCCACGCGCCTTGCCGGGCCGCGGCCCGCGCCAGGGCCTCGCAGGCCGCGGCGTTCACGGCGTACGCGAGCTCCGGTTCGTCCTCCGCGCGATCGACGTCGACATAAGCGGCCGCGTTGACCACCACGTCCGGCGCCACGCTCGCCACCGAAGCCGCCATGCCCGCCGCGTCGAGAAGGTCGCCGCACAGCGGCTGGCTTGCGCGGTCCAGCGCGATGACCTCTCCCAGCCCCGCTAGGCTGTGGCGCAGTCGCCAGCCCACCTGGCCGTCCGCGCCGAACAGCAGGATCTTCATGGGTGCAGCGAGGGGTACTGCTGCTCCGCCCAGCGCCGGTACGCACCGCTGGTGACGGACTCGACCCAGTCCCCATGCGCGAGGTACCAGTGCACCGTGTCGCGCAGGCCGTCCTCGAAGCGGATGGTCGGTTGCCAGCCCAGCTCGCCGGCGATCTTGCGATCGTCGATGGCGTAGCGCCGGTCGTGGCCGGGGCGGTCGTCGACGTGGCGGATCAGGTCGGCATGACGGCGGCCGGGACGCGCTTCGTCCAGCACCTCGCACAGCGCGCACACCACGTCCAGGTTGGTCTTCTGCGAACGCCCGCCGATGTTGTAGGTCTCGCCCGTCCGGCCGCGATCGAGCACCGCGCGCAGGGCCGAGCAGTGATCGTCCACATGCAGCCAGTCGCGCACCTGCAGCCCGTCGCCGTACACCGGCAGCGGTCGGCCGGCCAACGCGTTGTGGACCATGAGCGGGATCAGCTTCTCGGGGAACTGGCGTGGACCGTAGTTGTTCGAGCAGTTGGTGGTGATGACCGGCAGGTCGAACGTCTGGCGCCAGGCGCGCGCCAGGTGGTCGGCCGCGGCCTTGGAGGCGGAGTAGGGGCTGCTCGGCCGGTAGGGATGCTGCTCGTCGAATCCGGCGTCGCGCGGCCCGAGCGAGCCGAACACCTCGTCGGTCGACACGTTGATGAAGCGGAAGGCGGCGGCCTCCGCTGCGGGCAGCGCGCGCCAGTGGTCGTGCGCCGCCTGCAGCAGCCGCCACGTGCCGACCACGTTGGTCTGGATGAAGGCCTCCGGTCCCGCGATGGAGCGGTCGACGTGGCTCTCGGCCGCGAAATGCACGATGGCGCGCGGGCGGTGCTCGCGCAACAGCCCGGCCACCAGCGTCGCATCGGCGATATCGCCGCGGACGAAGCGATAGTCCGGGTGGTCCTGCACCTCGCGCAGGTTGCCGGGGTGGCCGGCGTAGGTGAGCAGGTCCAGGTTGAGCACCGGCCCGCGCCGCTGGTTCAGCCAGTCGAGGATGAAGGCGGATCCGATGAATCCGCAGCCGCCGGTGACGAGGATCATGGGGTCCGCCGGATAAGTTTCGAACGATAGCAAAATGCCCCACGGAGCGGCGCCGCGCCGCGCTGCCTAGAATCCATCGCAGACCCTCGAGGGCGCACCATGAACATCGACAAGCAAATCGACACCCGCGGCCTGAACTGCCCGTTGCCCATCCTGCGCGCGAAGAAGGCCCTGACGGACATGCAGTCCGGGCAGCTGCTCAAGGTGGTGGCCACGGACCCGGGCTCGGTGCGGGACTTCCAGGCGTTCGCGCGCCAGACCGGCAACGAACTGGTCGAGCAGCAGCAGCAGGGCGAGGAGATCATCCACGTGCTGCGGCGCCGGTAGCGACGCATCGCTCCCAAACGAAAAGGCGCCGACGGGCGCCTTTTTCGTTGAGCGGGACCAAAAGACCTCAGAGCTTCAGGCCCTTGAGGTACTCGCGGAAGCCCGGGCCGAGCTGCTCGTTCCTCAGCGCGAAGTCCACCGTGGCCTCCAGGAAGCCGTCCTTGGAACCGCAGTCGTAGCGCCGGCCCTCGTACTGGTAGGCGTGCACGCCCTCGGTTTCCATCAGGCGCGCGATGCCGTCGGTGAGCTGGATCTCGCCGCCCGCGCCGCGCGGGTTGGTGCGGATCATCTCGAACACCCCCGGCGTCAGCACGTAGCGGCCCGCCACGCCCATGCGCGAGGGCGCGCTTTCGGGATCGGGCTTCTCGACCATCTTGCGCACCTTGGTGAGGCGCTCGCCGGCGGCGTCGCCGGCCACGATGCCGTAGCGCTTGACGTGGGCCTGCGGCACTTCCTGGACGGCCAGGATGCTGGTCTGGGTGCGCTCGTACTGCTGCACCATCTGCGCCAGCACGGAGGGGCCGTCCGCCGGGCCGCACATCAGGTCGTCCGGCAGCAGCACCGCGAACGGCTCGTCGCCGACGATGGGGGCCGCGCACAGCACCGCATGGCCCAGCCCAAGCGCCCGGGGCTGCCGCACATACGAGCACGACATGTCCGAAGGCGCGATGGAGCGCACCAGCTGGAGCAAGTCGTTCTTCTTCCCGCTCTCGAGTTCGGTTTCGAGCTCGACCGAGGTGTCGAAGTGGTCCTCGATGGCGCGCTTGCTGCGCCCGGTGACGAACACCATGTGCCGGATGCCGGCCTCGTAGGCCTCCTCGACGGCGTACTGGATCAGCGGCTTGTCGACGATCGGCAGCATCTCCTTGGGCATGGCCTTGGTGGCCGGCAGGAAACGGGTGCCGAGGCCGGCCACCGGGAAGACCGCCTTGTTGATCCTCGTGACATTTTTCATCGACTGGTAAAACGATCTTGGTTAAAGTGCGCGAAGTTTTTCACAAGCTGGCCGTAGGAGATTTTCTCAACGGCTGATTGCTGTGTCGGACAAGGGCGCAATCGCGTGGACATCTTACTGGTCGAACGTCTCGTCCCCGAAGCGCTCGGCTGGCTCCAGGAGCGCCACGCCGTCGAATCCCGCCCCGAACTTGCCGCCGACGCCAGCGCGCTGCGCAAGGCGGTCTACAAGGCCCAGGCGGTGCTGCTGCCGCGCAAGGCGGTGGTGACCCAGGAGTTCCTCGGTTTCGCCCCGCGCCTGAAAGCCATCGCCCGCATGCATGGCGGCAGCGACAACACCGACCTGGAAGCCTGCCGCGAACGCCGCGTGCGCGTCATCCAGGCCACCACCGCCAACGTCCGGTCCAACGCCGAATACCTGCTGGCCGGGCTGCTGATGCTGATGCGCCGCGGCATCGCCAGCGCGCTCAACGGCGACAGGCAGGCGGAAGTGCGGCTGGGCCGCGAGCTCAACGGCAGCGTGGTCGGCGTGCTCGGCCTGGCGCCCAGCGCCCACACGCTGGCGCTGATGCTGCATGCGCTGGGCGCCAAGCTGATCGGCTACGACCCCGCCGTGCACCACACGGCCCCGATCTGGTCGCGCCTGAACATCCAGCCCGTCGGGCTGCCCGAGCTGGTGGCCAACGCCGACGCCGTCAGCGTGCAGGTGATGTTCGCGTCGCGCTACCAGGGCTTCATCAACGACAAGCTGCTGGCGCACTGCAAGCCGGGCCAGCTGTGGGTGGGCATCAGCCGGTCGCCGCTGTTCGACGCCCAGGCCTTCGCCCGCGCGCTGAACGACGGCCGCATCGAGGCCGCGCTGCTCGACGGCGCCGACACCGGCTTCGCCGCGCGCGGTTCGCCGCTGCACGAGTGCTCCAACCTGTTCCTCACGCCGCGCCTGGGTTCGCAGACCCGCGAGGCCCGCGCGCGCGCCAGCTGGTACGTGGCGCATCGCATCCACGAGACGCTGAGCCCGCCCACGGACGGCATGGCCGAGATGCCCACCGGCCTGATGGGCCTGGAAGACACGGGCCGGCGCGCGCTGCTGCGCCCCGAGCCCGACTTCATCATCCGCTAGGAACCGCGCAGCCGCGGCGGGCGCGGACTTCAGGACCCCGCGTCCCGGTGCTTGTCGGCTTCCGTGGTGAACGAGTCCGCGTAGAACTCCTCCACCGGCAGCCTGGCGTTGGCGCTGTACTCGGCCCGCGCCGAATCCACCACGATGGGCGCGCCGCAGGCGTAGACCTGGTGGCCCGACAGGTCCGGGAAGTCCTCCATCACCGCCTTGTGCACGAAGCCCGTGCGGCCGGTCCAGTCGTCCTCCGGCAGGGCGTTGGAGATGACGGGCACGTACTTCAGGTTGCCCATCTCGCCGCAGCGCGCCTTCACCCATTCGTCCAGGTACAGGTCCGCCGGGCGGCGGCCGCCCCAGTAGAGCGTGGCCGGGCGAGTGATGCCCTTGTGCTGCATGTGCTCGATGACGGCCTTGATCGGCGCGAAGCCGGTGCCCGAGGCGAGCAGGATCATGGGCTTATCGGAGTCCTCGCGCAGGAAGAAGCTGCCGTACGGGCCTTCCACCCGCAGAATCTCCTTTTCCTTCATCGCGTTGAACACGTGGTCGGTGAACTTGCCGCCGGGCATGTGGCGAATGTGCAGTTCGACGCCGGGGCCGTTGTGCGGCGCGTTGCCCATCGAATAGCTGCGGCGGGCGCCGTCACGCAGGATGAACTCGATGTACTGGCCCGCGTGGTAGCGCAGCGTGTCGTTGGCCGGCAGCTGCAGCCGGATGATCATCACGTCGTGAGATTTCTTCTCCAGCGACATCACGCGGGAAGGCATCTTCTTGATCGGGAAGGCCGACTCGTCCGTGACCTGGCGCGATTCCAGCACCACGTCGGTGAGCGCGGTGGCGCTGCAGGTGAGGATGAAGCCGGCGGCCTCCTCCTCGGCGCTCAGGGCCTTGCTCTGGTGCGAGCGGTGCACCACCTGGCCCTCGAGCTTCCTGCACTTGCACGAACCGCACGCGCCGTCCTTGCAGCCATAGGGCAGGCCGATGCCCTGGCGGATGGCAGCGGCGAGCAAGGCCTCGTCGGCGTTGGCGCTGAAGGTCCGGCCGCTGGGCTGCACCGTCACCTGGAAGGGGCCTGCGGCGGCCTCGGCGGTGGTCATCTGTTGGGTATCCTCGGGAGCTGGTTGTCACTCGGCGAACCTCCTATTTTGCCCTCGAACCAGATGCCCCTTGGCGCCCTGCCGGCCCGCTTCCGGCGCGAGCGCGTGCTGTTGATCGGTTGCGGCGACGTGGGCCTGCGCGTGGCGAGCCGGCTGCGCGGCCGCGTGCGCCTGCTGGCGCTGACCTCTTCGCCGGATCGCGTGCCCGCCTTGCGCGCGCGGGGCCTCGCGGTGCTGCAAGGCGATCTCGACCAGCCTGCCTCGATCGCCCGGCTGGCCGGCCTGGCCACGCGCGTGGTGCACCTCGCGCCGCCACCGGGCGAGGGCGCGGCCGATCCACGCACCGCCGCCTTGCTGCGCGCGCTGCGGCTTCGCACGCCGCCGGCCTCGCTGGTCTATGGCTCGACCACGGGCGTGTACGGTGACTGTGGCGGTGACCGGATCTCCGAATCGCACGCCGTGGCGCCGCGCACTTCACGCGCGCAGCGCCGCGTCGATGCCGAAGCCGCCGTGCGCTTCTTCGGCCGATCGGCGTCCGTGCGCGCCGGCATCCTGCGCATCCCCGGCATCTACGCACCGGACCGCGAGGGCGGCACGCCCCGCGAGCGACTGCAACGCGGCACCCCGGTGCTGCGTGCCGAGGACGACGTCTTCACCAACCATATCCACGCCGACGACCTGGCGCGCGCGCTGGTCGCTGCACTGTGGCGAGGGCGCCCGCAGCGAGTGGTCAACGCCGTGGACGACACCGAGCTGAAGATGGGCGACTGGTTCGACCTGGCCGCCGACGTCTATGGCCTGCCGCGCCCGCCGCGCATCTCGCGCGAGGAGGCGCGGCAAGTCCTGCCGCCCACGCTCCTGAGCTTCATGAGCGAATCGAGGCGCCTGGGCAACGAGCGCCTCAAGCGCGAGCTTCGCCTGCGGCTGCGCTACCCCACGGTGGCCGCGGGACTGCGAGCCGGCTAGCCCAGCCGCCGGTGGGGCCGGGTGGCCCACCCTACAATTTCGCGTTCGATTCCTTCTCCGCCATGACCGACACCTCCCACATTGCCGCCCGCGACAAGGCCGAGATCCTGTCGCAGGCGCTGCCCTACATCCGCAAGTTCCATGGCAAGACCATGGTGATCAAGTACGGCGGCAACGCGATGACTGATCCGGAGCTGCAGGCCGACTTCGCCGAGGACATCGTGCTGCTCAAGCTGGTGGGCATGAACCCGGTGGTGGTGCACGGCGGCGGCCCGCAGATCGAGCAGGCCCTGAACCGCCTGGGCAAGAAGGGCGAGTTCATCCAGGGCATGCGCGTCACCGACGCCGAGACCATGGAAGTGGTCGAGTGGGTGCTGGCCGGCGAGGTGCAGCAGGACATCGTGGGCTTCATCCACAAGGCCGGCGGCAAGGCCGTGGGCCTGACCGGGCGCGACGGCGGCCTGATCCGCGCGCGCAAGCTCAAGATGGTCGACAGCAAGGACCCGATGAAGGAGCACGACGTCGGGCAGGTGGGCGACATCGTGGAGATCGACCCCGGCGTGGTGCGCGCGCTGCTCGAGGACCACTTCATCCCCGTGGTCAGCCCGATCGGCTTCGGCGACGAGAACGAGAGCTACAACATCAACGCCGACGTGGTGGCCAGCAAGCTGGCCGAGGTGCTCAAGGCCGAGAAGCTGGTGCTGCTGACCAACACGCCCGGCGTGCTGGACAAGTCGGGCAAGCTGCTCACCGACCTGACGTCCAAGGAAATCGACGGACTGTTCGCCGACGGCACCATCTCCGGCGGCATGCTGCCCAAGATCAGCGGCGCGCTGGACGCCGCCAAGTCCGGCGTGAATGCCGTGCACATCATCGACGGCCGCGTGCCGCACTCGATGCTGCTGGAGATCCTGACCGACCAGGCCTACGGCACGATGATCCGTTCGAAGTAAGAGAGAGACCACCGGTTCATGCGCCTGCTGCTCGTCGAGGACGACGTGATGGTGGCCAGCGGCATCAAGCTGGGCCTGTCGGACGCCGGCTACGCCGTCGACTGGGTCGGCAGCGGCGAACGCGCCGAGGAGGTGCTGCGCACCGAGGTGTTCGACGCCGCCATCATCGACATCGGCCTTCCCCACATGGACGGCCTGGAACTCACCCGGCGCCTGCGCAAGCCCGAGATGGCCAGCCAGAAGATGCCGGTGCTGATCCTCACCGCACGCGACGCGCTGCAGGACCGGGTGCAGGGCCTGGACCTGGGCGCCGACGACTACATGATCAAGCCGTTCGAGCTGCCCGAGCTGCTGGCGCGCCTGCGCGCGCTGCTGCGGCGCTCGCAGGCGGCCACCAGCGCGGTACTGAGCTTCGGCCCGATCGAGCTGGACACGGCCAACCGCCGCGCCAGCGCCCAGCGCGGCCTGCAGAAGATCACGCTGGAACTCGGTCCGCGCGAGTGGACCGTCATGGAGTACCTGCTGATCCACGCGCCCAAGCCCGCCAGCAAGGAGAAGCTGCTGCAAGCCCTCACCGGCTGGGACAAGGAGATCACGCCCAACGCGGTGGAGGTCTACATCTCGCGGTTGCGCGGCAAGCTCGAGCCGCACGGCGTGGCCCTGCGCTCCATCCGCGGCTTCGGCTACCGGCTGGAACTGCAGGACGCGGCGGCGCCGTGATCCACTTTCGCGCCGGCGCCGAAGCGCGCCGTGCCGCGGCCGGCGAGCGAATGCTTTCGGGGCTGCGCCGGCGCCTGCTGGTGATGCTGCTGGCACCGCTGGCCGGCCTGGCGATGCTCAACGCCTGGTTCGACTACCGCTCCGCCGACAACGTCGCCCTGCAGCAGGACAAGCGCCTGGTGACCATGGTGCCGCTGCTGGCCGACTCGATCATCGGCGAGGACGCCAATGAGCCGGTGCTGCTGATGGCCCCGGCCGCCGCCGAGTTCTTCGTCGGGCGCCGCGTCTTCGCCTTCACGGACGTCGACGGCAAGCTGCTGCTCGGCGAACCCTGGCTGGCCGGCCTGCCGCCGTCGGACGACGAGCTGGAGTTCCACAGCGAGGAGAACGGCGGCACCACCTGGCGCATCGCGCGCCAGCGCCAGCAGACCGTCGTGGGTCCGGTGGTGGTGGCGGTGGCCGACGGCTCCGATCCGCGCCAGCAGTGGGCGCGCGCCATCCTGTTCAAGGTGCTGCTGCCCAACCTGGTGCTGATCGCCGGCGCCGCCTTCGCGGTCGGGTGGGCGGTCGAGCGCGCGCTCAAGCCGCTGCTGGAGCTCAAGGACGCGGTCGAGCACCGCTCGCCGCGCGACCTGAGCGCGCTGGACGAGATCAGCTCGCCGGAGGAAGTGCGGCCGCTGGTGCGATCGCTCAACCGGCTGTTCGGCCTGGTCAACGCCCAGGCCGAGAGCCAGCGGCGCTTCATCGCCGACGCCGCGCACCAGCTGCGCACCCCGCTCGCGGGCCTTCAGGCCCAGGTCGAAGCCTGGGCCCAGGCGGCCCAGCGCGCCGGGCCGAACGGGCGGGTGGAACTGCAGGCCGACCAGGTCGACAAGCTGCGCGGCGCCACCCGCCGCACCTCGCAGCTGGCCCACCAGCTGCTGGCGCTGTCGCGCGCCGACGCCCGGACCATGGAGGCCCAGCCGATGCAGCGGGTCGATCTGAAGGCGCTGTGCGAAGACCAGCTGCAGGTCCACCTGGACGCCGCCACCGACCGCCGCATCGACCTCGGCCTGGACGCGCAGCCGGTGCAGGTCATGGGCCATGAATGGCTGCTGCGCGAGCTGCTGTCCAACCTGGTGGACAACGCGGTGAAGTACACGCCCGAGGGCGGCACCATCACCTTGCGCTGCGGCGTGCGCTACGGCCAGGCCTTCCTGGAAGTCGAGGACGACGGCCCCGGCGTGCCGGACGCCGAGCGCGATCGCGTGCTCGAGCGCTTCTACCGCGTGCAGGGCACGGTGGGCGAGGGCAACGGCCTGGGCCTGCCCATCGCGCAGGAGATCGCCCGCGTCCACCACACCCGCCTGGAACTGCGCGCCGGCACCGGCGGACGCGGGCTGCGAGTCACGCTGCCGCTGATGTTGTGAGCGCGTACTTGGCCGCGAGGCCGCGTGGGTACGTGAATGGCTTAGGGGGAACCCGCAACGCCGGTGTGCGAGAATGGCCCGAACCCATCCATTGCCAAGCCATGCCTGAAGCCGACCTGAGCACGCCCGAACCCTCCGCCGCTGCCGAAGCCGCGGCGCCCGCGCGCAAGCGGCCCAAGCCGGGTGAGCGCCGCGTGCAGATCCTGCAGGCGCTGGCCATGATGCTGGAGCAGCCCGGCGCCGAGCGCATCACCACCGCCGCGCTGGCCGCCCGCCTGGAGGTGAGCGAAGCCGCGCTGTACCGCCACTTCGCCAGCAAGGCGCAGATGTTCGAGGGCCTGATCGAGTTCATCGAGCAGAGCGTGTTCAGCCTGGTCAACCAGATCCAGGAGCGCGAGGCGCAGGCCAACGGCGAGGGCGAAGGCGGCAGCCGCCAGGCCGCCCGCATCGTCACCATGCTGGTCCAGTTCGCCGAGAAGAACCCGGGCATGACGCGGGTGATGGTGGGCGACGCCCTGGTCTTCGAGAACGAGCGCCTGCAGCAGCGCATGAACCAGTTCTTCGACAAGATCGAGTCCACCCTCAAGCAGTGCCTGCGGGGCGAAGGCGAGGCCTCGGCCACGCCGACCGTCGACGCGCAGGTCCGCGCTTCCATGCTCACGGCCTTCGTGGTCGGCCGCCTGCAGCGCTTCGCCCGTTCGGGCTTCCGCCGCAGCCCGTCCGAGCACCTCGAGGCCAGCCTGGCCCTGATGCTCTGAGTTGCTGAGGATTTCCCTCGCGGGCGAGGATGCGGTCCTGCATCCGGGCGGCGCCCTGTTCCTGCCTTCCCACCAGGCCCTGCTGGTCGCCGACGCGCACTTCGGCAAGGCGGTGAGCTTCCGCAAGCTGGGCGTGCCGGTGCCGGAGGCGACCACCACGGGCACGCTGGAGTCGCTCACGGCGGCCATCGCCGAGACCGGCGCTCGCGAGGTGGTGTTCCTCGGCGACTTCCTGCATTCGGCCCGATCGCACGCGCGCCAGACGCTGGAGGCGCTGCACGACTGGCGCGAGCGCCACGCCGGCCTGCGCCTGACGCTGATCCGCGGCAACCACGACGCCCGCGCGGGCGATCCGCCGGCCACGCTGTTGATCCGGGTGCTGGACGAGCCTTTCCGGCTCGGCCCGTTCGCGCTGTGCCACCACCCGCATCCTGTGCCGGGTGCCTACGTGCTGGCCGGCCACTGGCATCCGTGCATCAGCGTGGCCGGCCGCGCGTTCGAGCGGCTGCGGCTGCCGTGTTTCTGGCTGGGCGACGAAGTGGGCGTGCTGCCGGCGTTCGGCAGCTTCACCGGCATGCACCGCATCGATGTCCGGCCGGGTGACCGGATCTTCGCGCTGGCCGACGGCGTGGTGCGGGCGCTGCCGCCGGCCTGAGCGCCGGCTTCAGCCGGGCGCGCCGACCTTCTCGCCCGCGGCCAGGATCTCGCTCCAGGTCGCGCCGTCGATCACGATGCCGTCGCGCCGGCGGGCTTCGCGCGCCAGCCGCTCGGGCTCGCCGGCGATCAGCACGCCTTCGCTTTCCGGCGCGTTCGGGCTGCGGCGCAGCCAGTCGAGGAACGCCGTGGCTTCCTGCTCGAAGGCCGCCGCCGTGCCCAGCCTGGCCGGGTCGATGACGATGGCGAGCATGCCGTTGTAGACCGCCCGCGCCGAGTCCGGCGGACGGTGCCAGGTGCCGCCGCCGGTGAGGGCGCCGCCCAGCAGCTCGCAGGCGAGTGCCAGGCCGTAGCCCTTGTGCTCGCCGAACGGCATCAGCGCGCCGAAACCGCCCTTGGGCTGCTGCACCACGACCACGCCGGGATCGGTGGTCGGCCGGCCGTCCTCGTCGATCAGCAGGCCGGGATCGGCCTGGCGCCGCTCGTTGTGGGCCACGCGCATCTTTCCCTGCGCCACGCGGCTGGTGGCGAAGTCCAGCACGAACGGTTCGGCCCCGGCGAGCGGGATGCCGATGCAGCAGGGATTGGTGCCGAAGCGCCCGTCGCCGCCGCCCCAGGGCGCGACGATGGGCCGCGAGAGCACGTTGACGAAGTGGATCGACACCAGCCCCTGCGCCACCGCCATCTCGGCGAAATGCCCGATGCGGCCCAGGTGGTGCGATCGCGCCAATGTCATCACGCAGGTGCCGTGCTGGTGCGCCCGCGCCATCGCGAGTTCCATCGCCTGCACGCCGACCACCTGGCCGTAGCCCTGGCCGCCGTCCAGCGTGAGCAGGGCGCCGCCGTCCAGCGTGGTGGTCACCGAGGTGTTGGGCTTGAGCCCGCCTTCCAGCACCGCGTCGACGTAGCGCGGCACCATGCCGACGCCGTGCGAATCGTGGCCCGAGAGGTTGGCCAGCACGAGGTTGGCCGCGACGTGGCGGGCCTCCTGCGGCGAGCTGCCGGCGGCCTGCAGGATGGCCGCGACGCGGTCCTCCAGCTCCCGGTGTTGCAGCGTGACGGCCATCTTCACGTCCTTCACATCACCGCTCCGACCTGCCACGGCACGAACTCGTTCTGTCCGTAGCCGTGCTTCTCGCTCTTGCTGGCCTCGCCCGAGGCGGTGGCCAGCACCAGCCGGAAGATGCGCTCGCCCATCGCCTGCACCGACGACGTGCCGTCGATGATCTCGCCGCAGTTGATGTCCATGTCCTCTTCCTGCCGCTGCCACAGCGCCGTGTTGGTGGCGAGCTTGAGCGAAGGCGAGGGCGCGCAGCCGTAGGCCGAGCCGCGCCCGGTGGTGAAGCAGATCATGTTGGCGCCGCCCGCCACCTGGCCGGTGGCGCTGACGGGGTCGTAGCCCGGCGTGTCCATGTAGACGAAGCCGTGCGCCGTCACCGGCTCGGCGTACTCGTACACCGCCTCCAGGTTGGTGGTGCCGCCCTTGGCCACCGCGCCCAGCGACTTCTCCAGGATGGTGGTCAGGCCGCCCGCCTTGTTGCCGGGCGAGGGGTTGTTGTTCATCTCGCCTTCGTTGACGCGGGTGTATTCCTCCCACCACTTGATGCGCGAGATCAGCTTCTCGCCCACCTCGCGCCGGACCGCGCGGCGCGTGAGCAGGTGCTCGGCGCCGTAGACCTCGGGCGTCTCCGACAGGATGGCCGTGCCGCCGTGCGCCACCAGCAGGTCGACCGCCGCGCCCAGCGCCGGGTTGGCGCTGATGCCCGAATAGCCGTCCGAGCCGCCGCATTGCAGCCCGATGGTGATGTGCTCGGCGCCGCAGGGCTCGCGCTTGACGCGGTTGGCCTGCGGCAGCATCTCCTTGACGAGGGCGATGCCCTTTTCCACCGTCTTGCGCGTGCCGCCGGTGTCCTGGATGTTGAACACCCGCAGCGTCTCGCCTTCGCGCAGGCTGCTGTGGGCCAGCCAGGCGTTGATCTGGTTGGCCTCGCAACCCAGGCCGACCACCAGCACGCCCCAGAAGTTGGCGTGGGTGGCGTAGCCGGCCAGCGTGCGCTCCAGGATCTGCATGCCCAGGCCCTGCGTGTCCATGCCGCAGCCGGTGCCGTGGGTGAGCGCGACCACGCCGTCGATGTTCGGGAAGTCGGCCAGGGCCGCCGGGTTGGTCTGCCGCGAGAAGTGGTCGGCGATGGCGCGCGCCGCCGTGGCCGAGCAGTTCACGCTGGAGAGGATGCCGATGTAGTTGCGCGTGGCCACGCGGCCGTCGGCGCGGCGGATGCCCATGAAGCTGGCCTCCAGCCGCGGCGGCTGCGCCTTCACGTCGGCGCCGAAAGCGTAGTCGCGCTCGAACGCGCCGCCCTCCGGCCCCATCCAGAGGTTGTGCGTGTGCACGTGCTCGCCCATGGCGATGGGCCTGCTGGCGAAGCCGATCACCTGGTTGTAGCGCCGCACCGGCTCGCCCGGCGCGATGTCGCGCATCGCGACCTTGTGGCCGGGCGGCACCAGGCCCTTGACCTGCACGTTCTCCACGACGGTGCCGCCCACGAGCTGGGCGCGGGCGATCAGCACGTCGTCCTGCGGATGAAGTCGGATGAAAGGTGTCATCTCTCGAATCAATAGAACATCTTGGGAAGCCAGAGCACCAGCGACGGGAAGTAGGTGATGATCACCAGCGACCCGAGCAGCGGCAGCAGCCACGGCAGGATGGCGACGGTCGTGCGCTCCACCGACAGCTTGGCCACGCGGGCCAGCACGAACAGCACCATGCCCATCGGCGGGTGCAGCAGGCCGATCATCAGGTTCAGCACCATCACCAGGCCGAAGTGGACCAGGTCGATGCCCAGCTGCTGGCAGATCGGCACCAGGATCGGCACCAGGATCGTGATGGCGGCCGTCGGCTCCAGGAAGCAGCCCACGAACAGCATCAGCAGGTTGGCCAGCAGCAGGAACACCCACGGGTCCTTGGTGAAGGCCAGCACCCATTGCGAGATCGCGGCGGTGACACCGGTGGCGGTGAGCATCCAGCCGAAGATGCTGGCGGCCGCGACGATGAACAGCACCGTGGACGTGGTCTCCACCGTGTCCAGGCAGACCTTGACGAACATCTTCCAGTTCAGCGTGCGATACCAGAAGAAGCCCAGCACCATGGCCCAGATGCACGCGGCCACCGCGCCTTCGGTCGGCGTGAACAGGCCCGTCGTCATGCCGCCGATCAGCAGCACGGGCGTCATGATGGGCAGCACCGCCTGGAACTTGAACACCTTGTCGAGGCCGAACAGGAGCACCAGGCCGGCGACCACGGTCGCCTGCGCGGGCAGCCCGGCCTTGGTGATCAGCAGCCACAGGGCCAGCGGCCAGCCGATCACCACCAGCGTCTCGGACAGCGCCTTGAGCACGCGCGGCCACTCGAAGCGGATGTCGCCGCCCCAGCCGTTCTTGTGCGCGAAGTACGCGACGGTGAGCATCATCAGCACCGCCATCAGCACGCCCGGCAGGATGCCCGCCAGGAACAGCGCGCCCACGCTGACGTTGGCCATCATCCCGTAGATCACGAACGGCAGCGAAGGCGGGATGATCGGACCGAGCGTCGCGGAAGCGGCCGTCACGCCCACCGCGAATTCGGTGGCGTAGCCATGGTCCTTCATGGCCTTGATCTCGATGGTGCCCAGGCCCGCGGCGTCGGCGATGGCCGTGCCGCTCATGCCCGCGAACACCACCGATCCCACCACGTTCACGTGGCCCAGGCCGCCCTTGAGCCAGCCCACCAGGGCCAGCGCGTAGTTGTAGATGCGGTTGGTGATGCCGGCGTTGTTCATCAGGTTGCCGGCCAGGATGAAGAACGGCACCGCCAGCAGCGGGAAGCTGTCGATGCCGCTGACCATGCGGTGCACCACCACGAAAGGCGGCAGGTTGCCCGAGAGCAGGATGAACAGCAGGGCGGAGCCCGCCATGGCGACGGCCACCGGCAGCCCGCCGCCCATGAGGCCGAGGAAGATGATCTTGAGCATGGGAGTGGTGCCGCCGGGTTCAGCGGTCCTGCATGGTGGATTCGGGTTTCTCGAGCACGCTGTAGCCGCGCCGCAGGTGCGTGCGCATCACCAGCACCGACCGCACGGCCATCGCCGCGAAGCCGACCAGGCAGACCGCGTACACGTAGTTCATCGGCAGGTCGATCATGGTCATGCGCGAGTTGCTGCCCAGGCGCAGCATCATCATCACCGTGAGCACGGTGGCCGCCGCGAAGAACGCGATGCGAAGCACGTCCACCAGCGTGGCCATGACGCGGCCCAGCCTGCTCGGCATGTAGCGGTAGAAGAAGTCCACCTGGATGTGGTTGTTCTTGATCACGCCGATGGTCGCGCCGATGAACACGGTGGCGATCAGCAGGTAGCGGGCGATCTCCTCGGTCCAGGCCGCGGAGTCGTTGAGCGCGTAGCGCGTGAAGAACTGGTAGAAGACCACCAGCCCCAGCAGCCAGAAGAAGCCCAGGGCGACCCAGGCCTCCACCGACGTGTCGGACAGGTCGATGGCCTCGTCCTGGGCGTGGAACTGGCCGTCATCGCCCATCACGTGCGGCATCTCGTCGATGACGCTCCGCTCGGGCGACGCGGTCTGCGGATTCGCGGACATCGATGCCTTACTTGATGGCGATGATCTTGTCCCAGTCCTTCTTGTCCATCTGCATGGACTCGAAGGTGATGGACTTCAGGACCTGCTTCTGGAACGCGTCGCGGTCCACGTTCACCACGTTGAGGCCCTTCTTCTTGAACTCGTCGACCAGCTCGCCTTCGCGCTTCTTGATGTCGTTGGTGGCCTTCTCGGCGGCTTCCTGCGTCACTTCCACCAGGATCTTCTGCTCGGCGGGCGACAGCTTGGACATCAGCTGGCCCGACACGATGGTCAGCAGCGAATCGGCGATGTGGCCGGTCAGGATGATGTTCTTCTGCACCTCGTAGAACTTCTTGGCCTCGATGGTGGGCAGCGGGTTCTCCTGCGCGTCCACGGTGCCGTTCTGCAGCGCCAGGTACACCTCGGCGAAGGCGATCGGCGTCGGGTTGGCGCCGCAGGCGCGCGGCAGCGCGGTGTAGGCCGGCGCGTCGGGCACGCGCATCTTCAGCCCCTTCATCTGCTCGCAGGTGGTGAACAGCTTGTTGCTGGTGGCGTGGCGCGCGCCGTAGTAGGTCAGGGCCGTCACGGTGTTGCCGCCGCTGGCTTTCTTGTAGCCTTCCGCCAGCTCCTTGAACACGTCGCTCTTGGAGTACTTGACCACGTGGTCCACGTCACGGAAGGTGAACGGGTAGTAGCTGACCGCCAGGCGCGGGAACGAGCGTGCCGCGAACGAGGCGCCGGTGATGATGATGTCCACCGTGCCCAGCTGCAGGCCCTGGTTGATGTCGCTTTCCTTGCCCAGGCTGGAGGCCGGGAACACCTGCACCTCGTACTTGCCGTTGGTGCGCTTCTTGAACTCCTCGCCCGCCCAGACGGACCACTTGTGGTACGGCTCGGAGGTCTCGTACACGTGGGCCCACTTCAGCTTGGTCTGGGCCATGGCGGGCGCCGCGGCGGCGGCGGCCAGGGCGCAGGCCGCGATCAGTTTCAGGGTGGTGCGCTTGCTCATCGCTTTGTCTCCTTGGTGGAAAGGTTCTGGCGTCAGGAATGGTTGGCGCGGCGCCAGCTCGCGCTGTAACGGGTGTAGGCGCGCTGCAGGTGGTGGTGCATCGCCTCGCGCGCCTGGCCGGGATCGTGGGCGCGGATGGCCTCGAGGACTTCGCGATGCTCCTGCAGCGCGGCGGTCCAGGATGCCGGGGTCTCGAAATAATCGCTCATGCGCTCGAACAGCGGGCCGCTGCGCGCATCCCAGTAGCCGATGACGGTGTCGCGCAGCACCTCGTTGCCGCAGGCGTCGGCCACGGCGACGTGGAAGGCCTCGTCGCCCTCGCGCGGGATCTCGCCGGACTCGGCCTGTTCCTGCATGCGGTCGAGGGCCGCCGCCATGGCGGCGATCTGCGCCTTGCGCGCGTGCCGGGCGGCCAGCGCGGCGATCTCGCCCTCGACCAGCTCGCGCGCACGCATGAGTTCCAGGGGCCCCCATTCGGCCGGCCCGTGCGCGCCGTTGCCGCTGGCGCGGGCCGCGCCGTTCTGCGGCCGCACGTAGATGCCCGAGCCGATGCGCACCTCCACCCAGCCTTCGACCTCCAGCGCGATCAGCGCCTCGCGCACCGAAGGCCGGCTGACGCCCAGCTGGCGCGCCAGGTCGCGTTCCGCGGGCAGGCGGCCGTCCTCGAACTCGCCCCGGGCGATGAGCGACCGCAGCTGCTCGGCGATCTGCCGGTACAGGCGCTGGGACTCGACGGCTTGTAATGGCATGGGTCTAGGGACTTGTGCTGATTGGCCAAGTGGTAAGGCCACTTAGGATCGGCCAATCCGGTGCCGCAGGCATCCGGCAAAACCCGCGGACCGATTTTCCAAGGAGCACCGCCTTGCGACTGAAGAACAAGACCGCCCTCGTCACCGCCGCCGGCCAGGGCATCGGCCGCGCGAGCGCGCTGGCCCTCGCCGCCGAAGGCGCGCAGGTCTGGGCCACCGACGTCAACGCCTCCCTGCTCAAGACCTACGAAGGCGTCGAGCGCATCCGTGCGGTGCAGCTGGACGTGCTCGACAAGTCATCCATCACGCGCGTGATCGGCGAGATGCCGGCGATCGACGTGCTCTTCAACTGCGCCGGCTACGTGCACAACGGCAGCATCCAGCAGGCGACCGACGAGGAGTGGAACTTCGCGCTCAACCTGAACGTGCGCGCGCAGTTCTGGTCCATCCAGGCGGCGCTGCCGAAGATGCTGGCGCAGGGCGGCGGCAGCATCATCAACATGGCCAGCGTGTGCAGCAGCATCAAGGGCCTGCCCAACCGCTTCATCTACGGCACGACCAAGGCCGCGGTGATCGGCCTCACCAAGAGCGTGGCCGCCGACTACGTGGCCGACGGCATCCGCTGCAACGCGATCTGCCCGGGCACGGTCGACACGCCGTCGCTGCAGGACCGCATCAACGCCAATGCCGACCCGGTCGCGGCGCGCAAGGCCTTCATCGCGCGCCAGCCGATGGGCCGGCTGGCGCAGGCGCACGAGATCGCGCCGCTGGTGGTCTTCCTGGCCAGCGACGAATCGTTGTTCGTCACGGGCCAGGCCTACGCGGCCGATGGAGGCATCACGATATGAACCAGCTCGACTTCCAGGGGCGCCACGCGGTCGTCACCGGCGGCGCCACGGGCCTGGGCTTCGCCATCGCGCAGCGCCTGATCCAGTCGGGCGGCAGCGTCTCGGTCTGGGACCGCGACGAGGCCGGCGCGCAGCAGGCCGCGCAGAAGCTGGGGCCCAAGGCGACGGCGGTCGCCTGCGATGTTTCGGACCATGCGTCGGTGCAGGCGGCGGTGAAGCGCACGTTGTCGGTGTCGCCGCGCGTCGATGCGCTGATCAACTGCGCGGGCATCACCGGGCCGAACACCAAGCTGTGGGACTACCCGCCGGACGCCTGGCGCCAGGTGTTCGAGGTCAACGTGCACGGCACCTTCCTGTGCTGCCGAGAGCTGTCGGCCACCATGCGGCAGCAGGGGTACGGGCGCATCGTCAACATCGCCTCGGTGGCCGGCAAGGACGGCAACCCGAACGCCAGCGCCTACAGCGCCAGCAAGGCGGCGGTGATCGGGCTGACCAAGTCGCTGGGCAAGGAACTGGCCGACGTGGACGTGCGGGTCAACTGCGTCACGCCGGCGGCGGTGAAGACGGCCATCTTCGACCAGATGACGCCCGAGCACATCCAGTTCATGCTGTCCAAGATCCCGATGGGCCGCTTCGGCATGCCCGAGGAAGTGGCCGCGCTGGTCGCGTGGCTGTGCACCGAGGACTGCTCGTTCTCCACCGGCGCGGTGTTCGACCTCTCGGGCGGCCGCGCCACCTACTGATCACAACGACACCAACGAAAGGAAGAAACTTCATGAAGCTGGTCCGCTATGGCAACCCCGGCCGCGAGAAACCCGGCCTGATCGACGACGAAGGCAAGCTGCGCGACCTGAGCGCCGTGGTGCCGGACATCGGCCCCGCGCAGCTGGGCGAAGCGGCCCTGGCCCGCATCCGCAAGGCCAATCCGGCCAAGCTGCCGCTGGTGCGCGGCAAGCCCCGCATGGGCTGCCCGGTGAACGGCGTCGGCAAGTTCATCGCCATCGGCCTGAACTACGCCGACCACGCGGCGGAATCGGGCGTGCCGATCCCGAGCGAGCCCGTCGTCTTCATGAAGGCGACGTCCTGCATCCAGGGCCCGAACGATCCGGTGATGCTGCCGAAGAACTCGGTCAAGACGGATTGGGAAGTCGAGCTGGGCATCGTCATCGGCACCCGCGCGCGCTACGTCTCCAAGAAGGACGCGCTGTCGTACGTGGCCGGCTTCACGCTGGTCAACGACGTGAGCGAGCGTGAGTACCAGCTGGAGCGCGGTCCGCAGTGGGACAAGGGCAAGGGCTGCGACACCTTCGGCCCGATCGGCCCCTGGCTGGTGACGGGCGACGAGATCGAGAACGTCCAGCGGCTGGACATGTGGCTGGACGTGAACGGCCAGCGCATGCAGACCGGCAACACGAAGACGATGATCTTCAACTGCGCCACGCTGGTGAGCTACGTCAGCCAGTTCATGACGCTGATGCCCGGCGACGTGATAACCACCGGCACGCCGCCCGGCGTCGGCCTGGGCATGAAGCCGCCGAAGTACCTGAAGAAGGGCGACGTGATGACGCTGGGGATCCAGGGGTTGGGGGAGCAGCGGCAGGAGGTGGTGGGGTTCAAGGCCTGAGGGTCAGGACCTCCCGGACTGCTCCGTGGCCGGACGGTCCTGCCGCCGGCCACGGAACCTGCTATCGGACGATCATGCCCTGAAGACTTTTCCGCTCGGCAGAGATCGATGTGCAGCCTGTCAGGAGCCCGGTGCTGTTGGCGGTACAGCGGGTCAAGCTGGCAGCAGATTCATCGTCGGTGATGTAGACGGTGGAGCCTCGAACGACAACCTGTGTGGGACTGATCAAGCCAGTGGCGCCGGCGTCTTCGCATCCGCTGACCGTGCCGTCGTCGGCGATGACGCAGCGAAGAACCTTCACGGCACCGGCATCCGCGATGTACACGTGTTTGCCGCTGATGACCAACCCCTGTATTGGACCGGTCAGCCCTTCGGCTCCCGCGTTGTCGCACAAAGAGAAAGAACCGTCGGCTTCGACCGTGCACTTCGACAGGTAGGTGCCATAGAAGTGGGCGAAATAGGCCGTCCCATCAACAAATCGGATGTCGTTGACGCTGCGAGAATCGGCCGGAAATCCCGCATCGACACAAGCATCAAGTGAGCCGTTGGCCTTGATCTCGCATCTGTAAGTCAGCGCAGGACCTCCACCCCCCGGGCTGATCCCGTCACCCACGCCGACGTAGAGCAATGATCCGCGAACGGCCAGCCCGAGTCCGTTGGGGGACTCCAAGTCTGTTGGCCCGGTGGGTGCGCAGTCGGAAAATGTGCCGTTCTCGCCAATGCTGCAGTGAATGATCGTGGCGAGGCCGCCGCTGCCTACGTCGGCAATGTAGGCGTGGGACCCTGCGACCGTCATTGAATACATGTTCGCGAATCCGGAGACTCCCGCATCGACGCAGTTGACCAGCACCTCGCTGCTGTCGATCTTGCAGACCTCAACTTTGTCGGTCTGGAGAAGGTAGGCGAGGGCCGGCGGCGGCGGAGTCCCGGGGGGCCCCGCAGGTGCTGTCGCTGACGAGCTGCTGCCTCCGCCGCCGCAAGCGCTCAAGGCTCCGCACAACACCACGGCACGAAAAAGCGCCGCCGATCTGAAAAGAGAAGTGGTACTCAAGCAATTCCTCCAGGGGTTCGTTGATGACACGTCGCCGCCGCAGGAAAGGCCGCCCGGCGACCGCGCGAGGGTGGAGGCGTGGGTGCCGCGCGAGCAGTGCTGAAGGTCCGCCGCCTGGAAGCGGCGCGCTAGGCCCCGGGCTCTAAATCAGGGGCGCCGAAATCCCCTGCCCGTTTTTCCTGCAAAATAGAACGACCGTTCGTTCTTTTGAGCCCAGCCATGTCCGTCACCGACCTGCCGCTGAAATCGCGCCTCGCCCGCGAGGGCCGCGCCATGCAGAAGGGCCAGCAGACCAAGGCCGCGATCATCGATGCCGCCCTCGGGCTGGCCACGCAGATCGGGCTGGAGGGGCTGTCCATCGGCGCGCTGGCCGAAGTGACGCAGATGAGCAAGTCGGGCGTGTTCGCCCACTTCGGCTCGCGCGAGGAACTGCAAATCTCGGTGATCCGCGAGTACCACGTGCGCTTCGAGGAAGAGGTGTTCTACCCGGCGCTGCAGGCCGGGCGCGGGCTGCCGCGCCTGCGGGCCATGTTCGCCAACTGGATGCAGCGCACCTCGGTCGAGATCGACTCGGGCTGCATCTACATCAGCGGCGCGGTCGAGTTCGACGACCGCCCAGGCCCGGTGCGCGACGCGCTGGCCAGCTCGGTGCAGGCCTGGCACGCGGCCATGAAGCGATCCATCACCGGGGCCAAGGAAGAGGGCCACCTACGCGCCGACGTGGACGAGGACCAGATGCTGTTCGAGATCCACGGCCTGATCCTGGCGCTGCACTACGAGGCGCGCTTCCTCAAGAGCCCGGGGTCGATCGCCCGCGCGAACACCGGCTTCGACAACATCCTGCGGCGCTACGGCGCCGAGCCGGGCGCCGCCATCAAGGCGGCCGCCCGCCACCGCAACCCCAAGACCGCCACCAAGGAGTGACCCGGACATGCCCACCTACACCCCGCCCCTGCGCGACATGCAGTTCCTGATGCACGAAGTGTTCAAGGTCGCCGACGAGTACAAGGCCATGCCGCCGCATGCCGAGGTCGACGTGGACACCATCAACGCCATCCTGGAAGAGGGCGGCAAGTTCGCGAGCGAAGTGACGTTCCCGCTCAACCAGATTGGCGACCAGGAGGGCTGCAAGCTCGATCCGAAGACGCACGAGGTCGCCACGCCCAAGGGCTTCAAGGAGGCCTACGCCAAGTACGTGGAAGGCGGCTGGCCGGCGCTGTCGGGCGACCCCGAGTACGGCGGCCAGGGCCTGCCGATCGTGGTGAACCAGGCGTTCTACGAGATGCTCAACTCGGCCAACCAGGCCTGGACCATGTACCCGGGCCTGACGCACGGCGCCTACGAGGCGCTGCACCAGCACGGCACGCCCGAGCAGAAGCAGCTGTACCTGCCGAAGCTGACCAGCGGCGAGTGGACCGGCACCATGTGCCTGACCGAGCCGCACTGCGGCACCGACCTGGGCCTGCTGCGCACCAAGGCCGAACCGCAGGCCGACGGCACCTACCGCATCAGCGGCAACAAGATCTTCATCTCCGCCGGCGAGCACGACCTCGTCTCCAACATCGTGCACCTGGTGCTCGCGCGCCTGCCGGACGCGCCGGCCGGCAGCAAGGGCATCAGCCTGTTCATCGTGCCCAAGTTCCTGGTGAACGCCGACGGTTCGCTCGGCGCGCGCAACGGCCTGTACTGCGGCGGCTTGGAGCACAAGATGGGCATCCACGGCAACGCCACCGCGCAGATCGTGCTGGAAGGCGCGGTCGGCACCCTGGTGGGCGAGCCGAACAAGGGCCTGCAGGCCATGTTCGTGATGATGAACGCCGCCCGCCTGGGCGTGGGCATGCAGTCGCTGGGCTTGACCGAGGTGGCCTACCAGAACGCGCTGGCCTACGCCAAGGACCGCATCCAGATGCGCTCGCTGTCCGGCCCCAAGGCCAAGGACAAGCCGGCCGATCCGATCATCGTGCACCCCGACGTGCGCAAGATGCTGCTGACCGCCAAGGCCTACGCCGAGGGCGGCCGAGCCCTGTCGCTGTACAGCGCGCTGCTGATCGACCGCGAGCTGAGCCACCCCGACGAGAAGGTGCGCAAGGAAGCCGCCGAGCTGGTGGCCCTGCTCACGCCCATCGTCAAGGCCTTCCTCACCGACAACGGCCACATCGCCACCAACGCCTGCCTGCAGGTGTTCGGCGGCCACGGCTTCATCCGCGAGTGGGGCATGGAGCAGTTCGTGCGGGACAACCGCATCAACATGATCTACGAGGGCACGAACACCGTGCAGTCGCTCGACCTGCTGGGCCGCAAGGTGCTGGGCAACCAGGGCGCCACGCTCAAGAAGTTCGGCAAGCTGGTCGCCCAGTTGGTCGAGGAGGAAGGCGTCAACGAGAAGATGGCCGAGTTCATCAACCCGATCGCGATGCTGGGCGATCAGCTCACGCGCTTCACCACCGAGATCGGCTTCAAGGGATTCCAGAACCCCGACGAGGTCGGTGCCGCCGCGGTGGATTACCTGCGCGTGCTGGGCCATCTGGTGTTCGGCTACTTCTTCGCGCGCATGGCGCAGGTCGCGCTGCGCGAGATCGCGGCCGGCAACCACGATCCCTTCTACAAGGCCAAGCTGCAGACGGCGCGCTTCTACTTCGCGCGCCTGTTCCCCGAGACCGCGACGCTGATGCGCACGGCCCGCGCCGGCGCACGCTCGCTGCTCGACACCAACGAGGCGCTGGCTTGAAGGCCGCCTTCCTCGCCGCGAGCCTGCTCGCGGCCGGCGGCGCGATGGCGCAGGTGTCGCCCGTGGGCACCTGGCGCAACGTCGACGACAAGAGCGGTGAGGCCAAGGCCGAGATCCGCATCACCGAGTCGGCCGGCGTGGTCAACGGCGCCATCGTGCGCCGCCTGGCCAGGGATTCGAAGGCCGACGCCGTCTGCGAGGAATGCCGCGACGAGCGCAAGGGCCAGCCCCTCGACGGGCTGGAGATCATCCGCGGCGCCCGCAAGGCGGCCGACAAGGACGTGTGGGAGGGTGGCCGCATCCTCGACCCCGAGAACGGCCGCGAGTACACGCTGCGCCTGACGCCCATCGAGGGCGGCAAGCGGCTGGAAGTGCGCGGCTCCTTCGGGCCGTTCGGCCGCACGCAGACCTGGGTGCGGGTGCAGTAGCCGCCGCCCCCACCGACAGTTAGGAGAGTTGCATGTACAAGGACCAGGACGATCGCGCCGCCGCCAATGCCGGCAAGCAGAAGGCGCAGAGCCGTTTCCAGGTGAGGAAGGTCGCCGTGCTCGGCGCCGGCGTGATGGGCGCGCAGATCGCGGCCCACCTCGTCAACGTCAAGGTGCCGGTGGTGCTGTTCGACCTGCCGGCCAAGGACGGCCCGAAGAACGGCGTCGTCGCCAAGGCCGTCGAAGGGCTGAAGAAGCTCAAGCCCTCGCCGCTGGGCGTGGCCGACGATGCCGCGCTGATCCAGCAGGCCAACTACGAGGAGCACTTGGCGCTGCTGGGCGAATGCGACCTGGTGATCGAGGCGATCGCCGAGCGCATGGACTGGAAGCTCGATCTGTACAGGAAGATCGCGCCGCACGTCGCGAAGCACGCGATCGTGGCGTCCAACACCTCGGGCCTCTCCATCACGAAGATGTCCGAGGCGCTTCCCGAGTCGATCAAGCCGCGCTTCTGCGGCATCCACTTCTTCAATCCGCCGCGGTACATGGTCCTGGTGGAGCTGATCGCCACGCCGGCGACGCGGCCGGAGATCCTGGACGACCTCGAAACCTTCGTGACCACGGGCCTGGGCAAGGGCGTGGTGCGCGCCAAGGACACGCCCAATTTCATCGCCAACCGCGTGGGCATCGCCGGCATGCTGGCCACCATGCGCGAGGTGGAGAAGTTCGGCCTCACCTGGGACGTGGTGGACGACCTCACCGGCAAGAAGCTGGGCCGCGCGTCCAGCGGCACCTTCCGCACCGCCGACGTGGTGGGCCTGGACACCATGGCCCACGTCATCAAGACGCTGCAGGACAACCTGAGCGAAGACACCGATCCGTTCTACGGCAGCTTCGGCACGCCCGCGGTCCTGAAGACGCTGCTGGAGATGGGCCACCTGGGCCAGAAGACCAAGGCGGGCTTCTACAAGAAGGTGGGCCGCGAGGTGCTGCGCTTCGACCCTGAGAGCCACGAGTACGTGGCCGGCGGCGAGAAGGCCGACGAGGTGTACGGCCGCATGCTCAAGAAGCCCGCGGCCGAGCGGCTCAAGCTGCTGCGCAACAGCGAAGGTCCGCAGGGGCGCTTCCTCTGGTCGATCCTGCGCAACAGCTTCCACTACGCCGCCGTGCACCTGGCGACGATCGCCGACACCGCGCGCGACGTCGACCTGGCGATGCGCTGGGGCTTCGGCATGAAGCAGGGCCCGTTCGAGCTGTGGCAGGAAGCCGGCTGGCTGCAGGTCGCGCAGTGGATCCAGGAAGACATCGACTCGGGCGAGGCGCTGTCGAAGGCGCCGCTGCCCGAGTGGGTGTTCAAGGGCCCGGTGGCCGAAGCGGGCGGCGTGCACACGGCCGAGGGCTCGTGGAACCCGACCACGAAGAAGTTCGAGCCGCGCCGCTGGCTGCCGGTGCACCGCCGCCAGTTCTTCCCCGAGGACGTGCTGGGCAGCGGCGCGCAGCAGTGGGAAACCGCCGGCCGCACGCTGCACGAGGACGGCAACATCCGCCTCTGGACGCTGGACGAGGAAGTGCTCATCGCCAGCCTCAAGACCAAGATGCACGCGATCAGCCCCGAGGTCTGCGAAGGCCTGCAGCAGGCGATCGAGACCGCGGAGAAGGACTTCCAGGGACTGGTGATCTGGTCGGGCGACGAGCCGTTCTCGGTGGGCGCCGACCTGCAGGCGCTGCTGCCCGCCTTCATCGCGGTCGGGGTCGCCGCGGTGGAAGACGCCGAAGGCTTCATGCAGCAGACCATGCTGCGGCTGCGTTACGCGTCGGTTCCGGTGGTCTCGGCGATCCGCGGCATGGCGCTGGGCGGCGGCTGCGAGCTGGCCATCCATTCGCAGCGGCGCGTCGCCGCGATGGAGAGCTACATCGGCCTGGTGGAAGTCGGCGTCGGCCTGGTGCCGGGCGCGGGCGGCCTCACCTACATCGCCCGCCGCGCGGCCGAGGCGATGGCGCAGAGCACGCACAAGGACCTGCTGCCCTTCCTGACCGAGGGCTTCACCGCCGCCGCGATGGCCAAGGTGGGCACCAGCGCGATCGAGTCGCGCAAGCTCGGCTACCTGCTGGACGGCGACCTGATCGTGCCGAACAAGGACGAGCTCTTGTATGTGGCGATCGCGGAAGCGAAGGCGATGGCCGACTCGGGCTGGCGCGCGCCGTTGAAGCGCCTGTTCCCCGTGGCGGGCCGCAGCGGCAAGGCCACCATCCAGGGCCAGCTGGTGAACATGCGCGACGGCGGCTTCATCAGCGCGCACGACTTCCGCATCGCCTCGCTGATAGCGAACGTGGTCACGGGCGGCGACGTGGACGCGGGCACGCTGGTGAGCGAGGAGTACCTCATGACTCTGGAACGCCAGGCTTTCTGCGAGCTGGTGCAGCATCCCAAGACCCAGGAGCGCATCCTGGGAATGCTTGGAACCGGCAAACCCGTGAGGAACTGATGCACCCCACCACTCCCACTCCGAATCGCATGCAACGCCAGCTCGGCCGCCTGGATGGCGTGCCGCCCTTCCTGCGCCCCTGGGTGCAGAGCATGGTGCTGCGCCGGGCCGTGCCCTTCACCCGCACCGCGGGGCTGGACTTCGTGACGCTGCGGCCCGAGCAGGTCGAGATCGGCCTGCCCGATCGTCCGCGCGTGCACAACCACATCGGCGGCGTGCACGCTTCGGCGATGAACCTGCTGGCCGAAACCGCCACCGGCATGGTGGTGGGGCTGAACGTGCGCGACGACTGCGTGCCGCTGGCCAAGGAGTTGAAGATGGCCTTCCGCCGCCCGGCGCAAAAGGGCTCCCTGCGCGCGGTGGCCACCCTCACCGAGGCGCAGCGCGAGCAGATGCGCGCCACCGAGAAGGGCGAAGTGAAGGTGCAGGTCACCGTGACCGACGAGGCCGGAGCCCACCCGGTCGAATGTGAAATCACCTGGGCCTGGATCCCCTCCGGCCCGCGCAAGGGTCAAGCATGAGCAGCAAGCAAGTCCAGGACGCCTACGTCGTCGCCGCCACCCGCACGCCCATCGGGCGCTCGCACCGCGGCTATTTCCGCAACACCCGGCCCGACGACCTGCTGGCCACCGCGCTGCGGTCGGCGCTCGCGCAGGTGCCCGGGCTCGACCCGGCGAGCATCGAGGACGTGGTCTGCGGCTGCGCCATCCCCGAGGCGCAGCAAGGCCTGAACGTGGCGCGCATCGGCGCCGTGCTCGCCGGCCTGCCCAAGAGCGTGGGCGGAATCACCGTCAACCGCTTCTGCGCCTCGGGCCTCTCGGCGGTGCAGATGGCCGCGGACCGCATCCGGGTGGGCGAAGCCGACGTGATGATCGCGGCCGGCACCGAGAGCATGAGCATGGTGCCGATGATGGGCAACTCGCCCTCGCTGTCGCCCACCATCTTCTCCAACCCCGACGACATCGAGAGCTACGGCATCGCCTACGGCATGGGCCTGACGGCGGAGAAGGTCGCGCAGCAATGGAAGGTCGGCCGCGAGGCGCAGGACCGGTTCGCGTACCAGTCGCACATGAAGGCGGTTGCGGCGATGAAGGCCGGTGAGTTCGCCGACGAGATCACGCCGGTGGAAGTGGCCGAGCGCTCCGTCGACCTCGAGTCCGCGGACGTCAGCATCAGCACGCGCACGGTCGCCCTCGACGAAGGCGCCCGCCCCGACACCACGCCCGAAGGCCTGGCCAGGCTCAAGACCGTGTTCGCCGCGCGCGGCAGCGTGACGGCGGGCAACAGCTCGCAGACCTCCGATGGCGCCGGCGCACTCATCCTGGTGAGCGAGGCCGCCCTCAAGCGCTACAACCTGCAGCCGCTGGCGCGCTTCGTCAGCTACGCCAGCCGCGGCGTGCCGCCTCACATCATGGGCATCGGTCCGGTGGAGGCGATCCCCGCGGCGCTGAAGTCGGCCGGCCTGAAGCAGGACCAGCTCGACTGGATCGAGCTCAACGAGGCTTTCGCCGCGCAATCGCTGGCGGTGATCCACACGCTCGGGCTCGACGCCGCGAAGGTCAACCCGATGGGCGGCGCCATCGCGCTGGGTCATCCGCTGGGCGCCACCGGCGCTATCCGATCGGCGACAGTGGTGCACGCGCTGCGCCGCAAGAATCTGAAGTACGGCATGGTGACCATGTGCGTCGGCATGGGCCAGGGAGCCGCCGGCATCTTCGAGCGCGTCTGACCGCGCCGCACGACACAAGGCCACCGCAGCGTGGCCTTTTTTGTTTCTGGCAACCGAAGAGGAGACAGCAGCATGGAGCAGGAGACCCTCATCACGACCGATGGCACCGCCATCGTGCTGCGCAGCTGGACGCCCGCGGGCCCGGCGCGCGCGAGCGTGGTGATCGGCGGCGCGATGGGCGTGCGGCAGGACTACTACGCGGCCTTCGCCGAGTGGCTCGCAAGCCAGGGCTGGCGCGCCACGACGTTCGACTACAGCGGCAGCGGCCTCTCGCTGCCCGAGGGCCGCAGCCTGCGCGAAGTCAAGGCCGACCTGTTCGACTGGGCCCGTGAGTACGAGGCGGTGGTCGACCACGTGCGTGCCGCCGCGCCGGGGCTGCCGTTGTTCCTGGTGGGACACAGCCTCGGCGCGCAGCTGCCCGGACTGTTCTCCGACCCGCGCAAGGTGAGCGGCCTCCTGTGCGTGGCCGCCGGAAGCGGCTACTGGCGCCACAACACGCCCAGGCTCAGGCGCACCGTCTGGTACTTCTGGTGGGTGCTGGTGCCGCTGGCGACCCGCCTGTTCGGCTACTTCCCCGGCCGGCGGCTGCGCAAGGTGGGCGACCTGCCCAAGGGCGTGATCCTGCAGTGGCGCAAGTGGTGCCTGAACCCGAACTACAGCGTGGGGGCCGAAGGCGAGGCCGCGCGCCGCAGCTACGCCCAAGCGCGCTTTCCGGTGCTGGCGCTGTCCATCGCCGACGACGAGCTGATGACCCTGCGCTCCACGCAGAGCCTGGTGTCGCTGTACGAGAACGCGCAGCGGCAGGTCGAGCGAATCGCCCCCGAGGAACTGGCCTTGCGGCGCATCGGGCACTTCGGCGCCTTTCGCAGCGAGCAGGAAACGCACATGTGGCCCCGCATGTCGCAGTGGCTCGCCGGGTTCCTGCCCGCGAGGGCGGCATGAGCGCGCATCCGTTTGACCAGGCCATCGGGCTGGAACCTGCTGGCGAGCACCTGTTCGCGGGCCACACGAGCCCCGACTACGCCAACTTCATCGGCCCCTACGGCGGCATCACCGCCGCTCAGATGCTGCAGGCGGTGATGGTGCATCCGCAGCGCCTGGGCGAGCCGGTGGCGTTCACCATCAACTACGCGGCCGCGCTGGCCGACGGCGGCTTCGTCGCGCGGGCCCGGCCGGTGCGCACCAACCGGTCCACGCAGCACTGGATCGTCGAGCTGCTGCAGGACGACCAGCCTGTCGTCACCGGCACGCTGATGACGGCGGTCCGCCGCGAAACCTGGGGCGCGCAGGAGGTGCCGATGCCGCAGGTGCCGCGGCCGGCCGACCTGGAGATGGATCGCGCCCGCGGCGTGAAGTGGATCGAGCGCTACGAGCGCTACTACGCCGAAGGCGGCGTGCCGTCCGAATGGAACGGCCAGGACATCGGCCACAGCCGCACCCGCGTGTGGGTGCGCGACCGGCCTGCGCGGCCGCTCGACTTCACGGCGCTGGCCGCCATCGCCGACAACTTCTTTCCGCGCAACTGGCTGCGCAAGGCGACGCTCGCTCCCATCGGCACCGTCACCATGACCGTGTATTTCCACGCCGATGCGGGTGTGCTGCAATCGACCGGGACGGGCTTCCTGCTCGGCCAGGCGCAAGGCCAGGCATTCCGCGACGGCTACTTCGACCAGACCGGGCAGCTGTGGAACGAGGCCGGCGAGCTGCTCGTCACCACCCATCAGCTCGTGTACTACAAGGAGTAGGCCATGCAGAAGGTTGCGCTGGTCATCGGGGCGGGCGACGCCACCGGCGGCGCCATCGCCCGTCGCTTCGCTCGCGAGGGCTTCGCCGCCTGCGGCGTGCGCCGCAGCGTCGACAAGCTGCAGCCGCTGCTGGAGCAGATCCGTGCGGCCGGCGGCGTCGCGCACGGCTTCGGCACCGACGCGCGCAAGGAAGAGGAAGTGCAGGCGCTCGTATCGGAGATCGAGGCCGGCATAGGTCCCATCGAAGTGATGGCGTTCAACATCGGCGCCAACGTGCCCAGCAGCGTCCTGGACGAAACCGCGCGCAAGTACTTCAAGGTCTGGGAGATGGCCTGCTTCGCCGGATTCCTGAGCGCACGCGAAGTCGCCAGACGAATGGTGGCGCGCGGCCGCGGCACGATCCTGTTCACCGGCGCCACGGCGTCGATGCGCGGCGGCGCGAACTTCGCGGCCTTCGCCGGCGCCAAGCACGCGCTGCGCGCGCTGGCCCAGAGCATGGCCCGCGAGCTGGGCCCGAGCGGGGTGCACGTGGCCCACGTGGTGATCGACGGCGCCATCGACACGGCGTTCATCCGCGACAACTTTCCGGAGCGTTACGCGCTGAAGCCGCAGGACGGCATCCTGAATCCCGAGCACATCGCCGACCAGTACTGGATGCTGCACAACCAGCCGCGCGACGCGTGGACCCACGAGCTGGACCTGCGACCCTGGATGGAGAAGTTCTGATGCCCAAGAAGGACCTGGAGTTCTATTTCGACGTCGGCAGCCCGGCCAGCTACCTGGCCTGGACGCAGGTGCCGCGCCTCGCGCGCGAGACCGGCGCCGCCGTGCACTACAAACCCATGCTGCTGGGCGGCGTGTTCCAGGCGACGGGCAACCGCTCGCCGATGGAAGTGGCGCACAAGAGCGAGTGGATGAAGGGCGACCTGGCCCGCTTCGCGCAACGCTACGGCGTGCCGTACCGCCACAATCCGCACTTCCCGATCAACACCCTGATGCTGATGCGCGGCGCCATCGGCCTGCAGATGCGAGAAACGGACAAGCTGCTGCCCTACGTCGACGCCGTGTACCGCGCCATCTGGGCCGACGCGCGCGACATGAACGACCCCGCCGAAGTCGGCGCCGTGCTGCAGCAGGCGGGCTTCGATGCCCGCGCGCTGCTGGCGCTCACCCAGGACCCCGAGGTCAAGGAGCAGCTCAAGGCCGTCACGCAGGCGGCCGTCGCGCGCGGCGTGTTCGGCGCGCCCACCTTCTTCGTCGGCGACCAGATGTTCTGGGGACAGGACCGGCTCGATTTCGTGAAAGAGGCCTTGCAATGACAACCACCACCGACATCCTTGCCCACGCCGAAGGCGGCGTGCTCACCATCACCTTCAACCGGCTCGAGCGCAAGAACTCGATCACCTCGGCGATGTACGGCGCCATGGCCGATGCGATCGAAGGCGCCGGGAAGAACGCCGCGGTGCGCGTGGTGGTGCTGCAGGGGCACGAGACCATCTTCTCGGCCGGCAACGACATCGGCGACTTCCTCAACCAGCCGCCTGCGGGCCCCGACTCGCCGGTGTTCCGCTTCCTGCGCGCCATCGCCACGTTCCCGAAGCCGCTGATCGCCGCGGTCTGCGGTCCGGCGGTGGGCGTCGGCACCACGATGCTGTTCCACTGCGACCTGGTGTTCGCCGGCGACAACGCGGCGTTCTCGCTGCCGTTCGTCAACCTCGGCCTGTGCCCGGAGGCGGCTTCCAGCCTGCTGGTGCCGCAGATGTTCGGCTACCACCGCGCGGCCGAGGCGCTGCTGCTGGGCGAGCCCTTCATGGCCGAGGCCGCGCAGGAGGCGGGCCTGGTCAACCGCGTGCTGCCGCCTACCGAGGCCAATGCCTACGCCCAGGCGCAGGCGCGCAAGCTCGCGGCCAAGCCGCTGTCCGCGCTGGTCGAGACCAAGCGCCTGATGAAGAAACCGCAGCAGGCCGCCGTCCTGCAGCAGATGCAGGACGAGGGCGCGAGCTTCGGCCGCATGCTGCGCGAGCCGGCGGCACGCGAGGCGTTCACCGCCTTCATGGAAAAGCGCAAGCCCGACTTCAGCAAGGTCTGAAGGGAAGGGCGGGTCAGCCGGTGACGGCGCCCCAGGGCGCTTCGCCGACGCCGATGTCCCGCAGCTTGCGCAGGCCGGCCGTGTCCACCACCGACACCGAGTTCGACCGCCCGTTCGCCACGTAGAGCCGGCTGCCGTCGGCGGCCAGCGCCATGTTCCAGGGCCGCTGCCCGACGGGAACGGTGCCCACGATGCGCCGCCCGGCGGCATCCACCACCGAGATGCTGGCGCCCCGGCCGTTGGAAACGTAGACGCGCTTGCCGTCGGGGCTGACGCAGACGCCATTGCAGAACTCGCCGCCCGCCAGCCGGGCGACGGCGGCGTGGCGCTCGACGTCGATCGCGTGGATGCTGCTGTCCAGCTCGCATGCCACCCAGGCCGTGCGGCCGTCCGGCGTGAAGGCTATCCCGCGCGGCCGACGGCCCACGGCGATGGCGCCCACCTGCTTGCGCGCGGCGACGTCGACCACGTCCACCTGCGATGCGTCCTCGGCGCTGACGTAGAGCCAGCGACCGTCGAGCGAGAACACCGCGTGCTCCGGGTTGCGGCCTTCCGTCGCGATCCGGGCCACGACCTCCAGCGTTCGCGCATCGACCAGCGCGACCGCGTTGTCCTCCTCCACCGCCACCGCGAGCCAGCGGCCGTCCGAGGAGCGGTACAGGCCTTCGGGCGAGGGACCGAGCTTGACGGTCGCCTGCAGTTGTCCGTCGGCCGTCGAGACCACCACCAGCGCGCCGCGCGCCCCGTCGCTCAGGTAGAGCCGCGCACCGTCGGGCGACAACGCGATGCCGCGCGGGCGCCCGCCGACGGCCCACTCGCGCACGACCTCGTCGCGAGCCGGATCGATCACGCTGACGGTGCCGGATTTCTCGTTGGGCACGTACACCGCGGAGGTGTCCGCGAAGGCCCTAGGCAGGGCGGCGAGGAGCGGCAACGCGAGCAGCGGCCGGCGTCTCACGGCGTTTTCCTTCGCAGCGCGGGCAGGCCCATGCGGGCGGTCACGCCGTCGCGTTGCAGCCAATGCCACAAGGCGGCCGCCACATGCACGCCGACCAGGCCCATGAACGCCCAGACCAGCCCCAGGTGCAGCGCGGACAAGAACTGCTTGCCCGCCGGCGACGCACCGGCCCAGGCGGGCAGCACCACGCCGAAGAACCGGACCGGATGGCCGCTGAAGACCGAGCCCAGGTAGCCGCTCAACGGCAGCGACAGCATGCAGGCGTAGAGCAGCGCATGGTTGCCCGTCGCGGCTCGACGCTGCCAGTCGGGCAGCGCGAGAGGGGCGACGGGGTCCCGCAGGCGCAGCATGAGCCGCACCAGCACGAAGACGAGGATGGAAAGGCCGATGGATTTGTGGAAATTGAACCAGCCGGCACGCAAGCCGGGGGACGACTTGGGAAGGCCCAGCATCCACCAGCCCAGCAGGACCTGATAGATCAGCGCAACCGCTAACAGCCAGTGCAAGGTGATGTTCGCCCACCCGTGGCGCTGGCCCTTCTCTATAGAAGAGCTCACTCTTTCGCTCGACGTTGCATCGCCGTCCATGATGCCCCAAAAGGGCGCGCCACGGGTACACTGAAAAATCAAGAGCAGCGGCCCATGCAGGCCGCGCCGGGGAGCGAAGGGGCACGTCAGGGAGAGATGCAGATGAGGTGTGCCCCGCTCGCCATTGCGAGCGCTCTGGCCGCGACCGTCGCCTGGTCGCAGCCGGCCGACGACGGACAGTGGACCATGGCGGCTCGCGACCACGCGAGCACGCGTTTTTCCTCCCTCGCTGAGATCGGCACGGCCAACGTGGCCCGGCTCGAGCTGGCCTTCAGTTTCCCGACCGGCCTGTCGCGCGGCCACGAGGCGGCGCCCATCGTGGCCGAGGACACGATGTTCATCGTGGGGCCGTACCCGAACCCGCTGTTCGCGCTCGACCTCACCAAGCCGGGCGCATCGCTCAAGTGGCGCTTCGATCCGGCGCCCAGCCCGAGCTCGCAAGGCGTGGCCTGCTGCGACACGGTCAACCGCGGGGCCGCCTACAGCCAGGGTCGGGTGTTCATCAACACGCTCGACAACCAGACCATTGCCGTCGATGCGAAGACGGGCAAGGAGATCTGGCGCACCCGGCTCGGCGAGATCAAGCGCGGCGAGAGCATGACGATGGCGCCGCTGGTGGTGAAGGACAAGGTGCTGGTCGGCAACAGCGGCGGCGAGATGGGCGTGCGCGGCTGGCTCACCGCGCTGGACACCGCCACCGGCAGGATCGCCTGGCGTGCGTACAGCACCGGTCCCGACAAGGACGTGCTCATCGGCCCGAACTTCAAGCCCCACTACAAGAGCGACCAGGGCAGCGACCTCGGCGTGAAGACCTGGCCGCCCGAGGCCTGGAAGATCGGCGGCGGCACCGTGTGGGGCTGGATATCGTACGACCCGCAGCTCGACCTGATCTATTACGGCACCGGGAACCCGGGCCCCTGGAATCCGGAGCAGCGCCCCGGCGACAACAAGTGGACGTCCGGCGTGTTCGCCCGCAAGCCCGACACCGGCGAGGCGGTCTGGTTCTACCAGTTCAGCCCGCACGACCTGCACGACTACGACGCCGTCAACGAGAACGTGCTGATCGATGCGCCTTTCGGCGGCCAGCCGCGCAAGCTGCTGGTCCGTCCCGAACGCAACGGCTACGTCTACGTGATGGACCGCGCCACCGGCCAGGTGCTGTCCGCCACGCCCTTCGTGCACGTCACCACGAGCACGGGCGTGGACCTGCAGACGGGCGCGCTCAAGTACAACCCGCAGAAGGATCCGCGCGCGGGCGAGCCGGTGCGCAGCATCTGCCCGGCCTCGCCGGGCGCGAAGGACTGGCAGCCCTCGGCCTGGTCGCCGCGCACGCGGCTGCTCTACATCCCGCACCAGAACCTGTGCCAGGACACGGTGACATCGCAGGCGAGCTACATCGCGGGCACGCCCTACGTCGGCGCCGACGTGAAGATGTACCCCGGGCCCGGCGGACACCGCGGCGTGTTCACCGCCTGGGACGTGCTGGCGGGTCGCAAGGCCTGGGAGATCCGCGAGGAGTTCCCGGTGTGGAGCGGCGCGCTCGCCACCGCCGGCGACGTGGTGTTCTACGGGACCATGGACGGCTGGTTCAAGGCGGTGGACGCTCGCAGCGGGAAGGAGCTGTGGAAGTTCAAGACCGCCTCCGGGATCATCGGCCAGCCGATCAGCTATCGCGGTCCCGACGGGCGCCAGTACATCGCGGTGCTGGCCGGCGTCGGTGGCTGGGCGGGCGCGATCGTGTCGGCGCGGCTCGATCCCCGCGACGCGGGCGCGGCGCTGGGGTTCGTCAACGCGATGAAGGATCTTTCGCAGGTCACGCAGGCCGGCGGGATGCTCTACGTGTTCGCGCTCGGGGGAGCGGCCAGGTGAAGCGCGTGCCGTCGCTGCTGATCGCGATGCTGATGGGTGCGACCTCGGCCGCCGCCGAACCCGCGCCCACCGACGTGCTGCGCATCTGCGCCGATCCCGACAACCTGCCGCATTCGCATGCCGACGGCAGCGGCTTCGAGGACCGCATCGCGCGGCTGCTGGCGCGCGAGATGGGCATGCAGCTGCAGTACGCGTGGCTGCCGGACCGCCGCGGCTTCGTGCGCAAGACCATGGGCGCGGGCCTGTGCGATGTCATCGTCGGGCTGCCCGTCGGCTTCGAGCGAGCCAGGCTTACGGCGCCGTACTACCGCTCCAGCTACGTCTGGGTGCAGCGCGCCGACGCGGGTCCGCCGCCGAAGGATTTCGACGACCCACGGCTGGCCAGGCTGCGCATCGGCCTGCAGCTGATCGGCAACGACATGGCCGCGTCGCCGCCCGGCTTCGCGCTCGCGCGCCACGCGCCCGGCGCGCAAGTGGTCGGCTTCCCGATCGCGGGCGAGCGTCCGGCGGCGCAACGCATCGTAGAGGCGCTCGCCGCGGGCGAGCTCGACGGCGCGCTGGTGTGGGGGCCGCAGGCGGGCTGGTTCGCCAGGCAGTCGCCGGTCGCGATGACCGTGGTGCGCCTCGCACCGCCGCCCGACCTGCCGCGCGACCAGCACTTCGACTTCGACATCGCGATGGGCGTGCGGCGCGACGACGCGGCCCTGCTGCAGCGATTGCAGGAGGCGGTGCGGCGGCACCAACCGGAGATCGACGCGATCCTCGCCGAGTACGGCGTGCCCCGCGTCGAGATGCGGCCGTGAACGCCCGGCCCGGACTCCTTGCCGCGCTGATCGCGGCCTTCGCGCTGGCGGGCTGCGAGCGCGAGTCGCGCTCCTTCGACACGCCCAGGGACAACTCGTCGACGGTTCCCTCGTCACCGCGCGCCTCCGCCAACCAGCCCGCGGTACCGCTGGGCGGCGGCGTGAAGAAACCCGCGAACGACAACAGCCCCTACGACGACAACGCGTTCGGCGTGGCGCAGGGCAAGCGCCTCTACCGCTGGTACAACTGCAACGGCTGCCACGCGAACGGCGGGGGCGGCATGGGTCCGGCGCTGATGGATGCGGAATGGCGCTACGGCAGTTCGCCGGCGCAGGTGTTCGAGAGCATCACCAAGGGGCGGCCCAACGGCATGCCCTCGTTCGGCGGCCACATCCCCGAGGACCAGGTCTGGCAGATCGTGGCCTACGTCCGGTCGATGGGCGGGCAGCTGGACAAGGACGTCTCGCCTTCGCGTTCGGACACGCTCTATCCCGGCCTGCCCGAGAACGCGCGGCCGCCGGTGCGTGCCAAGGCCGAACAGCTGCCGCCAGACCAGCCGACCGGAGGACCGCAGCGGTGAAGCGCGGCATCGCCTTGCTGCTGCTGGCCGGCGCGGCACTGGCGGTGTGCGCGGCCACGCCGTTGCCCGACGCGCCGCATTCCGCGCTGGACCCGATGGGGCCGCAGGCCGCCGACATCGAGCGCCTGTGGCGCCTGTTCGTGCTGGTCTGCTCGGTGGTGTTCGGCGCCATCCTGGCCGTGCTGCTGTGGATCCTGTGGCGCACGCCGCGCGCGGCCGAAGGCTCGCCCGCATTGCGGCCCGACGCGGCCGCGCCCGAGACGCGCAGCCGCCGCAACGTGGTGCGCGCGGTGATGGCGTCCACCGTGCTGCTGCTGTTCCTGATCCTCGCCAGCGTGTTCACTGACCGCGCGATCGGCCGCATCCCGCCGCCGGACGCGCTGACCATCGAGGTCACGGCGCACCAGTGGTGGTGGACCGTGCGCTACCCGCAGGGCTCGCCGTCCGACCTGATGGAGACCGCCAACGAGATCCACATCCCGACGGGCCGCACGGTGGTGGTCAAGCTGAACTCGGACGACGTCATCCACAGCCTGTGGATCCCCAACCTGGCTGGCAAGAAGGACCTCATCCCCGGCCGCACGGCGCTCATGAACTTCCAGGCCGACAAGCCGGGCGTGTACCGCGGCCAGTGCGCCGAGTTCTGCGGCTACCAGCACGCGCTGATGGGGCTGCTGGTGGTGGCGCACACGCCCGAGGAGTTCGAGGGCTGGCTGCAGTCGCAGCGCAAGCCGGCGGCGGACCCGGGCGATCCGCGCGCGCAACGAGGGCAGCAGCTGTTCCAGTCGCTCTCCTGCGCCTTGTGCCACACGGTCCAGGGCACGCAGGCCGGCGGCAAGCGCGCGCCTGACCTGACGCACCTGGCCTCGCGCCGCACGCTGGCGGCGGGAACCCTGCCCAACACGGCCGCCCAACTGTCCGCCTGGATCGCCGATCCGCAGAAGTTCAAGCCGGGCACCAACATGCCGGCCACGCCGATGTCCGCGCAAGACCTGCAGGCGATCGTGGCCTACCTGGAGACCCTCAAGTGAGGCACGGACCGCTGGGCGAGAAGCCGAACCCGGAAGCCGCGCGGCTCAAGGACGGGGACCCGGACCCCGGCTCCGCCGCCGCGCGCGCGCTCGACGAGACCTGGGCCGATCCGCCGGGCCTGTTCGGCTGGTTCGCGGCGGTGAACCACAAGACCATCGCCAAGCGGTTCCTGGTGACCACGCTGGCCTTCTTCGCGGGCGGCGGGCTGCTGGCCGCGCTGATGCGCATGCAGCTGGCCAAGCCGGAGAACGGCCTGATGGGGCCGGACCTCTACAACCAGGTCTTCACCATGCACGGCACGACCATGATGTTCCTGTTCGCCGTGCCGGTGATGCAGGCCATGGCCAGCTACCTCATCCCGCTGATGATCGGCGCCCGCAGCGTGGCGTTCCCGCGCATGAACGCATTCGCGTACTGGGTGTTCCTGTTCGGCGGCCTGATGCTCTGGATCGCGTTCTTCCTCAACAGCGCGGGCGACGCCGGCTGGTTCGCCTATCCGCCGCTGTCCGGGCCCGAGTACGGCGTGGGCAAGCGCGTCGACTTCTGGGCGCAGATGATCACCTTCACCGAGCTCTCCGCGCTGATCGAGGCGGTGGTGATCAGCACGACCGTGTTCAAGCTGCGCGCGCCGGGCATGACGCTGGCCCGCATGCCGCTGTTCGTGTGGGCCATGCTGGTGACGGCCTTCATCGTGCTGTTCGCGATGCCGGCCGTGATGCTGGCCAGCACCGCGCTGCTGCTGGACCGGCTGGTGGGCACGCATTTCTACAACGCGGGCGAGGGCGGCGACCCGCTCCTGTGGCAGCACCTGTTCTGGTTCTTCGGCCACCCCGAGGTCTACCTGATCTTCATCCCCGGCCTGGGCTTCCTGTCCGCGATCATCTCCACCTTCAGCCGGCGGCCGATCTTCGGCTACACGGCCATGGTGCTGTCGCTGGTCGCCACCGGCTTCCTGGCGTTCGGGCTGTGGGTGCACCACATGTTCGCCACCAACCTGCCGGAGCTGGGCAAGGCCTTCTTCACCGCGGCCAGCATCCTGATCGCCGTGCCGAGCGCGGTGCAGATCTTCTGCTGGCTGGCGACGCTGCGCGGCGGCCGGCTGGTGCTGCGCACGCCGATGCTGTTCGCGCTGTCGTTCTTCTTCATCCTGGTGCTGGGCGGCATGACCGGGCTGATGCTGGCCTCGGTGTCGCTCGACTCGCAACTGCACGACACCTATTTCGTGGTGGCGCACCTGCACTACGTGCTGATCGGCGGCGCGGTGTTCCCGCTGTTCGGCGCGCTGTACTACTGGTATCCCAAGTTCACCGGCCGGGTGATGGGCGAGGGCCTGGGCAAGCTCTCGTTCTGGCTGATGTTCGTGGGCTTCAACGTCGCCTTCTTCCCGATGCACTGGCTGGGCCTGCAGGGCATGCCGCGGCGCGTCTACACCTACCAGGCGGGCATGGGCTGGGACTCGATGAACCTGCTGGCCACGGTCGGCGCGGTGACGCTGGCGCTGGGCATCCTGTCCACGCTGGTCAACGCCGTGCTCAGCGGCCGCCGCGGCCTGGTGGCGGGCGCCGACCCCTGGGGCGCGGGCACGCTCGAATGGGCGACCGCCTCGCCACCGGCGCCCTCCAACTTCCCGGTGGTGCCCGTGGTGCACGGCGCGTATCCGCTCTGGGAGCCCGTGCCCGCCGGCGAGCCGACCCACGTCAGCGGCCTGTCGGCCGTCACGCGCGAGCACCTGGTCACGACCGTGGTGGACGCGCAGCTGGACCACCGCACGCATTTCCCCGAGCCCTCGTACTGGCCCTTCATCGCGTCCCTGGCCACCACCGCCCTGTTCGTGGGCCTGGTGTTCACGCCCTGGGCGGTGGTGTGGTTCAGCGCGCCGATCGCGCTCGCCGGAACGATCTGGTTCTGGCCCCGGCGGGCCCACGTGGCGCAGTCGCTCGCGCTGAACAGGAATCCATGATGGCGACAACCCTGGACGCCTCGCAGCTGCCCAGCTACCGCTACTCGCACCACAGCATCATGTGGTGGGGCACGCTGGGCGTCATGGCCATCGAGGGCACGGTGTTCGTGCTTGCGGTGGTCACCTACTTCTACCTGCGAGGACGCTCGGTCACCTGGCCGATGACCGCGCTGCCGCCCGAGCTGCTGTGGGGCACGCTGAACACCCTGATCCTGCTCGTCAGCCTGGTGCCCAACCACTTCGCGAAGAAAGCGGGCGAACACCAGGACCTGCGCGGGGTGCGCGTGTGGCTGGGCATCAGCCTGCTGTTCGGCCTCGCGTTCCTGGTGGTGCGCGCCTTCGAGTTCGCCGGCCTCAACGTGCGCTGGGACAGCAATGCCTACGGGTCGGTGGTGTGGCTGCTGCTGGGCCTGCACACCACCCACCTGGCGACCGACTTCTACGACTCGGTCGTGCTGGAGCTGCTGTTCTTCACCGGCCCGCTGGACGCCTCGCGCTTCGTGGACGTGAGCGAGAACTCGTTCTACTGGTACTTCGTGGTGTGGACCTGGATCCCGATCTACCTGGTGATCTACTGGGGCGCGAGGGGGCTCTAGGAGAAGGCGATGCGCATCTTCCTCGGCCTCATCCTCGCGCCCAGCCTGGCGCTGGGCTGCCAGAGCCTGATGCTGGCGCTGGTCGCGCCCGCGTGTTCGGACCAGACGCGGGTGGGCCTGCATGCCGTCGCCGCCGTTTTCCTCGCGGTCACCGTGCTGCTGGCGCTGGCCAGCGCGCGCGGCGCGGGGGTGCACGGCGCCGAGGGCGGGCCGGTGGCGACACGGCGCTTCCTGGGCGCCTGCGCCACGGCGGTCGCTTCGCTGTCCGCGCTCGTCATTCTCATGATGTGGGTCGCCGCATGGGTGCTGTCGCCCTGTTCCTGATCGCGGCGCTGCTGCCGCTGCCGGCCTGGGCGCACACGCCCGAGGGCTTGCCGACGGCCGCCTCGCTGTGGCACTGGAGCGTGGTGCCCTGGGTGGTGGGCCTGCTGCTGGTGTCCGCCCTGCTGTACGCGCGCGGCGTGTGGCGGCTGTGGGCCACGGCCGGATGGGGCCGCGGCATCGGCGCGGCGCCCGTCATTGCTTTCGCCGGCGGCTGGTTGGCTCTGGTGGTGGCCTTGGCCTCGCCGCTGGACACGCTGGGCGGGCGGCTGTTCTCGGCGCACATGCTGCAGCACGAGCTGCTGATGGTGGTGGCCGCGCCGTTGCTGGTGATGGGCCGGCCGCTGGCGGCATGGACCTGGGCCTTCGGTGCTTCCAACCGCCGGCGCATCGGACGGGCGGTGCAGGCACGCTGGCTGGCCTCCAGCTGGTCCGCGCTCACCGACCCGGTGGTGGCCTGGTGCCTGCACGCCAGCATCCTGTGGGTGTGGCACGTGCCGGTGCTGTTCTCCGCCGCGCTGCGGCACGAGGGGATCCACGTCCTGCAGCACTCCAGCTTCCTGGCCAGCGCGCTCTTCTTCTGGTGGACCGCGCTCGGCCACGATCCGCGCGTCGGCCGCGGCACGGGCGTGGCGGTCGCCGCGCTCTTCACCACCATGCTGCACACCGGCGCGCTGGGTGCTCTGCTCAGCCTGGCGCTCACCCCCTGGTACCCGCCGTACCTCGAAACCACCACCGCGCTCGGCATGGACCCGCTGGACGACCAGCAGCTCGGCGGCCTGGTGATGTGGGTGCCCTCGGGGCTCGCGTACGTGATCGCCGCGATCGGCCTGCTGGGCCGCATGCTCACGCGGCAGCAGCGGGCCTGAGCCGGCGACAGGGTCATGCGCCTGCGCTAGGATGCGCCGCCATGGCCTACATGCTGCTCATCATGGAAGAGCCCGCCCAGCGGGCGACCCGGACCGACGCCGAAGGGCGCGAGGTGTTCGACCGCATGGTGCGCTGGGGCAACGGGCTCAAGGAGCGCGGCCTGCTCAAGGCCATGGAATCGCTCAGCTCGCCCGATGAGGAATCGGCCCGCGTGCAGGTGCGCGCGGGCAAGCCCAGCCTGATGGACGGCCCCTTCGCCGAGGCCAAGGAGATGGTGGGCGGCTTCTTCCTGCTCAGCTGCGACACGCGCGAGCAGGCGCTGGCCCTGGCCCGGGAATGCCCGGCCGCGGAATGGGCCACGGTCGAGGTGCGCAAGCTCGGCCCCTGCTACACCTGAAGAGATCCGATCGGGGTTTGCCCGAAAGGGCCGGTTGTCGATTTCCGGCCTGCTGCTTCGTCGTGGTGGTGAAGGGCGCGCGGGCGCCCGAGCAGAAAGGACAGCCTCATGCCCCAGACCAGCACCTGCCTGTGGTTCGACCGCCAGGCCCAGGACGCGGCGGACTACTACGTCTCGCTGTTCCCCAATTCCAGGATCGTCGCGACCACTCGCTACACCGCCGGCGCGGCCATGCCCGAGGGTTCCGTGCTCACCGTCAGCTTCGAGCTCGACGGGCGCCTCTACACCGGGCTGAACGGCGGCCCGCACTTCACGCTGTCGCCGGCGGTCTCGCTGGTGATCCACTGCCGCGACCAGGACGAGATCGACCGCTACTGGAACGCCCTGTCGGCCGAGCCGGCGGCCGAGCAGTGCGGCTGGGTCAAGGACCGCTTCGGCGTGTCGTGGCAGATCGTGCCCGAGCAGCTTTTCGACATGCTGCAGCACAAGGACGCGCAGCGCCGCAAGCGCGTCATGGACGCCGTGATGGGCATGAAGAAGATCGACCTGCGGCAGCTGCAGGATGTGTTCGAGTAACCCCGGAAGAAGGAGAAACGCGATGAAGAAGACGCTGAACTTCCCGATCTGGATCCAGGCACCGCGCGACACCGTCTGGTCCGTCATGCTCGACCGCGCCACCTACGAGCAGTGGACCTCCGCTTTCTGCGAGGGCTCGACCTACGAGGGCGGCTGGAAGCAGGGCGATCGCATCCGCTTCCTCACGCCCAGTGGCGAGGGCATGGTCTCGCAGATCGCCGAGAGCCGCCGGCCCGAGTTCGTGTCCATCCGCCACCTGGGCATGATCGCGGGCGGCGTGGAGGACACCACCAGCGAGCAGGTGCGCGCCTGGACGCCCGCCTTCGAGAACTACAGCTTCGCCGAGGCGAATGGCGGCACGCAGCTGCAGGTCGACGTGGACGTGCTCCCCGACTACGAGCAGTTCATGAACGAGACCTTCCCCAAGGCGCTCGGCAAGCTCAAGGAACTCTGCGAAAGGAGACCGTCATGAATCCCGTCGTCCACTTCGAGCTCCCCTGCGACGACCGCGACCGCGTCGCGCGTTTCTTCGAGCAGGCCTTCGGCTGGAAGATCCAGAAACTCGGGCCCGAGATGGGCAGCTACATGCTCGCCACCACCGCCGAGCAGGACACGCGGCCCGAAGGCGTCCGCGGCGCGATCAACGGCGGCTTTTTCGTGCGCGACCCGAAGATGCCGGCGCAGCTGCCCGGCATCGTGATCGCCGTTCCCGACATCCGCGAATCCATGCGCCGCGTCACCGAGGCGGGCGGCCAGGTGCTCGGTGAGCCGATGGACATCCCCGGCGTGGGCGCCTACGTGGCCTTCCTGGACACCGAGGGCAACCGCTCCAGCATGCTGCAGCCGCTGCCCATGGGCCGGTGAAGCGAGGAGAGGAACCATGCGCTTCATCATCATGGTCCGCGCCAACGCGGACACCGAAGCCGGCCGCTTCCCGCCCGATGCCGACCGGCTGATGGCCGACATGGCCGCCTACCACGAGGAGCTGGCCAAGGCCGGCGCGCTGCTCGACGCCAACGGCCTGCGGCCTTCCAGCGAGGGCTTCCGCATCCGCTGGGACGGGGGCCGCCAGCGGGTGGTCGACGGGCCCTACGCGGAGAGCAAGGAGCTGGTCGCCGGCTACACCCTGATCCAGGTGCGCAGCCGCGAGGAGGCGCTGGAATGGGCGCGCCGCTTCCCGAACCCGATGGGCGCGGGCCGCACCGCCGAGATCGAGGTGCGGCCACTCTACGAGATGGAACACTTCGAGCAATTGGGTGTGCACGGCGCCGAGCGCTTCCAGAAGCTCGGCACGCTGGACTGATCGAACAAGGAGAACAACATGGCCCGCAAGATCTTCGTCAACCTGCCCATACGCGACATGGAGCGCTCCCAGGCGTTCTTCAAGTCGCTCGGCTTTTCCTTCAATCCGCAGTTCACCAACGAGCAGGGCGCCTGCATGGTGGTCTCCGAGGACATCTTCGTGATGCTGCTGGTGGAGCCCTTCTTCCAGACCTTCACCAGGAAGCCGATCGCCGACGCGCGCAAGAGCACCGAGGTGCTGGTGTGCCTGTCGTGCGAGAGCCGCGACGAAGTCGACCAGCTGGTGAAGAAGGCGCTGGCCGCCGGCGGTACCGCGCCCAACGCGCCGCAGGACCACGGCTTCATGTACGCGCACGGTTTCGAGGACCTGGACGGCCACGTGTGGGAGCTGGTGTGGATGGATCCCGCGGCCACCCCGCCGCAGGCCTGAGCGGCAGCCGAGGAAGATGCATTCCGCGGTCCACCAGGCCATCGCCGCCGTCTGGCGCATCGAGTCGGCCAAGGTGGTGGCCGTGGTCGCGCGCATGGTGCGCGACGTGGCCATCGCCGAGGAGCTGGCGCAGGAAGCGCTCGTCTCGGCGCTGGAGCGCTGGCCGATCGACGGCCTGCCCGACAGGCCCGGCGCCTGGCTCATGGCCGCGGCCAAGAACCGGGCGCTGGACCACCTGCGCCACCTGCAGATGCGCGAGCGCAAGCACGAGGAGCTGGGACGCGACCTGGAAGCGCAGGAGGCCCTGATCGTGCCGGACTTCACCGATGCGCTGGACGAGGCGCGGCAGGACGAGATCGGCGACGACCTGCTGCGGCTGATGTTCACCGCCTGCCATCCGGTGCTGCCGACCGAGGCCCGGGTGGCGCTCACGCTCAAGCTGCTGGGCGGCCTGAGCACCCACGAGATCGCGCGCGCGTTCCTGGTGCCCGAGGCCACGGTGGCGCAGCGCATCGTGCGCGCCAAGCAGAAGCTGCGCGATGCGCACGTGCCGTTCGAGGCGCCGCGGGGTGAGGAGCTGGACGAGCGGCTGGCCTCGGTGCTGGAGGTGGTCTACCTCGTGTTCAACGAGGGCTATACCGCCACCGCCGGCGAGGACTGGATGCGTCCCGCGCTCGCCGACGAGGCCCTGCGCCTAGGTCGCATGCTGGCCGAACTGGCGCCGGGCGAGCCGGAAGCGCACGGCCTGGCCGCGCTGATGGAACTGCAGGCCTCGCGCATGAAGTCGCGCACCGACGCGCAGGGCCGGCCGATCCTGCTGGCCGACCAGGACCGTTCGCGCTGGGACCACCTCCTGATCCGCCGCGGCCTGGCGGCGCTGGCGCGGGCGGAGGCGCTGTCGACGCGGCGCGGGCCCTACACGCTGCAGGCCGCCATCGCGGCGTGCCATGCACGCGCGGCGACGGCGGAGGCAACGGACTGGAAAAGGATCGCATCGCTTTACGGCGAGCTGGCGCAGGTCGCGCCTTCGCCGGTGGTGGAGCTCAATCGCGCGGTGGCAGTCGGCATGGCCCACGGGCCGGCGCAAGGCCTGGCCATCGTCGAACGCCTGCTGCAGGACAAGTCGCTGCGCCAGTACCACTGGCTGCCCAGCGTTCAGGGCGACCTGCTGGAGAAGCTGGGGCGGCGAGACGAGGCGCGTGAGGCCTTCCTGCGCGCGGCGGAGCTGGCGGGGAATGCGCGCGAGAAGGTGCTGCTGATGGCGCGGGCGGCGGGTGCCGCGAAATAGCCTTCAGCGCTTCACCGGCGGCCCCGCCAGCGGCCGTTCCGTGTAGCGCGACTTGCGCTTCTTCTTCGCCGCGGCGGGTGGTGGCGGCGGCGGGGTCGCGGCCTTCTCGACGACCTTCTTGCGGAAGCCCAGGTCTTCCTCGGTCAGCCCGTAGAACGTGATCAGGTCCTTGATCCGCGCGATCACGAGCTCGACCTCCTTGCGGCGCACCTCCTCGGCCCGCTTCTTGAGCTGCTCGATCTCGTTGAGCATCTGGCTGTAGTTCTTCTTCACGGTCTTCCTTTCCGCCGGCGAGCCTGCCGGGCCGCTGCGTCCAGTATGGCGCGGCAACGCAGTGGGCCGCGTCGGACGGCTTCCACGGTCGAGTGCGTGCGGGACAATGGCGGCCATGACGCGCACCGCAACACCCGGATTCGCCGGTTTCGAGGACGAGTTCGTCGAGGGCCTGAAGGCCGTCTTCGAGGAGAGGATCGCCTTCAACCGCGTGCTGGGCCTGAAGATCACCCGGCTGGACCCGCAACTCGTCGAAGGCCGCATCGCGATGAAGAAGGAACTGGTCGGCCACTTCATCCACAACCGCGTGCACGGCGGCGCCGTGGCGGCCGGCCTGGACGCGATGGGCGGCCTGGCCTGCATGGCCGCGATCGGCGCGCGCCACATGGACGAGCCGCCGCTCGCGCGGTTGCACCGCTTCGGCAAGCTGGGCACGATCGACATGCGCATCGACTTCCTGCGTCCGGCGGTCGGCGACCATTTCGATCTGCGCGCCGAGGTGCTGCGGCTCGGCTCGCGGGTGGCCTCCACCCGCATGGAATTCCGCGACGCGCAAGGCAAGCTGCTCAGCACCGGCGCCGCCGCCTACATCGTCTCCTGACCCTCCCATGAAACCGATCACCCTGAAAGGCAAGCCGCTCGCCGAAGGGCGGCTGCCGGCGCTGTGCATCCCTCTGGTGGCGCGCACCGCCGACGCGCTGCGCCTCGAGGCCGCCGCGGCGGGACGCTTCGCGCCCGACCTGGTCGAGTGGCGCGTGGACTTCTTCGAAGGACTGGCGCGCGCCGACGAGGTCGCGGCCCTGGCGGCCGAGATCCGCAGCACGGCTGGCGCGCCGCTGCTCTTCACGCGGCGCTCCGAACGCGAAGGCGGCCAGAAGATCGCGCTGTCCGAACCGCAGGTCGTCGAACTCTACCGCGCCGTCTGCGCGGCGGGCGCGGCCGACATCGTGGACATGGAAATGGAAGCCGAGCGGGCCCACCTCGACGCGGTGCGCGACGCGGCGCGCTCCCAGGGCATCGCGCTGCTGCTCTCGTTCCACGATTTCGGCGCCACGCCGCCCGCCGAGCAGCTGCTGGCGCGTTATCGCCAGGCCCAGGCGCTGGGCGGCGACATCGGCAAGCTGGCCGTCATGCCCCGTTCCAGCGCCGACGTGCTGGCGCTGCTGCAGGCCACGCTGCAGGCGTCTTCGGAGTTGTCGATCCCGGTCGCGGGCATGTCGATGGGCGCTCTGGGCGCGGTCAGCCGGCTGGCGGGCGGGGAGTTCGGTTCGGCGCTGACCTTCGCGGTGGGGCAGGCGGCCTCGGCGCCCGGCCAGCTGCCCATCGAGGAACTGCGCCGCGCGCTGGCGCTGCTGCGCCGCGGTTCAGTCGGGACGGGGTGAGTCCGGCGTCTCCTGCCGCACCTCGGTCAGCAGGTTCCAGCAGACCAGGAACATCGCCGCGATCACCGGCCCGATGACGAAGCCGTTCAGGCCGAACAGGCTGATGCCGCCCACGGTGGCCACCAGCACGAGGTAGTCCGGCATGCGCGTGTCGCGTCCCACCAGGATGGGCCGCAGCACGTTGTCCACCAGGCCGATGACCAGCACGCCCCAGAGCGTGAGGCCCACGCCGGCCAGCATGTGGCCGGTGAACAGCTGGTACAGCGCCACCGGTCCCCACACCAGCGCCGCGCCGACAGCGGGCAGCAGTGACAGCAGGGCCATCAGCGCGCCCCACAGCATCGGACCCGGGATCTCCAGGTACCAGAACGCCAGCGCGCCCAGCGCGCCCTGGATGAGCGCCACCACCACGTTGCCCTTGACCGTGGCGCGGACCACGGCCACGAACTGCGAGAGCAGCTTGCGGGTCTGCTCCGGCCGCAGCGGCACCGAGCGCTCGATGCGCGCGGCCAGCGCGCTGCCGTCGCGCAGCAGGAAGAACAGCACGTACAGCATGATGAAGAAGGAGACCACGAAGTCCAGCGTGATCTGGCCGAGGCCGACGAGGCTGCTGGTGATGGCCTGGCCGCTGCGCTGCACGAGCTCGCCGATGCGCTGCAGCACCGCGGGCAGGTCGGTCAGGCCGAAGCGCTGCAGGATGCCCTGGGCCCAGGCCGGCAGCATGTCCATGGCGTGCTGCAGCGACTGGCCGGGCTGCAGCTGGCCGCTCTTGATCTTCTGGAACACCACCGAGGCCTGTTCGATCACCGACGCGCTGATGAGCGCCAGCGGCACGATGACGATGACCACGATGGTCATCAGCGTGAGGAACGCCGCCACGGAGGGCCTGCGGCTGGCGCGGCGGCGCACCCGCAGGTGCATCGGCCAGAACACGAGGGCCAGGAACAGCGCCCACAGCACCGCGCCGGCCAGCGGCCAGAGAACGAGAAGGAAGGCGGCGGAGAAGCCGACCACCAGCCACAGCAGCGTCTTGTGCTCCAGCGCGGGGGAGCGGAGCGGATCGTGCGGCTGCTGCGGGTCGTTCATGCGGCTGAGCGTAGCACCGGGCTCAGGCGTGCGGGGGAATGGGCCGCGGCTTGCCCTCGTCGTCGATCGCCACGTAGGTGAGCGAGGCCTCGGTGACCTTCACGAACTGGCCCTGGGCGCCGAAGCGCTCGGCGTAGACCTCCACCTTCACGGAGATCGAGGTGCGTCCGATGCGCGAGACGTTCGCGTAGAACGACAGGATGTCGCCCACCCGCACGGGCTGCTTGAAGATGAACTCGTTGACCGCGACGGTGGCCATCCGGCCCTGGACGTAGCGCGCCGGGATCACGGCGCCGGCCAGGTCGACATGGGCCATGACCCAGCCGCCGAAGATGTCGCCGTTGCCGTTGGTGTCGGCCGGCATCGGGATCACCTTGAGGACCAGCTCCTTGTCGCTGGGCGGGGTGGCCGGACCGAGCGGCGAGTGGACCGGCGAGCCGCCGGGATTCGATGACATGGGCACAATCTCTCCTCGCGAACCCGTGGATTGTCCCTGATGCGCCGAGCCGGCGAAGCTGCCTCATCCTCCTACGTCCCCGCCTCCGGCCCCGCCGCCGCCCCGAAGAAGGGCGCCGACTGGGCGGTCCTGAAGCGCCTGCTGCCCTACCTGTGGGAGTACAAGTGGCGGGTCGCCGCGGCGCTGGCCTTCATGATCGGCGCCAAGCTGGCCAACGTGGGCGTGCCCGTGCTGCTCAAGCACCTGGTGGACGCCATGAGCCTGAAGCCGGGCGACCCGGCCGCGGTGCTGGTGGTGCCGATCGGGCTGCTGCTGGCCTACGGCCTGCTGCGGCTGTCCACCTCGCTCTTCACCGAGCTGCGCGAACTGGTGTTCGCCAAGGCCACGCAGGGCGCGGCCCGCAGCATCGCGCTGCGCACCTTCGAGCACCTGCATTCGCTGTCGCTGCGCTTCCACCTGGAGCGCCAGACCGGCGGCATGACGCGCGACATCGAGCGCGGCGTGCGCGGCATCGAGTCGCTGATCTCGTATTCGCTCTACAGCATCGTGCCGACCTTCATCGAGGTGGCGCTGGTGCTGGGCATCCTGGCCGTGCGGTTCGATGCCTGGTTCGCCTGGATCACGCTGATCGCGCTGGCGCTGTACGTCGTGTTCACCGTCAGCGTGACCGAGTGGCGCACCAAGTTCCGCCGCGAGGCCAACGAATTCGACTCGGCCGCCCACACGCGCGCCATCGATTCGCTGCTGAACTACGAGACGGTCAAGTACTTCAACAACGAGGGCTTCGAAGCCAACCGCTACGACGAGAGCCTGGAGAAGCTGCGCCGCGCCCGGCTGAAGTCGCAGACCACGCTGTCGATGCTCAACACGGGGCAGCAGCTCATCATCGCCGTCGGGCTGGTCTTCATGCTGTGGCGCGCCACCCAGGGCGTGGTCGAAGGCCGCATGACGCTGGGCGACCTGGTGATGATCAACGCCTTCATGATCCAGCTGTACATCCCGCTCAACTTCCTGGGCGTGCTGTACCGCGAGATCAAGCAGAGCCTCACCGACCTCGACAAGATGTTCGCGCTGATGGAAAAGGAGCGCGAGGTGGCCGACCGGCCGGGCGCGCCGGCGCTGCAGCTGGGCCCGGGCGAGGCGACGGTGCGCTTCGAGCACGTCACCTTCGCCTACGAGCCGGCGCGCGTGATCCTGCACGACGTCAGCTTCGAGATCCCGGCCGGCCGCACGGTGGCCGTGGTCGGGCCCTCGGGCTCGGGCAAGTCCACGCTGGCCCGGCTGCTGTACCGTTTCTATGACGTGCAGCAGGGGCGCGTGTGCATCGCGGGCCAGGACCTGCGCGAGGTCACGCAGGGCAGCGTGCGCCGTGCCATCGGCATCGTTCCGCAGGACACGGTGCTGTTCAACGACACCGTCGAATACAACATCGCCTATGGCCGGCCGGGCGCGAGCCGGTCGGACGTGGAGGAGGCGGCGCGCGCGGCCCGCATCCACGCCTTCATCGAGGGCACGCCGCGCGGCTACCAGACCATGGTGGGCGAGCGGGGCCTGAAGCTCTCGGGCGGCGAGAAGCAGCGCGTGGCCATCGCCCGCACGCTGCTGAAGGACCCGCCGATCCTGATCTTCGACGAGGCCACCTCGGCGCTGGACTCGGCCAACGAGCGCGCCATCCAGGCCGAGCTCAAGAGCGCGGCGCAGAACAAGACCACGCTGCTGATCGCGCACCGGCTGTCCACCGTGATCGACGCCCACGAGATCCTGGTGATGGACGCCGGCCGCATCGTCGAGCGCGGCACCCACCAGCAGCTGCTGGCGCGCGGCGGCCGCTACGCGCAGATGTGGCGCCTGCAGCAGGAGAGCGGCGACGACGTGGGCGCGGCGGCCGAGACCGCCTGACTTCAGCGCCCCGCCTTCTCCAGCGCCGCACGCGCGAGCTGCTCCGCGTGCACCGAGGCCTCCAGCGGCGACCGGCAAAGCCCCGCGTGCCCGTAGTTCAGGTTCTCGTACAGCTCAGCCAGCTCGGGCAGGGCCGCCAGCAGCGATTCGAGCGCGGTGTCGTGCGGATGGTCTCGCAGGCCGGCATGGATCTGGGCGATGACGGAGCGGTACTGGTCCGCGTCGACCGGCACGCTGCTGCGCTCCATCTTGCGGAGCAACTGCACCAGCGTGACCAGGTTGCGGTGGGTGGTCAGCGGGGTGGTCATGCCCGGTAGCTATGGCCCTTCGCGGCGATTGCAAGCGGGCCGGCTGCGACAATCGGGGCCATGCAGATCCAGGAAAAAGCGCCGTACGCCACCCCCTTCGAGTGGATCGGCGGCGAGGAGAAGGTGAAGGCCCTGGTCGACCGGTTTTACGACCTGATGGACCTGGACCCCGGCTACGCGGCCCTGCGCGCCGCCCACGGCAACACGCTGGAGAACGCACGCCAGCGGCTGTTCTGGTTCCTGTGCGGCTGGCTCGGCGGCCCGCAGCACTACACCGAGCGATTCGGCCATCCGCGCCTGCGCGCCCGGCACCTGCCGTTCAAGATCGGCATCCGCGAGCGCGACCAGTGGCTGGCCTGCATGGACCAGGCCATGGGCGAGGTCGGCGTCGACGAGAAGCTGCGCGTGCGCCTGCGCGATTCGTTCTTCCAGACCGCGGACTGGATGCGCAACGTGGCCACCTGAGCTCAGCCATTCCATAATCCCTCGCGTGCACAACCACGGGAGGGGCGCATGTCGACGACGGGCTGGGTCTTGGTGGCGATCGCCGCCGGTGGCGTGATGTGGGCCGTGGCCGCCTACAACGGGCTGGTGCAGCGGCGCAACCGGATCAACAACGCCTTCGGGCAGATCGACGTGCAGCTGAAGCGCCGCTACGACCTGGTGCCCAACCTGGTCGACGTGGCGAAACGCTACCTGGCGCACGAGGCCGCCACGCTGGAGGCCGTGACCCGCGCGCGCGGCGCGGCGGTGGCCGCGGCCGAAGGCGCGCGATCCGCGCCGGCCAGCGCGGCGGCCGTGGCGACGCTCTCGCAGGCCGAAGAAGCCCTGGGCGGCAGCCTGGGCCGCCTGCTGGTGGTGGCCGAGGCCTATCCCGAGCTCAAGGGCGACGAGACGATGCGCTCGCTCAGCGAGGAACTGGCCAGCACCGAGAACCGCATCAGCTTCGCCCGCCAGGCCTACAACGACGAAGTGCTGGAATACAACGACGTCGCACTCCGCTTTCCCGAACTGGTGGTGGCCCGCCTGTTCGGCTTCAACGAGGCGGGGATGCTCAAGTCCACCCAGAGCGAGCAGGAGCGGCAGGCTCCGCGGGTCGCCTTCTAAAGCTTCATGCGTTTCTTCGAGCTGCAGGACCGCGCGCGGGCGGAATCGCTCCGGCTGGTCCTGTTGTTCGCGCTGGCCGTGGCCGGCACGGTCATCGGCGTGCACGTCGCGCTGGCCGCGATCTTCTGGATGCTGGACCTGGTCACGCCGCTGGCGCTGGGCCTGCCGCGCGGCTTTCTGGCGATCAACGTCGGTGTCACGCTGATGCTGGTGCTGGGCGGCTGGTGGATCGAAGCCAGCAACCTGCGTGCGCGCGGCGGCGCCGAACGGCTGGCGCGCCGCATCGGGGCGCGCGAGGCGCGGCCCTCGGTGTCGGCGGCGGAGCAGCGGCTGTGCAACATCGTCGACGAGATCTGCATCGCGGCGCACATGCCGCGGCCGTTCGCGATGGTGGTGCCGCGTGCGGCCGCGATCAACGCGTTCGCCGTCGGCTGGGACGAGCACGACGCGGTGCTAGCCGTCACCGAAGGCGCGCTCGATGCGCTGACCCGCGACGAGCTGCAGGGGCCTGGTCGCCCACGAGTGCAGCCACATCCACGAAGGCGACACACGGCTGAACATGCAGCTGGCCGGCATGGTCACCGGGCTGGAGCTGGTCTGGCGCTTCGGAGACGCGGTGCGTGATCGGGGCGGACCGCTGGTGCTGCTCGGCTCGGCGGTGATGGCGATGGGTTCGTTCGGCTGGTGGGCCGGGCGCTGGCTTCAGGCCGCCGTGTCGCGCCAGCGCGAGTTCCTGGCCGACGCGCGTGCCGTGCAGTGGACCCGCAGCCGCGACGGCCTGGGTGGCGTGCTGCGCAAGGCGCTCACGCAGCGAATCGAAGGCGTGCGCGGACCGGCATGGATTCCGGCGGCGCAGCATTTGCTGCTGGTGGGCGATGCCGCCGCGCGGGGCGGCTGGCTGGATTCGCATCCGCCGCTGGAAGACCGCATCCGCCGCGTCTACGGCCGCCCCATGCCGGGGCTGCCGCTCACGTCCCCGGCCCCAGCGGCTTGAGCAGCACCACGAGGGCGCCCGCGCCGCCTTCGTCGCCGCGCGCCTGAACGAAGGCCAGCACTTCCTTCTTCTGCACCAGCCAGCCCTGCACCTTGGCCTTGAGCACCGGCGTGCGGCCCGGCGAGCCCAGGCCCTTGCCATGCACCACGCGCACGCAGCGCACGCCGTGGCGATGCGATTCGCGGATGAAGGCGGACAGCGCCTCGCGGGCGTCCTCGCGGCGCAGGCCGTGCAGGTCGATCTCGCGCTGGATGCTCCAGTGGCCCTTGCGCAGCTTGCGCGTCACGTCCAGGCCGACGCCGGGGCGGCGGAAGCTGAGCGCGTCGTCCACGTCCAGCAAGGTGCTGGCATCGAAGTCGTCGCTGATGGATTCGAGCAGCACGCGCTGTTCGTCCAGTTGCGCCTGGACGGGGATCGGCGCGGGCGGCTCGCCGGCCAGCACCACCCGCGGGCCATGCCGCAGCGGCTGCACCTGGCCCGCCGCGCGCACGAAGAGGCTGCGCTCCGCCTCCGCCCGCCGCTGCGCCTGCAGCTGCTCGGCCTGCCGCTTGGCGGCAAGCTCGCGCTGCTCGGCCAGCTGGCGCTGGATCTGCTGGAGGTCCTGGAGGGATTTGGCTTTCACGACACGCGCGGCTTGGGTGGGCCGTGGGCTTCTGACTTGGAGAGTCCATTAGACATCAGGACCCAACACAGCAAGGCCGGCCGGGCATTGGATTCGCTGCATCTGCAACCTTGAGGACGCTCTCAGAAGCGCATCGGCTGAAGCTCTCGGCCATGCCCATGAAGGTCAAGGAGATCGCTGCGTTGCTCGAGGCGGATGGCTGGATGCAAGTGCGCCAGCGAGGCAGCCACCGCCAGTATCATCATCCATGGAAGCCGGGCACCGTGACGCTATCGGGCAAGCTGAATGTGGAAATGCCGCCTGGGACGCTTCGCAGCGTGCTGAAGCAAGCCGGCCTGAAGAATGGAGGTCCCGATGCAATATCTCGTCGTCATTGAGCAAGGCCCATCGAGCTTCGGCGCCTATGTACCGGACCTCCCGGGCTGCGTCGCGACCGGCGAAACCCGCGAGGAAGTGACGCGGCTGATCCAGGAGGCCCTCGCGTTCCACCTCGAAGGCATGAAGGAGGATGGCCAGCCCATCCCCGAGCCTCACTCTTTCGGCGAGTTCGTCGAAGTGCGCGTCTAGAGCAACCCCCGCTGCGCCATCGACAGCGCCTGCCCCGGCGCGACGATGACGTGGTCCAGCACCCGCACGTCCACCAGCGCCAGTGCCGATTTCAGGGTTTGCGTCAGCGCCTCGTCGGCGCGCGAGGGCACGACGGTGCCGCTCGGGTGGTTGTGGGCGAGGACGACCGCGGCGGCCTCCAGCTTGAGCGCGCGCACCACCACTTCTCGCGGATAGACCGAGGTCTGCGTGAGCGTCCCGCGGAACATCACTTCCATCGTGATCAGCCGGTTCTGCGCGTCCAGGAACATCACCGCGAACAGTTCGTGCGCCTGCCGCGCCAGGTGCAGCTGCAGGTAGTGCCGCACGGTGTCGGGCGAGCTGAAGACCTCGCGCGTGCGCAACTGCTGGGCCATGGCGCGGCGCGCCAGTTCCAGCACCGCAAGCAGTTGCGCCCGCTTGGCCGGGCCGCCCAGCCCCTTGATGCGCTTGAGCTCATCGGCGCCCGCATCCAGCAGGCCGGCGACGCCGCCGAAGCCTTCGACCAGCTCCTGGGCCAGCGCGAGCACGCCGCGGCCGGCCAGGCCGGTGCGCAGCAGCAGGGCCAGCAGCTCGGTGTCGGAGAGGGCGGCGGGGCCGCGGGCGAGGAGCTTCTCGCGCGGGCGCGAGTCCAGGGGCAGGTCCAGCAGCGGCACGGATCAGCTCCTGCCCGACCATGGCGACGGCCCGGCCAAGGGCGGCGCCCTAAAATCGGGCCTCTTGTCTTCCATATCCATGCCTTCCTCCCCGACCCGCGTGCATCCGGGCTCGTTCCTGACCTTGCACTACCGCCTGGCCGGGCCCGGCGGCGACATCATCAACACCTTCGGCGACAAGCCCGCGACTTTGACACTGGGCAGCGGCGAACTCTCGCCGGCCGTCGAGCAGCGTCTCCTCGGGATGGAGGAGGGCGCCCGCGCGACCTTCGAGATCCCCGCCGGCGAGGCCTTCGGCGAACGCAACCCCGAGATGGTCCAGTGGGTCGCGCGCAAGCTGCTGCGCGAACTGGGCGATCCGGACGAGCGGTACCACGTCGGCGACGTGGTGCAGTTCCCCACGCCCGACGGCATGGGCAGCTACGCCGGCGCCGTGCAGCAGGTGGGTCGCGACGGCGATGGCGACGGCCTGGCCGACGCCGTGCTGTTCGACTTCAACCATCCGTTGGCCGGGCAGCCGGTCACCTTCGAAGTCCAGCTGATCGGAGTGCTGTGAACGACGTCGCCAAGCAGATCCTCCTGGCGGAGCCGCGCGGCTTCTGCGCGGGCGTAGACCGGGCCATCGAGATCGTCGAGCGGGCGCTGGCCAAGTTCGGCGCGCCGATCTACGTGCGCCACGAGATCGTGCACAACACCTACGTGGTCAACGACCTGAAGTCCAAGGGCGCGATCTTCATCGAGGACCTGGCCGAAGTGCCGCCCGGCTCCACGCTGGTGTTCTCGGCCCACGGCGTGAGCAAGGCGGTGCAGGAGGAAGCGCACCGGCGCGGCTTCGAGGTGTTCGACGCTACCTGCCCGCTGGTCACCAAGGTGCACGTCGAAGTGGCCAAGCTCGCGCGCGAAGGCTACGAGTTCATCATGATCGGCCACAAGGGCCATCCCGAGGTCGAGGGCACCATGGGCCAGCTGGACCACGGCATCCACCTGGTCGAGGAAGTCGCCGACGTGGCGCAGGTGCAGCCCTCGCAGACCGAGAAGCTCGCGGTGGTCACGCAGACCACGCTGTCGGTGGACGACGCCGCCGAGATCACGGCCGCGGTGCGCAAGCGCTTCCCCGACATCCGCGAACCCAAGCAGCAGGACATCTGCTACGCCACCCAGAACCGGCAGGACGCCGTGAAGGCGCTGTCGGCCCAGGTCGACGTCGTCATCGTGGTCGGCAGCCCCACCAGCAGCAACAGCAACCGGCTGGCCGAACTGGCGCGCAAGCTGGGCGTGCCGGCCCACATGGTGGACAGCGCCGACGAGCTGCAGCCGCAGTGGCTGGAAGGCCGCTCGCGCGTGGGCCTGACGGCGGGCGCTTCGGCGCCGGAGCTGCTGGTCGAGCAGGTCATCGACCGCGTCCGCTCGATGGGCGCCGTCGCCGTGCGCAAGATGGACGGCGTGCAGGAGACCATCCGCTTCCCGCTGCCCAAGGGGCTCAAGCTTTGAACCGGACGGCGATCGCCCAGGCGGCGCAGGTCTTCCGCGAACGGTTCCCGCACTTCATCCGCCGCACGCCCTTGTGGAAGCTGCCCGGCAGCGCGCTGGGCGTGGACTGCCGCGAGGTCTGGCTCAAGCTCGAGCACCTGCAGACGGCCGGCAGCTTCAAGGCGCGCGGCATGCTGTTCCGGCTGCTCTCCAACACGATCCCCGACAGCGGCGTGATCGTCGCGTCCGGCGGCAACGCGGGCATCGCGACGGCCGCCGCGGCGCGTGAACTCGGCGTGCGCTGCGAAGTGTTCGTGCCCACCGTCAGCAGCCCGGCCAAGCAGGCGCGCCTGCGCGAACTGGGCGCGCAGGTGGTGGTCACGGGCGCCGTGTACGCCGAGGCGCTGGAAGCCTGCCTGGCCCGCCAGCGCGAGACCGGCGCGCTGCTCACGCATGCGTACGACCAGCCCGAGGTCGTCACCGGCGCCGGCACGCTCGCCTGCGAGATCGAGGAGCAGGGCGGCGGCCTGCCCGGCTCCGTGCTGGTGAGCGTGGGCGGCGGCGGCCTGGTCGGCGGTGTCGCGGCCTGGTTCGAGGACCGCAGCCGCGTGATCGCGCTGGAGCCCGAGCTCGCGCCCACGCTGTACCGGGCGCGCGAGGCGAGGTCGCCGGTCGACGTCGCGGTCAGCGGCATCGCCGCCGATTCGCTGGGCGCCAAGCGAATCGGCGCGCTGTCGTGGGACATCACGCAGCGTTTCGTCCCCCAGGCCTTGCTGCTGCCCGACGACACGATCCGCGCCGCGCAGCAGTGGCTGTGGAAGGAGATGAAGCTGGCCGTCGAACCCGCCGCGGCGCTGCCGCTCGCGGCGTTGCGCAGCGGCCTGTACCGGCCCGCGAAGGACGAGGTCGTCGCGCTGATCGTGTGCGGCGCGAACCTCGATCCGGCGTCGCTCGCCTGAAGGAAGGCGCGGTCCCATGAAGCGCGTGGGCCTGGTCTCCGACACGCACGGCCTGCTGCGCGAGCCGGTGCTGGACTTCCTGCGCGGCAGCGACCTGATCCTGCATGCCGGCGACATCTGCGATGCGCACGTGCTGCAGCGGCTGGGCGAGATCGCGCCGGTCACCGCGGTGCGGGGCAACAACGACTGGGGCCCCTGGGCGGACCGGATCGAGGAGTCCGAACTGGTCACCGTGGAGGGCATCGGCATCTTCATCGTGCACGACCTCTCGCACCTGCCGCGGCACGCACGCGCGCGGGCGGCGCGGGTGGTGGTGTCCGGCCATTCGCACAAGCCGGTGGTTCAGGATCGCGACGGCGTGCTGTTCGTGAATCCGGGCAGCGCGGGGCCGCGGCGCTTCAAGCTGCCGATCTCCGCCGGCGAGCTGCGCATCGAGGGCGGCCAGGTGAGCGCGCGCATCCAGCAGTTCGAAGTGGCCTGACCCGGTCAGGCCACAATCCGGCCCCATGGAAACCAAGTGGCTGGAAGACTTCGTGAGCCTGGCGGAGACGCGCAGCTTCAGCCGCTCCGCGCAGTTGCGGCACGTCACGCAACCGGCTTTCTCGCGGCGCATCCAGGCGCTGGAGGCCTGGGCCGGCACGGATCTCGTCGACCGCAGTTCCTATCCGACCCGCCTGACGCCCGCCGGCGAGACGCTGTACACGCAGTCGCTGGAGATGCTGCAGGCCCTGCAAAGCACGCGCGCCATGCTGCGCGGCCACTCGGCGGCGGGGCAGGACGTGATCGAGTTCGCCGTGCCGCACACGCTGGCCTTCACTTTCTTCCCCGCGTGGGTGTCCAGCCTGCGCGAGAAGTTCGGACCCATCAAGAGCCGGCTGATAGCGCTGAACGTGCACGACGCGGTGATGCGGCTGGTCGAAGGCGGCTGCGACCTGCTGATCGCCTACCACCACGCCTCGCAGCCGCTGCAGCTGGATGCCGAGCGCTACGAGATGGTGACGCTCGGGCAGGAGGTGCTGGCGCCCTACTGCAAGCCCGACGCCAACGGCGAACCGATCTTCCGGTTGCCCGGCCGACCGGGCCAGCCGCTGCCGTACCTGGGCTACGCGCCCGGCGCGTACCTCGGCCGCGTGACCGACCTCATCCTCAAGCAGTCGCCCACCGCCATCCACCTGGACCGCGTGTACGAGACCGACATGGCCGAGGGCCTCAAGGTGATGGCGCTCGAAGGCCATGGCGTCGCCTTCCTGCCGCACAGCGCGGTGAAGAAGGAGATGCGGTCGCGCCGCCTGGTGTCCGCCGCTCCGCCCGGCATGACGGGGCTGGAGCTCGCGATGGACATCCGCGCCTACCGCGAGAAACCTTCCGGCCGGGAGGCACCGAAGAGCAACGCGCAGGCACTCTGGAAGTACCTGGCGGGGTCATGAATTTCTTGCATAACCCTGCGTTTCAAACAGCATTGGCAGGCGCGTTCACCGCTGACTAAAGTTCGCGCCATCCCGGCCACCGACGCGAACCATGACTCAGCAAGACCACCGCATCGAACACGACTTCCTGGGCGAGAAGCGCATCCCGGCCCAGGCCTACTGGGGCGTCCACACGGCCCGCGCGGTGGAGAACTTCCCGATCTCCGGCACCCCGCTGTCGGCCATGCCGGAGCTGATCCGCGCATTCGGCTACGTCAAGAAGGCGACCGCCAGGTCCAACCTGCAGCTGGGCGTGCTCGACGAGAAGCGCGCCTTCGCGATCATGGGCGCCTGCGAGAAGCTGATCGCGGGCGAGCACCACGACCAGTTCGTGGTCGACGTCATCCAGGGCGGCGCCGGCACCTCCACCAACATGAACGCCAACGAGGTGATCGCCAACCTCGCGCTGGAGCGGCTCGGGTTCGAGAAGGGCCGCTACGACGTGCTGCATCCGAACGACCACGTCAACGCCTCGCAGAGCACCAACGACGTCTATCCGACCGCGGTGCGCCTGGCCCTGTGGTTCGGCATCGACCGGCTGCTGGAGGCCATGACCTTCCTTCGCACCGGCTTCGAGGCCAAGGCCGAGGAATTCAAGGACGTGCTCAAGATCGGCCGCACCCAGTTGCAGGACGCGGTGCCGATGACGCTCGGGCAGGAGTTCTCGACCTACGCGGTGATGATGGGCGAGGACGAGCAGCGACTGCGGGAGGCCCGTGCCCTGATCCAGGAGATCAACCTGGGCGCCACCGCCATCGGCACCGGCATCAACTCGCCGCACGGCTATGCCGAGCTGGCCTGCCGCACCCTGGCCGAAGTGAGCGGCGTGCCCGTGATCAAGTCGCCCAATCTGGTGGAAGCCACGCAGGACACCGGCGCGTTCGTCCAGCTGTCCGGCGTGCTCAAGCGGGTGGCGACCAAGCTTTCGAAAACCTGCAACGACTTGCGGCTGCTGTCCAGCGGGCCGCAGGCGGGCTTCGGCGACATCAAGCTGCCGCCCCGGCAGGCGGGCTCCTCGATCATGCCGGGCAAGGTCAATCCGGTGATCCCGGAGGTGATGAACCAGGTGGCGTTCGAGGTGATCGGCAACGACATGACGGTGACCATGGCGTCCGAGGCCGGCCAGCTGCAGCTCAATGCCTTCGAGCCGATCATGGGCTGGAGCCTGCACAAGAGCATCCGGCACCTGGCCAGCGCCTGTATGACGCTGCAGACCAATTGCGTGGCCGGCATCGAGGCCAACCACGAGGTGCTGGCGCGCCGGGTGCGCGACTCGGTCACGCTGGTCACGGCTCTGAACCCGATCATCGGCTACGAGAAGGCGGCCCTCATCGCCAAGACCGCCATCGCCACCGGGGCGCCCATCGACGAAGTGGCGCAGTCGCTGGGCATCCTGACGCGCGAGCAGATGGACGCCCTGCTGGTGCCCGAGAAGCTGACGCAGCCCTTGCGGCTGGAGGTGGATGGCGGCGCCGCGGCATGAACCCTGCTTCCTGCGAAGGACGTGTTCCCGGAGCTGCGTCAGCATATTCAGGGTAATCCCCAGACGCATAGTCTCTAGAATTTGGCTTTCACTTACATCCTTACGTTCCCATTCAGGAGATTTGCATGAAGAAGGTTCTGCTGGCCACGGCCATTGCCGCCGCCGCCTCGGGTGCCGCGTTCGCCCAGGCGAACGACACCGTCGCGAAGGCCAAGTCCACCGGCTCGGTCACCATGGGTGTGCGCGAATCCTCCGGCGCTCTGTCCTATACGCTGGGTGACGGCAAGTACGCCGGCTTCCACGTCGAGATCTGCCAGCGCATCCTGGCCGAGCTGGAGAAGCAGGCCGGCAAGAAGCTGGAAGTGAAGTACCAGCCGGTGACCTCGCAGAACCGCATCCCGCTGGTGCAGAACGGCACCGTGGACATCGAGTGCGGCTCCACCACCAACAACACCGCCCGCCAGAAGGACGTGTCCTTCCTGAACACGACCTACGTCGAGGAAGTGAAGGTCGCGGTCAAGGCCAACTCCGGCATCAACTCGATCGCCCAGCTCAATGGCAAGACGATCGCCACCACCACCGGCACCACCTCGGTGCAGCACCTGCGCAAGCACGAGCGCGCCCAAGGCATGGACTTCAAGGAAGTCTTCGGCAAGGACCACGCCGACAGCTTCCTGCTGCTGGAATCCGGCCGCGCCGACGCCTTCGCGATGGACGGCTCCATCCTGGCCGGCAACATCGCCACCTCGCGCAATCCCGGTGACTTCAAGCTGCTGAACGAAGTGCTGAACGTCGAGCCGATCGCCATCATGATCCGCAAGGACGACGCCAGCCTGAAGAAGCTGGGCAACGACGTCATCGCCGGCCTGGTCAAGAGCGGCGAGATGAACAAGCTGTGGGACAAGTGGTTCCTGCAGCCGATCCCGCCGAAGAACATCAAGGTCGGCCTGGCGCTGACGGAGAGCACCAAGCAGGCTTGGGCGACCCCGAACGACAAGCCGATGGAAGACTACGCCAAGAAGTAATCACCGGCGGACCCCCAGGACCCCTGTCCGAACGCGTTGGGCAGGGGTCTTGCGTTTGGAGGGGGTGCCCGTGAAGATGCAAAGAGCAAGAAGAGGAGAAGTGCATGGCCTGGAACTGGCAGGTCTTCTGCAGGGAGACGACCACCGGCGAGACGGTGGTCGGTTGCTTCGGCAGGGGCGGTGACGAAACCTACCTGAACTGGATCGTCACGGCGTGGGGCTGGACGATCTGGGTGGCCCTGTGCGCGCTGGTCGTCGCCCTGGTCACCGGACTGATCGTCGGAACGATCAGGACCCTGCCCAACAGCCCATGGCTGGTGCGGTTGGGCAACGCGTGGGTGGAGCTCTTCCGCAACATCCCGATCCTGGTGCAGATCTTCCTCTGGTACTTCGTGATCCCGGGCATCTTCCCGGCGATGAAGCAGGTGCCTTCGGTGGTGCTGGTGATCATCGCCCTGGGCCTGTTCACCTCGTCCCGCGTGGCCGAGCAGGTTCGCGCGGGCATCCAGGCGTTGCCGCGCGGCCAGCGCTACGCGGGCATGGCGCTGGGACTGAACACCTGGCAGACCTATCGCTACGTGCTGCTGCCGATGGCGCTGCGCATCGTGATCCCGCCGCTCACCAGCGAGTCCATGAACATCGTCAAGAACTCCTCGGTGGCCTTTGCGGTGTCGATCGCCGAACTCACGTTCTTCGCCCGCCAGTCGGGCGAGGAAACCTCGGCGCCGGTGGAGATGTACCTGGCCGCCACGGTGCTGTACGCGATCTCGGCCTTCGCCATCAACCGGGTGATGGGCGTCATCGAACGCAGGACCCGCGTTCCGGGCTTCGTCGCCGCGGGCGGCATGGGCGGGGGGCACTGACATGCTGGGCAGCCTCGACATTTCGTTCTTCAGCTGGGACCTGCTGGCTCCCTTCGTCATCAAGGGCTTCTACTTCAGCATCTGGCTGACCGTGGTGGCCACCGTGGGCGGCATCGCCTTCGGCACCGTGCTGGCCCTGATGCGGCTCTCGGGCAAGACCTTCCTGGAAGTGCCCGCCGCCGCCTACGTGAACACGATGCGGTCCATCCCGCTGGTGATGGTGCTGCTGTGGTTCTTCCTGCTAATCCCGTTCGCCATCGGCCGCCCGATCGGCGCGGAGATGTCGGCGGTGATCACCTTCATCGCCTTCGAGGCGGCGTACTTCTCCGAGATCGTCCGCGCCGGCATCCAGTCGATCCCGCGCGGGCAGGTCAACGCGGGCTACGCGCTCGGCATGACGTACGGGCAGAACATGAAGCTGATCATCCTGCCGCAGGCGTTCCGCAACATGCTGCCGGTGTTCCTCACCCAGACCATCATCCTGTTCCAGGACACGTCCCTGGTCTATGCCATCGGCGCCTACGACATGCTCAAGGGCTTCGAGACGGCCGGCAAGAACCTGGGCCGGCCCATCGAGGCCTACCTGCTGGCCGCCGTCCTGTATTTCCTCATGTGCCTGGCTCTCTCGAAGTTCGTTCGGATGATCCAGAACAAGGTCCAGATCATCCGCTGAAAGAAAAGACATGAGCGACAAACCCATGATCGAAATCAACAACGTCTCCAAGTGGTACGGCCCCGTGCAGGTGCTGGAGAACTGCTCGGTGCGCATCGACAAGGGCGACGTGGTGGTGGTCTGCGGCCCGTCGGGCTCCGGCAAATCCACGCTGATCAAGACCGTCAACGGGCTCGAGCCGGTGCAGAAGGGCGACATCACGGTGGACGGCAAGTCCGTCACCGACGGCAAGTCCGACCTGCCCAAGCTGCGCAGCCGCGTCGGCATGGTGTTCCAGCACTTCGAGCTGTTCCCGCACCTCTCGGTCACCGAGAACCTGACGCTGGCGCAGATGAAGGTGCTGGGCCGCAACGCCGACGAGGCCAGGAAGCGCGGCATGAAGATGCTCGAGCGCGTGGGCCTGATGGCGCACAAGGACAAGTTCCCCGGCCAGCTGTCCGGCGGCCAGCAGCAGCGGGTGGCCATCGCCCGCGCGCTGTCGATGGACCCGATCGTGATGCTGTTCGACGAACCCACCTCGGCGCTCGACCCCGAGATGGTCGGCGAGGTGCTGGACGTGATGGTCACGCTGGCCAAGGAAGGCATGACCATGATGGTGGTGACGCACGAGATGGGCTTCGCCCGCAAGGTGGCCAACCGCGTGATCTTCATCGACGTGGGCGGCCGCATCCTCGAGGACTGCAGCAAGGACGAGTTCTTCGGCAACCCCGAAGCGCGCCAGCCGCGCACCAAGGATTTCCTGAACAAGATCCTGTCGCACTGAGCGCGACAGCGCGCGTCATTCCCGCGAAGGCGGGAATCCAGAAAGCAGGAAGCGGCCGCAAGGCCGCTTTTTCGTTGTCCGTCCGGTCGGCCGCCCTCTGGGACAATCGGGCCCGTATGCCCGATTCCCTGACCCTCACCCGCCCCGACGACTGGCACCTGCACGTGCGCGACGGCGCGGCGCTGTCCGCGGTGGTGCCGCACACGGCGGCGCAGTTCGGCCGCGCGATCATCATGCCCAACCTGAAGCCGCCGGTGACCACGGCCCAGCAGGCGGCGGCCTACCGCGACCGCATCCGCGCGGCCGTGCCGCAAGGCGTGTCGTTCGAGCCGCTGATGACGCTGTACCTCACCGACAACCTGCCGCCGGACGAGATCCGCCGCGCGCGCGAGGCCGGCGTGGTCGCGCTCAAGCTCTATCCGGCCGGCGCCACCACCAACAGCGACTTCGGCGTCACCGACATCCGCAAGACGCATCGCACGCTGGAGGCGATGGAGCGCGAGGGCCTGCCGCTGCTGGTGCACGGCGAGGTCACCTCGCCCGAGGTGGACCTGTTCGATCGCGAAGCGGTGTTCATCGACGAGCAGCTGATCCCGCTGCGCCGCGACTTCCCGGGCCTGAAGATCGTGATGGAGCACATCACCACGCGCGAGGCCGCGCAGTACATCCGCGAAGCCGACCCGCTGACGGCCGCCACCATCACGGCGCACCACCTGCTCTACAACCGCAACGCCATCTTCACCGGCGGCATCCGGCCGCACTACTACTGCCTGCCGGTGCTCAAGCGCGAAGTGCATCGCGTCGCGCTGGTGGAAGCGGCGACTTCCGGCAGCCCGAAGTTCTTCCTCGGCACCGACAGCGCCCCGCATCCGGCGCACCTGAAGGAGCACGCGACGGGCTGCGCGGGCTGCTACACCGCGCACGCCGCGATGGAGCTGTATGCCGAGGCCTTCGACGCCGCCGGCGCGCTGGGCCGCCTGGAGGGCTTCGCGAGTTTCTTCGGCCCCGACTTCTACGGCCTGCCGCGCAACACCGGCACGCTCACGCTCAAGCGCCAGGACTGGACCGTGCCGGAGAGCTACGCCTTCGGCGAGGCGCAGCTCAAACCGTTGCGGGCGGGGGAGACGCTGCGGTGGAAGGCGACCGCGGCGGCGTGAGCACCACGGCCCGCATCCCCGTGGCGTTGCTGGTCGACGCCGACAATCTCGCCTCGGAGCTGGTGGAGAAGGCGATCGCCGATCTTCATGCGCGCGGCTTCACGGTCTGCGTCCTGCGCGCCTACGGCAGCCCGGAGACGCTTTCCGCGGTGCGCGACGTGCTGCAGAAGCATGCCGCGCGCGCCATCGTGAACCAGGGCAAGGGAACGACCGACGCCGCGCTGGTCGTCGATGCGATGGACCTGCTGCATGCCGGCCACCTGCCGGCCACGGTGGCCATCGGCTCCAGCGACGGCGACTTCGCGCCGCTGGCGGTGCGCCTGCGCGAATCCGGGCGCCGTGTGCTGTGCTACGCCCAGGAGCACAAGGCGGACCTCGCGGTGCTCAAGCGTGTGTACGCCGAAGTGATCCCGCTCTCGCCGAGGGCCGAAGCCCAGCCTGCACCCGCGCCTGCACCCGCGCCGGCGCCTCGCGCGCGCAAGGCCGCGAAGAAGACCGCCGCGGCGAAGGCGCCGGCGCCCGATACCGCGTCCGAGGTCTGGTCGCTGCTCGAGGAATCCCCGCAGTTCCTCGACGGCGAGCCCGTCGAACTGAACACCGTCGTCAAGAAGCTGCGCGACGCCAAGCTGATGACGAAGAGCGCCAGCGCGACCGCGTTCTTCAAGAAGCTGGGGCTGCCGGTCGAACTGACTCCCGCGCGCCAGCCGAACAAGCTGCGACGCCTGGACTGAATTGCCGGACGGCCTGGACTGGCAGGCTCCGTGGTACGCGGATTGGCGCGGACCGGGACGGGCCGTAGAGCAGCATGGGTCGAGCGCGGCGTCGCTTCCCGCCGCGCTCAACGCGCACGCCCCCGCACCCGTCCGCTTCGTCCCGCAGGACGCGCTTCCCGAAGGGGTTCCCTACGAGCGCTTCATTTTCGAGCGCCGCGAGTGCCCCACGCGCGGGAACCTGCACGACTTCTTCAACGGCCTGGTCTGGCATCGCCTGCCGCGCACCAAGTCGCGGCTGAACGAGCTGCAGGCCGCCGAGATCGCGGCGCACGGCATCGCCGGCCGGCGCGGGCCGGTGCGCGATGCGATCACGCTGTTCGACGAGAACGGCGCCCTGCTGGACGCGCCCCAGCCGCTCTGGGACGCGCTGCTCGAGCGCGACTGGCGCCGGCTGTTCGTGGACCTGCGGCCGCGCTGGTCCGAAGCCCGGCTGCTGGTCGTCGGGCACGCCCTGCTCGAGAAACTGGCGGCGCCGCGCAAGGACCTGACCGCCCACGTCTGGTGCGAGCCGTGCGCATTGCACGACCTGTCCGAGGCCGACGCCTGGCTGGCCGAACGATGCACGCCGCAGCGGCTGGCGGCCAAGCCGTTCACGCCGCTGCCGCTGATGGGCATCCCCGGCTGGGACGCCGGGAACCTGAACTTTTCGTTCTACGACGACTCCGTGGTATTCCGGCCGCGACGCCGGTGAGGCAGGGCAGAATGCGCGGCGGCCGGACTTGAAAGCGGCGCCGCCAGCCTCATCTGGCGCGTTGTAGACCCGCCGGACTTCACTCACGGAGCCATATGAAAAGAATCGTCCTGTTCCTGGCCACCAACCTCGCGGTCGTGGTGGTGCTGGGGATCGTCGCCAACCTGCTGGGCGTCAACCGGTACCTCACCGCCAACGGGCTGAACCTGGGCGCGCTGCTGGGCTTCGCCTTCATCATGGGCTTCGGCGGCGCCATCATCTCGCTGCTGCTGTCCAAGACCATCGCCAAGTGGAGCTCGGGCGTGCAGCTGATCACGGGCGCCGAAGGCCCGGACGAGCGCTGGATCGTCGAGACGGTGCGCAAGTTCGCCGACAAGGCCGGCATCGGCATGCCCGAGGTCGGCATCTTCGAAGGCGAGCCCAACGCGTTCGCCACCGGCGCCTTCAAGAACAGCGCGCTGGTCGCGGTGTCCACCGGTCTGCTGCAAGGCATGACGCGCGAAGAGGTCGAGGCGGTCATCGGCCACGAGGTGGCGCACATCGCCAACGGCGACATGGTCACCATGACGCTGATCCAGGGCGTGATGAACACGTTCGTGGTGTTCCTGTCGCGCGTCATCGGCTACCTGGTCGACAGCTGGCTCAGCCGCGGCGAGCAGCGCTCGGGCCCCGGCATCGGCTACATGGTCACCACCATCGTGCTGGACATCCTGCTGGGCTTCCTGGCCGCCATCATCGTGGCCTGGTTCTCCCGCCAGCGCGAATTCCGTGCCGATCGCGGCTCGGCCGACCTGATGGGCCGCCGCCAGCCGATGATCAACGCGCTGGCCCGCCTGGGCGGCATGGTGCCGGGCGAGTTGCCCAAGGGCCTTCAGGCCATGGGCATCACCTCGGGCGTGGGCAAGCTGTTCTCCACGCACCCGCCGATCGAGGAGCGCATCGCCGCGCTGCAGTCGGCGCAGGCCTGAGCGCCGCGCCTCGACGAAAAGCCGCCTTCGGGCGGCTTTTTGTTTTTCTCAGCCGGCGAAGGCGCGAACCTCCGCCGCGCTCAGCCCGTACATCTCCGCGAACTCCTCCGCGGTCTTGCCGCTCGCCTGGAAGGCGCGCTTGAGCGCTTCCTGGCGCGCCGAGCGCTGGCCCAGCGCCATCAGCGCGTCGTCCAGCAGCGACACGGCGTAGTCGGGGCCGGCGCCGAAGCGCTCGCGGTAGCCGTCGCGGCCCAGGCCGGACCGCTCGATGGCCTGCAGCAGCTGCGTCACCGCGCGCTGGCGCGCCGCCGGTTCCTGCGGCGTGCCGCTCTTGCGCCGGTACAGCTCCAGGATGGCGTGGTGCACGTGCTCGGGCGCGACCGGCTCCACCGGCTGGCCCTGCAGGTCGTGGCGCGGCACGCCGCCGGCCACGGCTTCCAGGTAGCGCGTGGACCGTGTGTGCAGGCCCAGCGCGACCTTGAGCTCCTCGGGCTTCAGGCGGTCCGGATGCGCGGCCACCATCTCCTCGAACACGCCCAGCTTCAGCGGCAGGAAACGCGCGCCGAACAGGTGCGGGTAGAGCTCGAACAGGGTGTGCAGCATCGGATGCAGCGGGCGTCCGGCGTTGCGCTTCTTCTTCTGCGACGGCTTGCCGTCGGCGGTCTTCGTTTCGTCGTTCATGAGGTCAGTTCTGCTGGGGCCGAAGCGCCCGCGATGTTCCGCGCGACCGCTTCGCCCACCTTGATGCCGTCCACGCCGGCCGACAGGATGCCGCCCGCGTAGCCCGCGCCTTCGCCGGCCGGGTAGAGGCCGCGCACGTTCAGGCTCTGGAGGTCGTCGCCGCGCGTGATGCGCACCGGCGAGGAGGTTCGGGTCTCCACGCCCGTGAGCACCGCGTCGTGGCGGTCGAAGCCCTTGATCTTGCGGCCGAACGCCGGCAGCGCTTCGCGCATCGCCTCGATCGCATAGGAGGGCAGCGAGGGATGGAGGTCGCCCAGCTTGACGCCGGGCTTGTAGGAAGGCAGCACGTCGCCGAATTGCGTCGACGGCTTGCCCGCGATGAAGTCGCCCACCAGCTGGCCGGGCGCCTCGTAGGTGCCGCCGCCCAGCACGAACGCGCGCGACTCCAGCTCGCGCTGCAGCGCCACGCCGGCCAGCGGGCCGCCGGGAAAGTCGCTGGGATCGATCGAGACCACGATGCCCGCGTTGGCGTTGCGCTCGTTGCGCGAGTACTGGCTCATGCCGTTGGTGACCACGCGCTGCGGCTCCGAAGTGGCCGCCACCACCGTGCCGCCGGGGCACATGCAGAAGCTGTAGACCGCGCGGCCGTTGCCCGCGTGGTGCACCAGCTTGTAGTCGGCCGCGCCCAGCATCGGATGGCCGGCGTGCTTGCCCCAGCGGGCGCGGTCGATCATTCCCTGCGGATGCTCGATGCGAAAGCCGATCGAGAACGGCTTGGCCTCCACGTGCACGCCGCGGGCGTGCAGCGCCTCGAAGGTGTCGCGCGAGCTGTGGCCCAGGGCCAGCACCACGTGGTCGGCGCGCAGCTCGGACGTGGCGCCCGTGTCCTGGTGCAGCACGGTCAGGCCGCGCACCCGGCCGTCCTCGATGTGGAAATCGGTCACGCGCTGCTGGAAGCGGATATCGCCGCCCAGCGCAACGATCTGCTCGCGCAGGCGCTCGACCACCTTCACCAGCTTGAAGGTGCCGATGTGCGGATGGGCGACGTACAGGATGTCCTCGGGCGCGCCGGCCTGCACGAACTCGGTCATCACCTTGCGGCCGAGGTGGCGCGGATCCTTGATCTGGCTGTAGAGCTTGCCGTCGGAGAAGGTGCCGGCGCCGCCTTCGCCGAACTGCACGTTGCTCTCCGGATGCAGCTCGCGCTTGCGCCACAGGCCCCAGGTGTCCTTGGTGCGCTCGCGGACGGGCTTGCCGCGCTCCAGCACGATGGGCTTCAGGCCCATCTGGGCCAGCACCAGGGCCGCGAAGATGCCGCAGGGGCCGAAGCCGATCACCACCGGGCGCGGCTCGGGCGACTCGGCCGCCGTCACGGGCGGACGCCAGGCCATGTCGGGCGTGGGCGCGACGTGCGGATGCTCCTCGAATCGCTGCAGGACGGCCGGCTCGGTCGAGGGATCGGCCAGCGCCACGTCCACGATGAACACGGCCAGCAGGTCGGCCTTGCGCGCGTCGAAGCTGCGCTTGAAGACCTCCAGGCCGGCGATGGCTGTTTCAGGTACGCCCAGCACGGCCGCGGCGGCGGTGCGCAGCGGGGCTTCGGGCTGCTCCGCTTGCGAAAGCGGGAGCTTGAGTTCGGAAAGACGGATCAAGGCTTGTGTCGATCAAGCAGGCGGCCCGCGGGTTGCGGGCCGGGTCCGGGATAATACGGGCTGTGAAGCACGCCAGGCCGCCGCTGGTGCAAGGATCGAAAGATCGCACTGGAGGAAGGTCCGGACTGCACAGGGCAGCGTAGCAGGCAACACCTGTCCACCGCGAGGTGAGGATCAGAGCAACAGAGACGTAGTCGGCGCATTCGCAAGGGTGCGCCGGGTGAAACGGGCAATCTCTACGCGCAGCAATACCAAATAGGCCGGCGATGATGTGGCTCCGCGGAGCCGGCGGGTAGGTAGCACCGAGCCGGGTGGGCGACCCCCGGCCCAGATGAATGGCGGTCACGGCCTGGGCAACCAGGCTGCACAGAATCCGGCCTATCGGCGAGCTTCACAATTTTTTTGCGCGCGCCGCGTCAGGCCAGGCGCAGCGCCTGGATGCGCTGCACATGCGCCGTCAGCGACCGCTGCGCCATCGGCCACATCTTCGGCGGCACGTCGTCGTAGGCCAGCGGCACCCAGTCTTCCGGCGAGGCGCCCGGGCGCGCCCGCATGGCGGCGATCACCTTGGCTTCGCGCTGCAGGCGGTGCGCCTTCAGTTTCGCGATCTGCTGCACCGCCGACCCCAGCACGTAGCCGTGGGCCGGCAGGATGAAGGCGATGCCGTGCTCCTCGCAGGCCGCGGTCAGTCGGTCCAGCGAATCCAGGTAGGCCGTCATGTCGCCGTCGGGCGGATCGACGATGGTGGTGCTGCCGTTGAGGATGTGGTCGCCGGAGAACAGCAGGCCGTCTTCGACCAGCACCAGGCACAGGTGGTTGGCCGCATGGCCCGGCGTGTGGATCACCTTCAGGTGGTGCTCCTGCCCGCCGCCGCCCAGGCCCAGCAGTTCGCCGTCGGCGAGTTCGCGGTCGGGCGTGAACGCGCTGCCCGGGCGCGCCGTCGGCCGCGAGGCGAGGCCCAGGATGGGCGGCTTGCGCGCGCACATCGCCTGCAGCGGCCGTGCGCCCGGCGAATGGTCGGAGTGCGAATGCGTGCACACGATCATGCGGATGTCTCCGCCCGTGGCTTCGTGGATGCGACGGATGTGCTGCTCGTCGTCCGGGCCCGGGTCGATCACCAGGTAGCCCGTGCCCGCGTCGCCCACGATGTAGCTGTTGGTGCCGGGACCGGTCATCACGCCGGGATTGGCGGCCGTCAGCCGCATCACGTTCCTCAGCAACGGCACCGGCCGCTCGTTCTGCCAGTCGAGCGCATGGACGATCTGCCCGTCGGGCGAGACCAGTTCCAGCTCGCCGAACGGCAGGTCGTGCTCCATGTAGCGCGCTTCCTTCCCGGCCAGCTGGCCGGCGCGCGGGCAACTGGTCCACAGCGGTTGCTCGCTCGCGCAAGCGTCCAGCAGCGCCTGCACGCTGGCGAACGACTTCAGCCGCTCCAGCGTGCGGATGGTCGGGAAGATCATGAAGAACTGGCCAGCGCGGTGGCGCTCCAGCGCGTCGGCCGGGCGCACCCAGACGGGCTCGAACTGCTCGGCTTCGTCCGCCACAGGCTCCTGGCCTTCTGGCATCCGAGCGACGAGGAAGGGCACTTCGAATCGGCGCGGCAGGTCGCGGTCGGTGGTCCAGTGGGCCAGCACGAAGACCTGGTCGGCGGCGAGCGTCAGGCCGCGCTCGCGGCACTGCGCAGCGAAGGGCGCGTGGCGGTCCAGACCAGCGATGTCGGCGGTATCGGCGAATCGGCCGTCGGCGTGGCGAGCCAGCAGCACGCCCAGTTCCTCGAAGCTCTCGCGGATGGCGGCGATGGCCTGGGTGAGGGGGACGTCGGCCTGGCCCGGCCGGCGCGCCGCGATGGCATGCGCTTCGGTGTCGGCCGGGTCGATGCCGCCGCCGGGGAACACGTAGGCGCCGGGCGCGAAGCTGGCCTTGGGCGAGCGGCGGGTCATCAGCAGCTCGGGGCCCTGCGGCGTGTCGCGCATCAGGATCACGGTGGCCGCGGCGCGGGTGGGCACCGGCTCGCGTTGGGTGTGCAGCAGTTGGGTGGCTCTGACCATCGCGGAATTACAGCATTTCCGGTCGGGGCGGCCGCGATGCGCGGGTGACAATGCCCGCTCAGCGCCGATAATCCGCTCATGCGTATCCGGTTCACCAAGATGCAGGGCGCGGGCAACGACTTCGTGGTGCTCGACGAGACCCGCCGGCGGCTGGACCTGCGGCCCGACCAGTACCGCTGGCTGGCCGACCGCCATTTCGGCGTCGGCGCCGACCAGGTGCTGACGGTGCGGCCTTCGCCCGCGGCGGGCATCGACTTCGAGTACGTGATCCACAACGCCGACGGCGGCGAGGTCGAGCAGTGCGGCAACGGCGCGCGCTGCTTCGCGCGTTTCGTGCGCGACAAGGGCCTGACCGACCGCGACACCGTGCGCGTGCGCACGCTGTCCGGCGTGATCGAGCCTCGCCTCAATCCCGACGGCCGCGTCACGGTCGACATGGGCCCGCCGATCTTCGAACCGGCCCAAGTCCCCTTCGACACCGCCGGCCTCGACCCGCAACCCGACGGCGGCTGGCACAAGTGGAAGCTGGCGCTGGGCACCCGCGCCGACGCGCCCATCGTGCCGGTGGCCGTTCTGTCCATGGGCAACCCGCACGCGGTGCTGGAGGTGGACGATCTGGCCACCGCGCCGGTGCACGAGTGGGGCCCGCAGATCGAGAACCATCCGCGCTTTCCGCGCCGCGTGAACGCCGGCTTCCTGCAGGTGGTTGATCGCGGCCACGTGAACCTGCGCGTGTGGGAGCGCGGCGCCGGCGAGACACTGGCCTGCGGCACCGGCGCGTGCGCGGCCGTGGTGGCCGGCATCCGGCTCGGTCGGCTGGACGCCCGCGTGGACGTGCAGACCCGCGGCGGCCTGTTGACGATCGAATGGGCCGGCGGCAACTCGCCGGTGTTCATGACGGGCCCCGCCGTCACGGTATTCGAAGGCGAGATCGAGATCCCCGAATGAACCTCTCCAACAGCATCCCTCCCATCACCGAAGACGACATCGCCAACTACCTGGCGAACACGCCCGACTTCTTCGAGCGCCACGCGCAGCTGCTGGCCAGCGTGCAGCTGACCAGCCCGCACGGCCACCGCGCGGTGAGCCTGCAGGAGCGCCAGGCCGAGATGCTGCGCGACAAGATCAAGGCGCTGGAGCACCGCATCATGGAGATGGTGCGCAACGGCAACGAGAACGTGGTGATCGCCGACCGGCTGCACCGCTGGATCCGCAACGTGATGCTGGTGCGTTCGCAGCACGCGCTGCCGGCCACCATCGCCTCGGAGATCCAGGCCCAGTTCATGGTGCCGCAGGTCGGCATCAAGGTCTGGGACGTGGCGCCGCACCTCGCGGGCGAGCCGTTCGCCACCGGCGTCAGCGACGACGCCAAGAGCTTCGCTTCCTCGCTCACCCAGCCTTACTGCGGCGTGAACTCCGGCTTCGAGGCGGTGAACTGGCTGGACGACACGGCGATGGCCATGTCGGTGGCGCTGCTGCCGCTGCGCGTGGGCGCGCTGCAGAACGTGTCCAAGGCCTTCGGGATGATCGTGCTGGCCTCGCCGGACCCGCAGCGCTTCGCGGCGGGCATGGGCACCGACTTCCTCGAGCGCATCGCGGAACTGGCCTCCGCCGCGCTCTCGCGCCTGCGCGACGAGTAGCGATGGATGAAGGCGACCAGGCGCTGGTCGAGCAGTACCTGGAGTACGTCCGGGTCGAGAAGCGCCTGGCCGACCGCACCGTCGAGCTGTACTCCCTGGACCTGGCCCGGCTGCGCGAAAGCGCCGCGGCCGCGGGCGTCCCCCTGCTGAACGTGCAGGCCGCGCACGTCCGCCGCTGGGTCGCGCAGATGCACGGCGCCGGTCGCAGCGGCCGCGGCATCGCGCTCATCCTCTCGGGCTGGCGCGGCTTCTACACCTGGCTGGGCCGCCACGGCCGCGTGCCCAGCAACCCGGTGCAGGACGTGCGCGCGCCTCGCTCGCCACGTCCGCTGCCCAAGGCCCTGGGCGTGGACGACGCGATGCAGCTGGCCGACCACCTGGACGCCGAAGCCGATCCCTTGCTAGAAGTGCGCGACGCCGCGCTGGTCGAACTGCTGTACGGCTGCGGGCTGCGCGTGGGCGAGCTGGTCGGCCTGGACGCCGTGGCCAGCACGGCCGCGCGCGGCTGGATCGACATGGAGGCCGCCGAGGCTCACGTGCTGGGCAAGGGCAGCAAGCGCCGCACCGTGCCGGTCGGCAGCAAGGCGATGGAAGCGCTCAGGGACTGGATCGAAGCCCGCGGGCAGCTGGCCGGCGGCGACCCGGCCCTGTTCATCGGCATCCGCGGCAAGCGCCTGAGCGCGCAATCAGTGTGGCTGCGGCTGAAGCAGCGCAGCATGCGCGCGGGCCTGGCCGTCCCCGTGCATCCGCACATGCTGCGTCACTCGTTCGCCAGCCACGTCCTGCAGTCCAGCGGCGACCTGCGCGCGGTGCAGGAGCTGCTGGGCCACGCCAACATCGCGACCACGCAGGTCTACACGCGGCTGGATTTCCAGCACCTGGCCAAGGCGTACGACGCGGCGCATCCGCGCGCGCTGAAGAAGAAGGGCTAGGACCGGCTTCTAGACCGTGAAGACCGCCCGCCGGCTGTGCGCCGGCACGGCGGCCAGCGCGGCTTCCAGGCGCTCGACCAGCTTGTGCGCCTCGGCGCCATTGGGCACCAGGCTCTGCGCCACGCGCACCTGGGCCACCCACTCGACCGGCTTGCCCTTGAACGGCATCAGGCAGCGCGCCACCACCTTGGTGCCGGTGCCGGCGGCTTCATCGGCGCTGAGCGGGCCTTCGACCAGCATGCCGAAGCGGTGCTCGGAGAGGCGCGCCACGCTGTCGATGTCCCGAGCGACCGACAGCAGCCGGCCGGCCACCTGCAGCGGCATCTCCTCGGCCGAGCGCCGGTCGAAGTCGCGCCGCAGCTGCTCGATGTTGGCGATGTCCACCAGCAGCACCAGGCCCTGGTGCTTGAGGCGCGAACTGCGGGCCACCAGGCCGGCCAGCCGGTCGCCGAACACCTGGGCGGTGATCAGGCCGGTGGCGGGGTCGGTGCGCTCCAGCCCCTGCAGCCGGCGCCAGTTCTCGCGCCGGTCCTGGCTGCGCACGATCAGCACGGCCATCAGCAGCGGCAGCTCGAAGGCGATGGCGATCTGCATCGCATGGGTGGTCCAGAAGTTGACCGGCATCAGCCCGCCCGATCGCGCCATCGGGAACATCGAGCAGACCGCCACGGGCGCCAGCCCGAGCAGCAGCCACATCGCGTGGCGATCGCCGCGGCGCGCCGCCCACAGGAGCACGGCGATCCCCACCACCATGCCCAGCACGATGGGCGGCACCATGATGCTGTAGCGCAGGCCGGGCTCGGCGAGCACCAGCGCCACCACGGCCAGCAGCGTGACCAGCGCCTGCATCTGCAGGGCGCGGTTCAGCCGCGGCGAGCGCTGCGCGATGGAGACCGCGGCCGGAAAGAAACTGAGCAGGGTGGCCATGCCGAGCATGGGGAACACCATCACGGCGATGTCGTTCCACCAGGGCAGCCGCGGCCAGAGATGCAGGCCGGCGATGCCGGTCATCGAGGCTTGGGTCAGCGCCAGCATGACCACGGCGACCGCGTACAACGCGAACACGGCCTGGCGCTGGGCCGCGGCGAACGCCAGGGCCAGCACCACCGTCAGCCCCGCCAATCCGAAATACAGGCCCAGGACCAGCGCGGTGCGTTGCTCGGCCCGGACCAGCTGGCGCTCACTGGTGAAGTTCAGCGGCGCGCTGAAGCTCTGGGTGTTGTCCACCCGCAGGAAGAACTGCTGCGGCTTGCCGGGCGAGAGCGCCAGCGGCATCACGGGATGGCGGTGCGGCAGCGGCCAGTCGGCCACCGGCAGCGAGTCGCCCGCAGCCAGCGTCGTCCAGTTGCCGGCGTGATCCTTGGTGTAGAGCGTGACGCGGTTCACCGCGGGGTAGGGGATCTCGAGGTACCAGCGCTCGGCGTCGTCCAGTTCCGCCACCGTGAACCGGAACCACAGCGCCTGGCCGGCACGCAGCCGGTGGATGGCGCCTTCGCGGGTGGGACCCCAGTCGATCCCCGTGCCGTCGGCGACCCGGTCGACGCCGGCGAGGCCGGTGGTGTCCAGCCACGCGTGCCCGGACGAGCCGAGGGTCTGCTGGCCCTGGGCGCCGCTGAGGGTGACGACCGCGTCGTGGGACGCGGCGGCAGGGGGGACGACCGCCAGCCAAAGCGCCATCCCGACGAACAGCGCGAACGCGAACGCCCGCCACCTGCAACAACCCATCCGCCCGGCCCCCAACTCATCCATTCGAATCGTCATTGTGCTTGGGGTTGGACAATCGGGGCATGAAATCCATACGCCTGCGCCCGGGCAAGGAGCGTTCGTTGCAGCGGCGCCATCCCTGGGTCTTCGAATCCGCCATCGCGCGCGGCGGCGCCGATCCGGGGGAGACCGTGCGCATCGAGTCCCACGACGGCGCGTTCCTGGCCTGGGCCGCGTTCAGCCCGGCCTCGCGCATCCGGGCGCGCTGCTGGAGCTTCGATGCGGCCCAGCGCATCGACGCCGCCTTCTTCGAAGCGGCCATAGCGGCGGCCGTGCGCGCGCGCGAGCGCTTCTTCATCGACAGCGACGGCGTGCGGCTGGTGCACGGCGAGTCCGACGGCCTGCCGGGGCTGATCGTGGACCGCTACGGCGACTCGCTGGTGGCCCAGTTCCTGTCCGCCGGCGCGCAGCGCTGGAAGCCGGTGCTGGCCGATGCCCTGCTGCGGGTGACGGGCCTGCCGCGCCTGTACGAGCGCTCGGACACCAGCTCGCGCGCGCTCGAAGGGCTGCCGCAGGAAGCCGGCTGGCTGCGCGGCGAAGGCCCCACGGAACTGGTGCTGCGCGAACACGGCTGGCGCCTGGGCCTGGACATCGCCACCGGCCACAAGACCGGCTACTACCTGGACCAGCGCGACAGCCGGCGCCTTTTCGCCGAGCACACGCAACGCCTGGGATTCCGGCGTGTACTGAATTGCTACTCATACACGGGTGGTTTCACCGTGGCCGCGCTGGCGGGCGGTGCGGCCGAGGTGGTCTCCGTCGACTCGTCCGGTCCAGCGCTGGAGCGGGCCCGCGCCAACGTCGCGCTGAACGGGCTGGATGCCGCCAAGGCCGAGTTCCTCGATGCCGACGTCAACGCGAGCCTGCGCCGCTTCGGCGAGGAAGGGCGGCGCTTCGACGCCATCGTGCTCGATCCGCCCAAGCTGGCGCCCACCGTGGCCCACGCCGAGCGGGCCGCGCGCGCCTACAAGGACATCAACCGGCTGGCCTTGAAGCTGCTGGAGCCGGGCGGCGTGCTGTTCACCTACTCCTGCTCGGGCGGCATCAGCGCCGACCTGTTCCACAAGATCGTCGCCTCGGCGGCCATCGACGCGGGCGTGGACGGCTACGTGACCCAGCGGCTGGGCGGGGCGCCCGACCATCCGATGACGCTGCTGTTCCCGGAGGGCGAGTACCTCAAGGGACTGGTCGTCGTGCGCCGATGAGCTGGCCGAGCCCGACCGCGCGCCCGGCATGGCCGGCCTTTGCCCGCTAAACTCCCGCCTCCCGCGAAAGAGCCCCTGCCATGAGCCTCATCCCCGCCACCATCCTCACCGGCTTCCTCGGGTCCGGAAAGACCACGCTGCTCAAGCGCGTGCTCAGCGAGGCGCACGGCCAGAAGATCGCCGTCATCGAGAACGAATTCGGCGAGGAGAACATCGACAGCGACATCCTCGTCACCGAGTCGAAGGAGCAGATCGTGCAGATGAGCAACGGCTGCATCTGCTGCACCATCCGCGAGGACCTGCGCGCCACGCTGCAGCTGCTGGCGGCCAAGAAGCGCAAGGGCCTGCTGGACTTCGACCGCGTGGTCATCGAGACCACCGGCCTGGCCGACCCCGGCCCGGTGGCCCAGACGTTCTTCATGGACGACGAGATCGCCGAGACCTACCTGCTGGATTCCATCCTGACGCTGGTGGACGCCAAGCACGCGGCCCAGCAGCTGAACGACCGCCAGGAAGCGCGCCGCCAGGTGGGCTTCGCCGACCAGCTCTTCATCAGCAAGACCGACCTGGTCGCGCGCGACGAGACCGAGGCGCTGATGCACCGCCTCAAGCACATGAATCCGCGCGCGCCGCAGAAGGCCGTGAACTTCGGCGACGTGGCCATCACGGACGTGTTCGACCTGCGCGGCTTCAACCTGAACGCCAAGCTGGACATCGACCCGGACTTCCTCAAGGAGGACGCGCACGACCACCACGAGCACGATCACGACCATGACCACGAGCATGGCGAGCATTGCGATCACCCCTCGCACGCGCACGGCGGGCACGGCCACCACCACCACGTCGACGACGACGTCAAGAGCTTCGTCTTCCGGTCCGACCGGCCGTTCGACCCGGCCCGGCTGGAGGACTTCCTCGGCGCGGTGGTGAACATCTACGGTCCGCGCATGCTGCGCTACAAGGGCGTGCTGAACATGAACGGCACCGATCGCAAGGTGATCTTCCAGGGCGTGCACCAGCTGATGGGCAGCGACCTGGGCCCCAACTGGGCCGAGGGCGAGGTCCGCGGCAGCAAGATGGTGTTCATCGGCATCGACCTGCCGCGCGACATCTTCCTGCAGGGACTGGAGCAGTGCCTCGCCTGATCGGAACCGTCGTTCCCGCGGGCCGCGCTTGAGTTAGGCTCGCGCGGTCCGGAAGGGAGGAGCCGGCCACATGACTGTCTCGCTTTTGCAAAAGATGGGGTTTCCCCTCGACAGGCCTGTGTCCACGGGGGAACGCGAGGTCCACGCCGGTCGGCGGCGCGCGAAAACGCCCCGTAACGAGCCCGACAATCAGGGTATAACTCGCTCCGATGAAGGCCACCCCAGAGAAACGACGCTTGCCGGGAGCATCTCGCATCCCCGAGCCGGCGCTGCGAGGAGACAGGACGTGAAGCCCCAACCGAAGGCGCCGGCGAAGGCCGCGAAAGCGGCTCCCAAGGCCAAGGCGAAGAGCCCGGCCAAGGTGGCCAAGCCGGCCGCCAAGGCCGTCGCCAAGAAGGCGCCCGTGAAGAAGGCTGCTCCCGCCAAGGCCAGGACTCCGGCCAAGGTTCCCGCCAAGACGGCGGCCGCGAAGAAGGCGGCCCCCGTGAAAGCCGCACCGAAGAAAGCGACACCGGCCCCGAAGAAAACCACCGCGCCCGCCAAGGCGGCCGCCAAGAAGACCCCGATCGCCGCTCCCAAGGCCGCCGCACCCGCCGCTGCCCCCCGGGCGAGCACCCGACCCACCCCCGTAGCCGCCGCGCCCGCGCCGGCACCGGCCATGCCGCCGCGGCCTCCCGCCGCACAGGCGCAGGCCACGCCCGCTCGAGCGACCAAGCCGTCGGCCCGGCTGGCGCAGATCACCGTGCCTTCGATGGCGCAGTCGGTCGCGTCCACCGCCGCCAAGGCCAGCTACACCCAGACCCCTTCTTCATCCGTGCTCACTCCTCCTCCTCTCGTCAACGTCAAGAAAGACCCGAAGCTCGCCAACAACTGGAAGACCAAACCGGCGGAGGAGCTGACGGATGCCGAGGTGCTGGCCATGCCCGACTCGGAGTACATGAACGACAAGCAGATGGCGTTCTTCCGCGGCAAGCTGGTGCAGCTCAAGCAGGACATCCTGAACAACGCGGGTGAGACCACCGAGCACCTGCGCGAGGACACGGTCATCGTGCCGGACCCGGCCGACCGCGCCACCATCGAGGAAGAGCACGCGCTGGAACTGCGCACGCGCGACCGCGAGCGCAAGCTGCTCAAGAAGATCGAGCAGTCCATCGCGCGCATCGATGCCGGCGACTACGGCTACTGCGACGAGACCGGCGAGCCGATCGGCGTGGGCCGCCTGCTGGCGCGTCCCACGGCCACGCTGTCGCTCGAGGCGCAGCAGCGCCGTGAGCTGAAGCAGAAGATGTTCGGCGACTGACGCCGGTTTTTTCGCGCCCGCCTTAGCAGTCGCAGAGCAGTACCGAGCCCACGAACGCCCATGCCCAAGGACGAGAGCTCAGGTCTATTCTCAAAGGTCGTCAAGTTCGTCCGCAATTCCGGCAGCGGCTGGTCGGAGAACGAATCCGACTCGGAGCAGGAGAGTTCCTACTCCAAGCAGATGCTCAAGGAGATGATCGAGCGCAAGCGGCGCAACGACTTCGTGCGCAAGCGCGAGTTCGACATGCTCCGCAAGATGCGCCGCAGCGAGGTGATGGCCGGAGGCGATCCCGCGGCGCGTCCCTCGTTCTTCCAGAGCTCGATGCCGTCCAAGCCGGACGACCGCGCCAGCACGCTCAAGAAGATCGACGAGATCGAGGCCCAGATGTCCATGCAGTGGTGGAAGACCAAGCATGGCACCGAGGGCCTGCGCACGGGCAGCGGCTCGTACACGACTTCGGGCATGCCGCCCGATTCCACGCCGCGCTCGTCCTCCTCCGGCGGCAGCACCACCCACGGCAGCCTGCCGCGCGGGCAGGGCATCCGACCGGGCCCGGTCGGTCCTTACGACCGCACCGTGCCGCAGCCGCTCCCGGCCGCGCGCATGCCCGCTGCGGCGCCGGTGGTGCCGCTTGCGCCGGCCAGGTCCGCCGCGCCCGTGGCCACGGCAGCGCCGGTCGCCGTGCCCGCCGCGACACCCCAACCCGCGCCGGAGCTGCAGCCGCTGCAGTGGGAGGAGCTGCCCGCGATGAAGTCGGCTGCGCCGGCCGCTGCTCCCGTTGCGCCTCCCGCGCCCGCGGCTGCCGTCGCATCGCGCGCGGGCGCCGAGTCGATCCCGAACAGCGGCGGCTTCTCCGCGTCCAAGGTGTTCGCCATCGACGTCGAGGAATTCGCGCACGACCCTGAACTGGAAGAGGCCGCGATCCGCTTCGCCAACGGCGATGACGCCGGCGCCGAGGCCGGCCTGATGGAGGTGCTGGGCCCCGGGGGCTCGCGCATCGACCACGACGAGACCTGGCTCACGCTGTTCGACCTGTACCGCGCCACCGGCCAGCAGGACCGCTTCGAAGCCGCGGCAATCGACTTCGCCGGTCGCTTCAATCGTTCCGCGCCGCAGTGGATCTCGCTGCCCGATGCCGTCGGCAAGATGGGCGCCGCGGCCGCGCCGGCCGCGAGCGGTGGCTTCGCCGCCGACTGGACCTGCCCCTCGACCCTGGGCACGCAGACGCTGGCCGCGCTCAACGCCGCACTCACGCGCTTTCCGCAGCCCTGGCGCCTGGCCTGGACCAAGCTGAACGCCATCGAGGAAGGCGCGATCGAAGGTCTCACGCGTCTCTTCGCCCAGTGGGCCACGCAGCCGGTGCAGCTGCGCTTCGTCGGCGCGGACGCGCTCGACCGGGTGCTGCGCGCCGCCACGCCTTCCGGCGACAACGGCGTCAACCCGGCCTGGTGGCGGCTGCGCATGGAGGTGCTGCGCGTGATGCACCGGCCCGACGAGTTCGAACTGGTCGCGCTGGACTACTGCGTCACCTACGAGGTGTCGCCGCCTTCGTGGGAAAGCGCCCGCTGCGACTTCAAGCCGCTGCAGGCCGACGGCACCGCCCTGGCCGGCAGCACCATCATCGGCGAGGCCTTCCGCGATTCGTTGAGTTCCAACCTCGGCTGGGGCGACAGCGCGAGCGCGCCGCTGTCGTCGCAGATGGCCCAGGTGGCCACGGTGGAGCTGGCCGGCCATATCCTGGGCGATGCCAAGGAAGCGCTCGACATGCTGGAGGTCAAGCTGGCCGGCGCCGACTTCATGGTGATCTCGTGCGCGCGGCTCATCCGCATCGACTTCACCGCGGCCGGCACGCTGCTCAACTGGGTGAGCGCGCGCCAGGCCGAAGGCCGGCAGGTGCAGTTCATCGAGGTGCACCGCCTCGTGGCGGCCTTCTACAACGTCATCGGCATCAGCGAGCATTCGCGGGTCAGCGCCCGCCGCGACTGACCGTTACGCTTGCATTCGGGGCCGCGGGCCCCATTTGCCGCCGATGGAAACTTTTCATGGCACGACCATCGTCAGCGTGCGGCGCAAGGGCGCCGACGGCCGCTGGCAGGTGGCGATCGGGGGCGACGGCCAGGTCACGCTGGGCAACGTCGTCGTCAAGGGCTCGGCCCGCAAGGTTCGCAAGCTCTACCACGACAAGGTGCTGGCCGGCTTCGCCGGCGCCACCGCCGACGCCTTCACGCTGTTCGAGCGCTTCGAGGCCAAGCTCGAGAAGCACCAGGGCCACCTGGTGCGATCGGCCATCGAGCTGACCAAGGACTGGCGCACCGATCGCGTGCTGCGCCGTCTCGAGGCGATGCTGGCCGTCGCCGACCGCGAGTCCTCGCTCATCATCACTGGCAACGGCGACGTGCTGGAGCCGGAAAAGGGCATCGTGGCCATCGGCTCGGGCGGCGCCTACGCGCAGGCCGCTGCCCGCGCGCTGCTGGACCATACGGAGCTGGGCGCGCGCGACATCGTCAAGAGCTCGCTGGAGATCGCCGGCGAGATCTGCATCTACACCAACATGAACCACACGATCGAGGTCCTGGAGTGAGCACCATGACGCCGCAGGAGATCGTCTCCGAACTCGACCGCCACATCGTCGGACAGTCCGACGCCAAGCGGGCCGTGGCCATCGCCTTGCGCAACCGCTGGCGCCGCCAGCAGGTCGACGAGAAGCTCCGGCCCGAGATCACGCCCAAGAACATCCTGATGATCGGCCCCACGGGCGTGGGCAAGACCGAGATCGCGCGCCGCCTGGCCCGGCTGGCCGACGCGCCCTTCATCAAGGTGGAAGCCACCAAGTTCACCGAAGTCGGCTACGTCGGCAAGGACGTCGACTCGATCGTGCGCGACCTGGCCGAGATCGCGGTCAAGCAGACCCGCGTGGCCGAGATGCGCAAGGTGCGCACGCGCGCCGAGGACGCGGCCGAGGAGCGCGTCCTCGACGTGCTGATGCCGGGCGTGGCCGCTGACAGCGCTGCGCGCCAGTCGTTCCGCAAGAAGCTGCGCGAAGGCCAGCTGGACGACAAGGAGATCGAGATCGACGTGGCCGAGGCCCGGCCGCAGCTCGAGGTGATGGGCCCGGCGGGCATGGAGGAGATGACCGAGCAGTTGCGCGGCCTCTTCACCCAGTTCGGCGGCAACCGGCGCCGCAACCGCAAGCTGCGCATCGCCGAGGCGATGAAGCTGCTGGTGGAAGAGGAGGCCGGCCGCCTGGTGAACGAAGACGAGATCAAGGCCCAGGCCATCCACAACGCCGAGCAGAACGGCATCGTGTTCATCGACGAGATCGACAAGGTCGCGTCGCGCAGCGAGCACAGCGGGGCCGACGTCTCGCGCCAGGGCGTGCAGCGCGACCTGCTGCCGCTGGTGGAAGGCACGACCGTCTCCACCAAGTACGGGCCGGTGCGCACCGACCACATCCTGTTCATCGCGAGCGGCGCTTTCCACCTTTCCAAGCCCAGCGACCTGATCCCCGAGCTGCAAGGGCGGCTGCCGATCCGCGTCGAGCTGCAGTCGCTGTCGGTGCAGGACTTCGAGGCCATCCTCACCAGCACGCACGCGTCGCTGGTCAAGCAGTACCAGGCGCTGCTGGCCACCGAGAACGTGCAGCTGGCTTTCACGCCCGAGGGCATCACGCGGCTGGCGCACATCGCGTACGAGGTCAACGAGCGCACCGAGAACATCGGCGCGCGCCGGCTGGCGACGGTGATGGAGCGCCTGCTGGACGAGGTGAGCTTCGAGGCGACCCGGCTGGACGGCCAGACCGTCACGATCGACGCGGCCTACGTGGACGCGCGGCTGGGCGCGCTCAGCCGGGATGAGGACCTTTCGCGCTACATCCTCTGACAAAGCCTCCGCTGGGCTTCATGTTCCACATTCAGAGGTTCAGCTAAGTCCTTGATTTAGAGCGGTTTTGACAGCCGAAGAGCTCCCAAAACCTGCTCTAAGTGCTTGATTTCATTGGAAATTTCTCACAGCCGAGGCTTGCGTCCTCAGCGTTTGCTGCTACAGTGGAAGAAAGTGCAATTAAGTGGTGAAAGGTGCCCCCGCACTCCACGTTGCACCGGTTTTTCCAACTCGGCAGGTCATCGGTGTTCCAGGGCGCTTCGTCCGTCAGTCTCGATGCCAAGGGTCGGCTTTCCGTGCCGACCCGGCATCGCGACGTCCTGTCGGCCACCGCCAGCAACCAGCTGACCATCACGAAGCATCCGCACGGCTGCCTGATGATCTTTCCGCGACCCGAGTGGGAGAAATTTCGCGACCGTATCGCAGCGTTACCGATGGACGCGCAGTGGTGGAAGAGAATCTTCCTGGGCAACGCGATGGACGTCGAGCTCGATGGCACCGGACGCGTTCTCGTCTCCCCTGAGTTGCGCGCCGCCGCGGGCATCGAGCGCGAGACCATGCTGCTGGGCATGGGCAACCACTTCGAACTCTGGGACAGGGCCACGTACGAGGCCAAGGAGGCCGAGGCGATGCGCGGCCAGATGCCAGACGTCTTCAAGGATTTCTCTTTCTGAGCGCAGGCGGTGGAAACCCAATGGCAACACACCACCGTCCTGTTGAACGAAGCGATCGAAGCGCTCATCACCAGGCCGGATGCAACCTACGTCGACGCCACCTTCGGGCGCGGCGGGCACTCGCGCCTGCTCCTCTCGAAGCTCGGGTCGCGGGGGCGGCTGATCGCGTTCGACAAGGATCCGGAGGCCATCGCCGAGGCCGCCCGCATCCAGGACCCGCGCTTTTCCATCCGGCACGAGGGCTTCCGCGCGATGGCGGACCTGCCGCCCGCCAGCGTGGCGGGCGTGCTGATGGACCTGGGCGTGAGCTCGCCGCAGATCGACAACCCGGCGCGCGGCTTCTCGTTCCGCGGCGACGGGCCGCTGGACATGCGCATGGACCCCACGCGCGGACAGAGCGTGGCCGACTGGCTTGCAACGGCCGACCAGGCCCAGATCGCGGAGGTGATTCGTGACTACGGCGAAGAACGGTTTGCTGTTCAGATTGCAAAGGCGGTTGTGGCTCGCCGACAGGAACGGGGCCCTGTTGCAACCACCGCCGAGCTGGCCCAACTCGTGGCTGGCGCGGTCAAAACCCGCGAGCCGGGCCAGGATCCTGCAACGCGCACATTTCAGGCTCTTCGGATTTTCATCAACGCCGAGCTTGAAGAGCTGCAGGAAGCGCTAGAGGCCGCCTTGCAGATCCTGCAACCGCAAGGACGACTGGTGGTGATCAGCTTCCATTCGCTGGAAGACCGCATCGCCAAGCAGTTCATCGCGAAGCATTCGCGCGAGGTCGTGGACCGCCGCGTGCCGTTCGCCGCGCCGCGCGCCATGGAACTGCGCGCGCTCGGCCGCGTCAAGCCTTCGGAGCAGGAGATCGCCGCCAACCCGCGCTCGCGCAGCGCCATCCTGCGGGTGGCCGAGAGGACCGACGCATGACGCGCCTGAACCTCGTGCTGCTGCTCACCGTGATGCTCAGCGCCATGTACCTGGTGCAGGTGCAGTACGACTCGCGCCGGCTCTACGCCGAGATCGAGCGCGCGCACGGCGAGGCCCGCAAGCTCGAGATCGAGCACGAGCGCCTGCAGGTCGAGAAGCGCGCGCAGGCCACGCCGCTGCGCGTGGAGCGCCTCGCCAAGGACCAGCTGCAGATGCGCCCGGCCTCGCCGGCCATCACGCAGTACGTCGCCACGGAGCGGAGGCCGCAACCGTGACGAGAAGCGTCAACTACACCTCCAGCCCCCTGCTCGCGAGCAAGACGCCCGTGTGGCGCAGCAAGTTCATCGTGGCCGGCCTCGCCGCCGGCTTCGCGGTGCTGGCCGGCCGAGCGGCCTGGGTGCAGGTGTTCGGCAACGACTTCTTCCGCCGCCAGGGCGAGGTGCGCTTCGCGCGCACGCTCGAACTGCCGGCCAACCGCGGCCGCATCCTGGACCGCAACGGCCTGCTGCTGGCCACCAGCGTTCCGTCGCCCAGCATCTGGGCGATCCCCGAGGACGTCGAGCGCGACAAGGTCAAGCTGGCCCAGCTCGCGAAGCTGCTGGAGATGTCCACGGCCGACCTGAACAAGAAGCTGGAAGACGAGGACAAGACCTTCGTCTGGCTCAAGCGCCAGGTCGACGAGCCGGTGGCGCAGCAGGTCGCCGCGCTCGGCATCAAGGGCATCTACCAGCGCAAGGAATACAAGCGCCAGTACCCCGAAGGCGAAGCCGCCGCGCACGTGGTGGGCTTCACCAACGTGGAAGACCGCGGCCAGGAAGGCATGGAGCTCGCGTTCAACAACGAGCTGGCCGGCCGGCCGGGGTCGCGCCGCGTGATCAAGGACCGCCTGGGCCGCATCGTCGAGGACGTGCGCGAGCAGACCCCGCCGGTGGACGGCCGCGACCTGCAGCTGTCGATCGACAGCAAGGTGCAGTTCTTCGCCTGGCAGAAGCTGCGCGACGCGGTGGCCGAGCACAAGGCCAAGGCCGGCAGCGTGGTGGTGCTGGACGTGCAGACCGGCGAGGTGCTGGCGCTGGCCAACTACCCGAGCTACTCGCCCGCCAAGCGCCAGAACCTGAGCGGCGCGCAACTGCGCAACCGCGCGCTCACCGACACCTTCGAGCCGGGCTCGACGATGAAGCCCTTCATCGCCGCGCTGGCGATGGACAAGGGCCTGGTGCGCGCCGACACGCCGATCCAGACCGCGCCCGGCCGCATCACCGTCGGCGGCTCCACCATCAGCGACTCGCACCCGCACGGCATGCTGACGGTGGCGCAGGTGATCCAGAAGTCGAGCAACGTCGGCACGGTCAAGATGGCCATGCAGATGGCGCCGCGCGACATGTGGGAGCTGTACACCGAGGTCGGCTTCGGCCAGAAGCCGCAGGTGCCTTTCCCCGGCGCGGTGAGCGGGCGGCTGCGCCCGGCCAAGACCTGGAAGCCGATCGAGCAGGCCACCATGAGCTACGGCTACGGCCTCTCGGTCAGCCTGTTCCAGCTGGCGCGGGCCTACACGGTGTTCGCGCGCGACGGCGAACTGATGCCCGCCACGCTGATCAAGAGCCAGGGCCCGGTCGCGGGCCTGCGGGTGATCGACGCCGACCATGCCCAGCAGGTGCGGCAGATGCTGCACATGACGGTGGGTCCCGGTGGCACCGCCCCGAAGGCGCAGGCGGTCGGCTACTCGGTCGGCGGCAAGACCGGCACCGCGCACAAGCAGGAAGGCCGCGGCTACGCCGACAAGAAGTACCGTGGCTTCTTCGTCGGCATCGCGCCGATCGAGCAGCCGCGCATCGTGGTGGCCGTGATGATCGACGAGCCCAGCGCGGGCAAGTACTTCGGCGGCGACGTCGCGGCGCCGGTGTTCAGCACCACCGTGCAGCAGACGCTGCGCCTGCTGGGCGTGCAGCCCGACATGAACGTCAAGCCGCTGGTCGTGGTCGACGCCGTGGAGGAGTCGTTCTGATGCGGCAGCTGCGCACGCCCCTCGAAGCGGCCGGCTGGCTGCGCGGCCGCGTGCGCGGCGCGCTGCACACCGACAGCCGCCGCGTGCGCGCGGGCGACGGCTTCATCGCCTGGCCGGGCGCGGCCACCGACGGCCGCAAGCATGTGGGCGGCGCGTTGTCGCAAGGCGCGGCGGCCTGCCTGGTCGAGCAGGAAGGCGTGCAAGCCTTCGGCTTCGAGGGCGAGGCGATCGCTTCGTACGCGCAGCTGAAGGCGGCCACCGGTCCCATCGCCGCCGAGTACTACGAGCATCCGAGCGATCGCCTGCAGGTGCTGGCCGTCACCGGCACCAACGGCAAGACCTCCACCGCGTGGTGGCTGGCGCAGGCGCTGTCGCGCCTCGAAGGCGATCCCTGGCCTGCCGCCGTGATCGGCACGCTGGGCACGGGCCGTCCGCCGGCGGTCGAGTCGAACGGCCTGACCACGCCCGACCCGGTGCTGCTGCAGTCCGAGTTCCGGCGCTTCGCCGACCAGGGACTCAAGGCCTGCGCGATCGAGGCTTCGTCCATCGGCCTGTCCGAGCGCCGGCTCGACGGCACGCGCATCGCGGTGGCGGTGTTCACCAATTTCACCCAGGACCACCTGGACTACCACGGCAACATGGACTCGTACTGGGCGGCCAAGGCGGAGCTGTTCCGCTGGCCCGGCCTGCGCGCCGCCGTGGTGAACATCGACGACCTGAAGGGCGTCGAGCTGCTGGCCGACATGCAGGACAGCAGCCTGGACCTGTGGCCGGTGTCGTGCGAGCGCTCCGCGCGGCTGCAGGCGATCGACATCGGCTACTCGCAGCAGGGCCTGCGCTTCACCGTCGTGGAAGGCGAGGAGCGCCACGGCGTGACGACGGGCCTCATCGGCCAGTACAACGTGGCCAACCTGCTGGGCGTCATCGGCGCGATGCGCTCGCTGGGCGTGTCGCTGGCCGACGCGGCGCGCGCCTGCTGCGAACTGCAGCCGGTGCCCGGCCGCATGGAATGCCTGCAGCAGCCCGGCCGTCCGCTGGTGGCGGTGGACTACGCCCACACGCCCGACGCGCTGGACAAGGCGCTGCTCGCGCTGCGGCCGCTCGCGGCCCAACGCGGGGGCCGGCTGTGGTGCGTGTTCGGCTGCGGCGGCGACCGCGACCCCATCAAGCGTCCGCTGATGGCCGCCGTGGCGGAGAAGAACGCCGACCGCGTCGTCGTCACCAGCGACAACCCGCGCAACGAGAAGCCCGAGGTCATCATCAGCCAGATCCTGCTTGGGCTCACGCACCGCGAGAGCGTGGAGGTGCAGGCCGATCGCGCCCGCGCCATCGCCGAGATCGTGGCCGCCGCCGCGCCGGACGACGTGATCCTGCTGGCCGGCAAGGGCCACGAGCCGTACCAGGAGATCGCGGGCGTGAAGCACCCGTTCGACGACCGGGCGCACGCGCGCAAGGCGCTGGAGGCGCGCGCATGACGATGACCACGCTCGCCCAGGTCGCGCAGTGGACCGGCGGCCGCCTCGTCGGCGACGGCGCCACCCCGTTCGAGCGCGTGCACTCCGACACCCGCACGCTGCAGCCGGGCGACCTGTTCGTCGCCATCCGCGGCGAGCGCTTCGACGCCAACGACTTCCTCGGGCAGGCGCGCGCCAGCGGCGCCGTGGCCGCCATCGCGCAGCCGGGCCGCCTGCCGGGCGGCCTGCCTGGCGTGGAGGTCGAGGACAGCAAGGCGACCCTGGGCAAGCTCGCGCAGGCCTGGCGCCAGCAGTTCCGGCTGCCGCTGGTGGCTGTGACGGGCAGCAACGGCAAGACGACGGTAACGCAGATGGTCGCGTCCATCCTGCGCGCGTGGGAGCCGCAGAACCACCTGGCGACGCAGGGCAACTTCAACAACGACATCGGGCTGCCGCTCACGCTGCTGCGGCTGCGTTCGGAGCACCGCGTCGCGGTGGTCGAGCTGGGGATGAACCATCCCGGCGAGATCGCCTACCTGGCCGACATCGCGCGGCCGACCGTCGCGCTGGTCAACAACGCCCAGCGCGAGCACCAGGAATTCATGGCCACGGTGGAAGCCGTGGCGCGCGAGAACGCGTCGGTGTTCGGCGCGCTGGACCGCCACGGCACCGCCGTGTTCCCGGCCGGCGACGACTACACCGCGCTGTGGACCCAACTCGCGGGCGCACGCGCCTGCCTCACTTTCGGCGACGCGGACCGCGGCGCCGACCTCGTTCTGGCCGGGTCTGAATGGCTCGAGGGCCGGTGGACGGTACGGGCAATGACACCCGCCGGTCCGCTGGACTTCCTACTCCATATCGCCGGCCGCCATAACGTCCGCAACGCGCTGGCCGCGGCCGCCTGCGCCTTGGCCGCGGGCGTGCCGCTGCCCGCCATCCAGGCCGGCCTCGAGGCGTTCGAGCCGGTCAAGGGCCGCTCGCGCGCGCTGGGCGTGCAGGTCGCGGGACGAACGGTCACGCTGGTGGACGACACCTACAACGCCAACCCCGACTCCGTGCGCGCCGCCATCGACGTGCTGGCCGAACTCCCCGGCCCGCGCCTTCTGGTGCTGGGCGACATGGGCGAGGTCGGCGACCAGGGCCCGCAGTTCCATACGGAAGTGGGGCGCTACGCGCGCGAGCGGGGCATCGAGCGGCTCTACACGCTGGGCGAGCAGTCGCCCGCCATGGCGGGGCGGCATTTCGAAGACATCGGCGCGCTCAACGCCGCCGTGCTGCAGGCCGTGGAGGAATCGGCCAGCGTGCTGGTCAAGGGCTCGCGCTTCATGAAGATGGAACGCGTGGTCGAGGCCATCGTCCAGCGTCAACAACAACAACAAGAACAAGAACAAGGAAAGGACGGCGATGTTGCTTAGCCTGGCCGTGTGGCTGCAGGGCCTGAGCCCGGAGTTCGGCTTCCTGCGCGTGTTCCAGTACATCACCTTCCGCGCCGTGATGGCGGCGATGACGGCGCTGCTGATCGGCCTGGTGGCCGGGCCGTGGGTGATCCGCCGGCTGACCGAGCTCAAGATCGGCCAGCCGATCCGCGACTACGCGATGCAGACGCACCTGTCCAAGAAGGGCACGCCCACCATGGGCGGGGTGCTGGTGCTGATGGCCATCGCCATCGCCACGCTGCTGTGGTTCGACCTGTCCAACCGCTTCGTGTGGATCGTGCTGGTCGTCACGCTGGGCTTCGGGATGATCGGCTGGGCCGACGACTGGCGCAAAGTCGTCAACAAGGACCCGGAAGGCATGCGCTCGCGCGAGAAGTACTTCTGGCAGTCCGTCATCGGCCTGATCGCGGCGCTCTACCTGGTGTTCAGCATCTCGGAGAGCAACAACATCCGCGTGGTGGAGCTGTTCTTCGCCTGGGTGAGCTCCGGCTTCGACGTCAACCTGCCGCCCAAGGCCGGCCTGCTGGTGCCCTTCTTCAAGGAAGTGAGCTACCCGCTCGGCGTGTTCGGCTTCGTGTTCCTGACCTACGTGGTGATCGTGGGCTCGAGCAACGCGGTCAACCTCACGGACGGCCTGGACGGGCTGGCCATCATGCCGGTCGTGATGGTGGGCTCGGCGCTGGGCGTGTTCGCCTACGTCACCGGTAGCGCGAATTTCTCGCGCTACCTCTTCTTCCCGCACATCCCCGGCTCGGGCGAACTGCTGATCTTCTGCTCGGCGATGGCGGGCGCCGGCCTGGCGTTCCTGTGGTTCAACACGCATCCGGCCCAGGTGTTCATGGGCGACGTGGGTGCGCTCGCGCTCGGCGGCGCGCTGGGCACCATCGCCGTGATCGTGCGCCAGGAGATCGTGCTGGCCATCATGGGCGGCGTGTTCGTGGTCGAGGCGCTGTCGGTGATGGCGCAGGTCGCCTATTTCAAGTACACCAAGCGCAAGTACGGCGAGGGCCGTCGCATCCTGAAGATGGCGCCGCTGCACCACCATTTCGAGAAGAGCGGCTGGACCGAGACCCAGGTCGTGGTCCGCTTCTGGATCATCACCATGCTGTTGTGCCTGGTGGGTCTGTCCACATTGAAGCTGAGGTAACCGTGGCCACCGAACACGAACACCTCCCACCACCCCCGGACGACGAGCCGTCCGCCGGACCGCCCCAGGAAGGCGAGCCGGACGTGCAGGCCGCGGCGCCGCAGGTGGAAACCCCTGCCGCGCCGCCGCCGCTTCCGGCCTTCCCGGCTTCGGTGCTGGTCCTCGGCCTGGGCGATTCCGGTCTGGCGATGGCGCGCTGGTGCGCGCGCGAAGGCGCACGCGTCACGGTCGCGGACACGCGCGAGCAGCCGCCCGGCCTGCCGGCGCTGCGCGAGGAGATCCCCGACGCGCGCTTCGTCGGCGGCCCGTTCGACGAGTCGCTGCTCGACGACGTGCAGGCGGTCTACCGCAGCCCGGGGCTGTCGCCGACGCAGGTCGGCCCGATCGCCGAAGCCGCCATCGCGCGCGGCCTGCCGGTGGGCGGCGAACTCGCGCTGTTCACGCACGGCCTGCTCAAGCTGCGCCACGAGCAGGGTTACGCGCCCGCGGTGCTGGCCGTCACCGGCACCAACGGCAAGACGACCGTGACCGCGCTCACCGGCCAGCTGGTCGAGCGGTCCGGCCGCACCGTCGCGGTGGCCGGCAACATCGGCCCGACGCTGCTGGACACGCTGGCGGCGCGCACGCACGCGCAGTCGCTGCCGCAGGTCTGGGTGCTGGAGCTTTCCAGCTTCCAGCTGGAGGGCGTGGAAGGCTTCGAGCCGACCGCCGCCGCGGTCCTGAACGTCACCCAGGACCACCTGGACTGGCACGGCAGCATGGACGCGTACGCCGCCGCCAAGGCGCGCATCTTCGGCGCGGGCTCGCTGATGGTGCTCAACCGCGAAGACGCGATCGTGATGCGCATGCTGCCGGCGCCGGTGCGGCTCAAGGGCGGCCGGATGCAGCAGCGCGAACACCTCACGTTCGGCGCCGACATGCCGCAGCGGCCCGGCGACTTCGGCATCGAGAACGTCAACGGCATGGCCTGGCTGGTGCGCGCGATGGAAGCCGACGAGACGCTCAGGAAGCGCCGCGGCGAGGAGCAGGAAATCCACATCCAGCGCCTGATGCCGGCCGACGCGCTGCGCATCCGCGGCCGCCACAACGCGGTGAACGCGCTGGCTTCGCTGGCGCTGGCCAGCGCCACGGGCGCGCAGCTCGCGCCCATGCTGTTCGGCCTGCGCGAGTACCGCGGCGAGCCGCACCGCGTGGAGTCGGTGGGCATCGTGGGCGAGGTCGAGTACTTCGACGACAGCAAGGGCACCAACGTCGGCGCCACCGTGGCCGCGCTCGCCGGCCTGGGCGCCGACCGCAAGCTGCTCGTCATCCTCGGCGGCGACGGCAAGGGCCAGGACTTCTCGCCGCTGGCCGAGCCGGTGGCCCGCTACGCCCGCGCGGTCGCGCTGATCGGTCGCGACGGCCCCGGCATCCGCGCGGCGCTGGAAGGCACCGGCGTGCCGCTGATCGACGCCGGCTCGATGGAAGAAGCCGTGCGCGCCTGCGCGGCGCAAGCCCAGTCGGGCGACGCCGTGCTGATGTCGCCGGCCTGCGCCAGCTTCGACATGTTCCGCAACTACCCGCACCGCGCCGAGGTGTTCCGCACGGCCGTGCAGGCGCTGGCCGACGAGGCCGGCACGCCGCTGGGAGGCGCCGAATGAACGCGCTGGTCTCGCGCCTGGGCGGCTGGTTCGGCGGCGGCAACGACCGCGGCGGCTACTCGGGCCGCGCGGCGCCTTCGCGCGTGCAGGGCTTCGACCAGCCGCTGCTGTGGATCGCCGTGGCGCTGCTCGCGTTCGGCCTGGTCATGGTCTATTCGGCCTCGATCGCGCTGCCCGACAACCCGCGCTTCGCCCGCTACGCCCACACGCATTTCCTGATGCGCCACCTGTTCTCGCTGGTGCTGGGCTTCGTGTTCGCGCTGCTGGCGTTCCAGGTGCCGGTGGCCACCTGGGAGAAGGTGGCGCCCTGGCTGTTCATCGCCTCGCTGGTGCTGCTGATCGTGGTGCTGGTCCCGCACGTGGGCAAGGGCGTGAACGGCGCCCGCCGCTGGATCGGCCTGGGCGTCATGAGCTTCCAGCCCTCGGAGCTGTCCAAGTTCGCGGTGCTGCTCTACGCGTCCAACTACATGGTCCGCAAGATGGACGTGAAGGAGCGCTTCTTCCGCGCCGTGCTGCCAATGGCCGCCGCGGTGGCGGTGGTCGGGGTATTGCTGCTGGCCGAGCCCGACATGGGCGCCTTCATGGTGATCGCCGTCATCGCCATGGGCATCCTGTTCCTGGGCGGCGTCAACGCCCGCATGTTCTTCCTGATTGCCACCGTGATCGTGGTGGCGTTCGGGCTGATGATCGCGTTCTCCGAGTGGCGGCGCGAGCGGATCTTCGCGTACCTGGATCCGTGGAGCGAGAAGCACGCGCTGGGCAAGGGCTACCAGCTGTCGCACTCGCTGATCGCCATCGGCCGCGGCGAGATCTTCGGCGTCGGGCTGGGTGGCAGCGTCGAGAAGCTGCACTGGCTGCCCGAGGCGCACACCGACTTCCTGCTGGCCGTCATCGGCGAGGAGTTCGGCCTCGTCGGCGTGCTCGCCGTGATCGGCTGCTTCCTCTGGATGACGCGCCGCATCATGCACATCGGCCGCCAGGCCGTGGCGCTGGACCGCGTGTTCGCCGGCCTCGTCGCGCAGGGCGTGGGCCTGTGGATGGGCTTCCAGGCCTTCATCAACATGGGCGTGAACCTGGGCGCGCTGCCGACCAAGGGCCTGACGCTGCCGCTCATGAGTTACGGCGGCTCGGCCATCCTGATGAACCTCGTCGCGCTCGCGGTGGTCTTGCGGATCGACTACGAGAACCGCGTCCTGATGCGGGGAGGGCGCTCGTGATGGGCAAGCGCGCGCTCGTGATGGCCGGCGGCACGGGAGGACACATCTTCCCGGGCCTGGCCGTGGCCGAGGCGCTGCGCGAGCGGGCCTGGGACGTGCACTGGCTGGGCGCCCCCGGCAGCATGGAAAGCCGCCTGGTGCCGCCGCGCGGCTTCACGCTCGAGACCATCGACTTCGGCGGCGTGCGCGGCAAGGGCCCGATCACGCTGGCCCTGCTGCCGGTGCGCCTGCTGCGGGCCTTCTGGCAGAGCATCCGCGTGGTCCGGCGCGTCAAGCCCGACGTGGTGATCGGCCTGGGCGGCTACATCACCTTCCCGGGCGGGATGATGGGCGTGCTGCTGGGCAAGCCGCTGGTGCTGCACGAGCAGAACTCGGTGGCCGGCATGGCCAACCGCGTGCTGGCCGAAGTGGCCGACCGCGTCTTCACCGCCTTCCCGGACGTGATGCGCAAGGCGCGCTGGATCGGCAACCCGCTGCGCGCGGACTTCCTGCGCCAGCCGCCGCCGCACGAGCGGTTCGCCGGCCGCACCGGCCCGCTGCGCGTGCTGGTGGTGGGCGGCAGCCTGGGTGCGCAGGCGCTCAACGACATCGTGCCCAAGGCGCTGGCGCTGATGCCCGCGGGCGAGCGTCCGATCGTGCTGCACCAGAGCGGCGCCAGGCAGATCGACCAGCTGCGTGCGAATTACGCCGCCGCGGGCGTCGAGGCCGAACTCACGCCCTTCGTCGAGGACACGGCCCAGGCCTTCGCGGCGGCCGACCTGGTGATCTGCCGCGCGGGCGCCAGCACCGTCACCGAGATCGCGGCCGTCGGCGCCGCGGCGGTGTACGTGCCGTTCCCGCACGCGGTGGACGACCACCAGACCACCAACGCCAGGTTCATCGTCGACGCGGGGGGCGGCTGGCTGGTCCAGCAGCGCGACCTCACGGCCGAGGGCCTGGCTTCCCTGATCCAGGGCACCGACCGGCAGGAGCTGCTGCGCAAGGCGCAGGCCGCGCAGACGGTGGCGCGCACCAGCGCCACGGCCGACATGGTGCAAGCCTGCGAGGAGCTCGCCAAGGCATGAAACACGCCGTCAAACACATCCATTTCGTCGGCCTGGGCGGCGCCGGCATGTCCGGCATCGCCGAAGTGCTGCGCAACCTGGGCTACACCGTGTCGGGCTCCGACCTGCACGACAGCCCCACGCTGCGCCGCCTGCAGGACCTGGGCATCCGCACCTGCGTGGGCCACGAGGCCGCCAACATCGCCGGCGCTGACGCCGTCGTCGCCTCCACCGCGGTGCAGGCCGACAACCCCGAGGTCATCGCCGCTCGCCAGAAGAAGATCCCGGTGGTGCCGCGCGCCATGATGCTGGCCGAGCTGATGCGCCTGAAGCAGGGCATCGCCATCGCCGGCACCCACGGCAAGACCACCACCACCAGCCTGGTGGCCAGCGTGCTCGCCGAGGCCGGGCTCGATCCCACGTTCGTCATCGGCGGCCGCCTGAACAGCGCGGGCGCGAACGCCAAGCTGGGCGCCGGCGACTACATCGTGGTCGAGGCCGACGAGTCCGATGCGTCCTTCCTGAACCTGATGCCCGTGATGGCCGTCGTCACCAACATCGACGCCGACCACATGGAGACCTACGGCCACGACTTCGGCAAGCTGCAGGGCGCCTTCCTCGACTTCCTGCACCGCATGCCGTTCTACGGCACCGCCATCCTGTGCGTGGACGACCCGGCGGTGCGCGCCATCGTCCCCGACGTGCAGTGCCCGGTCACCAGCTACGGCGTGAGCGAGGACGCCCAGGTGCGCGCGGTCGACATCCGCGCGGTCGGCCCGCAGATGCACTTCACGGCGCTGCGCCGCAACGGCATCACGCTGCCCGACCTGCCCATCAAGCTCAACCTCGCCGGGCACCACAACGTGCTCAACGCGCTCTCGGCCATCGCCGTGGCGGTGGAGCTGAACGTGCCCGACGCCGCCGTGCAGAAGGCGCTGGCCGAGTTCCATGGCGTGGGCCGGCGCTTCCAGGGCTACGGCGACGTGAAGGTGCCCGCGGCCAACGGCGGCGGCCGCTTCACGGTCATCGAGGACTACGGCCACCACCCGGTGGAGATCGCCGCCACGCTGGCGGCGGCACGCGGCGCCTATCCCGGCCGCCGGCTGGTGCTGGCGTTCCAGCCGCACCGCTACACGCGCACTCGCGACTGCTTCGAGGACTTCGTCAAGGTGCTCGGCCAGGCCGACTCGGTGCTGCTGGCCGAGGTCTACGCCGCCGGCGAGGCGCCCATCGTGGCGGCCGACGGCCGCTCGCTGGCGCGCGCGGTGCGCGTGGCCGGCAAGGTCGAACCGCTGTTCGTCGACGAGATCGGCGCCATGCCGCAGGCCATCCTGGACATGGCGCGCGACGGCGACGTGGTGATGTGCATGGGCGCCGGTTCGATCGGCGGCGTGCCTGCGAAGCTGGTGGACATGGGAGGGGCCGCATGACGGAGGCGATCGATCCGAAGTCGCTCGGCAAGGTCGCCGTGCTCATGGGCGGCAAGTCGGCCGAGCGCGAGGTCTCGCTGATGTCCGGCGCAGGCGTGCTCAAGGCGCTGCAGTCCAAGGGCGTCAACGCGCATGCGTTCGACCCGGCTCAGCGCGACATCGGCGAACTCAAGCGCAAGGGCTTCAGGCGCTGCTTCATCGCGCTGCACGGCCGCTTCGGCGAGGACGGCACGGTGCAGGGCGCGCTGGAGCTGCTCGGCATCCCGTACACCGGCTCCGGCGTGATGGCCTCCAGCGTGTCGATCGACAAGGTGATGACCAAGCGCATCTGGATCGCCGAGGGCATCCCGACGCCGCGCTACCAGATGCTCCGCCGCGGCGAGTACACGCGCGAGATCGTGCGTTCGATCCCCGACGACCTGGGCCTGCCGCTGATCGTCAAGCCGGCGCGCGAGGGCTCCTCGATCGGCGTGGCCAAGGTGCAGGGCTATTCGGAGATGCAGGAGGCCGTGGACGCCGCCGCCGCCCTGGACGCCGAAGTGCTGTGCGAGCAGTTCGTCTCCGGCGACGAGGTCACCTGCCCGGTGCTGGGCACCGGCGAGCAGGCACGCGCATTGCCGGTGATCCGCATCGTCGCGCCCGAGGGCAACTACGACTACCAGAACAAGTACTTCACCGACGACACCAAGTACCTGGTGCCGAGCGGCCTGCCCGAAGGCGAGGAGGCCGCCATCCAGGAACTGGTGCTCAAGGCCTACCGCGTGCTGGGCTGCCGGGGCTGGGGCCGCATCGACGTGATGATCGATTCGGCCACCCGCAAGCCCTCGCTGCTGGAGATCAACACCTCGCCCGGCATGACCGGGCATTCGCTGGTGCCCATGTCCGCGCGCGCGGCCGGCATCAGCTACGAGGACCTCTGCCTGCAACTGCTGGCCTCCGCCGCGCTGGACCACCAGCGCGTCGAGCGCCGCAAGTCGAGCACCGGCAACGCGGAGGGCTCCGCCGAATGAAGAAGAAAGCCGCCGCGCCGCTGCCGCTGGACGTGCGCCTGATGAACGGCACCGCGACGGTGCTGTTCGCGGCGTTCGGCGTGCTGCTGCTGGCGGCGCTGTGCTTCTGGGCGCTGCGGCATCCGGCGTTCGCGCTGGGCGGCATCACGGTGCGCGGCGAGGTCGCGCACAACAGCCCGGCGACCCTGCGCGCCAACGTGGCGCCGCAGCTCACGGGCAACTTCTTCACGGTCAACCTGGAAGCCACGCGGCGCGCTTTCGAGGACGTGCCCTGGGTGCGCCAGGCGGTGGTGCGGCGCGAATTCCCCAACCGCCTGCGCGTCGTGCTGCAGGAGCACCAGGCGGTGGCGTTCTGGGGCGAGGACGGCGGCTCGCGCATGGTCAACAGCTTCGGCGAACTGTTCGAGGCGAACGCGGGCGAGGTCGATGCGGACGACCTGCCGCGCCTGGCCGGCCCGGACGACCAGGCCGAGGAGGTGCTGGCGATGTACCGCGCCGTCGCGCCGCTGTTCGAGCCGCTCGACCTGGTGGTGGAGGCGCTGCAGCTCAGTGGGCGCGGCAGCTGGCAGGTGGTGCTGGACACGGGCGCGAAGGTGGAGCTGGGCCGCGGCGACGTCGCCACGGTGCTGCCGCGCGTGCAGCGCTTCGCGCAGACGCTCACGCAGGTGGCGTCGCGCTACGAGCGGCGGCCGGAGGCGCTGGTCTCGGCCGACCTGCGCTACGGCGATGGTTATGCGATCCGGTTGAGGGGCGTCGGCACGGTGACCGCCGACGCCAAGAAGGGGTAGAGGGACAGAGAAATGGCGAAGGAATACAAGGACCTCGTCGTCGGCCTGGACATCGGCACCGCCAAGGTGATGGCGGTGGTGGCCGAGGTCCTGCCCGGCGGCGAGCTGAAGCTGGCGGGGCTGGGCGTGGCGCCGTCCAACGGGCTCAAGCGCGGCGTCGTGGTCAATATCGACGCGACGGTGCAGAGCATCCAGCAGGCGCTCAAGGAAGCCGAGCTGATGGCCGACTGCAAGATCACGCGGGTCTACACCGGCATCACGGGCAGCCACATCCGCGGCATCAACTCCAGCGGCATGGTGGCGGTGAAGGACCGCGAGGTCACGCCGGCCGACGTGGCGCGCGTGGTCGAGACGGCGCGCGCGATCAACATCTCCACCGACCAGCGGCTGCTGCTGGTGGAGCCGCAGGAGTTCGTGATCGACGGCCAGGACGTGCGCGAGCCGATCGGCATGAGCGGCATCCGGCTGGAGGCCAAGGTCCACATCGTCACCGGGGCGCAGAGCGCGGCCGAGAACATCATCAAGTGCGTGCGCCGCTGCGGCCTCGAGGTCGAGCAGCTGATGCTCAACCCGCTGGCGTCCAGCCAGGCGGTGCTCACGCAGGACGAGAAGGAACTGGGCGTGGCGCTGGTCGACATCGGCGCCGGCACCACCGACGTGGCCATCTTCACGGGCGGCGCGATCCGCCACACCTCGGTGATCCCGATCGCGGGCGACCTGATCACCAGCGACATCGCGATGGCGCTGCGCACGCCCACCAAGGACGCCGAGGACATCAAGGTCGAGAGCGGCTACGCCAAGCAGCTGCTGGCCGACCCCGAGCAGCAGGTCGAGGTGCCCGGCCTCGGCGACCGCGGCCCGCGCATGCTCTCGCGCCAGGCGCTGGCCGGCGTGATCGAGCCCCGCGTGGAGGAGATCTTCTCGCTGGTGCAGCAGGTGGTGCGCGAGTCGGGCTACGAGGAGGTGCTGTCCTCCGGCATCGTGATCACCGGCGGCAGCGCGGTGATGCCCGGCATGGTGGAACTCGGCGAGGACATCTTCCTCAAGCCGGTTCGCCGCGGCGTGCCGCAGTACTTCGGCGCATTGGCCGACATGGTGGCGCAGCCGCGTGCCGCTACCGTGATGGGCCTGCTGGAAGAAGCGCGCCTCGCGCGCGTTCGTGGACACAAGGTGGCGCAGAAGAACGGGTCGATGAAGACCGCCTTCTCCCGCTTCAAGGACTTCATCGTGGGGAACTTCTGATGTCCCACATGAAGCGATGGCTCGCGCGGGGCAGTCCCCCGTTGCGACGAAGGCGGCGATGGCGGTGCACCGAACCGCCATCGTGAGCGTTCAGCTCTGATACCGACAACGAGATCGCAATGGCAACTGCAACGAAGTACAGGAGATTCAAATGAGCATCGAAATGATCGAAGTGGAGGAATTCCACCTGGGCACCCAGATCAAGGTGATCGGCGTGGGCGGCGGCGGCGGCAACGCCGTCGAGCACATGATCGCCCGCGCGGTCCAGGGCGTGGAATTCATCTGCGCCAACACCGATGCGCAGGCGCTGGTTCGCAGCGCGGCCCACAAGACCATCCAGCTGGGCAACAACGGCCTGGGCGCGGGCGGCAAGCCGGACCGCGGCCGTGACGCGGCCGACGCCGCGACCAACAGCATCCGCGAGGCGATCGAAGGCGCGCACATGCTGTTCATCACCGCGGGCATGGGCGGCGGCACCGGCACCGGCGCGGCGCCGGTCATCGCGCGCATCGCCAAGGAGATGGGCATCCTGACCGTCGGCGTGGTCACCAAGCCGTTCGACTGGGAAGGCGGCCGCCGCATGACGAACGCCGACCAGGGCCTGATGGAGCTGGAAGCCAACGTCGACTCGCTGATCGTGGTGCTCAACGAGAAGCTGCTCGAGGTGCTGGGCGACGACATCACCCAGGACGAGGCGTTCGCGCACGCCAACGACGTGCTGAAGAACGCCGTGGGCGGCATCGCGGAGATCATCAACGTGCCCGGCCACGTCAACGTGGACTTCGAGGATGTGCGCACCGTGATGGGCGAGCCGGGCAAGGCGATGATGGGCACGGCGGTCGCGTCGGGCCCGGACCGCGCGCGCATCGCGGCCGAGCAGGCCGTGGCCTGTCCGCTGCTGGACGGCATCGACCTGTCGGGCGCCAAGGGCGTGCTGGTGCTGATCACCGCGGCCAAGGGCAGCCTGAAGCTGGCCGAGTCCAAGCTGGCGATGAACACCATCCGCGCCTACGCCTCGCCGGACGCGCACGTCATCTACGGCACGGCCTACGACGACAACCTGGGCGACGAGGTCCGCGTCACCGTCGTGGCCACCGGCCTGTCGCGCCACGGCCAGCAGCGCCGCACGGCGCCCCCGCTGCAGGTGCTGCGCACCGGCACCGACAACGTGCCGTTCACCGTGCCCACGGTGAACCACGCCGTTTCCGGTCCAGGCGCGATCCTGACTCGCGAGATGTCCGCGCCGTCCATGCCGCAGCAGCCGGACTACGGCGGCATGACGGTGCCCAGCGTGTGGCGCACCAACCGCACGCAGGCCGCCGCCAAGGTCGACGCGCTGTCCTCGGGCGGCATGGACGACTTCGAGATCCCGGCCTTCCTGCGCAAGCAGGCGGACTGAAGGCGAAAGCATTCGTGGACGCAGCGACGAGGCCTACGGGCCTCGTTGCTTTTTGGCTCACGCCTTTCGCGCGGCTTGCCCCGTCGCGGGCCGCTGGCTAGCATGGCTCAACAGTCCAAGAGCCGCGAGGAGAAAGTTCCATGCCGCAGTTGATCGTCACGGTCGAAGGGGTCGAGGTCCGGCACGTCTACCTGTCCAAGGACCGCACCACGCTCGGCCGCGGCCCGGACAACGACATCGTGCTGCAGAACCCCGCCGTCAGTTCGCGGCACTGCGCCTTCGACCTGAAGGGCCTGTCGGACGTGTTCGTCGAGGACGTGGGCAGCACCAACGGAACCTTCGTCAACAACAAGAAGATCAAGCGCCAGCGGCTGCGCGACGAGGACGTGGTCGCCATCGCGGGCTTCCGCCTGCGCTTCCTGTCGGCCAGCGCCGACTCCGGCTTCGGCGCCACCGCGGCCATGCAGCTGGGGCCCAACTCCAACCTGCCGCCGCCCACGCACGCCAGCTTCCGGGTGCTCTCGGGCAGTTCCACGGGCCTGGAGGTGCCGGTGAACAAGGCCGTGTCCACCTTCGGCAGGCCCGGCGTCGCCATCATCGCCGTGGCGCATCGCCGCACCGGCTACTACGCCGCCCACCTCGACGGCGAGCAGGTGCCGCTGCTGAACGACCGCCCGCTGGGCGCCGACCCGGTGCTGCTGAACCATCACGACGTGCTGGAACTCGCCGGCACGCGCATGCAGTTCATCCTGGCGAACTGACGACCCGCCGCTATCGCGGGCATAGCCCTCGAGGTCCTTCGAAAGAGGCCCGGCCACTTAAAATCGTGGCCATGCTGGCTCAACGCACGCTCAAGACCCTCACCCGCGCCGTCGGCGTGGGCCTGCACGGGGGCCAGCGCGTGGAACTCACGCTGCGGCCCGCGCGTCCCGACACCGGCATCGTGTTCCGCCGCGTCGACCTGCCCCAGCCGGTGGACATCCCCGTCTCGGCCGAATCCGTCACCGACACGCGCCTGGCCTCCACCGTCTCCAACGGCGCGGTGAAGGTGCACACGGTCGAACACCTGATGTCGGCCTGCGCCGGCCTGGGCCTGGACAACCTCTACATCGACATCACGGCCGAGGAAGTGCCGATCCTGGACGGCTCCTCGTCCTCGTTCGTGTTCCTGTTGCAGAGCGCCGGCATCGAGGTGCAGAACGCGCCGCGCCGCTTCATCCGCGTGCTGAAGCCCGTCGAGGTGCGTGAAGGCGAGGGCGACGCGCTCAAGTGGGCGCGCCTGGCGCCGTACCACGGCTACAAGCTCAGCTTCGAGATCGACTTCGACCACCGCGTGGTCGATTCCACCGGCCAGCGCGTGGAGTTCGACCTGGGCAAGGGCAACTACCAGCGCGACATCGCGCGCGCCCGCACCTTCGGCTTCACCAAGGACGTCGAGATGATGCGGGCCAACGGCCTGGCGCTGGGCGGCGGCATGGACAACGCCATCGTGATGGACGACTACCGCGTCCTGAACACCGAGGGGCTGCGCTACGAGGACGAGTTCGTCAAGCACAAGATCCTCGACGCCATGGGCGACCTGTACTTGCTGGGCAAGCCGCTGCTGGCGGCCTACAGCGCGTTCCGCTCCGGCCACGCCATGAACAACAAGCTGCTGCGCGCCCTGCTGGCCCAGCGCGACGCCTGGGAAGTGGCCACCTTCGAGGACGAGCGCCAGGCGCCCGTCGGCTTCGGCCAGCTGGCCCGCGCCTGGTAACGGCCGCGATGGCCGTCTTCCGCGCCGCGATCTTCCTGCTGCTGCTGGTCGCCGCCGTGTTCTTCGCGATGTATGCGTACACCGGCCAGCCGCGCTACAAGCGCACCGGCCTTGTCACGCTGAAGTGGACGATCGCGGCCGCGCTCGGCTTCTTCGCCGTGCTCATCATCGAGAAGCTGGTCGAGTAGGGATCAGTAGGCGCGACCGGCCCGGTACTGGCCCGTCGTGCGGCGCGTGGTCTCGCCCGCCGCCGCGATGCGCGCCAGCGACTGCCCCGCATGCGCATGCGTGATCGCCAGCCCCAGCGCATCGGCGGCGTCCTCGCCCGGCACGCCGGGCAGGTTCAGCAGGCGCTTGACCATCTCCTGCACCTGGGCCTTGGCCGCCCGCCCGTGGCCGGCGACGGCCTGCTTCATCTGCAGCGCGGTGTATTCCGCCACCGACAGCTGGCACGCCACCAGGGCCGTGACGCAGGCGCCGCGAGCCTGCCCGAGCAGCAGGGTCGATTGCGGATTGGCGTTGACGAACACGATCTCCACCGCCGCGGCATCGGGCTGGTAGCGATCGCGCACCTGGGTGATGCCGTCGAACAACACTTTCAGGCGCGACGGCAGCTCGCCTCGCGGAAGGTGGGTGGTGGTGATGGTGCCGCTGGCGACGTAGCGCAGCTGGGAGCCTTCCACGTCCACGACGCCGAAGCCGGTGGTCTGCAGGCCGGGATCGATTCCAAGGATGCGCATGTCCGGTTGAGTCTATCCTCGCGGGGCAGTCCGCGCGGCCGCGTCCTACAAGCTCAGGCGTGGCCGGGCTGCAAAGTACGGAGTGCACACCGTGCACATCAACAAGGAGAAATACATGAAAACCATCCTCATCGCCTTCGCCGTGGCCCTGGGCCTCGCCGGTTGCGGCACCTTCGGTTCGGGCGACACCCGCACCGGCACGCGCACCGCGGGCCAGGCAGTCGACGACGCCACCATCGGCACCAAGCTGAAGGCCGCCTTCGCCGGCGATCCCGAACTCAGCGCCATGAAGATCAACGTCGACACCACGCAGGGCGCCGTGCGCCTGCGCGGCGAAGTGAAGAACATGGCCGAATGGCGCAAGGCCGGCGACACGGCTCGCAAGGTCGAAGGCGTGAAGTCGGTCGACAACCAGCTGGTGATCACCGGCGCGCGTTAAACGCCGAACCACCACCGCACCGAGTGGAAGAAGACGGGCGCGCCGAAGCACAGCGCGTCCACCCGGTCCAGCAGGCCGTTCGCGCCCGTGACCGAGGCGCGGTGTCCCCAGGCGGGGACACCGCGATCCCGCTTGATCGCCTTCATCACCAGATGACCCAGTGATCCCGCGGCGCAGGCGATGAACGCCATCGCCACCGCCTGCGGCGGCCCGAACGGCGTGATGAACGACAGCGCGCCCCCCAGCAGGCTGCCCACCGCCATCCCCAGCGCCCAGGCCGTCCAGTTGAAGCTCCTGCTCACGTCCGGGATGCTGGGCGGCCGCGCCTGGCCGCGCGAGAGCAGGTGCTGCACCACCATGCAGGTCTGCACCGTGAACACCAGGAAGAAGACCAGGAAAGCGCCCTGGCCCGGCGGATGGTCGCGGAACTCCAGCAGCAGCAGGGCCGGCACGTGGCTGGTGCCGTACACGCAGACCACGATGCCCCACTGCAGCTTGGCGTTGCGTTCCAGGAAGCGCTGCGTGTCGCCGTTCAGGGCGCTCACGAGCGGGATCGCCAGGAACACGTAGACCGGGATGAACACGGTGAACAGGTCGAAGCGCCGCGTGGCGGCCAGCCAGAACTGCACCGGCAGCACCACGAAGAAGGCCAGCACCAGGCTGCGGTGGTCCCCGCGCCGGGTGGGCGACAGCGTGATGAACTCGCGCAGCGCCAGGAAGGCGATCAGCGCGAACAGCAGCGTCGCCACCACCGGCCCGGCGATCCAGCCGATCCAGAACACCACCACCATGAACCAGGAGGTGGACAGCAGCTTGCGGAAGTCCTCCAGCCGCTCCTGCCGCGCTTCGTCCTGCGCGGTGGCCGTCGCGCGGAAACTGAGCAGGAACGCGCTCACGCTCACCAGCACCAGGATGCCGAACACGCCGATGAACAGCGCGCCGACCTGCTGGTAGGGCGAGAGGGCGCGAAGGGCGTCGTCGATGCCGCTCATGCCGCTCAGACGTCGCGCAGCGCGATCACCGCCTCGCGGGCGCGCGCCAGGAAGCCGTGCCGGTCCTCGCCGGCCCGCAGCGCGACCGGCGCGCCGAACGTGACAGAACACAGGATGGGCACGGGCACCACTTCCCCCTTGGGCATCACGCGCTGCACGTTGGCGATCCAGGCCGGCACCAGCACCACCTGCGGGAAGCGCAGCGCCAGGTTGTAGAGGCCGGCCTTGAACGGCTGCGGTTCCTCGGCATGGCCGCGCGTGCCTTCGGGGAACAGGATGATCGAATCGCCGCTGTCCAGCGCCTGCACCAGCGGCTCGAGCGGGTCCTGCTCGCCGGTGCGCGCCCGGTCCACGTACACGGCGTTGAACACGGCGGTGGTGATCCACTCGCGCAGCCTCCCGCGGGTCCAGTAGTCGCGCGCGGCGACGGGGCGGGTGATGCTGCGCAGTTCCTGGGGCAGGGCCGCCCAGATCATCACCAGGTCGGCGTGGCTCTGGTGGTTGGCGAAGTAGATGCGCTGCTCGGCCTTGGGCGGGCAACCGTACCAGCGCGCCTGCGCGCCGGTCAGCAACCGAACCAGGCCCAGCAGGAACAGGCTCATCGCCTTGGCAAGCATGCGGGCGATCATAAGCGTCACGGCTGAGCCCGCTTCCCTGCAAGCGGACGCGCCGGCGGCCGACATGCCGCGTTCGCGGCCCGTCGGTATGCTGGCCTGATGCTGAACTGGCGCGCGCTTCTCGCGACCCTGCCGCTGGCCCTCGCGGCTTGCGCAGCCGAGGCTCAGCCGGACGAGCTGCTGGCCGCGATCTCGCGCGCGCGGCAGCAATGCGGCGCGACCGGCGCGCTGCGGCCCGACGCCCGCCTGGACGATGCCGCGCGCCGCCTCTCGCAGGGCGCCTCGCTCGAGCGCGCGCTGCAGGGCAGCGGCTATCGCGCGCAACGCAGCTTCCAGTGGAACTTCAGCGGCTACCGCTCGGCGCAGGCCGTGGCCCAGGCGCTGGTGCCGTCGCAATGCCGGTCGCTGGGCGATGCCGCGCTGCGCGAAGTGGGCGTGCAGCGATCGGGCAACTCGTACTGGATCATCGCCGCCGTGCCCTTCGATCCGCCTGCCGCGGCCGAGGCCAACGGCGTGGCCGAGCGGGTGCTGGCGCTCGTCAACCAGGCACGCGGCCAGCCGCGCCGCTGCGGCAACGAATCGTTCGGTCCGGCGCCGCCGCTGGTGTTGCAGCAGCAGCTGACGCAGGCCGCGGTCGGCCATGCGCAGTCGATGGCGCGCTACGGCTACCTGGAGCACCAGGGCCGCGACGGCAGCACGCCGGCGGACCGTGCCGACCGCGCCGGCTACAAGTGGCGCAGCATCGGCGAGAACGTCGCCATGGGCCAGACCACGCCCGAGCGCGTGATGCAGGACTGGCTGCACAGCCCCGAGCACTGCGCCAACATCATGGAGCCGCGCTTCACCGAGATGGGCGTGGCCTACGCGGTCAACAACGCGAGCGAGGGCGGGATCTACTGGGCGCAGTCGTTCGGGCGGCGCTGACGTACGCCCGGCGGGTCACGGCAACTCCGCGTGCCGCATCCGCCCCACGATGATGTTCGCGCGATTGGCGAGGTAGCCCGAGTTCGAGCGTTTCTCGAAGTACCTGGGCCGCGGCAGCATCACCGCGAGCCGCGCGGCCTCGTACGGGGTGAGCTGGCTGGCCGGCTTGCGCCAGTAGTGCTGCGCGGCGGCTTCGGCGCCGAACACGCCTTCGCCCCATTCCACGTTGTTCAGGTAGATCTCGAGGATGCGCTGCTTGGGCAGCAGGGCTTCCAGCGTCAGCGTGAGCACGAACTCCTGGCCCTTGCGCAGCAGGGTGCGCTCGCCGGACAGCAGCAGGTTCTTGGCCAGCTGCTGGGTGATGGTGGAGCCCCCGACGATCTTCGGCGGCCGCGCGTTGGGCCGCAGCTGCGTGCGTCGCGCCGCCAGTTCCTCGGCCTTGGCGTTCTTCTCCCAGGCCTTCTCCAGCGCCTCCCAGTCCACGCCTTCGTGCTGGGCGAAGCCGTCGTCCTCGGACGCGATCACGGCGCGCTTCAGGTGGTCGGAGATGCGCGAATAGGGCACCCACTGCTGGCGCCAGCGCAGCCGGTCGCTTTCGGTGGCGATGCGGAAGGCCTCCGAACGCTGGAAAGTGGTGGAGCGCGGGTCGAGCACGGCGGACGCGGCGATGCTCAGCACGAAGAACAGCTGCAGCAGCAGGCCGGCGAGGATCGCCAGCAGCACCCAGCGCAGCACGCCCTTCAAGCCGTCACCCCGCGGCCAGGAGGGCGCGCAGTTCGGCCAGCACGGGGCCGGTGTCCGGCCGCACGCCGCGCCACACGAAGAAGGATTCGGCCGCCTGTTCCACCAGCATGCCCAGGCCGTCGCGCGGCGTGGCGCCGTGCGCGCGGGCCCAGTCGAGGAAGCCCTGCGCGGCGGGGCCGTACATCATGTCGTAGGCGAGCGCGCCGGGCCGCAGCACCGAGGCGGGCACCGGCACGCCGCCGCCGGCGATGCTGCTGGCGCTGGCGTTGACCACGATGTCGAAGGCGCCCGGGATGGCGTCGAGGCCGCACGAGGCGAGATCCACGGATTGCGAGCGGGCGAGAGCCGCGTGGCTGTCCACCAGCGCCTGCGCCTTGGCGGGCGTGCGGTTGGCGACGACGACCCGCGCCGGCCGCGCCTGCAGCAGCGGACCCAGCACGCCCGCGCCCGCGCCACCGGCGCCCACCAGCAGCACATCGCGCCCGGCCATCGCCACGCCGGCCGAGGCTATGTCGCGCACCAGGCCCGCGCCATCCGTGTTGTCGCCGAACACGCCCTTCTCATCGAAGCGCAGCGTGTTGCACGCGCCGGCCAGCCGGGCGCGGTCGCTCAGCGTGCCGGCCAGCGAAGCGGCCTCGAACTTGAAGGGCAGGGTGACGTTGCAGCCGCGGCCGCCTTCCCGGCGGAAGCGCTGCACGGTGGCCGTGAAGCCGTCGAGGGGCGCGAGCAGCTTGCCGTACTCCACCGGCTCGCCGGTGAGCTGCGCGAAGCGCGCATGGATCCACGGCGAGCGGCTGTGCTCGACGGGATGGCCGACGACGCAGTAGCGATGCGGGTTCATCGCGCGGTGAGCTTGGTCTCGAGCGTCTCGTCGCGCGTGAACTTGAAGCGCGAGACCACCACGATCTGGTCGGCGCGCTTGCGCATCGGGGCGGAGAAGGCGCCGAACGGGCCGGCGGCGCGCGCGATGCTCTCCGCCCGGCGGTCGAGCGTGCGGTTGCCGGAGCTCTCGACCACCTCGGTCCCGAGCACGCGGCCGTCGTGGTTGACGGTGACGATCATGGTGAGTTCGCCGTACAGCTTGCGGCCGGCGGCCTCGGGGAAGTTGTGCGTGCCGCGGTCCTCGATCCTGCGGCGCAGCGAGTCATAGTAGATCGCGTAGACCTCTTCGCGCGTGGCCGGGCTCACGTAGCGCTTCTTGGGCCGCGCGTTCTCCTCGTTGATGCGCCGCTCGATCTCGGCCAGCAGCTTGACCAGCTGGCGGCGCTTTTCCTCGCGCGCCTGCGCGTCCACGGCGTTGGTGCGCTGCTTCGGGTCGGGTGGCGGCAGCGCGGCCAGCATGCTCTTGACCTGGGCCAGCATCAGCATCTGCTGGTCCTGCATGGCCTCGACGCGCTTTTGCGCGTCCTCGGCGGCGTCGCCGATGGTGGTCAGCGCGGAAGGCGGCAGCGGCGAAGTGGCGCGGCCGCTGGCGGCCTCACCGCCGCCGGCCAGCGCGGCCTGGGCGATGGCCTGGGCCTTGATCGGCTTCTCGTCGCTGCGGGCATTGACCAGCACCACCTCGAGCGGCGTGTCCTGGAACACGCGGTTGAAGCCTTCCGGGTCCACGATGCGCACCGTCAGGAGCGCGGCATGCGCCGCGAACGAGACGCCCAGCGCGATCTGCAGGGTGCTGAAGGACTTGAGGTTCACGACGGCGGATTATCCGCCGCATTGTCGAGTTCTCCGCCCTCCGCGACGTCCACCGCGATCGCGATCGGGCCGGCCACCGGCTCTTCTTCCTCCCCGGTGTCGTCTTCCGCCGACAGCGCCTGGGGCGCGGTGTCCAGCCGCTCGATCAGGGTGCCCGAGACGTCCAGCGTGATGTCGTCGATGTCGCCCAGGCGCACGCGCACCCGGGTGCCGCGCGCGACGTTCTCCGTGCCCAGCACCGGCAGCACCAGCGGCAGCGTGTCGGCGCGCACCAGCCCCTCGCGGAACACCGTGCCTTCGAGCTCCTTGATGCCCTGCTGGCGCAGGTAGTGCAGCGTCCAGAACCGCTCCATGCCGGCCTGGTAGCCGTTGTAGGCGGAGTAGGCCGCGTCGAAGGACGAGATGATGGAGAACAGGTCGGCGTCCTTCGGCTTGAAGGGCGCGGCCAGGGCGGCGGTGCGGCCGTGGCGGGCCGCCGCGATGATCTGCCACTGGTTCACCAGGTCGGTGTAGCGGCGCAGCGGCGAGGTGCTCCAGGCGTAGCTCTTGACGCCCAGGCCCGCGTGCGGAAGCGCCTTGGTGCCCATGCGCACCTTCACGCCGGGCAGCAGGCTGGCCTGGCTGCGGTAGATGCCGGGCACGCCCAGTTCGGCGAGCCAGGTGCCCCAGCTGCTGTTGGCCAGGATCATGGCCTCGGACACGATCAGGTCCAGCGGCGCGCCGCGCTTGCGCACGGTGATCTCCACCTGCTCGCTGCCATCGGGCTCGCTGCCGTCGTGGCCGACCAGGCGGAAGTTGTAGTCGGGCCGGCTGAAGTTCTCCGGCTTGCCGCGCACGACCTCGCGCAGCCCCTTGAGGTGCTGCGCCAGCCGCCAAAGGAACGAGAGCGGCTCGCGCAGGTGCGCCGCGGGCTCGGGCACCCCGTGCGCGGTGGCGCCGCCTTCCAGCCAGTCGACGGTGAGGTGCTGGTCGAGCTGGTCGTGGCGCAGGTTGGCGCGGATCGGCACGCGCTCCAGCTTCGTCTCGGACGACTGCATCACGAGGGTGGCCTCGTCGAAGCTGACGTACAGCGACACCGCGGGGCAGTCGCGCCCTTCCTCCAGCGTGTAGGCCGCCACCACCTCGTCCGGCAGCATGGTGATCTTGTGGCCCGGCATGTAGACCGTGGACAGGCGCTGGCGCGCCACCTGGTCCAGCGGCGTGCCGGGCTGCACCGCGAGGCCCGGCGCCGCGATGTGGATGCCCACCGTCACCGTGCCGCTGCCCAGGCCCTGCACCGAGAGCGCGTCGTCGATCTCGGTGGTGCTGGAGTCGTCGATCGAGAACGCCTGCACCGGCGCCACCGGCAGCTCCGCGGCGATGCCGGGCGCGGCCAGGGGCGGGAAGCCCGTGCCCTTGGGGAACCAGTCGAACAGGAAGCGCTTCCAGTGGAACTGGTAGGCCGAATCGATGGCGCCCGCCTTCTGCAGCAGCGCCAGCGGCGCCATCTGCGTGGAGCGCGAGGCTTCCACCACGGCCTTGTATTCGGGCCCGTTCTTGTCCGGCTTGAACAGGATGCGATAGAGCTGCTCGCGCACCGGCGGCGGGCAGCCGCCGGCCGCGAGTTCGGCGGCCCAGGCGGCGATCTGCTGCAGCACCTGCTTCTTCTTTTCCAGCGCGGCGAGCGCCTGCTGCACGATCTCGGCCGGCGCCTTGCGGAAGCGACCCTTGCCGGCGCGGCGGAAGTAGTGCGGCGCCTCGTGCAGTCGGAACAGCGCGGCGGCCTGCTGTTCCAGCGTGGCCTTCTCGCTGAAGTAGTCGCGCGCCAGGTCGGCGAAGCCGAATTCCTCGTCGGAGGCGAATTCCCAGGCGAGGTCCAGCTCGATCGTCTGCGCCAGCGCCTGCGCGCCGGCCACCAGTTCGGCCGGCTGCGGTTTCTCGAAAGTCAGGAGGATGTTCGCGGACTTGACCTTGACGCGCTTGCCGCTGTCCAGCTCTACCTGGGCGGAAGCCTCGGCCTGGGAGAGGACCCGGCCCGCCTGGAACTTTCCGGCGTCTTCGAACAATGCATACATCGCCGGAATTGTCCCATGCGGGGTTTTCTCAGAAGAATCGCTGCGCGATTCTTCTGAGCTCTAGCTAGTGCGGGCAGGCCCGGCAAAGCCGGCTCCTGCCCGCAAGGGAGACTGCGCTCCATGTTATTGCGCGCAGTCTTCGAGTAGGTCAGCCTGCGGCTGACCTACGGGTCGGACCGTGCGGAATAACATGCAGCACGGTCTCATTGAAGACCCAGAAAGGCGAAAACCTCGTCCAGGTGCTGCTCGAATTCAGGCAGGGCATGGTCGCCGCCTTCCAGCAGCTCGATGCGCGAGCCGGGGTAGCGGCCCGTCATCTCGCGCCAGTCCAGCACCTCGTCGCCCTTGGCGATGATCGCGAACAGGCGCTCGGGATGCGGCAGCTCGCCGTGCTCGAGGTCGCGCAGTTCGTCCACGTAGCGCGGTTCGAAGAAGAAGTGCTCGCCGGGGTCGTGCCAGGCGGTCTGCTCGCCGATGTGCCGGGCCAGGTCGCGCGCGGCGTGCACCGCGGGATTGACCACCACGGCGCGGCAGCCGGTTTCCACCGCGACGTGCGTGGCGTAGAAGCCGCCGAGCGAGGAGCCGACTGCGCCCATGCTCTCGCGCGGCCAGTGCCCGATGCCCTCCATCACCATCCGCATCGCCTCGCGCGGCGATGGCGGCAATTGCGGGCACCACCACGTCACCTGCGGATGCTCGCCCGCGATGCGGGCCGCGACCTGCCGCGCCTTGGTGGACTTGGGCGACGAGCGGAAACCGTGGAGGTAGAGCAGGTGGGTCAGGGCCATCGCGGAATCCTAGCCTTCAGCCGTATGGGCGATGGCGGGGGCAACTCAAGCTCAAGTACAGTCGGACGCACCCGAAGGAGACTGGCTTTGATGCGTGTGCTGGTGGTCGACGACCACGCCCTGTTCCGCGAGGGGATGCGGCTGCTGCTGCTGTCCATGGGGTCGATGGAGTGCGAGGTCGCGCCGAACGCCGACGAGGGCCTGGGCCTGGCGCGCAGCCGTCCCTTCGACGTGGTGCTGCTGGACTGGCACATGGAAGGCCTGTCGGGCGCCGACGCGATCCGCTCCTTCCGCGAGGCGACCGAGGAGGCCCGCATCGTGGTGGTCTCCGCCGAGAAGAACGCGACCCTGGTGCGCAGCGCCATCGACGCCGGCGCCGTCGGCTTCATCCCCAAGGAGTCGCCGCCCGACGTGCTGCAGCAGGCGCTGAGCAAGATCACCGAAGGCGGCATCTACCTGCCCAGCGCGTTGCTGGCGGCGAGCAGCGCGCCGTCGCCGCGGGACGCGCAGCCCAAGGCCATCGTGGACGTGTTCCCGGCGCTCACCCAGCGCCAGGCCGACGTGCTGGCCGCGATGCTGCGCGGGCTGCCGAACAAGCTGATCGCGCGCCAGCTGGGCATCAGCGACGCCACCGTGAAGACTCACCTGAGCGCGATCTTCCGCGAGCTGTCGGTGCAGTCGCGCACCGAGGCCGTGTACGTGGCCGCGCGTCAGGGCGTCAAGATCGCCTGACCGGCCGCGGCCTCGCCGCGGCGCGAGCGGCGCCCGCCCTTGCAGGCGGCGTGCAGCCAGCTGCCCAGCACCGCCGGGATCACCGGCTTTTGCAGCACCACGGTGTTGCCCATCTCCTCCAGCGCGGCGCGGTCGATCGCCGGGTCGCCGGTGACGATGGCCACCGGCAGCTGGGGCCAGGTCCGGCGCAGCACGCGGGCGACCTGCAGGCCGGTGCTGTCGCCGTCCAGGCGGTAGTCGGCGACCAGCGCGTCGGGCGCGGGCGCCGACGCCGTGTCGGTGGGCATCGCGAACCAGGCGTGCACCCTGCAGCCCAGCTCCTCCAGCGCGCGCCGGGTGGCCAGCTGCACCAGCTCGTTGTCCTCGACCAGCCAGATCGTCAGGCCCTGCAGCGGGGCCGACTGCGCCATCGGGTCGTCCTCGGCGGGCGCGGCCGCGCCGCCCGCGGCGTCCAGGATCGGCGCCGACTGCAGCTCCAGGCGGAAGCAGGTGCCCACGCCCGGCTGCGACTGCAGCTCCAGCCGCGCGTCCAGCAGCGCGCACAGGCGCTTGACGATGGCCAAGCCCAGGCCCGAGCCCTTGGCCAGGTCGCGCGCCCGGTTCCCCACCTGGAAGTACTCCTCGAAGATGCGCGGCTGCAGCTCGGGCGCGATGCCCTCGCCGGTGTCGCGCACCTTCACGATGGCCTGGCTGGGCCCCTGCGTGATCTCCACCGTCACGCCGCCCGAACGCGTGTACTTGACGGCGTTGTCGATCAGGTTGCGCAGCACCCGCTCCAGGAGGAACGGATCGCTCAGCACCCACTGCGAATCGCCGGTGCAGGCGAGCGTGATGCCCTTGTGGCGGCAGGCCTCCTCGTATTCGGCGCACAGCTCCTGGGCGATGCCGTTGACGTGCACCGCCTGCAGCTGCGGCACCACGCCGCCGGTCTCGAGCTTGGACAGGTCCAGCAGGCCGGCGAACAGCTTGTCCAGCGAGCTCGCCGCGCTGCGGATGTGGGTCACCAGTTCGGCGGTCTGCGGCGTCTGGGTCTTGTGCAGCAGGGTGGAGAACACCAGCAGCGCGTGCAGCGGCTGGCGCAGGTCGTGGCTGGCGGCGGCCAGGAAGCGCGACTTGGCGGCGTTGGCCTCCTCGGCCACCTTCTTCTCCTCGGCCAGCCGCTTGACCAGGTCGGCGTTCTCGAACCGCATGCGCAGCGACTCCTCGAACGCCGCCGCCGACTGGCGGCAGGAGCGGGTCATGATCAGGCCCATCATGGCCAGGGAGAAGGCGAGCGGCCAGCCCAGCTGGCTCTGCGTGAGCCAGAACGAGGCGGCCAGCAGCAGGTTGATCCAGGCGCCCGAGATGAAGGTCGGCGGGTGGGTGGAGGCGTTGACAAGCGCGCCGCCCACGTAGATCAGCTGCAGGGTGGTGGCGATCGTGGCGACGGTGCTGGTGTTCTCGTAGCCGATCCACCACACCGACAGGCCCATGGCCACCTGGTTGAACACCGTCGTCCACCACAGCACGGTCTGGTGGCGCGCCAGCAGCGCGGGTGTGGCGGCGTCCAGCGCGCGCAGGACGCGGGCGCACACCATCGCGTTCGCCTGGGCGAGCAGGGCCACGGGCAGGGCCCAGGCCAGCAGCCGCCAGGTGGGGACGACGGCGGCGAACGCCGCTATGGCCACCAGCGCCGCCACGATGACCGTGGTGCGCGAGCTCACCGACTGGCGGGCACGCACCCGCAGCGACTCGCGCGCCATCTCCACGCGCAAGGGCTGGTCGGCGTCAACGGCAAATTCTGGGAACGGCACCATGGATGAGCTTCACAATCCCTGACCTTAGTCCTTGCCGTAACAAGATGTCAACCGATCCGCGCTGGTCCGAGCCCGTTGAATCGCTGCTCGAGGGGACTCCGCCGCATGTTTGTGACGTACTGGTGATCGGTTCCGGCTACGGCGGCAGCGTCGCCGCGGCGGAACTGGCGGCTCCCGGCCGCAGCGTCTGGGTGATGGAGCGCGGCCGCGAGTACGCCCTGGGTGAATTCCCCGAGGACATCGGCCAGTTGCCCGGCCACGTGCGCTTCCAGCGCCAGGGCGAGGCGTCGCCGGTGGGCAACGCCGACGCGCTGCTCGATTTCCGGCTGTTCGAGCAGGTCGGCGTGCTGGTCGCCAACGGACTGGGCGGCGGCTCGCTGATCAACGCCGGCGTGGCGCTGCGGCCGTCGCCCGAGCTGTTCGACCAGGCCTGCTGGCCGGCCGCCTACCGCCCGGGCGGCGCCGCGCAGGCCGCGCTGCGGGACGCGATGTCGCAGGTGCTGGTCCAGCTGGAGGCGCAGGCCATGCCGGCCGCCGGCGAGATGCCCAAGTTCGCCGCGCTGGACCGCCTCGGCAAGGCGATCGGCTGCGGCCCGGCCGAGGCGGTGCCGCTCACCATCGCCCACCAGCCGCGCACCACGGCCCAGGGCGTGGCGCAGGACGCCTGCATCCGCTGCGGCAACTGCTTCACCGGCTGCAACGTGGGAGCCAAGGGCACGCTGCTGACCACGCTGATCCCGGCGGCGGCGTCGCGCGGCGCGCGCTTCTTCACCGGCGCCACCGCGCTGGAGATCGAGCCGCTCGCGGGCCCGCAGGCGCGCTGGCGCGTGCACTTCGCGCTGACGGCGCGGACCAAGGCGCAGCCGTTCGTGGGGCATTTCCACGTGGACACGCACACGCTGGTGCTGAGCGCCGGAACGTTGGGCAGCACGGAGCTGCTGCTGCGATCCACCCAGGTCGCCAAGTCGTCGCGTCTCGGCCATTCGTTCTCGGCCAACGGCGACGCCGTCGCGATGGCGTGGGGCCAGAAGGAGCGCGTCAGCGGCATCTCGGCGCCGCGGCCTTCCAGCACCGACCCCAGCCGCGACGTCGGCCCGACCATCGTCGGCACGCTGCGCGCGCCCATCGACGTGGACGGCCGCCGCCGGACCGTGCTGGTGCAGGACGGCGCCGTGCCGTCGGCGCTGTCGATGGCGGTGATCGCGCTGGGCAGCTCGCTGTCCAGCCTGCACCGCTACGTCGACAAGGACGCTCCCGGCTTCCACGGCGCCGGCGCGCCCGACGTGCTGGCCACGCCCGAGCGCATCGGCGAGCACGCGCTGCTGCTGCTGGCCATGGGCCGCGACGATGCCGACGGACAGATGCAGCTGGTTCCCGGCAAGGACGGCGGTCGACATGTCTTCGACATCCAGTGGCCGGGCGCGGACGAGGAGGACGCGCGCGTGGGCGGGCGGGCGCCTTACTTCAAGGCCCTGCACGAGATGCTCAGGTCCGCCTGCGAGCGCAAGGACTTCGACGGCGGCGACTACCTGCCCAATCCGCTGTGGCGCCCGGTGCCCGACAAGTTCTCCGGCATCACCGGCGGCAACCAGCCCGAGCGGCTGGTGACCGTGCATCCGCTGGGCGGCTGCCCCATGGCCGACGACGCGTCGGCCGGCGTGGTGAACCGCTTCGGCGAGGTGTTCAGCGGCACCCGCGGCAACGCGGTGCATGCCGGCCTGCACGTGCTGGACGGCTCGATGCTGCCCTGCGCGGTGGGCGTCAATCCCTTCGTCACGATCAGCGCGCTGAGCCTGCTGGCGGCGCGCGAGATCCGCTCGCGCCTGGAGGCGAACGCGCCCGCGCGGTCCGTGCCGCTGGCGCTGCGACTGCCCGTGGGACAGCCCGCCGTGGAGGAGCGCCAGCCGTTCGCGGCGGCGGGCCCCGTGGTGCTGAAGTTCGAGGAGCGCCTGCAGTCGACCGGCGAGGGGAAGGTGCCCGACTGGGTGCTCGCCCTTGCCGATCGCATGGATCCCGAGGTGCGCAGGCTCGCGGCCAGCCCGCGCGCCTGGGTGGCGCAGGTCGAGGTCCGGCTGGATCCGTACGCGTGGCTGGCCGATCCGTCCGTCGGGCACGAGGCGCAACTGCGGCTGTACGTGAACCGCTGGCCCGAGTCGCAGACGGTGCGCGACGAGGTGCTGCGGCCCGGCCACCTGGTGTTGAGCGGCCGCGGCAAGGTGACGCTGCTCGCGCCCGACTTCCCGAAGGACGCCCGCGAGCGCAAGGCGCGCGGCCGGCAGGCTTTCAAGGCCTGGCTCGAGCGGCGCGGCGTGGGCGACCTGCTGAACACCTTCGGCGGCAGCTCCGGCGTCGGCCTGTTCGAAGCGAAGCGCCTCTTCCGCCAGGCCAAGCTGAACCACGCCGACTACCGCGAGCTGCGCTACGACTTCGTGCTGAACACCGACCCGGCTGCCGCGCCGATCCGCGCCACCGGCCTCAAGCGGCTGGCCTACCGGCCCGATGAACGCAACGTCTGGGACGCGCTGACGCAGCTCGACCTGAAGCTGCAGCCTTCGGGCGGCGCCACGCCCTGGCCGTTGGCGCTGAAAGTGGACCTGGTCGACATGGTGAAAGGGCGCCGGCTGCAGGTGGAAAAGGCGCCCAACACGCCGGCCGCGATCCTGGCCGTGGCGGCCTTCGGCGCCTTCTGGCTGCGCACGCTGCTGCGCACGCACTTCTGGTCGTTCCGCGGATTGAGCTACGACCGGCTGGCCCCGGTGCGCGTGCCGGAGCCGCCGCCGCTTCGCCCCGACGGCCTCGGCGGTCCGCCGGTGCAGCCGGTGCGAGTGCCGTTCGAGGTGCAGCGTGGCCACGGCGAGCGCGGCACGGTCAAGCTGGAACTGGTGCACTACCCCGCCGGGAAGAACGCGAACAAGCGGGCCTTGCTCTTCATCCACGGCCTGGCCCATGGCAGCGGCGTGTTCACCACCGACACGCTCGGCTCGAACAACATGGCCACGCACTTCCTGCGCGAGGGCTACGACGTCTGGCTGCTGGACCACCGCCTGTCCAACCGGATGGGGCACGCGGGCGAGGCCCACACCATGGACATGGTGGCGAAGTACGACATCACGCGCGCCATCGCCGAAGTCCGGCAGCGCGCCGGCGTCGCGAAGCTCGACGTGTTCGCGCATTGCGTGGGCGCCGGCGCCTTCGCGATGGCGGTGCTGCGCGATCCCGAACCGGGCGAGGAGGGCGTGGATCCCGACCACATCGGCAACGTCGTCATCCATGCGGTGCATCCGTGGGTGGCGCCCTCGGTGTCCAACCGGCTCTCGGGCTCGTTGGCGGCGCTCTACAAGGACTTCCTGAACGGCGACGAGACCATCGACCCCGTGCCGCCTTCCGGCCGCGGCAGGGCGATCGACGAACTGATCGACCGCTTCGGCGCCAGCCTGCCCTGGCCGCCGGAGGAGCGCGAGCCGCACGAGCGCGGCAAGTACGACCCGCTGGGCGGCTACGGCGTGTGCAACCGCATGACGGTGTTCTACGGCCGCGAGTGGGAGCACGGCAACCTGGACCCGGACACCCACCGTCGGTTGGGCGAGCTGGTCGGCGTCGCCGGCATCGAGGTGTTCCGCCAGCTGTTCTTCGTGATCCAGCGCGAGCGCCTCACCAACCGCGAGGGCGTGAACGACTACCTCACGCGCGAGCGGCTGGAGAAGCGCTGGACGTTCCCGACCCTGTTCGCGCACGGCGGCCGCAACAAGGTGTTCGACCCGCGCAGCGCCGTGCGGTCCTGGCAGCGGCTGGAGCGCACCTTCCTGCAGGCCGAGGCCAAGGACCGGACCGTTCGCCTGTTCGTGCGGGAGGGATACGGGCACATGGACTTCCTGTTCGGCAGGAACGCGCACCGGGACGTCTATCCGAAGCTCTCCGCCTTCCTGAAGGATGCGAAGGCCTTCGAGAACACGGTGGGCGGCAAGCCCGCCGTCTACCTGGGAAGGAACGAGGTGGACGGCGAGGACATCAGCGACCACGAGTTCGTCGCGCCGCGCCATCCGCTGTGCGGCCCGCTGGTGCAGATCGACGGCTGGCACGGCAGGAAGCGCGAACTGGTGCTGTGGTTCGAGCAGCGCTCGGACACCACCAGCGAACCGGAGGAGCCGGAGCTGAGGGTGGACGGCAAGGTGGCGGCGGACTCGACCTCGCTGCGTCCCCCGAGCCAGCGCAAGGAGGGCTTCGTCGAGAGCCGCAACCTCGCCGTGAGCAACGGCGCGGGGTGGCACTGGACGGTGACGGTGCCCGACACCGCGGGGCGCTTCACCGGCATGGAGGTGCTCGAGGTCGAGATGCGCACCCGCGGCGGCGGCGCCAAGGTGCAGCGGCAGTCGACGCCGGGCCTGCCGGGCTCGATCGACCCGAAGTTCCCGTGGGGCACCTGGAGTCCCAAGCTGCCGATGCAGATCCTGCGCCGTGCAGCAGCCGAGGGGCCCGCCAAGGCAGCGCCCGCGGCCGCCGCGAGCGAACGCCCGCCGTACGACAGCGAGCAGGTCTCGGTGCTGTCCTTCAAGGGGCTGCCGTGGTGGAACCGCTGGCTGGGCCGGCTGCCGGGCGACGTGCCGGTCAGCCTGCTGGCCAGTTCCTGCCGCTGGCCGGGCACGCCGTTCGAGCGCGAAGCGGCCGACGCGCTGGCCGCGCGGATGCAGGAGCACATCGATCACAAGACGCGCCCGGTGGACGGGCTGGTGCTGCTGGGCGACCAGATCTATGCCGATGCGACCGCGAACCTGGCCGAAACCACGGAGAAGGCCGAGCGCGGCCAGGACCGTTACCGCGCTGCCTGGGACGGCGAGGAAACCTCCCGGCTGCTGCGCCACCTGCCGACCTGGCTGGTGGTGGACGACCACGAGTTCGGGGACAACGTGGATGGGGCCGGGGGGCCGGACTTCGACAACGGCTTCGAGGCGGCCATGGCCTACCAGTGGCGCTGGCGCGAAAAGCAGGAAGGCCCCGCCTTCGGTCCCCCGGGCAAGCCGCCGCGAGGCTTCTGGCACGAATTCGCCATCGGCGGGCTGCCGGCGTTCGCGGCCGACACGCGGTCCGAGCGCCGGCCGCGTGACGGCGACAACTGGCAGCAGGCCCCGTTGATGGACACGAGGCAACTGGACAGGCTCAAGCAGTGGCTCAGAGACCACCGCGACACGCCGAAATTCCTCTGCAGCGGCAGCGTGCTCGGCGTGCCCGAACGCCGCGTGCTGGAAGCGCCTTCGCTGGCCCGCCATGCCGACGACTGGACTGGCTACCCGGCCACCTGGCAGGAGCTGGCGCGGTTCATCGCCGACGAACGGATCCGCAACCTGGTGTTCCTGTCCGGCGACTACCACCTGAGCGCGGTGGCGGAACTGGAGATCCAGGCGGTCGGCGCGCCGCCGGCGCGGGCGGTCTCCGTGGTCGCTTCCGGCTGGAACGCCACGCTGCCGTTCGCCAATCCGCGGGTGCACGAGCACGCCTGGGACGAGAAGGTGCGGCTGCCCGGCTGCTGCGCGTCGGTGGACGCCTGGTCCCGCGCGCGCCTGCTGTCCACCGCGCACCGGCAGTTCACCAAGCTGTCCGTGGTCCGGGCGGGGACCGGCTGGGCGCTGGAAGTCGCTTCGTACGACGAACACGGGACCGTGAAGGAGGTCGCACCGATTCCCCTGTGACCGCGCGGTTGGCGGCCGCCGGGCCGGCCGCCCCGATAATCCCCGCCCATGTCCGCCGTCTTCGAAAAACCGCCGATCTGGCAGCGCGCCACGCCGATGCTCCAGGGCTTCGACGGGCCGCTGGCGTTCGCGGTGTTCCTGCTCGCCTGCGCCGGCCTGCTCGTCATGTATTCGTCGGGCTTCGACCACGGCACGCGCTTTCGCGACCACGGCCGCAACATGCTGATCGCGGCCAGCATCATGTTCGTCGTGGCGCAGATCCCGCCGCAGCGGCTCATGAGCCTGGCGGTGCCGCTCTACACGGTAGGCGTGGCGCTGCTGATCGCTGTGGCGGTGTTCGGCATCACCAAGAAGGGCGCCAAGCGCTGGGTGAACGTGGGCATGGTCATCCAGCCCAGCGAGATCATGAAGATCGCCATGCCGCTGATGCTGGCCTGGTGGTTCCAGAAACGGGAAGGGCAGTTGCGGCCGCTGGACTACGGCATGGCCGTGCTGATCCTGGTCGCGCCGGTCGGCCTGATCATGAAGCAGCCCGACCTGGGCACCTCGCTGCTGGTGCTGGCGGCGGGGCTGTCGGTGATCTTCTTCGCCGGCCTGTCCTGGAAGATCGTGATCCCGCCGCTGGTGATCGGCCTGGTCGCCGCCATCCTGCTGGTGGTGTTCGAGGGCCCGCTGTGCGAGCCCGGCCACCGCTGGCCCATCCTGCACGACTACCAGCAGCAGCGCATCTGCACGCTGCTCGACCCCACCAAGGATCCGCTGGGCAAGGGCTTCCACATCATCCAGGGGATGATCGCCATCGGCTCGGGCGGCGTGACGGGCAAGGGCTTCATGCAGGGCACGCAGACGCACCTGGAGTTCATCCCGGAGCGCACCACCGACTTCATCTTCGCCGCCTTCTCGGAGGAGTTCGGCCTGGTCGGCAACCTCTGCCTGATCGCCGGCTTCATCTTCCTGATCCTGCGCGGACTCGCCATCGCGCTGGAAGCCTCGACGCTGTTCTCGCGCCTGCTGGCGGGCGCGATCACCATGATCTTCTTCACCTATGCCTTCGTGAACATGGGCATGGTGAGCGGCATCCTGCCCGTGGTGGGCGTGCCGCTGCCCTTCATCAGCTATGGCGGCACCGCGATGGTGACGCTGGGGCTGGGGCTGGGCATCCTGATGTCCATCGCCAAGGCCAAGCGGCTGGTGCAGACGTGAAGCAGGACGCCGGCGCGATCGGGATCGTCGGCGTCGGCAACATGGGCGGCGGCATGGCGCGCCGCCTGCTGGACCTGGGCTGGGCGGTTCGCGCCTGCGACCTGGTTCCCGAGAAACTCGATTCCCTTCGCCGCGCCGGCGCCGAGCCGGTGCTGACCCCGGCCGGAGCCGCCGCCGGCGCGCGTGCGCTGATCGTCTGCGTGGTCGACGCGGGCCAGTGCGACGAGGTGCTGTTCGGCCCCGACGGCGCCGCCGCGGCGCTGGCGCCTGGCACGCCCGTGCTGCTGTGTCCCACCATCGCGCCGCAGGACGCGGAGAGCCTGGCCGCGCGGCTGGCCGCGGCCGGCGTGGCGCCCATCGACGCGCCCATGTCCGGCGGTCCGGCCCGAGCCCGCGACGGCAGCATGAGCCTGATGGTGGCGTGCTCCGACGAAGCCTTCGACGCCGCGGCCGACCTGCTCGCGGCGCTCAGCTCCAAGGTGTTCCGCGTCGGCACGCGCCCCGGCGACGGCGCCAGGACCAAGCTGGTGAACAACCTGCTGGCCGGCATCAACCTGGTCGGCGCGGCCGAAGCGCTGGCCCTGGCCCAGCGGCTGGGCCTGGACCTGGGCCGCACGCTCGACGTGATCGAGCAGTCCAGCGGCCAGAGCTGGATCGGCTCCGACCGGATGCGCCGCGCCATCGCCGGCGACTACGAACCGCGCGCCCACGTCACGCTGCTGCGCAAGGACACCGCGCTGGCCATGGAGGCGGCGCAGCACGTCGGCTTCGAAGGCCCGCTGGGCGCGGCCGCGCGCGACGCCTTCGACGAGGCCGCCCGCGCGGGCCTGGCCGACCTGGACGACGCCGCCCTGTTCCGCTGGATCTCGCGTTCATGAACACCGTGCTGGTGGTCGAGGACGACGACGCGATCCGCGCCAACATCGCGCGGCTGCTCAAGCTCGAAGGCTTCGAGATCCTGGCCGCCGTCAACGGCGCTCGCGGCCTCGAGCAGGCGCGCATCGCGCGACCCGATGTCGTGATCTCGGACATCGGCATGCCGGAGATGGACGGCTTCGCGCTGCTGGAGGCGATCCGCGGCGATGCGCAGCTGGCGACCACGCCGGTGATGCTGCTCACGGCGCTGGACGACCGCGCCAGCATGAGGCGCGGCATGACGGCGGGCGCCGACGACTACCTGGCCAAGCCCTTCACGCGCGTCGAACTGCTGGAGGCGCTGCAGGGCCTGCTGCGCAAGAAGGGCCGGCTGCAGCGGAGCATCGACCAGGCCGTCGGCGCGCGCGAGGCGCAGCTGCGGCGCGCCTTCTCGGAAAGCGTGGGCGGACGCAAGCTGGCCGACAAGTTCGGCCTGGAAGCGCCGCCGGGCGTGGTGGCCGACCGCGTGCTGCAAGCCGTGGTGCTGTTCGCCGACATCCGCGACTTCACGCGCATGGCCGAGAAGCTGGACTCGGCCGAGGTGGCCGAACTGCTCACCGAGTACTTCGGCCGCTGCGGCGAGCCGGTGCTGCGCCACGGCGGCGGGCACCTGAAGTTCATCGGCGACGGGCTGCTGGCGATCTTCGAGCAGCCGGACGCGGCGCGCCGTGCGATCGCGGCCGCGCTAGGCATGGCGCTGGCCGCGCACGAGTTCCGCGCTTGGCTGGAGCGCCGCTTCCAGGGCCGCGGCCTGCCGCCGCTGGCCATCGGCGTGGGCCTGCACCAGGGCGAAGTGAAGCTCTGCCGCGTCGGTTCGGCCGACGCGCGCGAGGACGCGGCGGTCGGCGAACCGGTCAATGTCGCGGCGCGCCTCGAGCAGTCGAGCCGCGAGCTGGGCTGGACCGTGGTCGCCAGCCGCGAGGTGCTGCTGGACGCGGGCGCCGGCGTGCAGACCGGCGGCATGACGTCGCTGCCGGCGCGCGGCGAGGGCGCGCACGTCGACGTCGCGGAGATCGTCGGGCTGGACGCGGTCCTCGCCGTCGATGACGCGGCCACCGTCACGCTGCCCGCGCGCTCGGCCGACGTCCGCGCGGCCGTGCAGGCCAATTCCGAGATCACGGCGCGCGCGGTCAAGGGCGCGCTGCAGTCGCGCCTGGCCGCGCTGAAGACGCACGCGTTCGCGCCCGGCCAGGAGCCGCTGCGCCTGCGCGGCTACCGGCTGGTGCGCAAGATCGGCGCCGGCGGGATGACGGACGTGTACCTGTCCGAGCGCGAGCAGGACGGCCTGCCCGTGGTACTGAAGGTGCTGGACGCCGGCGGCAAGCGCGCCGCGCAGCACCTGTCGCGCTTCATCCAGGAGTACACGCTGCTGTCGCGCATCGAGCATCCGAACGTGGTGCGCATCCACGACCAGGGCTTCACCGACGACCACGCCTACATCGCGATGGAGTACTTCGCGCAGGGCGACCTGCGCGCGGAGCTCGGCGGCCGCATGTCGCAGCGGCGCGTGCTGCAGGTGATGGAGCAGGTGGCGCGCGCGCTGGCGGCCATCCACGCCAGTGGCGTGATCCACCGCGACCTGAAGCCCGAGAACATCATGCGGCGGTCCGACGACACGGTCGCGCTGGCCGACTTCGGCATCGCCAAGTCGCTGCTCCAGGCCGACCGGCTGGGCCTGTCCGAGACCCGGCACGGCGACGTGGTGGGCACGCCCTACTACCTGAGCCCGGAGCAGGCGGCGGGCCGCGAGACCACGCCGCTGTCGGACCTCTACAGCCTGGGCGTGATGATGTTCGAGCTGCTCACCGGCCGGCGGCCGTTCCAGGCCGAGACGCTGGACCTGCTGCTGGCGCGCCACCTGCACGCGCCCACGCCGCCCCTGCCGGATGAGCACGCGGCGTTGCAGCCGGTGCTCGACCGCCTGATGGCCAAGTCGCCGCGCGAGCGCTTCGGCAGCGCCGAGGCTTTCCTGGCCGAGCTGCGGTCGCGCGACCTGCCGCGCTGACCCGCCCGTCCACAGGGGTCCTGCGGGATGCCTAGAATCCTTCGATGATCTCCCGCGAACCCACCCTGGAGCGCCTGGCCACCGCGCAGCGCCTCCTGCTCGAGCCGTTCGGTCTCGACGAAACCCATCTGTCGCGCGCCCTGGCCGAGATCACGGCCCACCAGGTGGACGATGCCGACCTCTACTTCCAGTACACGCGCAGCGAGGGCTGGAGCCTGGAAGAGGGCATCGTCAAGACCGGCAGCTTCAGCATCGACCAGGGCGTGGGCGTGCGCGCCGTCAGCGGCGAGAAGACCGCCTTCGCCTATTCCGACGACATCTCCGAAGCTTCGCTGCTGGACGCCGCGCGCACGGTGCGCTCGATCTCGTCGTCGACGCGCACGGGCCGCGCCAAGGTGGCGGGCAAGAAGGTCGCCGGCAGCCGCTCGCTCTATCCGGCGGTGGACCCGATCGCCACGCTCGACAGCACGGCCAAGGTCCAGCTGCTCGAGAAAGCGGAGAAGGCCGCCCGCGCCAAGGACCCGCGCATCGTGCAGGTGATGGCGGGCCTGGCCAGCGAATGGGACGTGGTGATGGTCGCGCGCGCCGACGGCACGCTGGCCGCCGACGTGCGTCCCCTGGTGCGCCTGTCGGTCACCGTCATCGCCGAGCAGAACGGCCGCCGCGAGGTCGGCTCCAGCGGCGGCGGCGGCCGCTTCGGCCTCGCGTACTTCGACGACGCCCACGTGCAGGAGTACGTGGACGACGCGGTCCAGGCCGCGCTCACCAACCTGGAATCGCGCCCCGCGCCGGCCGGCGAGATGACCGTGGTGCTCGGCCCCGGCTGGCCCGGCATCCTGCTGCACGAGGCCATCGGCCACGGGCTGGAAGGCGACTTCAACCGCAAGGGCTCCAGCGCTTTCTCCGGGCGCGTCGGCCAGCGCGTCGCGGCCAAGGGCGTGACGGTGCTGGACGACGGAACGATCTCCGACCGCCGCGGCTCGCTCAACGTGGACGACGAGGGCAATCCGAGCCAGCGCAACGTGCTGATCGAGGACGGCATCCTGCTCGGCTACATCCAGGACTCGCTCAACGCCCGCCTGATGGGCGTGGCGCCTACCGGCAACGGCCGCCGCGAGAGCTATGCGCACATCCCGATGCCGCGCATGACCAACACGTACATGCTGGGCGGCGACAAGGCGCCCGACGAGATCGTGGCCAGCATCAAGAAGGGGCTGTACGCCACCAACTTCGGCGGCGGCCAGGTCGACATCACCTCGGGCAAGTTCGTGTTCTCGGCCAGCGAGGCGTTCTGGGTCGAGAACGGAAAGATCCAGTACCCGGTCAAGGGCGCCACCATCGTCGGCAACGGCCCCGACGCGCTCACGCGCGTGACGATGATCGGCAACGACATGCGCCTCGACAGCGGCGTGGGCACGTGCGGCAAGGAAGGCCAGAGCGTGCCGGTCGGCGTGGGCCAGCCCACGCTGCGCATCGACGGCTTGACCGTCGGCGGCACCGCCTGATAGAGTCGTCGCCCATGCGCAAGCACGTTTTCTTTTTTGGCTACTTTTGGTTCTCGGGCCCCGGCGGTCGAGAGATCTAGGCGTACCTGAAAAGAAAACGCGAAGAACTCAAGAAAACCGCCGGGACCTCCCGGCGGTTTTTTTTGTCCCATCCCTTCCACTCACCTCAGGAAATCACGATGAACGTCCAAACCACCGCCAGCGAGCCCTGGTATGCGCATCCCGTCGACAAGACCAGCGAGACCGACGACGAACGCATCAAGGACATCACCGTGCTGCCTCCACCAGAACACCTGATCCGCTTCTTCCCGATCCGCGGGACGGCGGTGGAGCGACTCATCACCGACACGCGCCGGCGCATCCACGACATCATGGCCGGCAATGACGACCGCCTGCTGGTGGTGATCGGGCCGTGTTCCATCCACGACCCGAACGCCGCGCTGGACTACGCGCGCCGGCTCAAGGAGATGCGCGCCAAGTACGCCGACACGCTGGAGATCGTGATGCGCGTGTACTTCGAGAAACCGCGCACCACGGTCGGCTGGAAGGGCCTGATCAACGACCCGTACCTGGACGAGAGCTACCGCATCGACGAGGGCCTGCGCATCGCGCGCCAGCTGCTCATCGAGATCAACCGCCTCGGCCTGCCGGCGGGCAGCGAGTTCCTGGACGTGATCTCGCCGCAGTACATCGGCGACCTGATCGCGTGGGGCGCGATCGGCGCGCGCACCACCGAGAGCCAGGTGCATCGCGAACTGGCGTCCGGCCTGTCGGCGCCGATCGGCTTCAAGAACGGCACCGACGGCAACATCCGGATCGCCACCGACGCCATCCAGGCCGCGGCGCGCGGGCACCACTTCCTGTCGGTGCACAAGAACGGCCAGGTGGCGATCGTGCAGACCAACGGCAACCGCGACTGCCACGTCATCCTGCGCGGCGGCAAGGCGCCCAACTACGACGCCGACAGCGTCGCCACCGCCTGCCGCGACCTGGAAGCGGCCAGGCTGCCCGCGCGCCTGATGGTCGATTGCAGCCATGCCAACAGCAGCAAGCAGCACGAAAAGCAGCTGGCCGTGGCGCGCGACATCGCCGGCCAGATCGCGGGCGGCTCGCGCAGCGTGTTCGGCGTGATGGTCGAGAGCCACCTGAATCCGGGCGCGCAGAAATTCGCGCCGGGCGAAGACATCTCCAAGCTCGAGTACGGCAAAAGCATTACGGATGCGTGCCTGGGCTGGGGCGATTCGGTCGAGCTGCTGGGCCTTCTGTCGCAGGCCGTGAACGCGCGGCGGCGGTAACAAAAAAAGCCGGGGAACTTCTTTACATGCGGTAACACCCAAACTACATTGGTTGCTCCTTCCCGCTTCGGTGGGACCCAAGCCCGTGGTGAGTTGTTACCCATGTCCTTCGAACTTCCGCTTCTTCGCATCGGCATGGCCGGTTTCTCCCTGGAGCAGCAGGAAGCGCTCGGCCGGGTGCTGCAGCACGCCTCGCCGGGCGGGCTGACCTGGGAGTTCGCCAAGTTCGGCGATGCCGACGCGCTGTGGCTCAACGGCGGCCGCACGCAGGTGCTCTCGGCCACCACGCTGCGCGTGGCCTCGGGCGTTCCCGCGGGGCGCTCCATCCAGATCAACCTGCCTGACGTCGACCGGCCGCTGGCCTTCGCCCGGCCGCTGCCGCGCAACCTGCAGCCGGAGCTCAGCTTCGACATCGAGGATGCCGCCAGCGTGGGCGCGGTGCTCGGCCGGCTGGAAGGGTGGCTCCGTCCCCTGATCGCGCAGTTCTGCCTGGCCTCGCAGGTGCTGGAGCAGGAGAGCGCGCTGGGCTCGGGCCTGTACCACGTCACCTCGGCCGGCGGTGCGCTGATCGCGGTGGTGGACCTGCGCGGCGATGCCGCCGTGATGCCGACCGCGGCTCCGCTGGATTTCGAGAACGCGATGTGGGCCACCCGGCCGCGCAGCTCCGCGCCGCCGGAGCATTTCGTGCGCTGCAGCCTCTCGCAGCTGATGTGGCAGTACGCGCTGCGCACCGCGCGCGACGTGCTGCCGCGCCGCTACCGCACCGAGATGGTCTACTTCCGCCGGCCGCCGCGGCTGGCGCAACGGCTGTTGCGAGACTCGCATCTGCTGCTGCTGCGCGAGCTGGCGCAGGCGCCCGGCACCTTCACCGAACTGCAGCAGCGCACCGGCCTGGTGGGCGTGCAGCTCGCGCACGACCTGGCCGCCCTGTACCTGGTGGGCGCGGTCACCTCGAACCAGAAGCGGGCTTCGCAGGCCAGCCTGCGCCGCGCCGAGGGCTGGGACTCGTCGCTGCACAGCCACCAGCCCAGCCAGCCCTCGGTCCACGGACGCGACTCCCGGTTCCCGCCGCAGCCGCCGAACGACCGCACGGCGCCGGCGCCGCTCAACCTCGAGTAATCAGCGGCGCGCCAGCGCCTCGAGCAGGCGGCCGTGGATGCCGCCGAATCCCCCGTTGCTCATGCACACCAGGTGGTCGCCCGGGCGGGCCGCGGCCACCGTCATCTCGACCAGCTGGTCGATGGTGTCGCCGACCGCGGCGCGCGAGCCCATGGGCGCGAGCGACTCGCGCGCGTCCCAGCCGAGGCCGCCGCCGTGGCAGAACGCCAGGTCGGCCTGCTCCAGGCTCCAGGGCAGCTGCGACTTCATGGTGCCCAGCTTCATGGTGTTGCTGCGCGGTTCGAACACCGCCAGGATGCGGCCGCCGTCCGGGCCGAGCTTGCGCCGCAGGCCGTCCACCGTCGTGCGGATCGCGGTGGGGTGGTGCGCGAAATCGTCGTAGACCTTGATGCCGCGCACCTCGCCGCGCAGCTCCATCCGGCGCTTGACGTTGCGGAACTCGCCCAGCGCGCGCGCGGCGATCGCGGGCGACACGCCCACGTGCTCGGCCGCGGCGATGGCGGCCAGCGCATTGAGCTGGTTGTGCACGCCGCTCAGGTCCCACTCGACGCGGCCCACGCGTTCGCCGCGCAGCAGCACGTCGAACGCGCCCGGGTCGCCTTCGGCCGTGTAGTCGCTCACGGCCGCGCCGAAGCTGCGCACCTCGCTCCAGCAGCCCTGGTGCAGAACGCGCGCCAGGCTTTCCTCCAGGCCGTTGACCACGACCCGGCCCGAGCCCGGCACGGTGCGCACCAGGTGGTGGAACTGCCGCTCGATCGCCGCCAGGTCGTCGAAGATGTCCGCGTGGTCGAACTCCAGGTTGTTCAGGATCGCGGTGCGCGGCCGGTAGTGCACGAACTTGCTGCGCTTGTCGAAGAAGGCCGTGTCGTATTCGTCGGCTTCGATCACGAAGGGCGCAGCCCGTCCCGCCGCCGGGCCGCCCCAAGGCGGGACAGCCCCCTCGGGGGGCAGCGCAGCACGCGAAGCGGCAAGCGTGGGGGCTCCAGTTCCCAGGCGCGCCGACACGCCGAAGTTCACCGGGACGCCGCCCACCAGGAAGCCCGGCGACTGGCCGGCGTGCTCCAGGATCCAGGTGAGCATCGAGGTGGTGGTGGTCTTGCCGTGCGTGCCCGCGACCGCGAGCACGTGGCGGCCGTGCAGCACGTGCTCGGCCAGCCACTGCGGACCGCTGGTGTAGCGCGCGCCCTGCTCGAGGATGGCTTCCATCAGCGGATAGCGCGGCGTGCCATCGGGCTGGCGCGCGCGCGAGACCACGTTGCCGATCACCCAGACGTCGGGCTGGAGCGAGAGCTGGTCGGCGCCGAAGCCTTCGATCAGGTCGATGCCCAGGGCGCGCAGCTGGTCGCTCATCGGCGGATAGACGCCGGCGTCGCAGCCGGTCACCCGGTGCCCGGCTTCGCGGGCGAGGGCCGCGACACCGCCCATGAACGTGCCGCAGATGCCCAGGATATGGATGTGCATGGGTTCGATTATCGAGGTGACCTCGCGCGGGCTCCGTGCATGCACGACGCCCGCGTTGCGTGCCGGCGACCGGGGCACAATGCCCCGGTGATGGACAGCGTGCAATCGGAAATCGCCGCCACCGCCGCCCGCATGGTGGTGGAGGAGGGACTGGAATACGGCCCGGCCAAGCGCCGCGCGGTCAAGCAGCTGGGGCTGCCGCAACGCGCGGCCCTGCCGGACAACGACGCGGTCGAGGAGGCCGTGCGCGAGTACATCTCGGTGTTCTGCGGCGACACGCAGCCCGCGGAGCTGGAAGCGCTGCGCCGCCACGCGCTCACCTGGATGGAGCGCCTCGCCGAGTTCCGCCCGCACCTGACGGGCGCGGTCTGGAACGGCACGGCCACGCGGCTGTCGGACATCTACCTGCAACTGTTCTGCGACGACCCGAAATCGGCCGAGATCGCGCTGATCGACAAGGGCGTGGATTACGAGGCGCGCACGGTCACGGGTTTCCAGGGCGCGCCGGTCGAGGCGCTGAGCCTCTCCAGCATGTGCCCCGGGCTGGGCGAACCGGTGGGCGTGCACCTGCTGATCCACGACCACGACGACCTGCGCGGCGCGCTCAAGCCCGATGCGCGCCGGCGTGTTTCTCGCGGCGACACCGCGGCGGTCCGGGCGATGGTGGAGGAAGTGTGATGGAAGCCGTTCAGCAGCAAACCGCGGCAGCCGACGCTCGTCGGCGCCGCTTGCTCACGGTGGGCGTGGGCACGGCGGCCGCGGTGGCCGGCGCCGGCTTCGCTTGGTGGCGGCTGCGTCCGGCACCCATGGCCGAGAACGCGCCTGCGCCCGACCAGTTCTGGAGCGCCAGCTTCGCGACGCCGGCCGGCGGATCGCTCGCCATGGCCAGCCTGCGAGGCAAGCCGCTGCTGCTGAATTTCTGGGCGACCTGGTGCCCGCCCTGCGTGGAGGAGATGCCCTTGCTGGATACCTTCTTCCAGCAGCAGTCCGCGCGCGGCTGGCAGGTGGTGGGCCTGGCGATCGACCAGCCCAGCGCGGTGCGCCAGTACCTGACGAAGATCCCGGTGCGGTTTCCGATCGGGCTTGCGGGCCTGGAGGGAACGCAATTGGGCAAGGACCTGGGCAACATGACTGGCGGCCTTCCGTTCACCGTCGTGTTTGGCCCGGATGGCAGGATCCGGCAGCGTAGAATGGGGAAAGTGTCCCGAACGGACCTCGATCTGTGGGCTTCCGCAGCCTGACCGATCGACCGCCGCGAACGCGCGGCGCTTCCTGCGACTTAAGAAAATAAGCGAAGAAGCGTAAAAATAGCAGCTTTTTGCTGTAGATTCGCGGACCTTCTCAGAATAAGCGCCAAAGCCATGGACCTGCGAAAACTCAAGACGCTGATCGACCTCGTGTCGGAATCGAACGTCTCCGAACTCGAGATCACCGAAGCCGAAGGCAAGGTCCGCATCGTGAAGGGTGGCGTCGCACCCCTGGTGCAGCAGATGCCCGCGCCCATGGCGCAGACCGTCGCCTCTCCGGCGATCGCGGCCCAGCCGGCTCAAGCCGCGGCGGCCCCCGCCCCGAGCGCCGCGCCCGCCGGCCACTCCGTCAAGTCGCCCATGGTGGGCACCTTCTACCGGGCGTCCAGCCCCGGCGCCAAGCCGTTCGTGGAGATGGGCAGCACCGTCAAGGAAGGCGACACCATCTGCATCATCGAGGCGATGAAGATCCTCAACGAGATCGAAGCCGACAAGTCCGGGACGATCACCCAGATCCTTTGCGAGAACGGTCAGGCGGTCGAATACGGCCAGCCGCTGTTCGTCATCGAGTGATCCGGTAAGCGCCCGCACATGTTCAAGAAGATCCTGGTGGCGAACCGGGGCGAGATCGCCCTACGGGTCCAGCGAGCCTGCCGCGAGCTCGGCATCAAGGCCGTGATGGTCTATTCCGAAGCCGACCGCGAGGCCAAGTACGTCAAGCTGGCCGAAGAGGCCGTCTGCATCGGCCCGGCGCCTTCCCCGCTGAGCTACCTCAACATGCCGGCCATCATCTCGGCCGCCGAAGTCACCGACGCCGAGGCCATCCACCCCGGGTACGGCTTCCTGTCGGAGAACGCCGATTTCGCCGAGCGGGTGGAAAAGAGCGGCTTCCAGTTCATCGGCCCGACGCCCGAGTCGATCCGCCTGATGGGCGACAAGGTCTCGGCCAAGCAGGCCATGATCAAGGCGGGCGTGCCCTGCGTGCCCGGCTCCGAGGGCGAGCTGCCGGACGACCCGGCGCAGATCCGCCGCGTGGCCAAGGCCATCGGCTATCCCGTGATCATCAAGGCCGCCGGCGGTGGCGGCGGTCGCGGCATGCGCGTGGTGCACACCGAGGCGGCCCTGATCAACGCGGTGCAGATGACCAAGGCCGAGGCCGGCGCGGCCTTCGGCAATCCGGCGGTGTACATGGAGAAGTTCCTCCAGGACCCGCGGCACATCGAGATCCAGGTGCTGGCCGACAAGCACCGCAACGCCGTGTACCTGGGCGAGCGCGACTGCTCGATGCAGCGTCGCCACCAGAAGATCATCGAGGAGGCGCCGGCCCCCGGCATCCCGCGCAAGCTGATCGAGAAGATCGGCGACCGCTGCGCGGCGGCCTGCAAGAAGATCGGCTACCGCGGCGCGGGCACCTTCGAGTTCCTGTACGAGAACGGCGAGTTCTATTTCATCGAGATGAACACCCGCGTGCAGGTGGAGCATCCCGTCACTGAACTGGTGACCGGGATCGACATCGTCAAGACGCAGATCATGGTGGCGGCCGGCGAGAAGCTGCCGTTCACCCAGCGCGACATCCAGCTGCGCGGCCACGCCATCGAATGCCGCGTGAACGCCGAGGATCCGTACAAGTTCATCCCGTCGCCGGGCCGCATCACGCAGTGGCACGCCCCCGGCGGCCCGGGCGTGCGCGTGGACTCGCACGTGTACAACAACTACTTCGTGCCGCCCAACTACGACTCCATGATCGGCAAGATCATCGTGCACGGCGACACGCGCGAGCAGGCGCTGGCGCGCATGCGCACGGCGTTGCTGGAGACGGTGGTCGAAGGCATCAACACCAACATCCCGCTGCACCGCGAGCTGATGGTGGACGCCAAGTTCATGACCGGCGGCACCAACATCCACTACCTCGAGCAGTGGCTGTCGCACCATAAGCGCTGAGCCGGCGCGAGGCTTTCCATGTTTGAACTGCGCCTGCTCTGCGGCGAAGACCAGGTCGAAACCCTGGGCGATGCCCTGGAGGCGCTCGACGCGCTGAGCGTCTCCGTCGAGGACGCCGACGCCCAGACCGACGCCGAGCAGGCCCTGTTCGGCGAGCCCGGCCTGCCGGCGCCGCGCGAAGGCTGGCAGCGTTCGCGCGTGCTGGCCCTGTTCCCGCGGCGCGAAGCCGCCGAGGAGGCGGCCCGGCTGCTGCAGGCGCAGGACTTCTTCGCCGATTGCAAGGTGCTGGGCATCGAGGAAGTGGCCGAGCAGGACTGGGTGCGCCTGACGCAGTCGCAGTTCGAGCCGGTGGAGATCACGCCCGAGTTCTGGATCGTGCCCAGCTGGCACGAGCCGCCGGCGCAGGCCAGGCAAGTGATCCGCCTGGATCCGGGCCTGGCGTTCGGCACCGGCACGCATCCCACCACCCGCATGTGCCTGCGCTGGATCGCGCGCAACCCGCCGCGCGACCAGCGCGTGCTGGACTACGGCTGCGGCTCCGGCATCCTGGCCATCGGCGCCGCCAAGTACGGCGCCGGTGAAGTGGACGCGGTCGACATCGACGAGGCCGCCGTGCGCGCCACCGAAGACAACGCCGCGGCCAACCAGGTGACGCTGAACTCGGGCCTGCCCGAGCTGGCGCAGGGCCGCTACCAGACCGTGCTGGCCAACATCCTGGCCACGCCGCTGAAGGTGCTGGCGCCGCTGCTGTGCGGCTACGTCGCGCCCGGCGGTTCGCTGGTGCTGGCCGGCATCCTGGAGCGCCAGGCCGACGAACTGAAGCAGGCCTACGCGCCGCACGCGCAGCTCGAGGTGTCGGACAGCGAGGACGGCTGGATCCTGATGACCGCCCGCCTCTGAGCGCGGCTTCTACAATCCCCGGCTCATGAGCATGATCACCGGGTGCCCGGCGTGCGGGACGATGTTCAGGGTCGTACCCGACCAGCTGAAGATCTCCGACGGCTGGGTGCGCTGCGGCCATTGCGGCGAGGTGTTCGATGCCGCCGCCCAGCTGCGCGAGGAACCCGCCGCTTCTCGGTTCGCCGAGGCGGAGCCGGTCGAACCGCCACCTGCACCGGCACCTGTCGCGACGCCCGCGCCGGCGGAACCTGAACCCGAAACGGTCGACGTCGCGCCGCTGCTCGTCAGGGCCGAATCCGCGCCCGTCGCCGAGCGCCGGCGCGCCGAACCCCCGCCTCCCGCACCGGCTTCCGAGCCGGACGACTTCGCCGACGCGCAGTTCGGCCAGGAGGCGCTGACCGACGACGAGGCCAAGGCGCTGATGCGCCTGTCCACCGAAACCGATTCGCGTTTCGGGCCATCGAGCTACGAGTCCGTCCACCCGGACGCGGCGCCCGCCAGCCGGCCTTTCAGCAGCTCGCGCATGGAGCTCGAGGACGCCGACCCGGGCGACATGTCGTTCGTCCGCCAGGCGCGCCGCAGCGAGTTCTGGCGCAAGCCCGGCATGCGGGTGCTGCTGTCGCTGGCGGTGCTGGCGCTGGCCGGGTTGCTGTTCGCGCAGTACGCGGTGCACGAGCGCGACCGGCTGGCGGCGACGGATCCTTCGTGGCGGCCCTGGCTGCGGGCGCTGTGCGCGCCGCTGGACTGCACCATCGGGCCGCCCAAGCGCATCGAGTCCATCCTGATCGACAACAGCGGCTTCACGCGGCTGCGCCCCGACGCCTACCGCCTCAGCTTCTCGCTGCGCAACCAGTCGACGCAGCCGGTGGCGATCCCGGCCCTGCAACTCACGTTGACCGACACCTCGGACCAGCCGGTGCTGCAGCGCGTGTTCACGCCGCGCGAACTGGGCGCCGCGGCCGACACCATCGCCCCTTCGTCGGATTTCTCGGCCAGCCTGGCGCTGGCCCTGGACAACGCAGGCGCGAGCCGCGTGGCGGGCTACCGCCTGCTGGCTTTCTACCCCTGAACCTCACCACCACAGCAAAGAGCAACCATGGCAGCCGTCATCTGCGGATCCCTCGCCTTCGACACCATCATGAATTTCGAGGGCCGCTTCGCCCAGCAGATCCTGCCGGACCAGCTGCACATCCTGAACGTCTCGTTCCTGGTGCCGGGTTTGCGTCGCGACTTCGGCGGCTGCGCCGGCAACATCGCCTACAGCCTGAAGCTGCTGGGCGGCACGCCGCTGCCGATGGCCACGCTAGGCACCGACGGCGCCGGCTACATCGAGCGGCTGAAGTCGCTGGGCATCAGCACCGAGTTCGTGCGCGAGCTGGACGACACCTACACCGCGCAGGCGATGATCATGACGGACCTGGACAACAACCAGATCACCGCCTTCCATCCGGGCGCGATGACGCAGGCGCATGTCACGCAGATTCGGGCGCGCCCAGACATCAAGCTCGGGATCATCTCGCCGGACGGCCGCGACGCGATGCTGCAGCACGCGCAGCAGTTCCATGACGCGGGCATCCCGTTCGTGTTCGATCCGGGCCAGGGCCTGCCGATGTTTGACGGCAAGGAGCTGGCGGCCTTCATCGACAAGGCCACCTGGGTCACGGTGAACGACTACGAAGGCAAGATGCTCAGCGAGCGCACCGGCTGGGATTCGGCCGCGATCTCGCGCCGCGTGAAGGGCCTGATCGTGACGCTGGGCGCCGAGGGATGCGAGGTGTGGATCGACGGCGAGAAGACGCTGGTGCCGGGGGTGAAGGCGGCCGCGGTGGTCGATCCCACCGGCTGCGGCGACGCCTGGCGCGGCGCGCTGCTGCACGGACTTGAGCAGGGTTGGCCGCTGGCGCGCTGCGCCGAACTGGGCAACAAGGTCGGCGCCGCGAAGATCGCGAGCAAGGGCCCGCAGAACTGGTCGCTGGCCTGAGGCCTGAACAGGGCGCGCGGCTTCAGCCGCGCGCGTGCGTGACGCCGCCGTCGACGACGATCGTCTCGCCCACCACGTAGTCGCCGGCGCGCGAGGCCAGGAAGATGGCCGCGCCGGCCATGTCGTCCTCGTTGCCGATGCGGCCGACGGGCACTCGCCGGGCCACTTCGTCGGCATGGTCACGCGCCTGCTTGTTCATGTCGGAAGCGAACGGGCCCGGCGCGATGGCGCTCACCACGATGTTGTCCTGCGCCAGGCGCAGCGCCATGCGGCGCGTCAGGTGGATCAGGCCGGCCTTGCTCGCGGCGTAGGAGTAGGTCTCCCACGGGTTGACCGAGATGCCGTCGATGGAGGCGATGTTGATCACCTTGGCGGGGCGTTGCTTCGCCGCGGCCTTCAGCAGCGGATGCAGGGCCTGGGTCAGGAAGAACGGTGTCTTGACGTTCAGGTCCATCACCTTGTCCCAGCCGCTCTCGGGGAAGGTGTCGAACGCTTCGCCCCACGCGGCGCCCGCGTTGTTGACCAGGATGTCCAGCCCGGGTTCGCGCCGCGCGATCTCGGCGGCGAGTGCGCGGCAGCCGTCGAGCGTCGATACATCGAGCGGTAGCGACACGCAGGTGCCGAGGGGAGAGAGCTCGGCCGCCGCCTGGTCGCAGGCCGCGGCCTTGCGCGCGGTGATGTAGACGCGCGCGCCCTGGCGAAGGAAGCCGGCGGCGATCATGCGGCCGATGCCGCGCGAGCCGCCGGTGACGAGGGCGACGCGCCCTTGCAGCGAGAAGAGATCGACGGCCACGGCCTCAGGCGCGACGCGCCTTGCGCCGCTCCATCCAGGCCTGCAGTTCGCCCACCGCGCCCTTGCGGAAGGCGAGCACGCAGACCACGAAGATCGCGCCGATGATCACCGTGACCCAGGCACCGACCTTGTCGGCCAGCAGGTTCTGCAGCGCGATCACGACGCCGGAACCGAACACCGGGCCGAAGAAGGTGCCCACGCCGCCCAGCAGCGACATCAGGATCACCTCGCCCGACATGGACCAGTGCACATCGGTGAGCGACGCGAAGCCCATGACGATCGTCTTGAGCGATCCGGCCAGGCCGGCCAGGCTGGCCGACAGCACGAAGGCCAGCAGCTTGTACTTGTCGACCGCGTAGCCCAGCGAGATGGCGCGCGGCTCGTTCTCGCGGATCATCTTGAGCACCTGGCCGAACGGCGAGGTGACGATGCGGATGATGCCGAGGAAGCAGGCCACGAAGATGGCCAGCACCACGTAGTAGAGCGTCAGGTCGGAGCCGAGCGACAGCACGCCGAACAGCGTGCCGCGCGGCACCCCCTGCAGGCCGTCTTCGCCGCCGGTGAACGGTGCCTGCAGGCAGACGAAGAACACCATCTGCGCGAGCGCCAGCGTGATCATGGCGAAGTAGATGCCCTGCCGGCGGATCGCGACCAGGCCGAAGACGAGGCCCAGCACCGCCCCGGTGGCGATGCCCGAGAGCAGGCCCAGCTCGGGCGACCAGCCCTGCGCCTTGATCATCCAGCCGGCGACATACGCGGCCATGCCGAAGAACGCCGCGTGGCCGAACGACAGCAGGCCGGTGAAGCCCAGCAGCAGGTTGAAGGCGCAGGCGAAGAGGGCGAAGCACAGCAGCTTCATCCCGAACACCGGATACAGGCCGATCAGCGGCGCCACGATCGCCAGCGCGAGCAGGACGACGTAGGCGAGGCGGGCGCCGTTGCCGATGCCGGACACGGCCTTCGGTGCGGCGGGGACGGTGGCCGTCGCGGCGGTGCCCGCGGTGGCGGCTTGCGTTGTTGTTGTGTTCATCGTCATGCCTCCTTGCCGAACAGACCGGCGGGCCGGAGCATCAGCACGATCGCCATGATGACGAAAACGACGACGTTCGAGGCCTCGGGATAGAACACCCGTGTAAATCCTTCGATGACGCCCAGGCCCAGGCCGGTGACGACCGAGCCGAGGATGGAGCCCATGCCGCCGATCACGACCACCGCGAACACCACGATGATCAGGTTGGAGCCCATCAGCGGCGTGACCTGGATGACCGGCGCGGCCAGCACCCCGGCCATGGCCGCCAGCGCGGCGCCGGCGCCGTAGGTGAGCATCACCATCAGCGGCACGTTGACGCCGAAGGCCTGCACGAGCTTGGCGTTCTCGGTGCCGGCTCGCAGGTAGGCGCCGAGGCGCGTGCGTTCGATCAGGAACCAGGTGCCCAGGCACACGACGATGGAGGCCAGCACCACCCAGGCGCGGTAGTTGGGCAGCACCATGAAGCCCAGGTTGGTGGCGCCGGCGAGCGCTTCGGGCACCGGATAGGACTGGCCCGATACGCCGTACTGATCGCGGAAGATGCCTTCGAGGATGAGCGACAGCCCGAAGGTGAGCAGCAGGCCGTAGAGCGGGTCGAGCCCGTACAGCCGCTTGAGGAACAAGCGTTCGATGACCACCCCCAACGCGCCGACGATGAGCGGCGCCACGACCAGGGCGATCCAGTAATTGATGCCCCACTTGTCCAGCATGATCCAGGCGGCGAAGGCGCCGACCATGTAGAGCGCGCCGTGGGCGAAGTTGACGATGTCCAGCAGCCCGAAGATCACCGCCAGGCCGAGGCTGAGCATGGCGTAGAACGCGCCGTTGACCAGCCCCAGCATCAGCTGCCCGAGGAAGGCCTGGATCGGGATACCGAAGATCTCTGTCATGGGTCTCTCTTGGTGAACCGGCCCTCGAGGGGCCGGTTCGTTTTTTTACTACTGCGCTAGCCGATTACTTCCAGAGGGGGCACTTGCTCTCGGCCTTGGTGGTCCAGGCCTCCTCGCCCTTGAACACCTGGACCACGTTGTAGTAGTCCCAGGGCTCGGTGGACTTCTCCGGCGTCTTGACCTGCATCAGGTACATGTCGTGGATCACGCGGCCGTCGGGGCGCACGTAGCCGTTCTTCATGAAGATGTCGTTGAACTTGGCCTGCTTCATGTGGGCCAGCACCTTCTCGGCGTCGTCGCTGTTCACGGCCTTCACCGCGTTCAGGTACTGGATGGTGGCCGAGTAGTCGCCGGCCTGGATCGACGAGGGCATGCGCTTGACCTTGTCGAAGAACTTGCGCGACCAGGCGCGCGTCTCCGGCGTGTGGTTCCAGTACCAGCTGTCGGTCAGGTACATGTTCTGGGTGGTCTTCAGGCCCAGCGAGTGGATGTCGTTGATGAACACCAGCAGGCCGGCCAGCTTCATCGTCTTGGTGATGCCGAACTCGTTGGCCGCCTTGATCGAGTTGATCGTGTCGCCGCCGGCGTTGGCAAGGCCCAGGATCTGGGCCTTGCTGCCCTGCGCCTGCAGCAGGAAGGACGAGAAGTCGCTGGCGTTGAGCGGCGCGCGCACCGAGCCCACCACCTTGCCGCCGTTGGCCTCGACCACCTTGGTGGTGTCGGCCTGCAGCTGGTGGCCGAACGCGTAGTCGGCGGTCAGGAAGTACCAGCTCTTGCCGCCTTGCTTGACGACCGCGGCGCCCGTGCCCTTGGCCAGGGCGGTGGTGTCATAGGCCCAGTGCAGGGTGTAGGGCGTGCACTGGTCGTTGGTCAGCGCCGAGGTGGCGGCGCCGATGGAGATGAAGGGCTTCTTCTTCTCGGCCGCGACCTTGGCCATGGCCAGGTTGGTGCCGGAGTTGGTGCCGCCGATCAGCATGTCCAGGCCCTGGGTGTCGAACCACTCGCGCGCCTTGGTGGCGGCGACGTCGGGCTTGTTCTGGTGGTCGGCCGAGATGATCTCGATCTTCTTGCCGTTGATTGCGCCGCCCATGTCGGCGATCGCCATGCGGATGGCTTCCACGCCGCCCTGGCCGTCGATGTCGGCGTACACGCTGGACATGTCGGTGATGAGGCCGATGCGGATGACATCGCCCGAGATCTGGGCGACGGCCGGCGTGGCGGCACCGAACACGCCCGCGGCGGCGAGGGCGCCGGCGGCAAACAGCTTCTTGAGTTTCATGCGGGTCTCCTTTGTGTGAGCCGTTGTGTGGAAAGGGGTCAGACGCCGAGGAATTCCTGCAGCATCGCCGTGTTGGCCTGCAGCTCGTGCTGGGCGAATTCGCGCACGATCTTGCCGTGCTCCATGACGTAGAAGCGATCGGCCAGCGGCGCGGCGAAACGGAAGTTCTGCTCCACCAGCACGATGGTGTAGCCCTTGGCCTTGAGGGTGCGGATGGTCTCGGCGAGCTTCTGCACGATGACGGGCGCCAGGCCTTCGGAGATCTCGTCCAGCAGCAACAGGCGCGCGCCGGTGCGCAGGATGCGCGCCACCGCCAGCATCTGCTGCTCTCCGCCCGAGAGGCGCGTGCCGGGGCTGGACGCGCGCTCCTTGAGGTTCGGGAACATGTCGTAGATCTCGGCCACGCTCATGCCGCCCTGGCCCACCGAGGGCGGCAGCATCAGGTTCTCTTCGGCCGACAGGCTGGCGAAGATGCCGCGCTCTTCGGGGCAGTAGCCGATGCCCAGCCGCGCCACCTTGTGCGGCGCCAGACTGATGGCCTCCTGGCCGCGGATGCGGATGGAGCCGGTTCGGCGGCCGGTCAGCCCGACGATGGCGCGCAGCGTGGTGGTGCGGCCGGCGCCGTTGCGGCCCAGCAGCGAGACCACCTCGCCCTCGGCCACGTTCAGGTTGACGCCGTGCAGCACGTGAGACTCGCCGTACCAGGCATTGAGGTTCTCGATGCGGAGGAGCTCGTTGGCCATGTCAGTGGGCTCCCTGCAGCTCGGTGTCGGCGGAACCCATGTACGCCTCGATGACCTGCGGGTTGCGCGAGACCTCGGCGTAAGGGCCGTCGGCGATGACGGCGCCGCGCTGCAGCACCGTGATGCGGTCGGCGATGGAGGACACCACGTTCATGTTGTGTTCGACCATGAGGATGGTGCGGCCGGCCGCGACCTTCTTGATCAGCTGCGTGACGCGGCTGACGTCCTCGTGGCCCATCCCCTGCGTGGGCTCGTCCAGCAGCATCAGGTCGGGTTCGAGAGCCATCGTGGTGGCCAGCTCCAGCGCGCGCTTGCGGCCGTAGGGCAGGTTGACGGTGAGCTCCTCGGCGAAGCCCTGCAGGTCGACCTCGGCCAGCAGCTGCATGGCGCGGTCGTGCAGGTGGTGCAGCGAGCGCTCGGGCTTCCAGAAATGGAACGACGTGCCCAGGTTGCGCTGCAGGGCGGCGCGCACGTTCTCCAGCACCGTCATGTGCGGAAACACGGCCGAGATCTGGAAGGAGCGGACGATGCCGCGGCGCGCCGTCTGCGCGGGCCGCTCGCTGGTGATGTCCGTGCCGAGGTAGTTGATCGTGCCGCGGGTGGGCGGCAGGAACTTGGTCAGCAGGTTGAAGAAGGTGGTCTTGCCGGCGCCGTTGGGTCCGATCAGCGCATGGATGTCACCGCGGCGGACCTTGAGATCGACGTTGTTGACCGCGACGAAGCCCTTGAACTCTTTCGTCAGTCCCTTCGTCTCGAGAATGATCTCACCTGGCAAATCGTGGTCCTCCGGCAAGCCCGCCGGCTACCGGCCGGTGGGCAAGAGGCGAATGCTAGGCACGCATGTTGCACCGCGACAGCGGGGAAGCCCTTAAGTAGTTTTGCGTTACAGCCCGAAGGCCGTCGGCTGTCGAAAGACTGACATCGGGACGGTGGCGCGGCCGTCCCGATCCTTGCGTCACATGTTGCGCCGGTACTGGCCGCCGACCTCGAAAAGGGCGCTGGTGATCTGGCCCAGCGAGCACACGCGGACCGCATCCATCAGAACCTCGAACACGTTGCGGTTGTCGATCACGGCCTGCTGCAGGCGCTGCAGCATCGCCGCCGCCGCCGTCGCGTTGCGCTCATGGAATTCGCCCAGGCGCTTGAGCTGGCTCTGCTTCTCGTCCTCCGTCGAGCGGGCCAGCTCGAGCTTGTCGGCCACCGGGTCGCCGTGCGGGTTGCGGAAGGTGTTGACGCCGATGATGGGCAGCTCGCCGGTGTGCTTGAGCATCTCGTAATGCATGCTCTCGTCCTGGATGCGGCCGCGCTGGTAGCCGGTCTCCATCGCACCCAGCACGCCGCCGCGCTCGGCGATGCGCTCGAACTCCGCCAGCACCGCCTCCTCGACCAGCTCGGTGAGCTCTTCGATGATGAAGCTGCCCTGGTTGGGGTTCTCGTTCTTCGCCAGGCCCCACTCGCGGTTGATGATCAGCTGGATCGCCATCGCGCGGCGCACGCTGTCCTCGGTGGGCGTGGTGATCGCCTCGTCGAACGCGTTGGTGTGCAGCGAGTTGCAGTTGTCGTAGATCGCGATCAGCGCCTGCAGCGTGGTGCGGATGTCGTTGAAGTTGATCTCCTGCGCGTGCAGGCTGCGGCCCGAAGTCTGGATGTGGTACTTCAGCTTCTGGCTGCGCTCGTTGGCGCCGTACTTCTCCTTCATCGCCACCGCCCAGATGCGGCGCGCCACCCGGCCCATCACCGTGTACTCCGGGTCCATGCCGTTCGAGAAGAAGAACGACAGGTTGGGCGCGAAGTCGTCGATGTGCATGCCGCGCGCGAGGTAGGCCTCCACCAGCGTGAAGCCGTTCGACAGCGTGAAGGCGAGCTGGCTGATCGGGTTGGCTCCCGCCTCGGCGATGTGATAGCCCGAGATCGACACGGAGTAGAAGTTGCGCACGTTGTGGTGCACGAAGTACTCGGCGATGTCGCCCATGACCTTGAGGCTGAACTCGGTCGAGAAGATGCAGGTGTTCTGGCCCTGGTCTTCCTTCAGGATGTCGGCCTGCACCGTGCCGCGCACGTTGGCCAGCACCCATTCGCGGATCTTGGCGGCTTCGGTGGCGGTGGGGTCGCGGCCGTTGTCGGCCTTGAACTTGTCCAGCTGCTGGTCGATGGCCGTGTTCATGAACATCGCCAGGATGCTGGGCGCCGGGCCGTTGATGGTCATCGACACCGAGGTGCTGGGGCTGCACAGGTCGAAGCCCGAGTACAGCACCTTCATGTCCTCGAGGGTCGCGATGGACACGCCGGAGTTGCCCACCTTGCCGTAGATGTCCGGGCGCGGATCGGGGTCGTTGCCGTACAGCGTGACCGAGTCGAACGCGGTGGATAGGCGCTTGGCCGGCATGCCCTCGGACAGCAGCTTGAAGCGGCGATTGGTGCGGAACGCATCGCCTTCGCCCGCGAACATGCGGGTGGGGTCCTCGTTCTCGCGCTTGAAGGCGAAGGTGCCGGCCGTGTACGGGAAGCTGCCGGGCACGTTGTCCAGCATCAGCCACTTGAGGATCTCGCCGTGGTCCTCGAACTGCGGCAGGGCGACCTTGCGGATGGTGGTGCCCGACAGCGACTTGGTGGTCAGCGCGGTGCGGATCTCCTTGTCGCGGATCTTCACCACGTACTCTTCGCCGGCGTAGGCCTTGTGCATGTCGGGCCACTGCTGCAGCAGGTGCAGGGCGTCGCGGTTCATGCGCGACTTGCGCTTGCCGGCCAGGTCCAGCGCGGCTTCGGCGGCGGGCGCGCGGTCGGGCTTGTCGACCTTGAGCATGCGCGCCGCTTCCTGCAGCTGCTGCACTTCGCGCGCCAGCCTGGCCTGCTCGCGCGCGTGCTTCTTGTAGCCGCGCACGGTGTCGCTGATCTCGGCCAGGTAGCGCGTGCGCGCGGACGGCACGATGGGCGTCTGGTTGGTGCTGTGGCGCACGGCCACGACCGGCAGGCGGCCTTCCTTCAGCGGCAGGCCGAGCTCCTGCAGGCGCGGCTTGAGCGACTGGTACAGCGCGGTGACGCCGTCGTCGTTGAAGCGCGCGGCCATGGTGCCGAACACCGGCATCTCCTCCGGCCGCTTGCCCCAGGCTTCCTTGTTGCGCTGGACCTGCTTTGCGACGTCGCGCAGCGCGTCCTGCGCGCCCTTGCGGTCGAACTTGTTGATCGCGATGAATTCGGCGAAATCCAGCATGTCGATCTTCTCGAGCTGGCTGGCCGCGCCGAACTCCGGCGTCATCACGTACATGGGCACGTCCACCAGCGGCACGATGGCCGCGTCGCCCTGGCCGATGCCCGAGGTCTCGACCACCACCAGGTCGAAGCCGGCCGCCTTGCAGGCCGCCACCACGTCGGGCAACGCCGCGGAGATCTCGCTGCCGAAGTCGCGGGTGGCCAGCGAACGCATGAACACGCGCGGCCCCTGGCGCCAGGGGCCGATGGCGTTCATGCGGATGCGGTCGCCCAGCAGGGCACCGCCGCTCTTGCGGCGCGAGGGATCGATGGAGATCACGGCGACGCGCAGCTGGTCGTCCTGGTCCAGTCGCAGGCGGCGGATCAGTTCGTCCGTGAGCGAGGACTTGCCCGCGCCGCCGGTGCCGGTGATGCCGACGACGGGGACCTTGGCGACATCGGCCTGCTTGCGGATGGAGGACAGCAGCGCGGAATCGGCCGAGCCGTTTTCCAAAGCCGTGATCAGTTGCGCGAGGGCACGCCAGGCGGCGTCGCCGTGGCCCTGGATCGCCTTGGCGTCCTTGGGCGCATGCGACGACAGGTCCAGGTCGCAGCGCATCACCATCTCGCCGATCATTCCCTGCAGGCCCATGCGCTGGCCGTCCTCGGGGCTGTAGATGCGGGTGACACCGTAGTCCTGCAGCTCGCGAATCTCGGCCGGCACGATGACGCCGCCGCCGCCGCCGAACACCTGGACATGCGCGCCGCCGCGCTGGCGCAGCAGGTCGACCATGTACTTGAAGTACTCGACGTGGCCGCCCTGGTAGGAACTGATCGCGATGCCCTGCACGTCTTCCTGCAGCGCCGCGGTGACGACCTCGTCGACGCTTCGGTTGTGCCCCAGGTGGATCACCTCGGCGCCCATGCCCTGCAGGATGCGCCGCATGATGTTGATGGCGGCGTCGTGCCCGTCGAACAGGCTGGCGGCGGTGACGAAGCGGACCTTCTGGGTGGGGCGGTAGCTGGCGAGCGCCTTGAACTCGGCGGAAAGGTCGGTCATGGGGATGGCTTTCTGGCGGGCGCACCGGCGGGGCCCGGCGCTCAAGTGTCCGCGCAGCAGCTTAATTGACGTTTACGTCAACGTCAATCAAACGCCGGGTCGCCCTGAAGCAGAACAGGCGCCCGAAGGCGCCTGTTTCTTCACGCGGGGCTGCCGCGACTCAACCGTAGAGGTAGTTCGGCAGCCACAGCGTCAGCTGGGGCCAGATGTACATCAGCACCATGCAGACGATCACGATGAGCATGTACGGCATCATCCCCGCGAAGATCTGGTTGATCGTCACGTGCGGCGGCGAAACGCCCTTCAGGTAGAAGGCCGACATCGCGACCGGCGGCGAGAGGAACGCCGCCTGCAGGTTGACGAACACCAGCACGCCCCAGAGCATCGGATCGATGTCGAAGTGCTGCAGCAGCGGCAGGAAGATGGGCACGAAGATCACGATGATCTCGGTCCACTCCAGCGGCCATCCCAGCACGAAGATGATGGCTTGCGACAGCAGCAGGAACTGCACGGGCGAGAGGTCCAGGCTCAGCACCCACTGTTCGACCAGGCTCTGGCCGCCCAGGATGGCGAACACGGCGGAGAAGATGGCCGAGCCGACGAACAGCCAGCACACCATCGCCGTGGTCTTGGCGGTCAGGAACACGGCTTCCTTGATCTTCTGCCAGGTGAGCGTGCCCGCATGCCAGGCCATGAGGAAGGCGCCGGCCGCGCCGACCGCCGCGGACTCCGTCGCCGTGGTGATGCCGAACAGGATGACCGCGAGCACCACGAACGTCAGGATCGCCAGCGGCATCACCGAGGTGGCCAGCAGCCGCAGGATCTCGAACTGCTCGGCATTGAAGCGCCTGTAGTACCAGGCCAGCACCAGCAAGGCGATGGCGCAGGCGATCCAGAAGCCGATGTAGAACGACTCGGGAACCGGCGGCGGGCCTTCGTTGCTGACCGTGTTCAGGCTGCGCATGCCGCCGTCGCTGCCGGCGCCCGGGGGCTCCTGGACGCCGCCGCCGCTGCCGGCGCCGGGCGGCTCCTGGAGCCCGCCGCCACCGCTACCACTACCGGTGTTGTCCGACGGCGGTTCCTGCAGGCCGCCGGAAGCGGCGGGCGCCTCCTTGACGTCGTTCGAGGGCGGCTCGGCGAGCCCGCCGCCGGCCGGCGCCGGACTGGCCGCCGGCGCCGTCACCGACATCGGCGTGGGCGCGTCGGTCTTCTGCGAGTAGATGACCACGTACCACCACGTCGTGCCCAGCGTGACGACCGTCAGGATCACGGGGATGAGCGCCGTGCCCAGGCCGCGCAGCAGCATGGACCAGCGCAGCGACATGTCGGCCCCGGCGCCCGCGAGCGCGCGGCGCGGCGCGAACACCGCCGCCAACAGCGCGGGCAGCATGCGGCGCGAGTAGGTGTTCGACACGTGCTGCAGCCACGGAGGGATCTCCACCTGCTGATCTTCGGCCGCCAGCTTGGGTGCCACCTTCGGGTTGATCAGCACCCAGCCGATCACGTAGATCAGGTAGAGCAGCGACAGGAAGAAGCCGGGAAACATGGCGGCCGCGTAGAGCTTCACCACCGACTGGCCGGCCACCGCCGCGTACACGATGATCATCACCGACGGCGGGATCAGGATGCCCAGCGTGCCCCCGGCGGTGATCACGCCCGAGGCCAGGCGAACGTCGTAGCCGGCGTTCAGCATGGGCCGCATCGCGATCACGCCCATCAGCACCACCACCGCGCCCACCAGGCCCGAGGCGATGCCCCAGAAGGTGCAGATGATCAGGGTGGTGACGGCCAGCGAACCGGGCACGGTGCGGAAGGCGAGGCGCACGCTGTGGAACATCTTGTCCACCAGCGCTCCCCGTTCCATCACGTATCCCATGAGCACGAACAGCGGGATGGAGATCAGCGTGTCGTTGTTCATCGCCCCGAAGGCGCGCTGCACCATCAGGTCGAAGATCCTGTTGCTCCAGAAGTGGGTGTTCGGGTCGTAGAACGCGACCCAGCCGAACATGATGCCCAGCCCCATCAGGGTGAAGGCGGTCGGAAAGCCCATCAGGATGACGACCACGATGAGCGCCAGCATCGTCAGCCCGAGGGCCGAGTTGCTGATGAAGGGAAACAGCGCACTCATCAGTCCTGCTCCATGCGCTGGCGCGCCATTTCGTCGATGTTCTTGGCCTTGGCGATGGCTTCCTGCTTGGCCTTCTCGTCCACGTAGGTGCTGCCGGCGAGCTGCTGCTCGACCACGTCGATCTCCTCGGCGTCCTTCAGCCGCGGCGTCCATTCGCCGGTGCGCAGGCACACGACGCAGCGGACCATCTCCGACAACCCCTGCACCAGCACCACCGCGCCCGCGATGGGGATCATGAACTTGAAGGGGTAGATCGGCAGCGGGGTCGCGTTGAACGTGGTCTCGCGCATGCTCAGCGACTCGCCGAAGTAGACCCAGCCGGCCCAGGTGAGCGCGATGATGCCGGGCAGGAAGAACACCAGGTACAGGATCAGGTCCAGGAAGGCCTGCCGCCGCGGCGGCATGCTGCCGTAGAGGAAGTCGCCCCGCACGTGGGCGTCGTGCGCCAGCGCGTAGGCGCCGCACATCATGAAGAGCGTTCCGTAGAGCATGTTGCTCACGTCGAACACCCAGGCCGTGGGCATGTTCAGGATGTAGCGCTTGAAGACTTCGACGACGACCAGCAGCATCAGCGCCACGATCAGCCAGGCGAACGCCTTGCCGATCCAGGTGCTGAACGCATCCACGCCGTGGAGCAGTTTCTCGATTGTCATGGGCTGATAGACGACCCTCTTGTTGCAAAAAGGGCCAGCCGGGGAGGGTGCCCCGCTGGCCCTAGCGCGAAGCGCCGTGGGTCAGGTCTTCTTGTTCTGGCCCTTGGCGAAGTAGCGGTTCCACGCGACCTTGAAGTCGACCATGTAGTCGCCCTGCCACTGGCCGGCGCGTTCCGCGAAGGCGCGCTGCGAGTCGAGCACCTTCTTGACGAACGGGTTCTCGCCGGCCTTCTTGGCCGTGACCTTGTCCCAGGAGTCGAGTTGCGCGCGCAGGATGCTGTCCGGCGTCTTGTAGAACTGGACCTTGTCCTTGGTCTTCAGCTCGATGTAGTCCTTGGAGTTGCGGTCGATCGCCTTCCAGGAGAAGTCGGCTGAAGCGGCCTGGACGGCGTAGTCGATGATCGACTTGAGGTCGGCCGGCAGCGCGTTGTACTTGGCCTTGTTGAACAGGATCTCGAACTGCTCGCCGGACTGGTGGAAGCTTTGCAGCATGCAGTTCTTGGCGACGTCCTGGAAGCCCAGGGCGCGGTCGGACGACGAGTTGTTGAACTCGGCCGCGTCGATCAGGCCGCGGTCGAGAGCCGGCACGATCTCGCCGCCCGGCAGCGGATTGACCGCCGCGCCGAGATCCGTGAACAGGTCGACGGCAAGGCCCACCGTGCGGAACTTCAGGCCCTTCATCTGCGAGACGTTGGAAATGGGCTTCTTGAACCAGCCGAGCGGCTGGGTGGGCATCGGGCCATACAGGTACGAGACCACGTCCATGTTGATGGACTTGTAGATTTCCTCCAGCAGGGCCTTGCCGCCGCCGTAGTAGTGCCAGGCCAGCACCATGTTGGGATCCATGCCGAACGCAGGGCCCGAGCCCCACAGCGCCAGCGCGGAGTTCTTGCCGTAGTGGTAGGCGACCACGCCGTGGCCGCCGTCCAGCGTTCCCTTGTTCACCGCTTCGAGCAGCTGGAACGCAGGCACCACGGCACCCGAAGGCAACACCTCGATCTTCAGGCGACCGCCGCCCATGTCGTTCACCTTCTTGGCGAAGTCGTTGGCGAACTCGTGGAAGATGTCCTTGGCGGGCCAGGTGCTCTGGAACCGGAAGGTGGTAGGTGCGGCCTGCGCCATCACCATCGGCGCGCTCAACGACGCGCCGGCGGCGACCGCGGCGCCCTTGAGCAGGCTGCGGCGGCGAGGGGTGCTGGTTGTATTCATCGCTTCGGTCTCCTGTAGGGTTCGCTGTGGTTAGCACACTATCTTTGGAGTCCGCTCGCTCATGCGGTAAGAGGGTTTACACCAACCGCGCCTAGCATGGCGAACCCTCTCCACAGCGTGATGCGGTTCGCAGGCTTGATGCACTGTCAGCCTTCTGCCAGCTTTCGCGCCTTAGGGGATGCGCGTACGAGACAGGTCGCTGCTCACCTTGAAAAAAGCGCGGCGCCGCATTCACTGCGAATCCATCCCGACGGTGCGCCGTCCTGGTGCGCGGGGAGAGGCTGGCAAAATCATTGCCATGACGGTCGATCCCAAACTGTCCCAAGGCCTTGAGGGCACGCGCCCCGCGCAAGGTTACGCGGGCGACGTGGCTCCGCAGCTCGCTTATGAGTGGTGGCGCACGGGCGATGCGGTGCTGGTCGATGTGCGAAGCGACGCCGAGCGCGAATGGGTCGGCTTCGTCCCCGGCGCCGTCGGCCTGGCGTGGAAGCAATGGCCGGACACGTCCGTCAATTCCGCCTTCGACGACGGGCTGCGCGCGGCGGTGCCGGCGGGCAAGAAGGTCGTCCTGCTCTGCCGAAGCGGCGTGCGTTCCGTCGCGGCCGCCAAGCGCGCGACGGAGCTGGGCCTGGAGGCCTGGAACATCCTCGAAGGCTTCGAAGGCGACAAGGACGAGAATGGCCACCGCGGCCATAAAGGCGGCTGGCGCCTGCGCGGCCTGCCCTGGCGGCAGAACTGATCCCCCTTCCTCGAAGAAAACATGGCAGTGAATCTCTCCGCCCCGAAAGCGGGCGACCTCCGGGCCGTGCGCGGCCTGTCCATCGGCGTTGCCGAGGCGGGCGTGCGCAAGGCCAACCGCAAGGACCTCACCGTCTTCCTGCTCGAGCCGGGCGCGAGCGTCGGCGGCGTGTTCACCCGCAACCGCTTCTGCGCCGCGCCGGTGCAGGTCTGCCGTGAACACCTGGCCGCCGGCGACATCCGCGCGCTGGTGGTGAACACGGGCAACGCGAACGCCGGCACGGGCGAGGACGGGCTGGCGCGTGCGCGCGCCACGTGCGTCGCGCTGGCCCGTCAGCTCGGCGTGGCGCCGCAGCAGGTCTTGCCGTTCTCGACCGGCGTGATCATGGAACCGCTGCCCGTCGAGCGCATCGAGGCAGGCCTGCCCGCCGCGCTCGCCGACGCGCGGCCGGACCACTGGCTGCGCGCGGCCGAAGGCATCATGACGACCGACACCGTGGCGAAGGCTTTCAGCGCCACGGTGCGTATCGGCGGCCAGGACGTGGCGATCACCGGCATCAGCAAGGGCGCCGGGATGATCCGGCCCAACATGGCCACCATGCTCGGCTTCCTCGCCACGGACGCCTGCATCGCGCAGCCGCTGATGCAGCAACTGGCGCTGGAACTGGCCGAGGGCTCGTTCAACCGCGTCACGGTCGACGGCGACACCTCGACCAATGATTCTTTCATCGTCATCGCCACCAACCAGGCCGGGCACGCGCCCATCACTTCGCTGGACAGCGCGGAAGGCCGTGCGTTGAAAGAGGCGATGGCGGACGTGTCGCGCCGGCTCGCGCAGGCCATCGTGCGCGATGGTGAAGGCGCCACCAAGTTCATCACCGTGCGAGTCGAAGGCGGCCGCACCGCGCAGGAATGCCGCCAGGTCGCGTACGCGATCGCGCATTCGCCGCTGGTGAAGACCGCGTTCTTCGCCAGTGATCCGAACCTCGGCCGCATCCTCGCCGCCGTGGGCTACGCCGGCGTCGACGACCTCGACCAGGCGGGCATCGACCTCTGGCTCGACGACGTGCGCGTCGCCACGCGCGGCGGCCGCGATCCCGCCTACCGCGAGGAAGACGGCCAGCGCGTGATGAAGCAGGCCGAGATCACCGTGCGCGTGGGCCTGGGCCGAGGGCAGGCCGCCGACACGGTCTGGACCTGCGACTTCAGCCACGACTACGTCACCATCAACGCGGATTACCGGTCATGAGCGCGTCGCTGGACCGATTGCTCGAGCGGGCCCTCCAGGTGCTCGACCGCCTCGAGGCCGTGCTTCCGCAGCCGCTGTCCGCGCCGGACTGGAATGCTTCGATCGCCTGGCGCTACCGCAAGCGTTCGTCGGGACACGGAACGCTCGACCCGGTGCGGCATGTCGCGGGCATCCGCCTGTCGGACCTGAAGGAGATCGAGCCGCAGAAGGAGAAGATCCAGCGCAACACCCAGCAGTTCGTCGCGGGCCAGCCGGCCAACAACGTGCTGCTGACCGGCGCGCGCGGCACCGGCAAGTCGTCGCTGATCAAGGCGTGCCTGAACGAGTACGCGCCCCAGGGACTGCGGCTGATCGAGGTGGACAAGGCCGACCTGGTGGACCTGCCCGACATCATCGAAGTGGTGGCGGGGCGGCCGGAAAAGTTCATGGTGTTCTGCGACGACCTCAGCTTCGAGGAAGGCGAGCCCGGCTACAAGGCGCTCAAGTCGATCCTCGACGGCTCGGTGGCCGCGGCCACGCCCAACGTGCTGATCTATTCGACCAGCAACCGCCGGCACCTGCTGCCCGAGTACATGAAGGAGAACCTCACCTACACCCACACCGAGGACGGCGAGGTCCATCCGGGCGAGGTGGTGGAGGAGAAGATCTCGCTGTCCGAGCGGTTCGGCCTGTGGGTGAGCTTCTATCCGTTCTCCCAGGAAGAGTACTTGGCCATCACGGCGCAGTGGCTCTCCTCGTTCGGCGTGTCGGCTTCGACCATCGAAGCGGCGCGCGCCGAGGCGCTGGTCTGGGCACTGGAGCGCGGCTCGCGCAGCGGCCGCGTCGCCTACCAGTTCGCGCGCGACTGGGCCGGACGGCATCCGGGCTGATGGGCGTGCTCGTGGCCGACGGCGAGCGGCCGCGCGAAGGCGGGCCCGACCGCAAGGAAGTGGCGGTCGCGGTCGGCGTGCTGGTGCGGCCTGACGGCCGCTTCCTGCTCACCAGCCGCCCGCCCGGCAAGGTCTACGCCGGCTACTGGGAGTTCCCCGGCGGCAAGGTCGAGCCGGGTGAGACGGTCGAGCAGGCGCTGCGCCGCGAACTGATCGAGGAGATCGGTGTCGCCATCGGCGCCGTGCATCCCTGGCGCGTGGAAGTGGTGGACTATCCGCACGCGCTGGTGCGGCTGAACTTCTGCAAGGTGTTCGACTGGCGGGGCGAGCTGCACATGCACGAGGGGCAGAGCTTCGCGTGGGAGACGCTGCCGGTGCAATCGCGGCCGGTGCTGCCGGGCACGGTGCCCGTGCTGGACTGGTTCGCCCGGGAGCGCGGCTTCACGGGCGCGACGCACACGCCCGTTTGAGCTTTCGTCTCAGTGCTGCTGCTTCGGGTCGCCGAACGGCTGATCGTCGGGCGGCGTCTCGTCGGGCACGCGAAAGCTCTCGCTGGCCCAGGCGCCCAGGTCCAGGTTCTTGCAGCGCTCGCTGCAGAAAGGGCGCCAGCGGTTCTCGGGCGCGTACAGGCTCTCGCCCCCGCATTGCGGGCAGGTGACCACCCGGGCCTTCTTCCGATCAACTTCCATGTCTGCTGGATTCAGGAGCAGAGCGTGAGTTCGAGCTCGGCGCTTTCGTTGCTGGCATGCAGCCGGTCGCTGCCTTCCTGGCGCATCAGCCGAACCGAAACCATCAGGCGGTTGCCGCTGATCTCGGGCACCAGCTGCAGGGAAGGATCGATGCGCAGGCGCAGCAGCTGGAAGGTGCGTCCTTGCGGCAGCGTCTGCTGGAAGTGGCCGTCCACCGCCATCACCTTCTGGGGCGTGCCGGAGTCGCGCAGGAGCTTGAGCAGCAGGTGCACCGACTCGGCCAGCGTGCCGAGCGTGCGGGTCCAGCGGCCGAGATCGGTACGCCGCGTTTCCGCGTCCAGCTGTTGCCACGCGTAGTAGGCCGGCAGGTCGAACTCGCAGGTGCCGCCGGGGATGCCGATGCGGCTGCGGATGCTCATCAGCCACTCGTTGTCGGTCAGCGACTGGCCGGCTTTGCCGGGCTGGTTGTTCAGGGCGTTGAAGCAGGAGTCGAGGTTGCCCACGACCTCGTCGAGCACGCTCTCGGCGATGGCGGGATTGCCGCGATAGCCGTTGAGGACGCCTTTCTGCTTCTCCAGGTCCTTCATCACGTCGGACTTGAGGTCGGCGCGTGCGGCGACGTCCATCACTTCGAAGATGGTGGCCAGGGCGTAATGGTGATCCAGCGGGTGATCGCGCGGGACCAGTTCACCGAGGCGCCGGAACAGATGCTCCAGGCGCAGGTAGGTACGGATGCGTTCGTTGAACGGGTATTCGTAGAGGATCACGCTGAAGGGGAGGAGCGATGTTGCGCGAGCGCATCATCATAGCCCGAAGCCTCTTGCCACTCGCTCCACTTGCGCTCCCAGCTGCTCGAGCGAGAGGGCCTCGTTGTAGATCACGATGTCGGCCGCCGCCAGGCGCAGCGCGCGCGGCGCCTGCGCGGCGATGATCGCCTCCACTTGCGCCGGCTGCAGCGCACTGCGCGCGACCACGCGCTCGATCTGGGTCGCAGCCGGGCAGTCGACGACCAGCACGCGGTCCACCTGCTGGCGCCAGCGGCCCGACTCCAGGAGCAACGGGATGTCGAAGACGATGCAGCGCGCGCCCGCCTGCAGGGCGACCTGGACCTGGCGCGCGCTCTCGGCGCCCACCAGCGGGTGCACGATGGCCTCCAGATCGCGGCGCGCCTGCGGATCGGCATACGCCGCCGCGCGCATGCGTTCGCGATCGAGCGCGCCCTCGGCGGTGACGAAGTCGGTGCCGAAGCGCTGGGCGATGGCGGCAATCGCGCTGCCACCGGCCGCGGTGGTCGCGCGCGAAATGGCGTCGGCGTCGATGACGGATGCGCCCCGCTGAGCGAGCATCCGCAGGACGGTGCTCTTGCCGCTGCCGATGCCTCCGGTCAGGCCGATGCGCAGCGCGGACACGTCAGAGTCCGATGACTTCCAGGATGGAGGCGGGACCGAACAGGAGCGCCGTCAGGCCGGCGCCCGCGAGGAAGGGGCCGAAGGGAATGGCGCCGCCCTCGCGCAGGTTGTCCGAGAACTTCATGGCGATGCCGATGATGGCACCGATGACGGACGCCATCAGGATCATGGGCACCAGCGCCTGCCAGCCGAACCAGGCGCCCAGGGCGGCGAAGAGCTTGAAGTCGCCGTAGCCCATGCCTTCCTTGCCGGTGAGCAGCTTGAAGCCCTGGTAGATCAGCCATAGCGACAGGTAGCCCGCCACGGCGCCCCACACGGCTTGCTGGAGCGGAAGGTTGGTCAGGCGCAGCGCGGCGGCGATGATGCCGGCCCAGACCAGCGGCAGGGTGATGTCGTCGGGCAGCAGGGTGGTGTCCCAGTCGATCAAGGCCAGCGCGACCAGCGACGCCGAGAAACCGCACCAGGCCAGCGCGGTCCAGCTCAGGCCCCACTTCCATCCGCAGAACGCGAACAAGGCTCCCGTCGCGATCTCGACCAGGGGATAGCGCAGGCCGATCGACGTGCCGCAGGCCGAGCACTTGCCGCGCAGCGCGAGGTAGCTCAGCACGGGGATGTTCTCGTACCAGCGGATGACGTGGCCGCACTGGCGGCAGCGCGAGCGCGGACGCACGAGATCGAACGGCTCCGCGGCGGGCGGCTCCTGGCCGGAGAGCTCGGCGCATTCGGCGGCCCACTGCCGCTCGAGCATCTTCGGCAGGCGATAGATGACGACGTTGAGAAAGCTGCCGACGAGCAGCCCGAGGACGCCGACGAGCGCGGCGTCCAGTCCCGGCGAGAACATCAGACGACGGCGCCGAGCTTGAAGATGGGCAGGTACATCGACACGACGATGCCGCCGATCAGGGTACCCAGGAACACGATGATGATCGGCTCCATCAGGCTGGACAGGCCGGCCACCATGTCGTCGACTTCGGCTTCATAGAAGTCGGCTGCCTTGCCCAGCATGTGGTCGATGGAGCCGGACTCCTCGCCGATCGCGCACATCTGCAGGACCATGCTGGGGAACACGCTGGCGTTGGTCATCGCCGCCGTCAGGCTGGTGCCGGTGGATACCTCCTGCTGGATCTTCTCGGTGGCGATCGAATACACGGAGTTGCCGGAAGCGCCGCCGACCGAGTCGAGTGCTTCCACCAGCGGGACGCCGGCGGCGAACATGGTGGACAGCGTGCGGGTCCAGCGGGCGATGACCGACTTGTAGACCAGGTCGCCGAACACCGGCATCTTGAGCATCAGCCGGTCCATGAACATCTGGACCTTCTCGTTGCGCTTCCAGGCCTGCAGGAAGAAGTAGAAGCCGCCGCCTATGGTGCCGAAGATGATGTACCAGTACTTGACGAAGTACTCGCTGACGCCCATCACGAACAGCGTGGGCGCCGGCAGGTCGGCGCCGAACGAGGTGAACACTTCCTTGAAGGCCGGAATCACGAAGATCATGATGACCGAGACCACCACGAAGGCCACGACCACTACCGAGATCGGGTACATCAGCGCCGACTTGATCTTCGACTTGATGGCCTCGGTCTTCTCCATGTAGACGGCCAGGCGGTCCAGCAGCGCTTCCAGGATACCGGCCGCCTCGCCGGCCTCGACCAGGTTGCAGTACAGGTTGTCGAAGTACAGCGGGAACTTGCGGAAGGCGGCGGAAAGCGAAGTACCGGTCTCGACGTCGGTGCGGATGTCGTTCAGCAGCTTGGCCACGCTGGGGTTGGCGTTGCCGCGTCCCACGATGTCGAACGCCTGCAGCAGCGGCACGCCGGCCTTCATCATGGTGGCCAGCTGGCGCGTGAAGATGGCGATGTCCTTGGGCTTGATCTTCTGCCCGGAGCGCATCCGGCGCTTGCGAACCTTCAGCGGAGTGACGCCTTGGCGGCGCAGCGCGGCCTGGACCTGGTTCTCACCAGCTGCCCGGGTTTCTCCGCGGACGGACTTGCCGTTGCGGTCCCGGCCCTCCCACTCGAAGACGAACTCGGTGACCTTGCCTGCTGTTGCGGTTGCCATGAAGCGCTACTCCTCTTTTTTCCCTTGCCGATGGCTATTCGTTGGTGCAGCCGAGCACTTCCTCGAGCGAGGTGACGCCCAGCTTGACCTTGTGCAGCCCCGACTGGCGAAGGCTTCTCACGCCCTCGCTCTGGGCCTGCGCGGCGATTTCCATCGAGCTTCCGTCGCGCAGGATGATGCGCTGGATCTCGTCACTGATCGGCATCACCTGGTAGATGCCTACCCGGCCCTTGTAGCCGTTGTTGCAGGCATTGCAGCCCACCGGGCGGTAGGGCGTCCAGGTGCCGTCGACTTCTTCTTCCTTGTAGCCCGCCTCCAGCAGCGTCTCGTGCGGGATGTCGGCCGGCTGCTTGCAGGTGGCGCACAGCCGGCGCGCCAGTCGCTGCGCGGTGATCAGGATCACGCTGGACGCGATGTTGAACGGCGCGATGCCCATGTTGCGCATCCGCGTGAGCGTGGTGGGCGCATCGTTCGTGTGCAGCGTGGACAGCACAAGGTGACCGGTCTGAGCGGCCTTGATGGCGATGTCGGCGGTTTCCAGGTCGCGGATTTCGCCGACCATGATGACGTCCGGATCCTGGCGCAGGAACGACTTTAGCGCCGCAGCGAACGTCAGCCCGGCCTTCTCGTTGACGTTGACCTGGTTCACGCCCGGCAGGTTGATTTCGGACGGGTCTTCCGCCGTGGAGATGTTCACCCCCGGCTTGTTCAGGATGTTCAGGCAGGTGTACAGCGACACGGTCTTGCCCGAGCCCGTGGGACCGGTGACCAGCACCATGCCGTAGGGACGGCTGACTGCGTTGAGCAACCGCTCCTTTTCCTCGTTCTCGTAGCCGAGAGCCTCGATGCCCAGCTTGGCGCTGCTGGGGTCCAGGATACGGATGACGATCTTCTCGCCGAACAGGGTGGGCAGCGTGCTGACGCGGAAGTCGATCACGCGATCGGGGCCCACCTTGAGCTTCATGCGCCCGTCCTGGGGCACGCGCTTCTCGGAGATGTCCATCCGCGAGATCACCTTGATGCGCGACGCCAGCTTGTCCTTGATGGCGATGGGCGGGGAAGCGATCTCGCGCAACTCGCCGTCGATGCGAAAGCGCACGCGGTAGTTGTGCTCGTAGGGCTCGAAGTGCAGGTCCGATGCCCGCATGCTGAAGGCATCGAGCAGCATCTTGTGCAGGAACTTGACGACCGGCGCGTCCTCGACTTCGGAGCTGGCCGCGCCCTTTTCGTCCTCGTCGACGACGGAGTCGTCCATCGTCGACTCGTCGAACTCGAAATCCTCGCCGACGATGCTTTCCATCGCCTGGGTGGCGCTGGTGGCACCCGCCTCGACCATCCGGGTCAGCTTGTCGTACTCGGCGATGACCCAGTCCACGCCCATCTGCGTGGCGAACTTGATCTTGTCGGCGGTCTGCTGGTCCGAGGGGTCGGCCGTGGCGACGATGAGGCGGTTGTTGCGCTTGGAAAGCACCACCACCCGGTAGGCCTGGCACAGCTTGGGGTCGAGCAGGTTCTTGGGCAGACGCTGCACGTCGACCGCATCCAGGTCGAGCAGCGGGGCCCCGAAGGCGGCCGACATGGTGTGGGCCAGGTCGAAGGCCGAGACCGCGCCGGATCCGGTCAGCTCGGCGATGAAGCTGCTGCGATTGGCCTGGGCCTTGCCGTAAAGCTCCTCTGCCGATTTCTGCCCGAGCTTGCCGGCCGACACCAACGCGCGCGCCAGGCCGGGCAGGGCCAGGGAAGTGGAGTCGGACAGGGCGGGATCGGCGGCGGCCATTCGTGGTTTGACGGACATTAGGCACTCGCCGGCAAGCCGGAGAAGAGCCAGCTGATCATCGCCGAAAGCCCAACCGGTGTAAATCTGACGTGTGGTATGGCGCGCGAATGGCGCCCGCCCACTGGGCAGGATGTCACGGGTTGGGGGAGGAATCTGGTCGGGGTGAGAGGATTCGAACCTCCGGCCTCTACGTCCCGAACGTAGCGCTCTACCAGGCTAAGCTACACCCCGATTGCCGCTCTTCGTGCTCGCCGCGGCCTGATCTTGCGATCAGTTGCGACGCTCAAGCAGCTGAGCCGCCAATTGTACCAAACCTTCGGCGTACTCGTTGCGCGGCAATTGTTTCGCGCATTCGATGGCGCGTTGCGCTTCGGCGGCGGCGGCCGCGCGAGTCACTTCCAGCGCGCCGCTCTGGCGCACGACGGCGACGATGGCATCGAGTTCCTCCACCGCGCCGTGCTCGATGGCGTGGCGGATCAGATCCCGCTGTTCTACGGTGCCGCGCTGCATCGCGGCGATCAGCGGCAGCGTGGCCTTGCCCTCGCGCAAGTCGTCGCCGATGTTCTTGCCCATCTCGTGCGCGTCGCCGTCGTAATCGAGGACGTCGTCGATCACCTGGAATGCGGTGCCCAGCGCGCGACCGTAAGCGGCGCAGGCTTCTTCGAGTTCGGGCGGCGCCTTGGCGAGCACGGCGCCCAGGCGCGAACTCGCTTCGAACAGCTTGGCGGTCTTGGAGCGGATCACGCGCAGGTAGCCCGCTTCGTCGAGCGAGGCATCGTGCATGTTCATCAACTGCAGTACCTCGCCTTCGGCGATGACGTTGGTGGCGTCGGCCAGGATGGCCATCACGCGCATGTCGTCCGCCTCCAGCATCATCTGGAAGGCGCGCGAATAGAGAAAGTCGCCCACCAGCACGCTGGCCGGATTGCCGAAGCTTTCGTTGGCGGTCGCGCGGCCGCGGCGCAGCGTGGACTCGTCCACCACGTCGTCGTGCAGCAGCGTGGCGGTGTGGATGAACTCCACCACCGCGGCGAGATTGAAGCGCTGGTCGCCGCGGTAGCCGAGCGCGGCGCTCACCAGCAGCAGCAGCACCGGCCGCAGCCGTTTTCCGCCGGCGGAAATGATGTAGCGGGAGACCTGTCCCACCAGCGGCACGCCGGAATCCAGCCGGCGGGCGATGACCGCATCCACCTCGAGCATGTCATCGGCGATCAGGGAGAGCACCTGGCCGGTGCTGGTGGAAGGGGAGGTCAAGGCGGTACGACGGTTGGGGCAGGGGAATTATAGGAAGCGCTTCGCGCGTGCCTCTGCGGCGCGGCCGGTCGCTTGGTGAGTAACCGCAAACTATGCTATAGTCGAAGGCTCTCCGGGAAATCCGTCCCGGGGTACTTCCCATTCGAGAGGTCTCACATGTACGCGGTCATAAAAACCGGCGGCAAGCAGTATCGCGTTGCCTCCGGCGAGAAGATCAAAGTAGAACAGATTGCTGCGGACGTAGGCCAGGAAATCGTGCTCGATCAGGTGCTGGCTGTCGGTAACGGCGGCGACCTGAAGATCGGCACTCCCCTGGTGTCCGGCGCCACCGTCAAGGCCACGATCGTGTCCCACGGCAAGCACGACAAGGTGCGCATTTTCAAGATGCGTCGCCGCAAGCACTACCAGAAGCGCCAGGGGCATCGCCAGCAGTTCACCGAACTGCAGATCGGCGCCATCGCCCTCTAACCAGGAGCAGCAGACATGGCACAGAAAAAAGGCGGCGGCTCTACGCGCAACGGGCGGGATTCCCAGCCCAAGATGCTCGGTGTCAAGGCGTTCGGCGGCGAGCTGATCAGCGCCGGCTCCATCATCGTGCGCCAGCGCGGCACCAAGTTCCACGCGGGCAGCAATGTCGGCATCGGCAAGGACCACACCCTGTTCGCGCTCGTGGACGGCCACGTCCAGTTCGCGGTCAAGGGCTCGCTGAACAAGCACACGGTCAGCATCGTCCCGGCGGCCTGAGTTAACCTCGGGCCTTCCGGCAAGGACAAAGCCCCGACTTGTCGGGGCTTTGTTTTTTCTCCCTTCATCCCATCATGAAATTCGTCGACGAAGCCTTCATCGACGTCGCCGCCGGCGATGGCGGGAACGGCTGCGTCTCGTTCCGGCACGAGAAGTACAAGGAATTCGGCGGCCCCAACGGCGGCGACGGCGGCCGCGGCGGCCATGTGTTCGCCGTCGCGGATCCCAACCTCAACACGCTGGTGGACTACCGATTCTCGCGCCGGCACGAGGCCAAGCGGGGCGAGCACGGCATGGGCTCCGACATGTTCGGCGCGGCCGGCTCGGACGTCACGCTCAAGATGCCCGTGGGCACCATCATCACGGACGCCGAAACCGGCGAGGTCCTGTTCGAACTGCTCACGCCCGGCGAGACCATCGTGCTGGCCAAGGGCGGCGACGGCGGCTTCGGCAACATGCGGTTCAAGAGCTCGATCAACCGCGCGCCCCGCCAGAAGACGCCCGGCTGGCCCGGCGAGAAGAAGAACCTGAAGCTCGAGCTCAAGGTGCTCGCCGACGTCGGCCTGCTGGGCATGCCCAACGCCGGCAAGTCCACGCTGATCTCGGCGGTGTCGAACGCGCGTCCGAAGATCGCCGACTACCCGTTCACGACGCTTCATCCCAACCTGGGCGTGGTGCGCGTCGGTCCCGAGCAGAGCTTCGTGGTGGCCGACGTGCCGGGCCTGATCGAAGGCGCGGCGGAAGGCGCCGGCCTGGGCCACCAGTTCCTGCGCCACCTGCAGCGCACGCGCCTGCTGCTGCATCTCGTGGACCTGGCTCCGTTCGACGAGGGCGTGGACCCGGTCGCGCAGGCCAAGGCCATCGCCGCCGAGCTGAAGAAGTACGACCAGCAGCTGTACGACAAGCCGCGCTGGCTGGTGCTGAACAAGATCGACATGATCCCGGCCGACGAGCGCGAGGCGCGGGTGAAGGACTTCGTCAAGCGGATGCGCTACAAGGGCCCGGTGTTCCGCATCTCCGCGTTGACGCGCGAAGGCTGCGAGGAGCTGATCAAGGCCGTGTACCAGCACGTCAAGGCCCAGCAGGTGCAGGAGAACGAGCCGGTCGAGGTCGATCCGCGCTTCGCCCCGGGCGTGCAGGAGCAGGACGGGAAGGACCGCGCATGAGCGCCTCGCCGGAAGCCGTCAGCCTGGAGCACCAGGACCTGCTGCGCAGCGCCAGGCGCATCGTCGTGAAGGTCGGCTCCAGCCTGGTCACCAACGAAGGCCGCGGCCTGGACGATGCCGCCATCGGCGAGTGGTGCCGCCAGCTCGCCGCGCTGGCCGGCCAGGGCCGCGAAGTCATCATGGTGTCGAGCGGCGCCATCGCCGAAGGCATGAAGCGGCTGGGCTGGGCCACGCGTCCGCACGAGCTCAACGAGCTGCAGGCTGCCGCCGCGGTCGGCCAGATGGGCCTGGCCCAGATGTACGAGACCAAGCTGCGCGAAAACGGGATGCGGTCCGCTCAGGTGCTGCTCACGCATGCCGACCTGGCCGATCGCGAGCGCTACCTCAACGCGCGCTCCACGCTGCTCACGCTGCTGGGCCTTCGCGTGCTTCCGGTGATCAACGAGAACGACACGGTCGTCAACGACGAGATCAAGTTCGGCGACAACGACACGCTGGGCGCGCTGGTCGCCAACCTGGTCGAGGCCGACGTGCTGGTCATCCTCACCGACCAGCGCGGCCTGTACAGCGCCGATCCGCGCAAGGACCCGCAGGCCCGGTTCATCCACGTCGCCCACGCCGGCGAGCCCGCGCTCGAGGCCATGGCCGGCGGTGCCGGCTCCAGCATCGGCAAGGGCGGGATGATCACCAAGATCCTGGCAGCCAAGCGCGCGGCGCGCTCGGGCGCGTCCACCGTCATCGCCTGGGGCCGCGAGCGCGACGCGCTGCTGCGACTGGCGTCGGGCGAGCCCATCGGCACGCTGCTGGTCGCGCCCACGCAGAAGAGCCAGGCGCGCAAGCGCTGGATGGCCGATCACCTGCAGTTGCGCGGCGCCGTGCTGGTGGACGAGGGCGCCGTCGCCAAGCTGGTGCGCGAAGGCAAGAGCCTGCTGCCCATCGGCATGACGGCGGTGGAGGGCGAGTTCTCGCGCGGCGAGGTGATCGCGGTGCGCGACGCGTCGGGCGGCGAGATCGCGCGCGGCCTGGCCAACTACGCCAGCGCGGAAGCGCGCCTGCTGTGCCGCAAGCCTTCGGGCGAGATCGAGAAGCTCCTGGGCTACATGGCCGAGCCCGAGATGATCCACCGCACCAACCTGGTCCTCACCCGCTGAGGGGCGGGGCGGTCAGCGGTACTCGGGACGGAACTTGGTGTCGGCGCCGCGGCCGAGGTCGCGTGCGATCTCGACGGGCGAGCGGTTGGTGCCGCCAGCGATGCACACGCCGTTGCGCGCGATCACCAGGCTGTGCCGGGTGGAGGCGTTGTTGTTGTCCAGCGGCTTCCAGTCGGATCCGGTCGCGGCCACCCACTTGTCGCCGGAGTGCCGGGCGTAGACCTTCACCTCGGCGGTGCCGCAGCGCAGGCCTTCGTACAGCGCGTTGACGGCGCCGCCCTGGCCCTGGGCGACCACCACGTAGCGCACCACTCGGTCATTGGCGATGGTGATGGATGCCGGATCGACGCCCCAGCGCAGCGTGGAACTGCCCATGTCGATCGGCACCAGGCCCTCTTTCCGAAGCGCCGGCGGCGGTGGGGCTTCCACTTCCTTCCAGTCGGGATCGGCGTCCACGAGCTGCGCGTGGACGGGCAGGCTGCAGAAGACCGACGCGAGCAGCGCGGCGCCCGCGCGGCGCATCGATCGCTCAAGTGGCACGGTGGTCCTGGGCGTTCTTGATCGCGGCTTGCGGATCGGGCTCGAAGGTGGCGCCGGGCGGCAGTTCGAAGCCCGCGCCGGGCATCGGATCGGCGTGCGGCTCGTGCGGGCCGGAATCGCGCGACCGCATGCCGCCGCGCAGGTAGCGGTTGCGGTGGTCGTGGCGCGGCACGAAGCGGGCCAGCTCGGTGAGAGCCATCTCGTACACGCCACGCTTGAATTCGACCACCACGTCCAGCGGCACCCAGTAGTCGTTCCAGCGCCAGGCGTCGAACTCGGGGTGGTTGGTGGCCCGCAGGTTCAGGTTCCAGTCCTGGCCCGTGAGCTGCAGCAGGTACCAGATCTGCTTCTGGCCCTTGTAGTGACCGCGTGCATCGCGCCGGATGTAGCGGTCCGGCACTTCGTAGCGCAACCAGTCGCGCGTGCGGGCGATGATGCGCACGTGTTCGGGCATGAGCCCGATCTCTTCGTGCAACTCGCGGAACATCGCCTGTTCGGGCGTCTCTCCGCGATCGATCCCGCCTTGCGGAAACTGCCAGCTGTGGGTGCGGATTCGCTTGCCCCAGAACACCTGGTTTTTCTGGTTGAGCAGGATGATGCCGACGTTGGGCCTGAAGCCGTCCCGGTCAAGCATAATCAAACCCCAAACTTTTGAACTGAGTCCATTATGCACGCCGCCTTGCGCGTGCGCCAAGAACTCAGCCGTCCCCGCGCCCCTCCGGTTCCCGAATGAAAGCCTCCCAGTTCCTGATTTCAACGCTCAAGGAAGCGCCCGCCGACGCCGAGGTGGTCAGCCACCAGTTGATGATGCGTGCGGGCATGGTCAAGAAGCTGGGCGCCGGCATCTATACATGGATGCCGATGGGCCTTCGCGTGGTGCGAAAGATCGAAGGCATCGTGCGCGAGGAAATGAATCGCGCCGGCGCCGTCGAACTGCTGATGCCGGTGGTGCAGCCGGCCGAGTACTGGCAGGAGACCGGCCGCTGGGAAAAGATGGGTCCCGAGCTGATGCGCGTGCAGGACCGCCACGAGCGCGACTTCATCATCCAGCCCACCAGCGAAGAGGTCGTCACCGACGTGGCGCGCCAGGAGCTGCGCAGCTACAAGCAGTTGCCGCGCAACCTCTATCACATCCAGACCAAGTTCCGCGATGAGCGCCGCCCGCGCTTCGGCGTGATGCGCAGCCGCGAGTTCATCATGAAGGACGCGTACAGCTTCGACCGCGACGCGACCTCCGCCAAGGCCAGCTACCAGGGGATGGCCAAGGCCTACCGTGCCATCTTCGACCGCTTCGGCCTGCGCTACCGCGCGGTGGCGGCGGACAGCGGCGCCATCGGCGGCGACCTGTCCGAGGAGTTCCAGGTCATCGCGGCGACGGGCGAAGACGCCGTCGTCTACAGCCCCGACAGCGAATACGCGGCCAACATGGAGAAGGCCGAGGCCCTGGCGCCGGCCGGCCCGCGTCCCGCGGCCGCGCAGCGCATGGAGAACACGCCGACGCCGGGCAAGAGCACCTGCGCCGACGTGGCGCAGTTCCTCGGCATTCCGCTGCAGCGCACCGTGAAGTCGCTGGTGCTCGCCACCGACCAGCTGGACGAACAGGGCAACATCGTGAAGTCGCAGGTCTGGCTGCTGCTGCTGCGCGGCGACCACGACATGAACGAGATCAAGGTCGCCAAGGTCCCGGGCCTGGACGCCGGCTTCCGCTTCGCCACCACGACCGAGATCGTCGAGCACTTCGGCACGCCGCCCGGCTACCTGGGCCCCGTCGGCACGAAGAAGCCGGTGCGCGTGGTGGCCGATCGCGAAGTCGCGGTGATGGCCGACTGGGTCTGCGGCGCCAACCAGGAAGGCTTCCACCTCACCGGCGTGAACTGGGGCCGCGACCTGCCCGAGCCCGATGCCGTGGCCGACCTGCGCAACGTGGTCGAAGGCGACCTGTCGCCGGACGGCAAGGGCCGCCTGGCCATCGAGCGCGGCATCGAGGTGGGCCACGTGTTCTACCTCGGCACCAAGTACAGCGCGCCGATGAACGCCAGCTTCCTCGACGAGAACGGCAAGCCGCAGCTGATGGAGATGGGCTGCTACGGCATCGGCATCACCCGCCTGCCGGCCGCGGCCATCGAACAGAACAACGACGCGCGCGGGATCATCTGGCCCGACGCCATCGCGCCGTTCACCGTGGTGGTCTGCCCGATCGGCATGGACCGCAGCGCGGAAGTGCGCGCCGCCGCCGAGAAGCTGCACGACGACCTCGCCGCGGCGGGCGTGGACGTCATGCTCGACGACCGCGGCGAGCGCCCCGGCGCGATGTTCGCCGACTGGGAGCTGATCGGCGTGCCGCACCGCGTGGTGATCTCCGACCGCGGCCTGAAGGAAGGCCAGCTGGAATACCAGCATCGGCGCGACGCGGCGGCCACCAAGGTGCCGGCAGGCGAGGTCATGGACTTCCTGCGCGGCCGCTTGCAGAAGTGATCGCGCGGCGCGCCGCGCTGGCGTTGCTGGCGGCGGGTCCGTTCGCCGCATCGCCGGCCCGCGCCGGCGGGCAGATCGAGGAGCCGCTCGCCGACTCGGTGCGCAGCGCCCTCAGTTCCGCCATCGCCAATTCCGCGCCGCCCGTCCCCGAGTTCGCCGACACCGATTCGCGCCTGGCCTACCTGCGCTGGCTGGGAGCGATGAGTCCGCGCCTGGCGCGCCGCAAGGGCGAGTGGCAGGAGCGCAAGGAATTCCTGCAGACGGTCTGGTACGAGACCCGGCGCGCCGGCCTCGACACCGGCCTGGTGCTCGGGCTGATCCAGGTGGAGAGCGCCTTCCGAAAGTACGCGGTCAGCCACGTCGGCGCGCGCGGCTACATGCAGGTGATGCCGTTCTGGAGCCGCCTGATCGGCGACGGCGATGCCGGCAAGCTGTTCCACATGCAGACCAACCTGCGCTTCGGCTGCGTCATCCTGCGCCACTACATCGATCGCGAACGTGGCGACCTGTTCATGGCGCTCGGCCGCTACAACGGCAGCCGCGGCAAGCCGCAGTACCCGAATGCGGTGTTCGGCGCGGCCAAGGCCTGGAAGTACGTGGACGCGCCGCCCAGCGGCCCGACCTGACGCCTACTGCACGAAGCCGATCCTGCCCTTGCTCGAACCGGGCTTGGGCAGGTCTTCCACAGCGATCTCGCCGCGCTGGTCCAGGCGCGCATTGCCGAAGCCCGTCATGAGCGCGCGCCGCATCTCGCGCGGCGCCAGCTCGGCCAGCAGATCGAGCAGGTCGTCGGACGGCTCGGGCTCGAAGCGCGCGCCCCAGCCGTGCTCGGCGCGGATCGACAGGTAGAGGTTGCGCGCGATCTGCCGCGCCGCCTCGAACGAGGGCGCCTCGATCTCGAACACGTTCATGCGGTTGAGGATGGGCTCGGGGATGCAGCGCTCGTCGTTGGCCGTCATGATCCAGATGACCTGGCTGGCATCGATGGCCACTTCCGCGAACTCGTCCATGAAGCTGCACGCGGTGTCGTGCTCGAGCAGGCCGTAGAGCGCGCCGAGCGGGTCGTACTGGGCGTCCGCGGCGGCCTTGTCGATCTCGTCGACCACGATCACCGGGTTGGCGTACTGGCCGTCGACGATGGCCTCGAACACCTTGCCCGGCTTGGCGCCCTTCCATTGCGACGATGCGCCCGACAGCAGCCAGCCGGCCGTCATCGAGCTCATGGGCACCAGGCTCATGCCGGTGCCGAGCAGGTCGGCCAGCTTGCGGGCGAAATGCGTCTTGCCGATCCCGGGCGGGCCCAGCAGCAGCATGGGCGTGACCTCCAGGCCGTCGCGGCTGTCCTGCGACAGCGCGACGTGGCGGCGCACGTCGTCCAGCGCGTCGGTGAAGTTGGGAAGCTGTCCGTACAGCGCGGCCATGTCGGGCACGCCGCTGGGCTTGACTTGGAAGCGCTCGGGACCGCGCTCGAGCATGCGCTCGTAGGTCGTGCGCAGGTTCTCGTGGTCCTTGTTGGGCAGCTTGGCCAGCTTGCGCTCGACGTCGTGCGGCCGGAACACGCTGCGCAGGTTGGCGATGGGTAGCTTGAACGAAGACGGTTGATGGGGGACCAGACTGCGGTTTTCCATTCGCGCACCTCCTGCTGAACTGCTGGGTTCATTCCAGCATAGGCGACGCACGAGTTCAACCGAGTCGGGCCGCTGCCGCGACCGTTGTCAGGAAAATGCCGAGGAAGCCAGCAGCCGGCGGATGCGACTGCTGATGCGCGCGTCAGCCGCGCGGGGCGGTGGCGCCGAGCACCTGCTGCAGCTCGCCGCTCTGGTACATCTCCATCATGATGTCCGAGCCGCCGATGAATTCGCCGCGCACGTAGAGCTGCGGGATGGTCGGCCAGTTGCTGTATTCCTTGATGCCCTGGCGGACCTCGTCGTCCTCCAGCACGTTCACCGTGGTCAGGCTCTTGGGATCGACGCCGCACGCCTTCAGGATCTGGATGGCTCGGCCGGAGAAACCGCACATCGGAAAACTGGCGTTGCCCTTCATGAAGAGCAGCACGTCGTTGTTCTTGACCAGCTGGTCGATGCGGTTCTGGGCGTCGCTCATGTAACTCTCCTGGATGCTGGGTGGGACGGATGTCCGTGACGTTGGGACGGATTATCCGCGTTCAAGCCAGCGGCCGCCGGTGCAGCGCTCGATGCCCGCAAGGTCGCGGCGGGAGCCGACGTCGGCGAATCCGGCGGCTTGCAGCAGCCCACGCACGGCCTCGGCCTGGTCCCAGCCGTGCTCCAGCAGCAGCCAGCCGTTCGGAGCGAGACGGCGCGGCGCCTGCTGCACGATGGCGCGGATGTCGTCCAGGCCGTCCGCGCCTGCCACCAGCGCCTGCAGCGGCTCGTGCCGCAGCGCCGGCAGATGCTCGTCGCCCTCGGCGACGTAGGGCGGGTTGGAGACGATCAGGTCGTAGGGACCGCTGCAACCGGCGAGCCATTGGCCGTGGTTGAACCGCACCGGCAATGAGAGACGGCGCGCGTTTTCACTCGCCACCGCCAGGGCATCGGCACTCGCATCCACCGCCTCGACCTGCGCATCCGTCCTGCGATGCGCGATAGCCAGGGCGATGGCTCCGCTGCCCGTGCCGAGGTCGACCATGCGCGGCGCGGTCATGTCGGCGAGTACCTCCAGCGACCACTCGACCACCGTCTCGGTGTCGGGCCGCGGCACGAGCACGCGGGCATCCACATGGACCTCGAGCCCGAAGAATTCCTTGCTGCCCACGATGTACGCGAGCGGCTCGCCCGCGGCCCGGCGCTCGCAGCAGGCCTGGAACGCCTGCACGGCTTGCGGCGCCATCGCTTCGTCATCGTGCGCCAGCAACCACGCGCGATCCGTCGCCGGCCGCGCCAGTGCATGCAGCAGCAGCAACTGCGCGTCCAGCCGCTCGACGCCCGCGGCGGCGGCCTGTCGCAGCGCCTGCGCGGGTGTCATGTCAGCCCCAGCTCCTCCAGCTGCTCGGCCTTGCGCGCCAGCAGCAGGCCTTCGACCAGCTCGTCCAGTTCGCCTTCCATCACGAACTGCAGCTTGTAGAGCGTGAGGTTGATCCGGTGGTCGGTGACGCGCCCCTGCGGGAAGTTGTAGGTGCGGATTCGATCGCTGCGGTCGCCGCTGCCGATCAGGCCCTTGCGCGTGGCGGCTTCCTTGGCGGCACGCTCGCTGCGCTCCTTCTCGCGGATGCGCGCGGCCAGCACCTGCAGCGCCTTGGCCTTGTTGCGGTGCTGCGAGCGGTCGTCCTGGCACTCGGCCACGATGCCGGTCGGGATGTGCGTGATGCGCACCGCCGAATCGGTCTTGTTGATGTGCTGGCCGCCCGCGCCGCTGGCGCGGAAGGTGTCGATGCGCAGGTCGGCCGGATTGAGCTGCACCGCCTGCGCCTCGTCGGGCTCGGGCAGCGCCGCCACGGTGCACGCGCTGGTGTGGATGCGCCCCTGCGTCTCGGTGGCGGGCACGCGCTGCACGCGATGCCCGCCCGACTCGAACTTCAGCTTGCCGTACACGCCGTCGCCGACCATGCGGACAACGACTTCCTTGAAGCCCCCGACCTCGCCCTCGCTCTCGCTCACCACCTCGCAGCGCCAGCCTTGCCGCTCCGCGTATTTCGTGTACATGCGCAGCAGGTCGCCCGCGAAGAGCGCCGATTCGTCGCCGCCGGTGCCGGCGCGGATCTCCAGGAAGGTGTTGCGGACGTCGTCCGGGTCCTTGGGCAGCAGCAGCTTCTGCAGATCGTCCTCCAGGACCGGCATCTCGGCCTCGATGGCGGCGATCTCCTCGCGCGCCATGTCGGCCATGTCGGCGTCCTCCAGCATCTCGCGCGCCTGGGCCAGGTCGCCCTCGCGCCGGCGGAAGCGCTCGAACAGGCCCGCGACCTCGCTCACCTCGGCGTGCTCGCGCGTGAGCGCGCGGAAGCGCTCCATGTCGTCGGCGACTTCCGGCTGCTGCAGGAAGAAATCCAGTTCCTGCAGGCGGACCGGGTAGCGCTCGAGTTGCTGGCGGAGGAAGGGTTTCATTGAGGGGAAAGACGGAGTACGGCCGCGCGACGGCGCGGTTCACGCGCCCGCGGGGCGCGTCGCCCGGAGCTAACGCTCCTTGCGCAGGAAGAAGTGTTCGATGGCCGAGCCTGCGCGCTCGCGCGAGGCCGCGTCGCCGGAGTGCAGTTCGGCCATCGCGCCGTGCAGCATCTTCTGCGTCAGCCCGCGCGACAGCGCTTCCAACACCGTGTCGACGTCCTCGCCCTTGGCCAGCAGCTTGCGGGCGCGGGCGATCTCCAGCGCGCGCCATTCGTCCGCCTGCGCGTTCAGCTGGCGGATCAGCGGCACGGCGCCGCGCTGGTCCATCCAGTGCAGGAAGCTCTGGACGCCGGCGTCGATGATGGCTTCGGCCTGGGCGACGGCGGCCTGGCGGTTCGCCTGGCCGGTCTGCACCACGTGCGCCAGGTCGTCCACCGTGTACAGGTAGACGTCTTCCAGCGCCTTCACCTCGGGCTCGATGTCGCGCGGCACGGCGAGGTCGACCATGAACATCGGGCGGTGCTTGCGCCGCTTGAGCGCGCGCTCCACGGCGCCCAGGCCGATGATGGGCAGCGTGCTGGCGGTGGAGCTGACCACCGCGTCGAATTCGTGCAGGCGCTCGGGCAGGTCGGCCAGGCGCATCACCTCGCCGCCGAAGCGGGTGGCGAGCTTCTCGCCGCGCTCCAGCGTGCGGTTGGCGACGGCGATCCGCTCGGGATCCTTCGCCGCGAAGTGCGTGGCCGCCAGCTCGATCATCTCGCCCGCGCCGACGAACAGCACGCGGATCTTGCCCAGGTCCTCGAACAGCTGGCCGGCCAGGCGCACCGCCGCGGCGGCCATGCTGATGGAATGCGCGCCGATCTCGGTGGCGCTGCGCACTTCCTTGGCCACGGCGAAGGAGCGCTGGAACAGCTGGTTGAGCGTGGTGCCCAGCGCGCCGGCTTCCTCGGCCATGCGCACCGCGTCCTTCAGCTGGCCCAGGATCTGGGCCTCGCCCAGCACCATGGAATCGAGGCCGCTGGCGACCCGGAAGGCGTGGCGCGCCGCCATGCCGCCCTGCAGCGTGTAGGCATGCGACCGCAGCAGGCTGGGCGAGACGCCGCCCGACTGCGCCAGCCACTCCAGCGTGGGCTCCAGCCCGTGGTCGGGACCGGCGCAATAAATCTCGGTGCGGTTGCAGGTGGACAGGATGGCCGCTTCGGGCTGCTTCTGCAGCCGGCCCTGCAGGCTGTGCCGCAATTGGCCCAGCGTGGGCTGGATCTGGTCGAGGGCGAACGCGAACTTGCCCCGCATGTCCAGCGGGGCGGTCGTGTGGTTGATGCCCAATGCCCAGACTGCCATGGGGCGAATTATAAAATCCGTACCGTTTTCAAGCACTTAGCGCAGGTCAAGACCTTCACCGGATGGGCCCGATCGATTTCTTCTTGCATTTGGCCGGATTCCTGGCCCCCGCGGCGTTCCTGGCGCTGATTCTCCCCCTCGTGGCACGCCTGCTGTTGCGCACCGCGCCGGGCTTCTGGAAACCGGCCATCGCCGTGTTCCTGGCCGCCACGGCCGCGCTGGCGGTGGGCCTCTGGTGGTTCGGCCGCGACGGCAAGATGGCCACGTACGCGGCCGTCGTCCTGGCTGCCGCCAGCGCCCAGTGGCTCGCCTCGCGCGCCTGGAAATAGATTCCCGATGCTCTTCCTCCTGTCGCCGGCCAAGACGCTGGACTACGAAACGCCGGTCGCCGCCGACGTCCCCCACACCTTGCCGCGCTTCCCGAAGCAGTCGGCCCGCCTGATCGAGGTGCTGCGCCGCCAGTCGCCGCGGCAGATCGCCGAGCTGATGGACATCAGCCCGGCCCTGGCCGAGCTGAACGTCGGCCGCTACCGGGCCTGGTCCGAGCGGTTCGACGAGCACAACTCCCGCCAGGCCGTGCTGGCGTTCAACGGCGACGTGTACGACGGCCTGCAGGCCCGCACCCTGTCGCGCGCCGACCTCGACTGGGCGCAGCGCCACCTGCGCATGCTCAGCGGCCTGTACGGCGTGCTGCGCCCGCTCGACCGCATGCAGCCCTACCGCCTGGAGATGGGCACCTCGCTGCCGGTCGGCAGCGCCCGCAACCTCTACCAGTTCTGGGGTTCGGACATCGCCGAGCAGCTCAACCAGGACCTGCAGGCCGACGCCACGCCGGTCGTGGTGAACCTGGCCTCCCAGGAATACTTCCGCTCGGTCGACCTGGGGCACCTGAAGGCCCGGGTGATCGAATGCGTGTTCGAGGACTGGAAGGGCGGCGGCTACAAGGTCATCAGTTTCTTCGCCAAGAAGGCGCGCGGCCTGATGGCCCGCTACGCCGTCCAGCAGCGCGTGCTGACGCCCCGGACGCTGGAAGGCTTTGACTTCGAGGGCTATCGCTTCGATGCTCCCGCATCCCAGCCCGACCGGCTGGTCTTCCGGAGGAAAATGCAGCCATGACGACGAAGACGCAACAGCAGATCACGCCCGAACTGCGCCGCTGGATCGTGGACCAGGCGCAGGCCGGCCACAGCGCGGAATCGGTGCTGCAGTCCATGCTGGCGTCCGGCTGGCAGGAGGAAGTGGCCATCGAGGCCATGGAGAGCACGCTGCGCGACCACCTCGAGGCCAAGGCCCAGGCCGACGGCCTGCCGCCCGGGGTGCCGGTGCCGGACCCGAAGCTGGACGAGTCGCCGCTGTACGTCGACGCGGGCGATCGCCGCGTCCACATCCTGCAGAACATGTACAACCCGCGCGTGGTGGTGTTCGGCAACCTGCTCTCCGACGAGGAGTGCGACGAGCTGATCGCCCTGGCCAAGCCGCGCCTCGCGCGCTCGCTCACCGTCGCCACCAAGACCGGCGGCGAGGAGGTCAACGACGACCGCACCAGCAGCGGCATGTTCTTCCAGCGCGGCGAGCACGAGGTCGTGCGCCGCCTCGAGGCGCGCATCGCGCGCCTGGTCAACTGGCCCGAGGAGAACGGCGAGGGCCTGCAGGTGCTGCACTACCGCCCGGGCGCCGAATACAAGCCGCACTACGACTACTTCGATCCGAAGGAGCCGGGCACGCCCACCATCCTCAAGCGCGGCGGCCAGCGCGTGGCCACGCTGGTGATGTACCTGGGCGAGCCGGAAAAGGGCGGCGGCACCACCTTTCCCGACGTGCACCTCGAAGTCTTCCCCAAGCGCGGCCACGGCGTTTTCTTCAGCTACGACCGGCCGCATCCGTCCACCCGAACGCTGCACGGCGGCGCGCCGGTGCTGGCGGGCGAGAAGTGGATCGCCACCAAGTGGCTGCGGGAGCGGCGCTTCGAGTGAGGCTGCTGGCCAACGGCATCGCCATCGAAGTCGAGGACACCGGCGAATCCCACCTGCCGGCGGTGCTGCTGGTGATGGGGCTGGGCATGCAGCTGATCGCCTGGCCGGCCGCCTTCGTGGCGGCGCTGCAGGAAGCGGGCTTTCGCGTCGTCCGCTTCGACAACCGCGACGCCGGCCTGTCGCAATCCTTCTCCCACCTGGGCGTGCCCAACCTGATGCTGGCGTCGATGCGCCATCGCCTGGGCCTGCGCGTGAACGCGCCTTACTCGCTGCACGACATGGCGGCCGACACGCTCGGCGTGCTGGATGCGCTGGACATCCCGTCCGCGCACCTGGTCGGCGTGAGCATGGGCGGCATGATCGCCCAGCGGGTGGCGCTGGCCGCGCCGTCGCGGGTGCTCTCGCTCACCAGCATCATGAGTTCGAGCGGCGCGCGCTACCTGCCGGGACCGAAGCCGCACGTGCTGCGGGCGCTCTTCAGCCGGCCGCACGGCCGCACCGAGGACGCGATCGTCGACCACACCATGAAGCTGCTGCACGTGATCGCGAGCCCCGCCTTCCCGAGCGACGAGGAAGCGACGCGCGAGCGCGTGCGCCTGGCCACGCGGCGTGCTTTCCATCCCACCGGCACCGTGCGCCAGATGACGGCGGTGGCGGCCGACATCCATCGCGCCGACGAACTGCCGCGCATCCAGGCGCCCACGCTGGTGATGCACGGCCAGGACGACCCGCTGGTGCCGTTCGCCTGCGGCCACGACACCGCCCGCCGCATCCGCGGCGCGCGGATGGTCGCCATTCCCGGCATGGGCCATGACCTGCCGCCGGGCGTGGTCGATCGCCTCCTGCAATCCCTGATGCCGCACCTGCGGCAGACTGCCGCCTGATGCAAGACAACACCCCGGGCGGCTCGCTGCTGGGCAAGCCCGCCGCCTACCGCGACCAGTACGCCCCCGAACTGCTGTACCCGATCCCGCGCCTGGCCAAGCGCCAGGAGCTGGGCATCGCGGGCCAGCCGCCGTTCTTCGGCGCCGACCTCTGGACCGCCTACGAGCTGAGCTGGCTCACGCCGCGCGGCAAGCCGGTGGTCGCCATCGCGCATGTCACCGTGCCGTGCGAGACGCCCAACATCGTCGAGAGCAAGTCGCTCAAGCTCTACCTCAACAGCTTCACCAACAGCCGCTTCGACGGACCCTCCGAGGTGCTGGCGCGCCTGCGCGCCGACCTGTCGGAGGCCGTGTGGCGAGGCAGCGGCGTCTCCGGCTCGGTGGGCGTGCGCCTGCTCGCGCCGGAGGTGTTCGACCAGGAGCAGGTGCACGAGCTCGACGGCGTCGACCTGGATCGCCTGGACATCGAGTGCAGCGACTACTCGCCCCGGCCCGAGCTGCTGACCGCGTCGTTCGACGAGCAGCCGGTCGACGAGGTGCTGGTCAGCAACCTGCTCAAAAGCAACTGCCTGGTGACGGGGCAGCCCGACTGGGGCGCGGTGCAGATCCGCTATTCGGGCCCGCAGATCGACCAGGGCGGCCTGCTGCGCTACCTGGTGAGCTTTCGCAACCACAACGAGTTCCACGAGCAGTGCGTGGAGCGGATCTTCATGGACATCCGCCGGCAGTGCCGGCCGGCCAAGCTCTCGGTCTACGCGCGCTACACGCGCCGCGGCGGGCTGGACATCAACCCGTTCCGCACCAGCCATCCGCTGGCCCTACCGCCCAACATCCGGACCGCCCGCCAGTGAGGCCTTGGGGTCCAGCCAGTCGCAGCGCAGCTGCCCCTGGCGATGCAGGCGGGCCCGCCAGTTCGCGTACGCGCCCGGCGCGGCCATGCCCGCCAGGCAAAGCGGCATGAGCCAGACGGCATCGAACGCGAACACCGGCAGCCAGCCCACCCAGCCCATCAGCCACACCGTGAGCACCACGTCCCAGGCGTGGTACTCCAGCGGCTGCGTGCGCCGGTGCTCCACCTGCCAGAGCTTGATGCGCTGGATCTCCGCGAGCTGCATGGCATCCACCCCCGAGTCATCAATCTAGACCGGGAGCGGCGGCTTTCAACCCTGGCGCTGGAACAACGTGAGGCGCTGCTCGACCGCGGCCTGGTTGCCCTGGCGCGCGCTCAGCTGGACCTCGAAGCGCGTGCCCGGCGCATAGCGTTGCGGGCCGAAGTTCAGGCTGAAGTTGCCGTTGGCGTCGGCCGTCACCGTCTGGTCGGAGACCGCTTGCGCCACCGCCGTGCGTCCCGGCACGGCGGGCGACACGGCATCCACCTTCACGCGCACGTTGGCGCCCGGCGAAGTGCGGCCCTGCAGCACCAGCTGGCTCGAATCGACCGCGGCGTTCGGCCCGGGGCTCGTGACCTGCAGGACCAGCGGACCAGGCGCGGCCGCCGCGGAGCCGGTGGCACCCATCGGCGTGGACGAGGCCGAGGCGGAAGCGGACGCCGAGGACGCGCCCTGCTGCTGCGTGATCGAGAGCTGCGAAGTGGCCAGCCGCTCGCCGTTGCGCAGCGTCGCCACCACCGGACCCGGCGCCACGTGGTCGACCTTGCGCAGCGTGTAGTTGGCGATGTAGCGGCCCGGCCGCTCCTCGTGCATCGGCAGCGTCATCGGCAGGCCCGGCACCTGGATGGATGCCTGCGCGCGCGGCGTGCCTTCCAGCGAGAACTTCAGCTCGGTGCCCGGCTCCAGCCGGTCCACCGGGAGCAGCGTGAAGCGGTCCACGCGCGGGGCCGAAGCCGGCGCGACGGTGTTCGCCGCCAGCATCGCGAACGAAGCCGGGAAGCTGAAATCCGAGTTGACGGTCCGGCCGTTGCGCGTGAGGCCCGCGCGGATCAGGCTGCCGGGCTTCAGGCCGCGTTCGTTCTTGCGGACGGTGTAGCTGCCCGTATAGACGCCGGGCCGCGATTCCTTCAGCGGCAGCGACACGCTGGTGCCCGTCACCTGCACGCGCGCGATCGAACTGGGCGTGCCCTTCACGGTGAACTCCAGCGTCGAGCCGGGCGACAGGCCCGAGTCGGCATTGACCTCCAGGCCTTCGATCACCGGCGCGGCCGCGGGCCGTGACTGCGCCTGCGTCTGCGCGTGCGCTGCCGCGACCAGGCCCAGGCCGAGGAGGGGGAGGCTGCACAGGGCGAAGATCAGGGCGGCCGGCAGCTGGCGGCGCGCGCGGAGCATGGCTTTCATGCTCTCAACTTAGGACGCACCCCGACAGCGTCCTGTAGGCCCTGCCCGGCGGCTGCGGTAGGAAAGCCGAGGAGCGCGACGCCGGTAAAGCGACTCAGCCTGGGGCCTGGCCGAACAGGTCGGCGACCGGCTCGGCCACGTGCGCAGGCGCCGGCGCGGGAGCGGCAGCCTCATCTTCACGCGCCAGCTTGCCCAGGCGCACGCCGAGCAACCGCAGAGGCTGCTGCAGCGGCACGCGCTTGAGGCACTGGCCGGCCACGCGGCGGATCGTCTTCGGGTCGGCGGTGAAGTGCTCGATGGTCTGGTCGCGCGTGGCGATGCGGAAGTCGTCGTAGCGCAGCTTGATGCCGATGGTCTTGCCGACGTAGCCCTTGCGCCGCAGGTCGTCGGCGACCCTCTCGCACAGGTCGGTGAAGATGGCCCCGAGCTCGGCGCGGTCGCGAACCGCGTGCAGGTCGCGATCGAAGGTGGTCTCGCGGCTCATGGACACCGGCTCGCTCTCGGTCACCACCGGACGGTCGTCGCGGCCCCAGGCGGCGTCGTGCATCCAGGCGCCCGTGGAGCGGCCGAAGTTGCCGATCAGCCAGTCCACCTCCTGCGCGGCCAGTTCGCCGATGGTGCGGATGTGCAGCCGATGCAGCTTCTCCTCGGCCTTGGGCCCGATGCCGTTGATCTTGCGCACCGCCAGCGGCCAGATGCGGGTCTGCACGTCGTCCTCGGACACGATCGAGATGCCGTTGGGCTTGTCGAACTCGCTGGCCATCTTGGCGATCAGCTTGTTGGGCGCCACGCCGATCGAGCAGGTCAGGCCGGTGGCCTGGAAGATCGATTTCTGGATCAGGCGCGCCAGCACCCGCCCGCCTTCGCGCTGGCCGCCCGGCACGTCGGTGAAGTCGATGTAGACCTCGTCCACGCCGCGGTCCTCCACCACCGGCGCGATCTCTCGGATCACCGACTTGAAGGTGCGCGAGAAGCGCCGCACCTCGTCGAAGTCCACCGGCAGCACGATGGCCTGCGGGCACAGGCGCGCCGCCTTCATCATGCCCATGGCCGAACCCACGCCGAACTGGCGCGCCGGATAGGTGGCGGTGGTGATCACGCCGCGGCCGACGTAGTCCTTCAGCAGCGGAAAGGCGTGTGCCGGGATCTCCGACTGCGGCAGGCCGGCGTAGCGGTCGCGCAGCAGTTCGTCCACCTTGCGGCGGCCGCCGCCGATCACCACCGGCAGGCCCTTGAGCTGCGGATAGCGCAGCAACTCCACGGAGGCGAAGAACGCGTCCATGTCGAGGTGGGCGATGCGGCGGCGGCGCGGTGTCACGGGTGGCGATTTTCGCCGCGACCCGCGTGCGCCGCCGCACAATCGGCGCTGACCGTCCGGGTCCGAAGGAGATCTACATGAAGCACCAGGGCAGCTGCCACTGCGGCAAGGTGGCGTTCGAGGTCGAGGGCACGATCGACAGCGCGATGGCGTGCAACTGTTCGATGTGCCAGCGCAAGGGATCGCTGCTGTGGTTCACCTCGCGCGACAACTTCCGGCTGATGACGCCCGAGGCGGACGTCGCCACCTACCTCTTCAACAAGCACGTGATCCGGCACCGGTTCTGCCCGAACTGCGGCATCCATCCCTTCGGCGAGGGCAAGGACCCCAAGGGCAACGACATGGTGGCGGTCAACATCCGCTGCATCGAGAACATAGCCCTGGAAAAGGTGCCCGTCACCCACTTCGACGGGCGTTCGAAGTAGCGGCGCCGCTCAGGGCGCGAACGCGACCTCGACGGCGTCCAGCGCGATGCCGGCCGGCTCGGCGCGCCACGCCTGGCCCGCGCGCACCGGGTAAGCCGCGGTCACGGTTCCGGTGGTCACCACTTCGCCGGGTTTGAGCTGCACTTCGGCATCCTGGCCGGCGAGCAGCGCCACCAGGTGCGCGAGCGCCGCCAGCGGGCTGCCCAGCACGTTGCTGCCGCGGCCGGTCTCGATCTCTTTTCCGTCGCAGGTGAGGCGCACCGTCAGGCCGGCCAGCAGCGCCGCCGGGTCGTCGCCCAGCGAGGCGACCGGAACCTTGCGTCCCAGCACCAGCGCGCCATGCAGGCCGCCGTCGGCGATGGTGTCGGCGGCCTGGAACTTCCAGCCGGGGAAGTGCGACTGCACGACCTCGAAGGCCGGAGCCACCCATTCGATGCAGGCCAGCAGGCCGGCGGTGTCCGAGCCGGCCGCCGGCGTCGCGGAGAGGCCGAAGGCGATCTCCGGTTCGATCTTCGGCTCGGCGAACCCCGCCAGCGGCAGCCGGGCTCCGCTCGCGTGCAGCGTGTGCTCGTACACCCAGCCCCAGATCGGGTGGTGCACGTCGTATTCGGGCCAGATGGCGGCGTTGGTGAAGCCGATCTTGCGGCCGCGCGGGACCGCGCCGGCCGCCAGTCGGGCGCGGTGCAGGCGGGCGGCGACGGCGTAACCGGCCTCGAGGTCGAAGCCGGGCCCACGCGCGCTGAGGGGTGCGAGGTGCCGAACCGGGTCCTGCGCCGCGTGGACCTCCTCTGCGAGGGCGTCGAGCCGGTCGGCCGCCAGCATGGTCAGAGCCCCGCAGCCTTGCCGGTGGGATAGCTGCCCGGCAGCAGGATGCCGGTGTCCACCTGGCCGATGTCGGTGCGGCCGCAGAACGCCATGGAGAGGTCCAGTTCGCGGTGGATGATCTCCAGCGCGCGCGTCACGCCCGCTTCGCCCATCGCGCCCAGGCCGTACAGCATGGCGCGGCCGATGTAGACGCCCTTGGCGCCGAGCGCCACCGCCTTGAGCACGTGCTGGCCGGAGCGGATGCCGCCGTCCATGTGGATCTCGATCCGGTCGCCCACGGCCTGCGCGATCTCCGGCAGCGCCGAGATGGAGGAGGGCGCGCCATCGAGCTGGCGGCCGCCGTGGTTGGAGACGATCAGCGCGTCGGCGCCGGAGTCCACCGCCAGGCGGGCGTCCTCCACGTCCTGGATGCCCTTGAGGATCAGCTTGCCGCCCCAGCGCTTCTTGATCCACTCGACGTCGGCCCAGGAAAGGCGCGGGTCGAACTGCTTGTTGGTCCACTCGGACAGCGAGCCCATGTTCTCCACGCCCTTGACGTGGCCCACGATGTTGCCGAAGTAGCGGCGGGGCGTGCCCAGCATGCCCATGCACCAGCGGGGCTTGGTGGCCATGTTCATCAGGTTGGGCAGCGTCAGCCTGGGCGGCGCCGACAGGCCGTTCTTCAGGTCCTTGTGGCGCTGGCCGATGATCTGCAGGTCCAGCGTCAGCACCAGCGCCGAGCAGTTCGCGGCCTTGGCGCGGTCGATCAGCCGCTCGATGAAGTCGCGATCGCGCATCACGTACAGCTGGAACCAGAACGGGTGGTAGTCCGTTCCCTTGGCCACGTCCTCGATCGAGCAGATGCTCATGGTGGACAGCGTGAACGGGATGCCGAACTTCTTGGCCGCGCGCGCCGCGAGGATCTCGCCGTCGGCGTGCTGCATGCCGGTCAGGCCCGTGGGAGCGATGGCCACGGGCATCGCCACCGGCTGGCCGATCATGGTGGCGCGGGTGCTGCGGCCTTCGATGTTCACCGCCACGCGCTGGCGCAGCAGGATGCGGTTGAAGTCGTCCTCGTTGGCGCGGTAGGTGCTCTCGGTCCAGGAGCCGGAATCCGCGTAGTCGTAGAACATGCGGGGCACGCGGCGCTGCGCGAGCTGGCGCAGGTCTTCGATGTTGGTGATGACGGGCAAGTAGTGTCTCCTCCGGGGCGCGACGATGCTACGGCGCGGACGGCCTTCCTGCTTTGAAGAATCTTGGCGCCCGCTGCAATTTTCCTCAGCAGCGGCGCGAGGGCTCAGCCCAGCCGCTGGCGATGCCGCGCGATCTGCGCGCGCACCTGCTGCGGCGCGGTGCCGCCCAGCACTTTGCGCGCGTCGAGCGAGCCGCGCAGCGACAGCACCTCGAACACGTCCTGCTCGATGGAGGCGTGGAAGCCCTGCAAAGTCGCCAGCGGCAGCTCGGACAGGTCGACGCCCGCCTGCTGCGCCGCCTTGACGGCGTGCGCCACGGTCTCGTGCGCGTCGCGGAAGGGCAGGCCCTTCTTCACCAGGTAGTCGGCCAGGTCGGTCGCGGTGGCGAAGCCGCGGCGCGCGGCCTGTTCCATCGCTTCCGGGTTCACCGTGATGCCGCCCATCATCTCGACGAAGATGCGCAGCGTGTCCTTGAGCGTGTCGACGGTGTCGAACAGCGGCTCCTTGTCCTCCTGGTTGTCCTTGTTGTAGGCCAGGGGCTGGCCTTTCATCAGGGTCACCAGCGCCACCAGGTGGCCGGCCACGCGGCCGGTCTTGCCGCGCGCGAGTTCCGGCACGTCCGGGTTCTTCTTCTGCGGCATGATCGACGAGCCGGTGGTGAACCGGTCGGCGATGCGGATGAAGCCGAAGTTCTGGCTCATCCACAGCACCAGCTCCTCGGACAGGCGGCTGACGTGCACCATCGCCAGCGTGGCCGCGGCGGTGAATTCGATGGCGAAGTCGCGGTCGCTCACCGCGTCCAGCGAGTTCTCGCAGACGCCGTCCATGCCCAGCGCCCTGGCGACCGCCGGGCGGTCCAGGGGGTAGCTGGTGCCCGCCAGCGCGGCGGCGCCCAGCGGAAGCCGGTTGACGCGCTTGCGCACGTCGGCCATGCGCTCGGCGTCGCGCGAGAACATCTCCACGTAGGCCAGCATGTGGTGGCCGAAGCTCACGGGCTGGGCCACCTGCAGGTGGGTGAAACCGGGCAGGATCACCTCGGCGTTCTGCTCGGCGAGCGCCAGCAGGGATTTCTGCAGTTCCGCCAGCAGGGCGGCGATGAGGTCGATCTCCTCGCGCAGCCACAGGCGCACGTCGGTGGCGACCTGGTCGTTGCGGCTGCGGCCGGTGTGCAGCCGCTTGCCGGCGTCGCCCACCAGTTGGGTGAGCCGGGCCTCGATGTTCAGGTGCACGTCCTCGAGGTCCAGCTTCCAGTCGAAGGCGCCGGACTCGATCTCCTGGGTGATCTGCGCCATGCCGCGGCGGATCTCTTCCAGGTCCTTCGCGGGGATGATCCCCTGGCCGGCCAGCATGGAAGCGTGGGCCAGCGAGCCCTGGATGTCGGCGCGCCAGAGGCGCTTGTCGAAGCCCACGCTGGCCGTGTAGCGCTTGACCAGGTCGCTCATGGGCTCGGAGAAAAGCGCGGACCAGGCCTGGGATTTGTGATCGAGTTGCGACATGAAGGGGATGGGCGGAGTGATGGGCGCGCCGAAAGGTGGGTCCAGCTCGGCGATTCACCAATAATTTGGGCTGCCGCCCGCCTCACGATGAAAGACTCGCAAATTTTATCGGCCTTCACGGAACTGCCCGATCCGACGCGCAGGCGCGGCCGTCGGCCGCAGGTGCTGCTGTTCGACGCCTGCAAGGTCGGCGTGGTGCTGCGCGCCGTGCTCTTCGTCGAGGCGGCGGTGGGCGTGGGCGCCATGTTCGGCGCGGCCGACCTGAGCGAGTGGATCGCCCGCCTGGCCCTCCTGAGCGGGGCGGCCCTGCCCGCCACCCTGGCCTGGCTGGTGGTGGGCTGCAGCCTCAAGCGGGTGCTGGCCCGGCTGCCGGCCTGGGGACAGCACGTGGCCGGTGTGGCGCTGGGCGCGCTGGCGGGCGTCTACGGCTGCGGGCAGCTCGCGCTGGTGACGCTGCAGGGCAACATCCCCTGGGTGGCTTCGGCCTTCACCGGCGCGCTGCTAGCCGGCGCGCTGATGGTGGCGCTGGTGCTGCGCGCCAAGGGGCGGATGCCGGCGCAGACCGCGGCCCGCCTGTCCGAGCTGCAGGCGCGCATCCAGCCGCATTTCCTGTTCAACACGCTCAACAGCGCGATCGCGCTGGTGCGCGAGGACCCGGCGCGCGCCGAGGCGATCCTCGAGGACCTGAGCGACCTGTTCCGCCACGCGCTCACCGAGCAGGGCGAATCCGTGACGCTGGCCGAAGAGGTGGCGCTGGCGCGCCGTTACCTGGCCATCGAGGAGGTCCGCTTCGGCGAGCGCCTGCGGGTGGAATGGGCCATCGATCCGGCCGCCGGCGCCGCCAAGGTGCCGCCGCTCTTCCTGCAGCCGCTGGTGGAGAACGCGGTCAAGCACGGGGTGGAGCCCAGCGCCAGCGGCGCCGAGGTGAAGGTGAGCACGCAGCTGCGCGGCGGCAGCGTGGTCATCAAGGTCACCAACACCGTGCCCGCGGGCCAGGGCCGGCCCGGCCACGGCGTGGCGCAGGACAACGTGCGCGATCGCCTGCGCCTCCTGCACGACGTCGAGGCGCAGTTCCGCACCGTCCTCAAGGACGGCATCTACCAGGTCAGGATGGAGGTACCGGCATGAGCGAAGGTCTGCGCGTTCTGGTGGTGGACGACGAATCGCTGGCGCGATCGCGGCTTCGCACCCTGCTGGGCGACTGCCGCGCGCCGGCCGCCGTGGTGGCGGGCGAGGCCGGCAACGCCACCGAGGCGATGGAGGCGCTGCGCCGCGACACCTTCGACGCCCTGCTGCTGGACGTGCGGATGCCCGGCGCGGATGGGCTGGCGCTGGCGCAGGCCCTGCGCGGCACGCCGCACGAGCCCGCGGTGGTGTTCGTCACCGCGCACGCCGAGCACGCGGTGGCCGCGTTCGACCTGGAAGCGGTGGACTACCTGACCAAGCCGGTGCGCCTGGACCGGTTGCAGCTGGCGTTGCAGAAGGTGGAGCGGGCGCTGGCGACGCGCCGCGCGAACGTCGTCGACGCCGAGCAGACGCTGGTGATCCAGGATCGGGGTAGGACGGAGCGCGTTCCGCTGTCGGAGGTTCTCTATTTCAAGGCCGAACTGAAGTACATCACCGTTCGCACCGCGGCCAGAAGCTATATTCTGGACGCGTCGCTCAGCGATCTCGAGGAGCGCCACTCGCCGCAGTTCCTGCGCGTCCACCGCAATGCGCTGGTCGCCCGGCGCGCGGTGCGGGCCCTGGAGAAACACGACGACCCCGAAGAGGGTGAAAGCTGGGCGGTGCGGCTCAACGGCATCGATGAGCTGCTGGCGGTTTCGCGGCGGCAGCTCACGGCGGTGCGTGAGGCGCTGACGCGATAGGAGAGGAGTGGGGACTCGGACCAGCGAGGCAGGCGTCCCCATGAACGAAGAGCAGCAGGTGCAGACCGTCCTCCAGGCGGTGCCACCGCGCGACGAGATCGATCCCCAGGCGCCACCACGCGTCGTGCTTCACGGCGCGGCCGACGTGCGCAACCTGTCCCTGGTGGTGCTGGCCACCATCGCCGTCCTGGCGGTGCTGCGCTGGGGCAGCGCCTTCTTCATCCCGCTGATGCTCGGGTTCGTCTTCTACTACGCGCTCGCGCCGGTGGTGGAGACGCTCGCCAAGGCCCGCATCCCGCGTTCGCTGAGCGCCGCCGTCCTGATCCTGGGCATCCTCTACGGCAGCGGCGCGGCCCTCTGGTCGCTGGCCGACGACGCCAACGAGCTCATCGAGTCGCTGCCCGCCGCCGCCGAGCGCCTGGGCGAAAAAGTGCGCGAGCGCGCCTCGGGCGGCAAGACGACGCCGCTGGACCCGGTGCAGAAAGCCGCGGCCGAACTGGAGAAGGCGGCCGAAGCGGCCAACAACAACGGCAAGGCCGACCCGCCGGTGCCGCGGGGCGTGCAGCGCGTGGTGGTGGAGAAGCCCCGATTCGACATCCGCGAGCACCTGTGGAGCGGCACCGTCGGCCTGGTCAGCCTGGTCGGCCAGATCGTGCTCGTCACCTTCCTCACGTATTTCCTGCTGCTGTCGGGCGACACCTTCCGGCGCAAGCTGGTCAAGATCACCGGCCCCGGGCTCACTGAAAAGAAGCTCACGGTGCAGGCGCTGGACGAGATCAACGTGCAGATCCAGCGCTACCTGCTGGTGCAGCTGCTCGCCAGCGTGGGCGTGGGCGTCGCCACCGGGATGCTGTTCGCCTTCCTCGGCCTGAAGCATGCCGCGGTCTGGGGCGTGGCCGCGGGCATCCTGAACCTCGTGCCGTACGTCGGCTCCATCCTGGTCACCATAGGCGCGGGCCTGGCGGCGTTCATGCAGTCGGGCGACGTCAACCTGCCGCTGCTGGTCGTCGCCGGGTCGCTGCTGATCAACACCGTCGAGGGCAACCTGCTGGTGCCGTGGCTGACCAGCAAGGCCAGCCGGATGAACGCCGTGTCGGTGTTCATCGGCGTGCTGTTCTGGGGCTGGCTGTGGGGCGTGTGGGGATTGCTGCTGGGCATCCCGATCATGATGGTGATCAAGGCGGTGTGCGACCGCGTCGATCACTTGAAGCCCGTCGGAGAACTGCTGGGCACCTGAACGGAGAACCCAAAAATGATGGAACTGCTGACCGACCCGCAGGCGTGGATCGCGCTTTTCACGCTGACGGCCCTGGAGCTGGTGCTGGGCATCGACAACATCGTGTTCATCTCGATCCTGGTGGACAAGCTGCCGCCGGAGCAGCGCGAGCGGGCGCGGCGCATCGGCCTGTTCATGGCGATGTTCATGCGGCTGGGCCTCCTGGTGCTGCTGGCCTGGATCATCGGCCTCACGGCGCCGCTGTTCACGCTGCCGCTGGTGGACCAGGAGGTCTCCGGCCGCGACCTGATCCTGATCGCGGGGGGCCTGTTCCTGATCTGGAAGAGCACCGGCGAGATCCACGCCTCGCTCACGGGCGAGGAGCACCACGAGGGCGTGTCCAAGGCGCATTCCACCTTCGGCGCCGTGATCGTGCAGATCATGATCGTGGACATGGTGTTCTCGCTCGACTCCATCATCACGGCCGTCGGCATGGTCGACGAGCTCGCGGTGATGATGGCCGCGGTGGTGCTGTCGGTCGGGATGATGATGGTGGCGGCCGGCCCGATCGGCCGCTTCGTCTCGGCCAATCCCACCATCAAGATGCTGGCGCTGTCCTTCCTGATCATGGTCGGCATGGTGCTGGTGGCCGACGGCTTCGAGTTCCACGTGCCCAAGGGCTACGTGTACTTCGCGATGGCGTTCTCGGTGGCGGTGGAGATGCTCAACCTGCGGCTGCGCCGGCGCGCCACCGTGCCGATCGGGCGCCGCGAGGAATACGAGCGGCACTCGCAGCGGCACTGAGCCGCCGCCCGTTCAGCCCGTGTTGCGCAGCCCGGCCGCGATGCCGTTGATCGAGATGTGGATGCCGCGCTGCACCCGATCGTCGGCCTGGCCGGCGCGGTAGCGGCGCACCAGCTCCACCTGCAGGTGGTGCAGCGGATCGATGTACGGGAAGCGATGCCGGATCGAACGCTGCAGAGCGGGGTTGCCCGCCAGCCGCTGCCGCTCGCCCGTCACCAGCGCCAGCGCGTCCACCGTGCGATGCCACTCGGCCTCGATGGCCGTGAAGATGCGCTTGCGCAGCCGCGCATCGGCCACCAGGCCGGAGTAGCGCGAGGCCAGCGCCAGGTCGCTCTTGGCCAGCACCATGTCCATGTTGGACAGCAGCGCGCGGAAGAACGGCCACTGCCGGTACATCTTCTGCAGCAGCGCGAGCTGTTCCTTGCGGTTCGTCTGCAGGAAGGCCTCGACCGCCGCGCCGAAGCCGTACCAGCCGTTCAGCGTGGCGCGGCACTGGCCCCAGCTGAAGCTCCAGGGAATGGCACGCAGGTCCTCGATGCGCTGGCTCGGCTTGCGTGACGCGGGCCGCGAGCCGATGTTGAGCTCGGCGATCTCGCGGATCGGCGTCGAGCCGAAGAAGTAGTCCGTGAAGCCCGGCGTCTCGTACACCAGCGAGCGGTAGGCCTTCATGCTGGCGGCCGACAGCTGCTCGGCCGCTTCCAGAAAGGCCTTGGGCGCCGGCTTGGTCGGCTGCAGCAGCGTGGCCTCCAGCGTGGCGGCCACCAGCGTCTCCAGGTTGCGACGGCCGATCTCGGGGTTGGCGTACTTGGAGCCGATCACCTCGCCCTGCTCGGTGAGGCGGATCTGCCCGCGCACTGTACCGGGCGGCTGCGCCAGGATGGCCTGGTAGCTCGGGCCGCCGCCGCGGCCCACGGTGCCGCCGCGGCCATGGAACATGCGCAGCTGGATGCGATGGCTGGCCGCGAGCTCGTCGAACAGCTCCACCAGCGCGATCTCGGCGCGGTACAGCTCCCAGTTGCTGGTGAAGATGCCGCCGTCCTTGTTGCTGTCGCTGTAGCCCAGCATCACGTCCTGCTCGGCGCCCGAGCGCTGCACCATGCGCGCCACGCCGGGGAGCGCGTAGAACCCGCGCATGATCGGCGCGGCCTGGCGCAGGTCCTCGATGGTCTCGAAGAGCGGCACCACGATCAGGTCGGCGTGCGCGTCGGCGTCCAGCGTGCCGCGCAAGAGGCCCACTTCCTTCTGCAGCAGCAGCACTTCGAGCAGGTCGCTCACCGCCTCGGTGTGGCTGATGATGTAGTGGCGGATCGCATCGGCGCCGTACCGCGCGCGCAGCTGCAGCGCGGTCTCGAAGATGGCGAGCTCGCCCTGCGCATGCTCCGAGTAAGCGGCACCCATCACGCGCAACGGCCGCGCGTCGTTCAGCAGCCGCATCAGCAGCTCGCGCCGCGCGGGCTCCGGAAGCTTGGCGTAGTCGCGCTCGATGCGGGCGACCGACAGCAGCTCGGCGACCACCGCCTCGTGCTGGTCGGAGCTCTGGCGCAGGTCCATCGTCGCCAGGTGGAAGCCGAACACCTCCACCGCCCGGATCAGCGGCTGCAGCCGGTGGCCGATCAGCGCGCCCGAGCGGCCCGCGCGCAGCGAAGCGCGGATCGTGCACAGGTCGGCATGGAACTCCGCGGCCGTGCGGTACGGGTTCTGCGGAGGCAGCAGGTGGCGCGCGGCGTCGCCGCCGGTGAATTCCTTGAGCGTGCCCGCCAGCCGCGCGTACATGCCCGCGAGTGCCCGCCGATAAGGCTCGTCCTGGCGATGCTCGTTGTGGTCGGGCGAGGACTCGGCCAGCGCGCGCATCTCGGGCGTCATGTCCACCAGCATCGCGGAGATCGACAGCTCGCGGCCCAGGAAGTGGACCTCGGTGAGGTAGTGGCGCACCGCCACCTCGCACTGGCGGCGCAGCGCCTGCTCCAGCGTCTGCGCGCTCACGTTCGGGTTGCCGTCGCGGTCGCCGCCGATCCACATGCCCATGCGCAGGAAGCTCGCCACCGGCTGCGTGCCCAGCTCGCGTTCCAGGTCGGCGTACAGCCGCGGGATCTCGCGCAGGAAGGTGGCCTCGTAGTACGACAGCGCGTTCTCGATCTCGTCGGCCACGGTGAGCTTGGTGAAGCGCAGAAGGCGCGTCTGCCACAGCTGCATGACGCGGGCGCGGATCTGCGCGTCGTTGGCGGCCAACTCGCGCGGCGCGAGCGCGTCCTTGGGCAGGGCGCGCGCCTTGATCTCGTCGCGCTCGGCCAGCAGCTGCGCGATCTCGCGCTCGGCGTCCAGGATGCTCTTGCGCTGCACTTCGGTGGGATGCGCGGTGAGCACCGGCGAGACGTAGCTGTGCGCGAGCGTCTGCGAGACGGTGCGCGGCGCGATGCCGGCCCAGCGCAGGCGCGCGAGGGCCACCTCGATGCTGCCTTCCTGCGTGTCGCCCGCGCGCTCGTGCACCGCGCGGCGGCGGATGTGGTGCCGGTCCTCGGCCAGGTTGGCCAGGTGGCTGAAATAGGTGAAGGCGCGGATCACGCTGACGGCCTGGTCGCCGCTGAGCGTCTTGAGCAGCGACTTGAGCGCCTGGTCGGCCTCGTGGTCGGCATCGCGGCGGAACGCCACCGACAGCTTGCGGATGCGCTCGACCAGCTCGAAGGCGGCCACGCCCTCCTGCTCGCGGATCACGTCGCCGAGGATGCGGCCCAGCAGCCGGATGTCCTCCACCAGCGGTCGCTCGTTGTCGCGTGCGCGCCGGGCCGGCGTGGCCGGCGGCGGGGAAGGGGGCATGGTGATCTCCGCGCTGCTGAAAATTTGGGCAGCGCGGATGCTAGCATCGGCCTCCCTCGTGAACATTGACAGGCAGGTTACGACGTTGAGCCGCTTCACCATCGCCACCCGTGAAAGCCGGCTCGCGCTCTGGCAGGCCGAGCACGTGAAGGGTCTCCTGGCCGACCAGGGCCACCAGGTCGAACTGCTGGGCATGACCACGCGCGGCGACCAGATCCTGGACCGCAGCCTCAGCAAGGTCGGCGGCAAGGGCCTCTTCGTGAAGGAGCTGGAGACGGCACTCGAGGAAGGCCGCGCCGACCTGGCCGTGCACTCGCTCAAGGACGTCCCCATGGACCTGCCGCCGGGCTTCGAGCTCGCCTGCGTCATGGAGCGCGAGGACCCGCGCGACGCGCTGGTCTCGCCGCGGTACGACAGCATCGAAGCGCTGCCGCAGGGCGCGGTGGTGGGCACTTCCAGCCTGCGCCGCGTGGTGCTGCTGCGCGCGCTGCGCCCGGACCTGCGCATCGAGCCCCTGCGCGGCAATCTCGATACGCGCCTGCGCAAGCTGGACGAGGGCGGCTACGACGCCGTCGTGCTCGCGGCCGCCGGCCTCAAGCGCCTGGGCCTGGAGCACCGCATCCGCCGCGTGTTCGAACCCGCCCAGATGCTGCCCGCGGCCGGGCAGGGCGCGCTGGGCATCGAAGTGCGCGCGGGCCGGCCCGAAGTGGTGCAGGCGCTCGTGCCGCTCGTGCATCGCACCACCTGGATGGCCGTCGCGGCCGAACGCGCCGTCAGCCGCGCGCTGGGCGGCAGTTGCTCGATGCCGCTGGCCGCGCACGCCACGCTGCAAGGCGAGGTGCTGCAGCTGCAGGCCGCGTGGGGCGACCCCGACCGGCCGGGCGTTCTGGTGCGCGCCCAGACCAGTGGCACCGTCGGCGGCCTGGAAGAAGCCGCCGCGCTCGGCACCGAGGTCGCGGCCCGCCTGCGTGCCGGCGGCGCGCACTGAGGGGCCGGGCGTGCGGGTAGTCCTGACCCGCCCCCGGCGCGAGGCCGGGCGCTGGGCGCAGGCGCTGGCCGCTCGTGGGCATGAGGTCCTGCTGCTGCCGCTGATCGAGATCGCTCCTTCGCCGGATGCCGCGTCGCTGCGGCGGGCTGCGGCTGGGTTGCCAAACTGCCAGGCCGCGATGTTCGTCAGCGGCAGCGCGGTCCGCGGCTTCTTCCGCGAGCCCGTGCCCTGGCCGGCGACGACGCGCGCCTGGTGCACCGGACCGGGGACGGCGCGCGCGTTGCAGGAGTCCGGCGTGCCGGCCGCGAACATCGATGTCCCCGACGGTGATGCAGCGCAGTTCGAATCCGAGTCGCTGTGGCCGCTGGTCTCCGACCAGGTTCGCGAGGGCACGCGCGTGCTGCTGGTGCGCGGCGCCGGCGCCGACGGCCGGCCTTCCGGCCGCGACTGGCTCGCCTCGCGCCTGCGCGCCGCCGGCGCGCAGGTCGACGTCGTGGCGTCGTACATGCGGCAGGCGCCGGTGTGGACCGAGCAGGAGCGCGTCACCGCCTCGCAAGCCGCGCGCGACGGCTCGACCTGGCTGTTGAGCAGCTCGGAAGCCATCGCCCACCTGCGGGCCCTGTTGCCCGATGTCCCGCTCTCGCAGGCCCGCGCCGTCGCCACGCACGAGCGCATCGCGCAGGCCGCGCGCGACGCGGGTTTCGGTGTTGTTTGCCTGTCACGACCGTCCGAGGACGCCGTGACCGCCACCCTAGAATCGATCGGATGAGCGCCGAGACCGAACGCGAGTCCCCCGCCGCAACCGCCACCCCCGTCCTGGAAGCCACGCCCGCCCCGGTCACCGCCGAGGCCGCGCCGTCGCGTCCGCGCCGGCTGGCGTTCGGCGTGCTGGTCGTGGTGGCCGCCGCCGCGCTCGCGTCCAGCGTGCTGCTCTGGCAGAAGCTCTCCACCATCCAGGAGCAGCTGGCGCGCCAGAGCGCCGACGCCGGCAGCAACGCGGTGGAAGCGCGCGCCCTCGCGCGGCAGGCACAGGACCTGGCACGCGACATCGCCGCCCGGCAGGCGGTGCAGGACACGCGCCTGAACGAGGTCGCGCTGCAGCGCACCCAGCTCGAGGAGCTCATGCAGAGCCTCTCGCGCTCGCGCGACGAGAACCTGGTGGTGGACATCGAGGCCGCCCTGCGCCTGGCCCAGCAGCAGGCCCAGCTCACGCTCAGCGCCGAGCCGCTGCTGGCCGCGCTGCGCACCGCCGACCAGCGCCTGGTGCGCGCCGGCGAACCGCGCCTGGCCCGCATCCGCAGCGCGATCACGCGCGACATCGACCGCATCAAGGGAGCCGCCGTGGCCGACGTGCCCGGCATCCTGCTGCGGCTGGACGAAGCCGCGCGCCAGATCGACGAGCTGCCGCTGGCCAACGCGGTCGGCCCCGCGGCTTCGCGCGCCCAGGCCAAGTCGGCTTCGAACACGCCTGCGCCCGCGCCCCGCTGGTGGGAACAGCTGCTCGGCATGGTCCGCGACGAAGCCCGCCTGCTGGTGCGCGTGAGCCGCGTCGACCAGCCGGAGGCCGCGCTGATCGCGCCCGAGCAGGGCTTCTTCCTGCGCGAGAACCTCAAGCTCAAGCTGATGAACGCGCGGCTGTCGCTGCTGTCGCGCCAGATCGACGCCGCCCGCGCCGACGTGGAAGCGTCGCAGGCCGCGCTCAACAAGTACTTCGACCCCGCCGCCCGGCGCACGCAGGCGCTGTCGGCTTCGCTGCAGCAGATGCAGGCGCAGCTGCGCGCCGTGGACGTGCCGCGCATCGACGAGACGCTGGCCACGCTGGCCACCGCGGCACCGGGGCGCTAGGCCGGATGCGCGCCGCCCTCTGGCTCCTCGTGCTGTTCGGCGTCGCCGTGGCGGTGGCGCTGTTCGCGGGCAACAACCAGGGCACGGTCACCGTGTTCTGGCCGCCCTACCGCATCGACCTCTCGCTCAACCTGGTGCTGCTGCTGTTGCTGGCCGGGTTCTTCTTCGTGCACGCGGCGCTGCGCGCGCTGTCGGCGCTGTTCGACCTGCCGCGGCAGGCGCTGCGCTGGCGCATCCAGCAGAAGGAGCGCGCGATGCACGCGTTCCTGCTGGACGCGCAATCGCACCTGCTGGCCGGGCGCTTCATCCGCGCGCGCAAGTCGGCCGAATCGACGCTGGCGCAGGAAGCGTCGCTGCGCGGCGGCGGCGCGGCGCCGTCCAACGCGGCGCAGGTGCGCACGCTCGCCCACCTGCTCGCCGCCGAGAGCGCGCAGGCGCTGCAGGACCGCGCCGCACGCGAGGAGCACCTGAAGCTGGCGCTCGACCAGACCGGCTCGCGCGAGGGGCAGGAGACGCACGAAGGCGCGCTGCTGCGCGCCGCGCGCTGGTCGCTGGACGACCGCGATCCGCACGCCGCCATCCGCTGGCTGCAGGACCTGCCGGTCGGTGCGGCGCGCCGCACGCTGGCCCTGCGCCTCAAGCTCAAGGCGGCGCGGCTGGCCGGCCACACGCAGGCGGCGCTGGAGACGGCGCGCCTGCTGGCCAAGCACCGGGCTTTCTCCGACATCGCCGCGGCCAGCCTGGTGCGCGGCCTGGCCGTCGACCTGCTCAACGGCGCCCACGATCCCGCGCAGCTCAAGCGCGCGTGGGGCGAGCTGGAGCCGGCCGAGCGGCAGATGCCCGAACTGGCGATCCATGCCGCGCAGCGGCTCGTCCTGCTGGGCGGCGACTCGCACGTGGCGCGCGACTGGCTGCTGCCCGTGTGGGAGCGCCAGGCCGAGCTGCCCGACTCGCTCAAGGTCAAGCTCGTGTGCGCGCTCGAGGAGGGCCTGGACAGCGTCGACGGCGCCTGGCTGGCGCGCATCGAGTCCGCCCAGCGCGCCAACCCGCGCGACGCCACGCTGCAGTACCTGGCCGGCATGGCCTGCATGAAGCGCCAGTTGTGGGGGAAGGCCCAGCAGCTGCTGCGCCAGGCCGCGCTGGCGTTGCAGGACGCGAGGCTGCATCGCAGCGCGAGTCGCGCGCTGGCGCAGCTGGCGGAGGAGCGGGGGGACGAGGACGCGGCGGCCGCGGCCTGGAAGCAGGCGGCGCAGGAATAGGCGCGGAAGCACGGGATTCCCGCCTGCGCGGGAATGCGGCCGCAAAGAAGAAGGGGAGCCGAAGCTCCCCTTTTTTGCTTACTGCAGCGGCTGCTGTTGCTGCTGCTCGAACGGCAGCTGCATGTCGCGCAGGTCGCGGCGCGTTTCCACCAGCACCAGCGGGCCTTCGTCGATCACCACCGCCGGCGGGCGCTCGCGCGGCACGCGGATCGGCTTGGGCTCGGCGGCGATGGCCGCCTGCACCGCGGCGATCTTCTCGGCGTCGGAGTTGACCCACTGCAGGCCGGAGTCGGAGGCCACCTGGGCCAGCTGGTCGACCGGCAGGTCGAACTTCTGCACCTTGGGCAGGCCGGCGGGGGCCGCAGGAGCGGCGGGCGCCTGCACCGGCGCCGGGGTCGCCACGGCGATCGGCTGCGGCGCGGCCACCGGTTCGGGCGTCGCGGTCACCGGCGCGGCTTCATCGGACACGAAGCCGGTGGCGTAGCGCGGACGGCGCTCGGCCGGCTCCTGCTCGCCCGAGAGGGCTTCCTGTTGCACCGGCGCGGCTTCGGCGCCGGCCGATTCCTCGCGGCCACCGCGCTCGCGGCGGTCACGGCCGTAGCGGTCGCGCGAGCGGCGCGGATCGCGGCGGCCTTCGCCGGTGGCCGGAGCCTCGCCCATTTCGCCGGCGCTCAGCGCCTGGGCGGCATCGGCCTGGCCTTCGACCACGGCGCTTTCGGTGACGGTCTGCGGCGCGCCTTCGCGCGGGCGGCGATCGCCACGGCGGCCTTCGCCGCGCTCACCACGCTCGCCGCGTTCGCCACGCTCACCGCGCGGGGGACGATCGCCACGCGGCTGCTC
>JAEWIF010000056.1 GCA_023387335.1 Pseudomonadota bacterium | reverse complement strand
TGGCGATGGTGTTCGTGCTGCTCACCTTCGGCGGCTGGAACGAGGCCGCGTACATCAGCGCGGAGCTGAAGGACGAGCATCGCAACATGGTGCGCGCGCTGGTGCTGTCGATCGTGCTGATCACCGCGCTCTACCTGCTGGTCACCTGGGCCTATTGGCGTGGCCTGGGGATGCAGGGCATGGCGAAGTCGGAAGCGCTGGCCGCCGACCTGATGCGCGTGGCGTTCGGCCCGCCGGGCGAGAAGCTGATCGCCGTGATGGTGGCGATCGCGGCACTCACTTCGATCAACGCCACCATGATCGTCGGCGCCCGCACCAACTACGCCCTGGGCCACGACTGGCCGGTGCTGAACAAGCTGGCGTTGTGGGACGGCCGGCGCGGCACGCCGGCCAACGCGATGCACGTGCAGAACACCGCCGCGCTGCTGCTGGTCGGCCTGGGGGCCTGGACGGGCAGCGGCTTCCGCTCGATGGTGGAGTTCACCGCGCCGGTGTTCTGGCTGTTCTTCCTGCTCAGCGGCATCTCGCTGTTCGTGCTGCGCTCGAAGGAGCCGGACGCCGAGCGGCCTTTCAAGGTGCCGCTGTACCCGCTGGTGCCGCTGCTGTTCTGCGCGACCTGCGCGTACATGCTCTGGTCCAGCCTCTCCTACGTCTACAGCCAGTCGCTCGGCGGCCTGAACGCCGCCTGGATCGGCGTCGCCGTGCTGGCGGTCGGCTGCGTGCTGCTGCTCCTGGTGGGACGCAGGCCCGCGCGCCTCGCCGCTTCCCCCCAACGTTCCTGAACGCCAGAAGGAGAGCACCATGCAACAGCAGCCCCGCCGCTCCGTCTTCGACCCGCAACGCCGGGCCGTCTCGATCGCCCTGCCGTTCGCCGGCCTGGGCCTTCCCGCGTTGCCGCTGTTCGCGCAGGAGGCGAAACCCAAGCTCGACGTGCCCTACGTGCCCACGCCGATGGAAGTCGTCAACAAGATGCTGGACATGGGCAAGGTCGGCAAGAACGACGTGCTGTACGACCTGGGCTGCGGCGACGGCCGCATCGTGATCACCGCCGCCAAGGAGCGCGGCGCGCGCGGCGTGGGCGTGGATATCGACCCGCAGCGCATCGCGGAGGCGAACGAGAACGCGGAGAAGGCCGGCGTGAAGGACCGCGTGCAGTTCCGCCAGGGCGACCTGTTCAAGGCCGACTTCTCGCCGGCCACGGTGGTGACGCTCTACCTCCTGCCGGACATCAACAAGAGGCTGCGGCCGCAGCTGTGGCGCCAGCTGAAGGTGGGCACCCGCGTGGTGTCGCACGCCTTCGACATGGGCGACGAGTGGCCGCCGGAGCGGATGGAGCGGGTGGATTTCAAGACGATCTACTCGTGGACCATCAGGCAGGAACATAAAAAAGCGGCCGCTTGAAGCGGCCGCTTTTTGCAGGTTCCGGGTGGATCAGCGGGCCTTGAGGCCGGCGGCCGCGCGCAGGACTTCGGCCTTGTCCGTCTTCTCCCAGCTGAATTCCGGCTCTTCGCGACCGAAGTGGCCGTAAGCGGCCGACTTCTCGTAGATCGGGCGCAGCAGGTCGAGCATCTGGATGATGCCCTTCGGGCGCAGGTCGAAGTGCTCGTTGATCAGCGCGGCGATCTTCTCGTCGGGGATCACGCCGGTGCCTTCGGTGTAGACCGTCACGTTCATCGGCCTGGCCACGCCGATGGCGTAGGCGACCTGGATCTGGCACTGGCGCGCCAGGCCGGCGGCCACCACGTTCTTGGCGACGTAGCGCGCGGCGTAGGCGGCCGAGCGGTCGACCTTGGACGGGTCCTTGCCCGAGAACGCGCCGCCGCCGTGCGGGCAGGCGCCGCCGTAGGTGTCGACGATGATCTTGCGGCCGGTCAGGCCGCAGTCGCCCTGCGGGCCGCCGATGACGAAGCGGCCGGTCGGGTTGATCAGGTACTTGGTTTCCTTCAGCCACTCCTTCGGGAGCACCGGCTTGATGATCTCCTCGATGATGGCCTCGGTGAAGGAGGCCTTCATCTTGTGGCCGTCGCTCATCTCGGGCGAGTGCTGCGACGACAGCACCACGGTGTCGATGGAGTGCGGCTTGCCGTCCACGTAGCGCATCGTCACCTGGCTCTTGGCGTCCGGGCGCAGGAACGGCAGGCGGCCGTCCTTGCGCAGCTGGGCCTGGCGCTCCACGAGGCGGTGCGCGTAGTGGATCGGTGCGGGCATCAGCACCGGCGTCTCGTCGCAGGCATAGCCGAACATCAGGCCCTGGTCGCCGGCGCCCGTGTTCAGGTGGTCGTCGGACGCGTGGTCCACGCCCTGGGCGATGTCGTTGGACTGCTTGTCGTAGCAGACCATCACCGCGCAGCCCTTGTAGTCGATGCCGTACTCGGTGTTGTCGTAGCCGATGCGCTTGATGGTGTCGCGCGCGACCTGGATGTAGTCGACGTGGGCGTTGGTGGTGATCTCGCCGGCCAGCACCACCAGGCCGGTGTTGCACAGGGTCTCGGCGGCCACGCGGCTGCGCGGGTCCTGCTTGAAGATCGCGTCCAGGATGGCGTCGGAGACCTGGTCGGCGACCTTGTCGGGGTGGCCTTCCGAGACGGATTCGGAGGTGAAGAGGAAGTCGTTCGCCATTGAATAAACTCCAGCGGTTGGCGGTTGCAAGGCGCGTTGCCTTGGCCGGAGCTTCGGGCGAACGCTTTAGCAGAATTTTTTGAGTCGCCCTGCAAGTAGTTCAATAACTCGGCGACCCCCCGATTCTAAATCCTTCCGACGTGGTGACCCTCTTCCGTGCATTGGCCGTTCTGCCCCTGTGGCTGCTGCACGGCATCGGCGTGATATTGGGCTGGCTGGCCTACCTCGGCTCGCCCACCTACCGCCGCCGTTTCGCCGCCAACGCGCGCCAGGCGGGCTACGGCCTCGGCCAGATCGGCGGGGCCATCGCCTCGAGCGGGCGGCTGGTGGCGGAGGCGCCGCGCCTCTGGTTCGGGGCCGCGCCGCGCGTGCTGTGGTCGGGCGCCGAACTGATCGACGCGGCGCTGGCGCGCGGCCGCGGCATCGTCTTCCTCACGCCGCACCTGGGGTGCTTCGAGGCCACGGCACAGGGTTACGCGGGCCGCTTCGGCCCGATCACCGTGCTCTACCGTCCGGCACGCAAGGCCTGGCTGCGGCCGCTGGTGGACGGCGCGCGCGCCCGCCACAACCTGGCCACCGCGCCGACGACGCTGGCCGGCGTCAAGCAGATGCTCAAGGCGCTGCAGGCGGGGCAGGCCGTGGGCTTGCTGCCCGACCAGGTGCCGCCCGATGGGCTGGGCGTGTGGGCGCCGTTCTTCGGCCGCCCGGCGTACACGATGACGCTCTCGGCGCGCCTGGCGCGCCAGACCGGCGCGGCCGTGCTGCTGGCCTGGGGCGAGCGGCTCGCGTGGGGTCGCGGCTACCGCATCCACCTGCGCGCCTGGCCCGGCGAGATGCCGGCCGAGCCGCAGGCCGCCGCCGCCCAGGTCAATGCCCAGATGGAAGCCCTGATCCGCGAATGCCCGTCCCAGTACCTCTGGGGCTACGAGCGCTACAAGGCGCCGAAGGGAGCGCTCTGATGCTCAGCCGTGTCGGCGTGCAGTTCATGAAGGCGCTGGCCCCGCTGCCGCTGGGCTGGGTGCGCGGGCTCGGCTGGGCGCTCGGCTGGCTGCTGTTCCTGGTCGTGCCGCGCCGGCGCCACGTGGTGCGCGTCAACCTCGACCTGTGCTTCCCGCAGTGGACGCCGGAGGAGCGCCGCAAGCTGGTGCCGCGCGTGTTCATCGCCTTCGCGCAGGCTTGGCTCGACCGCAGCTGGCTGTGGCATGGCGATCCGGCGCGCGTGCGCGAGCGGGTCAAGCTGCAGGGCGCGGTTTCGGAACTCGAAGGACGCGAGCCCACGGTGGTGTTCTGGCCGCACTTCGTCGGCATGGACGCGGGCTGGACGGCTCTGACACTGGACACCACGCGGCCGTTCATGACGATCTACACGCACCAGGCCAACCGCGTGGTGGACGAGTGGATCCTGCAGGGCCGGCAGCGCTTCGGCCAGGTCCGCCTGTTCCGCCGCGCCGACGGCGTCAAGGCGGTGGTGAGCGCGCTGCGAGACGGCACGCCGCTGTGCCTGCTGCCGGACATGAACTTCGGGCCGGAGGAATCGATCTTCGTGCCGTTCTACGGCGTGCCGGCGGCCACGGTGCCTTCGCTCTCGCGCTTCGCGCGGCTGGGCCGGGCCAAGGTGGTGCCGCTGCTCACTCGCATCACGCCGCAGGGCTACGAGGTGCAGGTGCTGCCCGCGTGGCGCGATTTCCCATCGGACGACCTGGAAGCGGACACCGCCCTGATGAACGAGCGGCTGCAGGACTACATCGACGGCATGCCCGAGCAGTACTACTGGGTGCACAAGCGGTTCAAGACGCGCCCGGAAGGCGCCAAGCCGGTCTACTAGGCCGCGAGGAAGGCCGCCAGCCGTTCGGCGACGAAGGCGGGGCGCTCGTGCACGATCCAGTGGCTGGCGCCGGGCACGCGCTCCAGGGTCAGGTCGCGCACGTAGTCGTCCAGGCCCTCGATCAATTCAGGCGGCAGTGCCACGTCGTCCATCGCCCAGAGCACCAGCGTCGGCAGGTCCACCGTGAGCATCTCGCGCGGCAGCTCGATGTTCGCAGCGGCGGGATCTTCGGCTCGCGGCGGACGCAGCGGCGAGGCGCGGTAGTAGTTGCAGCCGCCCACGAGGCCCGCACCGGGCGGTCCGCCCGCGGGGCCGTTCCAGACTTCGCGGTACTGGTCCTTCACGGTTTCGGTCAGCCAGGGCGCACCGTGCGGCTGCGTGAAGAAGGCCCACAGGCGCCGGTAGTCGTCTTTCGCGAGCTTGCGTTCCGCGTCCGGGCGGATCAGGAAGTTCATGTACGCGCTGGCCTGCTGCTGCCGCGGGTTGGTGCGCAGCTCGCGCAGGAAGGTGCCGGGATGCGGCGAGTTGACGATGGCCAGCCGGCGCGTGAGCCGCGGCAGCTGGTTGGCGAGGTTCCAGGCGACCGCGCCGCCCCAGTCGTGCGCCACCAGGCATTCCAGCCTTCCGCCTTCGATCGCGATCAGCGCAGCGATGTCCTGCACCAGGTGCCTGGCGCGATAGGCGCCGGCTTCCTGCGGTGCGGACGACCGCTCGTAGCCGCGCAGGTTGGGCGCGACGCAGCGCCAGCCGCCGTTTTCCGGCCGCGCGAAGTGTTCGAGCAGTTCGTCCCACACGAAGGCGGCTTCCGGGAAGCCGTGCAGGAACATCAGCACCGGCCGGCCGCGCTGGCCGCTGCCACGGCAACTGAGGGTGATGCCGTGGGGCAGCGGTTGCAGCCAGGTCTCGATCATCCGGGGTCGGGTGAGGTTTCGGGGGTGTCGGATTCCGCGTGGGTCCAGTCCCAGAGCAGCTGCGCCGTCTCGCCGACGCCTTGCCGCTTGAGGGCGGAGAACAGTTTCACCTCGCCGCCCGCCGTCTGCAGTCGCGCGATGGACAGCGCCTTGGTGGCCTCGCTCCGGTTGAGCTTGTCGGCCTTGGTCAGGAGCACCAGGAACTTCAGGCCTTCCTCGACCCGCGGGCGGATCACCTCCAGCAGGATCTCGTCGAGCTCGGTCAGGCCATGGCGCGGATCGCACAGCAGCACCACGCCGCGCAGGTTGGGGCGGCTGACCAGGTAGTTGGCCATCACCTGCTGCCAGCGCAGCTTGTCCTGCTTGGGCACGGCCGCGTAGCCGTAGCCGGGCAGGTCGGCCAGCACCGCGTCGGTGATGCCCTGCTTGCCCAGGGAGAACAGGTTGATGCTCTGGGTGCGGCCGGGCGTCTTGGAGGCGAAGGCGAGGCGCTTCTGCTGCGTCAGGGTGTTGATGCAGGTGGACTTGCCGGCGTTGGAGCGGCCGACGAAGGCGATCTCCGGGTGCTCGTGCGGCGGCAGGAATTCCAGCTTGGGCGCGGTGGTCAGGAACCGCGCGGTGTGCATCCAGGCGAGCGCGCGATCGGCGGGAGCGGCGCTGGTGGCCGGCGGTGATGTCATCGGTGGGGGAGTGGGCCGCCCGGGGAGCCCGGGGAGGCGCATTGTAGAATCACGAGGTTTTGCGCCAAGAAACCGACTTTTACAGAACATGAAGTTGCACGCTCGTCTGCTCGCCATCGCGATCCTGGCCGTCCCTGCGATCCACGCCTACGCCCAGGCTCACGCGCCGGCTGCGGCGGCTTCGGCGCCGGCCGCCGCGCATGCGCCGGCTTCGGCGCCCGCCGCCCCGGTCAAGGCCGACGCCGCCGCCGGCGGCCAGAAATACACCGCCGTCTGCGCTTCGTGCCACGGCGCCGACGGCAACTCCAGCATCGCGGCGAACCCCAAGCTGGCGCAGCAGTTCCCCGAGTACATCGTCAAGCAGCTGCAGGACTTCAAGAGCGGCAAGCGCCCCAGCTCGATCATGCAGGCCTTCGCCTCGCAGCTGAGCGACCAGGACATGGCCAACGTGGCCGCGTTCCTGAGCTCCGGCAAGGCCAAGCCCGGCTTCGCGCGCGACAAGGCCCTGGTCACCCAGGGCGAGCGCATCTGGCGCGGCGGCATCGCCGACCGCCAGATCGCCGCCTGCGCGGGCTGCCACAGCCCGAACGGCGCCGGCATCCCGGCCCAGTACCCGCGCCTGTCGGGCCAGCACGCCGACTACACCGTCGGCCAGCTCGGCAAGTTCCGCACCGCCGCCAACGTGCCCAACGTCAAGGGCGACAGCGCGCGTGGCAACAGCCCGCAGATGATGTCGATCGCCGCCAAGATGACCGACCAGGAGATCCGCGCCGTCGCCGATTACATCGCCGGCCTGCGCTGAGCGAGCGGGGGCCGGGAACCAAGCAGGTCCGGCCCGACACTACAGTGGGCGGGGTCCTCCGGATACCCGCCCTTTTTCTTATCCTCCCCCCATGACCGCTTCCACCGAGGGCCTGCGCCTCTCGACTCCTTCCGGCCGGCTGCGCGCCGTCGTCGAACTGGTGTCGTCCATGCGGTTCGCCATCTCGCTGCTGACGGTGATCTGCATCGCCTCGGTGATCGGGACGATCCTCAAGCAGCACGAACCGGCGGTCAATTACGTCAACCAGTTCGGGCCGTTCTGGGCGCAGCTGTTCCTGGCGCTCAAGCTCAATGCGGTCTACAGCGCCTGGTGGTTCCTGCTCATCCTGGCGTTCCTGGTGACCAGCACCTCGCTCTGCATCGCGCGCAACACGCCCAAGATCGTCACCGACCTCAAGGGCTACAAGGAGAACATCCGCGAGCAGAGCCTGCGCGCCTTCCACCACCGCGCCACCGCGCCGGTCGAGGGCACGCCCGAGGCCGCGGCGCATCGCATCGGGCAGGCGCTCGCCAAGGGCGGCTGGAAGGTCAGGCTGCAGAAGCGGACCACGCCGCAGGGTGAAGCCTGGATGGTGGCGGCCAAGGCCGGCGCCGCCAACAAGATCGGCTACATCGCCGCGCACAGCGCCATCGTGCTGGTGTGCCTGGGCGGGCTGCTGGATGGCGACCTGATCGTGCGCGCCCAGATGTGGTTCGGCGGCAAGACCACTTACAGCGGCGGCGGGATGATCGCCGACGTGCCTTCGAAGCACCGCCTGCCGGCCAGCAACCCGACCTTCCGCGGCAACCTGCTGGTCTCCGAGGGCACGCAGTCCGGCACCGCCATCCTGGCCCAGTCCGACGGCATCCTGCTGCAGGAACTGCCGTTCTCCATCGAGCTGAAGAAGTTCATCGTGGAGTACTACTCCACCGGCATGCCCAAGCTGTTCGCCAGCGACATCGTCATCCACGACCGAGAGACCGGCGAACAGGTGCCCGCGCGCGTGGAGGTGAACCATCCGGCCAGCTGGCGCGGGATCGAGATCTACCAGTCCAGCTTCGACGACGGCGGTTCCACCGTGAAGCTGCAGTCGGTGCCGATGAACGGGGCCACCAGGCCGTTCGACATCCAGGGCACGATCGGCAGCAGCACGCAGCTCACGCGAGGGCAGGGCGAGGGGACCGACAAGCTCACGCTGGAATTCACCGGGCTGCGCGTGATCAACGTGGAGAACATGTCCGAGGCCGGCGCCAGCGGCGCCGATCCGCGCAAGGTGGATTTGCGCCAGTCGCTTGATGCGCGGCTGGGCGCGGCCAACAAGACGACCACCAAGAAGGAGCTGCGCAACATCGGCCCTTCGGTCAGCTACAAGCTGCGCGACGCGTCGGGCCAGGCGCGCGAGTTCAACAACTACATGCTGCCGGTCGACCTGGGCGAGGGCGTGCCGCTTTTCCTGCTGGGGATGCGCGACACGCCTTCGGAGAACTTCCGCTACCTGCGCGTGCCGGCCGACGAGCAGGGCGGCCTGGACGGCTTCGTGCGCCTGCGCGCCGCGCTGGCCGACCCCGCGTTGCGCGAGCAGGCGGTGCAGCGCTACGCCAAGGCCGCCACCGATCCGGCGCGGCCGCAACTGGCGCAGCAACTGGCCGGCTCGGCCAGCCAGGCGCTGGCGCTGTTCGCGGGCGACCCGTCGGCGGGCGGCAAGGGCGCGGGCCTGGCCGCCGTGTCCGATTTCCTCGAGACGCGCGTTCCCGAAGACGAGCGCGGCCGCGCCGGCGAAGTCGTGGTGCGAATCCTCGGCGGCGTGCTGTTCGAGCTGGCGCAGATCACGCGCCAGCAGGCCGGCCAGCCGCCGCTGGTGCCCAGCGAGCGCACGCAGGCGTTCATGGCCCAGGCCGTGATGGCGCTCTCCGACGTGCACCTCTATCCCGCGCCGATGGCCTTCCAGCTCAAGGATTTCCAGCAGCTGCAGGCCAGCGTTTTCCAGGTGACACGATCCCCCGGCCGCAACGTTGTCTACCTCGGGTGCGCTTTGCTGATCCTGGGCATTTTTGCGATGCTCTACGTCCGCGAGCGCCGCCTGTGGGTGTGGCTGCGCCCCGAGGCCGGCGGCAGCGAGGCGTCGATGGCCCTGTCCAGCAACCGCCAGACCCTGGAAGTCGACCGCGAGTTCGACCGCCTGCGCACCCAACTGCTCGGATCACGATGAACACCGCCACCCAGACCATCACCCTCGACGAAGGCTTCTTCGCCAAGCGCCGCCCGCTCGACTGGGTGTTCGCCCTGCTGGTCGTCGCCGGCGGGCTGTTCGCCTTCACGCGCTACGCCCAGCACATGGACGTGTACGAGAAGGGCATCCTGCTCGCCGCCATCCCCAGCGCCATCTGGCTCGGCTGGTTCTGGCGGCCGCTGCAGGCGCTGATGGCGGCGGTGGCCGGCTTCTCCCTGCTGGGCGTGTTCTCCTACCAGGGCTCGCTGGCGCGCGCGGACGACGTGTTCTGGCTCAAGTACTTCCTGTCCAGCCAGTCCGCCATCCTCTGGATGAGCGTGCTGTTCTTCATGAGCACGGCGTTCTACTGGCTCGGCGTGGTCGGCCGCAGCCAGGCCGATGCGATGGAGCGCATCGGCTCGCGCCTCGCGTGGGTCGCGGTGTCGATGGCGCTCATCGGCACCATGGTCCGCTGGTACGAGAGCTACCTGATCGGTCCGGACATCGGGCACATCCCGGTGAGCAACCTGTACGAAGTCTTCGTGCTGTTCTGCTGGCTCACCGCGATCTTCTATCTCTACTTCGAGCAGCACTACGGCACCCGCGCGCTGGGCGCGTTCGTGATGCTCGTGGTCAGCGCGGCGGTCGGCTTCCTGCTCTGGTACACGGTGGTGCGCGAGGCCCACGAGATCCAGCCGCTGGTGCCGGCGCTCAAGAGCTGGTGGATGAAGCTGCACGTGCCGGCCAACTTCATCGGCTACGGCACCTTCGCGCTCTCGGCGATGGTCGCCTTCGCCTACCTGATCAAGCAGCAGGCCACCGAGACCCGCTGGTGGAAGCTGGCGCCGCTGTGGATGCTGGGCGTGGTGCTGTGCTTCGAGCCCGTGGTGTTCCGCAAGACCGTCGAGGGCGGCAGCAGCTACTGGGCCGTTTACTTCGGCATCGCCGCGATGATCGTCGCCGGCATCCTGTGGGGCCGCCGCCGCATCGCCGAGCGCCTGCCCGCTTTCGAGGTGCTGGACGACGTGATGTACAAGTCCATCGCGGTCGGTTTCGCCTTCTTCACCATCGCCACCGTGCTGGGCGCCCTGTGGGCGGCCGAGGCCTGGGGCGGCTACTGGAGCTGGGACCCCAAGGAAACCTGGGCGCTGATCGTCTGGCTCAACTACGCGGCCTGGCTGCACATGCGCCTGATGAAGGGCCTGCGCGGCACGGTTTCCGCATGGTGGGCGCTGGTGGGCCTGGCGGTCACGACCTTCGCCTTCCTGGGCGTCAACATGTTCCTCTCGGGTTTGCACAGCTACGGCACGCTCTGATCGCGAATCGGTGTAACTTCCGGGCGCCTGGCCCCTCTAACAGGCGCCAGCGAAAGGACATCCATGTTGATCAGGACAGGACGCGACGGATACATCCACCCGGTTTCCAGCGAGATCACGCCCGAGGCGGTGTACCGCCACCGGCGTGAACTGCTCAAGCTCATGGCCACCGGCGCCGCGGGCGCCGCGCTGGCTTCGTGGGCCGGGCGCGAGGCGCTGGCCCAGGGGCAGCCGCAACGGCCGGGCAAGCTCGCGCTGCTGCAGAGCACCCGCTCCCAGGTGCCGGGCGCGGTGACCATGGAGAAGGTCACCGAGTACAAGGACGCGACCAGCTACAACAACTTCTACGAGTTCGGCACCGACAAGGACGATCCGGCGAAGAACGCGCACACGCTCAAGACTTCGCCCTGGACCGTCGAGATCGACGGCATGGTGAAGAAGCCGGGCAAGTTCGCGCTGGAGGACCTGGTCAAGGTGTCGGCGCAGGAAGAGCGCATCTACCGGCTGCGCTGCGTCGAGGGCTGGTCGATGGTGATTCCCTGGGTGGGCTATTCGCTGTCCGAGCTGGTCAAGCGCGTCGAGCCGCTGGGCAGCGCCAAGTACGTCGAGTTCCACACGCAGGCCGATCGCGCCACCATGCCGGGCGTCCGCTCCAGCGTGCTGGCCTGGCCCTACGTCGAAGGCCTGCGGCTGGACGAAGCCATGCATCCGCTGACGCTGCTGTCCTTCGGCATGTACGGCGAGGTGCTGCCCAACCAGAACGGCGCGCCGGTGCGGCTGGTCGTGCCCTGGAAGTACGGCTTCAAGAGCGCCAAGAGCCTGGTGCGCATCCGCTTCACCGACCAGGAACCCAAGACCGCCTGGAACAAGGCCGCCGCCAACGAGTACGGTTTCTATTCCAACGTGAACCCGAACGTGGACCATCCGCGCTGGTCGCAGGCCACCGAACGCCGCATCGGCGAGGACGGCCTGTTCGCCAAGAAGCGCAAGACGCTGATGTTCAACGGCTACGAAGCGCAGGTCGGGCAGCTGTATGCGGGCCTGGACCTGAAGAAGAACTACTGAGATGGTCGCGCCCGCAACCCGCGGGCGGCGCGTGGTCTGGCTGCACCCGGCGGCCAAGCCATTGCTCTTCGCCGCTTCGCTGCTGCCTTTTGCCTGGCTGTTCTACGGCGCGCTGGCCGACCAGCTGGGCGCCAATCCCGCTCAATACCTCTCGCGGTCGACCGGCGAGTGGACGCTGCGCTTCCTGTGCCTGACGCTCGCCGTGACGCCGCTGCGCGTGATGGCGTCGCAGCCCGCGCTGGCGCGCTTTCGCCGCATGCTGGGGCTGTTCACCTACTTCTACGCCTGCGTCCACGTGCTTTGCTACGCGTGGTTCGACATGGGCCTGGACCTGCCCGACATCGTGAACGACATCCCCAAGCGGCCGTTCATCCTGGTGGGCTTCGCGGCGTTCCTGCTGCTGACGCCGCTGGCGGCCACCTCGTTCAACCGCGCCATCCGCACGCTGGGCGCGAGGCGCTGGCAGGCGCTGCATCGCGCCGTGTACGTGGTCGCCGGGCTGGCGATCCTGCACTTCTTCTGGATGCGCGCGGGCAAGAACGACTTCGCCGAAGTGGCGGTCTACGGCGCCATCGTGGCCGCGCTGCTCGGCTGGCGGCTGTGGCGGCGCCTGCGCGGCGCCGCCTCGCCGGTCAGCGCACGAGCCGCTCGCCCCGCATCAGGTCGCTGACCTGTTCGCGCTCGCGGATCAGGTGCGCCTGGCCGCCGTCCACCAGCAGCTCGGCGGCGCGTGGCCGCGTGTTGTAGTTGCTGGACATGCTCATGCAATACGCGCCGGCGGACAGCACGGCCAGCAGGTCGCCCGGCTGCACCGCCAGGTCGCGGTTGCGGCCCAGCCAGTCGCCGCTCTCGCACACCGGACCCACGACGTCGTAGTTCACCTCGCCGGTTGAGCGCGGCGTGACGGGCTGGATGCCGTGGAAAGCCTCGTACATCGCGGGCCGCGGCAGGTCGTTCATGGCCGCGTCGACGATGCAGAAGTTCTTCTGCTCGCCGGGTTTGAGGTACAGCACCTCGGTGACGCAGATGCCCGCGTTGCCGACCAGCGAGCGGCCGGGTTCGATCATCAGCTCGCGGTCGCCGTAGCCGCGCGCGTCCAGCTTGGCCAGCAGCTGCGACCACAGCTGGTCGGCCGCGGGAGGCAGCACGCCCTGGTAGTCGATGCCGAGGCCGCCGCCGAAGTCGATGTGCTGCAGGCGGATGCCGGCGCCTTCGATCGCATCGACGAGGTCGAGCACGCGGTCCATCGCGTCCAGGTAGGGGCTGCTGTCCGTGATCTGCGAACCGATGTGGCAGTCGATGCCGACCACGCGCAGGCCCGGCAGCTCGGCGGCGCGGCGGTAGGCCGCCAGCGTGCGCTCGTGCGCGATGCCGAACTTGTTGCCCTTCAGGCCGGTGGAGATGTACGGGTGCGTCTTGGGGTCGACGTTGGGATTGACGCGGATGCTCACCGGCGCCGTGCGGCCGTGCGCGGCGGCGACTTCGCTGAGCACCTCCAGCTCGGCTTCGCTCTCCACGTTGAAGCAGCCGATGCCGGCCTCGAGGGCGCGCGCCATTTCCGCGCGGGTCTTGCCCACGCCCGAGAAGATGATGTCGCGCGCCGGCGCGCCGACAGCCAGCACGCGCTCGAGCTCGCCGCCCGACACGATGTCGAAGCCGCAACCGGCCTGCGCGAACACCTGCAGGACGCCCAGCGACGAGTTGGCCTTCATGGCGTAGCAGATCTTCGACTTGCGCCCGGCGAAACCGCGGCGGTAGGCGGCCAGCGCGGCCAGCATCGAGGCCTTGGAATAGATGAACAACGGCGTGCCGTACTGCCTGGCGAGCTCGCTCACGCGCAGCTGCTCGACGCGCAGCTCGCCGCCTTCCCAGGCGAAATGGGGATGGCCGGGCGTGCTCATGGCTGGCGCACCGGTGCGGCCGTTCCCGTGCCCTGGCCGCCGTCGGCGTCACGCGTCTGCGCGGCCGGCGCGGGCGAGGTGACCGAGCGGGTGGGGTTGAGCACTTGCGGAAGGGTGGCGCGATTGGCGGCCGCCGGATCGGTGGGCAGGAACAGGTCGCCCTTCTGGCCGCAGGCCGCCAATGCCGTCAGGGCCATCGCGGCCGGCAGCACGCGCCGCGGGAGGGCGCTGCATAGAATTCGCCGGAGATTCAACATCGCGAAATTGTAATGACCGACCCCGAGTACATGGACCGCGCCGAGTCGCTGCTGCGCCTGGTGGAGACGGGCTGCGACCGCATCAACGACGAGACCGATGCGGATGTCGACAGCCAGCGCGTCGGCGGCATGGTCACGCTCACGTTCCGCAACGGCAGCCAGATCGTCGTGAACCTGCAGAAGCCGCTGCACGAGGTGTGGCTCGCCGCGCGGGCCGGCGGCTACCACTACAAGTTCGACGGCGCGCGCTGGATGGACACCAAGGGCCAGGGCGAGTTCTTCGACAACCTGAGCCGCCAGGCGACCCAGCAGGCGGGCCAGCCGCTGAAATTCGGCTGATCCCAGCGGGGCCGCGCCCCGCCGGTGGTCAGTTGCGGAACAGGTCGAGGATGCTGCGGCGAGTCTCGTCCGGCGACTTCGGCGCGGGCGCGGGCGGCTGGCCGTCGGAATTCATCAGGCTCTTGTCGCCCGGCGCGCCGGGCGTGCCCTGGCCGGAACTGCCGCGCGGCGTCTGCAATTCGCCGGTGCCTGCACTCACGGGCTCCATCGCGACGCCGAGGCTGCTGACGCCGCCGCCGCGCGCATATTCCTCGTAGTACCACTCGCCGCCGACGTTCACCACGCCGGGAGGAGCGACGGGCGAGACTTCGGGAACGCCCTTGAGCGCGGCTTCCATGAAGTTGATCCACACCGGCAGGCTCATGCTGCCGCCGGTTTCGCGATCGCCCAGCGGACGCGGGTTGTCGTAACCCATCCAGACCACCGCGACCAGCGAGGGGTGGTAGCCGTTGAACCAGGTGTCGATCGAATCGTTGGTGGTGCCGGTCTTGCCGTACAGGTCCGGCCGCTTGAGCGTGGCCTGCGCGCGGGCGGCGGTGCCGGATCGTGCGATCTCGTTCAGCAGCCGGTTCATGATGAAGGCGTTGCGTGCGTCGATGGCGCGCATGGCTTCTGTGGGCAGCGGCGGCTGGGTCTCGACCAGCACCTTGCCGCGATGGTCGGTGATGCGGCCGACCAGCCACGGGTTGACGCGGTAGCCGCCGTTGGCGAACACGGCGTAGCCCGTGGCCATCTGCAGCGGCGTGACCGAGCCGGCGCCCAGCGCCATCGTGAGGTAGGGCGGGTGCTTCTCGGGCTCGAAGCCGAAGCGGCTGACCCAGTCCTGCGCGTTCTGCGTGCCCACGGCCTGCAGGAGGCGGATCGACACCATGTTCTTGGACTTGGCCAGCGCGGTGTGCAGCGGCATCGGGCCTTCGAACTTGCCGTCGTAGTTCTTGGGTTCCCACGGCTGGCCACCAGTGACGCCGGCGTCGAAGAACAGCGGCGCGTCGTTGACGATGGTGGAAGGCGTGAAGCCCTTTTCCAGCGCCGCCGAATAGATGAACGGCTTGAAGCCCGAACCCGGCTGGCGCCAGGCCTGGGTGACGTGGTTGAACTTGTTCTTGTGGAAGTCGAAGCCGCCCACCATCGCCTGGATGGAGCCGTCCTTCGGGTTGAGCGCGATGAAGGCGCCCTCGACCTCGGGCAGCTGGGTGATCTCCCAGGTGTTCTTGGGCGTGCGCACCACGCGGATCACGGCGCCGGGGCGGATCTTGATCTTGGGCGGTGCCTTGTCCGAGAGGCCCGATTGCGCGGGCCGCAGGCCCTCGCCGACGATCTCGAAAGGCTCGCCGTTGCCTCGGACCGCCAAGATGCGCTTGGGATTGGCTTCCAGCACCACGGCGGCCATCACGTCGCCGTTGTCCGGGTGGTCGGACAGGGCCTCGTCGACGGCGTCATCGAGGTCCTTGCGGTCGGCGGGCAGGTCCACGAACTGCTCGGGGCCGCGGTAGATCTGGCGCCGCTCGTAATTCATGATGCCGTTGCGGAGGGACCGGTAGGCCGCCTCCTGCTGCGTCGCCTTGACGGTGGTGACGACGTTCAGGCCGCGCGTGTAGGTCTCGGCGCCGTACTGGGCATAGACCAGCTGGCGCACGGTCTCGGCGATCCAGGCCGAGTGGGTGGCGACGTCGAAGCCGCCGCTGCGCAGCTTGAGTTCCTGCTTCTTGGCGGCTTCGGCCTGTTCGGCCGTGATGAAGCCGTTCTCCAGCATGCGCTCGATGATGTATTGCTGGCGCACCCGGGCCCGTTTCGGATTGCTCAGCGGGTTGTTGGCCGAGGGCGCCTGCGGCAGGCCGGCGAGCATCGCCGCCTCGGCGATGGTGATCTCCTTCATCGGCTTGCCGAAGTAGATCTCCGAGGCCGCCGCGAAGCCGTAAGCGCGGTTGCCGAGGAAAATCTGGTTCATGTAGATCTCGAGGATCTGGTCCTTGGTGAGCAGGTGCTCCAGCTTGAAGGTGAGCAGCACCTCGTAGAGCTTGCGTGTGAAGGTCTTCTCGGACGAGAGATAGACGTTGCGCGCCACCTGCATGGTGATGGTGGAGGCGCCCTGGCTCTTTGCCCGGCCCAGGTTGGCCAGGGCGGCGCGAGCCAAGCCGATGTAGTCCACGCCGCTGTGCGAATAGAACCGGGCGTCCTCGATGGCCAGCACCGCGTTCTTCATGACCGCCGGGATTTCGGCGATCGGCGTCAGGTTGCGCCGTTCCTCGCCGAACTCGCCCAGCAGCACGCCGTCGGACGAGAACACCCGCAGAGGCAGCTTGGGCCGGTAGTCCGACAGCTCGGAGATGTCCGGCAGGTTGGGGTAGGCGACCGACAGGGCCACGGCCACGACGATGACCAGCGACAGGCCGGCGGCCAGCGCGGCGCCGATCAGCCACATCAGGGCGGTCAGAAGGCGGCTCTGCAGGCCAGGGGAGGGCTTCGACCGGGAGCGGGACGTCGGGTGGTTTTCGGACGAGCGATCGTTGGGCATAAAACGTTGGATTGCGTCCGGCGGGGATTATAGAAATCGGTCTTTCGCAGGGCTGCCGGGATGTAAATGCAGGGGTCACGGATCAGCTCCGGCACTTCTTCACGGCCGCCCGCCTGAGCTTCCTGGCTCGTCGGTTTTTGGCAACGAATGGTGGTCGAGCTGTGGGAAAAATCCTTTGGCAACAAGGATGTTACCGGTAGCATTCAAGTGGAATCTTAAGTTTGTTACGTCCTGAAATGGGCGTGCGGGAGACTGAATTGATCTCGATGGGATCTCTTTTGAGCCGAGGCGCTGCGCCACTGCTGGGGCTGGACATCAGCTCTTCCAGCGTCAAGCTGGTCGAACTCGGCCGTGACAAGTCCGGCACGCTCGTGCTGGAGCGCTGCGCCATGGAGCCGCTGGAGCGCGGCTGGATCACGGACGGCAACGTCGAGAAATTCGATGAGGTCGCCGAGGCCATGCGCCGGCTCATCAAGAAGAGCGGCACCCGCACCAAGAACGTGGCGATGGCGCTGCCGCCCTCGGCCGTCATCACCAAGAAGATCATCCTGCCCGGCGGCCTGTCCGAGCAGGAGCTCGAAGTCCAGGTCGAGACCGAGGCCAACCAGTACATCCCATTCTCCCTGGATGAAGTGAGCCTGGACTTCTGCGTGGTCGGGCCGAGCCCGACTTCCGCCGGCGACATCGAGGTGCTGATCGCCGCATCGCGCCGCGAGAAGGTGCAGGACCGTCAGGGCCTGGCCGAAGCGGCGGGCCTGAAGCCGGTCATCATCGACGTCGAGTCCTACTCCTCGCGACTGGCGGCCGGTCGCCTGATCCAGGGCCTGCCCAATGGCGGCGTGGACACCATGGTCGCCTTGTTCGAAGTCGGTGCGTTCACCACCAGCATGCAGGTGATCCGCAACGACGAAGTGCTCTACGACCGAGACCAGGCGTTCGGCGGCGCCCAGTTGACGCAATTGATCGTGCGGCAGTACGGTTTCTCCCCTGAAGAGGCGGAGAGCAAGAAGCGCAGCGGCGAGCTCCCCGACGACTATGAAGCCGCCGTGCTGCGTCCCTTCGTGGACAGCATGGCGCAGGAAGTGGCCCGCGCGCTGCAGTTCTTTTTCACCAGCACGCCGCACAACAAGGTCGACCACATCATGCTGGCCGGCGGTTCGGCGGCGCTGCCCGGCCTCAACGAAGCCGTTACCGCGCAGACCTCCTTCTCCTGCGTGCTGGCCAATCCCTTCGAGGGCATGCACATCGGCGAAGGCGTGCGCGAGAAGAAGATGCGCCGCGAAGCGCCGTCGTACCTGACGTCGTGCGGCCTGGCCATGCGGAGGTTCCTGCAGTGATCCTGATCAACCTTCTGCCGCACCGCGAAGCGGCGCGCAAACGCAGGCGCGAGGCGTTCTACGCCTCCCTGGGCCTTTCGGCCGTTTTCGGCGGTGTCATAGCCGGCGGCATCTTCCTCTGGTACGCGGCCCAGATCTCCAATCAGCAGACGAAGAACTCGGTGCTGGCACAGGAGATCAAGGTGCTCGAAGGCCAGATCAAGGAGATTTCCACGCTGCAGCAGGAGATCGCGGCGCTCAAGGCGCGCCAGCAGGCGGTGGAAGACCTTCAGGCCGACCGCAACATGCCCGTACACCTGTTGAATGAACTCGTGCGGCAACTCCCTGATGGTGTGTACGTCACCAGCGTGAAGCAGGAGAACCAGGTCATCTCGATCGCCGGCATGGCGCAGTCGAACGAACGAGTTTCCGAGCTTCTGCGCAACCTGGCCGGCGGCAGTCCCTATCTCACCCGTCCTGAGCTGGTCGAGATCGTCGCCGCCAACGTCACCCTTGCGCCTCGCGACCAGCGCCGGGTCTCGAGCTTCAACATGCGCGTGCGGCTGCTTCGCTCGAGCGAAGTCGCGAAGGCGGCGGCTGCCGCCTCCGGGGCGTCGGCGCCCGCCGTACCGGCCGCCGCTGCACCGGCTTCCGCCACGAGGACCTGAACCCATGGCCAAGACCGCCGCACCCAAGTTCAACCTGGCCGACCTCCAGCAGAAGGTCAGCTCCCAGTTTCGCGGGCTCAATCCGAACGATCCGGCCACTTGGCCGGTGCTGCCACGCCTGCTGGCTTGCCTCGCCCTGACGGTGGGCATCGTCGCCGCGTTGTGGTTCGCATGGATATCCAACTCCGCCACGGAGTTGGAAGCAGAGCTCGCCAAGGAAAAGACGCTCAAGGCGGACTTCACCAAGAAGCTGGGCCAAGCCGTCAACCTGGCCGCGCTGAAGCAGCAACGCGAGCAGGTCCAGAAGTACGTGGACCAACTGGAAAAGCAGCTGCCGAGCAAAGCGGAAATGGATGCGCTCCTGTCCGATATCAACCAGGCGGGCCTGGGCCGCAGCCTGACCTTCGAGCTGTTCCGTCCGGGGCAAGTCAACGTGAAGGAGTACTACGCGGAACTGCCCATCGCGCTGCGGGTGACTGGCAGGTACCACGACGTCGGTGCCTTCGCCGCCGACGTCGCCAATCTTTCGCGCATCGTCACGCTCAACAACCTTGCCATAACGCCTGCCAAGGACGGAGTGCTGGTGATGGAAGCCCAGGCCAAGACCTTCCGCTACCTCGATAAGGACGAAGTTCAGCAGCAGCGCAAGGCCACGGGACCGGGAGCCAAGAAATGATCGCGCAGCGCATCGCCCTAACCGCCGTGGTGGCCGCCGTCCTGGGCGGCTGCGCCGGCTCGGACCAAGACGAACTTCAAGCCTGGATGACGCAACAGCGGGCCCAGACGCGTCCCAAGGTGGAGCCGATCCCCGAGCCGAAAACGTTCACGCCCCAAGGCTACACACAGGTCAACGCCTTCGACCCCTTCAGCAACCAGAAGCTCACCCAGGCGCTCAAGCGCGAAGCGACTCAATCCACCACCAGCACTGCGCTGCTGGCGCCAGAGATCGCGCGCCACAAGGAGCCCCTGGAGAGCTTCCCGCTGGACACCATGTCCATGGTCGGCAGCCTGCTCAAGCAAGGAAAGCCGGTCGCCCTGGTCCAGGTGGACAAGCTGCTGTACCAGGTCAAGCCGGGCAATTACCTCGGCCAGAACTACGGAAAGATCGTCAAGGTCGGCGAGGCCGAGGTCGTGCTGCGCGAGATCGTGCAGGACGCCGCGGGCGAGTGGATCGAGCGCACCGCGACGCTCCAACTACAAGAGAGGGCGAAATGAAGAAACAGAAAACCATGTCCGGGCGACTGCTCATCGCCTGCGTCGGGGGCCTGCTGGCGCTTGCGGCGAGCGTTTCCGCGAGAGCGCAAACCGTCATCCAGAACGTCAGTGGATCGATCCAGGGCGGCGTCGAGGTGGTGCGCATCGATTTCTCGCAGGCGTTGCCTGCGGTGCCCGCCGGCTTCACCATCCAGACCCCCGCGCGCATTGCTCTGGACGTTCCCGGTGCCACCAACGGACTGGGCCGCTCCTCGGTCGAACTGAACCAGGGCAATCTGCGCTCGGTCAACGTCGTCACGGCCGGTGATCGCACGCGCCTCGTGTTGAATCTGAAGACGCCCACCGGCTACAAGGCCCAGATCGAAGGCAACTCGCTCCTCGTTTCGCTCGAGCCCGTCGCCACGGCCAGCCCCGCGCCGTCGCCTGCCGGCACCGCCTTCGCGGAAAGCCGCAACCGCGACACGCAACCGATCAAGGACCTCGACTTCCGCCGGGGCGCGGACGCCGCCGGCCGGGTTCAGGTCGAGCTGCCCAACAACCAGGTCGGCGTCGACATCAAGCAGCAGGGCCAGCAGCTGGTTGTCGAGTTCCTGAAGTCCTCGCTGCCCGAAGGCCTGCGGCGCCGCCTCGACGTGACCGACTTCGGCACGCCGGTGCAGTCCATCACCACCACCCAGGTCGGTGATCGCGTGCGCGTAGTGATCGAGCCTCGCGGCCAATGGGAGCACAGTGCCTACCAGAGCGACAACCAGTTCGTCGTAGAGGTCCGCCCGCAGCGCGTCGACCCCAACAAGGTTTCGCAAGGCCCCGGCTACACCGGCGAGAAACTCTCGCTGAACTTCCAGAACATCGAAGTGCGTTCGCTGCTGCAGGTGATCGCGGACTTCACCAACTTCAACATCGTCACCTCCGATTCCGTGTCGGGCGCCGTCACCCTGCGCCTGAAGGACGTGCCCTGGGACCAGGCCCTGGACATCATCCTGCAGGCCAAGGGCCTGGGCATGCGCAAGAGCGGCAACGTGCTGTGGATCGCTCCCAAGGACGAGATCGCGGCGAAGGAGAAGCTGGACCTCGAGTCCCGCGCCGCCATCCAGACGCTGGAGCCGCTGCGCACCCAGTCGTTCCAGCTTAACTACACCAAGTCCGCGGACATCGCGGCAGGCCTGATGGGCACCGGCGTAGCGGGAGCGACCAAGATCCTGTCGCCGCGCGGGAGCGTGATCTCTGAGACGCGCACCAACCAGCTTTTCGTGACCGACATTCCGTCGCGCCTGGAGGCGGTCCAGACTCTGATCTCGCAGTTGGACATTCCCGTGCCGCAGGTGCTGATCGAGGCCCGTATCGTCGAAGCCTCGGACACGTTCGGCAAGTCGCTGGGCGTGCGCTTGGGCGGCCGACCGTTCACCCTGAACGGTAGCCGCAACACCATGTTCGGCCCAACCTATATCGCGCCCGACATCCCGGCCGGCCAGCCCGCCGTTCTGGGCGACAACGTCGGCACCACCGCAGGCGATTTTGTGAACCTGCCATCGATCGGCATCGGCGGCGCGTCGCCCGCGACCTTCGCCGTCTCCCTGTTCGAGTCGAACCTGACCCGCCTGCTGAACCTGGAGATCTCCGCCCTGGAAGCGGATGGCAAGGGCAAGCTGGTTTCCAGCCCGCGCATCGTCACCGCCGACAAGACCAAGGCGCTGATCGAGCAGGGCACGGAATTCCCGTACCTGCAGGCTTCGTCGAGCGGCGCCACTTCGGTCGCGTTCCGCAAGGCGACGCTCAAGCTGGAAGTGACCCCCCAGATCACGCCCGAGGGCAACATCATCCTGGACCTGGACATCAGCAAGGACAGCCGCGGCGAGACCACGGCGGCCGGCATCGCGATCAACACCAAGCACATCCGCACGCAAGTGCTGGTGGACAACGGCGGGACGGTCGTGATCGGCGGCATCTTCGAGCTGACCGAGACGGAATCGGAGTCCCGGGTTCCGGTGCTGGGCGAACTGCCCGCGGTCGGCGCCCTGTTCCGCAATCGCCAGCGCACTGCGAACAAGCAGGAGATGCTGGTGTTCATCACCCCCAAGATGATTGCCGACCGCAGCGCGGCGCGCTGACGGGGATGGCCACGCGGACGTGCAAAGCCTCGTCCTCGTGGGCCTGCCCGGGTCCGGCAAATCCACCGTCGGCCGCAGCCTCGCGCGCCGACTGAACCTCCCCTTCAGCGATTCCGACCACGCGATCGAGCAGCGACTGGGCTGCTCGATCCGCGAGTTCTTCGCCCGCGAGGGCGAAGCGCGTTTTCGCGACATCGAACAGGAAGTCCTCGCCGAGCTGGCCGCATCCGAGCCGCGCGTTCTGGCGACGGGTGGCGGCGCGGTCCTGCGCGAGGCCAACCGCGCCGTGCTGCGCGGCGCGGGCCACGTCCTTTACCTGCGCTCCTCGCCCGAGGAACTGTTCCGGCGTCTGCGCCACGACACGCAGCGGCCGCTGCTGCAGGTCAGCGATCCCCAGGCACGGTTGCGGCAGATGTACGAGGAACGTGATCCGTTCTATCGGGAGACCGCGCACTTCGTCATCGAGACCGGCAGGCCTTCCGTGCCGACCCTCGTGAACATGATCCTCATGCAGCTGGAACTGGCCGGCGTGCTGCCGTCTTCCTGAGCCGGCACGCGCCTTAAACTGCGGGGCTTATGCCTGCCCCCGCGACCCAGCCCGCCGTCCTGCACGAAATCGCCATCGAGCTGGGCGACCGCAGTTACCCCATCGTCATCGGCACCGGCCTGATCGGTGACGCCGGGACCTGGTCCCAGTTGCCGCGCGCCGCGGCCGCGATGGTCGTGACGAACGAAACCATCGGACCGATCTACCTGGATCGGCTGTCCGCCGCGCTGCGCGGTCGCTTCGCACAGGTGCACCACGTGGTCCTGCCCGACGGCGAGGAGCACAAGGACTGGGCCACCCTCAACCGGATCTTCGACGCGCTGCTCTCGCGTGCCAGCGATCGCAAGACCGTGCTGTTCGCACTGGGCGGGGGCGTGGTCGGCGACATGACCGGCTTCGCCGCGGCCTGCTACATGCGCGGCGTGCCTTTCGTGCAGGTGCCCACCACGCTGCTCGCGCAGGTCGATTCGTCGGTGGGCGGCAAGACGGCGATCAACCATCCGCTGGGCAAGAACATGATCGGCGCGTTCTACCAGCCGCAGCGTGTCGTGTGCGACCTCGACACGCTGGCCACGCTGCCGGCGCGCGAGTTCAGCGCAGGCCTCGCCGAAGTGATCAAGTACGGCCCGATCGCCGACATGGCCTTCCTCGACTGGATCGAAGCCAACCTCGCCGCCCTGATGCGCCGTGAGCCGGCCGCCGTCGCGCATGCCGTGCGGCGCAGTTGCGAGATCAAGGGCTGGGTCGTCGGCCAGGACGAGCGCGAATCGGGTTTGCGCGCCATCCTCAATTTCGGCCACACCTTCGGGCACGCGATCGAGGCGGGCCTCGGCTATGGCGAGTGGCTGCACGGCGAGGCCGTGGGCTGCGGCATGGTCATGGCCGCCGAGTTGTCCGGCCGGCTCGGCCTCGTGGACGATGCATTCACCGCACGCCTGCGCGCCTTGATCGAAGCCGCCGGCTTGCCGGTGCGAGGCCCGAACCTCGGCGCCGACCGCTACCTGGAGCTCATGCGCCTGGACAAGAAATCCGAAGCCGGCGACATCCGCTTCGTGGTGATCGACTCTCCCGGCCGCGCGGTCGTGCAGCCGGCGCCGGAGCCCCTGGTGCGCGAGGTGCTGCGGCACTGCTCCGCCTGAGCGCGGTAGCGCCGCCTTCGCCATGCCGCTGGCTCTCTACGCCTCAGACCCGAACCGCTCGCGCGGCCGCCGCCACGCCGAGGCGCCGGCGCCCACCCGCACCGGCTTCCAGCGCGACCGCGATCGCATCGTCCACTCCACCGCCTTTCGCCGCCTGGTCTACAAGACCCAGGTCTTCCTCAACCACGAAGGCGACCTGTTCCGCACCCGGCTGACGCATTCGCTGGAAGTGGCGCAGCTGGGCCGGTCCATCGCGCGTCCGCTGGGCCTGAATGAAGACCTGGTCGAAGCCATAGCGCTCGCCCACGATCTGGGCCACACGCCCTTCGGCCATGCCGGCCAGGATGCGCTGAACGACTGCATGCAATCGCACGGCGGTTTCGAGCACAACCTGCAGAGCCTGCGCGTGGTCGACCAGCTCGAGGAACGCTACCCCGCCTTCGACGGCCTGAACCTCTGCTTCGAAACGCGCGAGGGCATCCTCAAGCACTGCTCGCGCGCCAATGCCCAGAAGCTGGAGCAGCGCGAACCGGGCGGCGTCGGCCGCCGTTTCCTCGAGCGCACGCAGCCCAGCCTGGAAGCCCAACTGTGCAACCTGGCCGACGAGATCGCCTACAACGCCCACGACATCGACGACGGCGTGCGATCCGGCCTGATCACCATCGAGCAACTGGAAGCCGTGCCGCTGTTCGAACGCTTCCGTCGCCAGACCCTGGCCGAGCATCCGCAGCTGCAGGGCCGCCGCGTCCTCTATGAGTCGATCCGGCGGATGCTCAGCGCGCAGGTGTACGACGTCATCGATGCCACGCAGGAGGCGCTGCGCGCCAGCGGCGTGGACAGCGCCGATGCCGCGCGCGCGGCCGCGCCGCTGGTGCGATTCAGCCCGGGCATGCAGGCCCAGTCGGCTCAGCTCAAGCAGTTCCTGCTGCACAACCTCTATCGCCATCCGCAGGTGAACGAAACCACCGGCCTCGCCAAGGACGTCGTGCGCGAGCTGTTCGCCGCCTACGTCGCCGACCCGGCGCAGATGGGCGGTGGCTTCGATGCGCGAGGCGACCGCGAGCGCGCCGTCGCCGACTACATCGCGGGCATGACCGACCGCTTCGCGGCACGCGAGCACGAGCGGCTCACCGGCCGGCGCCTGCTGCCGTGACGCCCGCGGGCGAGGGCCGCGCCTGGCTCGTGGTCGCGGGCGGCGTCGCGGCCGCGGTCCATGTGGGCAAGCTGCCGCCCGCCATCCCGGTGCTGCGCGAGGGGCTGGGCCTCACGCTGGTCGAGGCAGGATTCCTGTTGTCGCTGGTGCAGTTCGCCGGCATGACGCTGGGACTGATGGTGGGTCTCGCGGCCGATCGCCTGGGCCTGAAGCGGACGATGGTCGCGGGCCTGGCGCTCACGGGCATCGCCAGCATCGCAGGCGGGTTCGTCACCACGCCCGCGGCTCTCCTCGCGCTTCGTGCACTCGAAGGCCTTGGCTTCCTGCTCGCCTCCATGCCCGCGCCGGGGCTCATCCGCCGATTGGTCGCGGCTCGACGCATGAGCGCGATGCTCGGCGTCTGGGGCGCGTACATGCCGTTCGCGACGGCGCTCGCCTTGCTGTGCGGGCCCGCGTGGATGGCGTGGGCCGGCTGGCCGGGCTGGTGGTGGCTGCTGGGCGCGCTGTCGCTGGTGATGGCTCTTGCGCTGGCGAGGCAGCTGCCGCGTGATCCGCACGCGGGCGGTGCCGCTCCCGCGCAGTGGGCCGCCCGCATCCGCCGCACGCTGGCCGCGCCCGGCCCCTGGCTGGTCGCCTTCGCGTTCGGCGTCTACTCGGCGCAATGGCTGGCGGTGATCGGTTTCCTGCCTTCGATCTACCTCGCCGCGGGCATCGCGCCGTCGACGGCCGCCGCGGCTACCGCGTTCGCCGCGGCCGTCAACATGACCGGCAACCTGGCTTCGGGCCGCCTGCTCCAACGCGGCGTGCCGGCGCCGCGATTGCTCGCGATCGGCTACATCACCATGGCGGCGGCCGCCGTCCTCGCGTTCGCCGACGTGCTGCCCCCCACCGGCGCAGGCCCCGTGCTGCGCTACGTCGCGGTGCTGGCCTTCTCCGCGGTCGGCGGCGTGATCCCCGGCACGTTGTTCTCTCTCGCGGTGCGACTCGCCCCGGGTGAAGACACCGTCTCCACCACGGTCGGATGGATGCAGCAGTGGTCCGCACTCGGCCAGTTCCTCGGTCCGCCCGCCGTCGCGTGGGTCGCCGCCAGGGCAGGGGGCTGGCAATGGAGCTGGCTCGTCACGGCCGCTTGCGCCGCCTGCGGCCTGCTGCTGGCCGCCTGGGCCAGGCGCCTGCCACAAGCGCGCCCGCACTAGGGAATAGGCCCCGCTCTTAGAATCGCGCCCCCATGGCCGACGCCTCTCGCCCCCCCGCAAACCAGGTACTCGACGACACCCGCCGCTGGCTCGAGCGTGCGGTGATCGGTCTCAACCTGTGCCCGTTCGCGAAGGCGGTGCACGTGAAAGGCCAGGTGCACCTGGCGGCCTGCGCGGCGGACGATGTTCCGGGCGTCATCGAGCACCTCGACGCCGAGGTCACCGATCTGCTCGCGCTCGAAGCGAGCCGGCGCGACACCACGCTGCTGGTGGTGCCGCGCGGCTTCGACGAGTTCCTTCTGTTCAACGACCTGGTGCGCCGGGGCGAGCGCCTGCTGCAGCGTCGCAAGCTCGCCGGCGTGCTGCAACTGGCCAGCTTCCATCCGGCGTTCGTCTTCGCCGGCGCCGACGAGGACGACATGGCCAACTTCAGCAATCGCTCGCCGTGGCCCACGCTGCACTTGCTGCGCGAGGAGAGCATGGACCGCGCCGTCGCGGCATTCCCCGAGGCCGATGCGATCTACGAGACGAACATCCAGACGCTTGAACGGCTGGGCCCGGCGGGGTGGAACGCGCTTGGAGCGGGCCGGTCATGAGCGTCGTCGAGCAACTGCAACTGCGGCCGGGGCAGTCGACCGAGCTGCTCAAGGAACTGCACATCCTCACGCGCGAGGGCAAGCTCAACCAGGATTCGCGCCGCAAGCTGAAGCAGGTCTATCACCTGCACCAGTTCATCGACCAGCTGCTGCGCGAGCTGCCGCAGGGGGACGAAGGACCGACCATCGTCGACCACGGGGCCGGCAAGTCCTACCTGGGCTTCATCGTCTACGACCTTTCCCTGCAGCCATCGGGCCGCGGCAAGGTGTTCGGCATCGAGACGCGGCAGGACCTGGTGGAGCGTTCGCGCTCCCTGGCGCAGCGCTTCGGCTTCGAGCGCATGCAGTTCCTGCACACCAGCGCGGCCGATGCCGCCGATGACGCTGCCTTGCCCGAGCGCGTCGACATGGTCACCGCGCTGCACGCCTGCGATACCGCCACCGACGACGCCATCGCCTTCGGCCTGCGCAAGCACGCGGCGGGCATGGTGCTGGTGCCGTGCTGCCAGGCCGAGGTCGCGGCGCACCTGCGCCAGGACAAGGCGCTGTCGCTAGCCCGCACGCCGCTGGCGGAGCTCTGGCGGCACCCGCTGCACACGCGCGAGGTGGGCAGCCAGCTCACCAACGTGTTGCGCTGCCTCTACCTCGAGGCATGCGGCTACTCGGTCACCGTGACCGAGCTGGTCGGCTGGGAACACAGCATGAAGAACGAACTGATCCTGGCCCGCTACACCGGGCGCCGCAAGCGCAGCGCGGCGCAGCGCCTGCGCGCGCTCCTCGCGGAGTTCGGCTTGCAGGACCTCGAAGCGGTGCGTTTTCCGGCGGCGGCGCAGGCGGCCGACTAGCTGGAAGTCTTCCAGCGGCTAGTAATTTCCGTGGCGACGGCGGTCGTGGTGATCGCGATTGCGCGAGCGGCCGAACGCCACCAGCGCGCCGATCACGATGAGCGCGAGCGCGCCGAAGGTGATGTAGAGCTGCGGCACGCCGACGACGACGGCGGCCCACACCACACCGGCCATGAACACCAGGAAACCGATCATGTAGACAGCAAATGGCACGGCGTCCTCCCCGTCTAGGGTTCAGCCATTGTGGGACGCGGCCGTGCTCTGTTCTGTCGGTGCGGCTCGTACCCCGTCGTCAGCCGACGCCGATCCCATAATCGGGGTCAGATCCTCATTTCCACGCTCGAATGGCCCGTCTTCCCCGGCTCACGCTCCCTGGCTACCCGCACCATGTGATCCAGCGGGGCAACAACCGCCAGCCGATCTTCGCGGGCGACGACGACTATCGGCTCCTGCTCGAGCTTGTCGAGACCTACTCGCGCGAGCTGAAGGTGGCGATCCACAGCTACGTGTTGATGGGCAACCACTTCCACATCCTGGCCACGCCGGAGACCGAAACCGGCCTGCCCCAGATGATGCAGGCGGTCGGCCGGCGCTATGTCCGCCACTTCAACGCGCAGCAGCAGCGCACCGGCACGCTGTTCGAAGGCCGCTATCGCTCGACGCTGATCCAGGCCGAGCGCTACCTGCTGGCCTGCATGGTCTACATCGACCTGAATCCGGTGCGCGCCGGGATGGTTGCTGACCCGGCGCAGTACCCCTGGTCGAGCCATCGGCACTACGCTGGCGTCGCGAACGATCGGCTCGTCACGCCGCATCCGCTGTTCTGGTCCTTGGGCAACACGCCGTTCGCCCGCGAGCTGGCCTACGGCGAGCTCATCACGGCAGGCATCAGCCGCGACACGAAAGAGGCGTTGGCCGGCTCGACCCACCGGGGCTGGGCGCTCGGGGATGCCGCATATGTGGCCGAGCTGGAGCGACGTACCGACCGGAGGGCCGCGCCCAAGCCGGCAGGGCGTCCTCACAAGAACCGGATCTGATCTGTCCCCAATTAGGTACGCGACCTAGATCGCGACGGGAAAATCGGAATCTGACCCCGATTAATCTGCTTGGCGACGGTGCTGGACTGTCATATGCTCGCAAACCCTGATCCCGACCTGACCTGGAGAGCGTGCCATGACGACGGCTGCCGAGATTTCCCATCTGCAAGAACACGGCCTCTATTCCGCGGCCAATGAACACGACGCGTGCGGCGTCGGTTTCGTGGCCCACATCAAGGGGGAGAAGAGCCACGGCATCGTCACCCAGGGCCTGAAGATCCTCGAGAACCTGGACCATCGCGGCGCAGTGGGCGCTGACAAGCTGATGGGCGACGGCGCCGGCATCCTGATCCAGCTGCCCGATGCGCTGTACCGCGAGGAGATGGCCAGGCAGGGCGTGGAGCTGCCGCCGCCCGGCGAGTACGGCGTCGGCATGATCTTCCTGCCCAAGGAGCACGCGTCCCGCCTCGCCTGCGAGCAGGAGATGGAGCGCGCGATCAAGGCGGAAGGCCAGGTGCTCCTGGGCTGGCGCGACGTGCCGGTCGACCGCGAGATGCCGATGTCGCCCGCCGTGCGCAAGAAGGAGCCGATCCTGCGCCAGGTGTTCATCGGCCGCGGCGCCGACGTCATCGTGCAGGACGCGCTGGAGCGCAAGCTGTACGTGATCCGCAAGACCGCCAGCGCCGCCATCCAGAACCTGCGGCTGAAGCACTCCAAGGAGTACTACGTCCCCTCGATGTCCAGCCGCACCGTGGTCTACAAGGGCCTGCTGCTGGCCGACCAGGTCGGCACCTACTACCTGGACCTGAAGGATCCGCGCTGCATCTCGGCGCTGGCCCTGGTGCACCAGCGCTTTTCCACCAACACCTTCCCCGAGTGGCCTCTGGCCCACCCGTACCGCTACGTCGCCCACAACGGCGAGATCAACACGGTCAAGGGCAACTACAACTGGATGCGCGCACGCGAAGGCGTGATGTCCTCGCCGGTGCTGGCCAACGACCTGAAGAAGCTCTATCCGATCAGCTTCGCCGGCCAGTCCGACACCGCCACCTTCGACAACTGCCTCGAGCTGCTCACCATGGCCGGCTACCCGCTGGCCCAGGCGGTGATGATGATGATCCCGGAGCCCTGGGAGCAGCACACGCTGATGGACGAGCGCCGCAAGGCCTTCTACGAGTACCACGCGGCGATGCTCGAGCCCTGGGACGGCCCGGCCTCGATCGTGTTCACCGACGGCCGCCAGATCGGCGCCACGCTCGACCGCAACGGCCTGCGTCCCTCGCGCTACTGCGTCACCGACGACGACCTGGTGATCATGGCCTCCGAGTCCGGCGTGCTGCCGGTGCCGGAGAACAAGATCGTGCGCAAGTGGCGCCTGCAGCCCGGCAAGATGTTCCTGATCGACCTCGAGCAGGGCCGCATGATCGACGACGAGGAGCTCAAGGCCAGCCTGGCCAACAGCCGCCCGTACAAGCAGTGGATCGAGAACCTGCGCATCAAGCTCGACGACCTGTCCGAGGACACGGGCGAGGCGTCCGCCAGCGAGGTCACGCTGCTCGATCGCCAGCAGGCCTTCGGCTACACCCAGGAAGACCTCAAGTTCCTGATGTCGCCCATGGCGCAGGCCGGCGAGGAGGGCATCGGCTCCATGGGCAACGACAGCCCGCTGGCCGTGCTGTCCAACAAGAACAAGGCGCTCTACAACTACTTCAAGCAGCTGTTCGCGCAGGTGACCAACCCGCCGATCGACCCGATCCGCGAGGCCATCGTGATGTCGCTGGTGTCCTTCATCGGCCCCAAGCCGAACCTGCTGGACATCAACCAGGTGAACCCGCCGATGCGGCTGGAAGTCAGCCAGCCGATCCTCGACTTCGCCGACATGGCCAAGCTGCGCGGCATCGAGAAGATCACCCAGGGCAAGTTCCGCAGCTACACGCTGGACATCACCTACCCGCTGGGGTGGGGCCATGAGGGCGTGGAAGCCAAGCTGGCTTCGCTCAACGCCGAGGCGGTGGACGCCATCCGCGGCGGCAAGAACATCCTGATCATCAGCGACCGCGCCGTCGGCCCGGACCAGGTGGCCATCCCCGCGCTGCTGGCGCTGTCGTCGATCCACCAGCACCTGGTGCGCGAGGGCCTGCGCACCACCGCCGGACTGGTGGTGGAGACCGGTTCCGCGCGCGAGGTGCATCACTTCGGCGTGCTGGCCGGCTACGGCGCGGAAGCCGTCCATCCCTACCTGGCGATGGAAACGCTGGTGCAGATGCACAAGGACCTGCCGGGCGAGCTGTCGGCCGAGAAGGCCATCTACAACTACGTCAAGGCGATCGGCAAGGGTCTTTCCAAGATCATGTCCAAGATGGGCGTGTCGACCTACATGTCGTACTGCGGCGCCCAGCTGTTCGAGGCCATCGGCCTGAACAGCGACACGGTCGAGAAGTACTTCACCGGCACCTCCAGCCGCGTCGAGGGCATCGGCGTGTTCGAGATCGCCGAGGAGGCCATCCGCATGCACCGCTCGGCCTTCGGCGCCGACCCGGTGCTGGCCCACATGCTGGACGCCGGCGGAGAGTACGCCTGGCGCACCCGCGGCGAAGAGCACATGTGGACGCCCGACGCCATCGCCAAGCTGCAGCACGCCTCGCGCGCCAACAACTGGAGCACGTACAAGGAATACGCCCAGCTGATCAACGACCAGAGCCGCCGCCACATGACGCTGCGCGGCCTGTTCGAGTTCAAGGTCGATCCTTCCAGGGCCATCCCCGTCGACGAGGTCGAGCCGGCCAAGGAGATCGTCAAGCGCTTCGCCACCGGCGCGATGTCGCTGGGCTCCATCTCCACCGAGGCGCACGCCACGCTGGCGATCGCGATGAACCGCATCGGCGGCAAGAGCAACACCGGCGAAGGCGGCGAGGACCCGGCTCGTTACCGCAACGAGTTGAAGGGCATCCCGATCAAGACCGGCCAGACGATGGCCGAGATCGTCGGCAAGGACGTGGTCGAGGTCGACATCCCGCTGCAGGAAGGCGACTCGCTGCGTTCGCGCATCAAGCAGGTGGCCTCGGGCCGCTTCGGCGTCACGGCCGAATACCTGTCGTCCTCCGACCAGGTGCAGATCAAGATGGCCCAGGGCGCCAAGCCGGGGGAGGGCGGCCAGCTGCCCGGCGGCAAGGTGTCCAAGTACATCGGCAAGCTGCGCTACTCGGTGCCGGGCGTCGGCCTGATCTCGCCGCCGCCGCACCACGACATCTACTCGATCGAGGACCTGGCGCAGCTGATCCACGACCTGAAGAACGTGGCGCCGCATGCCTCCGTCAGCGTCAAGCTGGTGTCGGAAGTGGGCGTGGGCACCATCGCCGCGGGCGTGGCCAAGTGCAAGGCCGACCACGTGGTGATCGCCGGCCATGACGGCGGCACGGGCGCTTCGCCCTGGTCGTCGATCAAGCACGCCGGTTCGCCCTGGGAGATCGGCCTGGCCGAGACCCAGCAGACCCTGGTGCTGAACCGCCTGCGCGGACGCATCCGCGTGCAGGCAGACGGCCAGATGAAGACCGGCCGCGACGTCGCCATCGGCGCGCTGCTGGGCGCCGACGAATTCGGCTTCGCCACCGCGCCGCTGGTGGTCGAGGGCTGCATCATGATGCGCAAGTGCCACCTGAACACCTGCCCGGTGGGCGTGGCCACGCAGGACCCGGTGCTGCGCAAGAAGTTCGACGGCAAGCCCGAGCACGTCGTCAACTACTTCTTCTTCGTCGCCGAGGAAGTGCGCCAGATCATGGCGCAGCTGGGCATCCGCAAGTTCGACGACCTGATCGGCCGCACCGACCTGCTGGACATGAAGAAGGGCATCGAGCACTGGAAGGCGCGCGGCCTCAACTTCACCCGCCTGCTGGCCCGTCCCGAAGTGCCGGCCGAGGTGGCGCGCTACCAGGTCGAGGAGCAGGACCACCGCCTGGACAAGAGCCTGGACAACATCCTGATCGAGCGCAGCCGCCCCGCCATCGAGCGCGGCGAGAAGGTCTCGTTCATCGAGAACGCGCGCAACGTCAACCGCTCGGTGGGCGCGATGCTCTCCGGCGCGGTGACCAAGGCGCATCCGGAGGGCCTGCCCGACGACACCATCCGCATCCAGCTGGAAGGCACGGGCGGCCAGTCGTTCGGCGCGTTCCTGGCCAAGGGCGTCACGCTGTACCTGATCGGCGATGCCAACGACTACACCGGCAAGGGCCTGTCGGGCGGCCGCATCATCGTGCGGCCCAGCATCGACTTCCGCGGTGAGGCGACCAAGAACATCATCATCGGCAACACCGCGCTGTACGGCGCCACCACCGGCGAGGCCTTCTTCGCCGGCGTCGCGGGCGAGCGCTTCGCGGTGCGCCTGTCGGGTGCCACCACGGTGGTGGAAGGCACGGGCGACCACGGCTGCGAGTACATGACGGGCGGAACCGTCGTGGTGCTGGGCAAGACCGGCCGCAACTTCGCGGCGGGCATGTCCGGCGGCGTGGCCTACGTCTACGACGAGGACGGCCAGTTCGCCAGCCGCTGCAACACCTCGATGGTGACGCTGGAGCGCGTGCTGTCGCCCACCGAGCAGAAGGCCGCCACGCCGCGCACCAAGATGCACGCCGGCCAGTCCGACGAGCAACTGCTCAAGAAGCTGCTGGAGGAGCACAACCGCTGGACCGGCAGCCGCCGCGCGCGCGAGATCCTGGACCACTGGAAGGAGACGCGCGGGCGCTTCCTCAAGGTGTTCCCGAACGAGTACAAGCGCGCCCTGGCCGAGATGCACGAGCGCGAAGCGCTGGAGTCCGGCAGCGGCAACGATGCCGCGGTCGCGGTCCACGTCAACGGCGTCGCCGCCGCCTGAAGCCCCTGACGGAGCGAGGAAACAAGAATGGGAAAGATCACCGGCTTCATGGAATTCGAGCGCGTCGAGGAGGGCTACAAGCCCGTGCCCGAGCGCGTGAAGCACTACAAGGAATTCGTCATCGGCCTCGATGACGCCCAGGCCAAGGTGCAGGGCGCGCGCTGCATGGATTGCGGCACGCCGTTCTGCAACTCGGGCTGCCCGGTCAACAACATCATCCCGGACTTCAACGACCTGGTTTACCACCAGGACTGGAAGAGCGCGTGGCTGGTGCTGGACTCGACCAACAACTTCCCGGAGTTCACCGGCCGCATCTGCCCCGCGCCCTGCGAGGCGGCCTGCACGCTGAACGTGAACGACGAGCCGGTGGGCATCAAGTCCCTCGAGCACGCCATCATCGATCGCGCGTGGGACAAGGGCTGGGTGCAGCCGCGCGTGCCGCGCATCAAGACCGGCAAGAAGGTCGCCGTGGTCGGCTCCGGCCCCGCCGGCATGGCGGCCGCGCAGCAGCTGGCGCGCGCCGGCCATGAGGTCACGCTGTTCGAGAAGAACGACCGCATCGGCGGCCTGCTGCGCTACGGCATCCCCGACTTCAAGATGGAGAAGCACCACATCGACCGCCGCGTCGAGCAGATGAAGGCCGAAGGCGTCGTCATCCGCACCGGCGTGATGGTGGGCGAGCTGCCCAAGGGCTCCAAGGTCACCAACTGGGCCAAGGAAACCATTTCGGCCAAGGACCTCCAGGCGCAGTTCGACGCCGTGCTGCTGGCCGGCGGCGCCGAGCAGTCGCGCGACCTGCCCGTGCCGGGCCGCGACCTGGACGGCGTGCACTTCGCGATGGAGTTCCTGCCGCAGCAGAACAAGGTCAACGCGGGCGACAAGGTGAAGGGCCAGATCCGCGCCGACGGCAAGCACGTGATCGTCATCGGCGGCGGCGACACCGGCAGCGACTGCGTCGGCACCAGCAACCGCCACGGCGCCGCCAGCGTCACGCAGTTCGAACTGATGCCGCAGCCGCCCGAGGAGGAGAACAAGCCGCTGACCTGGCCGTACTGGCCGTACAAGCTGCGCACCAGCTCCAGCCACGAGGAAGGCTGCGAGCGCGAGTTCGCCATCGCCACCAAGGAGTTCATCGGCGAGAAGGGCAAGGTCACCGGCCTGAGGACCGTGCAGGTGGAGTTCAAGGACGGCAAGTTCGCCGAGGTGCCCGGCACCGAGAAGGAATACAAGGCCGACCTCGTGCTGCTGGCCATGGGCTTCGTCAGCCCGGTGCAGACCATCCTCGAAGGCTTCGGCGTGGAGAAGGACGCGCGCGGCAACGCCAAGGCGAGCACCGAATTCATCGGCGGCTACACGACCAGCGTGCCCAAGGTGTTCGCGGCCGGCGACATCCGCCGCGGCCAGTCGCTGGTGGTCTGGGCCATCCGCGAAGGCCGCCAGGCCGCGCGGGCGGTGGACGAGTTCCTGATGGGTTTCAGCGACCTGCCGCGCTGAAGGCTGACCATCCGCTGACTTGGAGCCCCGGCGCGACGGGCGGCGCCAGTGTGTGGCTGCTCATCCACGGCTAAGTCGCTCGGGGAGGGTGGGCCGGTATCATCACCGGTCCTCCCGGCCCATCCATGCGCATGCCCGATCCCGACAGTCCGCTCGTCGAATGCCAAGACCTGAGCTTCGGCTACGGTGAGCGCCGCATCCTCGACGGCGTGAGCTTCACCGTCCCGCGCGGCAAGGTGACCGCGCTGATGGGCGCGTCCGGCGGCGGCAAGACCACGGTGCTGCGCCTGATCGGCGGCCAGGTGCGCGCCCAGCGCGGCAGCCTTCGCTTCGAAGGCCAGGAAGTCGCCACGCTGGACCGCGACGGCCTGTACGCCGCGCGGCGCCGCATGGGCATGCTGTTCCAGTTCGGCGCGCTGTTCACCGACATGTCGGTGTTCGACAACGTGGCCTTTCCCCTGCGCGAACACACCCAGCTGTCCGAAGCGCTGGTGCGCGACATCGTGCTGATGAAGCTCAACGCCGTCGGCCTGCGCGGTGCGCGCGACCTGCTGCCCAGCGAAATCTCCGGCGGCATGGCTCGCCGCGTGGCACTGGCGCGCGCCATCGCGCTCGATCCCGACCTGGTGATGTACGACGAGCCCTTCGCCGGCCTCGACCCGATCTCGCTCGGCACCGCGGCGCAGTTGATCCGCCGCCTGAACGACTCGCTGGGCATCACCAGCATCGTGGTCTCGCACGACCTCGAAGAGACCTTCCGCATCGCCGACCAGGTGATCATCCTGGCCAACGGGAAGATCGCCGCCCAGGGCACGCCCGAGCAGGTGCGCGCATCCAACGATCCGCTGGTCGCGCAGTTCGTCAACGCCCGGCCCGAAGGTCCGGTGCATTTCCACTATCCCGGTCCCACGGTCTCGCAGGACTTCGGCGGAGGGTTCGGCCAATGAGCTGGTGGCATCCCGCCGACATCGGCCGCGCCACCCGCGGCATGCTGGCCGACCTGGGCCGCGGCGCGCGCCTGCTGGCGCGCCTGCTTTCACTGACCGGGCCCGCGCTGCGCCGCTTCGGCCTGGTGCGCGACCAGGTCCATTTCCTGGGCAACTACTCGCTGGCCATCATCACGGTGTCGGGCCTGTTCGTCGGCTTCGTGCTCGGCCTGCAGGGCTACTACACGCTGCAGCGCTATGGCTCGTCGGAGGCGCTCGGCCTGCTGGTCGCGCTCTCGCTCGTGCGGGAGCTCGGACCGGTCGTCACCGCGCTCCTGTTCGCCGGACGCGCCGGCACCTCGCTCACGGCCGAGATCGGCCTGATGAAGGCGGGCGAGCAGCTGTCGGCGATGGAGATGATGGCGGTCGACCCGGTGCGCCGCATCCTGGCGCCGCGCTTCTGGGGCGGCGTGATCGCCATGCCGCTGCTGGCCGCGGTGTTCAGCGCCGTCGGCATCATCGGCGGCTACGTGGTCGGCGTGCTGCTCATCGGCGTGGACCCGGGCGCGTTCTGGAGCCAGATGCAGGGCGGCGTGGATGTCTGGCGCGACGTCGGCAACGGCGTCGTCAAGAGCCTGGTGTTCGGCGTCACGGTCACTTTCATCGCGCTGCTGCAGGGCTACGAGGCGCATCCCACGCCGGAAGGTGTTTCGCGCGCCACGACGCGCACCGTGGTGGCGGGGTCGCTGGCGGTGCTGGGGCTCGATTTCGTGCTCACCGCGATGATGTTCAGCATCTAGGATTGAAGGCATATGGAACGTTCCAAGAACGACTTGTGGGTGGGCCTGTTCGTGCTCGTGGGCGCCGCGGCGCTGCTGTTCCTGGCCCTGCAGTCGGCCAACCTGCTCAGCCTGAGCTTCCAGTCCACCTACCGGGTCACGGCCAAGTTCGACAACATCGGCGGCCTGAAGCGCCAGGCGGCGGTGCGCAGCGCGGGCGTGGTGGTCGGCCGGGTCGAGTCGATCAGCTTCGACGACAAGAGCTTCCAGGCGCGCGTGACGCTCGACCTCGAGACCCGCTACCAGTTCCCCAAGGACAGTTCGCTCAAGATCCTCACCAGCGGCCTGCTGGGTGAGCAGTACATCGGCGTGGAAGCCGGCGCCGACGAGAAGAACCTCGCCCCGGGCGATACCATCACCACCACGCAGTCGGCCGTGGTGCTGGAGAATCTGATCGGCCAGTTCCTCTACAACAAGGCGGCCGACGGCGGGACCAACAATGCACCGCCGGCTCCGGCGCCGGCACCGAAAAAATGAATCAGGGAAATGCTGTCCGCCGTTGGGGGCGGACGATGCTCTTGGCGGCGCTCCTGCCGCTGGCCGGCTGCGCGAGCGGCCCGAACGTCAATCCGCACGACCCCTTCGAGCCTTTCAACCGCGGGGTGTCGGACTTCAACGAGAACATCGACGCGGTGGTCCTCAAGCCCAGCGCCACGTTCTATCGCGAGAAGGTGCCGCCGCTGGTGCGCACCGGCGTGTCGAACTTCTTCAGCAACCTGGGCGACGCCTGGTCCGCGGTGAACGCCGCGCTGCAGCTGAAACTGGGCGACGCCGCCGAGAACTGGATGCGGTTCTCGTTCAACACCGTGTTCGGCTTCGCCGGCGTGCTGGACATCGCCAGCGAGATGAACATCGAGCGGCACCGCGAGGACTTCGGCCAGACCCTGGGGCACTGGGGCGTGCCCGCCGGCCCCTACATCGTGCTGCCGCTGCTCGGGCCCTCGACGTTGCGCGACACCGCGGCGCTGCCGGTCGACTGGCAGGGCGATCCGCTGACCTACATCAAACCCGAAGTGACGCGCGACGGGCTCTACGTCCTGCGCGTGGTCGACGTGCGCTCCAACCTGCTGCGCGCGAGCGACGTGCTGGAAGGCGCGGCCCTGGACCGCTACAGCTTCCTGCGCGATTCCTACCTGCAGCGCCGCCGCGCCGAGATCGGCCCGGTGCGCATCGGCAAGGACAAGGCCAGCGACAACGACGGCCAGGAGCCTGAGCTGGAAAGCGAGCCCAACCAGGCGCCCGGGGCGCCAGCGACCCCGGCCGCGCCCGCTTCGGCGCCCAGCCGCTAGAGTTGCACCCTGTTGCAAGCGGCGGCCGGGTCCCGGAACCCGACCGCAGCCTGGGGTTCCAAAAGAACATTGCGGGTGCGACCCGCTGAGAAAGAAAGGTCAGTGACGATGCAACGACGCTTTTTCGGCCGCCTGGCGGCTGCATTCCTCGCGCTGGGCGCGCTGGCGGCCGTAGCTCCTCAGGCGGCCCTGGCCGCCGATGAGGCACCCGACGCCATGATCAAGCGCCTGTCCGACGAGACGCTGGGCGCCATCAAGGCCGACAAGTCCATCCAGTCCGGCGACATCAGCAAGATCATGGCGCTGGTGGACAGCAAGATCATGCCGAACGTGAACTTCCAGCGCATGACGGCGGCCTCGGTCGGCCCGGCCTGGCGCCAGGCCACGCCGGAGCAGCAGAAGCGCCTGCAGGAGGAGTTCAAGACGCTGCTGGTGCGCACCTATTCCGGCGCGCTGTCGCAGGTGGACGACCAGGTCATCTCGGTCAAGCCGCTGCGCGCTTCGCCGGACGACAAGGAACTGGTCGTGCGCACCGAGATCCGCGGCCGCGGCGACCCGATCCAGCTCGATTACCGGCTGGAGAAGACCCCGGGCCAGGGCGCGGGCTGGAAGATCTACAACCTGAACGTGCTGGGCGTGTGGCTGGTCGAGACCTACCGCAGCCAGTTCGCGCACGAGATCAACGCCAAGGGCGTGGACGGCCTGATCGCTTCCCTCGCCGAGCGCAACAAGGCCAACGCCTCGCGCAAGGGCTGATGCTGGTCCTGCCCGAGCGCCTGACCCACGCCGACGCGCCGGCCTGCGCACGCATGCTGGCGCAGGCGCTGCGTTCCGACCCGCCGGCGCAGGTCGTGGCCGACGCCGGCGCGCTGCAGGAATTCGACTCCTCGGCCCTCGCCGTGCTGCTGGACTGCCGCCGCGAGGCGCTTTCGCTGGGCAAGACCTTCGCGGTCGCCCGCATGCCGGCGCGGCTTCGTGAACTGGCCAGCGTCTACGGCGTCGGCGAACTGCTCGCGCCCGCGCAGGCGCAGCAGGCCTAGCGCAGGGCTTTCTCCCGCCCCGGCGGCGCCCTCGAGGGCCACCGCCTAAAATCGTGGGCTTCCATGCCCGCGATCTCGTTCCAGTCCGTCTCCAAGACCTTCGCTTCGGCGCGCGGCAAGCTCACCGCCCTGGATGGTGTCTCCTTCGACATCGAGGAAGGTGAGTTCTTCGGGCTGCTAGGCCCGAACGGCGCCGGCAAGACCACTCTCATCAGCATCCTGGCCGGCCTCTCGCGCGCCACCGCCGGCCGCGTGGCCGTGCGCGGCCACGACGTGGTGTCCGACTACGCCGCGGCGCGCCGCCAGCTCGGCGTGGTGCCGCAGGAGCTGGTGTTCGACCCGTTCTTCACCGTGCGCGAGGCGCTGCGCATCCAGTCCGGCTACTTCGGCGTGAAGAACAACGAGGCCTGGATCGGCGAATTGCTGGAAAGCCTGGGCCTGGCCGACAAGGCGAATTCCAACATGCGCCAGCTGTCCGGCGGCATGAAGCGCCGCGTGCTGGTGGCCCAGGCGCTGGTGCACAAGCCGCCGGTGATCGTGCTGGACGAGCCCACCGCCGGCGTCGACGTCGAACTGCGCCAGACGCTGTGGCAGTTCATCGCCCGCCTGAACCGGCAGGGCCACACCGTGCTGCTGACCACCCACTACCTGGAAGAAGCCGAGGCGCTGTGCAACCGCATCGCCATGCTCAAGACCGGGCGGGTGGTGGCGCTGGAGCGCACCAGCGAGCTGCTGAAGGCCGCGTCCAGCAACGTGCTGCGCTTCAAGATGGACAGCCAGCTGCCGCCCGAGTTCGCGCACAAGGCGCGCGTCACCGGCCGCATCGTGCAGCTTCCGGCGCACGACGCGCACGAGATCGAGGACTACCTCGCCGCCATCCGCCGCGCGGGGCTGCGCGTGGAGGACGTGGAGATCCGCAAGGCCGACCTGGAGGACGTGTTCCTCGACGTCATGTCGGCCGGGTACCAGCAGCAGAAGGTGGCGGCGTGATGGCGGGCTGGCAGACGCTGCTTTACAAGGAAGTCCTGCGGTTCTGGAAGGTGAGCTTCCAGACCGTGGCCGCGCCGGTGCTCACGGCGATGCTGTACCTGCTGATCTTCGGCCACGTGCTGGAGTCTCACGTCAAGGTGTACGGCAGCATCAGCTACACCGCCTTCCTGGTTCCGGGCCTGGTGATGATGAGCGTGCTGCAGAACTCGTTCGCCAACAGCTCCTCGTCCCTGATCCAGAGCAAGATCATGGGCAACCTGGTGTTCGTGCTGCTCACGCCGCTGTCGCACTGGAGCTGGTTCCTGGCGTACGTGGGCTCGTCCATCGCGCGCGGGCTGGCCGTCGGCACGGGCGTCCTGCTGGTGACCGCCATCTTCGCTCGCCCGGATTTCGTGGCGCCGCTGTGGATCCTGGTGTTTGCGTTGCTGGGCGCCGGTATGCTGGGCGCGCTGGGCCTGATCGCCGGCCTGTGGGCCGAGAAGTTCGACCAGATGGCGGCCTTCCAGAACTTCGTGATCATGCCGATGACGTTCCTGTCCGGCGTGTTCTATTCCATCCATTCGCTGCCCGAGTTCTGGCAACGCGTGAGCCACCTCAATCCCTTCTTCTACATGATCGACGGCTTCCGCTACGGCTTCTTCGGCGTGAGCGACGTCTCGCCGTGGCTGAGCCTGGGGATCGTCGGTTCGGCCATGCTCGTGGTCAGCGCCATCGCCGTGCACCTGCTCCGCATCGGCTACAAGATCAGGGGCTGACATGACCGCCGAAGAACTGCGCTCCATCATCGCCGCGGGCCTCGCCTGCGAGCACCTCGAGGTCGAAGGCGACGGCCGCCACTGGTCGGCGGTGATCGTCTCGCCGGAGTTCGAGGGCAAGCGTCCCATCCAGCGGCACCAGCGGGTGTACGCCACCCTGGGTGCGAGAATGCACACGGACGAGGTCCACGCTCTGTCGATGAAGACCTTCACGCCCGCCGAGTGGGCGTCCACCCGACATTCCTGATCCGAGATGGACAAGCTATTGATCCGCGGGGGCCGGCCGCTCCACGGCGAGGTCCGCATTTCCGGCGCCAAGAACGCCGCGCTGCCGCAGCTGTGCGCCGCGCTGCTGACCGATGAAGCCGTGCAGCTGCGCAACGTGCCGCGCCTGCAGGACGTGGCCACCATGCTCAAGCTGGTGCGCAACATGGGCGTCACCGCCGAGCAGGACGAGGAAGGCAACGCGCGAATCGACGCCGGCAAGCTCAGCTCGCCGGAAGCGCCCTACGAACTGGTGAAGACCATGCGCGCCTCGGTGCTGGCATTGGGCCCGCTGCTGGCGCGCTTCGGCGAAGCCACCGTGTCGCTGCCGGGCGGCTGCGCCATCGGCTCGCGGCCGGTCGACCAGCACATCAAGGGCCTGCAGCAGATGGGCGCCGAGATCCTGGTGGAGCACGGCTACATGATCGCCAGGCTGCCCAAGGGCAGCGATCGGCTGCGCGGCGCGAGCATCACCACCGACATGGTGACCGTCACCGGCACCGAGAACTTCATGATGGCCGCGGCGCTCGCCGAAGGCGAGACCGTGCTGGAGAACGCCGCCCAGGAACCGGAGATCTCCGACCTGGCCGAGATGCTGATCCGCATGGGCGCGAAGATCGAGGGCCACGGCACCCGCCGCATCCGCATCGAGGGCGTGAAGCGCCTCTCGGGCTGCACCCACCCGGTGGTGGCCGACCGCATCGAGGCCGGCACCTTCCTGTGCGCGGTGGCGGCCACGGGCGGCGAAGCCGTGCTGCGCCACGGCCGCGCCGACCACCTGGAAGCGGTGATCGAGAAGCTGCGCCAGGCCGGCGCCGAGATCACGGCGCTGGAAGACGGCATCCGCATCCGCTCGCAGGGCCGGCTGAAGGCCCAGAGCTTCCGCACCACCGAGTACCCCGGGTTTCCCACCGACATGCAGGCCCAGTTCATGGCGCTGAACGCCATCGCCGAGGGCGCCTCGCACGTCACCGAAACCATCTTCGAGAATCGCTTCATGCACGTGAACGAACTGGTGCGCCTGGGCGCGAAGATCCAGGTGGACGGCAAGGTCGCCGTGCTCGAAGGCGTGCCGCGCCTGTCGGGCGCCACCGTGATGGCCACCGACCTGCGCGCTTCCGCCAGCCTGGTCATCGCCGGCCTGGTGGCCGAGGGCGAGACGATGGTGGACCGCATCTACCACCTGGACCGGGGCTACGACCGGATGGAAGCCAAGCTGCGCGGCCTGGGCGCCGAGATCGAAAGGGTCAGTGCATGACCGTCACCCTGGCGCTTTCCAAGGGCCGCATCTTCGACGAGACGATGCCGCTGCTGCAGTCCGCGGGCATCCAGGTGCTGGAAGACCCGGAGAAGTCGCGCAAGCTGATCCTGCCCACCAACCGTCCCGAACTGCGCGTGGTGCTGGTGCGCGCGACCGACGTGCCGACCTATGTGCAGTACGGCGGCGCCGACCTCGGCGTCACCGGCCTGGACACGCTGATCGAGCACGGCAGCCAGGGCCTGTACCAGCCGCTGGACCTGGACATCGCGCGCTGCCGCGTCAGCGTGGCCGTGCGCTCCGATTTCGACTACGCCAACGCCGTGCGCCAGGGCTCGCGCCTGCGCGTGGCCACCAAGTACGTGTCCATCGCGCGCGACTTCTTCGCCGCCAAGGGCGTGCACGTCGACCTGATCAAGCTGTACGGCAGCATGGAACTCGCGCCGCTCACCGGCCTGGCCGATGCCATCGTCGACCTGGTCTCCACCGGCAACACGCTCAAGGCGAACCAGCTGGTCGAAGTCGAACGCATCATGGACATCAGCTCGCGCCTGGTGGTCAACCAGGCCGCGCTCAAGCTCAAGCAGGCTCCGATCCGCCAGTTGATCGACACCTTTTCCCGCGCCACCGCCGCCCGACCCTCGTGATGACCCCGCAAGCCCGACCCGTTCGCCTGTCCACCGCCGATGCCGGCTTCGAGGCCGCGTTCCAGGCCCGGCTGCACTGGTCGGCGGACACCGACGCGCAGGTCGAGCAGGCGGTCACCGACATCCTCGAGGCCGTCCGCACGCGTGGCGACGAGGCGGTGCTGGAGTTCACCCGCCGCTTCGACCGCCTGCAGGCGTCTTCGATGGCGTCGCTCGAGCTCGATCCGGCCGAACTGAAGTCCGCGTTCGAAGGCCTCCCCGCCGACCAGCGCAGCGCGCTGGAAACGGCCGCGGCGCGCGTGCGCAGCTACCACGAGGCGCAAAAGCGCGCCAGCGGCGAGAGCTGGTCGTACCGCGACGCCGATGGCACGCTGCTCGGCCAGAAGGTGACGCCGCTGGACCGCGTCGGCATCTACGTCCCCGGCGGCAAGGCCGCCTATCCGTCGTCGGTGCTGATGAACGCCATTCCCGCGCACGTCGCGGGCGTCGGCGAGATCGTCATGGTGGTGCCCACGCCGGGCGGCGAGAAGAACCCGCTGGTGCTGGCCGCGGCCCACGTCGCGGGCGTGCATCGCGCGTTCACCATCGGCGGTGCCCAGGCCGTGGGCGCGCTGGCGTACGGCACGAAGACCGTGCCGCGCGTGGACAAGATCACCGGCCCCGGCAACGCCTACGTGGCCAGCGCCAAGCGCCGCGTGTTCGGCCAGGTGGGCATCGACATGATCGCGGGCCCCAGCGAGATCCTGGTGCTGGCCGACGGCAGCACGCCGGCCGACTGGGTGGCGATGGACCTGTTCTCGCAGGCGGAACACGATGAACTGGCGCAGAGCATCCTGCTGTGCCCCGACGCCGCCTACCTCGATCGCGTGCAGCAGGAGATCGATCGCCTGCTGCCGCAGATGCCGCGCGCGGACATCATCGCGAAGTCGCTCAACGGCCGCGGAGCGCTGATCCTCACGCGCTCGATGCAAGAGGCCTGCGACATCAGCAATCGCATCGCGCCCGAGCACCTGGAGATCGCCAGCAGCGAGCCGCACCGATGGGAGCCGCTGCTCAGGCACGCCGGCGCCATCTTCCTGGGCGGCTACACCAGCGAGAGCCTGGGCGACTACTGCGCCGGCCCCAACCACGTGCTGCCCACCAGCAGCACCGCGCGCTTCTCCAGCCCGCTGGGCGTGTACGACTTCCAGAAGCGCAGCAGCCTGATCGAGGTCAGCGAAGCCGGCGCGCAGTCGCTCGGCCGCGTGGCCTCGGTGCTGGCGCACGGCGAAGGCCTGCAGGCGCACGCCCGGGCCGCCGAGATGAGGCTCAAGCCATGACCGCCACGACGTTGCCGCCGAAACTGGCGCGCCTGATCCGCCACGACGTGCAGGGCATGCACGCCTACGCCGTCCAGCCTTCGGCCGGGCTGGTGAAGCTCGATGCGATGGAGAACCCGCACCGGCTGCCGCCCGAGCTTCAGCGCGCGCTGGGCGAGCGGCTCGCCACCGTGGCGCTGAACCGCTATCCGGGCGAGCGCGTCGCCACGCTGCGTGATGCGCTGGCACGCCACGCCGGCATGCCCGAGGGCTTCTCGCTCATGCTGGGCAACGGCTCCGACGAGCTGATCTCGCTGCTGGCCATGGCCTGCGACGTGCCCGGCGCGTCCATCCTGGCGCCGGTGCCCGGCTTCGTGATGTATGGCATGAGCGCGCAGCTGCAGGGCCTGAAGTTCATCCCGGTGGACCTCACGCCCGACTTCGAGCTTGACGAGCGCGCCATGCTCGCCGCCATCGAGCAGCACCAGCCCTCGATCGTCTACCTGGCCTATCCGAACAATCCCACGGCCAACCTGTGGGACGACGCTGTGATCGAGCGAATCGTCGAGGCCGCGCCGGGCCTGGTGGTCATCGACGAGGCCTACCAGCCGTTCGCCAGCCGCACCTACGCCGACCGCATCACCCGCCACGAGCACGTGCTGCTGATGCGCACGCTCAGCAAGTTCGGCCTGGCCGGCGTGCGCATCGGCTACATGATCGGCCGCTCGGCGCTGATCGGCGAGATCGACAAGGTGCGCCCGCCCTACAACATCAGCGTCCTCAACTGCGAGGCGGCGCTGTTCGCGCTGGAACACGCCGGCGTGTTCGACGCGCAGGCCGCCGAACTGCGCCGCGAGCGCGGCCGCGTGCTCGAAGCGCTGGGCGCCATGCCCGGCGTGAAGGCCTGGCGCAGCGACGCCAACATGATCCTGGTGCGCGTGCCCGACGCCGACGCTGCCTTCCAGGGCATGAAGGCGCGCGGCGTGCTGGTCAAGAACGTTTCTAAAATGCACCCACTGCTGGACCGGTGCCTGCGCCTCACCGTCGGAACCGCCGACGAGAACGCGCAGATGCTGCAAGCCCTGCAGGCAAGCCTATGACCGCCCCCCGTACCGCCGAGATCACCCGCAACACCGCCGAGACGCGCATCACCGTGCGCGTCAACCTCGACGGCAGCGGCCAGGCCCGCCTTTCCACCGGCATCGGCTTCTTCGACCACATGCTCGACCAGATCGCCCGGCACGGCCTGGTCGACCTGGACATCCAGGCCGAGGGCGACCTGCACATCGACGGCCACCACACGGTCGAGGACGTGGGCATCACGCTCGGCCAGGCCGTGGCCAAGGCCGTCGGCGACAAGAAGGGCCTGCGCCGCTACGGCCATGCCTACGTCCCGCTGGACGAGGCGCTGTCGCGCGTGGTGATCGACTTCTCCGGCCGGCCCGGCCTCGTCATGAACGTGCCGTTCAAGAGCGGCATGATCGGCACCTTCGACAGCCAGCTGGCGCACGAGTTCTTCCAGGGCTTCGCCAACCACGCGTTCGTCACCCTGCACATCGACAACCTGCGCGGCGAGAACGCCCACCACCAGTGCGAAACGGTGTTCAAGGCGTTCGCCCGCGCGTTGCGGTCGGCGGTCGAGCTGGACCCGCGCGCGGCCGGCACCATCCCCTCCACCAAGGGCTCCCTCTGATGCAGTCGCTCCCGGCGCGAGGCCGGGACAGTTCCAGATGAAAACGGTAGCGGTCGTCGATTACGGCATGGGCAACCTGCGTTCGGTTTCGCAGGCGGTGCAGCATGCGGCCCAGGGCAGCGGTTTCGAGGCGGTGATCACCTCGAAACCCGAGGAAGTCCGCGCGGCCGAGCGCGTGGTGCTGCCCGGCCAGGGCGCGATGCCCGACTGCATGCGCGAGCTGCGCGATTCGGGCCTGCTGCCGGCCGTCCTGGAAGCCGCAGCGAGCAAGCCTCTGTTCGGCGTGTGCGTCGGCATGCAGATGCTGCTCGACCGCAGCGAGGAAGGCCCGAGCGATGGCCTGGGCCTCATCCCCGGCGAGGTGAAGCGCTTCCAGCTGGAAGGCCGGCTGCAGCCCGACGGCAGCCGCTTCAAGGTCCCGCAGATGGGCTGGAACGCCGTGTGGCAGACCCGTCCGCACCCGGTGTGGGACGGCATCGCCGACGGCGCCTGGTTCTATTTCGTGCACAGCTTCTACGCGCGGCCGTCGGATGCGCGCCACAGCGCAGGCGAGGCCGACTATGGCGGCCGCTTTACCGCCGCGCTGGCCCGCGATAATATTTTTGCGACCCAGTTCCACCCCGAGAAAAGCGCTGACGCAGGACTCGCCCTCTACCGGAATTTCCTCCGCTGGAATCCCTGAAGCCCCACGGGCTTCGTCCGCCGTCAGGCACTCCCACAGCGCCATCCCAGCCCCCTCATGCTTCTCATTCCCGCGATCGACCTGAAGGACGGGCATTGCGTACGCCTCAAGCAAGGCGACATGGACCAGGCCACCACGTTCAGCGAGGACCCGGCCGCCATGGCGCGCAACTGGCTCGCCAAGGGCGCACGCCGCCTGCACCTCGTGGACCTCAACGGCGCCTTCGCCGGCAAACCGCAGAACTTCGCGGCCGTGAAGTCCATCCTCAAGGCCGTCGGTGACGAGATCCCCGTCCAGCTGGGCGGTGGCATCCGCGACCTGGACACCATCGAGAAGTACATCGACGGCGGCCTGCGCTACGTGATCATCGGCACGGCCGCGGTGAAGAACCCCGGCTTCCTGAAGGATGCCTGCAGCGCGTTCGGCGGCCACATCATCGTCGGCCTGGACGCCAAGGACGGCAAGGTCGCCACCGACGGCTGGAGCAAGCTCACCGGCCACGAGGTGGTGGACCTCGCGCGCAAGTTCGAGGACTGGGGCGTCGAATCCATCGTCTACACCGACATCGGCCGCGACGGCATGCTCACCGGCATCAACGTGGACGCCACGGTCAAACTGGCGCAATCGCTCACCATCCCGGTCATTGCCTCCGGCGGCCTGTCGGGCCTGACCGACATCGAGAAGCTCTGCGCCGTCGAGGACGAGGGCATCGAGGGCGTGATCTGCGGCCGCGCCATCTACTCCGGCGACCTGGACTTCACGCAGGCCCAGGCCAAGGCCGACGAACTCTCCAGAGACTGATGCTCGCCAAGCGCATCATCCCCTGCCTGGACGTCACGGGCGGCCGCGTCGTCAAGGGCGTCAACTTCGTCGAGCTGCGCGACGCCGGCGACCCGGTGGAGATCGCCGCCCGCTACAACGAGCAGGGCGCCGATGAACTCACCTTCCTCGACATCACCGCCACCAGCGACGGCCGCGACCTGATCCTGCCCATCATCGAGGCGGTGGCGTCGCAGGTGTTCATCCCGCTCACGGTCGGTGGCGGCGTGCGAACGGTGGAAGACGTGCGCCGGCTGCTCAACGCGGGCGCCGACAAGACCAGCTTCAACTCCGCCGCCATCGCCAACCCCGAGGTGATCAACGCCGCGTCCGGCAAGTACGGCGCGCAGTGCATCGTGGTCGCCATCGACGCCAAGCGGCGCAGCGGTGCGGACGAGGCGGCGCGCGGCCCGGGCTGGGACGTGTACAGCCACGGCGGCCGCCGCAACACCGGCCTGGACGCCGTGCAGTGGGCCGCCGAGATGGCGCGCCGCGGCGCCGGCGAGATCCTGCTGACCAGCATGGACCGGGACGGCACCAAGTCCGGTTTCGACCTGGAACTCACCCGCGCGGTGAGCGACGCGGTGCCGGTGCCGGTCATCGCCTCAGGCGGCGTGGGCAACCTCGACCACTTGGCCGACGGCGTGCAGAAGGGCGGCGCCGACGCCGTGCTGGCCGCCAGCATCTTCCACTACGGCGAGTACACGGTCGGCCAGGCCAAGGCCCGGATGGCCGAGCGCGGCATCCCGGTTCGCAAGTAAATCGGGGCCATCGCCGGATGGCCGACAATGCGGCCATGAACTGGCTCGACGAAGTCAAGTGGGACGCCTCCGGGCTGGTGCCCGTCATCGCCCAGGAGCAGGGTACCGGCGACGTGCTGATGTTCGCCTGGATGAACCGCGAGGCGCTGCAGCGCACGGCCGAACTGGGCCGGGCGGTCTACTTCAGCCGTTCGCGCAACAAGCTGTGGTTCAAGGGCGAGGAGTCCGGCCACGTTCAGCAGGTGCACGAGATCCGCATGGACTGCGACAACGACGTGCTGCTGCTGAAGGTGACGCAGAAGGGGCACGATCCCTCGATCGCCTGCCACACGGGGCGTCACAGCTGTTTCTTCCAGCGCCATGAAGATGGCGCCTGGAAGGCGGTCGAGCCGGTCTTGAAGAACCCGGACGACATCTACAAGTAACGACAATGAGCGCCAACGATTCCCTGGCCCGCCTGGCGGCCGTCATCGAGAGCCGCAAGCCCGGCCTGGGCGGCGATCCCGAGAGCAGCTACGTGGCGCGCCTGCTGCACAAGGGCCCGGACGCCTTCCTCAAGAAGATCGGCGAGGAGGCCACCGAGGTGGTGATGGCGGCCAAGGACGCGGACCACGGCGGCGACCGCTCGAAGATCGTGGGCGAGGTGGCCGACCTGTGGTTCCACAGCATGATCGCGCTGGCGCACTACGGCCTTGCGCCGGCCGACGTGATCGCCGAACTGGAGCGCCGCGAGGGCACCAGCGGCATCGAGGAAAAGGCGCTGCGCAAGGCGCGCCAGCGCGAAGGAGCGGGCGAATGAGCGAGACCGATTTCGCGGCGTTCGAGGGCAAGCGGCCCGAGGACCGCACCATCATGAACGTGCTGTACGGCATGCACACGTTCGCGCCGTTCACCTACTGGGTGCTGGCGGTGATCGCGATGGTCGTCAACTACGCGCGCCGTGCCGATGAACCGGACGCGATCTACGTCTCGCACCACAACTACATGCTCGCCACCTTCTGGTGGAGCGTGCTGTGGCTGCTGGTGACCTCGCCGCTGTACCTGCTGTTCTTCTTCCCGGGCTTCGTGGCGCACGCCATCGTGGGCCTGTGGTACCTGTACCGCTGCATCCGCGGCTGGCTGCGCTTCGTCGACGGCCGCCCGCCCCGCTGAACGCCATGAGCCAACACGACCCCAACTGCCTCTTCTGCAAGATCGTCGAAGGCAAGATTCCTTCGCGCAAGGTGTACGAGGACGACGACATCCTCGCCTTCCACGACATCCAGCCGTGGGCGCCGATGCACTTCCTGCTGATCCCCAAGCAGCACGTGGCGTCGCTGGCGCACGTGGGCCCCGAGCACGCGGGCGTGCTGGGCCGGATGCTCGCGCTCGCGCCCAGGCTGGCCGCGGAGAACGGCGCGCGGCCGTATCCGCAGGGCGGTCATCGGGTGATCATCAACACCGGCGACGATGGCGGGCAGGAAGTGCACCACCTGCACCTTCACGTCATCGGCGGCCCGCGCCCCTGGCGCAAGGGCTGACCCTGAGGGCAGGGCAGGTTCCGGCTCCCGGAAGCGGGGACCGATGGGTCCCGCCGACTAAAATCCGGGCAATTCATTCAGGAGTGTGATTCATGGGTTCGTTTTCCATCTGGCACTGGCTGATCGTGCTGCTGATCGTGGTGATGGTGTTCGGCACCAAGAAGTTGAAGAACATGGGTTCCGACCTCGGTGGCGCCGTCAAGGGCTTCAAGGACGGGATGAAGGACGGCTCCAAGCCGGACGAACCGGTGCCCCCGGCGCAGCAGGTCACCGGCGCCACGCCGCCCACCGGCGCGCAGGACCGCACGACCATCGACGTCGAGGCACGCAACAAGTCGTGACGGCAGGGTTCGCGGAGGGCGCGCGCCCGTGATCGATCTCGGCATTTCCAAGATGGCCCTCATCGGGGTGGTGGCGTTGATCGTCATCGGCCCCGAGAAGCTGCCGCGGGTGGCCCGCACGGTCGGCACGCTGCTGGGCAAGGCCCAGCGGTACGTCAACGACGTCAAGGCCGAGGTCAACCGCTCGATGGAGCTCGATGAGCTTCGGAAGATGAAGGACAGCGTGGAGACCGCGGCCCGCGACGTCGAGAACTCGGTGCGCACCGGCGCCTCCGAGTTCGAGAAGCAGTGGTCCGACGCGGTCGGTGAAGGGCAGGCACTGCCCGGCGCCGAGCCTGTGCCCGAGTACCCGCAGTACAAGCATCCCAAGAAGAAGTGGCGCCTCAAGCAGGGCGCCACGCCGCAGTGGTACAAGGCCCGCAACGGCGTCCGCACCCGGGCCCTGTCCGGCGCCGCCCGCGTGGCGCGCTACCGGCCCAAGAAACTGAACTGATGTCCCAGCCCGACAAGGAAGACGAGCTCGCCGGCACCGAGCAGCCATTCGTCGCCCACCTCGTGGAGCTGCGCGACCGGCTCCTCTACGCCATCTACGGCATCGTCGCCGCCATCATCGTGCTGGCGATCTGGCCCGGGCCCAACGGCCTGATCGACTTCATCGCGCAGCCGATCCGGGCGCACATGCCGCCCGACGCCAAGCTCATCGCGGTCGGCGTGTTCTCGCCGTTCTTCGTGCCGCTCAAGGTGCTGCTGCTGGTGGCCGTGCTGGCGGTGCTGCCCTGGCTGATGTACCAGCTGTGGGCGTTCGTCGCGCCCGGCCTGTACAGCCACGAGAAGAAGTTCGCGCTGCCGCTGATCATCTTCGGCAGCCTGCTGGCCTACGCCGGCATCGCCTTCGTGCAGTTCTTCGTGCTGGACAAGATGTTCGGCTTCATCCAGGGCTTCACGCCGAAAAGCGTGGCGGCCACGCCGGACATCGCCTCCTATGTCGAGGCCATCCTGGGCCTGTACATCGCGTTCGGCCTGGCCTTCCAGGTGCCGATCGTGGTGATGCTGCTGGTGCGCTTCAACCTGGTCACCACCGACAAGCTCAAGGAATTCCGCGGCTACTTCATCGTCGTCGCCTTCATCGTGGCCGCCGTGGTGACGCCGCCGGACGTGATCTCCCAGCTCGCGCTGGCCGTGCCGATGGTGATCCTCTACGAGATCGGCATCATCGGAGCGAAGTGGTTCGTCAAGGCGAGCCGCGCGCCCGACGGCGACAACAGCTCCGACGCCGCCGAGGAAAAGACTTCCTGACGAGTCGCGGCGCCTAGCGCGCCGGCGCGCGCGGCTTGGGCCGCAAGCCCGGGTTCACGTTGAGCTGCAGCGATTCGTCGCGCCGCTGCACCTTGAAGGGCGTCGGCGTGCCGGGCTTCAGGGCCGCCACGTTGGTCAGCAGTTCGGACACGTTGCCGATCTGCTTGCCGCCCACCTCCACGATCACGTCGCCGGGCCGCAGGCCCGCCTGCGCAGCCGGGCCGTTCTGCAGCACGCCGGTGACCAGCACGCCGTTGCGCGCCTTGACGCCGAACGTTTCCATCAGGTCGGGCGACAGATCGGCGGGCTCCACGCCGATCCAGCCGCGCCGCACCACGCCTTCCTTCACGATGCCTTCCAGCACCAGCTTGGCGGTGGAGACGGGGATCGCGAAACCGATGCCCATGCTGCCGCCCGAACGCGAGTAGATCGCCGTGTTGATGCCCATCAGCTGGCCGCTGGCGTCGACCAGCGCGCCGCCCGAGTTGCCGGGGTTGATGGCCGCGTCGGTCTGGATGAAGTTCTCGAAGGTGTTGATGCCCAGCTGGTTGCGACCGAGCGCGCTGACGATGCCGCTGGTGACGGTCTGGCCGACGCCGAACGGGTTGCCGATCGCCAGCACCTGGTCGCCCACCTGCAGCGCGTCGGAGTTGCCCAGCGTGATCACGGGCAGGCGGTCCAGCTCCACCCGCAGCACGGCGAGGTCGGTGTCGGGGTCGGTGCCGATCACCTTGGCCAGCGCGGTGCGGCTGTCGTTCAGGGTCACCTCGATCTCGTCGGCGCCTTCCACCACGTGGTTGTTGGTCAGGATGTAGCCGTCGGGGCTGATGATCACGCCGCTGCCCAGGCCCACCTGCGGCTGGCTGCCCTGGTCGCCGAAGAAGAAGCGGAACCACGGGTCGTTGGCCTGCGGGTTGCGCGGCGCGGCCTTGCTGGTGTTGATGCTCACCACGGCGGCCGACGCGCGCTGCGCCGCCTGCCGGAAGCTGCCCGCGGGGGGCGGTCCCGCGGGCGCCTCCAGCAGCGTCACGCCCGTGCTCTGGGAGGTGATCCCCGGCCGCCGCAGCCAGTCCGGCTTGAAGGTCGCGACCACGAAATAGGCGGCCAGCAGGATGGTGACGGCTTGCGAGAACAGGAGCCAGGAGCGGCGCATGAAGGTCGTGCGAGAGGTAAGAAGAACCTGTCAGTGTAGACCCCCGTGCTCCTCCACAATGGAGCTTTTGCTCCTCGTCCGATGACTTCCCGACAGCAACTCGCCGACGCCTTCGACCGGCTGCTCCAGCCCGAGCGCTTCAAGGACTACGGCCCCAATGGCCTGCAGGTCGAGGGGCGGCCCGAGGTGCGCCGCATCGTCTCGGGCGTCACCGCCAGCCGGGCGCTGATCGAGGCGGCGGTGGCCGACGGCGCCGACGCGGTGTTCGTGCACCACGGCCTGTTCTGGCGCGGGCAGGACGGCCGGGTGACCGGCTGGATGAAGCAGCGGCTCGCGCTGCTGCTGCAGCACGACATCAACCTGTTCGCCTACCACCTGCCGCTGGACGCGCATCCCGAGCTGGGCAACAACGCGCAGCTGGGCGCGGTGCTCGGACTGCAGGGGGAGGCGCGGTTCGGCGAGCAGGACCTGGGGTTCCTCGGTGCGCGGCAGGACGGCGCATCCTTCGACCACCCGCGGGCGCTCGCCGCGCATGTGCAGCGCGTGCTCGGCCGCAGCGTCACGCTGGTGGAGGGCGGCGGCGGTCCGGTGTCGCGCATCGCCTGGTGCACGGGCGGGGCGCAGGGCTACTTCGAGGCGGCCATCGCGGCCGGGGCGCAGGCCTTCATCACCGGCGAGATCTCGGAGCCGCAGGCGCACTATGCGCGCGAATGCGGCGTGAGCTTCCTGGCCTGCGGCCACCACGCGACCGAGCGCTACGGCGCGCCGGCGGTGGCCGCGCACGTGGCGGCGTCCCTCGGCCTCGAGCACCGCTTCATCGACATCGACAACCCGGCCTGAGGCGCGCCGTGAAGCCCATCGCCATCACGCAGGGAGACCCGGCCGGCATCGGCGGAGAGCTGATCGCCAGGCTGTACCGCGACCAGCCGGGCGAACTGTCGGGCTGTTTCGTCGTCGGCGACCTGCTGCATTTGCGCCGATCGGCCGGAGCGATCCTCGCGCCGGGCGAGGCCAGCCTGCCGATCGCGCTGATCGACTCGCCCGCCCAAGCGCCGGAAGTGCCGCCGCGCTGCATCCCGCTGCTGCCGACCAGCCAGGCCGAATCACTCGTGCCCTGGGGCCGGGTGGACGCCGCCGCCGGCCGCATCGCGGCGGACGCGGTGACCTCGGCCGCCCGGGCCGCGCTGGGCGGCGAGGTCGCCGCCGTCGTCACCGCGCCGCTGCACAAGGAGGCGCTGGCCGCGGCCGGCGTGTCCTATCCCGGGCACACCGAACTGCTGCAGGCCGAGGCGGCCGCGCACGCCGGGGTCACGCCCGCGCGGATGCCGGTTCGCATGATGCTGGCCAGCGAGGAGCTGCGGACGGTGCTGGTGAGCATCCACGTGTCGCTGCGCGACGCGATCGAGGCGGTGACGCGCGACAACGTGCTGCAGACGCTGCGCATCGCGCATGCCGCGCTTTCGCGCCTGCTCGGGCGGCCGCCGCGCATGGGTGTCGCCGGGCTGAATCCGCACGCGGGGGAGGGCGGGCTGTTCGGACGGGAGGAGCTGGAGGTGATCGCCCCCGCCCTGCAGGCGGCGCGCGACGAGGGCATCGATGCTTCGGGCCCCTGGGCGCCCGACACGGTCTTCATGCGGGCGCGGTCCACGCCGCGGCGCGAGGGCGAGTTCGACGTGGTGATCGCGATGTACCACGACCAGGGCCTGATCCCGGTCAAGTACATGGGCCTGGAGCAGGGCGTGAACGTGACGCTGGGGCTGCCGCTGGTGCGCACCAGCCCCGATCACGGCACCGCGTTCGACATCGCCGGCAGCGGGCGGGCCGACCCGTCCAGCCTGCTGGCGGCGGTGCGGATGGCGCGGCGGCTGGCCGCCGGCCCTGTCGCTACTTCCTGAGGCTGTCGCGGATCTCGCGCAGCAGGACGATGTCTTCCGGCGGTGCGGACGGCGCGGCGGCGGCGGGTTCGGCGTGCTTGCGCTTCAGGCGGTTGATCTGGCGGACCATCAGGAAAATGATGAACGCCAGGATCAGGAAGTTCACCGCCACGGTGATGAAGTTGCCCCAGGCGAACACGGGCACGCCCGCCTTGGTCAGGTCGGCCAGGGTGCGCGGCACGCCGGCGGGAATGGATCCCAGCACCACGAACTTGCTGGAGAAATCCAGGTCCCCGCCGACCAGGCTGATGACCGGCATGATCACGTCCTTGACCAGCGAATCGACGATCTTGTTGAACGCGGCGCCGATGATCACGCCGACGGCCAGGTCGATCACGTTGCCCTTGATCGCGAACTCGCGAAATTCCTTGGCGATGCTCATTCCCGCTCCTTCCGTTGTGGACGGCCGCGAGTTTATGGCGCAACGGTGCGGCGGCGCCGCCCGTGAGGGTGGATTCGGCGGGATACGGTCCGCTACAATCGCGGGTTGACCTTACAAGCGTTCCCCCTTCGAGGACTACATGAGTGACTCCCCACTGGACACCAGCAAGCGGACGTGGCTGATCGCGTCCGGTTGTGCTGGCGCGGCAGGCGCTGCATTCACCGCCGTTCCCTTCGTGAGCAGCTTCCAGCCGTCCGAGCGGGCCAAGGCGGCCGGTGCTCCGGTGGAAGTCGACATCTCCTCGCTCAAGCCCGGCGAGAAGGTGACCGTGGAGTGGCGCGGCAAGCCGGTGTGGATCCTGCGCCGCACGCCCGAGATGCTGGCGTCGCTGGACAAGACCGAGCCGTTCCTGGCCGATCCGAACTCCGAGCGCAAGGCGTTCCCGACCCCCGAGTACGCGCACAACAAGTACCGCTCGATCAAGCCCGAGGTGTTCGTCGCCGTCGGGATCTGCTCGCACCTGGGCTGCTCGCCCAGCGACAGGCTCCAGCCCGGTGCGCAGCCTTCGCTGCCGGACGACTGGCAGGGCGGTTTCCTGTGCCCCTGCCACGGCTCCACCTTCGACGTGGCCGGCCGCGTGTTCAAGAACAAGCCCGCGCCGGACAACCTCGAGGTGCCGCCGTACATGTATGTCTCCGACACCCGCCTACTGATCGGCGAGGACAAGAACACCAAGGCGTAAACCGAGGCAGACATGGCTGAATTCAAGGAAATCTCCCCGAACGCCACCGCGGGCCAGAAGCTCAATAACTGGCTGGAGAACCGCTTCCCCACGGCCTTCGCCGAGTACGAGAAGCACCTCTCGGGCTACTACGCGCCCAAGAACTTCAACTTCTGGTACTTCTTCGGTTCGCTCTCGTTGCTGGTGCTGGTGATCCAGATCGTCACCGGCATCTTCCTGGTGATGCACTACAAGCCGGACGCCACCCTGGCGTTCGCCTCGGTCGAGTACATCATGCGCGACGTGCCCTGGGGCTGGCTGGTGCGCTACATGCACTCCACGGGCGCCTCGGCGTTCTTCATCGTCGTCTACCTGCACATGTTCCGCGGGCTGATGTACGGCAGCTACCGCAAGCCGCGCGAACTGGTCTGGATCTTCGGCTGCGCCATCTTCCTGGTGCTGATGGCCGAAGCCTTCATGGGCTACCTGCTGCCCTGGGGCCAGATGTCCTACTGGGGCGCGCAGGTGATCGTGAACCTGTTCTCCGCCATCCCCTTCATCGGCCCCGACCTGGCGCTGCTGATCCGCGGCGACTACGTGGTGAGCGACGCGACGCTGAACCGCTTCTTCAGCTTCCACGTGATCGCGGTGCCGCTGGTGCTGCTGGGCCTGGTGGTCGCCCACCTGCTGGCCCTGCACGACGTCGGTTCCAACAACCCCGACGGCGTGGAGATCAAGGGTCCCAACGCGCCCAAGGACGCCAACGGCAAGCCGCTGGACGGCATCCCCTTCCATCCGTACTACACGGTGCACGACATCCTGGGCGTGTCGGTGTTCCTGATGGTGTTCTCGGCGGTGATCTTCTTCGCGCCCGAGTTCGGCGGCTACTTCCTGGAGTACAACAACTTCATCCCGGCCGACCCGCTGAAGACCCCGTCGCACATCGCGCCGGTCTGGTACTTCACGCCGTTCTACTCGATGCTGCGCGCCATCACCACCGAGATGATGTACGCGCTGATCGTGTGCGTGGCCGCGGGCGCCGCCTTCGCGCTGGTCAAGTCGCGCATGGGCGCGATCGGCAAGGCCATCGCGGTGGCCGCCGCCGCCGTCACCATCCTCCTGATGCTGGTCATCGACGCCAAGTTCTGGGGCGTCGTGGTGATGGGCGGTTCCGTGATCATCCTGTTCTTCCTGCCCTGGCTGGACCACAGCCCGGTGAAGTCCATCCGCTACCGTCCCGATTGGCACAAGTGGGTGTACGCCGTGTTCGTGCTCGTCTTCCTGGTGCTGGGCTACCTGGGCGTGCAGCCGCCCTCGCCCCTGGGCGAGCGGGTCTCGCAGGTCGGCACGCTGTTCTATTTCGGCTTCTTCCTGCTGATGCCGTGGTGGAGCCGCCTGGGCGAGCCCAAGCCGGTGCCGGAGCGCATCACCTTCGCCGCGCATTGATCCCGGGGATACGACCAGAATGAAAAAGCTCCTCCTCTCCCTGGCCGTTTCGCTGTCGGCCCTGTTGTCCGTGCCCGCGCAGGCCGCTTCGGAAGGCATCGCGTGGGACAAGGCGCCCGCCATGACGAACGATCTGCCGGCGCTGCAGAACGGCGCCAAGCTGTTCGTCAACTACTGCCTGAGCTGCCACTCCGCGACCTTCATGCGCTACAACCGCCTGCGCGACATCGGCCTGACGGAGCAGCAGATCAAGGACAACCTGCTGTTCACGACCGAGAAGGTGGGCGACACGATGAAGTCGGCCATCGATCCGAAGCAGGCCAAGGAGTGGTTCGGCGCCAACCCGCCCGATCTCTCCCTGATCGCCCGCTCGCGCTCGGGCCATGGCGGCACCGGCGCGGACTACCTCTACACTTTCCTTCGCACCTTCTACCAGGACCCGACCAAGGCCACCGGCTGGAACAACCTGGCCTTCCCCAACGTGGGCATGCCGCATGCCCTGTGGGAGCTGCAGGGCGTGCGTGAGCCGGTGTTCGACACGGTCAAGAGCCACGGCCACGACGTCCAGGTGTTCCGCAGCTGGAGGCAAGTCAGTCCCGGCACGATGACTCCGGGTCAGTACGACCAGGCCGTCGCCAGCCTGGTGGGCTACCTGTCCTGGATGGCCGAGCCGTCCCAGAACCAGCGAGTGCGGGTCGGCGTGTGGGTGATGATCTTCCTGCTGGTGTTCACCTTCTTCGCCTGGCGACTCAACGCGGCCTACTGGAAGGACGTGCGATAGACACGAGGCAGCGCAACGACCCGGCGGAGCCGGGCGCCGCCCCCAACGACACGGTCGATAACGACCGTGTTTTCACTTTTGCCAAGGAGCCATTGACATGATGGTGCTTTACTCGGGAACCACCTGCCCGTTCTCCCACCGCTGCCGCTTCGTCCTGTTCGAAAAGGGCATGGACTTCGAGATCCGCGACGTCGACCTCTACAACAAGCCGGAGGACATCAACGTCATGAACCCGTACGGCCAGGTGCCCATCCTGGTCGAGCGCGACCTGATCCTGTACGAGTCGAACATCATCAACGAGTACATCGACGAGCGCTTCCCGCATCCCCAGCTGATGCCCGGCGACCCGGTCGACCGCGCCCGCGTGCGCCTGTTCCTGCTCAACTTCGAGAAGGAACTGTTCGTGCACGTGAGCACGCTGGAATCGCGTGCCTCCAAGGGCAACGAGAAGGCGCTGGAGAAGGCCCGCTCGCACATCCGCGATCGCCTGACCCAGCTCGCGCCCGTGTTCCTGAAGAACAAGTACATGCTGGGCGAGAACTTCTCGATGCTCGACGTGGCCATCGCCCCGCTGCTGTGGCGCATGGACTACTATGGCATCGAGTTGTCCAAGAACGCCGCGCCGCTGCTCAAGTACGCCGAACGCATCTTCTCGCGCCCGGCCTACATCGAAGCGCTCACGCCTTCCGAGAAGGTGATGCGCAAGTAAGCGCAAGGCGAACGAAGAGCCGATGAACGCGCTGGAGTCCACCTCGACTCGCCCGTACCTGATCCGGGCGCTGTACGACTGGTGCACCGACAACGGGCTCACGCCCTACGTCGCGGTGCAGGTGGACGACACCGTCCAGGTCCCGCGCGAATATGTCAAGAACGGCGAGATCGTGCTCAACATCAGCTTCGACGCGACCAGCTCGCTCAAGCTGGGCAACGAGTTCATCGAGTTCAAGGCCCGCTTCGCCGGCACCGCGCGCGAGATCATGGTGCCGGTCAACCGCGTGATCGCCATCTACGCCCGCGAGAACGGCCAGGGCATGGCCTTCCCGGTGCCCGCGCCCGGCGCCGAAGCGCCCCGGCCTTCGCCACTGAGCAGCGTGCCGGCCGCCGGTGCCACGCCTTCGGAACCCGACAGCAAGGTGGTCCAGTTGGTCACGCCCGAAGCGGGAAGCAACGGCCCCGAGGGCGAGCCGCCCAAGCCGCCCACCGGCCCGCGGCCGGCCTTGAAGCGCATCAAGTGACGCCGGCGGGCCGCGCCCGCCGGAGCTCTGGCGTCTAGAATTTCCCCGGGCCGATTTAGCTCAGTGGTAGAGCAACCGCCTTGTAAGCGGTAGGTCGTCAGTTCGATCCCGACAATCGGCACCAATCCACGCAACGCGCCGTTCAGGTCGCCAGCAAGCCCGTCCAGCGGCTCAGCGGGAGGCGGTTTGGACCCGGATGCGGATTGCTGTAACCTCCCAGCCCAAGCCGCACAGCTGAGCTTGCATCGCAGGCAGCACCTGCCTCAGCTTCGCGGCCGCGGCGCTGCCTTCCACCAGCAGACACCAGGCCGTCCCCTCGATGGGGCCCGGCTTCACGGCGGAACGCAGGCCAGCGGGCAGAAGAGATTGAACCGCCCGGAGCCGTTCGCCGGACTCTCGTGCCAGTTCCGCCAGCCTCGCCAACGTCGGCGAATCTTCGGCGGCCTGCTGCAGGGTCACGGGATGAAATTTACGGTTCACGGGGGCACGAGGAGAGGGGAAGCAAGTGCATTTCATTATCACGGATGCATGGCTGGCCAAGAGCCGCGCCATCCACCTGAGCGGCACGCGCCTGCTGCTCGCGGGAATCGGCCTGTCGCTGGCATTGACCATCTCGGTGGCCACGCTCTACCACTGGGTGATCCTGAAGGGCGCGCGCGAGGGCTGGCCGGTGGTCGGCACGCTGGTCCGCTTCGTCGTCCGGGACGAGATCGCGCAGCGCGAGCGCTACATGCGCGAGAACCTCGATGCGATGGCGCGCAAGCTCGGCGAGATGCAGGCCAAGCTGGTGCAACTGGAAGCCCTGGGTGAGCGCGTCTCGGGCCTCGCCGGCGTCAACCCGTCCGAGATCCGCGCGGTGCCAGGACGCGGCGGTGCCTTGGTCTCGGGCCGTCCGCTCACGATGGAAGAACTGGGCCACACGCTCGACGAGCTCGATGCCCTCACCGACCACCGCACCGACCTGTTCACCGTCGCCGAGTCGCGCCTCTTCGACCAGCGCGTTCGCAAGATGATGGTGCCCACCCAGCATCCGGTGAACGGCGTCCCGATCGGCTCCGCCTTCGGCTGGCGCATCGACCCCTTCACCGGCCGCTCGGCGCTGCACACCGGCCTGGACTTCCAGGCCGACACCGGCACGCCGATCCTCGCCGCCGCAGGTGGCGTGGTGGTGGCGCAAGAGGCGCATTCCGCCTACGGCAACATGGTCGAGGTCGACCACGGCAACGGCCTGGTCACGCGCTACGCGCACGCCTCCCGCGTGCACGTTCGCAAGGGCGACCTCGTCAAGCGCGGCCAGAAACTCGCCGAGGTCGGCACCACCGGCCGCTCCACGGGCCCGCACCTGCACTTCGAGGTGATGCTCGACGGCGTCGCGCAGGATCCGCAGAAGTTCCTCAACGCCGGCGCGCACCTGCCGGGCCTGTCCTCCAGCCGACTCGCGGCGGCGGCCCGGCGGTAAAATCGGCGGTTTCGCCGACCGGCCGCTTGCAGCGGCCTTCGTCCATCCCCAACTGCTAGGCACCAAAGGATTTCGCTGCCCTGCCGGGGCCCTTCGGGGCGGCAGGGCTGCACCTCGTTCATGGCCAAGAACTTCCTGACTCAGATTTTCGGATCGCGTAACGACCGCCTGCTCAAGCAGTACCGCCGGGTGGTGGAACAGATCAACGCGCTGGAGCCGCAGCTCGAGCAACTCACCGACGACCAGCTGCGCGGCAAGACCCAGGAATTCAAGGACCGGGTCGCCAATGGCGAGGCGCTCGACGCGCTGCTGCCCGAGGCTTTCGCCGTCGTGCGCGAAGGCTCCAAGCGCGTGATGAAGATGCGCCACTTCGACGTGCAGCTGGTGGGCGGCATGGCGCTGCACAACGGCAAGATCGCCGAGATGCGCACCGGCGAGGGCAAGACCCTCACCGCCACATTGCCCGTGTACCTGAACGCGCTCACCGGCAACGGCGTCCACGTCGTCACGGTCAACGACTACCTGGCCAATCGCGACGCCCAGTGGATGGGCAAGCTGTACAACTTCCTGGGCCTGTCGGTCGGCGTCAACCTGCCGCAGATGCCGCGCGATCTCAAGCAGGCCGCGTACCGCTCCGACATCACCTACGGCACCAACAACGAGTTCGGCTTCGACTACCTGCGCGACAACATGGTGTACGAGACGGCCGACCGCGTGCAGCGGCGCCTGCAGTACGCCATCGTCGACGAGGTGGACTCGATCCTGATCGACGAGGCCCGCACGCCGCTGATCATCAGCGGCCAGGCCGAGGACCACACCGACCTGTACGTCGCCATGAACCAGGTGGCGCCGATGCTCGCCAAGCAGGAAGGCGAGGCCGACCCGCGCACCGGCGAGGGCATCATCAAGCCGGGCGACTTCACGGTGGACGAGAAGACCCACCAGGTCTACCTGACCGAGCAGGGCCACGAGAACGCCGAGCGCATCCTGTTCGGCCTGGGGCTGATCCCCGAGGGTGCGTCGCTCTACGACCCGGCCAACATCACGCTGATGCACCACCTGTACGCGGCGCTGCGCGCCAAGTACCTGTACCACCGCGACCAGCACTACGTGGTGCAGGCCGGCGAGGACGGCCGTCCCGAAGTGGTCATCGTCGACGAGTTCACCGGCCGCCTGATGTCCGGCCGGCGCTGGAGCGACGGCCTGCACCAGGCGGTGGAAGCCAAGGAAGGCGTGCCGATCCAGCCGGAGAACCAGACGCTGGCCTCCATCACCTTCCAGAACTACTTCCGCCTCTACGCCAAGCTGTCGGGCATGACCGGCACGGCCGACACCGAGGCCTACGAATTCCAGGAGATCTACGGCCTGGAGACGGTGGTGATCCCGCCCAACCGGCCGAGCCGGCGCGACGACCAGCTCGATCGCGTGTACAAGACCACTCGCGAAAAGTACGAGGCGGCCATCCAGGACATCAAGGAGTGCCACGGGCGCGGCCAGCCGGTGCTGGTGGGCACGACCTCGATCGAGAACTCCGAGATCATCGACCAGCTGCTCACCAAGGTGGGCCTGCCGCACCAGGTGCTGAACGCCAAGCAGCACGCGCGCGAAGCCGACATCGTGGCCCAGGCCGGCCGGTCGAAGATGATCACGATCGCCACCAACATGGCGGGCCGCGGCACCGACATCGTGCTGGGTGGCAACGTCGAGAAGGCGATCGAAGCGCTCGAGGCCGACGAGTCCGTCGACGCCGCCACGAAGGAGCAGCGCATCGCCGAGATGCGCGCCGCCTGGCAAAAGGAGCACGAGCTGGTGGTGCAGCAGGGCGGCCTGCGGATCATCGCCACCGAACGCCACGAGTCCCGCCGCATCGACAACCAGCTGCGCGGCCGCTCGGGCCGCCAGGGCGACCCCGGCTCTTCGCGCTTCTACCTGAGCCTGGACGATCCGCTGATGCGCATCTTCGCGGGCGACCGCGTCAAGGCGATCATGGATCGCCTGAAGATGCCCGATGGCGAGGCCATCGAGGCCGGCATCGTCACGCGCAGCATCGAGAGCGCGCAGCGCAAGGTCGAAGCGCGCAACTTCGACATCCGCAAGCAGCTGCTGGAGTACGACGACGTCGCCAACGACCAGCGCAAGGTGATCTACCAGCAGCGCAACGACATCATGGACGCGGGCGACCTGTCCGCCCAGATCGCGGCGCTGCGCGAAGGCTGCTTCACCGACCTGGTCCGCCAGTACGTGCCGGCGGAGTCGGTCGAGGAGCAGTGGGATCTCCCCGGCCTCGAGAAGACGCTGGCGGACGACTGGGGCATCGAGCTCGGCCTGCAGCAGCAGGTGCAGGCGTCCAGCGCCATCACCGACGACGACCTCCTCGAGATGGTGATCAAGGCCGCCAACGAGGCCTTCGATCGCAAGGTCCAGGAGATCGGCCAGGAGAATTTCACCCAGTTCGAGCGCGTGGTGCTGCTGCAAAGCATCGACACCCACTGGCGCGAGCACCTCTCGGCGCTGGACTACCTGCGCCAGGGCATCCACCTGCGCGGCTACGCGCAGAAGCAACCCAAGCAGGAGTACAAGCGCGAGGCCTTCGAGCTCTTCGGCCAGCTGCTCGACTCGGTGAAGAACGAGGTCACCAAGGTGCTCATGACCGTGCGCGTGCAGTCCGGCGAACAGCTGGACCAGGCGGCCGAGGACATGGAAGAGCGCGCCGAGCGGATTTCGAACGTCACCTACACCGCGCCCAACGAGACCGGCGAGGCCGAGAGCCGGCTCGACGAGTCGACGGCAGTGCGCACCGCCGTCGCGGCGGCCGCCGCGAGCTCGCTGCCGCGCGTGGGCCGCAACGATCCCTGCCCCTGCGGCAGCGGCAAGAAGTACAAGCAGTGTCACGGCAAGCTGGCCTGAGGCCGGCGGCTGCCTAGGTCTGGGGTCGGTGACCCCCTGTCAGGAATGACAGGGGGTCATTGCCCCGGACGGCCCTGCATGCCCTTCAATAGGGCTTTGATGCAAGGTCCAGGGGTTTCAGGAGTCGATGCGCCGCTGCGGCTGGCGCGCCAGCCAGCGGCTGTAGCCCGCGTCGGCCAGTCCTTCCGGGGCTTCCAGCGGGAACCAGGCGGCGAACACCGTGCGGGCGGCATCCAGGGCGACCGCATTCGCCACTTGCGGCGGACGCCGCAGCGACTGGGTCACTTCCAGGTCCACCAGCTTGCGGCCCTCGCGCACGTCGGCGACCACGTCCGCCCCCAGGCCTTCCAATTGCGCCATTTCCGCCAGGGCCGGCAGGCCGGTGTCGGTTTCCAGCTGCAGCCAGCTGGGCGAACCCGCCGCATCCAGCCCGATCACGCCGAACGGATCACCGATCACCACATGCTCCACCCAATGCTTGGCCGCCAGCGCCGACAGCGCGCGCGCCACGTCCGGCTCGCGCAGCAGCGCGGCCTGCTCCGGCCGCAGCGTGGCACGCCAGGTCTGCGCGTGGTTCGGGTGGGGCGTGCCCTGCAGGCGTTCCACCACTTCCATCAGGTGGCCGGTGATGTCGGCCGTCTGCTTGGGGATGAACTGCTGGATCAGGCCCGCGTTGAAGGCGTCGATGGCCACCTGGTCGTCGGCCTGGCCGGTGAGCAGCACCCGCGAACCTGGCCAGTCGCCCAGTTCGGCCAGTACGCGCAAGCCGTCCATGTCGGGCATGGAGTAGTCGACCACGAACACGCGGGTGAGCGAGAAGCGCTCGGTCTGGCGCGCCCAGTACTCCAGGATCTGCGGCACCAGCGGGCGGCCCGCGCGCCACTGGTCGACCAGCTGCTGCTGGTTCCAGGCGTCGGCCTCCCAGAAGGGGCGTTCCTGCTGCAGCTGGCGGATGCATTCGCGCGGACGCACGAACAGGCGGGCGCGCCACTTGCGCGGCAGCGCCAACGCCAACATCTCGAGGTAGTCGGCGTCGTCATCCAGGAAGACCAGGGCTCCGGGGCGGTTGAACAGCGGGAAATTCATGCGCCGCTAGCTCTCCGTCCGGCGCGCGCCGTCACGGCCGGGGCGGATTCGTTCATGGGAGGGGCGGCAACCTCAGCTTGGTGCACACGATGCTGCTATTGTCTCAGCCCCGTGCGAGAACACGACCGTGCCGATGGCAAGCCCTGGTAATTTTGACAGCTCCGATCTCGACACGGTCCTCGCGGAGTGGGTCGGAGCGCTGCGTGAGTCGTCGGTCGAGGCGATCGCGGTGCTGGGTCCCGATCCCTTCGGCACCAGCGACGACCGCCAGGTGGTCGCGGTCCATCCTCCCGGCATGGACGGCGCCGCCCAGGCGCTGGCGCAGAGTCACGATTTCGGTGCGCGCTGGCGCGACTCCGACGCGCCGCTGGTGGCCTGGCAGTACATCGCCAAGGCCGACCAGCAGACCGCCGCCCGCTGGCGTCTGCTCTGGCTGGCGCATGGCTTCCAGACGGTGGTGCGGGTCGAGTTCCCGCTGCCCGCGGGCCGCGCCTTCGAATGCTTCATGTTCAGCCCGCGCGAGCTCAATGACCGGGCCGAGGCCGCCTCGCTGGTCTGGTCGGCGCTGAACGTCTGGCCGGTGGTGCGCAAGTGCATCGCCGCGGAGCGGTCCACGCTCAGCCCGCGCGAGCGCGAGTGCCTGCTGCTCGCCTTCCAGGGCCTGACCGCCCGCGAAAGCGCCCAGCGCCTGCACTGCTCCGAACGAACGGTGAACTACCACCTGGCCAACGCGATGGGCAAGCTGAGGGTGGACAACAAGCTGGCGGCCATCCAGCGCGCCTGCTGGCTCGGGGTGATCTGAGCGGGGAGGCGTTATATTGACGCCCTCCCACGCCGCCCGCCCGCCAAGCCCATGGACTCCTCCGACGACGACCGTACGGCTTCCCTGATGACGCCGGCCAAGCTGGCGCAGGTGTCGGCCGCCCGCAAGCCGTACTCGCCGACGGCCTTCCTGGACCAGATGGCGGCGGATGCAGGCCACCAGCACGTCACGCGCCTCTCCGAGCTGCAGGCCGACCTGCAGGTGCAGGCCGGCGCCTCGCGCGGCCCGGACGTCCAGCCGGTGCTCGAGCGCCTCGCCCAGGCCCTGCCTTCGCTGGACTTCTCCCAGCTGCAATCGCAGGGCGGCCTGTGGGCCAGCCTCACCGGCAAGAACAAGAACGCCGGCGCCGGCTTCGCGGCCCAGGTCGAGGAGCTCGACGCGCTGGTCAAGGCGCTGCCGGCCGAGCTCGGCTCGGCCGGCAGGCCGCAGCCTCAAGCGGCGGCGGCGGACCGCTCCCTGCTGGAGCTCGAGGTCGAGTACCGCGCGCTCGACAAGATCATCGACCAGGGCGCGCGCTGGCTGCAGGACATGCGCAACCAGATCAGGACGCGCGAAGCCCAGGCCGGCGCCGACGCCGAAGCCCAGGCGCAGATGCGCGCCGACTCGGCCCGCTGCGAGACGCTGGTGGCGCGCCTGAAAGTGCTGCGCGCCTGCGTGGCCGCCGCCCAGCAGGTGCACCAGCAGGTCAGCGCCGCGGCCGACCGCCGCGCCGCGCTGCAGGCCGGGCTGCAGAAGGCCATGGGTGGCGAAGCCAAGGAATGGCGCTCGCGCCTGGGCACGCTGGCCGGCGCCGCCGCCGAAGGCAAGGTGGCGGGCCTGAACCTCGACGGCCCCAAGGAAGCGCACAAGGCCCTGCGCCGGCGCCTGGACAAGCTGCTGGCCGAGTGCGAGCAGCTGCGCACGCAGGAAGAGGCCCTGGCGCACAGCCTCACTTCCCTCGGCGAGCAGCTTTCGGCTGCCGCCTGAAGGCGTGTCGCTCCTCCTCATCGACATCGGCAACACGCGCCTGAAGTGGGCGCTGCACGACGAGGCGCGTCCAGGTTCCACCGTGCTGGCGCACGGCGCCGAATTCCTCGAGCAGATCGAACGCCTGGCCGAAGGCCCGTGGGCTTCGCTGCCCGCGCCACGCCGCATGCTCGGCTGCGCGGTGGCCGGGGACGCCGTGCGCCGCCGCGCCGAGGAGCAGCTGGAGGAAGCCTGGGACCTGCCCGCGCAGTGGGTCCATTCCAGCGCGGGCGAGGCCGGCATCACCAACGGCTATGACCATCCGGCGCGGCTCGGCTCCGACCGCTGGGTGGCGATGATCGGCGCGCGCCAGCGCCTGCTGGCCGCCGGACCCGAGCGCCCGATGGTGGTGGTGATGATCGGCACGGCCGTCACCGTCGAGGCCGTCGATCCGCAGGGGCGTTTCCTCGGCGGCTTCATCCTGCCGGGCCACGGCATCATGCTGCGCGCGCTGGAGTCCGGCACCGCCGGCCTGCACGTGCCGACCGGCGACGTGCGCGAGTTCCCCACCAACACCAGCGACGCGCTCACCAGCGGCGGCACCTACGCCATCGCCGGCGCCATCGAGCGCATGGTGCAGCACGTGCGCCGCCACTGCGGCCAGGAGCCGGTCTGCTTCATGACGGGCGGCGCGGGCTGGAAGATGGCGCCGCACATGTCGGTCGAGTTCGAGCTGGTCGAGAGCCTCATCTTCGACGGCCTGCTCGAGATCGCGGCGCGCCGCTTCGCCGAAGACCGCTAGCCCCGAGCTTTAAAATCACGAGACGCCGCTGTGCCCCGCAGCGGCGTTTTCGTTTGCCTCGGGGCCATGTAGAGGAACACCATGTACAAAAACCTCGCTGCCGCATTCGCGGCCGCCTTGTTTTCATTCCCCGCTCTCACCCAGACCCCGGCTCCGCTGAAGGTCGCGTTCATCCACGTCGCCCCGCTCACCGAAGCCGGCTGGGTGCGCCAGCACGAGGAGGGCCGCAAGGCCGTGCAGGCCGCGCTGGGCTCGAAGGTCGAGACCCGCTCGGTCGAGAACGTGCCCGAAGGCCCCGATGCCGAACGCGTGCTGCGCGACCTGGCGCGGCAGGGCCACCGCCTCATCTTCACGCCGAGCTTCGGCTACATGGAGCCCACGCTCAAGGTGGCGCGCGAATTCCCCGACGTGAAGTTCGAGTCCATCACCGGCTACAAGACCGCGCCCAACGTGGCGACGGCCAACGCGCGCTACTACGAGGGCCGCTACCTGGCCGGCGTTGCGGCCGGCCGCATGAGCCGCACGCACGTGGCCGGCTACGTCGCGGGCTTCCCGATCCCGGAGGTGCTGCAGGGCATCAACGCGTTCGCGCTGGGCATGCGATCGGTCGACCCGCAGGCGCAGGTGAAGGTGGTCTGGCTCAACGCCTGGTTCGACCCCGCGCGCGAACGCGAGGCCGCGCTCACGCTCTTCAACCAGGACGCCGACGTGCTCGCCTTCCACACCGCTTCGACCGCGGTGATGACCGCGGCGCAGGAACGCGGCAAGCTGGCCATCGCCTACCACTCCGACATGCGCTTCGCCGCGCCCGACGCGCAACTGCTGGCCGTCACGCACCACTGGGGCGACTACTACACGCGTCGAACGCGCGAGGTGCTCGACGGCAGCTGGCGCAGCGGCAACGTCTGGGGCGGCGTGCGCGAGGGCATGGTGAAGGTCGAGCACTTCGGCCCCAAGGCGCCGCAGGCCGTGCGCGACGAGGTGCTGGCCCGCCAGCGCGACATCGCCGAAGGCAAGCTCAAGCCCTTCCGCGGCCCGATCGCCGACAACGGGGGGCGGCAGGTCGTTGCGGCTGGCGCGGCGATGACGGACGAGCAGATACTCTCCATGAACTTTCTCGTATCGGGTGTTCAGGGCAAGCTTCCAAAATGACCCCATGAAAGCCTACCGAGCCGCGCTGCTTCGCTTCGCCGACGACGGATCGGCCGTCTACGACGAGGACGGCTTCCTGCTCATCGGCCCCGGCCCCGACGGCCTGCAGCGGGTGCGCGCGGCCGGCGCCTGGTCGGCGCTCTCGCCCAACTATCCCGGCGTAGCGGTCGAGCACTTCCCGGGCAGGTTGCTGGCGCCCGGTTTCATCGACCTGCACATCCACTTCCCGCAGACGGATGTGATCGGCTCGCCGGCCGAAGGCCTGCTGCCCTGGCTGGAGAACTACACCTTTCCGCACGAGGCGCGCTTCGCGGAACACGGCTACGCGCGCGGCGTGGCCGGCGTCTTCCTCGACGAACTGCAGCGCAACGGGGTCACCACCGCGCTGACCTTCTGCACCTCGCATCCGCACTCCGTGGATGCGCTGATGGAGGAGTCGCGGGCACGCGGCCTGCGCATGATCGCCGGCAAGGTGCTGCAGGACCGCCATTCGCCCGACGGCGTGCGCGACGAGACCGAGCAGTCCCTGCTCGACACCGAGGCGCTGATCCGCCGCTGGCACGGCCACGGCCGGCTGGGCTACGCCATCACGCCGCGCTTCGCCCCCAGCAGCACCGACGCGCAACTGCGTGGCGCGGGAGAGCTCGCAGCCAAGTACCCCGACGTCTGGATCCAGTCGCACGTGGCCGAGAACCGCGACGAGGTGCGATGGGCGCGCGAGCTGTTCCCGCAGGCACGCAGCTATCTCGCGGTGTACGAGGGCTTCGGCCTGATCCGCAGGCGCGCCATCTACGCCCACTGCATCCACTTCGACGACGACGACCGCGCGCTGATGCGCGACACCGGCGCCGCCGCCGCGGTCAGCCCGACCAGCAACCTGTTCCTGGGCAGCGGCTTCTTCGACTACGAGGGCGCGCGCCGCGTCGGCATGCGCTACGGCCTGGCCAGCGACGTCGGCGGCGGCACCAGCTTCAGCCCGTTCCACACCATGCTGGCGGCGTACTACGTGGGCCGCGAAGGCCAGACCAAGCCGGGCGTGAGCCTGAGCCCGCAGCACCTGTGGTGGCAGCACACGGCCGGCGCCGCGCAGGCGCTCGACCTCGAAGGCAGCATCGGCAACCTGCAGCCCGGCTGCGAGGCCGACTTCCTGGTGCTGGACCCGCAAGCCACGCCGCTCCTGGCGCGCAAGGCGGCGACGGCGCGCAACCTGGACGAGCTGCTGTTCTCGCTGATCGTGCTGGGCGACGACCGCGTGGTGGAGCGCGTGTTCGTCAACGGCCAGCCGCGCGGCTGAACCTACGGCGGATCGACGGCGATGAGTTCCGGCGCGCCGGCCGGAGGCGTGCCGTCACCCACCGTCACTTGCGAAATGCCGAAGCGCGCCATGTCGGGCGCAGTGAGCGAATAGAACTCGTCCACGTTGTGCGGCGCGATCTTGCCGAACCAGCAGACGAAGCCATCCACGCCGATGCGCTGGTAGAACGCCTGCTCGCGCCGCTCCAGCTGCCGCGCGCTCTCAAACTCCGGCTCGCTCCAGTTTCCCTGGCCGGTCTGTTGCAGGTGCAGCACGTGCGCCATGTTCCCGTGCCAGCCGACCGCGCGCGCATGGCCCAGCCGCTTCCTGCGGCCCGCGGGAAAGACGTAGTTGGCGCAGGAGGACAGGCAGGCCCGCGGCACTTCCACGTCCAGCGCGTGGTCGGCGACGGCTTCGGCCATGTCGAGCGCCGCGTCCACCAGGCCGCCGTGCGAGGTGATCACCAGCCGGCGGACACCCGGCTCGCGCAGCAGCTCACGGAATTTCGCCGCCGATGTGCCTTCGATCCGGCCGCGGAAGACGATCGCGTCGCCGGCCCGTTCCACCATCGTGGACGGTGCCGGCTGCGCGTGCGCCGGCGCGAACAGCGCCGGCAGCAGGGAAAGGGCAAGGAAGAGCCGTCGAGGCACGGCACCTAGAATAGCGGCAGGAGAGCGTCTGATGACCATCAAGAGCGACAAGTGGATCCGGCGCATGGCCGAGCAGCATGGCCTGATCGAGCCTTTCGAGCCCGGGCAGATGCGGCACGTGGACGGCCGGCGCGTCATCAGCTACGGCACCTCGAGCTACGGCTACGACATCCGCTGCGCGCCCGAATTCAAGGTGTTCACCAACATCCACAGCACCGTGGTGGACCCGAAGAACTTCGACGAGAAGAGCTTCGTGGACTTCCACGACGACGTCTGCATCATCCCGCCCAACAGCTTCGCGCTGGCCCGCACGCTCGAGTACTTCCGCATCCCGCGCAACGTGCTGACGATCTGCCTGGGCAAGAGCACCTACGCGCGCTGCGGGATCATCGTCAACGTCACGCCGTTCGAGCCCGAGTGGGAAGGCTACGTCACGCTGGAGTTCTCCAACACCACGCCGCTGCCCGCCAAGATCTACGCCGGCGAGGGCTGCGCCCAGGTGCTGTTCTTCGAGAGCGACGAGGTCTGCGAGACCAGCTACAAGGATCGCGGCGGCAAGTACCAGGGCCAGAGCGGCGTCACGCTGCCGAAGGCCTGAAGCCGTCCGCCACGGCGGCGCGCGCCGCCGCCAGGTCCCATCCCGCCCAGCCGCAGCTCTTGAAGAGCACCGGACCCGTTCCGGGTTTCGCGCGGCCCAGCACCACGTCCTGAAGCGTCGGGAAGGCGCTCACGTCGAGCCCGGCCTGGATCAGGTCGCCCGCCTCGTGCACGGCATCGGCCGTGTCCACCACCACGCGGCCGTGTTGCGCGACATGGCGGCAGAGCTCCGGAGCGAGTTCCACCATGCGCGGCGTGAAGGCGCCGACCGCGCCGACGAAGGCATCGTCGCGAGGCCGCGCACGCAGCACCACGCCGCTGGCGGGGGTGCAGGTGGCGACGAGAGGGCAGTGCGCCAACGCAGCGTCCGGATCGGTGACGGCCGTCGCCTTCACGCCCAGGGCCCGCGCGCGTTCGACCAGGACCTTCGCGCTCTCCGGCGTCCTTGACGCGATCTGAACTTCAGCGATCGGCAGGCCCTGCACGAACGCCTCCAGATGCGAAGCGCCTTGCGCGCCGGCACCGACGATGAGCAGCGGCCCCTCGGGGCGGGGCGCGAGCTTCCGAGCCGCCAGCAAGGACACCGCGGCCGTGCGCCGCGCGGTGACGGTGGGACCGTCGAGCACCAGCACGCGTTCGCCCGTCGCGGCATCGAACACGACCACGTCGCCCTGGATCGCGGGCCTCGCGGTGCCGGCGTTGGCCGGCGTGAAGGTGATGAGCTTGGTGATCGCGATGCGGTCGTCCAGTGCCGGCATGACGAACAGGCTGCCACCGCCGGGCAGCGGCTGGACGAGACGGGCGGGCACCTCGACCGAAGGGTCGCGCAGCAGGGCTTCGATCGCCTCGGCCAGGGCGACGGGATCGAGGCTTCGGGCCGTTGCGCCGGCGTCGAGAAGCGGGTTCATGGGTGAGCCGATTTTGTCCTACAGCCGATCGCGTGGGGCGCGGCCAACGCGACGGAGGCAGGCTTCCTAGCATGGACCGCAGAACGCATCGGAGTACAGAAAATGCTGTCACGCCTCCTCGATCCCCGCGATGGAATGCCCCGGCAACCCGTCTTCTGGCTGGTGCTGGCCGCGATCGTATCGACCCAGCTGATGGCGTTCTACCTGCTGTGCACGCACCAGGTCCGCAAGGCGGAGAACCGCCGGGCCGAGGTCGAGGTGCAGCGCATGGCGCAGTCCGACTGCCTGCAGTACCTGGCGCAGTCCACCATCGGCAGCTGTGCAGCTCCGTTCATCCCGGGTACCAGCCGGTCCGTGGACGCGTCAGCGCCGATCGCCGTCGTTTCCCGCTGAGCTCACTCTCCGAACCCATCCGTCCGCAGGCCGGACAGCGCCTTCGCGGTGCACGATTCCGCCTGCGTCGGGTGCAAGGATTCCGCGTCCGTGTTGAGCTTGCGTCCGACATGCCCAAGGCACAGTAGCCGACTGGTCCCGCTCGCCGCGCTGCCTATTGTTTGAGCAGCCACTTTCCTTCGGGAGCGAGACATGAATTCCGCCCTTGCCGTCGATCCGGTGCTCGATGAAGCCCGCGAAGAACAGGCCACGTCGCTCGATGCTTCGGATGATTTCGAACCGCCGGCGCACTCGTCCCACTACTGCCCGACCGAACTGCTGGGCAGCTTCACCCTCCTGATGGCCGGCCACGGACGCTGCGTGAGCTCCTCGATGATGCTGGGCGACCGCGAGTACGCGATGTGGCAGCTGGCGCGGGCCCAGACCATGGCCGACGACGAACTGCGGCGCGTCGCGATGCGGCTGTTCGCCTATTTCGACGACGCCCACGGCTGGGGCCAGCGCTACTAGGCGCCGGTCGAAGTCAGGATTCCATCCCCTCGATCAGGAAGCGCACCCGCCGCGCGCCCTGCCATTCATCCGCTTCCAGCCGAAAGGCGATGCGCGCCTTCGCCGGCAGCGGCTCGGTACGCCCGAACCAGATGCCGTCCACCGGCTGGCCCTGGTGGCGCAATTTCACCGACAGGTGCTTCTCGCCCACGAGGCGCTGGGACAGCACCTCCATCTCCTCGCTGAACACCGGCGGCGCGAAGCCCTGGCCCCACACCTGCTCGTGCAGCGTGTCCACCAGCTCGGGCCGGCGGTACTCGGGCGCCAGCGGGCCGTCGGTGTGCAGGCGGCGCAGCAGCGTCGCGGCATCGAGCCACTCCTGCGCGACCGTGGCGAGCGCCTGCTCGAACACGTCGAGGTGCTCTTCCGCGATGGTGCAGCCGGCCGCCATCGCATGGCCGCCGAACCTCAGCAGCACGCCGGGATGGCGCTTGGCGACCAGGTCGAGCGCATCGCGCAGGTGGAAGCCCGGGATCGAGCGGCCCGAGCCCTTGAGCTCGTGCTCGCGCCCCTCGGCCTGGCTGGCCGCGAACACGAAGGTGGGGCGATGGAAGCGGTCCTTCAGCCGCGAGGCCACGATGCCGACCACGCCTTCGTGGAAGTCCGGATCGAACACGCACAGCGCCGCGGGCGGCTCCTCGCCTTCCTCGAACAGCGTCTCGGCGATCTCCAGCGCCTGCTCGCGCATCTCGCCTTCGATGCCCTTGCGCTCGCGGTTGATGCCGTCCAGCGCGGCGGCCAGCTCGTCCCCGCGCGCGGCGTCGTCGGTGAGCAGGCATTCGATGCCCAGACGCATGTCGGCCAGGCGGCCGGCCGCGTTGATGCGCGGCCCGAGCGCGAAGCCGAAGTCGAAGGTGGTGGCGGCCGGAGGCTTGCGGCCGGACGCGGTGAAGAGTGCCGCCAGCCCGCAGGGCAGGGCGCCGGCGCGGATGCGCTTGAGGCCTTGCGCCACCAGGCGGCGGTTGTTGGCATCGAGCTTGACCACGTCGGCGACCGTGCCCAAGGCCACCAGCGGCAGCAGCGCATCGAGCTTGGGCTGCGACGCGGCATCGAACGCGCCGCGCGAACGCAGCTCCGCGCGCAGCGCCAGCAGCACGTAGAACATCACGCCCACGCCCGCGATCGACTTGCTCTCGAAATCGCAGCCGGGCTGGTTCGGGTTGACGAGGGCGGCGGCCGCCGGCAGTTCCGGACCGGGCAGGTGGTGGTCGGTCACCAGCACCTGCAGGCCGAGCGCGTTGGCCGTCGCCACGCCTTCGACGCTGGCGATGCCGTTGTCCACCGTGATCAGCATGTCGGCGCCGCTTTCCTTGACGCGCTTCGCGATCACGGACGTGAGGCCGTAGCCATCGGCCACGCGGTCCGGCACCAGGTAGTCGACGTGCCGGGCGCCCAGCAGGCGCAGGCCGCGCACGCCCACCGCGCAGGCGGTGGCGCCGTCGCAGTCGTAGTCGGCCACGATGCACAGGCGCTTGTCGGCGGCGATGGCGTCGGCCAGCAGCGCCGCGGCTTCCTGCGCGCCCTTCAGGCCGGAAGGCGGCAGCAGCTTGCCGAGGCCGTCGTCCAGTTCCTCGCGCGCCACCACGCCGCGGGCGGCGTACAGGCGGGCGAGCAGGGGATGGATGCCTGCCTGTTCCAGCGCCCAGGCGGCGCGCGGCGGGATGTCGCGGGGAATGATCTTCATAGGTCGGCCAGCAGGTCGATCGCCCGCCGGCGTGAGAAAACGGAGGCGAGCCGCCGGCGCCACGCACCGGCGCCGCTGCGCCAGGTGCGCGCGCGGCGCTCGCCGCACAGGGTGAGGGACACGGGCCGGCCTTGTTCCAGCGCCTGCTCCAGCCGCGCGCATTCGCGCGCATCGAGCTGCTGCCAGGCCGAGGCCCAGGCGCGCCAGTCGCCCAGCAGGGCGGCGTCGCGCAGCGAATTGGTCAGGCGCAGGCCGGCGGGCGCCTGCGCGGGGCTGCCGGGCGGCAGCGCGCCGTTGCCGCTCACCCAGAACGAGTTGACCGGCAGCAGCCCGCCGCGGGTGCGCTCCTCGTTGACGGGATGCGTGTACAGCAGCATCTGCATCTCCTGCTGCAGGCGGCGCAGCGGCTTGCCGGCGTCGCCGCGCGGCATCCACGGATCGATGACTCGGCCCACCACGCGGTCCAGCGAGGCGCAGGGCAGCCGTCCGAACAGCTCGCCCTCGGCCAGCCAGCGCGTGGGCGCCTCGAACGACAGCCGCATGCCGTCCTGCTCGAAATAGGGCCGCATCGCGGCCAGCAGCGCCTGCGAGTCCTCCGCATCGAGCTGCAGCTGCTGCGGATGCAGCATGAAGATGTGGTCGGTGCCCACGCGCCAGTGGCAGGGCGTCACCCAGGCGAAGGCGGCGCCGTCGGGGTCGCGGCCGGCACCGCGAAGCTCCCAGGCGGCGAAGGGCAGCAGGCCGTCGGGCGCGGGCACGCCGCATTCGCGCGCCAGCACCCGCTCGTGGGGCATGGAGAGATCGTGCTCGTCGCCGGCGACCTCCTGCGGCGCCAGCCGCGCGAGCAGCCGCTCCAGGTGCGGCAGCGAGAGGCTTTCCAGCGTCTGGCGGCAGCCCGGATCGCCGCTCGCGGCGTAGGGGATCAACAAGTGGCTACCGTCCGACATGCCCGGGATTGTCGTGGATGCCACAATCCCGCCCGAAACCTATTTCACGACCATGCGCGTCCCTTACGAGCTGGTGCTGGGTTGGCGCTACACCCGGGCCGGGCGCGCGACCCGCCGCAACGGCTTCATCTCCTTCATCTCCGGCGTCTCCATGCTCGGCATCGCCCTGGGCGTGGCGGCGCTGATCATCGTGCTCTCGGTGATGAACGGCTTCCAGAAGGAAGTGCGCGATCGCATGCTGGGCGTGGTGTCGCACATCGAGGTGTACGGCCCCGGCGGCGGCGTGCTGCCCGACCTGGATCGCACCATGCGCGAGTCGCGCGGCCATCCGGAGGTGGTGGGCGCGGCGCCGTTCGTGGCCGCCCAGGCGCTCATCGCGCGCGGCGAGGACATGCGCGGCGCCCTCGTGCGCGGCATCGATCCCGCCGCGGAGGCGCAGGTCACCGACCTGGTTCGCACCGTGAGTCCCGGCGTGCTGAAGCGCCTGGTGCCGGGCGAGTTCGGCGTCATCCTCGGCGCGGAGCTGGCGCGGTCGCTGGGCGTTCGCGAGGGCGACTCGGTGACGATGATCGCGCCCGGCGGCCAGGTCACGCCGGCCGGCGTCGTGCCGCGCCTGAAGCAGATGACGATGGTGGGCACCTTCGATTCCGGCCACTACGAGTACGACAGCGGCCTGGTGCTGCTGCACATCGAGGACGCGCAGCGCCTGTTCCGCCTGGAGGGCCCGACCGGCGTGCGCCTGAAGCTGAAGGACCTGAACGAGGCGCGCGAGGTGGCGGCGGAACTGGCCAACACGCTCACCGGCCCGGTGGTGGTGCGCGACTGGACCCGCCAGAACCGCACCTGGTTCGCCGCCGTGCAGCTGGAGAAAAGGATGATGTTCATCATCCTCACGCTGATCGTCGCGGTGGCCGCCTTCAACCTGGTGAGCACGCTGGTGATGACCGTGACCGACAAGCGCGCCGACATCGCCATCCTGCGCACGCTGGGCGCCAGCCCGCGCAGCATCATGGGCATCTTCGTGGTGCAGGGCGCCGCGGTGGGCGTGATCGGCACGCTGGCCGGGCTGCTGGGCGGACTGGCGATCGCCTACAACATCGACGTCATCGTGCCGGCGCTGGAGCACGCGCTGGGCGCGAGCTTCCTGCCGCGCGACATCTACCTGATCAGCCGCATGCCCAGCGATCCGCAGCAGGGCGACATCATGCCGATCGCGCTGATCTCGCTGGCGCTGGCCTTCGTGGCCACGCTCTACCCGAGCTGGCGCGCCAGCCGCGTCAACCCCGCCGAGGCCCTGCGCTATGAATGACGACCAGGACCAGCCGGTGCTGCTGGCCCGCGGCCTGGCCAAGCGGTTCGCCGAGGGCGGTCTCGACGTCGAGGTGCTGCGCGGCGTCGACCTCGAGGTGCAGCCGGGCGAAACCGTGGCCATCGTCGGCGCCTCCGGTTCCGGCAAGAGCACGCTGCTGCACCTGCTGGGTGGCCTGGACGAGCCCAGCGCGGGCCACGTGCGGCTGGTCGGCCATGCGCTGGATTCGCTCAGCCCCGCGCAGCAGGGCGCGCTGCGCAACAAGCACCTGGGCTTCGTCTACCAGTTCCACCACCTCTTGCCCGAGTTCAGCGCGCTGGACAACGTGGGCATGCCGCTGCGCATCCGTCGCGACTCGCCCGAGGCCTGCGCGGCCACGGCCACCGAGGCGCTGGAAGCGGTGGGCCTGGGCCACCGCCTGGGCCACCGTCCCGCCGAACTGTCGGGCGGCGAGCGCCAGCGCGTGGCCATCGCGCGCGCTCTCGTCACGCGACCCGACTGCGTGCTGGCCGACGAGCCCACGGGCAACCTCGACCGGGTGACGGCGGATGCGGTGTTCGACCTGATGCTGCAGCTGGCGCACGAGCGCGGCACGGCTTTCGTGCTGGTGACCCACGACGAGGCGCTGGCCGCCCGGTGCGGGCGGCAGCTGCGGCTGGTGTCGGGGAAGCTGGCCTGAGGCGCGAGGCGCTTCAGGTCAGAGGATGCGGTTGAACCAGAAGAGAGAAAGACCCGCGGAGAGCAGCGCCAGCGCCGCCGCCGCCATCGCGAACAGCGCCGAGATCTCGGTCTCCTTCTTCTCCACCGTCAGCTTGGAGCTGAGCGTCTCGTAGACCTTCTTCAGGTCGTGCGCCGTGCCGGCGTAGAAGTACTCGGCCTCGGTCTTCTGCGCGATGGACTTGAGCGTTTCCTCGTCCAGCCGCACGCGCATCGACCAGCCTTCGAAGCCGATCGTCTCGCCGTCGACGGTGCCGATGCCGACCGTGTAGACGCGCACGCCGCGCTCCGACGCCATCTTGGCCGCTTCCAGCGGGTCGACGCCCGTGGTGCGCTGGCCGTCGGTGAGCATGATGATCGCGGCCGAGCTGTACGAGCCCGGCGCCACCGGCGTGAATTCCTTCTTTTCCTTGCGGTCGCCGTCGATGGCGAAGCCGCGCTGGCGCTCCCGGCCGCCGCCCTGCATGGCCGCGAGCTCGATGCCCTGGTCGGGGAACAGCGTCGCCAGCGAGATGACGATGGCGTTGCCGGTGGCGGTGGCGCGCTGCAGCTGGAAGCGGTCGATGGCCGTGACCAGGTCCTCGCGGTTCACCGTGGGCAGCTGCGCCACCTGGGCCGAGCCGGCGAAGGCGACGATACCCACCTTCACGTGGCGCGGCAGGTCGGCGATGAAGGACTTGGCGGCGTTCTGCGCCGCCACCAGCCGGTTGGGCTGCACGTCGGTGGCGCGCATGCTGCCCGACACGTCCATCGCCAGGATGATGGTCTGCTGGTTCGACGGCAGCGTCACCACCGCCTGCGGCCGCCCGGCGGCCACCAGCATCGCGGCCATGGCCAGCAGGAACAGGGCGGGCGGGATGTGCCGCTTCCAGCTCTGCCCGCCCATCGCCTCCTTGACGATGGACAGCGAGGCATAGCGCACCGCCATCTTCTTCTTGCGCTTGAGCAGCCAGACGTACAACACCACCAGCAGCGGCAGCGCCAGCAGCAGCCAGAGGAATTCGGGCCAGAGGAATTGCATCGCAAATCTCCGATCAGGCGGCTTGTTTGAGGTGCGCGGGCATGCCGCCGCCGACCGACAGGCGGGTGCGGCGCTTGCGCATCTCGGTGAATCGGATCACGGCGTCGACCAGGTCGGCGTCGGTGGAAAGCTCCAGCGCGTCCACGCCCGCGCGCACCAGCGCCTCGCGCAGCTCGGCCTCGCGCTGGGCGGCGATGCGGGCGAAGCGCCTGCGGAAGGCGGCGTCGTGCGTGTCCACCAGTACCTGCTCGCCCGTCTCGGCGTCGCGCAGCGTGAGCAGGCCGAGGTCGGGCAGCTGCAGCTCGAGCGGATCGAGCACGCGCACCGCCACCACCTCATGGCGCTGGGCCAGCAGCGCGAGCGCGCGCTCCCAGCCGGGCTCGCTGATGAAGTCGGACACCACGAACACCGTGGAGCGGCGCTTGATCAGCCCGGCGGCCGAATCGAGCAGGTCGCGCAGCCGGGTCGGGCCGCCCTCGTTCATGCCGGGGCGCGTCTGCAGCGTGTGCAGCAGGTGCAGCACGTGGCGGCGGCCGCCGCGGGTGGGGATGACGGTATCGACGCCCGAGCCGTAGAGCAGGGCGCCGATGCGGTTGCCGTGGCGCGTGAGCATGCGCGCCAGCACGGCGACGAACTCGGCCGAGACGTTGCGCTTGCGCTGCTCGCCGGAGCCGAAATCCACCGACGGGCTCAGGTCCATCAGGAACCAGGCGGCCATCTCGCGGTCCTCGGTGAACACGCGAACGTGCGGCACGTCGGTGCGGGCGGTGACGTTCCAGTCGATGTGGCGCACGTCGTCCTGGTGCTGGTACTCGCGCAGGTCGGCCAGGTCCAGGCCGGCCCCGCGCATCAGCGTGCGGTAGTCGCCCTGCAGCAGGCCGTCGAGCCGGCGGATGACGGTCCACTCCAGCCGCTTGAGCACGCGCTCGGCGCTGGACGCAGGCACGGCGGCCGGCGCGACCGGGGGCTCGGGCGCCTTGGGCGTCCTACGCAGCCAGTTTTTCATGTTCCAGCGGGCGCGCGGGCGCCGGGATCTTGCTCATGATCTGGCCGACGACGGCATCGGCGTTCATCCCTTCGGACAGCGCTTCGTACGACAGCACCAGGCGGTGGCGCAGCACGTCGCCCACGAGGTCGCTCATGTCCTCGGGCAGCGCGTAGGTGCGGCCGCGCAGCATGGCCAGGGCGCGCGCGCCTTCGGTCAGGCTGATGGTGGCGCGCGGGCTGGCGCCGAAAGTGATGAAGCGGCGCAGGTCCTTCAAGCCGTGGCGGTCCGGGTTGCGGGTGGCGGACACCAGCTTCACCGCGTACTGCACCAGCGAGGGATCGACGTACACGCGGCGGCATTCGTGCTGCAGCGCGGCCAGCTGCTCGGTGGTGGCCACCGGCGAGACGTCCACCTGCGGGCCGGTGACGCGCTCGACGATGACGTATTCCTCCTCATCGGTCGGGTAGTCCACCAGCACCTTCATCATGAAGCGGTCGACCTGCGCCTCGGGCAGCGGATAGGTGCCCTCGGTCTCGATCGGGTTCTGCGTGGCCATCACCAGGAACGGATCCGGCACCTTGTGCGTCTGGCCCGCGATGGTGACCTGGCGCTCCTGCATCACCTCGAGCAGCGCGCTCTGCACCTTGGCCGGCGCGCGGTTGATCTCGTCGGCCAGCAGCAGGTTGGTGAACACCGGGCCGAGCGAGGTGGTGAAGTCGCCGTTCTTCTGGTTGTAGATGCGCGTACCCACCAGGTCCGAGGGCACCAGGTCGGGCGTGAACTGGATGCGCTTGAAGTGGCCGCGCACGGTGCTGGCCAGCGTCTTCACGGTCAGGGTCTTGGCCAGGCCCGGCACGCCTTCCACCAGCAGGTGGCCCTGGGCCAGCATGGCCACCATCACGCGTTCGAGGAAGCGGTCCTGCCCCACCACCACGCGCTTGACCTCGTAGAGGATCTGCTCCATCAGCTTGGCGGTGGCGGTGTCCTGGCGCGTCGTGGATTCCATGAGGGCGGGCTTTCGTTGGAAGGTGAAAGGACGTGGACTGCCTGGCGGATCAGAACGGCGGAAGGCCGGCGGCCTGGGCGGCGTTCTCGATGGGCACCGCGAAGCCGATGCCCAGGAAGGTGCGCGCCGGCGTCGGGTTCAGGATGGCGGTGACGATGCCGACCACCTCGCCGTCCATCGTGACCAGCGGTCCGCCGGAATTGCCGGGGTTGGCCGCCGCGTCGAACTGGATGAGGTTGCTCATCTCCTGCTTGCCTTCGGGCGAGCGGAACGAGCGCTTCAGTCCGGAGACGATGCCGCCGGAGGCCGAGGGGCCGATGCCGAACGGGAAGCCCACCGCCAGCACCTTGTCGCCGGGCGACAGGTCGCCGGTGGAGCGCATGGTCGCGGCGATCATGTCGTCGGGGATCTTGGCGGCCTGCAGCACCGCGAGGTCGTTCTCGGCCTGCACGCCGGTGATGCTGGCGGAGGCCTCGAGGCCGTCGTGGAAGGTGACGGAGATGCGGTCGGCGCCCGAGACCACGTGCAGGTTGGTGAGGATGATGCCCTTGTCGACGATCACGACGCCGGTGCCGACGCCCGCTTCAATCTCGTCGTCATCCACTGCCTGCGGCGTGCGGTCGACCTTGTTCGCGGGATCGATCGCTTCCGGCTTGACCTTGGGCGTGCGCTGCGGCAGCCGGCCGGCGTGCGCCTCTTCCTTGAGGCGGCTCTTCTTCACGTAGCTGACCACGCGCACCACGGAAGGCCGGATGTTGTTGTACGCCTTGGCGTACTCGGAAGGCAGCTGCTGGGTCTCGAGCGTCTTGAGCACCGCCGCGTTGATGTCCTGCTGCGTGATGCGCCGCTGCGCGGGGCGAAGGTTCAGCGTCAGGCTGGTCGCGAGCATCGCCGCGAGCAGCGCGATCGCGGCCCACATCATGGCTGGGCTGGAAAGATGGAAGCGGCGCTTTCGGACGGGTGCGGATGAGGTCTCGGGGGAGGGTGCCGCCGCCTCGGGCGTGTCCTGCGCTGCGGCGCGAGCCTGCTGCACAGGAGCCGGACGGCTGGAGCTGTAGAGAGCTGGCCTGCGCATCGGATCACCTTGTCCACGACTGGGGTTCGGTGAACCCCTGAGAGCGAGAGCACACGGTATCACGGTTTGCGGGCACCTGCACGCATGCGAACGGGCCAGTCAAGGGCGATGGTGCATGATCCGGCGCGATGTCCGCGCTGGTCGATACGCACTGCCACCTCGACGCCCCGGAGTTCGCTCGCGATGCCACGGATGTGCGTGCGCGCGCGGCTCGCGCGGGGGTCGTGCACTGCGTGATCCCCGCGGTGCAAACGGCTGCGTTCGACGCGGTGCGGGAGCTCGCGCATCGCGGCGGCGACAGCTATGCGCTGGGCATCCATCCGCTGTTCACGCCGCGAGCCGAAGACGCCGATCTGCAGGCGCTGGATATCGCGCTCACGGAGCATGCGAACGATCCGCGCCTGGTGGCGGTGGGCGAAATCGGGCTCGACCATTTCGTGCCCGGCCTGGACCGCGAACGGCAGGAGTTCTTCTACCGCCAGCAGCTGCGGCTGGCGCGACGCCACGGCCTGCCCGTGGTGCTGCACGTGCGGCGGTCCGCGGACCGGCTGCTGAGGCACCTGCGCGAGTTGCCGGTCGGCGGCATCGCGCACGCGTTCAACGGCAGCGAGCAGCAGGCGAACGAGTTCATCCGGATGGGCTTCAAGCTGGGCTTCGGCGGCGCGGTCACTTATGAACGCGCGCTGCAGCTGCGGCGGCTGGCGGCGAGCCTGCCGCTGTCGGCGCTGGTGCTGGAGACGGACGCGCCCGACATCCCGCCGCACTGGCTCTATCGAACCGCCGAGGAACGCGCGCAGGGCACGCCGCAAGGCCGCAACGAACCGGCGGAGTTGCCGCGCATCGCGCAGGTGGTGGCCGAGCTTCGGGGGATGCCGGTGGAGGAACTGGCGCGGGCGACCACGCGCAACGCGATCGAGGCGCTGCCGAGGCTCGCGCCGCTGCTCTCGGATAATCCGCCGCCGTGAGTGCCCGTCCTGTTCCGCTTCCCGACGTCAATTTCTCCGACCACGGCGACATCCGCTACCTGCATCTCGGCACCGAATGGGTGCAGGGGTCGATGCGGCTGGACGATCCGTTCTCGATCCACCTGGAGTACGTGCAGCGCATGATGGCCTGGCTGCTGTTCGTGGATCCGGCCACGGTGCCCAAGCGCCACGCGATGCAGCTGGGGCTGGGCGCGGCGGCGCTCACCAAGTTCTGCCACAAGCGGCTGCGGATGAAGACCACGGCCATCGAGCTCAACCCGCAGGTGATCGCCGCCTGCCGGCTGTGGTTCAAGCTGCCGCGCGACGACGGCCGGCTGTCGGTGATCCTGGGCGATGCGGCCGAGGTGGCGGCGCACGAGCACTGGCGCGGCGCGGTCGATTCGCTGCAGGTGGACCTGTACGACCACGAGGCCGCGGCACCGGTGCTGGACAGCCAGGCGTTCTACGCGGACTGCCGCCGCCTGCTCACCGAGGACGGCGTGATGACGGTCAACCTGTTCGGCCGCTCCTCCAGCTACGAGCGCAGCCTGTCGCGCATCCAGGCGGCCTTCGGGCCTGAGGCGGTCTGGGCGTTCCGCCCCACCCGCGAGGGCAACACCATCGTGCTGGCCCTGCGCACGCCCTGGCGGCCCGCGCGGGGCGAACTGGCGGCCCGCGCCGAGGAGGTCAAGGCCCGCTGGGACCTGCCCGCGCCCAAGTGGCTGCGCGTGCTCAAGAGTGTGGAATGATGGCGCCATGAGCTCGAGCGCCCGTCCGAAGCCTGCCGCCCGCACCGATTTCCAGGGGCCGCTGGACTGGCGCCGGATGGTCGAATGGCTCAGCCAGGACGGCCTCATCTCCGCCGAGGAGGCCTCCCGCACCATCGCCCGCTGCTCCCAGGCCGAGAGCTCTCAGCATCCGCTGGTGCGCCTGGCGGCCGTCGCGATGGCGCGCGCCAGCGACGGCAAGCCGCTGGACATCGAGGCGCTGACCCAGTACCTGGCCCAGCGCGCCGGCCTCGAATACCTGCGCATCGATCCGCTGAAGGTCGATGTGGGCCGGGTGGCCGACACCATGAGCGCCGGCTACGCCGAGCGGCATCGCGTGCTGCCGGTGCAGGCCACCGCCACCGAGGTGGTGGTCGCCACCGCCGAGCCCTTCACCACCGACTGGGTGGCCGAAGTCGAGCGCCAGGCCAAGCGGCCGGTGCGCCGCGTGGTGGCCAACCCGCAGGACATCCACCGCTACACGGCCGAGTTCTTCGCGCTGGCCAAGTCGGTTCGCGCGGCCCAGCGCACCGGCGGCAACGCGGGCGCCGGCAGCTTCGAGCAGCTGGTCGAGCTGGGCCGCAGCAACAAGCAGCTGGACGCCAACGACCAGGGCGTGGTGCAGGTGGTCGACTGGCTCTGGCAGTACGCCTTCGACCAGCGCGCCAGCGACATCCACCTGGAGCCGCGCCGCGAGCAGGGCGTGATCCGCTTCCGCATCGACGGCGTGCTGCACCCCGTCTACCAGATGCCGATGGGCGTGCTCAACGCCATGACGGCGCGCATCAAGCTGCTCGGCCGCATGGACGTGGTGGAGAAGCGCCGCCCGCAGGACGGCCGCATCAAGACCCGCAACCCGCGCGGCGACGAGGTGGAGATGCGCCTGTCCACGCTGCCCACCGCCTTCGGCGAGAAGATGGTGATGCGCATCTTCGACCCGGACACCGCGGTCAAGGACCTGGACGCGCTCGGCTTCACGCCGCACGACGCGCAGCGCTGGGAAGGGCTGGTGCGCCGCCCGCACGGGATCATCCTGGTGACCGGCCCGACCGGTTCGGGCAAGACCACCACGCTCTACTCGACGCTCAAGCGGGTGGCCACCGAGGAGGTGAACGTCAGCACGGTCGAGGACCCGATCGAGATGATCGAGCCGGCCTTCAACCAGACCCAGGTGCAGCCGCAGCTGGACTTCGGCTTCTCGGAAGGCCTGCGAGCGCTGATGCGGCAGGACCCGGACATCATCATGGTCGGCGAGATCCGCGACATCCAGACCGCCGAGATGGCGGTCCAGGCGGCGCTCACCGGCCACCTGGTCTTCTCGACCCTGCACACCAACGACGCGCCCTCGGCCCTGTCGCGGCTGATGGAACTGGGCGTTCCCGCCTACCTGATCAATGCCACCGTCCTGGGCGTGCTGGCGCAGCGGCTGGTCCGCACCCTCTGCCGCCAGTGCCGCGAGCCGGACGCCGGCTCCAGCCGGGAAGCGGTCGAGGAGGTGGTGCGCCCCTGGAAGCTCACCGGCGGCTGGCGGCCGTACCGCCCGGTCGGCTGCGTCGACTGCCGGATGACGGGGTTCATGGGCCGGATGGGCATCTACGAGCTGCTCACCGTCAGCGAGGTCTTCAAGGAGAAGGTCGCGCGCGACCCTTCCATGGCGGCGCTGCGCCGCCAGGGCATCGCCGACGGCATGCGCCCGCTCCGGCTGGCGGGCGCCCTGCGGGTGGCCGAGGGGCTGACCACCCTGGAAGAGGTGCTCACGGCGACCCCGCCGCTGACCGACTGACGGGCAGCCGCGCCCGGCCCGGACGGGTCAGGGGCCGGTCAGGCGCCCTGGTATAGGTGGAATCCACATCACCTGACCGGGGCCTGACCGCAACAATCCGGCGCTTTGGACGCTTTTCCAGGAGAAGAGACTTGAGGATCAAGAGCCAGAAGGACTTCCTGGCGGGTCTGATGTTCACCATCGTGGGCATCGGCTTCGCCTGGGGGGCCACCAACTACACCATCGGGGAGGGCGCCCGGATGGGTCCCGGCTACTTCCCCCTCATGCTGGGCATCGTGCTGGCCGTTCTCGGCCTCATCGTCACCTTCACCGCCCTGGTGGTGGAGACGGAGGACGGCGACAAGGTCGGCGCCATCGCCTGGAAGCCGCTGGTCTTCATCATCGGCTCCAACATCGTCTTCGGCATCTGCCTGGGCGGCATCCCCAAGCTGGGCATCCCCTCGCTCGGCCTGATCGTGGGCATCTACGCCCTCACGTTCATCGCCAGCATGGCCGGCGACGAGCACAAGTCCAAGGAAGTGCTCGTGCTCGCGACCGTGCTCGCCGTCGTCAGCTACCTGGCTTTCATCGTGCTGCTGAACCTGCAATTCCCGGTTTGGCCCAGCTTCATCTCCCGCTGACAGGTCGCCCACCATGGAACTCCTGAGCAATCTATCCCTGGGCTTCGGCGTCGCCTTCACGCCGATCAACCTGCTGTACGCCTTCATCGGCTGCCTGCTCGGCACCGCCATCGGCGTGCTGCCCGGCATCGGCCCGGTGGCCACCATCGCCATGCTGCTGCCGGCCACGTACGCGCTGCCGCCCGTGTCCGCGCTGATCATGCTGGCCGGCATCTACTACGGCGCGGCCTACGGCGGCTCCACCACCGCCATCCTGGTCAACCTGCCGGGCGAATCGTCCTCGGTGGTGACAGTGATCGACGGCTACCAGATGGCGCGCCAGGGCCGGGCGGGTCCCGCGCTGGCGGCCGCCGGCATCGGCTCGTTCTTCGCGGGCTCGGTCGCCACGCTGATCCTGGCCGCGTTCGCCGCGCCCCTGACCGAAGTGGCCTTCAAGTTCGGCCCGGCCGAGTACTTCTCGCTGATGGTGCTGGGCCTGATCGGCGCCGTGGTGCTGGCCTCCGGTTCGCTGGTCAAGGCGGTCGCGATGATCGTGCTGGGCCTGCTGCTCGGCCTGATCGGCACGGACGTCAACTCGGGTGTCGCTCGCTACTCGTTCGACATCCCGGAACTGACCGACGGCGTCGGCTTCATCGTGATCGCGATGGGCGTGTTCGGCTACGGCGAAATCATCTCCAACCTGGGCAAGCACGCCGACGAGCGCGAGGTGTTCACCAACGCGGTCAAGGGCCTGTTCCCCACCAAGGAAGACTTCAAGCGCATGGCGCCCGCCGTGCTGCGCGGGACGGCCCTGGGCTCGGCGCTGGGCATCCTGCCCGGTGGCGGCGCGCTGCTGTCCGCCTTCGCCGCGTACACGATCGAGAAGAAGACCAAGCTGCAACCGGGCGAAGTGCCGTTCGGCAAGGGCAACATCCGCGGCGTGGCCGCGCCCGAGTCGGCCAACAACGCCGGTTCGCAGACCTCGTTCATCCCGCTGCTGACGCTCGGTATCCCGCCCAACGCCGTGATGGCGCTGATGGTCGGTGCGATGACCATCCACAACATCCAGCCGGGCCCGCAGGTGATGACCAGCAACCCGCAGCTGTTCTGGGGCCTGATCGCCTCGATGTGGATCGGCAACGCCATGCTGATCATCCTGAACCTGCCGCTGATCGGCATGTGGATCAAGCTGCTGACCGTGCCCTACCGCTGGCTGTTCCCCGCCATCGTGCTGTTCTGCGCCATCGGCGTGTACTCCACGAACAACAACACCTGGGACATCTGGATGGTGGCGCTGTTCGGCATCATCGGCTATGGCTTCATCAAGCTGGGTGCCGAACCCGCGCCGCTGCTGCTGGGCTTCATCCTGGGCCCGATGATGGAAGAGAACCTGCGCCGCGCGCTGCTGCTCTCGCGCGGCGACTGGTCGGTGTTCGTCACCCGTCCGCTGTCCGCCGGCCTGCTCGCCGCCGCACTGCTGCTGCTGGCGATCGTGCTGCTGCCTTCGATCAAGGCCAAGCGCGAGGACGTGTTCCACGAAGAAGAAGCCTGAGGCTGGCCTCACGCTGACCGCAACGGCGCCTTCGGGCGCCGTTTGTTTTTTTGCGGCCGGAGTCAGGCGAGCACTTCGAGGCCGTGCTTCTGGACCACGGCGAGCAGCCGTGCGGCGGTTCCGCTGGGGCGCTTGGCGCCGGATTCCCATTGCTGCACGGCGGAGGTGCTGACGTTGAGGCTGCGCGCGAAGTAGCCCTGGCTCGCATTCGCCTGGCGGCGGATGCGGATCACGTCCTCCGGCGAAAAGTCCGGCGGAGCGCACACGTCCTCGTAGGAGCGCAAGGTCTTCTTGTCGATGAGGCCGACGCGCTCCATGTCCGCCGCCAGGGAGAGGACGGCCACCATCGCGCCGCTCTTCGGCTTGCTGCGCGCGCGGGCTGCCTTTGCCCCGGCGGGGACCGGCTTGCTCCTGGCCGCGCGAGTGGAGCGACCGGGTTCCTTTGCCGTCGGGCGCTCAGCCTTGTGTTTCGTCTTCGCAGTCATTGCATATCCCACGATCGCGCCTGTTGTCGCGAGCCTCTCCATGCCGCCCAGAACCGCGAACCCCTTCGACTCCGGCCTTCCTTGCCAGCCTGGCGAACTCTTTGGTCTTGAAGATCCTGGACGGCGGCCTCTGACCTGTCGGGCATGACTGTACCACCAGGTGTGATAGTTTGCAGGGCATGGGCAGCCGAGCTTGCCTGCGCGCCTCCTGGAGTGAAGTGATCGAAGTCGGACGTCTCCTGCGGAAGCTGGAGGCGCGCGAGCACAATCGGCGACCGATGACCTCCGCAAGCTCCGAGCCGGCCCGCGACGACTCGCCTCCCCAGTCGACCCCCGCCGCGCCGGACCGCCTGCTTCCCGGCCTGGTCCTGGCCGTCGCCGGCGCCATCGCCTTCAGCGGCAAGGCCATCATCGTCAAGCTCGCCTACCGCTACGGCGCCGACGCGGTCACGGTGATCATGCTGCGCATGCTGTTCGCGCTGCCGATCTTCGCGGTCATGGCCTGGTGGGCCGGCCGCGGCAAGCCGGCCCTCACGCGCGCCGACTGGCTGGGCGTCATCGGCCTGGGCTTCAGCGGCTACTACCTCTCCAGCTTCCTCGACTTCGTCGGGCTGCAGTACGTCACGGCTTCGCTCGAGCGCCTGATCCTGTACCTCAATCCCACGCTGGTGCTGCTGCTCGGCTGGCTTGTGCACCGAAAGCCGTTCACCCGCATGCAGCTGGCCGGCATGGCCGTCAGCTACACCGGCGTGCTGCTGGTGTTCGGCCAGGAGCTCGGGCTCGAAGGCGAAGGCACGGCGTGGGGCGCCACGCTGATCTTCGTCAGCGCCATCACCTACGCCGGCTACCTCGTGTACAGCGGGCAGCTGGTGCGGCGCCTGGGCTCGCTGCGGCTGGTGGGCCTGGCGACCTCGTTCGCGTGCCTCTGCTGCATCGTGCAGTTCCTGCTGCTGCGGCCGATCGACGTGGCGCTCAACCTGCCGGCGCCCGTGATCTGGCTCTCGGTGCTGAACGCGACGCTGTGCACCGCGGTGCCGGTGCTGCTGGTGATGATGGCCATCGAGCGCATCGGCCCGGCGCTCTCGGCGCAGACCGGCATGGTGGGGCCGATGTCCACCATCGCGATGGGCGCGCTCGTCCTGGGCGAACCGTTCACGGCGTGGATCGCAGCGGGCACGATGCTCGTGATCGCGGGGATCTGGGTGTTCACGCGCGGGGCACGCTGAGACGGGGCTTTGGCGCCGCCCGTATCATCCGGCGCTTCATCGACAGCAGGACGGGCAAGCCATGGATCTGGGCATTTCGGGCAAGTGGGCGCTGGTGTGCGGCGCCAGCAAGGGACTGGGCTTCGGCTGCGCGCAGGCGCTGGCGCGCGAAGGCGTGAACGTGGTGATCGTGGCGCGCGGCGCGCAGGCGCTCGAGGACGCCGCGGCCCGCCTGCGGTCCGACCCGCAGCGGCCGCAGGCGGCGCAGGTGGTCGCCGTGGCGGCCGACATCACCACCCCCGAGGGCCGCGCCGCGGCATTCGCCGCGCGCAAGGACTACGACATCGTCGTCACGAATGCCGGCGGTCCGCCGCCCGGCGATTTCCGCGACTGGGACCGCGAGGCCTGGATCAAGGCGGTGGAGGCCAACATGCTCACGCCGATCGAGCTGATCAAGGCGACGGTGGACGGCATGGCGGCGCGCGGCTTCGGTCGCATCGTCAACATCACCTCGTCGGCGGTGAAGGCGCCGATCGACATCCTCGGCCTGTCGAACGGCGCGCGCAGCGGCCTGACCGGCTTCGTGGCCGGCGTGGCGCGCTCGCGCAAGCTGGCCTCGGCCAATGTCACCATCAACAACCTGCTGCCCGGCGCGTTCGACACCGACCGGCTGCGTGCCACGATGGAAGGCGCGGTCAAGAAGACCGGCCAGGCCATGGACCAGGTGCGGTCGGCGCGAATGAACACCATCCCCGCGCAACGCTTCGGCACGCCGGAGGAATTCGGCGCCACCTGCGCGTTCCTCTGCAGCGCGCAGGCCGGCTACATGACGGGCCAGAATGTCCTCACGGACGGCGGCGCCTACCCCGGCACCTACTGACGGCGTCCAGCGTCCGGCTTGCGCCGGGCGCCTCAGGCCGCGTTCCTGCGGGACGACACCACGATCCCGCCCACGATCAGCACGAACGCCACCGCGTGGTACACGCGGGGCGCGTCGCCCAGGAACGCCACCGACAACAGCGCGGCGAAGAGCGGCGCGAGGTTGGAGAAGAAACCGGCGATGTTCGGGCCCACCCGCTGCACGCCCAGCCCGTAACTGCGGTACGCCAGGATCGCGGGTCCCAGCACGATGTAGGTCAGGCCGAGCAGCGTGCCGGTGTTCCAGTCGATGTGCCGTGGCGCGGCGATCCACTCGCCCGCCGCGAACAGGCCGGACCAGCCCAGGCCGAAGACCATCTGCGCCATCAGGAACGCCGCCCAGTCGCCGCGGATCTCGGGCGGATCGACCGGCTGCGCCAGCATCCAGCTGAAGATGGCCCAGAGCGCGGTGGCCAGCAGCATGAAGAAGTCGCCGGGGACCAGCCGGACCTGCAGCAGCACGTCCCAGTCGCCGCGGCTGAGCACCACCAGGACGCCGGCGATCGACAGCGCCGCGCCCGCCAGTTGCCGCCACGTGACGCGCTGATGGAAGAAGAGGACACCCATGCCCAGCATCCAGGCCGGCGTGCTCGCGGCCACCAGCGTCACGTTGAGCGGCGTGGAGGTCGTGAGCGCGAGGTATTGCAGCGCGTTGTAGGAACCCACGCCGAGCAGACCCAGCACGGCGAAGCGGCGCCAGTGCGGCCAGAGCGGGCCATCGCGCCGCAGCAGCTTCGCGGTGAACGGCAGCAGCAGGGCGAAGGCGATGGCCCAGCGCAGGAAGTTGAGCGTCATCGGCGGGATCGAGCCCGCCAGCAGGCGACCGACCACCGCGTTGCCGGCCCACAGCAGCGGGGCCAGCACCAGCATGCCCGCGGTGGAAAGCGTCAGGCGTTGTTGCATGGGCAGCGACTTTAGCGGCACTCATGCGGACGCCCGGCGGGGCGCGGCGATTCGTGGCAGGATGGCGCGCCTTCGCAGCTACAAGAGGAGACCCGCAGATGAGCCGCGCCGTACGCATCGAACAGACCGGTGGACCCGAGCAACTGAAACTGGCCGACGTCCAGGTCGGCGAGCCCGGACCGGGACAGATCCGCATCCGCCACAAGGCGATCGGCCTCAACTTCATCGACGTGTACCACCGCACCGGCCTGTACACGCTGCCGCTGCCGCTGCAGATCGGCATGGAAGCTTCCGGGGTGGTCGAAGCCGTGGGCGAGGGCGTCACCCACCTGAAGGCCGGCGACCGCGCCGCCTACGCCAGCCAGCCGCCCGGCAGCTACTGCGAAGCCCGCGTGATGCCGGCGATGAACGTGTGCAAGCTGCCCGACGCCATCGACTTCGAAACCGGCGCGGCCATGATGCTCAAGGGCCTCACCGCGCAGTACCTGCTCAAGCGCACGCTGCCGCAGGGCGGCCTGAAGGCGGGCGACATGGTGCTCTTCCATGCCGCGGCCGGCGGCGTCGGCCTGATCGCCTGCCAGTGGGCCAAGGTGCTGGGGCTGCAGCTGATCGGCACGGCCGGCTCCGACGAGAAGTGCGCGCTGGCCAAGTCGCACGGCGCCGCCCACGTCATCAACTACGCCAAGGAAGACTTCAAGGAGAAGGTCAAGGAGATCACCGGCGGCAAGGGCGTGAAGGTGGTCTACGACTCGGTGGGCAAGGACACCTGGGACAAGTCGCTCGACTGCCTGGCGCCGCTCGGCCTGATGGCCAGCTTCGGCAACGCCTCGGGCCCGGTGCCGCCCTTCGCGCCCGGCATCCTGGGCGCCAAGGGCTCGCTGTACGTGACGCGCCAGACGCTGTTCAGCCACATCACCAGCCGCGAGAACACCCAGGCCATGGCCGACGACCTGTTCGAGGTGGTCGCCTCCGGCAAGGTGAAGATCCGCATCGACCAGCGCTACCCGCTGGAGCAGGTGCAGCAGGCGCACCGCGACCTCGAGGCGCGCAAGACGACGGGCAGCACGATCCTCACGCTCTGAAGCTCGACAGCGGCACGTGTGTGAATGCGCGCTGACCGCGCATTCCTACACCCGCTTGGCCCCCCAGCTTGCATCTCGCTACGGTGCGGTTGGGTAGATTGATCCGCAATTCAAGGAAAACTGCCGCCAGGCGCGATGCCCCGCGGCGAGCGGAGCATTGCCTTATGGCGCTGAGAGCCTACATCGTCGAGGACAGCCCGACGATCCGAGACAACCTGATCGAGACGCTGCAGGAACTGGCCGAAGTCCAGCCGGCCGGCCTGGCGGATACCGAGCAGGAGGCGAAGCGCTGGCTGGCGCAGAACCCCGAAGGCTGGGACGTCGCGGTGGTGGACCTGTTTCTGCGCCAGGGCACCGGGCTGCGGGTGGTGGAAGCGCTGCGCTCGCGCAAGCGCGGGCAGAAGGTGATCGTGCTGAGCAACCATGCCACTTCGGACATGCGGCGCCGCTGCGCGCAGCTGGGCGCCGATGCCGTGTTCGACAAGTCCACCGAGATCGACGCGCTGCTCGACTATTGCGTCAAGGCGCGGGGCGAGCTGGAAGCCGCCTGAGGCCACTCACGCCGAGCGCAGGTGCCAGGCCTTGGGCCGCGTGAACGTCTGGATGCCGTAGCCCGACAACGTCAGGCCCACCCCCGAATCGCCCAAGCCGCTCCACGGCAGCCGCGGGCTGACCCGGTCGCAGCAGTTCCAGTAGACGCTTCCCGCGCGCACCTGCGCCAGAAGGCGCTTGGCACGCGTCTCGTCGCGCGTGTACACGCCGGCGGTCAGGCCGTAGCGCGTGTCGTTCATCAGGCGCACCGCCTCGTCGTCGCCCGACACCTTCTGGATGCCGATCACGGGCCCGAAGCTTTCCTCGCGCATGAGTTCCATGCGGTGGTCCACGTTCACCAGCACGCTCGCCTCGAACCAGTGGCCGGGCCCGAGCTTGCGGCCGCCGCCGGTCAGCAACCTGGCGCCCTTGCCGACCGCGTCGGTCACCTGCTCCGCCAGCACGTCCAGCTGCGGCGCGCGGGTGAGGGCTCCGATGTAGGTGTCCTCGTCCATCGGGTCGCCCATGCGCATGCGCTTGACAGCGGAAACGAACGCCTCGACGAAGGCGTCGTGCACCTTCTCGTGCACGTAGATGCGCTCGACCGAGCAGCAGCTCTGGCCGGTGTTGTACATGGCGCCGTCGGCCAGCGATTCGGCGGCCGCGCGCGGATCGACATCGTCGCAGACGTAGCTCGGGTCCTTGCCGCCGAGCTCCAGCTGCAGCTTGAGGAAGCGGCCACCCACGGCCTGCGCGATGCGCTGCCCGGTCGCATGCGAGCCGGTGAAGAACACGCCGTCGATCGGCTGCTCCAGCATTGCGGCGCCGACCGGGCCCGCGCCCACCAGGCAGGCCATGACGTCGCGCGGCACGCCGGACTCGTGCAGCAACCGCGTGATCGCCAGTCCCGTCATCGGCGCGTACTCGGACGGCTTGTAGAGCACCGCGTTGCCCGTCAGGAGCGCGGGCAGCAGCACGTTGCAGCCCACGAACCACGGGTAGTTCCAGGCCGAGATGTTGGCGACCACGCCCAGCGGCTCATGCTGGATGACCTCGCGGATGCCGGCCTCGTCGAAGACCTGCTCCGGCGCGGTGACCGGCTCGACCATGCCGAGGAAGAAGTCGATGCGCGGCAAGAGGCCCGTGAGCTCGTTGCGCGACATGCGGATGGGCTTGCCGGTTTCGCGCGTCATGGTCGCGGCCAGCGATTCCGTTTCGCGCACCACGGCTTCGCGGAAGCGTTCGATGCAGGCGCGGCGCTCGGCCAGCGGCACCGCGGCCCACGCGGGCTGCGCGGCTCGCGCGGCCTCGTACCTCGTTCGCACCGAGGCCGCATCGTCTGCGGGCAATTCGGCGATGAGCTCGCCGGTGGCGGGATTGAGGACGGAGAGGGTGCTCATGCCTTGCGGGCCGCCTGCGCGGCATCCAGGAAGTCGCGCAGCAGCGGCGAGTCGTCCACCACGCCCAGGCGCGGGAAGTGGAACTCGGGATGCCACTGCACGGCCGCGACCCAGGCATCGCCGACATGGCGGATGGCCTCGATCACGCCGTCGTCGGGCGAGGTGGCCTCGACCACGAAGCCCGGTGCCAGGTCCTTGATGCCCTGGTGGTGCACGCTGTTGATCTTGTGGCGCGGCTCGTCCAGCAACTGCGCGAGCCGCGTGCCGGGGAGGATGTCCACCTCGTGGAAGTTGAGGTCGTAGGCGTCGGCATCGCGGTGCGTCAGCGCGCCGGGCTTCTGCGTCGAGATGTCCTGGTAGAGCGTGCCGCCGTGCGCCACGTTGATCAGCTGCAGCCCGCGGCAGATGCCGAACACCGGCTTGCCCGCCGCTTCGAATGCGCGCACCAGCGCGATGTCGTATTCGTCGCGCGCGCGGTCGCCGGCCCATTCGGGCCGCAGCGGCTCCTCGCCGTAGCTGCCCGGCCAGACGTCGGCGCCGCCGTGCATCACCAGGCCGTCGAGCCAGCCCGCGTAGTCCCCGACGCCCACGTCGCCGCGCGCCGTGTCGCCGAAAGGCGAGGGCACCATCACCGGCAGCGCGCCCATCGACATGACCCAGTGCGCGGTGGACTGCTCGATCCACAGCAGGGTCTTCTTGGGCGCCGCGGTGCGGCGCGGGTCCGGGTGGAAGAAGCAGGCGCTGATGCCGATCTTCAGGCGTTCGTTCATCGCGTCACAGCGCGGCCAGGAAGAGCCGCTCGAAGTCCGCCGGCGTGCAGGGCCGCGGGTTGGTCTGGTGGCAGATGTCCTTCGAAGCGATCTCCACCAGCCGCGGGACCTGCTCCTTCTTCACGCCGTGCGCGGACAGCGTGCCGGTGATGCCGATCTTCTGCTTCAGGTGGCCCAGCCAGCGCACGAAGCCGGGGCCGCCACCGCCCGCGCGGCACACGTGGGCCAGCTCCTCGAACTTGTCGGGCGCGGCCTCGATGTTCCAGTCCATCACCGTCTCGATCATCAGCGCGTTGGCCAGGCCGTGGTGCAGGTCGCAGACGGCGCCGAGCGCGTGGGCGCACGCGTGCACCGCGCCCAGGTCTTTCTGGAAGGCGATGGCGCCCATCATCGAGGCCATCATCATGTCGCCGCGTGCGGCCAGGTTCGAAGGCTCCTTCACCGCGGTGGCCAGCGAGCGCGCCGCGATGCGCGTGCCCTCCAGCGCGATGCCGTCGCAGAGCGGGTGATACGCGGGCGAGAGGTAGCTCTCCACGTTGTGCGTGAGCGCGTCCATGCCGGTCGCGGCCGTCACGTGCGCGGGCAGGCCGACCGTGAGCTCCGGATCGGCGAACACCTGGCGCGCCAGGATCTGCGGGCTGAACACCACGCGCTTGAGGTGCGTCTCGTCCTCGCTGATCACCGCCGACCGCCCGACCTCGGACCCGGTGCCCGCGGTCGTCGGCAGCGCGACGAAGTACGGCAGCTCGTACATGATGGTGCGCACCCCGGGATGGTCCCAGGCGTACTCGAGGATGCCGCCCTCGTGCGTGGCGGCGAGGCCGACCACCTTGGCCACGTCGAGCGCCGCGCCGCCGCCCAGTCCGATGACGCAATCGGCGCCGTGCGAGCGGAACACCGTGGCGCCGTCCATCACCTGTTTCGCGGTCGGGTTGCCGGACACGCCCGCGTACACGGCGACCTGCAGGCCCTGCAGCAGCGAGCGGAACTCGGCGAACATCGGCAACGCCTCCAGCGCCTTGTCGGTCACGATGAGCGGCCGCGAAAGGCCGCGGTCGCGCAGGTGCGCCGCCACTTCCTTGCGGGCGCCGGGCCCGAAGCGGATGGGGGTGGGGAAGGAAAAGCTCGACAGCGGCATGTTCTTCTCGCCCTTCAGATGATCTCGAAGTAGCGCTTCAATTCCCAGTCGGTCACCGCATCCTGCCACTGGCGCCATTCCCATTCGCGGGTCGCGGCGAAGTGGTCGACGAAGGTGTCGCCCAGCCAGTCGCGCGCGATGTCGGACTGGCGCAGGAGGCGCGTGGTCTCGATCAGCGTGCGCGGCGCGCGCGGAATGTCGTCGCTGCCCTGGTTGGTCCCCGTGATCGGCGGCGTGGTGAGCTTGAGTCCCTTCTCCACGCCGTACAGGCCCGCGGCGATCACCGCGGCCATCGCCAGGTAGGGATTGACGTCGGCGCCGGGGCAGCGCGTCTCCAGCCGCGTGGCCTTGGGCGAGCCCGCGATCACGCGGAAGCTGGCCGTGCGGTTGTCCATGCCCCAGGTCGGCTTGACCGGCGCCCAGAAGCCGTCGACCAGCCGCTTGTAGCTGTTGATCGTGGGCCAGAACAGCGGCGCGAATTCCATCAGGCAGTGCAGCTGCCCGGCCAGCCAGCTCTCGAAAAGCTTGCTCATGCGGCGCGGAGAGTCCGCGTCGTAGAACAGATTGGTCTTGCCGTCCGACAGGCTCTGGTGGATGTGGCCGCTGCAGCCCGGGTACTGCTGGCTCCACTTGGCCATGAAGCTGGGCATGATGTCGAAGCGCTTGCCGATCTCGCGCGCGCCGGTCTTGAACAGGATGGCGCGATCGGCCTGCTCCAGCGCCGGCGAGAAGCCGATGGCGACCTCGTACACGCCGGGCCCGGTCTCCGTGTGCAGGCCTTCGATCGGCACGTTGAAGGCCAGCATCTCGTCCATCAGCGCGTTGAAGAAGCCGGGGTTGTCGGCCATGCGGAGCACCGAGTAGCCGAACATGCCCGGCGTGATCGGCTCGGGCGGCAGGCCGCGCTTGGCGGCCCAGCTGTGGACGGTCTCGCGGAAGTTGAACCACTCGAACTCCATGCCCGCCATCACCTCGTAGCCGAGCTTCTCCGCGCGCGCCAGCACGCGCCGCAGCAGCTGGCGCGGGCACACCGGGTGCGGAGTGCCGTCGGCGTTGACGAACTCGCCCAGGAAGAACGGCACGCCGTTGTCCCAGGGGACGCGGCGCGCGGTGTCCAGGTCGATGCGGGCCAGCGCGTCGGGAAAGCCGTGCTGCCAGCCGGTGACCTGCGTGTTGTCGTACGGCGAGTCCAGCATGTCCCAGCCGAACACCACGTCGCAGAAGCCGAAGCCGCCGTCGGCGGCGCCTTCGAACTTGTCGATGTGCAGGTACTTGCCCCGCAGCACGCCGTCGATGTCGCTGACCGCGACCTTGACCTTGGTGGCGCCGGCCTTCTTCACGGCGGCGAGGGCGGGATGGACTTTCGGGCTGGAGGCCATGGCGCTTTGCACGAGCGGTGATCGGCACCATCGTGGCACGGTTCGGCAGCGCCGTGGGGCGCGGCCGGCAGGCCGGCGCAGCCCAGCCATGCGCGGGCCGCGCCGTTGCTGGCCGCTGGTCTAATCGGCAGCATGCCAACCCCGATGCCCTGGGACGTCGTGCTCGCGGTCCTGCTCGCGGCCCTGCTGCACGCGGGCTGGAATGCGCTGGTCAAGTCCAGCCCCGACAAGGCGCTGGACACGGCGGCGCTGCACGTGATGGGCGCGCTGATCGTGGTGCCCATCCTCGTCGTGACCGGCCTGCCGCCCGCCGCGGCCTGGCCGTTCCTGGTGGCCTCGATGCTGATCCACGTGGGCTACTACGTCTCGCTGACCGGAGCGTACGAGCACGGCGACCTGGGGCTCACCTATCCGCTGATGCGCGGGCTCGGCCCGATGCTGGTGGCGCTGTCCTCGGGCCTGCTGATCGGCGAGCAGCTGACGACCGCGGCCTGGCTGGGGGCGGGCGGCATCTGCGCGGGCGTGCTGTTGCTGGGCTTGTCGCGGCAGGCGCTCGCCCGGCCCAAGGCGCTGGCTTTCGCCCTGGCCAACGCGGCCGCGATCGCGATGTACACGGTGGTCGACGGGCTGGGCGTGCGCACCGCGACCCACGCCGGCGGCAATGCGCTGCAGTACGTCGCGACGCTGTTCCTGCTCAATGGCTGGCCGTTCACCGCGCTGGTGGTGCGCCGTCGCGGCGCGCAAGTGGCCTGGAGCTACCTGCGCCGCCGCGCCCCCATCGCGGCGTTCAGCGCGACGGCGTCGCTGGCCGCCTACGGCATCGCGCTGTGGGCGATGACGCGTGCACCGGTCGCGGTGGTCGCGGCGCTGCGCGAGACCTCGGTGCTGTTCGCGGCGCTGCTGGGGACCTGGCTGCTGAAGGAAGTGTTCACCTTGCGCCGCGCGCTGGGCACGGTGGTGATCCTGGCGGGGGTGGTCGCCCTGCGGGTTGGCTAGACCGGTTCCTTGCTCGTCGCCAGCACGTCGCTGCGCAGGCGGCTGGGCGCCAGCGCGCCGGCCGATTCCAGGATCGGGTAGGCGATCGAGCAGATGTGCGAGTTGATGCGCTTGAGGTCGCTGATCAGGTCGATGTGCAGCGAGCTGGTCTCGATGCTCTGCACGGTGTTGCCGGACAGGCGCTCCAGGTGGGTGGACGCGTAGGCGTGCTCCAGGTCCCGGAAGCGCGCCTTCTCTTCGAGCAGCTTCTGCGCGTCGCGCACCGAACCGTTGAGGAACACGCTCATGCCCAGGCGCAGGTTGTCGATCAGGCGCGCGTGCAGCTCGCAGATCTCCGCCATGCCGGCGTCGGAGAAGCTGCGGCCCTTGCGGATCTTCTTGTCCTCGATGTCGATCAGGATGCGCTCGATGGTGTCGCCGATCTGCTCCATGTTGATCGTGAAGCTGATGATGTCGGTCCAGCGGCGGCTTTCCTCCTCGCCCAGCGCCTCCCGCGAGATCTTGGTCAGGTAGTACTTGATCGCCGAATAGAGCTCGTCGACCGTGTCGTCCAGCTTGCGCAGCTCCTCGGCCAGGCGAAGGTCGTTGTTCTTCAGGACCGAGAGCATGCCCAGCAGCATGCTCTCGACGATGTCGGCCTGGTGCAGGGCCTCGCGCGCCGCGCAGGAGATGGCCAGCGAGGGCGTGGCCAGCGCCGACGGATCCAGGTGGTGCGGGCGGCCGCTGGCCGGGCGCTGCGGCTTGGGCAGGAGGCGCATCACCGCGCCGCCGATCGGATGCACGAGGCCGATGAACAGCAGCGCCATCACGACGTTGAAGCTGAGGTGGAACAGCACCACCGTGGAGATCTCGTTGCCCAGCCAGGGCCGCAGCTCGCGCAGCCAGAAGCCGATCAGCGGCGCGGCCACCACCACGCCGAGGCACTTGAAGAGCAGGTTGCCCAGCGGAACATGGCGCACTTCCACCGGCGAGCGCGCCGTGGTCAGCACGCCCAGCAGACCGCTGCCCAGGTTGGCGCCCAGCACCAGGCCCAGGGCCATCTCGGTCGGCACGATGCCCGTGCTGGCCAGGGTGGCGGTGAGCAGGACGATGGCCAGGCTGGAATAGGACAGCAGGGCCAGCAGCGCGCCCAGGGTGATCTCCAGCAGCAGGTCGCTGTTGACCGAGGCGAGCAGCGCCTTGACCACGGGCGACTGCACCATGATCTGGGTCGACTCGGACACCAGGCGCAGCGCCAGCAGCATCAGGCCCAGGCCGATCAGCACCCGGCCGAAGCGGCCCACGTTGGTGGACGAGCGCGAGATGAACAGCACCACGCCCAGGAAGATCAGGAGCGGCGACAGCCAGGACAGGTCGAAGGAGAAGACCACCGTGACCAGGCTGGTGCCGATGTCGGCGCCCAGCATCACGGCCAGCGCGAGCGGCAGCGTGATCAGGCCCTGGCCGACGAAGGAGGCGACGATCAGCGCGGTGGCGGTGCTCGACTGCAGCAGCGCGGTGACGCCGATGCCCGACAGGGCGGCGGTGTAACGGTTGCTGATGCTGCGCGCGAGGACCTGCCGGAGATTGGCGCCGAACACGCGCAGGATGCCGGTGCGGACGAGGTGGGTTCCCCAGACCAGCAGCGCGATGGCCGCCAGCAGATTCAACAGGTGCTTCATGCTTGAGGCAACCGATGATACGCCCCGTCGAGCAGGACGGGACCCGGGCTAGTGCCTACCTGCTTCGGCGCACGCGCAACAGCTCGTCCAGGATCAGGCAGACCGCGCCGATGGTGATGGCCGCGTCGGCCAGGTTGAACGCCGGGAAGTACCAGCGGTTGTTCCAGTGGACCTGCAGGAAGTCCACCACGTAGCCGTGCATCAGGCGGTCGACCACGTTGCCCACGGCCCCGCCCAGGATGCAGGCCAGCGCGAACGAGAACAGCCGCTGGCCGGCGTGCGAGCGCAGCATCCAGAGGATGAACAGCGCGGCCGCCACGCCGATGGCGGTGAAGAACCAGCGCTGCCAGCCCGAGGCCGCGGCCAGGAAGGAGAACGCGGCGCCGGTGTTGTGCACCCGCACGATGTTGAAGAAGCTGGTGATGTAGGTGGCGTCGCCCAGCCGGTAGGCGCCCAGGATCAGGGTCTTGGTGATCTGGTCCGCGATCAGCAGGATCAGGGCCAGGCCCAGCCAGGGCAGCATGCCGCCGCCCGCCGTCGTGCCGCGCGCGGCCATCAGGCGCAGCGCCGGTCTTCGCCGGTCCCGAACAGGTTGCTGACGCAGCGGCCGCAGATCTCCGGGTGCGCCGGGTCGCTGCCGACGTCGGCGCGCCAGTGCCAGCAGCGCTCGCACTTGCGGTCGGCCGAGGGCACGACCTCCACCGCCAGCGCCTCGCCCTGCTTCAGCGTGATGGCCGAGGTGATGAAGACGAACTTCAGGTCCTCGCCCAGGCTTTGCAGCAGGGCGAAGTCGTCGGCCGGCGCCGTGAGCGTGAGGTTGGCCTGCAGCGAGGAGCCCAGCTGGCCCGCCGCGCGCACCGCCTCGATCTCCTTGTTGGCGATGTCGCGGATCTCGCGGATGCGGTTCCACCGGGCCATCAGCGCCGCGTCGGGCCCGCCGATCTCGGCGTACTCCTCGATGAAGATGGACTCGGAGGTGCCGAACACCTTCCAGGCTTCCTCGGCGGTGAAGCTGAGGAACGGCGCCATCCAGCGCAGCATGGCGTGCGTGATGTTCCACAGCGCGGTCTGGGCGCTGCGGCGGGCGTGCGACTTGGGCGCGGTGGTGTACAGCCGGTCCTTGAGCACGTCCAGGTAGAACGCGCCCAGGTCCTCCGAGCAGTACACCTGCAGCTTGGCCACCACCGGGTGGAATTCGTAGACCTCGTAGTGCGCCAGCACCTCGGCCTGGAACTGCGCCGCGCGGCTCATGGCGTAGCGGTCGATCTCCAGCATCTCGGAGAACGGGACCGCGTCCCTGGCCGGGTCGAAGTCGCTGACGTTGGCCAGCAGGAATCGCAGCGTGTTTCGGATGCGGCGGTAGGCGTCCACCACGCGCGCCAGGATCTTGTCGTCGCCGGCGATGTCGCCCGAGTAGTCGGAGGCGGCCACCCACAGGCGGATGATCTCGGCGCCCAGCTTCTTCCAGGTCTCCTGCGGATCGACGCCGTTGCCCAGCGACTTGCTCATCTTGCGGCCCTGCGAATCCACCGTGAAACCGTGGGTGAGCAGGCCGCGGTAGGGCGCGCGGCCGTACATCGCGCAGGCGGTGAGCAGCGAGGAGTGGAACCAGCCGCGGTGCTGGTCGTGGCCTTCCAGGTACAGGTCGGCCTCGGGGCCGTTGTCGTGGCCGGCGCCGGGGTGCGAGCCCTTGAGCACCGTGGTGTGCGTGGTGCCGGAGTCGAACCACACCTCCAGGATGTCGGTGCTCTTGTTGTACGACGCGGCGTCGGCGGCGGCGCCCACGCGGCCCAGGATGTCCTCGGGCGAGGCCTTGCTCCAGGCCTCGATGCCGCCGGCCTGCACCATGTCGGCGGCCAGGTCCAGGATCTCCATCGTCTTCGGATGGAGCTCGTGCGTGTCCTTGTGCAGGAAGAAGGGCAGGGGCACGCCCCAGCTGCGCTGGCGGCTGATGCACCAGTCGGGGCGGCCGGCGATCATGTCGCGCAGGCGCGCCTGGCCGTTCTCGGGGAAGAAGCTGGTCTCCTCGATCGCGGCCAGCGCCATCTTGCGCAGCGTCTCGGGCGCCTTGTCCTTCGTGAACACGCCTTCGCCTTCGTCCATGCGGATGAACCACTGGGCCGCGGCGCGGTAGATCACCGGCGACTTGTGGCGCCAGCAGTGCGGATAGCTGTGGGTGATGGGCGCGGTGGCGAACAGCCGGCCGGCCTGGTCGAGCGTGCCGATGATGTTGGGCACGGCCTTCCAGATGTTCTGGCCGCCGAAGAGGGCGAAGTCGCCGGCGTAGCTGCCGTTGGCCTGCACCGGGTTCAGGATGTCGTCGTACTGCAGTCCGTGGGCCACGCAGCTGTTGAAGTCGTCCAGGCCGTAGGCGGGCGAGGAGTGCACGATGCCGGTGCCGTCCTCCGCCGTGGCGTAGTCGGCCAGGTACACGGGCGAGAGCCGGCGGTAGGCCGGATCGACGTCGTGCAGCGGATGGCGGAACTGCAGGCCGTCCAGCATCTGGCCGCGAACGGTGGCGACGACCGTGCCGCCCTGCAGGTGGAAGCGCTCCAGCGCCTTCTCCACCAGCGAGCTGGCCAGCACCAGGTAGCCCCGCGTGGTGTCCACCAGCGAGTAGTCCAGCTCCGGGTTGAGGTTGAGCGCCTGGTTGGCCGGGAGGGTCCAAGCCGTGGTGGTCCAGATGACGGCGAACGCGTCCTTGGCCTGCGGCAGCTTCGGCAGGCCGAAGGCGCGCGCCAGGGCGGCGGGGTCGTCGGCGAGGAAGCCCACGTCCAGCGTCTGGCTCTGCTTGTCGGCGTACTCGATCTCGAACTCGGCGAGCGAGGAGCCGCAGTCGAAGCACCAGTACACGGGCTTGAGGCCGCGGTAGACGAAGCCACGCTCGATCACGCGCTTGAACGCGCGGATCTCGTCGGCCTCGTTGCTCGGGTCCATGGTGCGATAGGGCCGGTCCCAGTCGCCCAGCACGCCCAGGCGCTTGAAGTCGGCCATCTGCAGGGCGATCTGCTCGGTGGCGAACGCGCGGCTCCTGGCCTGCATCTCGTCGCGCGGCAGGTTGCGGCCGTGCTTCTTCTCGATGGCGTTCTCGATCGGCAGGCCGTGGCAGTCCCAGCCCGGGATGTAGGCCGCGTCCAGGCCCTTGAGCTGGCGCGACTTGACGATCATGTCCTTGAGGATCTTGTTGACCGCGTGGCCCATGTGGATCTGGCCGTTGGCGTACGGCGGCCCGTCGTGCAGCACGAACTTCTGGCGGCCCTTGCGGGCGTCGCGCAGGCGCTTGTACAGGCCTTCCTCCTCCCATTGCCTGGTCCAGCCCGGCTCGCGCTTGGGCAGGTCGCCGCGCATCGGGAACGGCGTGTCGGGCAGGTTGAGGGTCGCGCGGTAGTCGGTTTTGTTGTCGGACATGGGGCAGCCTCTGGGGGCTAGGACAAGCTCAGCCCGGAAGGAAACCGGGCCGAAAGGGCGTTGCGCGTAACCGCTCGCCCTGAGCCTGTCGAAGGGCGGCGAGCGGCGGGCGCCCTCTAAATTCGGTCGCGCGTGGTCTGGCGGCGGGTGGACGCGAAGTACGCGCGGGCCTCGTCGCGGTCGCGCGCGATGCCGGCGCGCAACGCATCCAGGCTGTCGTATTTCAGCTCGTCGTGCAGTTTGTGCAACAGGTCCACGCGGATGATTTTACCGTAGCCCCCCTCCTGGCCGAGGTGGGAGGGCCATTCCAGCAGGTGCGTCTCCAGCAGCACCCGGCCGCCGTTGACGTCGTTCGGATCGAGCGAGGGCCGGATCCCCAGGTTGGCGACGCCGGGCAGCGGCTGGTCGGCCAAGCCGTCCACCTGCACCGCGAAGATGCCGCTGGCGGCCGGCTTCCAGTGCGAGAAGCGCAGGTTCACGGTCGAAAAACCCAGCTCGCGGCCGAGCTTGCGTCCGTGCACGACGTGGCCGCTGATGCTGTACGGGCGTCCCAGCAAGGCGGCGGTGCCGTCCATGTCGCCGCGGGCGAGCGCCTCGCGCACGGCCGAACTGGACACGCGCAGGTTGTGCACCTCGTAGCTGTTCATCCGCGCGACGTCGAAGCCCTCGGCCTGGCCGGCGGCGTCGAGCATCGCGTAGTCGCCGGCGCGCCGGGCGCCGAAGCGGAAGTCGTCGCCCACCAGCACGTAGCGCGCGCCCAGGCCTTGCACCAGCACCTTGTCGATGAAGTCCTGCGGGCTCTGGCTGGACAGTCGCGCGTCGAACGGCAGCACCACGCATTGGCCGACGCCGCAGTTGGCCAGTTCGGAGAGCTTGTCGCGAAGGGTGGCGATGCGCGCGGGCGCGAGCTCCGGCTTGCGGGCCACGCGGGCGAAGTAGTCGCGCGGGTGCGGCTCGAAGGTCAGTACGCAGCTGGGCACGCCGCGATGGCGCGCCTCGCTGTTCAGCAGGGCCAGCATGGCCTGGTGGCCGCGGTGCACGCCGTCGAAATTGCCGATCGTCACCGCGCAGGCCGGCGCGATGTCCGGGTGGTGGAAGCCTCGAAAGATCCGCATCGGCGATTGGTATCGTTTTGATAGCAGCGCGGGCCCGGTCGGAGAGCGCCGCGCGACGAAATGTCATGTGAATCGGGGTATATTGTGCTTGCTGTTCCGTTTCCTTGGAGCCGCGAGGCTCCCAGTCGGTCGTGATGAGGAAGGAGCGTTCGTCTTGAAGGTCTTGAAGCTGTCCGCCCAGGGTCTGCCCCAGTCCTGGATCTCGCTCGAGCAGGCCGTGCTGCATTACGCGGCCGACGAGGTGCGCTGGGAAGTGGGCGCGCAGGTGGCGGTGTTCCGCGGCGGCCACAACGCCGTCACGGGCGAGCAGTCGGTCATCACCGTCAGCAGCATCATCGGCACCAAGGGCGTGCCGAACATCAACCCCTTCGACCTCAAGCCGGGCCTGACCAACGCCAAGCTGTTCGCCCGCGACCGCAACGTCTGCGCCTACTGCGGCACGGACCACCGCGAGGAAGAACTCACCCGCGAGCACATCATCCCGTTCGCCCAGAACGGCAAGGACCACTGGATGAACGTGGTGACGGCCTGCCGCGCCTGCAACCACCGAAAGAGCAGCCGCACGCCGGAACAGGCCCACATGCCGCTGCTGTACGCGCCCTACGTGCCCAGCCTGTGGGAGGACTTCATCCTGCGCAACCGCCGCATCCTGGCGGACCAGATGGAGTTCCTGATGGCGCACCTGCCGAAGTCGTCGCGGCTGCACTCCTGAGCCGTCGTCCCCGCGCAGGTGGGGACCCAGTGCTCCTTCAGTACGTCAGTTCGAGCACCGAAACCCGGTTCTCCGCCAGCGGCCAGGTACGGCCCACCACCCGCTCCCCGTTGAACTCCCCCACCACCGTGCGCGGCGCGCCGGTCGGCCGGATGCGCGAACTGGCCACGCCCGCGCCCGGCACCGCGCCGGGCGGCGGGCTCTGGCCGTCGAAGGCCATGCGATCGCGGTTCGGGTCGAAGTAGCCGCGCGGCCGGTTCAGGATGGCGAGCGCCGGCGCCGCGCGGTCCGCCTCGGGCACGCGCTCGGGACGCAGGTTCACCAGTGCGCTGGAGCGGGGAAAGGGGCTGCGGTAGATGTGCGTGGTGGCGTAGCCCGGCGCGGCGACCACGAACTCGTAGCGCGCCCCCGGATCGGCGCTGAACGGCCCCCAGGCGCCGTCGGGTCCCACCACCTGTTCGTGCAGCGCCGGCCCGCGCCGCTCGCCCGTGGCCTCGTCGATCGCGTGGATCGTGAGCCGCGCGCCGGGCAACGGCAGGTTGTTGGCGAAGTTTCCGGTGGCCGGATCGGTGGACGACACGCCCAATCCGCTGACCTTGCCGGACAGCACCACGCGCGACTGCGGCGCGATGTCCATCACCGACGGCGCGCGGCCCGTGATGAACTGGTGCATGGCCGCGAACGCCGCCGGCGAGAACGCCGTCTCGCGGTGGTCGATGCGCGGAATGACGACGTTGGTCGCGCCCTTGAGCTCGGGGCCCGCGAACGTCACGTTGGTGGGCTGGCCGCGCCGGCCGATCCACAGGCCGTCGGGCTGGGCGAACTTGTCGTTGTTGTCCGATCGGATGGTCATCCACTTCACCGGCCCGGACACCTCGTCGCCGGCGCCGTTCTTCGGCGCGTTCAGCGCCGCGAGGAAGGGCCCCGTGCCGTTGAACTCGCTGTTGGGCGAGAAGTCGCGCAGCGCCCAGACGCCGTGGTTGGGCGTGCCGCCCAGGATGGCGTGGCTCACCAGCGGCGCGCCGCCGCCTTTCTGAATGAAGTTGCGGATGGCGTAGCCGCCGCGCGAGTTGCCCACCAGCACCAGTTGCCTGGCGCCGGTGGTCCGCAGCACCTTCTCGACCTCGCTCTTCAGGAAGGCCATGGACTCGGCCGTGGAAGTGCGGCCCGGCTGCGCGCGCGTGTCGTCGTCGCGCGCCAGCGGGTAGGGCAGGTCGATCGCGTGCAGCCGCTCGCGCGGCCACTCGTTGGACTCGAACCGCCACAGCGTCGATTGCCAGATCGAGGCGCTGTCGCCGTTGCCGTGCACGAACACGATCGGCGGCAGCTCGCCCGCCGGACCGGCGGCCGGGACCGCGCAGGCGGCCAGCAGCGGAGCGGAGATGCCGGCGGCCAGCAGGTCCCGGCGGGTGCTCATGCGAACACGCCCGCCGTGTCCTGCATGCGCGCGGACACCTCGCCCAGGTGGTGCAGGGTGTCGCCGTAGCTCAGCTCGAGCTGCGTCAGCTTCTTGAAGTAGTGGCTGCCCACGTACTCGTCGGTGACGCCGATGCCGCCATGCAGCTGCACCGAGTTCTGGCCGACGAAGCGCAGGGCCACGCCCAGCTGGTACTTGGCGCGGGCCAGCGCGCGGCGGCGCTCGTCCGTCGCCGCGTTGAGCTTGAGGCTGGCGTAGTAGCTCATCGAGCGCGCCAGCTCCTGCTGCATCTTCATGTCGGCCATGCGGTGGCGCAGGGCCTGGAAGCTGGCGATCGGCACGCCGAACTGCTTGCGCGTGTTCATGTACTCGGCCGTCAGCAGCATGGTCTTGTCGATGGCGCCCACGCCCTCGGCGCAGGTGTTGGCGATGGCGATGTCCACCGCGTATTCCAGCGCCGCCAGTCCGTCCTGCGACACCAGCGTGGCGGGCGCGTCCTGGAACGACACCTCGGCCGCACGGCTGCCGTCCAGCGCGGTGTAGCCGGAGGCCTTCACGCCGCCGGCCGAACGCGCGACCAGCAGCATCACCATCTTGCCGCCCGCCGTGGCGGGCACGAGATACGCATCGGCCTGGTCGCCCGCAGGCACCACGCTCTTGGTGCCGCTGACGGTCCAGCCGTCGCCCTGCTGCTTCGCCTGCGTCTCGCAGCGGTCCAGCCGCCAGCGCGCCTTGCGCTCCTGGTGCGCCAGCACGACCAGCGCTTCACCCGACGCGATCTTCGGCAGCCACTCGCCCTTGACCGCGTCCGGCGCGTAGCCTGCCAGCACCGCGCCGGCCACCAGCGCTTGGCCGAGCGGCTCCAGCACGATGCCGCGGCCCAGCTCTTCCATCACCACCATGCCCTCGACCGGGCCCATGCCCATGCCGCCGTGTTCCTCGGGGATGTAGAGGCCGGCCAGGCCCAGGTCGGCCAGCTCGTTGTAGGTCTTGCGATCGAACCCGCCCGCGCCAACCCCGGCGCGGCGGCGCTCGAAGTCGTAGCCGCGATCGACCCATTTGCGCACCGCGTCGCGAAGTTGTTCCTGCTCTTCGGAGAAATCGAAATCCATGTCTTGCCTCCTCAGCCCAGGACCGTCTGGGCGACGATGTTGCGCTGCACCTCGTTGCTGCCGCCGTAGATGGTGGTCTTGCGCAGGTTGAGGTAAGTGGCCGCCAGCGGCGCCAGGCCCGCGGCGCCGCCGGGGAATTCGCCCTGCCAGCCGGCTTCCATCGCTTCCTTGATGAAGGGCACGCTGAACGGACCGCCCGCCAGCATCATCAGCTCGCTGTAGCGCTGCTGGATCTCGCTGCCCTTGATCTTGAGCAGGCCGGCGATGTCCAGCGAGTTCTTGCCCGACCTCTCGGCCGAGAGGACGCGCAGCACCAGCATCTCCAGCGCCACCACGTCGACTTCGAGCTTGGCGATCTCGTCGCGGAAGCGCGTGTCGTCCCAGACGCCTTCGGCCTTGGCGATGCGCTTGAGGCGTTCCAGCTCGCGCTTGGCGCGGTTGACGTCCGCGATGTTGGTGCGCTCGTGCGAGAGCAGGTGCTTGGCGTAGGTCCAGCCCTTGTTCTCCTCGCCGATCAGGTTCTCGGCGGGCACCTCGACGTTGTCGAAGAACACCTCGTTCACCTCGTGGCCGCCGTCCAGCATGATGATCGGCCGCACGCTGACGCCGGGCGATTTCATGTCCACCAGCAGGAAGGAGATGCCGGTCTGCGGCTTTCCCTCGGTGCTGGTGCGAACGAGGTTGAACATCCAGTCGCCGTACTGGGCGAGGGTGGTCCAGGTCTTCTGGCCGTTGAGGATGTACTTGTCGCCCTTGCGCTCGGCGCGGGTCTTGAGCGAGGCGAGGTCGGAGCCCGAGCCCGGTTCGCTGTAGCCTTGGCTCCACCAGACTTCGCCGCTGGCGATGCCGGGCAGGAAGCGCTTCTGCTGCTCGGGGCTGCCGAAGGCCATGATCACCGGCGCCACCATCACCGGCCCGAACGGCACGATTCGGGGCGCGCCGGCCAGCGCGCATTCTTCCTCGAACAGGTGCTTCTGCACCGCGTTCCAGCCTGGGCCGCCGAACTGGCTGGGCCAGCCGTAGCCCAGCCAGCCCTTCTTGCCCAGGATCTTCGCCCAGCGCTGCATGTCGTCGCGCGTGAGGTGCAGGCTGTTGTGGACCTTGTGCGCGATGTCCTGCGGCAGGTTGTCGCGCACCCAGGCGCGGATGTCTTCCCGGAACTTCTGTTCCTCGGGCGTGAAGGCCAAATCCATGGTTGTCTCCGGCGTGATTCGCAACCGCGGATTCTCCGGCAAGCGCGAGCGCCCGGCCTGTCCGCGTTGCGACAAACCGGATAATCCCGCCCTCCCATGAAGAACATCGTGATCCTGATCTCGGGCGGCGGCTCGAACATGGCGGCCATCGTCCGCACGGCGCAATCGCGCGACTGGCGCGGGCGCTGCGGCGCGCAGGTGGCGGCCGTGGTCAGCAACCGCGCCGACGCCGGCGGGCTGGCCTTCGCCCGCGACAACGGCATCGCCACCGAGGTGGTGGACCACAAGCGCTTCAACTCGCGCGAAGCCTTCGATGCCGAGCTGGCCGCCGTGGTCGACCGCCACCAGCCGTCGCTGGTGGTGCTGGCCGGTTTCATGCGCATCCTCACGCCGGGGTTCGTGTCGCGCTACGCGGGCCGGCTGCTCAACATCCATCCCTCGCTGCTGCCGGCGTTCCCGGGCCTGCACACGCATCGCCGCGCGCTGGAAGAGGGCTGCCGCTGCGCCGGCGCCACCGTGCACCAGGTCACGGCCGAGCTCGACCATGGACCGATCCTGGACCAGGCCGTGGTGCCGGTGCTTCCGGGCGACACCGAGCAGACGCTGGCCGCGCGCGTGCTGACGCAGGAGCACCTGCTGTATCCGCGCGCCATCGAGGCGCTGCTGCGCTCGGGGAGCTGAAGAGATGCATCCCAAGGCTTTGCTCGACGCCTGCGCCGACCTGCTGCAGCAGGTGCTGAGGTTCGACCATCCCGCCGACGCCGTGGTGTCGCGCTATTTCCGCGAGCATCGCTCGCTGGGCCCGCGCGAGCGGGCCACGCTGGCCGAAACGGTGTACGCCGTGCTCCGCAAGAAGCTCCTGTTCGACCACTTCGCGCCCTCTGGCAGCGGCCCCAAGCCGCGCCGGCTGGCGATCCTGGGCTTCCAGGGGCCGCGCGACTTCCTCAAGAGCGCGCTGGACGACCAGGAAAAGCGCTGGCTAGACCAATGCGACGCGATCGATTCCGCCGACCTGCTGGAGCGCCATCGCCACAACCTGCCGGACTGGCTGGCCCAGCCGTTGAAGGCGCAGCTGGGCGAGGAGTTCTGGCCGCTGGCCGACAGCCTGCTGCAGTCCGCGCCGCTGGACCTGCGCGTGAACGCGCTGACCGACAAGCGCGACGACGTGCGCCATGAACTCCACCTGGCCGGCATCGCGGCCGAGCCGACGCCGTACTCGCCCTGGGGCCTGCGGCTGGCCGACAAGCCGGCGCTGACGAAGCTCGACGCTTTCGCGCGCGGCGCGATCGAGGTGCAGGACGAGGGCTCGCAGCTGCTGGCCCTGCTGCTGGAAGCGCGGCGCGGCGAGATGGTGGTGGACTTCTGCGCCGGAGCCGGCGGCAAGACCCTGGCGCTGGGCGCGGCCATGCGCAATACGGGCCGGCTGTACGCCTTCGACGTCTCGGCTCATCGGCTGGAGGCGCTCAAGCCGCGGCTGGCGCGCAGCAAGCTCAGCAACGTGCATCCGGCGGCCATCGCCCATGAGCGCGACGAGCGGATCAAGCGGCTGGCCGGCAAGATCGACCGGGTGATCGTGGACGCGCCATGCACCGGCCTCGGCACGCTGCGACGCAATCCCGACCTGAAATGGCGGCAGTCGGCGGAAGGCGTGCAGGAGATGGCGGCCAAGCAGGCGGCCATCCTGCGCAGCGCGGCCCGGCTTCTCAAGCCCGGCGGCCGGCTGGTGTATGCCACCTGCAGCCTGCTGCCCCAGGAAAACGAAGAGATCGCCGAGGCATTCACCGCCGAAGCCCAGCAGTTCCAGCCGCTGCCGGTCGGCGGCATCCTGGAGCAGCAGAAGATCGCTCCCGCGGGGCTGACCGCAGGGGGCGCGGACGGCCTGCTTTACCTGCGGCTCTGGCCGCACCGGCACCGCACGGACGGGTTCTTCGCCGCGGCTTGGGTCAAAAGTTGACATCTGGCCGCGAAAGCGGCCGCCGTTGACAAAAAACAGGGCTTTTTGAACCCTTCGACCTAGAATGGATCGGATGGGTTGACGGCAGTCTCGCCGTGCCCTCTCGAGAGAAAGAACCCCAAACCCTATGTTGCTTCCCGATTGGGCCGTGCTGAACGCGGCCATCGACTGGCTGGGCCATGGCCTGTGGGACCTGGCGTGGTGGCAGATCGTGCTGTACACGCTGGTCACCACGCACATCACCATCGCGTCGGTCACGATCTTCCTGCACCGCACCCAGGCGCACCGCGCCATGGACCTGGGGCCGATCCCCTCGCATTTCTTCCGCTTCTGGCTGTGGCTGGGCACCGGCATGGTCACCAAGGAGTGGGTGGCCATCCACCGCAAGCACCACGCCAAGTGCGAGACCGAGGACGACCCGCACAGCCCCCAGACCCGCGGCATCGAAACCGTGTTCTGGCGCGGCGCCGAGCTCTACCGTGCGGAAGCCAAGAACAAGGAAACCATGGCCAAGTTCGGCCACGGCACGCCGGACGACTGGATCGAGCGCAACCTGTATTCGCGCTACAGCTGGCAGGGCGTCGGCCTGATGCTGCTGCTGAACCTGGCGCTGTTCGGCGCCCTCGGTCTCACCGTCTGGGCGGTGCAGATGCTGTGGATCCCGATCACCGCGGCCGGCATCATCAACGGCATCGGCCACTACTGGGGTTACCGCAACTTCGAGGCGGCCGACGCCAGCACCAACATCTCGCCCTGGGGCCTGATCATCGGCGGCGAGGAACTGCACAACAACCACCACACCTACCCGACCTCGGCCAAGTTCTCGGTCAAGCCGTACGAGTTCGACATCGGCTGGGTGTACATCCAGGCCATGCAGGCGATCGGCTGGGCGAAGGTCAAGAAAGTACCGCCGAAGCTGCGCCTCGGCGAGATCAAGCCCGTGGCGGACGAGAAGACGCTCGAAGCGCTCATCGCCCACCGCTACGAGGTGATGGCCGGCTACGCGCGCGAGATGCGCCGCACCTGCAAGTCGGAGATCGACCTGCTGAAGGAAAAGGGCGCCGACCTCTCGCCCCTGAAGGCCGCGAAGCGCTGGCTGCACCGCGACGATGACAAGGTGCCGGCTTCCGCCCGCGCTCACCTGGCCAAGGCCCGTGCCGAACACCCGGTGCTCGACCAGATGGTCACCATGCGCGAGGAACTGCGCCAGTTGTGGCTCAACACCAATCACTCGCGCGAGCAGCTGGCCGCCGACCTGCAGGCCTGGTGCCGCCGGGCGGAAGAGAGCGGCATCGACGCGCTGCGGCAGTTCTCACTCAAGCTGCGGTCGGCGCACGCCTGATTCCGTCATTCCCGCGAAGGCGGGAATCCAGGGCTTCCCTGGAAAACAAAAAGCCCCGCGATGCGGGGCTTTTTCATGGAGCCAGCTGAATCACTTCAGCTTGGTTTCCTTGTACTCGACGTGCTTGCGAGCCTTCGGGTCGAACTTCATGATCGACATCTTCTCGGGCATCGTCTTCTTGTTCTTGCTCGTGGTGTAGAAGTGGCCGGTGCCCGCGGTGGACTCCAGCTTGATCTTCTCGCGGCCGCCTTTGCTTGCCATGATCGTGCTCCTTGCGAATTAAGCCTGGCCGCGGGCCCGCAGGTCCGCCAGCACGCTGTCGATGCCCTTCTTGTCGATGAGGCGAAGGCCGGCGTTGGAAATGCGCAGGCGCACCCAGCGGTTCTCGCTCTCAACCCAGAAACGGCGGTATTGCAGGTTCACTTCGAACCGGCGCTTGGTCTTGTTGTTGGCGTGGGAGACGTTGTTCCCCACCATCGGGCCTTTGCCCGTCACTTCGCAGACGCGTGCCATGAGCACTCCATTCGCATCAAAACGGCAGTCACTCGCGGCTGTCGCGCTTGGAAAGCGCCGCAGCCTCGCAACTGCCTCACCTCGCCAGAAAGGGTGGCGGTAACCCATCTGCCGGCTTGGCGCACCTTCCCAAGTGCAGCCGGCAAAGCCCGCGATTATAGCCGACGGGCGAATGCCCCGTCGTCCCCGCACAGGCGGGGACCCAGTCCACTGTGCCTTTTACTGCTCCTGTTCGAGGAACCGCTGAGCATCCAGGGCCGCCATGCAACCGGTGCCCGCGCTGGTGATCGCCTGCCGGTACACGTGGTCCTGCACGTCGCCCGCCGCGAACACGCCCGGTACGCTGGTCATCGTGGCGAAGCCGTTCAGACCCGACTTGGTCAGGATGTAGCCATCCTTCATCTCCAGCTGGCCCTGGAAGATCTCGGTGTTGGGCTGGTGGCCGATCGCCACGAAGAAGCCCTGCGTCTTCAGGTCCTCGGTCTCGCCGGTGCGCGCGTCCTTCAGGCGCAGCGCCGTGACGCCGCTGTCGTCGCCCAGCACTTCGTCCACCGTCTTGAACAGCTTGAGCTCGATCTTGCCGGTCTTGACCTTGTCCATGACCTTGTCGATCAGGATCGGCTCGGCGCGGAACTTGTCGCGGCGGTGGATCAGGTAGACCTTGCTCGCGATGTTCGAGAGGTACAGCGCCTCTTCCACCGCGGTGTTGCCGCCGCCGACCACCGCCGTGACCTGCTCGCGGTAGAAGAAGCCGTCGCAGGTGGCGCACGCGCTCACGCCCTTGCCCATGAAATGCTGCTCCGAGGGCAGGCCCAGGTACTTCGCGGAAGCGCCGGTCGCGATGATCAACGCGTCGGCGGTGTAGGTGCCGCTGTCGCCCGTCAGCGTGAACGGCCGCTTGCCGAAATCGACCTTGTTGATGTGGTCGAAGACGATCTCCGTCTTGAAGCGTTCGGCGTGCTCCAGGAAGCGCTGCATCAGCTCGGGGCCTTGCACGCCCTGCACGTCGGCCGGCCAGTTGTCCACGTCGGTCGTGGTCATGAGCTGGCCGCCTTGCGCGATGCCGGTGATCAGCAGGGGGTTGAGATTGGCCCGAGCCGCATAGACGGCGGCGGTGTAGCCGGCCGGGCCGGAGCCTAGGATCAGGACTTTGGCGTGTCGAGTGTTCATTGCTTGGAAAACCTGTGTGGGAAACACCACAGGTCGTTGTACATTTCGGGGTGAACGTTGCAAGTATCAAGCGCCTCGGAGCGCTGCGATGCCTGGGCGTCTCAATCCCGTTGATTGTAAGAACCGATTGCGCACGGCCACGCTGGAGGGAACTGGATGTCGATGCTGTCCAACCTGGAACTGATCCGCCGGGTCCCGTTGTTCGCATTGCTCACATCCAACCAAGCCGAATCCGTCGCCGACGCGGTCGTCAAGCGCCGGTTCAAGCGCGGCGAGATCGTGGTGGAGCAGGGCGAGAAGTCCAACACGCTCTTCATCATCCTCACCGGCCGGGTCCGCGTGGTCACCTCCGACAAGCGCGGCCGCGAGGTCATCCTGGCCACGCTCAACCCCGGCGACTACATCGGCGAGATGAGCCTGATCGACAACGAGGCCCACTCCGCCACCGTCCGCGCCGAGGTGCAGACCGACATGCTGGCGCTGGGCCGGGCCGAGTTCGCCCGCTGCCTGCCCGAGAACAGCTCGATGGCCTACGCCATCATGAAGGGCCTGGTGCAGCGGCTGCGCCAGGCCGATCGCAAGATCGAGTCGCTCGCGCTGATGGACGTCTACGGCCGCGTCGCGCGCTCGCTGCTCGAATTCGCGGTGCCCGATCGCGACGGCAACAGCATCATCCGCGAGCGCATCTCGCGCCAGGACATCGCCAAGATGGTCGGCGCCTCGCGCGAGATGGTCAGCCGCGTGATGAAGGACCTCGAGGACCGCGGCTTCATCGAGACGCGCGAGGACGGCTCGATGCTGGTGAAGGAACGCCTCAGCACCCTCGGCTGAGCGCGTCCGCGCGAGCACTGTCCGCGGCGTTGCGCCGCCGTCACGCGCGGTGGCGGAGGGCGAAGCCGGGCGGTAAGCTTCGCGCCGGATGACGTACTCGCTCAACACCCTCGCCCATCCCGGCAAGAAGTCCGAGGCCGGCGCGGCCCGCACCACTCCCCGCTTCCTGAACGAATTCGCGCTGGTGATCGGCGGCGCGGCTCTCGTCTACTGGCTGCTCGCGCTGGTCAGCTACTCGGCGCAGGACCCTTCGTTCTCGAGTTCCGGCACGGGCGCGCCGGTGGCCAACTGGGCCGGCCGCCTGGGCGCCTGGCTCGCCGACGGCAGCTACTTCCTGTTCGGTTTCTCGGTGTGGTGGTGCTTCGTCGCCGGCGTGCGCGCCTGGCTGGCGACGCTGGCGCGCTGGATGCGCGGCGGCGTCGAGACCGTCCCCGGCTTCTGGCGCACGCGCCTCGCGTTCTGGATCGGCCTGGCGGTGCTGCTGTGCGCCAGCACGGGGCTGGAGTGGTCGCGGCTGTACCGCCTCGAAGGCCGCCTGCCCGATCACGCCGGCGGCGCCCTTGGTTACCTGATCGGCCCGGCCGGCGTGAAGTGGCTTGGCTTCACCGGTTCCGGCCTGGTGTTCGTCGCGCTGGTGGTGCTCGGCGCGGCGCTGGTGTTCCGCTTCTCCTGGGGGCACGTCGCCGAGCGGGTGGGCTCGCGCATCGAAGCCTTCATCCACTCGCGCCGCGAGAAGCGCGAGATCGCGCAGGACCTGGCGATGGGCCAGCAGGCCGCGCGCGAGCGCGAGGAAACCGTGCACACCGAGCGCGTGGAGATCGAGGAGCACCATCCGACGCCCGTGCTGATCGAGCCCGTGCTGGTGGAAGTGCCCAAGAGCGAGCGCGTCGCCAAGGAGCGCCAGAAGCCGCTGTTCACCGACATGCCGGACAGCAAGCTGCCGCAGGTCGACCTGCTCGATGGCGCCCAGGCGCGCCAGGAATCCGTGTCGGCCGAGACGCTGGAGATGACCTCGCGGCTGATCGAGAAGAAGCTCAAGGACTTCGGCGTCGAGGTCCGCGTGGTCGTGGCCCAGCCCGGCCCGGTGATCACGCGCTACGAGATCGAACCGGCCACCGGCGTGAAGGGCTCGCAGGTCGTCAACCTCGCCAAGGACCTCGCGCGTTCGCTGTCGCTGGTGTCGATCCGCGTGATCGAGACCATCCCCGGCAAGAACTACATGGCGCTGGAGCTGCCCAACGCGAAGCGGCAGTCGATCAAGCTGTCGGAAATCCTGGGCTCGCAGGTCTACAACGAGGCCAAGTCGATGCTCACCATGGGCCTGGGCAAGGACATCGTCGGCAATCCGGTAGTGGCCGACCTGGCCAAGATGCCGCACGTGCTGGTGGCCGGCACCACCGGCTCGGGCAAGTCGGTGGGCATCAACGCGATGATCCTGTCGCTGCTGTACAAGGCCGAGGCGCGCGACGTGCGCCTGCTGATGATCGACCCGAAGATGCTGGAGATGTCGGTCTACGAGGGCATCCCGCACCTGCTGGCGCCCGTGGTCACCGACATGCGGCAGGCGGCCCACGGCCTGAACTGGTGCGTGGCCGAGATGGAGCGCCGCTACAAGCTGATGAGCAAGATGGGCGTGCGCAACCTGGCCGGCTACAACGTCAAGATCGACGACGCCAAGGCGAGGGGCGAGTTCATCTACAACCCCTTCAGCCTCACGCCCGACAGCCCCGAGCCGCTCGACCGCCTGCCGCACATCGTGGTGGTGATCGACGAACTGGCCGACCTGATGATGGTGGTCGGCAAGAAGATCGAGGAGCTGATCGCCCGCCTGGCGCAGAAGGCCCGCGCCGCCGGCATCCACCTGATCCTGGCCACGCAGCGTCCCAGCGTGGATGTGATCACCGGCCTGATCAAGGCCAACATCCCGACCCGCATCGCGTTCCAGGTCTCCAGCAAGATCGACAGCCGCACCATCCTCGACCAGATGGGCGCCGAGGCGCTCCTGGGCATGGGCGACATGCTCTACATGGCCAGCGGCACCGGGCTCCCGGTGCGCGTGCACGGCGCCTTCGTCAGCGACGAGGAAGTGCATCGCGTGGTGGCCTACCTGAAGGAGCAGGGGGGCGAACCCAACTACATCGAGGGCGTGCTCGAAGGCGGCACGGTCGATGACGAGGGCGGCATGGGCGACCTGCTGGGCGAAGGCGGCGGCGAGAAGGACCCGATGTACGACCAGGCCGTCGAAGTGGTGCTGAAGAACCGCAAGGCCAGCATCTCGCTGGTGCAGCGCCACCTGAAGATCGGCTACAACCGCGCCGCGCGGCTGGTGGAGGACATGGAGAAGGCGGGCCTGGTCAGCGCCATGAACGGCCAGGGCCAGCGCGAGATCCTCGTTCCGTCGCGCGCCGAGTAACGGCTGGTTGCGAACTTCGCGGCCGGCCGCTGACCCAACCTTCATGAAACAAGCGATTTCCGCTCTCGTCCTCGGCATGGCCGCGTTCGCCGCGCAGGCGGCCGGCATGGATGCCCTCGAGAACTTCGTCAGGACGGCCAAGACGGGCCGGGCCGAATTCACCCAGGTGGTCACCGCGCCGGCGCGGGATGGCCAGGCGGCCCGCAGCAAGACCTCCAGCGGCACCTTCGAGTTCAGCCGTCCCAACCGCTTCCGCTTCGACTACAAGAAGCCGTTCCAGCAGGCCATCGTGGCCGATGGCCGCACGCTGTGGTTGTACGACGCCGACCTCAACCAGGTGACCGCGCGGACGCAGGCGCAGGTGCTTGGCAGCACGCCGGCGGCGCTGATCGCGGCGGCGCCGGACCTCGCGGCCCTGCGCCAGGATTTCAACCTGGAGCCCTCGCCCGATCGCGACGGCCTGCAGTGGGTGCAGGCCACGCCGAAGTCGCGCGAAGGCCAGCTGAACCAGGTTCGCATCGGCTTTCGCGGCGACGACCTCTCGAAGCTGGAGATCCTGGACAGCTTCGGCCAGACCTCGGTGATGACGTTCAACCAGCTGCAGATCAATACGCCGGTGCCGGCGGGCAGCTTCGACTTCAAGCCGCCGAAGGGCGCCGACGTGGTGCGGCAGTGACGCCCGCCTAAACTCGGCCACGTGCCCAAGACCGCCGCGCCCCACGCCCCCCTCGCCGAACGCCTGCGCCCCCGCAACCTGGGCGAGGTGGTCGGCCAGCAGCACCTGCTGGGCGAAGGCATGCCGCTTCGCATCGCCTTCGAATCCGGCCAGCCCCACAGCTGCATCCTCTGGGGCCCGCCGGGCACCGGCAAGACCACCATCGCGCGGCTGATGGCCGACGCCTTCGACGCGCAGTTCATCAGCATCAGCGCGGTGCTGGGCGGCGTGAAGGACATCCGCGACGCGGTGGAGGCGGCGCAACGCGCGCGCGACGGCCTGCAGCAGCAGCGCACCATCGTCTTCGTCGACGAGGTGCACCGCTTCAACAAGAGCCAGCAGGACGCCTTCCTGCCGCACGTGGAGTCGGGCCTCTTCACCTTCATCGGCGCCACCACCGAGAACCCGTCGTTCGAGGTGAACTCCGCGCTGCTCTCGCGCGCCGCGGTCTACGTGCTGCAGCCGCTGACCGAAGACGACCTGCAGCAGATCGTGGCCAAGGCGCAGGCCATCGGCGCGGTGCCGGCGCTGGAACCGTCCGCGCTCACGCGACTGGTGGCCTACGCCGACGGCGACGCGCGCCGGCTGCTCAACACGCTGGAGACGCTGGCGGTCGCCGCGGCCAAGGAGCAGCTGGGCGAGATCACCGACGCCTGGCTGCTGCGGGTGCTGGGCGAGCGCATGCGCCGCTACGACAAAGGCGGCGAACAGTTCTACGACACCATCAGCGCGCTGCACAAGTCGGTGCGCGGCTCGGACCCCGATGCGGCGCTCTACTGGCTGGTGCGCATGCTCGATGGCGGTGCCGACCCGCGCTACATGGCGCGCCGCATGGTCCGCATGGCCGCCGAGGACATCGGCCTGGCCGATCCGCGCGCGCTGCGCCTGGCGCTGGACGCCGCGGAGGTCTATGAGCGCCTCGGCTCGCCCGAAGGCGAACTGGCGCTGGCCGAATGCGTGGTCTATCTGGCGATGGCGCCCAAGTCGAACGCGGTCTACAACGCGTTCAACGAGGCCAAGGCCTTCGTGCGCAAGGACGGCACGCGGCCGGTGCCCATGCACCTGCGCAACGCGCCCACGCAGCTGATGAAGGACCTCTCGTACGGCAAGGGCTACCGCTACGCGCACGACGAGGAGGGCGGCTTCGCCGCCGGCGAGAACTACCTGCCCGAAGGCATGAAGCCACCCGGCTTCTACCGTCCGGTGGAACGCGGCCTCGAGATCCGCATCGGCGAGAAGCTGCGCGAATTGCGCCGCCTCAACGACGAATCGTCCTGAACGGACTCGCGCGTCCGTTCGTCGGCACACCGACTTCCGGAGTGCCTCGCGATCGGCGATATCAACGAGGGTAAACACGCATCAGCAGCCGGCGGAAGCGCGTCTGCCGCTGACTAAAATCCGTCGCCGTGAACCCGCTGAGGACTTGGCGGGTTTTTTGCTAGATGGCGGTGCAAGCCCAAAAGGCGGCACCGTCCACCGCGAAGCACGCATCACCCGCGGGCCGACCGGCGCGACGTCCGGCCAAGAAACGGAAAGAGAGCTCCCTTATGGAAATCCTGCTGCAGCAGATCATCAACGGTCTGGTCCTCGGCAGCATGTACGCGTTGGTGGCCCTGGGCTACACCATGGTGTACGGCATCATCAACCTGATCAATTTCGCGCACGGTGAGGTGCTCATGGTGGGCGCGATCACCAGCTGGGCCATCATCTCCGGCATGCAGGAGTCGATGCCCGGGCTGCCGGGCTGGGTCGTCCTGCTGGTCTCGATGGTCATCGCCTGCGTGGTCGCCTCGGCCCTGAACTTCGCCATCGAGAAGGTGGCCTACCGGCCGCTGCGCAACAGTCCCAAGCTCGCTCCCCTGATCACCGCCATCGGCATGTCGATCCTGCTGCAGACGCTGGCGATGATCATCTTCAAGCCGAACTACAAGCCCTATCCCACGCTGCTGCCGGCCGCGCCCATCGAGGTCGCCGGCGCCGTCATCACCACCACCCAGATCATGATCCTGAGCCTGACGGCGATCTCGCTGGCGGTGCTCACCTACGTCGTCAACTACACGCGCCTCGGCCGCGCGATGCGCGCCACGGCCGAGAACCCGCGGGTGGCCGCGCTGATGGGCGTCAAGCCCGACATGGTGATCTCGGCCACCTTCATCATCGGCGCCATCCTCGCCACCATCGCCGGCGTGATGTACGCGTCCAACTACGGCACGGTGCAGCACACCATGGGCTTCCTGCCGGGCCTGAAGGCATTCACCGCGGCCGTGTTCGGCGGCATCGGCAACCTGGCCGGCGCGGTGGTCGGCGGCATCCTGCTCGGCCTGATCGAGGCCATCGGCTCGGGCTACATCGGCATGCTCACCGGCGGCGTGCTGGGCAGCCACTACGCCGACATCTTCGCGTTCATCGTGCTCATCGCGGTGCTGACCCTGCGGCCCTCCGGCCTGCTGGGCGAACGCGTCGCCGACCGCGCCTGAAGGAGCCGACATGGACAAGCAGAACAAGCTGACCGTCTGGTTCGTCTCCGGGGTGCTGCTGCTCCTGCTGCCGCTGGTGCTGCAGTACTTCGGCAACTTCTGGGTGCGCATCGCGGACATCGCGTTGCTGTACGTGATGCTCGCGCTGGGCCTGAACATCGTGGTCGGCTACGCCGGCCTGCTGGACCTGGGCTTCGTCGCCTTCTTCGCGATCGGCGCGTACATGTACGCACTGATGGCGTCGCCGCACCTGTCGCAGACCTTCGCCTGGTTCGCCGCGATGTTCCCCGAGGGCCTGCACACCTCGATCTGGCTGGTCATCCCGCTCGGGGCCGGGATCGCGGGGATCTTCGGCATCCTGCTGGGAGCGCCGACGCTCAAGCTGCGCGGCGACTACCTCGCCATCGTGACGCTGGGCTTCGGCGAGATCATCCGCGTGTTCCTGAACAACCTGGACCATCCGGTCAACCTGACCAACGGGCCCAAGGGCCTGGGCCAGATCGACTCGATCCGGCTGTTCAAGTTCGATGCGCTGGGCATACCGGGCATCAACCTCGGCCGGCGGATGGACATCGGCGACTTCACGATTTCCAGCGTCACGCTGTACTACTACCTCTTCCTCGTGCTCGTGCTGGCCAGCGTGGTCCTCTGCCATCGCCTGGAGCTCTCGCGAATCGGCCGCGCCTGGATGGCCATCCGCGAGGACGAGATCGCCGCCAAGGCGATGGGCATCAACACCCGCAACATGAAGCTGCTGGCGTTCGGCATGGGCGCCACCTTCGGCGGCGTGTCGGGCGCGATGTTCTCGGCCTTCCAGGGCTTCGTCTCGCCCGAGTCGTTCAGCCTGATGGAGTCGGTGATGATCGTCGCCATGGTCGTGCTGGGCGGCATCGGCCACCTGCCGGGCGTGATCCTGGGTGCGGTGCTGCTGTCGGCGCTGCCGGAAGTGCTGCGCTGGGTGTCCGGCACGCTGGACCTGCAGTCGGTCACCGGCGGGCGGCTGGATCCGGCCATCCTGCGCCAGCTGCTGATCGCGCTGGCCATGATCATCATCATGCTGTGGCGCCCGCGCGGCCTGTGGCCGTCGCCGGAACACGGCAAGTCGCTCAGGCAGAACGGCCGTGCGGCAGCCGCACCCGCCGCGGCGGAGTGAGGAGAGCACCATGAGCGACAACGTTCTGCGCGTCTCCGGCATCTCCAAGCGCTTCGGCGGGTTGCAGGCCCTCTCGGACGTGGGCCTGACCATCGAGCGCGGCCAGGTCTACGGCCTGATCGGCCCCAACGGCGCCGGCAAGACCACCTTCTTCAACGTGATCACCGGGCTGTACACGCCCGACAGCGGCAGCTTCGAGCTGGCCGGCAAGCCCTACAAGCCGACCGCCGTGCACGAGGTCGCCAAGGCCGGCATCGCCCGCACCTTCCAGAACATCCGCCTCTTCGCCGACATGACGGCGCTGGAGAACGTGATGGTGGGCCGCCACATCCGCACCTCCTCGGGACTGCTCGGCGCCATGTTCCGCACCCGCAAGTTCGTCGCGGAGGAGCAGGCCATCGCCAAGCGCGCGCACGAGCTGCTGGAGTACGTCGGCATCGCCAAGTACGCCGACTACAAGGCGCGCACGCTGTCGTACGGCGACCAGCGCCGCCTGGAGATCGCCCGCGCGCTGGCCACCGATCCCGCGCTGATCGCGCTGGACGAGCCGGCCGCCGGCATGAACTCCACCGAGAAGGTGCAGCTGCGCCAGCTGATCGATCGCATCCGCAAGGACGACCGCACCATCCTGCTCATCGAGCACGACGTGAAGCTGGTGATGGGTCTGTGCGACCGGGTCACGGTGCTCGACTACGGCAAGCAGATCGCGGAAGGCACGCCCGCGGACGTGCAGAAGAACGAAAAGGTCATCGAGGCCTATCTCGGGACGGGAGGCCACTGATGTCGCAAGTGCTGCTCAAGGTCAGCGGCCTGAAGGTCGCGTACGGCGGCATCCAGGCCGTCAAGGGCGTGGATTTCGAAGTGCGCGAGGGCGAGCTGGTCACGCTCATCGGCTCCAACGGCGCGGGCAAGACCACCACCATGAAGGCCATCACCGGCCTGTTGCCGATGGCCGGTGGCGACATCGAGTACCTGGGCCGCAGCATCCGCGGCCGCGGCGCGTGGGACCTGGTCAAGCAGGGCCTGGCCATGGTGCCGGAAGGCCGCGGCGTGTTCACCCGCATGACGATCACCGAGAACCTCCAGATGGGCGCCCACATCCGCAACGACAAGGCGGAGATCGCGAGCGACATGGACAAGGTGTTCGGGATCTTCCCGCGCCTGAAGGAACGCCGCGACCAGCTGGCCGGCACCATGTCGGGCGGCGAGCAGCAGATGCTGGCCATGGGCCGCGCGCTGATGAGCCGGCCCAAGGTGCTGCTGATGGACGAGCCCTCCATGGGCCTGTCGCCCATCATGGTGGACAAGATCTTCGAGGTGGTGCGCGAGGTCTACGCCCAGGGCGTGACCATCCTGCTGGTGGAACAGAACGCCAGCCGCGCGCTGCAGATCGCCGACCGCGCCTACGTCATGGAATCCGGCGGCATCACGATGTCGGGCGACGCCCGCCAGATGCTCAGCGATCCCAAGGTGCGCGCCGCCTACCTGGGCGAGTGAGCCTTCGCCTCGAGTTTCAGTAGCGGTACTGCAGCCCCAGGCTGGTGGAGCGGAAGCCGTCGCGGTTTCCGCCCAGCCGCAGGTCGTGGCTGTCGAAGCCCAGGGTGGCCGAAAGGCGCGGCGTGAGGTCCATGCTCAGGCCCGCGCCGAACGACAGGCCGTAGCCCTGTTCCGGCCCGCCGGCGGCCGCCAGCGCCGCCGCGGCACCGGCCGGATCGGTGTAGCCGTAGGTCGCGCCCAGCTTCCCGTACACCGAGAACGAGCTGGCGCCGATCGGCCGGCGGCCCACCAGGCTCAGGTTGAGGCCCTGGCGCATCGGCCCGACGGAGAAGCGGTCGGCCCGGCCCAGGTTCAGCTGCGAGAGCTCCAGGTTCCAGTTCAGGGGCGAAACCGCGGCCGCCATGGCGGGCGTCTGGCCGGGTTCGCAACGCAGCAGCGAGGCGCCGCAGCCGATCTGGTATTCCACCCGTGCCGGCTGCAGGCCCTGGCCGGCGGTGAAGGCGGCGGGTCGGGGCTCGAAGGGATCGATTCCCCCTCGATGCACCAGCTGCGCATGGGCGCTGCCGAGCAGCAGCGAGAGCCCCAGCGCGCAGGCGGCTGGTGAACAACGGACTACGTGGATTGCCTCCATCACGGGTCTCCTCTGCTGTTTCCCGTTGGAACAATCTAAGCCGCATGTAGCTCAGCGGCTGTCGGATAAACCGCACACGCGGGGTAGGACGTTACAACCCGCGCTCCCGAAAAGGGAGCGCGAATCGCCGGTCCGGCGGGGCTTCCGGCCGGATCGGCGACCACTACATGGCTGATCCGTTTTTACCCTGAGTGTCGCGCCGACCGAACGCAGTGAGCGCTCAGTCCACCTTCGCGCCGGAGGCCTTGACGACTTTCTCGTACTTGGCCAGTTCGGCGCGCATGAACGATTGGAACTCCTCCGGCGTGGTGGGCACCGGTTCGGCCATCAAACCCGCGAAGCGGGTCTTGGCTTCGGGCGACTGCAGGGCCGCGACGAAGGCGTGGTTGAGCCGCTGGATCGCATCGCGCGGCGTGCCGGCGGGCGCCACCAGGCCCCACCAGGTGTCGATCGCGAAGCCCTTGAGCGTGTCGGCCACCGGCGGCACTTCGGGGAGCATCGGCGAGCGCTTGAGCGTGGTGACCGCCAGCGCCTTGAGCTTGCCGGCGCGGATGTTGGGGGCCGCGGTCGCCAGGTTGTCGAAGTTGAAGTCGACCTGGCCGGAGAGCAGCGCCAGCTGCGCGGGGTTGCCGCCGTTGTACGGGATGTGCACCGCGAAGATGCCGGCGTCGCGCTTGAACATCTCGCCCGCCAGATGGCCCGCGCTGCCGTTGCCGCCGCTCGCGTAATTGAGCTTGGCCGGATTCGCCTTGGCGTACGCGATCAGGTCGGCCAGCGTGTTGATCTTCAGCCGCGCGGCGGTGTCGGCGTTGACCACCAGGACGTTGGGCACGCGGACCATCTGGGTGACGGCGGCGAAGTCCTTCACCGCGTCGTACGGCATCTTGCTGAACAGCCAGGGGTTGATGGCGTGCGTGGCCACCGCGGAGATGCCGATGGTGTTGCCGTCCGGTGCCGCCTTGGCCACCGCGTCGGCGCCGATGTTGCCGCCGCCGCCGGGGCGGTTCTCGATGATCACCGTGCCCAGCGTGTCCTTCACCCGCTCGGCCAGGATGCGCGCGGTGGCGTCGATCGGGCCGCCCGGCGCGTACGGAACGATCAGTCGGATCGGACGCTGCTGCGCGAAGGCGGGGAGGGCGGGAACGGCGGCCACGGCGGCGCCGGAGAGGATGAGGTGTCGGCGTTTCATGCGCCGATGTTATCGAGAGCCGGAGGGGCTCATCTCGGCCGTGGTGAACTCGGCAGTTGCTATGTGCGCGTTAGCACATTTCTCTGTTAGGTCAAGAACATTTGGTAGATTTTGGTCGTAACAAATGTATCTATTGGTAATCCTGACACCCGCTCACATTTGTGGCTGACCCACACTTGCAACGCATTGCGAAGAACGGTGACGGTTGAAACCAACTGCGGGCCACCCGCCGGGAGGGGTTCAGATGTGCAGGAATTCGCGCTCTCACGAACGATCGTGCATTTTGCACGGGCAGCAGGCTAGCGTATCCGCGTCACCGTCGGGCTTGCGGTCCGCCGAGGATCGTTACACGCCCGCACCCCCCGGCCGACGGCGGCCGCGATGTCGCTGACGCGTTCGTCGTTCCCCCACCTCTTTTTCCGAATTCGTAGCTGGCCAGGTCGGACCAGCTGATGGCTTGTCACGCGGGCAGGCGAGGAGTCGCTTTGCCCATCGAAGTTAACGCCGGCGCGAAACGGACCGGCCCAACAGGGAGATGGCTATGGCTACGTTGATCCGCTCGGATCTGGATTTCATCCTTCAACAGATCCAGATCGCGGAGGCCCACGCGGCCGGCGGCGACCTGGCGACGCTCGTCTCGAATCCGTTCGCGCCCCTGGGGCTGCGGACGGTGGACGGCTCCTATAACAACCTGGTCGCCGGCCAGGAGCACCTGGGCGCGGCCGACCAGCCGTTCCCGACCTTCGTCGATCCGAACCCGCCCGGCGCCTATGCCAACCCGGGCAGCGTGATGGACGCCACGCCGCGGATCATCAGCAACCTGGTCGCCGACATGACCAGCAACAACCCGGCGGCGGTGCAGGCCTTCGTCGCCGGCGGCCTGGGCACCATCCGCGAGTCGGACGGCGCGCTGCTCGACCTCGACGGCCACGTCATCCCGCCCGGCACGCTGCTCACGATCCCGAACGTCGCGCCGGACGCCGGCCTGTCCGCGCCGTTCAATTCCTGGTTCACCTTCTTCGGCCAGTTCTTCGACCACGGCCTCGACCTGGTGAACAAGAGCTCGACCGAGTTCGTGATGATGCCGCTGCAGCCGGACGACCCGCTGTACGTGGAGGGCAGCCACACCAATTTCATGGTGGTCTCGCGCGTCACCAAGGACGCCGACGGCAACCCGACCAACGCCACCACGCCGTTCGTCGACCAGAACCAGACCTACACCTCGCATCCCTCGCACCAGTTCTTCCTGCGCGAGTACGTGCTGGATGCCGACGGCCACCCGGTCGCCACCGGCAAGCTGATGAACGGCGCCGACGGCGGCCTTCCCACCTGGGCGGAAGTCAAGGCGCAGGCCCACGACATCCTGGGCATCGCGCTGGACGACCTCGACGTGCTCGGCGTGCCGCTGGTGCTCACCGACCCGTACGGCAACTTCGTCCCCGACCCCGAGACGGGCATGCCGCAGCTGGTGCTGCAAGCCGGCCCGCCGCCGGTGGTCGCGGTGGGCGACCGGAACGCGCCCATCGACGCCAGCGACGCCCTGCGCAGCGGCCACGCCTTCCTCGACGACATCGCCCACGCGGCCGCGCCGCGCGGAAGCATGGGCGAGGCGCTGGTGGCCGACGCCGACGGCGACGTCGGCGGAACGCCCGCGGCCGGCCAGTACGACGACGAACTGCTGGGCCGCCACTACATCACCGGCGACGGCCGCGGCAACGAGAACATCGCGCTGACCGCGGTGCACCACGTCTTCCACTCGGAGCACAACCGCCAGATCGAGGCGATCAAGGCGACCGTGCTGGCCACCCAGGACGCCGAGTTCATCGCGTCCTGGCAGATGGACGACGGCTCCTGGAACGGCGAGCGCCTGTTCCAGGCCGCGCGCTTCGCCACCGAGATGCAGTACCAGCACCTGGTGTTCGAGGAGTTCGCGCGCAAGCTGCACCCCGGCATCAACGAATTCCTGGCGCCCGAAGGCTACGACGCCACCATCGACCCGGCCATCATGGGCGAGTTCGCGCATGCGATGTACCGCGTCGGCCACACCATGCTGACGAACTCGGTGGACCGGTTCGATCCCGAGTTCAACGCGGACAACCTCTCGCTGCTGGAAGCCTTCCTGAACCCCGTCGCTTTCAACGACGACGGCGCGCTCACCGCCGACCAGGCGGCCGGCGCCATCGTGCGCGGCATGACCCGGCAGTCCGGCAACGAGATCGACGAGTTCGTGACCGATGCCGTGCGCAACACCCTGCTCGGCCTGCCGCTGGACCTGGCCGCGATCAACATCGCGCGCGGCCGCGACACCGGCGTGCCCACGCTGAACGAAGCCCGGCGCCAGTTCCATGAGATGACGGGCGACGGCGCCCTCAAGGCCTACACGAGCTGGGTCGACCTGACCCAGAACCTCAAGCACTCCGCGTCGGCCATCAACTTCATCGCCGCCTACGGCAAGCACGCCGCGCTGCAGCAGGCCGACGTCAACACCATCGAGGAAAAGCGCGCGGTCGCCATCGCCCTCGCGATGGGCGGCAGCGCCGTCATCAACGCGGGAACGGCCCTGGAGAGGATCTTCACGGCCAACGAGGCGGACCGCCTCGACTTCCTGAACGGCAGCGGCATCTACGCCAACCTGGCGGACGGCAGGACCATCACCGGCGTGGACGACATCGACCTGTGGATCGGCGGCCTCGCCGAGAAGCAGAGCCCCTTCGGCGGCATGCTGGGCTCCACCTTCGGCTTCATCTTCGAGGTGCAGCTGGAGAGCCTGCAGAACGGCGACCGCTTCTACTACCTGTCGCGCACCGCGGGCCTGAACTTCGGCACCGAGCTGGAGAACAACAGCTTCGCCGACCTGATCATGCTCAACACCGACGCCACCCACCTGCCGGGGGACGTCTTCGGCGCGCCGGGCCTGATTCTCGAGGTCGACCAGAACCGGCAGTACACCGGCCTCGGCGACGACGGCAAGGACGATCCCACGGGCGGCACCGCGCTGCTGCCGCTGGTGATCCGCGACGACCCGGCGACGGCGGGCCAGGACTCGCACTACCTGCGCTACACCGGCCCCGACCACGTGGTGCTGGGGGGCACCGACTACGCCGACACCCTGATCGCCAGCGAGGGCGACGACACGCTCTGGGGCGACGGCGGCAACGACCGGATGGAGGGCGGCTACGGCAACGACGTCATCCACGGCGGCGCCGGGGACGACATCATCACCGACATGGGTGGCGACGACACCATCCACGGCGAAGCCGGCAACGACGTCATCCACGGCGGCCCGGGCCTGGCCAACATCATCCTGGGCGGGGACGGCAACGACTTCATCATCACCGGCGACGACATCTCCACCACGTTCGGCGGCAAGGGCAACGACTTCATCCTCGGCTCCAAGCTGAACCTGCCCACCCTGGGCAACGAAGGCGACGACTGGATCGAGGAAGGCACGCAGGACGGCGCCGGCGGCGACAACTTCGACCCGCTCGGGCTGGGCACGATCCTCGGCAACGACGTCTGCATCACCGGCAACGGCTTCGACGAGTTCGAAGGCGAAGGCGGCGACGACATCCTGGTCTTCTCCGACGCGCAGGACAACTTCGGCGGCGGCGGCGGCTTCGACTGGGGCAGCTACGCCAACGACCCGTTCGGCGTGACCGCCGACCTCTTCATCAACGCCCGGGTGGCCGTCGTGCCCACGCCTTCCAACCAGGGCATCATGGACCGCTTCGCCGAAGTCGAAGGCCTGTCCGGCTCGAAGCACGCGGACTACCTGCGCGGCGACAGCGACGTCATCGCGCACGTCGCCGGCAGCCCCGCGGCGCTGGACCCGACGCTGGTCGATGTCGGCCTCTACCAGGGACTGGCGGACATCCTCCCGGCCGGCGCGACCTTCTTCAATTCCGGGAACATCATCCTCGGCGGCGAAGGCAGCGACCTGCTGGAAGGCCGCGGCGACAACGACATCATCGACGGCGACCGCTGGCTGAACGTGCGCATCAGCGTGCGCGCCAACAAGGACGGCACCGGCCCCGAGATCCGCAGCGTCCAGAGCATGAAGGAGCTGGTGGACGACGTGCTGTCCGGCGCCATCAATCCGGGCCAGCTGCAGATCGTGCGCGAGATCAAGCAGGGCGACGGCAGCTTCAACTTCGACACGGCCATGTTCGCGGGCAACCGCGCGGAGTACACGATCACGACGGCGGCCGACGGCACCGTCACCGTCGCCCACACCATCGACGGCGGGGTCACGATCGGCGTCGACGGCATCGACACGCTGCGCAACGTCGAGCGGCTGCAATTCAACGACCAGGCCATCGTGCTGGCGGGGAACGAAGGCAAGAACGCCGGCCCGGTCGGCCAGCTGACCGTCACGGGCACGGCTCAGGTGAACCAGGTGCTCACCGTCTCCTCCTTCGGCGTCACCGACGCCGACAACGGCACCGGCCCCGCCGCGGCGATCGCGGGCAACCCGATCACCTACTTCTGGCAGGCCGAGACGGTCCCGGGCTCGGGTGTCTTCGAGGACATCGTGACGGCCGCGCTGGACAACCGCGAGTCGACGACGGGTGCCACCTTCACGGTGACCCCCGCCCTGGACGGCTTCGCCCTGCGCGTGCGCGCGGTCTACAAGGATGCGCACGGCGTGCTGGAGAACGTCTACTCCGCACCGACCTCGGTCGTGGCGGCGCCCGCGCCCGCCACCCCGCCGGCCGCGATCCCGGTGGAGAGCGACGTCGCCACCCCCGGCATCCACCTGATCCGGTCCGACCTGCAGTTCATGCTGGACCAGATCATCATCGCCGAGAAGCATTCGGGCGCGTATGGCACGCCGTCGCAGGACCTGCACACGCTCATCCCCAACGAGCGCCTCGCCTGGGGCCTGCGCACCGTCGACGGCTCGTACAACAACCTCGTGCCGGGCCAGGAGCGCTTCGGCGCGGCCGACCAGGCCTTCCCGCTGATGCTGGACCAGGTGTTCCGCAACGAGACGGACGGCGACAACTTCTTCGGGATGAGCAACGGCAACTACGCCGCCGTCGATCCGGCTGCACCCGGCGCCGTGCCGCAGGGATCGAACGTCGTCGATGCCGACCCCCGCATCATCTCCAACCTGATCTCCGACCAGACGCCCAACAACCCGGCGGCGGTGGACGCCAACGGCGGCGCCGAATCGGTCATGAGCCCGGGCATGGACGGCGTCTTCGGCACCGATGACGACCGGCCGGTGTTCTTCATCCCGAACTCCGCGCCGGACGCCGGGCTGTCGGCCCAGTTCAACGCCTGGTTCACCTTCTTCGGCCAGTTCTTCGACCATGGCCTGGACCTGGTGGACAAGGGCCCGAACGCCGTCTTCATCCCGCTGGAGGACGACGACCCGCTGGTCGCGGGCGCCGACGGCGTGTTCGGCACCTCGGACGACCTGGGCCTGGGGCAGCGCTTCATGATCGTCTCGCGCGCCACCAACATCGCCGTGCAGGCCGGCCAGGACAACGTGCTCGGCACCGCGGACGACGTCCACTTCCACAACAACGAAACCACGCCGTTCGTCGACCAGAACCAGACCTACACGTCGCATGCCTCGCACCAGGTGTTCCTGCGCGAGTACGTGGTCCGCGCCGACGGCACGCACCCGGTCTCCACCGGCCGCCTGCTCGACGGCGAGAACGGCGGCATCGGCAACTGGGCCGAGGTGAAGGAGCAGGCCGCGCAGAAGCTGGGCATCCTGCTGAACGACCTCGACGTGCTCGACGTCCCGCTGCTGGCCACCGACGCCTACGGCAAGTTCATCCCCGGCCCGAACGGCTATGCCCAGATCGTCACCAACGTCGGCCTGATCGAAGGCGTGGCGGGCGGCCTGGACATCCACAACCTCGGCACGACCGAGGGCGGCACGCCCATCACCTTCGCGCGCACCGGCCACTTCTTCCTGGCCGATATCGCGCACACGGCCGCGCCCGTGTCCTCCACCGGGCAGATCCTGCAGGCCGACACCGACGACGTGGCCGGCGGGCCGGTCGCCGCCGGCTTCTACGACGACGAACTGCTGGACAAGCACTTCATCACGGGTGACGGCCGCGGCAACGAGAACATCGGCCTCACCTCGGTGCACTTCATCTTCCACGCCGAGCACAACCGGCTGGTGGAATACCTCAAGGAAGTGGTCCTGGCGTCGAACGACCCCGCATTCGTCTCGCAATGGCAGCTGCCCGACGGTTCGTGGAACGGCGAGCGCCTTTTCCAGGCCGCCCGCTTCGCCACCGAGATGCAGTACCAGCACCTGGTCTTCGAGGAGTTCGCTCGCAAGATCCAGCCCAACATCGACGTCTTCCTCCCGGAGGGGCAGAACTACGAGACGCCGATCAATCCCGCGATCGTGGCGGAGTTCGCCCACGTCGTGTACCGCTTCGGCCACTCGATGCTGACCGAGACGGTGGACCGGTTCGACCCGAACTTCAACGCCGTCGGCGGAGACGAGCAGATCGGCCTGATCGCGGCCTTCCTGAACCCGCTGGAGTTCAGCAACAGCGGCGTGGACGACGTGGCGGCCGCCTCCGCGATCATCCGCGGCGTCACGCGCCAGGCCGGCAACGAGATCGACGAGTTCGTGACCGAGGCGCTGCGCAACAACCTGCTCGGGCTGCCGCTCGACCTGCCGGCGATCAACATCGCGCGCGGCCGCGATGCCGGCGTGCCCACCCTGAACCAGGCGCGGGCGGAGTTCTTCGCGGCCACCGGCAACAGCGACCTCAAGCCCTATACCAGCTGGGCGGACTTCGCCGGCAGCCTCAAGCACCAGGCGTCGCTGATCAACTTCATCGCGGCGTACGGAACGCACTCGGCCCTGACCGCCGCCGACGTGAACACGGTGGCCGAGCGCCGAGCCATCGCGCTCGCCCTGGTGATGGGCGGCAGCGCGATGATCAACGCGGGCGCGGCGAATGAGCGGACCTTCGTCGCCGACAACAGCGATCGGTTCGCGTTCCTGAACAGCACCGGCAGCTATGCCAACGCGCCCTCGGGCGCCACCACCACGGGCGTGGACGGCATCGATCTCTGGATCGGCGGCCTGGCCGAGAAGCAGACGCCCTTCGGCGGCCTGCTCGGCTCCACGTTCAACTTCGTCTTCGAGGAACAGCTCGAGATGCTCCAGAACGGCGACCGCTTCTACTACCTGGAGCGCACCGCCAACCTGAACTTCAATTCGGAACTGGAGGGCAACAGCTTCGCGCGGCTGATCATGGCGAACACCGACGTGAAGCACCTGCCGGCGCTGGTGTTCGACACGCCCGCCTTCACGCTGGAAGTGGACAAGTCCACCCAGTACACGGGCCTGGGCGCGGACGGCCGCGCCGATCCGACCGACCCCGGCGCCGCCATCCCGCTCGTGATCCGCGACAACCCGGCCACGGTCGGGCCGGACGGCAACTACCTGCAGTACACCGGCGCGGACCACGTCGTGCTTGGCGGCACCGGCGGCAAGGACATCCTGATCGCCAGCGAGGGCGACGACACGCTGTGGGGCGACGGCGGCGACGACCGGCTGGAGGGCGGCGCGGGCAACGACCAGCTGCGCGGCGGCGCCGGCGACGACATCATCACCGACTCGTTCGGCGACGACAACCTGCAGGGCGGCGACGGCAACGACGTCCTGCACGGCGGCAGCGGTTTCGACCTGGTGATCGGCGGCCACGGCAACGACTTCATCGTCGCCGGCAACGACGCGACCGAGGTCATCGCCGGACCGGGCAACGACTTCATCCTGGCCGGCAAGGGCAACGAGTTCACGTTCGGCAACGAGGGCGACGACTGGCTCGAGCACGGCATGGCCGACGGCGCGGCCGGAGAGAACTTCGACGCGCTCGGCCGCGACAACGTGGTCGGCAACGACGTCTTCATGGGCGACGGCACGCTCGACCGCCCGGACGGCGAAGGCGGCGACGACATCATGATCGGCATGGGCGGGCAGGCGGACCGCTACACGGGCTTCTCGGGCTTCGACTGGGCCAGCTTCAGGCACTCGAGCCAGGGCACCTATGCCGACATGAACATCCGGATCGCGAACACGTCGGGCCTGCTCCCCGGGTCGGTGGCGCAGACGCAGACCCGCTTCATGACGATGGAAGGCATGTCCGGCTCCGACTTCGGCGACGTGCTGATCGGCGACGAGTCCGATGCCGCGGCGATCGCGGTGGCCGGCGCCACGGGCAGCGTCCTGACCAACTTCGACCTGATCGGCGGGCTGCACGCCTTCGTCGGCCTGGACAAGACCTCGTTCGGCTCGGGCAACATCATCCTGGGCGGCAGCGGCAGCGACATGCTCGAAGGCCGCGGGGGCGACGACCTGATCGACGGCGACCTGTGGCTGGACGTGTACATCAGCGTGCGCGCCAACAAGGACGGCACCGGGGACGAGATCCGCCGCGCCAACAGCATGACCGAACTGGTGGACGACGTTTTCGCCGGCCGCATCAATCCCGGGCAGCTGGTGATCGCGCGCAAGCTCGCGCAGGGCGACGCCGACTTCGACACGGCCGTGTTCCGCGGCAACTTCGCCGAGTACACGATCACCAGCAACGAGGACGGTTCACTCACGGTGGCCCACACCACCGACGGCGTCACCTTCGGCGTCGACGGCACCGACCGGCTGACGAACATCGAGCGCCTGCAGTTCGCCGACACGGCGGTCGACTTCGGCGGGTTCGACTCGATGCCCGACGGGCAGCTCACGATCAGCGACACCACGCCGACCGGCGGGCAGCTGCTGACCGTGTCGGCCGCGGGCGTCACCGATCCCGACAACGTCAGCGGAACCAATCCGACCGGCTTGATCACGGGCCCGATCTCGTACATCTGGCAGGTGGAGCTGACCCCGGGCACGGGCATCTTCGAGGACATCGTCGTGACCACGCCGGCCGGCGACCTGGTGGCCAGCGGCACGACGTTCCGTCCGGGCGCCGCCGAAACCGGCCTCGCGCTGCGCGTCAAGGCCCTGTACACCGACGCGAACGGCGTGCTGGAGACGGTGTACTCGCAGCCCACCGAGGCCGTCGCGAACGGCGCGCCCACCGGCACGCTGAAGATCTCCGACACCACGCCGACCGAAGGGCAGGCGGTGAGCGCCGTCAATGCCTTCGTCGATCCGGACGGCACGTTCAACTCCGTCTTCAGCTACGAGTGGCTGCAGAGCGACCTGGGCGGTGGCGGCACGTTCACGGTGATCGCCGGCGCGACGGGCGAGACCTTCATGCCGGGCCCGGGCCAGGTGAACCGGCAGCTGCAGGTGCGCGTCACCTATACCGATGACGCGGGTGGAACGCACACGCTGACCTCCGCGCCGACCATCGTCACCGGCGACTTCATCGCCGCCAACGACGCGGCCCAGTCGCTCACCGGCAACGCGGGCCAGGACCTGATCTTCGGCGGCGGCGGCAACGACGTCATCGACGGCGGCGACCAGGACGACACGCTCGACGGCGGAGCGGGCGACGACGCCATCAACGCGGGCGCCGGCAGCGACACGGTCAACTACACCCTGGGCGAAGGTGCCGACACGGTGGACGGCGGTGCCGGCGTCGACAGGCTGAACGTCAGGGGCGGCTCCGGCAGCAACACGCTGACGGTAGCCCTGGCCGGCGGGCTGCTGACGACCGTCGCGGGCGTCTCGATGGTGAACGTGGAGCAGGTCACGGCGGATCTCGGCGAGGGTGACGACACCCTGAGCTACGCCGGCGCGGCCGGCAACGTCACCGTCAACCTGACGACGGGCGCGGCCACCGGCTTCGCTTCGATCGCGGGCATCGAGAACGTGGTGGGCGGCAACGGCAACGACCTGCTGGTCGGCGCCGCGGGCGTCGTCAACAACCTCGCCGGCGGCGCCGGGAACGACACGTACGTGGTCCATGAAACGGGCGATGTCGTCAGCGAAGCCGCCGGGGAGGGCGTCGACGAAGTGCAGTCGTTCGCCTTCGAGTACACGCTCACCGACGTCGATGTCGAGAACCTGAGCTACAGCGGTTCCGGCAACTTCACCGGCACCGGCAACGAGGTCGCCAACGTCATCACCGGCGGTCGCGGCGCGGACGTCCTGTCCGGGCTGGGCGGCAACGACACGCTCGTCGGCGGATTCGGCGCCGACACCCTGGTGGGCGGCGATGGCGACGACGTGCTGCAAGGGGACGCCGGGAACGACCAGCTGGCGGGCGGCCAGGGCAATGACTTCCTGGACGGCGGCAGCGGTGTCGACCAGATGGCCGGTGGCGCGGGCGACGACACCTATGTCGTGGACGCCGCCGCGGATGCGATCACCGAAGTCGCCGGCGAAGGCGTCGACTGGGTGCGCAGCACCGCGGCGAGCTACACGCTCTCCGCGAACGTGGAGAACCTGGAGCTGCTCGGCGCTGCGGTGAGCGGTGCCGGCAACGAGCAGGCGAACCGCATCGCCGGCAACGGGCTCGACAACGTCCTGGCCGGCAACGGCGGCGACGACCTGCTGCTGGGAAATGCCGGCAACGACCAGATGGACGGCGGCCAGGGCAACGACTACCTGGATGGCGGCACCGGGAACGACCAGATGGCCGGCGGCCAGGGCAATGACTTCCTGGACGGCGGCACCGGCGACGACCAGATGGCCGGTGGCGAAGGCGACGACACCTACCTGGTGGACAGCTCCGCCGACGCGATCACGGAAGCGGCCGGCGAGGGCCTGGACTGGGTGCGCAGCACGGCGGCCAGCTACGCGCTCTCCGCGAACGTGGAGAACCTCGAGCTGCTGGGCGCCGCGGTGAGCGGCACCGGCAACGAGCAGGCGAACCGCATCGCGGGCAACGCGCTGGACAACGTCCTGGCCGGCAACGGCGGCGACGACCTCCTGCTGGGAGATGCCGGCAACGACCAGCTGGACGGCGGCGAGGGCAACGACTACCTGTCCGGTGGCGCCGGCAACGACCAGATGGCGGGCGGCCAAGGCAACGACTTCATGGACGGCGGCACCGGCGACGACCAGATGGCCGGCGGCGCGGGCGACGACACCTACCTCGTGGACGACGCCGGGGACGTGGTCACCGAAGCCGCGGGCGAGGGCCTGGACTGGGTGCGCAGCACGCTGGCCAGCTACGCGCTGACCGCGAACGCGGAGAACC
>JAEWIF010000022.1 GCA_023387335.1 Pseudomonadota bacterium | reverse complement strand
AACAGCTCCACCAGGCTGGCTTCCACTTTGTCCACCAGCGAGGAAGTATCGATGCTTCGGAACTTTTCTTTTATAGCAGGTCCACTCATATAATGTATTACTTAATCAAAGATAAATTATTTGCCTTCAATTGCAAATTGGTGTAACATGTCTTGCAATTAACACGATATCAACAATATATAAAATTATTCAAATTTTATTTGGTCGATTAGGAAAAATTCTTTTAGCTTTATAATGTCATACATAATACTTTAATTAAAACTTGCTTTACATGAAATCTGCTTGCTTGAGAGTAGGAATGACCCTCGCCCTTTTCCTATTCGTTTTCTCCGCATGGTCTCAGACACGGCAAATCACAGGCCGCGTCCTTTCGCAGGAAGACAACAAGCCACTGGCCGGTGTGACGGTTATGGTCAGGGGCAAAGCGCTTGCTTCTCAAACCGATGCGGATGGCAGCTATGCCATTGCCGCCGCCACTGGCGATGTGCTCGTCTTTTCGTATTCGGGTTTTGCCCAGCAGGAAGTGACTGTGGGTACATCCGCCACCGTTGATGTGGTGCTGCGTGCCGGGCAGGCTAAAATGGACGAAGTGGTGGTGATCGGTTACGGTACCGCCAGGCGTTCTAAAGTAACCTCTTCTATTTCCAAACTCGATCCCAAGGTTCTGGAGACCGGTATCCGTTCCAACCCGGCGCAGGCGCTGGCAGGAACCATTGCCGGTGTACGGGTATCAACCGGAACGGGCCGTCCCGGTTCGCTGCCACAGATCGTTTTACGGGGCGGTACCAACTTCGACGGTTCGGGCAGTCCGCTTATCCTGATGGACGGCCAGGTGAGAGGCTCACTTAGTGACATCAACCCCGAAGACATTGCCAGCATGGAAGTGTTGAAAGACGCTTCTGCCACGGCCATTTATGGTGCCCGTGCCAGCAATGGTGTGATCCTGATCACAACCAAAAGAGGAAAAGCAGGCAGCTCGGCGCTCAACGTAAAAGTAAACCGCGGTACCAGCTACCTCAATGTGCCCTATAATTTTTTAGGTGCCGAAGACTATATCCGGTGGACCCGTCTTGGTGTGGTACAAGCCATGATCAATGGAACACTGGGTACCGTGGCTTCCAATACCGCTCTTTCTGCCGTTGGTCCCCGGGGTACGGGCAACCTGTACAAAGATGCCAATGGCAACATCCTCGATGGCAATTACGACAGCCGTGCCGTTTGGAGCACCATGCGCCTGAACGATGTTAACCGCGAATTGCTGAACCAGCCCGGCTGGAAAACCATGAAAGACGCGGTGCCTACCAATGCGGCTGGCAACTATGATCCAAACGGAACGTATGCCGATCTTATTTACAAGGATTTTAATTACGGTGACTATGGCCTGTACAAAAAAGCCACAGTGCAGGAATACAATGTGGGCATGACTGGTGGCAACGACCGCGGTAACTATTTTGCCAACCTGGGCTATTATGATGAAGGTGGCCTTTCGCTGGCAACTTTCTACAAGCGCCTCACGTTCACCCTCAACGGCGAATACAAGATCAAAGAATGGCTGAAATCCGAAAGCAGCCTGCAATTCAACAAGGCCAACTGGCGAGACCAGTCACTGCTGAACGGCGAGGCCAACTATTGGGGCCGCATGCTATCGGCACCCCCTACCATGCGGGGCACCAATGCCGCCGGTGAATTTATTCTTGGTCGCGATGCCAGCGATGGCAACCCAATTGTGAACATCGACCGGTTCAAGCGTTTTAATCAAACCGATAAGTTCACGCTAAGCCAGGCCTTCCGGGTTGATCTGATGAAAGGACTGTACGTACGCCTGAGCGGAATCCTGATGTATGACGAAGGTGTGGGTGAATATTTCGATAAAGATTTCCGCACCGGTTTTCTAAGCCTTACCAATCCCAATGCCGGCTGGAACCGCACCCGTTCTACGTCTGCGTGGTTCGACCGTACGGTTCGGCAAACCTATAATGCCATTGCCAACTACAGTACCACGTTTTTGGGTAAAAACAACATAGATGCGATGGCTGGTTTTGAATATTATGATGCCTCATCAAGAGGGATTTCTGCCGGTGGCAGCCTGGCGCCAACGGATGATTTTGCCGACCTGCAATACACCCTCAACAACGCCACTACGCAAACACGTTCTACCGATACTTATCACAATAGCGACAGGATCATGTCGGGCTTTGGCCGCCTGTTGTATGATTACGACGGGAAATACCTGGCCAGCTTTACCATCAGAAGAGATGGTGTGTCGAGGCTGCGGGGTGATAACCAGTACGGGACCTTTCCGGCCGCTTCTGTTGGCTGGATGGTGCACCGCGAAGATTTTATGGCCGGTGTCGGAAGCTGGTTATCTTACCTGAAGCTTCGTGCCTCCTGGGGTAAGAACGGCAACATCGGCATTGGTACCAGCAATGCTGTTGGACTTTACGAAGTGCAAGGTTCTTATGGTTCTCAAGCGGCTTATAACGGTATCATTGGATTCCTGCAAACCGGTATCGCCAACCCTTCTTTACGCTGGGAGAAAACAAATACCACAGAAGTGGGTGCCGACATGGGCTTTCTGAAGGGACGCCTGAATGTTTCGGTAGCATATTACAACCGTCTCACGCAAGACAAATTGACAAACGTATCCCTGCCAACATCGTCGGGTGTGGGTAGCATCCGTACCAACAACGGCAGCATGCGCAACCGCGGTGTAGAACTGGAAGCCAGCTACCGCCTTGTTCAGAACAG
>JAEWIF010000072.1 GCA_023387335.1 Pseudomonadota bacterium | reverse complement strand
CTTCCTCGCTCATAAAATAATAATCCACGCCATCTTTTTCGGCACCCCTGGGTTGCCTTGTAGCGGCCGATACCGAAAATGCCAGTTTACCGGGATACTTGTTCAGCAGGTAACGGGTAATGCTGGTTTTGCCGGCGCCTGACGGTGCGGTAATGATCACGATCTTTTGCTGCATGTTCATGGTCATAGCAGGAGAGAATAGGTAAGCGGCGAAGGTAGAAGAAAGTTTACAAGTTCACGGCTTGCCGTTCGCGGTTTGCAGTTTACCGTTTGCAGTTGTTGGGGTAACATGCCTAATAGTAAAAAACATTGCTTACATTCTTTAGATGCTTCCGGTCATAATTTTTACAGCGTACAGCTAACTGCAAACAGAAAACTGTGAACTCGTGAACGGTACTAAAAAAGAGGTCCCGCCTAAAAAGGCAGGACCGTATTTATTCACTTTTAAAAATTTTGCTTACTGGCGACGGTTACCCGCTGCTGGCCTTGCACCACCCTGGTTGGCAGCTTGTGGCTGTGCACCCTGTGCAGGGAGTTTAATGTTCAGTTTTTTAGCAACCAGTGGAAGCAGGTTATCGCTTGGCGGCGCTACCAGCAGTACTTCCTGGTTGTATACAAACGAATAGTTATTTTCTTTGGCCACATCGTTGATGGCTTTCATTACTTTTTGGTAAACAGGCGCCAGCAATTCCTGCTGCTTGTTCTGCATTACGTTCTGCGAAATCTGCTGCCAGTTCTGCACCTGGTAAGCGATCTGCTCCAGGTCCTGACGGTGTTGTCTTTTTACGGCAACAGGGATCTTTGTTGTATCGGTTTTATTCAGAATGCTGTCTTTGTATTGGTATTCCTGTACAAGGGAGGCGAATTCTGCGTTCAGAGAGTCGGTTTGGAATTTCTGCAGGGTAGTGTCGATCTTACCTACCTCAGGCATCAGGTATACAACCTGCTCTACACTGATGTAACCCGATTTTTGGGCCTGTACCTGGCTGGCACCGGCTAAAAACAGGGCTGCCATGAAAAACATTTTGATCTTGCTCATTGAGGTTTTTTTTGTGGTGTTGTTTTAAGATTCTTATGGCAGCGCATTCGCTGCGTTTGCGTTTAGTTTTTTTATTTTACGCCCAGTTCCCGTAATACGTCTTCACTTTTTTCGAGTTTGGGGTCGGCAAATATAACCGTTATCCCTTCACTTTTATCCAATATAAAGTCATATCCGCGCTGCACGGCCAATTTTTGCACAGCGTTATAAACTTTGTCCTGTACGGGCTTTATCAGTTCCTGACGCTTTTTAAACAGCTCGCCTTCAAAGCCAAAGCGGCTGCGCTGCAGGTCACGAAGTGTTTTTTCTTTTACAAACAACTGGTCTTCGCGTTTCTTTTTGAGGTCATCGCTCAGCATCACCTGCTCGGCCTCAAAGTCCTTGTACATTTTGTCAAGCTCCTGCTGCATGCGGTCGATCTCTTTCTGCCAGGTAGCGGCAATATCATCCAGGCTTTTTTGGGCCGTTTTGTATTCCGGCATTTTGTCCAGGATAAACTTGGTGTCGATGATGGCATATTTCTGTGCCTGTGTAGTGGCGGCAACCGATAAACTGATTGCAGCAAGCAGTAGTAATTTTTTCATCAGCATATGATTTATATACGAAAGACGATTAAGATAAACGATTGGTCAGTTTGTTTACGCAGTAAATTAAAATTTCGCGTTAAAACGTTTTGTGAGAGGTAGTGACACGCCGTAGCGTGTCCCTACGCATTATTTATTATTCCGGTTCTACACCCAGCATGAAGGTAAAGCGGGACGCATTCTTCAGTCCCGATCCCGGCCCGATGCGATCCAGGCCTACGCCATAGTCGAAGCCCAGAAGACCAAACATCGGCAGGAAGAAACGCATTCCCACACCCACACTGCGACGCAGGCGGAAGGGGTTGTAATCTTTAAAGTTGAACCAGCCGTTGGCCGCATCAAAGAAGGTCAGCGCATAGATGGTGCTGGCCGGGCTTGTCACCAGGGGGTAACGCAGCTCCAACTGGTATTTGTTAAAGATGGTAAAGAACCGGTTGGTGCTCGTTTGATCAGGGTTGTTCACCGTTGGATCGGAGTTGTCAAACACCGGGTAGCCACGAAGGGCAATGATGTCATAACCCAGGATACCGTTGTTGTTGGTCAACCCATCGCCGCCCAACTGGAAACGTTCGAAGGGCGAGAAGTCGATCTTTTTGTTGTAACGGCCCATAAAGCCATACTTGGCGGCCAGCTTCAACACAAACTGGCGGCTGCGTTCGGCACCCATTGGTTTACCAATGGGCACAAACCACTCAGAGGAAAAGCGCCATTTGTGGTACTCCGGATTTTTATACGGGTTGGCAGAAGTAGCCAGGTCTTTATTAAAGGAAGAATAGGGCGGCGTGAATTGCACGGTAGCCGAAATGTTAGAACCACTGCGCGGGAAGGTCGGGTCGAAAACCGAAGAACGCTGCAGACCCACACGGAAGCTTACGTTGTTGGATGTTCCGGAATTTAATCCCTGGAAGATCGCATAGTTCATGATGTCGTAGCGGGTGTAGTTCAGCGAGTAAATCAGGCTGAAATAATCATCAGGCCACTTGAGCTGCTTGCCCAAAGACACAAACACCGTTGTTGCCTTCAGGTAGCTGGTATCGGCAGCCTTGGTATCAATGCGGCCGGTAAAATAGTTGTAGCCGGCGTTAGAGAACTTGGTAGAGCTGGCACCAATGGTAAACGAGTTACGCTTTTTGCCACCCAGCCAAGGTTCGGTAAACGAGAAGTTGTACGAACGATAATAACGTCCGTTCGACTGGTAGCGCAAGCTTAGCTTTTGACCATCTCCCATAGGCAGCGGATCCCAGGCTTCTTTCTTGGTAATGTTTTTAATAGAGAAGTTGTTGAAGGTAACACCCAGCGTACCGGTGAAACCAATACCGCCACCAAAACCGGCAGACAGTTCCAACTGGTCAGAAGATTTTTCTTCCAGTTCCCAAGTAATATCCACCGTACCATCGTCCTGGTTAGGCACTACGTTGGGGTTGATCTTTTCCTGGTTAAAATAGTTGAGCGCCGCCAGTTCCCGCTGTGAGCGGATAAGGTCCGAACGGCTGAATAGGTTACCGGGAACCGTACGCAGTTCGCGGCGAATAACGTGGTCTTTTGTTTTATCGTTACCCGTGATGTTCACGTTGCGGATACGAGCCTGCGGGCCTTCGGTCACACGAACCTCGTAGTCGATGGTGTCGTTGTACACCGCCGTTTCCACGGGATCCACCCGGAAGAACAGGTAACCTTCATCCATGTACAAACCACTGATGTCGCCACCTTCGGGACTCAGTTGCTTACCCAGGCGCTTGTTCAGCAGGTCTATATTATAAGTATCGCCTTTTTTGATGTTGAGGATGGCGGTGAGCACCGAATCGGGATATTTTGTATTTCCCTTCCAGGTAATGTCGCCAAAATAATATTTACGGCCTTCCTTTACTTTAATGTGCACCTGCATGCGGTTTTTTTCCGCATTAAAGGTGAGGGTGTCGTCTACGATCTGTGCATCGCGGTAGCCAAGCGAGTTGTAATAAGCCAGTACATTTTCTTTGTTTTCATCGTACTTGGTTTGATTAAACTTGGCACCGGTGAACGGACGGAAACGGAAGTAAGGATCGAGGAACTGTTTTGTTTTAGTAGGATACAAAAAGCCGTAATTGCTCAGGTATTCGCCCAAAGAAGGATGTACCACCTCGCCGTAAGGCATGGGG
>JAEWIF010000032.1 GCA_023387335.1 Pseudomonadota bacterium | reverse complement strand
CGAGGCCTCCGCGCGGGCCAGGTCCTGCGGGTCGGGGGCGATGCCCGCCATCGCGAGGCCCACGGCCGCCTCGCTCATGTTCTCCTGCGTGAACTCCGCGACGATCTGGCCCCGGAACATCACCAGCAGGCGGTCGGAGAGCGACATGACCTCGTTGAGGTCGGCGGACAGCAGCAGCACGCCGGCGCCCTGGTCGCGCTGGGACACGATCGCGTTGTGCACGAACTCCATCGCGCCGACGTCGACGCCGCGGGTCGGCTGGCTGACCATCAGCAGCTTCGGGTCGCTCTCGAACTCGCGCGCGATGACGACCTTCTGGATGTTCCCGCCGGACAGCGTCTGGATCGGCGTGGACGGCTGGGCGCCGCGCACGTCGAAGTTGGCGATCATGCGCCGCGCGAACGCGCTGGCCCGGCCGCCGCTGATCCATCCGTGCTTGGCCAGCGGCGCCGTCAGGTGGGTGGGGATGAGGTTCTCCGTGACCGACATCGAGGGGCCGGTGCCGACCTCGTGGCGGTCCTCGGGGATGTAGGCGAGCCCGGCGGCGCGTCGGGCGGAGACAGTCGCGCCGCTGACGTTCTTGCCGGCCAGCGTGATGCGTCCCGCGTCGATGCCCTGCATGCCCGCGACGGCGGCGGCGAGCTCGGACTGCCCGTTGCCCTCCACGCCCGCGATGCCGACGATCTCGCCTGCGTGGACCTGCAACGACAGGCCGTCGATGACTGTGACGCCGCGGTCGTCGACGACGGTGAGGTTGTCGACTCCGAGCACCGTGTCGCCGGGCTTCGCGGGGGTGTGCGCGATGCGCAGCAGCACCTCGCGGCCCACCATCATCTGCGCGATGTCGGCCTGGGACAGCCCCGCGGCGGGGCGGGTGTCGATGGACCGGCCGTCGCGGATCACCGTGATGGTGTCCGCGATCTCCAGCACCTCGCCCAGTTTGTGCGAGATGAACAGGACGGCGCAGCCCTTCTGTGCCAGCGAGCGGATGACGCCGAACATCTCCTCCGACTCGCCGGGGGTGAGCACGGCTGTGGGCTCGTCGAGGATGAGCAGGCGGGTGTCGTGGCTGAGCGCCTTGAGGACCTCGACCCGCTGGCGCAGGCCGACGGACAGCGTCGACACCTTCGCCTGCGGGTCGATCTCCAGGCCGAAGCGCTGGCTCAGCGCCGCGACCTCGGCCTCCATGCGCTTCGTGTCGAGGGTGCCGCTCTTGCTGCGCAGCTCGCGCCCGAGGAAGACGTTGGCGGCGACCGTGAGGGACGGCACGAGCTTGAAGTGCTGGTGCACCATGCCGATGCCCAGGGCCGAGGCCTTCTGGGGGCTGGTGATCCGCACCTCGCGGCCGTCGAAGAGGATGGCGCCGGAGTCGGGCTGAGCCGTCCCGGCGATCATCGTCATGAGTGTCGTCTTGCCGGCGCCGTTCTCGCCGACGAGGGCGTGAATCCGCCCGGGGAGCACGGACAAGGAGATGTCATCGTTCGCCACCTTGGGGCCGAAGGCCTTGGTGATGTGGCGGAGCTCCAGCAGGGGTGTGGCCATGAGGGGACGTCTCTCTTCGGGTCGTGGCCTTCAAGGAGGTGCGGTGGCCGCCGCCCACAGGGGGCGGGGCGGCGGCCACCGTGGGGGCGTCAGTACGCCGTGGGGACCTTGATCTCGCCGTCGACGACCTTCTTCGAGTAGGCCGCGATCTCGTCCTGGATGTCCTTCGGGACGATGTCGCCGTTGTCCTCGAAGGTGAGGCTGACACCGTCGTTGTGCAGGCCGTACTCGGTGGTCTCGCCGAACTTGAGCGTGCCGGCAGCGTGGGCGTCAACGGCGCCCTGCAGCGAGACGCCGATGTTCTTCAGCATCGAGCCGAGGATGTGGCCCTTGTGCAGCGGGTTCTGGTTCGAGTCCACGCCGATGGCGTAGCGGCCGCTGTCCTCGGCTGCGCGCAGCACGCCGATGCCGGCGCCGCCCGCGACCTGGAACACGACGTCAGCGCCCTGCTCGTACATGGCGGTGGCCTGGTCGAAGCCGCGGTTCGAGTCCACGAAGTCGCCGACGTAGGAGACCAGCACCTCGATGGCCGGGTCCACGGACTCCGCGCCCTTCTTGAACCCGACGACGAAGTCGTTGATCACCGGGATGTCCATGCCGCCGACGACGCCGACCTTCTTGCTGCCGGTCGCGAGCGGGAACTTGTCCGGGTTGACCGTGGCCTGCGCGGCGAGCACGCCGGCGAGGAACGCGCCCTCGTTCTGGCGGTAGACGATCGAGGCGACATTCGGGTGCTCCACGACGGAGTCGTAGATGAGGAACTTCTGCTCCGGGTACTTCGGGGCCGTCTCGTCGAGGATGTCGATGAACTGCGACGTGCCGACGATCACGACGTCCCAGTCGCCACCGGAGACCGACTCGAGGTTGGACCGCCACTGCGCGGGGTTCTCGGCGTCGCTCTGGATGTTCTGGATCTTGCTGCCGGCCTTCTCCATGGCGGCCATGCCACGGGCGGCGTCGTCGAAGAACCCCTGGTCGCCGAGGGGGCCGTTGATGACGTTCACCACGGAGAGCGCGCCGTTGGCGCTGCCGCTGTCACCTTCTGCGGGGCTCTCGCTTCCGCCTCCGCACGCTGCGAGGGTGAGGGTGGCCGCTGCGGCGATCGCCACCCCGCTTATCAGTCGCTGCTTCATGTCGTGCTCCTTTGCACTGGTGTTCATTGCGGGGGATATACGGGTGGTTCAGGGGGCCTCGGCCGACGCGCTGGGCGGCTCCGGGCTCCGTTCGAGCGAGGCGTGGACAGCCTCGGGTCGCGGCATCCCGGTGGTGGCCCCGAC
>JAEWIF010000043.1 GCA_023387335.1 Pseudomonadota bacterium | reverse complement strand
CCTTAGCAGGGTGGTGCACTAGGCCTGACTATGCGACGTCTCCAGGCGTTCCGCCGCAGAACGGCACGAACGCACCCGGCAATCATAACGGACCCCGGGCCGCCCGCCGAACCGAACCGTGTCCGGTCGTCAGCGCTGGGCCTGCGTGCAGGTGACGTCGGCCGCGGTCTGACCGGCGATGTCGTTCGGGAGCTCGACGGCGGTCTCGGTGGGCTTCGGCGTCTTGGTCGGCGAAGGCGTCTTCGAGGGGTCGGCCGAAGGCGACCCGGATGCCGTGGGCGACGGCGACGCCGTGGGCTGCTCGGCCTCGCCGACGATCTCGACCCCGTACCCCTGGCTGGCGCTGCCGGTGAGCTTCAGCGGCTTGTTCTCCGACAGGGCTTCGAACAGGACGTCGGCTGCCTGGGTGACGGGGAGCACCCGTCCGCCGCCCGGCGCGTACTGCGTCGGGTACTGCACGAACACGATGTCCTTGTAGGGCACGCTCTTGACCGCCATCGCGATCTGCACCATCCGCTGCGGGTTGGTGAGCGACTCGCTCAGCACGAGCTGACCGTTCTGCACCTGCGAGACGGCCGTGGTGGCGATGTTGAAGAGCACGCTCGGGTTCGCGAGCACCCCGTCGGACTGCAGCTTGCGCACGAGCGAGCTCATGAACTGCTGCTGGTTCGAGATGCGGCCGAGGTCGGAGCCGTCGCCGATGCCGTGGCGGATGCGCAGGAACTGCAGCGCCTCCGCCCCCACGAGGGTGTGCTCGCCCGCCTTCAGGTTGAGGCCGGTGTGCTTGTCCTTGATGTCGGCCGCCACGCAGACGTCGACGCCGCCGATGGCATCCGACATGTTGATCACGCCCGTCCAGCGGATCGACGCCGCGTACTGGATGTCGATGCCGGTGAGCGCCTCGACAGTCAGCACGGAGCACGGGAGCCCCCCGTACATGTACGACGAGTTGATCATCTGCGCGCTCATCGCCGAGTAGGTTCCGCCGCCTTCGGCGGGGCACTCGGGGATCGGCACGACCATGTCGCGCGGGAAGGAGACGACCGTCACGCGGCGGGGGTTGTCGCTGATGTGCACCAGCATCGTGACGTCGTTGCGCTCGCCTCCGGCGTCGTGCTTGCACCGCGGGAAGAGCTTGGTGTCCTGGCCCTCGCACGAGTCGGTGCCGACGACGAGCATGTTCACGCCGCCCTCGATCTCGCCGAGCGCGGGAGGCAGGGCATCGTCGTCGCCGATGGACACGCTGTTGTCCTGCAGAGCGCGCGCGGCATCCCATACGTAGAACGCGCCGACGGCGCCCACACTGACCGCGACGACCGCGACGATCGCGCCGAGGATCGTGAGGATCTGGCGCAGGGGCGAAGGCGACGACAGCATGCCGTGACGCGCGACCGGCTGTCGGTGACGCGCTGACGCGGCGACGGGGGGCGTCTCGCTCACGGGCATCCCTTTCTGAGTGCGGAGGGTGTGGGATTCGAACCCACGGGACATTGCTGCCCACCGGTTTTCAAGACCGGGTCCTTCGGCCGCTCGGACAACCCTCCCAGCCTCTGCACCCGGCAGACGGCTGACGAGCGTCGAGTCTAGTAGCCGTGAAGCCCCTATTTTTGCGAGTCCGCCTGTATGCGCGCTGATAGCCCGGGTCGCACGTCGATTCCCGGGGAGGTGAGTGAGCGGTCGGTCAGAGGCGTCGGAGGATGTCGGCGACGCCGCCCGCGTGGACGGATGCCGTGATCTCGGACGCCTCGCGCCGCACCTCGTCGGGGCCCTGCGCCATGGCGATGGCGCGCCCGCCGTGCTCGCGCGCCCACCGGAACATCCCGACGTCGTTGCGGCCGTCGCCCATCACCAGCACGTTCTCGGGAGCGACGTCGAGGAGGAGCCGGACCCGTTCGAGGGCGGTGGACTTGTCGACGCCCTGAGGGGCGATGTCGAGCCACGCCGACCACCCGACCGCGTACGAGACCTTGTTGAGGCCGATGCGGGCGACGAGGTCGACGAAGTCCTCGTCGGTGTCGTCGGGCGAGACCACCACGACACGGCACACGGGCTGAGCGGAGAGCGCCTCGAACGGCACGCGTGTGGCCGCGACGAGGTTCCAGTCCTCCATCTCCTCCGTGTAGAGACGGCGGCCGTCGGCGAGCTCCACCATGTACTTCGCGTCGGGCAGGTGCTCACGCAGCAGGCGGAGCACCTCGGCGGCATCGAAGGTCTCGACGTGGAAGCGTTCGTACTGACTCTCCTCGGCGAGATCGCCGCCGAGCCGCTTCATGATGACCGCACCGTTGGAGCAGACGACGTACTCGGGCGCCAGGCGCAGCACGCGCAGGATGCCGCGCGTCCCCTCCCACGACCGCCCTGTCGCGAGCATGACCTCGTGGCCGGCACGGTGGGCGTGTTCGACGGCGTCGACGACCCCCGGGCTCAGCGTCTCGTCTTCCAGCAGCACGGTCCCGTCGACGTCGAGCGCGATGAGCAGCCGCGGGGTCGCGAGATCGGGGTTCTCGGCATCCTCCGCGATCCCCTCGACGAGCTTGGCGGCCTTCTTCGGCCGCACCACCTTCACCGAGCCGGTGGGCGGGAGCTTCTGGGAGTGCGCCTCCCCCGCGGCCGTCACGCGATGGGCTCCGCCACCTCGAGGCCCCCGAGGTAGGGACGCAGCACCTCCGGGATGACGACCGAGCCGTCGGCGCGCTGGTGCGTCTCGAGCAGGGCGACGATCCACCGCGTGGTGGCCAGCGTGCCGTTGAGCGTGGCGACCGGCGTGGTCTTCCCCGCCCCCGCGCCTTCGACGTCGGGGCGGTAGCGGATGTCGAGACGGCGCGCCTGGAACGTCGTGCAGTT
>JAEWIF010000040.1 GCA_023387335.1 Pseudomonadota bacterium | reverse complement strand
GCTTCAACGTTCTGTGCAACAGTTACGATAAGCGAGGCTTCAGATGCGGCTTCGTTTTTAATCTCAACTTCGCGTCGTTCAACTTTACCATTCTCACGAATCAGTCTAGCACCGATGGCAATCATCTGCGCTTCTTTCTGCTTCATCGCTTCAAACGGCTGGGTGTTAGGACTGGTCTGGATAATACCTACAGCGGCGTTAGCCGGCAGCGGAATACCACCAAACGAACCGAGTCGCAGTTCACCCTTCAGAACATCTTCAACCCATGCTTCAGTAAGACCAGACGCCCATACTGTGGGTTGACCTGTTACGAAGCATGATTCTTCGTAGTCAGCAGAGTTACGGTAGTGTGCAATATTAAGCACAGCTAAGTCGTACATCGGCGGAGGGTCAATCTCAGCGCTGTTTGTTTCAGAACCAATAAACTGGAACGGAATAAACTTCAACGGTAAGCCATTGGAGTCGCGTAAGACAACATTTTCCTGCGTGACATACACCGCACCGCCGGATACGTTCTGCGCGTTCTTGTCGCCCTTATTGACCCACAAAGACTGGTTGCAATTGCCTTCTTCATCCAGGTAAAGGTGACGCCACACGGGTGTGTAGTCTTGCTGAAAGCCATCAGTAACCCCCGGTATTTGCTCGCAAATGACAACTTGAGTAAGCATCACTTTACCGTTGCGATACTCTTCCCGCCAGTTTATAATCTGCCATGGCATATACAGCGTTACAGTCGGCTGTACTTCTCCATCCATCAGCTCTTTACGGGTAAAGCCAATGGATTCGCCAAATTCACCGATACGTGCTTTAGGGAAGTCAGTCAACAGACCTGCCCGCCCAAATGCAAGCACCGATTTAAAGCACTTACGCATTTGCTGAATAGCACCAATGCCTGCACCGTCGATATTTACTTTCAGCACTTCCATATCGTCAGGCATCAGCATCTCAGGCTGCTGCTGGAATACCAGACCAGTCATACCCGAAAGAGTTCGCTGCAGTACGTTGTAGAACACAGCGCGACGCAGGTACGAATTGTACCGCATCAGGTTTTCTTCTGTGCAGTTCGTAGGGTCAGGACGAGGCAAGTAAAAATCACCGCGTGCTTTAACAGCTTCCTGCCCCTCGATGCAGTCCTTAATCATTCGGTACTTACCAGCGTTCTTAGTCAGCTCAGGACGCTGGTATCCGACATTAGGCGTGCTGCTTGGGGTTATCGACATTTTACCGTCCCATATTTATTTTGAGCTTGGTAGTATAGCGGTTGATGCCACGCAACACCATGTAACGACAATCATCGTATACGTGGTCTTCAGAGTTCGTGTCGACATCTTCCGTGTTGTTCTTGTCACGCGGCAGAACCGGCAACGTGTTTATGGCTGCTGGACAGTTTTCCATGAAATAAATGCCCGGCTTTTCCGTTTCGTCCATCTTAACATTTTTCAGAAGCTGACGGAATAGCTCTAAGCCATTTATTCTCGAACCTTGCGACTTGTCGGCCTTGACCCAGGTTACGCCTTCGTCTTCCATTTTCTTCGCGATAGTCTCAACGTCTTTTTCCTTGCACGCATAAATTTGACTATCAGCCGGACCAGGATTAACGTTGCTTTGAATCCAGCCACCAGCCTGCAGATTTTCCTGTAAGCGGAGAACACCTTGGGCAACTTCGGCAGCAGAAAGTTTAATACCCCTGTTAGCTTCTTTTTCAGAGCACCCATACCATTCAGCTATACGTATAATTGAACCACGTGGAATAAAGTACTCATTGCCTTCGTCGTCTGTAAGCGAAGCGCCATTTGCAATAGCCCAGATACCAACAGAGAACGGGTGAGTAGAACCCCAGTCAAGAGAACGTTCGATAGTCCAGCCTTTCGGAATACGCATACGCGGCAGAATGCACTTGGTTGACCATACATCGTCGAGTGCACCACCTGCAACAATATCCCAGTCGCCTTCTTTCATCGCGGCAACAAGTGCCGGGTCACCAAGACCTTCAAGACGGTCGCCGTAGTCAGGGTCGTTTTCCATCAACGTAGGGTTATCAGTCATCTTAGCTGGTATGTACTGACGCGCCATACCACCTTCGCGTTTTTCCTGCTTAACGATTTTCATCGGAGGAGCAGCAGTTACGAAAGTACGCTTAACCCAGTTGTGGCCAACACCGCCGGGGTTTGACCCACAAAAGATGAGTGGCAGTGGCCGGAAAAAGTTCTCAGGGACTTTGAGAGCACCGAGTCGGACACGGTTACGCAAGAAGCGGTACATCGTTTCTGTGAAGTGAGTAAGCTCATCCATCAGCAGAACGTGAATTTCCGCACCCTGGTAGGTATAAATATCTTTTTCGTACTGGAGGTGACAAAGCTTGATGTTCGCGCCGTTCCAGAATTTGATAGTGTTGCTCGAGTAGTTAATCTTGCACTTGCCAGCTTTGCACATGCCATCCAGCAAGGCAGGATAACTTGTGGGACCAACCATGTGGTTAGCCGTAAGGTCGTTATAGTTTCGGCGGAAAAGGTAAATCTGCAAGTCAGGTATCATGCAACACATGATAATTGACATTACACGCATAAGGTGAGACTTACCACCACCAGCAGCACCACCGTACAGAATCTCAGTTGCCTGAGACCGCAGAGCGGCACCTTGTCTGTCATGCAGGTGAAAGTCAAGATTCATTTATTACTCTTCCCCAGTAGTATCTACCACTTTCTGGTCGCCTATTGTAATGTTCAGGTTGACACCATTACCAGACAGGTTCTGGTCGATGTCTGCTTTGACAACGGATTCTTTCAGCTTAGGATACATGTACGGCATAACGCCCAGTGCACCATCCATCATTGCTTTGTAGTCGTCTTCACGTTCAGCAAGTATGATAGCCCGTTGCATAACTTCCAACGGGTCCAGCTGGATACGTCGCATCGTGGCCAACAGTTCTTCTGTTGCCTCACGGGTTTTTTTCGGTTTTGCCATGGATGTCGTCCTCGTTAATCCGGATAGTCGGGATTATAGCGAGTTACGCGAAGTAAGTAAACAGAATATAAAAATGAAGTGTCTAGAGAGATGATGAGAAAGTCTACAGTAGAAAGGCGAATAAGTAGCTTATATAGATGAAGAACTAACTTAGACGCCTTTATATTTATCCGGTTTTTAGGCCATTTCTACCAGAAACGGGAACCATTTACCTTCGAAGTAACCGCGTTCATCTACAAGAAAAGGCATTACTTCTTTTCCGTATTTAATAACGTTTTCGTCGGCTATGGTTGTGATAGCGTTGTACAGGTGAGTGCACATCGGATGTTCGCTATGGCCTCCGTAATATGCAATCTGCCCGTTGTGGGTTACAGCAGGTTTGCCTGCTACGAATTCATCCCAGTTAAAAGGCTTAGCTTCCGCCAAGCCGTTTACTTCAGGATGTTCGACCATATCGAACAGGTCCATCAGATTACCCCTTCCATAGCGTCCATATGCTTACGGATAAAGTTGAGACGGTCTGCCAGGTCGTCTGCACGACGTTTTTCAGCGTCACGCTGGGCGATAAGCGCTTTACGCTCTTCGCTGAAAGCACGGTTATTAGCAACAGCTGTACCGTTAAGGCTACGAATCTCAGCCTCGTACTCTTCAGCGCGTTTGCCCATCAGTTGCTGCAGGTCGTTAATCTGTCGCTTATAGGCAGTAATAAGCTCAGATGCGTCTTTATTGCAGCTTTCCAGCTTGCAGATACGCTCCTGCAGCATCTGTACATGCGCCCAGCCTTTAGCAATTTCACGTGCAGACATATCAGCTAACATACGGTCTGACATAGGAGCGCCAGCGTAGTTTGAAGCCTTGCACAAGTACCAGTTTAGCGCACTGCTGAACATCTCACCAGTACTATATTCCAGCTCATCGTTGAACTTTTCAATCTCACAAGTTTCATCGACAGAAGTCGCAATATTGATGCTGTGTGGACACCCTTCGACGTTAATTTCAATGTTAACGCCTTCAGTACCAGTCACTTCGTTATCTTCAAGAGCACGCTTGGCCAGGCGCAGCAGGTCTTCGCCTGACAGGTTCGGGTTAGTTGAACCCACAGTAACAGTCTTGTTGACGTCGCCTACGGTTGCGGACAGGGTGATTGTGCTATTGTATACAGGGCTCATTTGTTCCACTCCTTATTAATACGTTCGTTGATGTATTCGAGAACTGCTTCAGGACCGTCTTCTTCAACAGTCCAGTCGTAAATGAAGAACTGCTTACTCATCATAACCAGCTCGTCAATGAGGTTGTCATACTGATTGTATAACGCCTCAAGATTTTCCACAACACCAGGCATTTCGTCTTTTGTAGTTGCCAGTACCTTTTCAACAGGCGGCATACAAAAGATAACGATGGCGTTGTCACACATATCTGCTACATGTGATACATTAATATTGATGACAGGCGTACGTTGAAGAACCAGACAATAGATATACTCAGATATAACAGCGCTACGGTCATAAATGCAATTGCCTTCCAACGCGTTTTCTTTGGCCTGTTTAGCCATGACCGATTCGGGGTCCTTATCAACAGTATTATGAATAACACTGCGGCCAGTATGAGATTTAAGGAACTCAATAAGTGTAGATTTACCAGAGTTGTCGGGCCCTTCAATAATAACATTCATTTTAGCCTCGGTTTGCAAATTCATTGTGTAGTTGTTGTCGAGTTTCATTTAACCATTTAGTAGCCATTATAACGCCTTCACTAGTTAAAGGAAAGTTTTTTGTTTTAACTCTACCATTACGCCTTACTGTTCCACGATAATATTTGTTACCACTTCCGCCAGTTACAATACACAAGCCTTTTACACCTGTTGTATTGTTGCACTGCAGGCTCCTGTTCTGGTTATTCTGCTCTATTGTAGCTACACGTAAATTTGACTTAGCTTCGTTGAGAGGGTTAGTGTCTTTATGGTCAATAAGTTCCACTTCTTCGTTATAAAGCCACTTCCAGATAACGTGCGATGTTTTGTAGTATCTACCTCCTAAGCATATTTGTCTGTAGCCGTCAGAACGGATAGTACCAGCTGGGGAGCCGGCTTTTGCAGAACCACCACGAAATACTTTCCATGTTAGCTGTCCTGTGTGTTCGTTATAGTCGAGCAATTCGTGTAGTCTTTCCTGGCTATACGGTATACTCATTTGTGTAAACTCCTGTACCGTTGTATCAGAACTTGTTTGTTATCAACATATTCATCATTATAAGTGAAGTCGCTATCAATGTACATCATTAATTTGCTACGATCCATTAAAATATCACTTGGACCTGATTGCTTGATTGTACTGATAAACATGTTGTCGATACGGAGTAAGTCTTTTGCATGCTCTTCAAGGGCCGAAAGTATCAACTCGGCACCACCTACAATCCAGACGTCAGTACCTCTGGATTCAAGGTCTGCTGCCATCTCACCCAAATTATTGTAGCCTTCTGAAGCCATAATCTGACGAGATACCGGTAGCAGTATTCTGTGGGCTGACATAGGCAGACTCATAGTCATATACGTGTTACGACCGGCTAACAATACACTATGCCCTACCATTTTTACCGTTACGTCTGCTATCATGTTTCGCAACTGGTCGCTCGGGAATTGTCCACGTAGTTGCTGATATGCATTATAGCCTGGTTCTGACGCAATTGAGTTAGTCATAGTCCTGAAAAAGAGCATGTCTGACGGACATTTCCAGGGCAGACCCGATTTAGGAAGCGCACGAACCTCTTCCATGGTCTTACACGAGTCCACCTGATGCTTCATAAACTCCGGGGATAACCCGAATTCCCCATTTTGGCCCATTGCGAAGAGTATATTAATCACCTAAAAGTCCCCAGTAGTGTCAGTCAAAAGCGAGTTCATTACGTCTTGTGGCAGTATTGCAGGATGATTGCCTGTTTCGATTTTTGGCTTATGTTTTGGCGCTTTTTTGCGCTCCAGGTACTCATCATGGGCCTTACAAATGGCATTTACGATGAAATCATGCTGATATGCGTACCATTCATCGTTTTCTGGGTCGTATTTAAGCCCTACATAGTTCATCAGCGATGACATTACGTGAATGCCTTCGTGGGAAATGGTGTTGTACTTCAGGTCGTCCGGGTGGTACAGTTCGACGACGATTAACAGGTACGGATAGTTAACACGAGAGAATGTAAAGGTAGATGCATTACGCGTTTCCCGGTCATTCCAGTTGCCAAAATCAGGCAAATCCATCAGTTTTTGGAGCTCTTCGTGCTCTTTTTCGTTACAAACGATAGCCAATTGAGGCGGATATGGCTCTAATTGAACAATTTTCATAATGTTACCCACAAGTAGGAGACCGTGAGGCCGTTTGATGATTCACATTAATGATAGCGCGTGGAGGAGAGAAAGTACACCACTTTTTAGTGAGTGTCTACACAATTTCCGAAAAATATAAAAAAATTTTAGAGGGGCTTCACTTATTATTGTGTTAGGTAAAAGGTTAGCTCCTGCCGCATTACTCTGATGGTGATTGGTCATGATAAGGAGAAAATAGAGAAAAAAATAAAAAATTTTGCTGGCTCCTGGCAGGTAGCACCCCTGCGAAATTACCCCCCGCCGCACCTATTTCAATTGAAATGATTACTCTGGTAACTATTGTGATTGATACAATTACCGTGTGAACTACTTCGGCCGTTATAACACAAAGCGTCTATAATTCAGATTGAAATTATATTTTTATAAATAATTTCGCCGGCTCCTTTAAGTGGCACCCCTATGTTATTATAACCCCTGCCGACCATTTTGAAGTGAGTAATTACATGTGAAACTATATCAATTGCATATGAGAACCACTCTCAATCGCAAGTGATTATCATTTCTAAAAACTTGCATAAACTTACAAATATAAGGTGTACAATCAAGAGGGATTGGACTATTATATATTTATTGAATGTGATGACTGAGTGACCAGTAAACTGGTCTGGAGGGTATTGGTATGGTTTAATTTGGGTAGGTAGTACTTAACCAGTCAACAGGTACATCTGGTAGATGTCAATGGTACCTTATGCTCTTTAACAATCTGGTGACATGTTTCTTGTTGATAGTAACACTAGTAATAGTTTCAACCAGTGACTATTGGTAACAGTAGTCACAACTGGAAACTAATACAAGAGGTGACTATTATGAAGGACAACTATACACTTTGGTATGATACCAATGAAGGGCTTTGGTGTGTCAATATAAATGAAGGTCCAGTTCCAGACTTTGAGTCAATGGATGTGGAAGATTGTGTTGACTTTATCCAATCCCAAGTTGTTAAATATCAGGAGTAATAAGATGAAAGTTTTAGAATTGTCCCAAGAAGAATTGGAATTATTGGTTGACCAACTGGATACAACCTTATTTATGGAAAGTGACCTGTTGGAATATGACAGGGAGAGTGGAAGGGATGTCAAAGACCAGGAAGTGAGGGTCAAGTTACTCCAATCAATTCTGGATAAGTTGAAGTAATTTCCAACAATGGGGACTTGGTAAAAGTCCTCATGATTGGATTTACTTGTCAAGGATTGACACTTATCAAAAATTCTATCAATGAGGATACATCAATGACTACTATCAACTATGTTTACCTGACTTCCGCCTTTTCTGTTGAGTCTGTAAAATCTGGTCTGACTACTGAAAGTCTTGGGACTATTGTAGTGCAGATGGATAGTCTTCAGTACTTTGCCAATAACCAGATCATTAAGATGATTAAGTCCCTTAATGATGAAAGTTCTGTAACTGTCAAAGACTCCAAAGAAGTGCTGGTGAAGGCATTGTTTGATGAACTGAACCAACTGGAAGTTGAAGAGGTCAAAGTTGTGGCATCAAGATCTTCCAATGGCGGGGCCCGGAAGTCATCTGGTCCATCTACCAAGGACACTTGTTATCTGGTATTTAAGGACTATAACCTGATGGATAAGGAAGATTCCAAATTGGCACTAGTTGATGCCATGAAAGCCTGTGGGATGGAAGCGGATGACATCAAAGCCAAAAGAGTTATCCAGTCATATATGTCATACTACCGGAATGATGTAAAATCTGGTAAAGTGACTGAGGGCAAGTCAGTAACTGGTGAAAAACCTGAAACTGAAGTAAAACCTGAAACCCAAGAAACTGAAGAGTAATTTTTGAGATGGCACTCAAGTAGTGCCATCAATTGAAATTATTCACAATCAACAGGAGAGAAACATGCTTAAAATCAAACTGACCAAAGACCAGGCGATGGCCTTGCGGGATATGATGATTGAGTTAGAGAAGATGGGCACTTTTTCTGATAGTTCTCACACTTCAACTCTTGATTATATTGTTGAAGCCATTGACGACAAATTTTCAGGTTCTGAGGAGTAATCAAAATGACTGACGTTGAGATGAAAAAAGAACTGGACTTTTATGCTGAGCAGTATTGGGCTGAATGGGATGAAGGTTCACAAGAATTTGCGGAACTGGTGATAGATTCAGGAATTGATGAAGTGCGCCAACACGCCTACATCATCAACATGAATCTGGCGTCAATTATGGGTATCATCGCCAGCGAATTTTCTGATGGCGAGCGGGACCATGAAGACGTTGTAAGACTGGCAAAAGTTATGGCTTGGGTGGATGCATTATGAAAGATTTGAAATTGACTAAAAAAGAAGTTGAGTTATTGGTTGAATTTCTTGACATTTCAATATTTAATGAAAAGGAACTGCTGGAGGACTGGAAGGAGTCAATTGAAAACTTTGACCCTACTGACCAGGAAGAAAGGGTTGAGTTATTGACCAAAATACTTAACAAATTGAAGTGATTTCAACAATGAACTATCCAAAGTTGTGATAGTTCATGATTGAAATTATATCAATAGGAGAGAGAAACATGTACAGTGCAAAATGCGAAGATGGCGCCTATACCGTATATCGTGATGGTGAAGTCATCAAAGTTCTGCCAAACGCCTTCAAGTTTGAGCAATTCATGACGGTGTTGTGGGAGAACCAGGAGATTAGTCGGGAAGACATTATTGACCTGATGAATCCTTTGATGGGGTACCATCCAATCCGCGAGTTTGACAGTCGTCCAACTTGGTACAAGCTGGAAGATGGCAAAGTCTGGGAACAAGCCTGGGACAGATTTGAAGGTGGTTACGGCCACTGGACAGTTTATGCCGATGGCGATGATGCCCAACGTTACTGGGAGGCAATCAAAAATTGTGCGACCCGGGACGTGACTGATCCGGAATATGACGAGTCAAAATTTGAGGTCAAGTAATGCCATTAGTCAAATTTACTACGGTAGACCTTGCCAATGGATTGCCACCCAAAGCTGAGCAAAAATTCTTGACAGTTGAGGAATGGAATATCTGGTGCCAGTCAGCTCTAAAGTCAGGGGCTAAACGCACCAATGGTGGAAAAGTGTTTACCCGCTTCAATAAAGAGTGTATAATAGTAGTTCAGGTAATGATAGAGTGATTCAACAATGAGGATTTGCCAAAAGTCCTCATGATTGAATTAACCCACAAGTGGAGGCCTTATGGTCCGCTGTAAACATGTTGTTGAGTATTCTGTTGTGAATCCTGCATATGCTGAAGGTCGGGCAATGAGGAAGCTGGTTGGGATCTTTCTGATAATTCTTATGGTATTGGCTTATGTTTTCTAAGGATGATTTATATGACATTGCTCGACGTGTTAATCAACGCGATTTATCTGGTGTTACCGATCTTTTTTCTGCCGGCACTTCTGACGATGCGGTATTACGCGAAGCGGAGCGGCGCCAAGCAGAAATACAAAGAACTGCAAGCTGCTGGAATTATCAACCCCCGAAAACTGTACCGTTAACCTGGGTTGACATGACAATTTGGTTATTGAATAAACTTGGAATAAGGAGCAAATAATGTTTAAATTCTTACAACGTAACCCGGTCAAAGGTGGCATGCAATACTGGGTGGACATCCATGGCGGTGAGTATATGATGATCGTCCGCGATGGTAAACCTGCTGAAAGCTCTTTCGCTAAAGGTTGCAACGTTTACAACCAATTGTTTGAGTTCCTGGTTGAAGGTGATTACTTGTGATTGGCTTAATCCTGGCAACATGTGTGGCTACTCATGATTGTAGCTACAAAATTGTTGAATCCAAACCTGAATGGACTACCGTTGAACAATGTGCCGCCGATAGTCCATACACCTTACTGAATCTTGGTATTATCCCTGCCAAAAATCAGCGTGTCATTTGTGACGAGCTGAAACAAGATTAATTGACGTGATATTGAGTGCCGGGCGCAACGTAATAGTTGTAGACCCGGCAAAATTGTTCCCATGTTAATTCTACTAGACCCACAAAGAGGCGATTTGATGCCTCGTTAAAAGTCGTGCCACTTGGAAAACAGTCAATCACATCAGCCTTATTCATCACCACGGTAGGCTGTTTTCTTGGTAGTTCGTATATAAGCACTGGCATCTTGTTCTGAGCCTTTGCTGATGCCGCACACTGTCTCCACCATGTTCCGATAGACTTGGTATTGTGCTTCTTCAGTTCAACGCTGAAAAACGGTACGCCCAGCAAGTCATCCCCGCCATTAATAGACTGTTGAAGATTGCGCTCAACAGTTAATCCGAACGAGCTATTAAACTTTTTAGCCATTTTACGCTCAAAGTTCTGCCCCTTCGCTCTAATATTTACCATTTATTCAGCCTCGTATACAATTCAAAGATTTGGTAATCAGCAACATTGATAAATATTGTAGCACATTTATTTTACACTGTAAACGTCTACAGATTTATTTATCAATCCGGTTTTTTATTATTTTTCACCGGCGTAAATTTTTTTCATCCGGTTCTGATATTAATAAAGAGATAAACCGGATCATACATATAGACGCCTCTAAGTAGCTGTTTTTATTACTTCTAATATAATTAATAATATATAATAATAATAATAATAATAAATAAATATATACCCCCTTTTATCCGGTACTTGTATCCCCCTTTTTACCCCCCTTTTTCTTTATAAATGCCTCCATATATTTACTAATTCATGTAAAAAGAAAAGAGTATATAAAACAGTAGCTTAAGTGCACTTAATTCGAAAAACACGGTTTATTTATTCCATAACTAGTCTACCGGAGCAAAAAGAGTATATAAAATAAGGGCTTACGTATTTTACTACATAAGCCCTTGATTTTACTTAAGTTTCTTGGCTTCGTCGTATCCCCGTTCGGTTAAACAGTAGATATTTGCCGATTTCCCTCTTGTGGGTTTGTATATTTGGACTGCTAAATAGTCCTGGTCAATCATATCCTGCAACATACCGTCAATAACCTTGTTATTAGCGGTTATGTTAAAGCCGTAATTGGACTTAAACCAACTTAATGATTGCCGGATAGCATATATGCTAAGCCCGTTCATTTTCAGATGGTCTTCCCGTAAGCTTCTTACAACACCTTCAGGATAATGCTTAACAATACCGTTCCAGCCTCTTTTGGTGTAAAGGGCCAAAATGTCCCTGTAGACTTTTAGGAAGCCGTCCACTACTTCGGCGTTGGTAGTTGGTGGTGCGACTATCCTGCTTGTGTTATTGACCCAGGCGGTTATACAACGAAGGACGTATTTGTAAGCCCATTCGATGTTGTCCCTGGTCATTACAGGAGCATCCCAGTTGTCGAGTAAGCCAATCAGCGCTGCTATATTGAAAACATACTCACCCATTCGGCCCACAAAGGCGGATGCTACTTCGTTGTCCCTGTAATACTGGCGCATGTCATTAATATTGCACTGGTACTCATACAGGAAGTCATCATCATCCGATTCGTCGTAGATAGGAATCGGGTCGTGCCTTAGTTTACCGTTAGGCGGGATAGCATTCACATAAGCGATTGCTTCCAGCTTCTCAATCAGTTCCTTTGAAAAGGATGTACGGCGAATCTGCTGTCGACGTCCTACCTTCTCAGGTTTGGCAAACTCCGCTCGTTCATAGTTCGGGATGAACAGGAAGCGGGGCAAAAAGCCACTTGAGAAGTCTTGCTTCCGGGTGTTGTCAAGAATAAGCTCTTGAGTGGAGTCACCCAGAATAGAGTAGCACGGTTCGCTTACTGTCTTGACATCATTATCAGCATTAGCACGTTTGATACCTGTCAGTATACCACCAACCTTACGCTTGGTTGAAGCGTCCATCAGAGCTTTCTGAAAGTTGTCCGGGTTGTTAGGATTCATGCGTAAGCCTGAACCTAAAGCCAGACCAAACTCAGGATAGAACAACTGGACTGAATGGTATGACGGGTTGGACATCAGTTCAGCAAACGTCCTGGTTGCAAAAGTCTGCTCCCTTGGAATACGATTAAGGCTGATAGGCGATGTGTCGGGTAAACTTGCCTGGATTTGTGGGAACATCTCGGTATACAACGATTTACCGATTGATGAACCACCCACAAGAATGATGTTGGTTACCAGGAAGTTAGCATGACCGCCTACTGGACAAACATACTTGCGACCAGCGCAGTTGCTCAGGATGTTAAGAGCTGTGCCGATTGCATAGTCGTTAACCCTGTTAGCCGGAGATATGTTATCCTGTATCTCAGCAATAAGCCGTTTAAACCCGGACGGGGCCGTCTTGACAAATACATCAGAAGGCAGAATATCGTCGTTGACTTTGAACTCAACGTTCTCAGCCAGGGAGACACCTGAATTTTTGGTTAACTCTTTGTTGATGTCAAGAGCAAACTTAGTCTTAACGAATAAGCCGTCACGTTGTAGCTCTTTCAGTACAGTCTTACCGACACGACTGAACCACTGATGGTACTTATCAACAGACAAGTTATGTCGGCTAGGACGACGACCTTCGTATGCTGCAGCTTTGCTGGCCATGAAGATGCGTTGTGTAACTTCATAGTTACGGGTTACACGAAGCAAGTCTTTTAAGATACGGCTTAAACGTTCAGAACCGTCGTTACTCACACCAACACCGTCTGGTGCGTAGTCGCTAAGATAGTGCTCTAAAGCCCAGCGAGTATTGTCGGCTAACTGTTCGTACAGCTCTTTGTCATACTCTTCGCCACGGTCTTCGTCTTGCTCAAACTCAACATCAATGTCAGGTGCGCTTGATTCAAGAAAGAACTTCTCAATTGCTGCATGCCATTCACGGGCTGAAACAGGATTAGCATTGAACTCACTCAGCACGTTACCCGTCATTACCAGGAACATCTCAGCCTTCTGGATTTTGATGTCCAGCTGTTCGTCTTTCTCTTTAGATGTTGCTGCAGTCCAGGGTAAAGGGATTGCAATGTGTTGCCCTTTGCCAGAGATTGACGTCTCGGCATAAGCACCACGAGTCCCTTCAATTATCGCTTTGTGGGTAGCTTCAACGTCTGGGTTATCTTCATGGTTGTCCAGGTCAACAAAGTACCATTGGCGAGGAACAACCAAAGCCGGCACAAAGGTGATATTCCCCTGTACAGCTTTAATCTTCATTTCACGATTGCGAATACAACGTGTCAGGGCGTCGTCGAAAGTCATCCACTCTTCAGGCACTGTTGTGCTGAAGGAACGGCCTGATGGCGCTCTTGCAGGTTTCTTAGGTTTGGACTGAACTTCGAGGGTCTCGTCTTCGTACGTCAGCTCAAAAATAGCCCAGCGCTTCATATCTTTGAAGACTTGGGGAATCCCTTCTGGCTTAAAGTATTTCAGACCAAGAATATCACTCGGCTGACTCGTCATTGTCATTGCTGGTTACCTTAGAAGTTGGCTTGTAGTAATAAGATGATTCAGTGTGTTGACGTACTGTCAAATAGCCTTCCTCTACAAGTCGGTCAAGACCTTCCTTGATTTTAGCCCGAGCTGCTTCGGGGTCTTTATAATACTCCGCTGCAGGTACGAGTGTTAATGGTGATTTGGTAAAGTAGCGAGTCGGTAACTCTTTATTGAACAGGCCGACTTTTGTAATACCGCGTTGCTTGCAGGCATATTCATTGCCTTCGGCGAGTAGCTTAATACCGTTGCGAATATGCCGCAACAGTTTTGGCTTTATCATTGAGTCTCTCCTCTTGTTTGTGGGGCTCTCATTATATACACGTTATTAAACCAGAGTAAATAGACTTTTATGTATTTTATACATTTATATCTATTTACTTTCCCCTCCTTTATATGCATAATAGACTTACATTCTGTTAAGGAGATACAACCAATGTTTCACACACTCAAGACCTTTCAGGGCGTCAGTCCTAATACCGACGAACAAGTAATTGTACAGCACTTTGTTACTTTCCGTACCAGTGACATCGTTGACATCAGCGTAGTAGTACACAATGATGTTGCTGAAACTGTGTACCTTACTTTGCGCGGTACTCAGGACGAAGACGGTGCACCGCCTTGCATGACGTTCCGCCGCGAAGGTCATGCAGAAGCTGTTGAAGCACTGGTTGCATTGCGCGATGCGCTTCATGTCACACCGACTTACTTCACTGACAATGACGGTAGCTTATTCCCGTACAGCAATGTCATGTATGTCAACATCAAAACACGAACCATGCACCTGGTAAACGGTGTTGCTATCGCACTCACCAAAACAGAGTTTGACCGGTTCTATGACGAGTATCGTAACTGGATGGACTTATATAAATAGGAGCAATTAAGTGAGTAACCAACCGTCTATGTCGTTAGTGTACCAGGCACCAGCTAAGACTGGTGAGTTTGCAGGTACCATTCACGTAATTCATGCGGAAGAAATCATCAGCATTGCATTTGTGGAGAAAACAAAGAAAGAAAAAGCTTTACGCGTCACCACTAAAAGTGGTATAATAGACATAACGGATATTGTTGCGGGCCAGGCGCTACGTACAATGTTCAATAACTATTGTCTACTAATTGGTGCAACTATGCACATGCAACCTGAGGAAACAACTGATGGCATTGAACCCACAAGAACTGGAATCGATGGACACGGAACAGCTGTACGACAAGCTGGCGAATCTGAACCGCTGGATGGCACAAGCGAAAGCTGACCAGGAGACATTGCGCCGGACCATTAAAGCACGTCTTGAACGTGACATGATTATCAATCGTGGTAAAGAAGGTACACAAACGGTTGAGTTCAGCATGCATGGCGTACCTGGTAAACTCAAGGTTGAGCAGAAGGTTAACCGCTCACTTGACCAGAAGCTTGTGCCTGACGTAATGAAGAAGTTACCGAAGACTGTTGTTGCCAAGCTGTTTAAAACCAAGTATGAAATGTCAGTTACTGCATACCGTAACCTGACGCCAGAACAACTGGCTATCGTCGACCCTGTTGTGAAGACCTCGCCTGGTATTCCGACTGTAACATTCACCCCGGCAGCTACGGAAGAAGCCGAGTAATTAAACGGGGCTTAGCACAAGCCCCTTAACTTTTGGAGACTTACATGGCATCAGAACTAAAGCATAACAGCAAGAAGTATAATCTTGAAGACCGTTATAAGCATCATCTTGGCATTCTCAAGTCAGTCATGCGTACTGCAGGAATGGATGAGATGGAACCTCTTTGCAATATCCTTCCTCGCGTACGCCATATGGTACAGGATAATGTTGTGCTGAATAAAGCTATTGAGCAGGCACAGGCTGAGGGTGTTGCATTTATTCGTGTAACCCACAAAAAGGATGGCACCAGCCTGGAAGTGGTTAACAGCCGTAACGTACTGATCAAGGTTGATAACTCATTCCTTCCGGAGGTCAAGCGTGAAGATAGCCCATCTGATTCTTGATGCCATACTCGTTGGGTGTGTGGTATACGGTTTGTACCTGGCAACACAAATAACGGGGTATATCATCCATGGGCAATAAGCAGATGCATGTTATGTTTACGGGCAATCCTGGTCCGCGTGACAAATGGCTGTTTGACAAGTTCAAAGAAAGCCTGATAGGCAAAGAGCTGGTTATTGACTTTACTCCTGTTGAGAAAAGAGCGGCTGAAGTCTTTCGCAATATCGACCACGACTTAATCGTGATTGACGAAATTGTGGATAAGCCAACAAAGAAAGAAGTCGGTACGTATGCGGCCATGTTTGGCGTACCAAAGAAAACATATACTCCGCTACACAAACGTAAAGGTAAACGTAAATGAGTACTCTCGATTCTCGTGCTAAACTGGCTAAGATTTGTAATGTGACTGTGAAGGAGTCAACTCTTCCTGAGCTCAAGGGATGTCTCCTTTGTGGTTCAGGCTTCCAGCTTATTTGGGACCCGTACAAGAACAAGGACCAGGCTATGGATGTGCTTCTGCATTCAGGTATTAGCCTGCAGGTCAACAGTAATGAAGTTGTCGCTAATGGTGAAGTGTTCTTGTTTGAAGACTACGACCGTGCTCATTATTGTTTGTGTGATGCTATTTGCACTTCTGCCTTAAAATAAATGTGTACGTCACCACTCACTAATGATATAATGTCTTTAACGGTTAAGCAATAAAGCACATGCGCAGGGAATAACTCTGGCATACAATCAAACTGGTATACAAGGAAACAAGAAATGACTACAGTATTTGACCGCAGCGGTAAAGCACACGAAGCTCTGGGTTTTGTTATCTGTGTTGACGAGGGAAACACTTCCCTGTTGACGCAGGGCAAAGTGTATGCCAACCTGGGTTCTTTCGGCGGGGCTTACGATAACTTATGGGTAATCGACGACCGTGGTCTGAAGCAGAACTTCAGCGTTGATCGTTTCGCTAAGTACGAATCTGAAAAACACAACTGGGGTATCGCCCGCCGTTCTTATGCTAACCTGAAAGAAGGTAAGCTATATCGTGTTGAGAAGAATCGCCCGGGTGTTCGTTCGCTGGATGGCACTAATCAGATTGCATGCATGGATGAGACTGGTAACTGGCTGACGTACAATGAAGACGTCTTCCGTCTGTGCCGTCCGTCTCATTCAGAACAGTACATGGTTGCTAAGCTCAAAGCGGCTGCACCTGTCAAGAACACTGCAATCAACTTCAAAGTTGAGGAAGAGGTTATTGCTGATGACAAGCTGAAGTTTGTTGGTGTTAAATTTGAACCGAATGGTCGTGTGTACACTTACAAGTACATCGGCAAAGTAAGTGTAGGTGACAAAGCGGTTGTTGACGTTCGCAATGTTAACTATCCGGAGCTGAATGGTACCAAGCTCGTTGATGTTGTGTCTGTAAGTGCAGCCAATACTTCTGGCTACAATACTGCAACTCTCAAATGGCTGGTTGATGTACCTGACTTTAACAAGTATCAGCGTCGTCAGCAGGTTGAAGACTTACTGCGTGAAGCGTCAGCACGCCTCGACCTGGAAGTTGAGAAAGAGCTGGAACGTCGTCGTCAGTCAGTTGTTGCTGACCTGGCGGCATCTAACCCGGACATCAAAGCACTGCTCGATGGTATCGCTGCGCTGAAGGCAGAACTGCTGTAATAACTTAGGCGGGTGCAAGCCCGCCAGTCTTCCTCCACTGGAGAGTACTATGGACCTGTTCAAAACTAAATACATTGTTTATAAAGCACCAACTGCTGAAGAGCATAACGTTGTGTACGCGGTTGATGTGATAAACGTCAATGCTTTCTTCTCTTGCCGTTTCTTTATCAGTACAAAGGCACGTGCAGACCTCAAAACAGAACTTACTGAGCGTGTTGTGCACGGCATTGTTAATAGTGCTGAGTTTCGTAACTTCTGGAGCAAGAAAGGCGTTGAGCTTCCTCCTTACGAAGATGGTAACCTTACTGTTGTACGTGTTGACAAAGCACACAAACAGGTATATAGGTTCAACGTGTACAGCGACCATCTGAAGGGCGTCACCATCCCTTTGTGGGTAGAAGCATACAATGAAGAACATGCAGGAGTATTGCTCGATGGCGTTATAGCCAACCTCGGTTTGTCGCGGCTATCGTGTCAAGCTGTTAGTGTAAAATAGTAGTGTACTTACCCCATGTAAGTGGTGTATAATACCTCTATACACATGAGGAGAGAGAATATGAGCATCAATACTTTAGCACAATTTCGTTCCACACGTAAGCTCGTTGCAAAAGATGACTGCGACTTGTGGACATACGGTATTCATCATGACTGGCACATCGTCGAGTCATTCGATGAACCCACAAAATACTCCGTCTGTGGCGAGGAGTTTGACACCCTGGAAGAAGCCGAAGAAGCTCTTTATCGTATGTACTGCGATGAAGAATCACTTTACGAGGACTATCATTAATGGTTCAGATTGTATCTACTAAACAAGCCGTAGAAAATAAGCGACCTAAGGTCGCTATTTACGGTGCATCAGGTGTTGGTAAAACCAGCCTGGCTAAGACATTGCCTCACGATAAGGTTCTTGTCATTAACGCTGAAGGCGGTTTGATGTCGATTGCAGATGCTGACATCGACTCTACGCCAATCAATACGTTCAACGACATTCTGGCGCTGTACAAATGGCTTACCGAAAGTAAGGATGCGCAGAAGTATGAGCATCTGATTTTCGACTCATTATCAGACGTGGCCGAAGTTTGTCTGGACTATGAGAAGTCGCAGGTCAACGACAAACGACAGGCCTATGGT
>JAEWIF010000074.1 GCA_023387335.1 Pseudomonadota bacterium | reverse complement strand
ATTTAACCCATCCCTGTTATTTCCCTATCCCTGTCGCCGATGCGACGGGGATTTCTTTATTTGTTTTCCCGTTATGAGGAGTCTGCTTATGACCCGTCTGGCTTCGCGCTTTGGCGCAGCAAATCTTATCCGTCGTGACCGTCCGTTAACCCATGAAGAGCTGTTTCTTGTGGTGCCCAGTGTCTTCAGCGAGGACAAGCACGCGTCACGCAGCGCACGATATACCTGGATACCAACCATTACCGTTCTTGAAAACCTGCAGCGCGAAGGCTTTCAGCCCTTCTTTGCCTGCCAGACCAGAGTGCGTGACCCAGGGCGTCGTGAACATACGAAGCACATGCTGCGCCTGCGTCGGGAGGGGCAAATTACTGGTAAGCAGGTGCCGGAAATTATCCTGCTCAACTCCCATGATGGCACCAGCTCGTATCAGATGCTGCCGGGATTATTCCGCGCGGTATGCCAGAACGGGCTTGTCTGCGGTGAGTCGTTTGGCGAGGTGCGTGTTCCGCACAAAGGAGATGTCGTGAGTCAGGTGATTGAGGGGGCGTATGAAGTACTGGGAATTTTTGACCGTGTGGAGGAAAAGCGGGATGCCATGCAGTCGTTGCTGTTACCGCTACCTGTGCAGCAGGCACTGGCAAAAGCCGCGCTTACGTATCGCTTTGGCGAGGACCACCAGCCGGTTACTGAATCGCAGATACTCTCCCCGCGCCGCTGGCAGGATGAGAGCAATGACCTGTGGACCACTTATCAGCGTGTGCAGGAAAACCTGATTAAGGGCGGGCTCAGCGGACGTAATGCCAAAGGTGGACGGACGCATACCCGTGCCGTGCGTGGCATTGACGGGGATGTGAAGCTTAACCGCGCGCTGTGGGTGTTGGCAGAAACATTGCTCACGCAACTGCAGTAGACGCTTCATGTTGCCACATTGTTAATATCGGACACCACCTGTCCGAATTGCTACATGCTCGTGTGCCTTAATTTCACGGTAATAGACTGTAACCCCCGTTAAATTTGGCTTTCGCAGAAATAAAAATAGTTTCTGCGGTGTCCATACCCTGACCGCGCCCTTCTTTAAAGTAATCACATTATTTTCAGTCAGTTAACTTCCGCGAGGAATACCTCATGACACATGCAGAACACCGCCATGACCGGCTGGCTTTCAGACTGTCGCTTATCATCAGTCGTCTTGTTGCAGGTGAAACCCTGTACGTGCGTAAGCTGGCGGCTGAATTTGGCGTATCGGTCAGAACGCTGCGCCGGGATTTCCGTGAGCGGCTGATGTATCTGGATCTCGACTACCAGCGTGGGTATTGCCGTTTACGTGCCGGGGCAAGCGGTGCACAGGGAGAGCTTGACGTTCTTACCTTTGCCCACCGTACCGGTCTGGCTGGCCTGTTCCCGGGGTTTAATCGTCGGCTCGTCAACCTGTTGCTCAACTGTGAGGATGCACCCTGTCTGACCGGGGATGTGCTCAGTATAAGTAACCCTTCGGCCTCACTGTCCTTTTATCGCCTGATAAAAGCCATCATCACCTGTCAGCGGGTGACGCTGCTTACTGACGGAGATCGCTGCGAACGACTTGCTCCTTACCGGTTGATTGCACAGCAGGGCATTTGGTATCTGGTTGGCGAGCACGGCGCTCATCCTGCGGTGCTTATCCTCAGTGACATCCACCTCGTGCAGCCCTCTTCAGAAACATTTCGGCGTAACGAACACCTTTACCAGCTGACAGAAGATTTAAGTTTTATCAGAACATTGCCGCACTTTCGTTTAATTCAGCACTACCTCCATTCGATAAATATTCCTAAAGAATGTGGGGGCTCCCGCCGATAATTTTGCGGCAAAAGGAATTTACACACAACAAGGTACTAATAATGAAGCGAAATCTGAACACCAGCTACCGGCTGGTATGGAATGAAGTTCTGGGCGCATTTACCGTCGTCTCAGAGCTGGCAAAAGCAAAAGGAAAGCGTACCGGTTCCGTTCTGGCGCTGGCTGCCGCCGGACTGGTGGCAAGCCCTGCCGTTCTGGCTGATGATGCCCCGGGAAATATCATTACGGTGGCAGCGGGTGAAGTGGCAAACAGCACCGTCATCAGCAATCACAACACTCAGCTGGTTTTCGGTGAGGCTAACAGCACCGTCGTAAATACCGGTCAGGAATACGGTGACGACGATGCGAATACCGGCGGTCAGTTTGTGCAGTCGGGCGGTGTGGCTAATCAGACCACGATTAACCGTAAGGGTCTGCAGGGAGTACTGACAGGCAGTAGTGCCACAAACACTACCGTCAACAGCGGCGGCGGTCAGAGTGTACATGGTCAGGCGTCAGATACGGTACTCAATGGCGGGGCGCAGTGGATACAAAGCGGCGGTAGCGTATCCGGTACCGTCATTAATGCAGGTGGATATCAGCTGGTTAAAGCCGGGGCGCAGGCGACCGGTACCGTGGTCAACACCGGTGCACTGGGTGGCCCGGATGCGGAAAACAGTGACGGAATGTTTGTCGCCGGTACGGCAACGGATACCACCATTAATGCGAATGGTCGTCAGATTATTGCCGTCGGTGGGCTTGCCACCGGCACCGTGATTAAAGCGGGCGGCGACCAGAGTGTGCACGGTTCGGCAAACACTACCCGCATGGATGGTGGTTATCAGTACGTACATACCGGTGCATCCGTAAGTGACACGATAATCAATGCGGGTGGCTGGCAGGTGGTGAAAAGCGGTGCGACAGCCGACAACACCACGGTCAACGCGGACGGCAAACTGCAGGTGAGTGCCGGAGGCAACGCCACTAACGTTACCCAGAATGCCGGGGGCGCGCTGGTGACGAACACCAGTGCCACTGTCTCCGGGACCAATAGTCTGGGTAACTTCAGTGTTGATGCGGCGACTGCCAGCGCCACTAACGTCCTGCTGGAAAACGGCGGGCGTCTTGATGTACTGGGTAATGGCAGCGCCGATACCACCACGGTTAATCAGGGCGGTATTCTGGCAGTGGCGACCGGCGGTAAGGCGCAGAACATCGTGATGCATGACGGCGGTGTGCTGATTGCCGATACCGGCGCAACGGTCAGCGGTACGAACACCTCCGGCGCATTCGGCATTGACGGCGCAACCGGCAAAGCCAGAAACCTGCGTCTTGATAACGGCAGTCAGTTCACGGTACTGGGTAATGGCAGTGCGGATAACACCACCGTGGGGGCAGGCAGTACGCTGAATGTGGCGCAGGGGGGCACACTCACCGGCACCACCTCATTTGGCGACGGTGCATCGCTGACGGGAAGCGCCACCAACAACGGACAACTGCACTTCAGCACGGGTAACGGTCAGAACGCGGCCATCAGCGGCTCTGTAAGCGGTGACGGGCAGCTACTCAAGGATGGTGACGGCACCCTGACGATCAGCAACGGCACGTTGTCCCAGTCGCAGGTGAACCTGAATCAGGGTGCGCTGGCGCTGAATAATGCCATCATCAACAGCGATATCATCGCACAATCCGGCACACAGGTCCGCCTGACCGGCAACTCCGTGATGAACGGGGCGATTGACCCGACTGACGTCACCCTCGACAGCGGTGCCAACTGGAATATTCAGCGCGGTGCGGCGGTGAAATCGGTACTCGACAACCTGGATAACGCCGGAACCATCAGCTTTGCGCCCGCACCGGCAAACAGTCCGTTTGTCCCTGAAATGCTGACGGTCACGAATCTGACGGGCCGCAACGGCACCATTAACCTGTCCATTCGTCTTGATGACCCGACCTTCCCGACCGATATGCTGGTCATTGACGGCGGGCAGGCAACCGGTAAAACCTGGCTGAACTTCACCAATGCCGGTGATGCTGGGCTGGGCCTGGCGACAACCGGCAACGGCATCAAAGTGGTGGATGCGATTAACGGGGCCACCACCGAAGCCGGAGCCTTTGCGCTGGGCCGCAAACTGCAGGCCGGGGCGTACAACTACACCCTGAGCCACGGCAGTGCCGATGAAAACTGGTATCTCTCCAGTG
>JAEWIF010000073.1 GCA_023387335.1 Pseudomonadota bacterium | reverse complement strand
GCGCGGGCGAGGGCGCGACGGCCGCCGCCGCCGCGGCCACCTGCGCGGGATCGCGCGGCAGCCACTGGTCGGTGATCTCGGGGCCGGTGGACATCACGTAGGCGCGCTGCAGCACGTTGCGCAACTCGCGTACGTTGCCCGGCCAACGGTACTGGCCCAGGCGCTCCAGCGCCTGCTGCGAGGCGCGCTTGACCACGCCTTCGCGCTGCCCGATCTCCTGCAGGAAATGCCGAACGAGCAGCGGCAGGTCTTCCAGCCGATCCCGCAGCGGCGGCAGTTCCAGCGGGAACACGTTCAGCCGATACAGCAGGTCCTCGCGGAACTTCCCCTGCGCGACGGCCCGGGCCGGGTCGCGGTTGGACGCCGCGATCACGCGCACGTCGGTCTCCAGCGGCGTCGTGGAGCCCACCCGCATGAAGGTGCCGGTCTCCAGCACGCGCAGCAGCTTGACCTGCAGCTCCAGCGGCATCTCGGTGATTTCGTCCAGGAACAGCGTGCCGCCGTGGGCGCGCTCGAAGAAGCCCTGGTGCTGGCGCTCGGCGCCGGTGAAGCTGCCCTTCTCGTGGCCGAAGATCTCGCTCTCGATCAGGTGGGGCGAGATCGCGCCGCAGTTCACCGCCAGGAACGGCTTGGCGCGGCGCCGGCTCAGGTCGTGCACGGTGCGCGCCACCAGCTCCTTGCCGGTGCCGCTCTCGCCGGTGATGAACACGGTGACCGAGGTGCCGGCCACGCGGGCGATCTGCTCGTAGATCAGCGCCATCGCGCCCGAGGTGCCCACCAGGTGGCCGAAGCGGCCGGTGCGCGCCAGGTCGTCGTGCAGGCTGCGCACCTCGTCCTTCAGCACCGAAGGCTTCATGACGCGCGAGAGAATGCTGTGCAGCTGCTTGGCGCTGACCGGCTTGATCAGGTAGTCGGCGGCGCCGTAGCGCAGGGCCTGGATCGAGGTCTCCAGGCTGGCGTGCCCCGTCATCAGCACGACCTCGGAGTTGCCGATCAGGTCGGCGTCGTCGAACAGCGCCATGCCGCTGCCGTCGGGAAGGCGCAGGTCCAGCAGCACGATGTCGGGCTGCTGCAGCGCCATCTGCCGGCGCGCCTCGTGCAGCGACTGCGCAGTGGCGGCCGAGAAACCCTCGTTGGCCACCAGCTGCGCCATCATGCGCGCGGCGTCGGCATCGTCCTCGACGATCAGTGCATGGCCCATCCAACTCCTCATCGGGCGGTTGGTCCGCCGTTCTGTTGCGATTGCCGGGCTGATTATTCGCCTGTCCGGCCCAGCCGTGGTGTAACGGCTGAATGAATCCGTTCAGTCTGCGCTCAAACTGGCCCGCAGTTGCACCCGATCCACGGGTTTGACCAGGTAGCCGTCGAAGCCCGCGACCAGCGCATCGCTGCGGTCGCGCTCCTGGCCGTAACCCGACAACGCGATCAATCGCCCGGCATAACCGGCCGCCCGCGCATGCCGCGCGATCTCGTAGCCGGTCAGGCCGGGCAGGCCGATGTCCACGATGGAGACCTCGGGCTGCTGCCGCAGCAGGCGCGTGAGCCCTTCGACGCCGTCGGCCGCCGTGCTCACCGTGTGGCCGTCCAGCTCGAGCTTGGACCGCAGCGCGGCCAGCACGTCGGGGTTGTCCTCGATCACCAGCACCCGGCGCCGGCGCGAAGGCGGCAGCGTGTCGCCCTCGGCCTTGGCCGGCGCGTCGACCGCCGGCAGCTCGACCGTGAACCGGCTGCCGCTGTCCGAGCTCTCGGCCGCTACCGTGCCGCCGTGCAGTTCGACCAGCCGCCGCACCAGCGTCAGGCCGATGCCCAGGCCGCCGGCCCGCCGGTCCAGCGTGCGCTCGCCCTGCACGAAGAGGTCGAACACGTGCGGCAGCAGCGAAGCCGGGATGCCCATGCCCGAGTCCTTCACCTCGAACACCGCGCGCCCGTCGACCGGTGCGACGGTGACCTCGATGCGGCGGCCGGCCGGCGTGTACTTGATGGCATTGGTCACCAGGTTGGTCATCACCTGTTCCAGCCGCACCGCGTCGCCGTCCACCCAGGCGTCGCGCGCGGAGACCTGCAGGTCGTGCCCGGCCGCCTCGCCGGTGACGCGCAGCGTGCGATGCACCCGCTCGAACACCGCCGCCAGGTTGACCGGCTGGCGCGCCAGCAGGATCTTGCCGGCGATCACCCGGCCCACGTCGAGCAGGTCGCTCATCATGTGGGCCAGGTTGCGGGTCTGGCGCGCGATGATGGCGCGCGCTTCGGCCGCGCTCTCGCTCCCCGGCTGCGCCGCCTCCAGCACGTCGATGGCCGCGGAGATCGCGCCCAGCGGGTTGCGCAGCTCGTGGCCCAGCATCGACAGGAACTCGTCCTTGGCGCGGCTGGCGGTCTCGGCGGCCTGGCGCGCGGCCACCGCCTGCTCGGTGAGCTCGGCGCGCCGCAGTTCGGCCTCGCGCTGGTCGGTCATGTCCACGCTCACGCCCGTCAGCTGCAGCGGCTTGCCGTCGGTGCCGTAGCGCAGCAGCAGCCGGCTGGAGAGCCAGCGTTCGCCGTCGGGGCGCGTGACGGCGTATTCCAGCGTCTGGGTCTGGCGTTGCAGCGCGCAGGCGGTCCAGAAGTCGCGCTCGATCGCGTCGCGGCCCTCGCGGGCGATCAGTTCGAACCACTGCGCGAGCCGGCGCGGCCGCTGCGGGTCCACCCCGAACAGGCGGCCGTGGCCCGGCGTCCAGGTGAGGTCGTCGCTTTCGAACCGGTAGTGGAAGAAGCCGACGCTGCCGGCCTCCTGCGCCAGGTCGATCAGGCGCTGGCTGGATTGCAGCTGCTCGTGCGCGGACAGGAGTTGCGCCTCGACCTGCTTGCGCTTGGCGATGTCCTCCTCGAGCGCCCGGCGCGCGTGCTCGTCGTGGCGGGCGGCCGAACGCAGCGCGTCGCGCAGCAGGGCGACCTCGCGCACGGTGATGCGCTCGGGCAGGGCGGCCGGCCCCTGCGTGGCCAGCGCGTGCAGCGGGGACGTGATGCGGCGCGCCACGCCCACCGCCAGCAGCAAGCCCAGCAGCAGGCAGGCGCCGCTGGTGGAGAGCGCGGCCAGGATGGCCTGCCGGTGGGCCGAGTCGATCGGCCGCGCGGGCACCGCGACCTGCGCGCCCCAGCCCGAGGCGGGCACCTGCTGCCAGGCGGCGTAGACCGCGCGGCCGTCGACGCCCGCGAGCCGTTGCGCGCCGGCGGGCCGGCCGGCGATCGAGGCGACCGCGTCGGCGCTCATGCCCTGGCCGAGCGGCGAATCGCGCGAGAGCGTCCAGGCGATCAGGTTCTGGCTCGCGTCGTGCAGCAGCACGTAGCCGCCTTCGGGCCGGCTGGCGGAAGACACCAGCCGCTGCCACGCGCCGCCGGCCACGCGGGCGCCCAGCACGTGGGTGATCTGGCCCGCCCGCACGACCGGCACGGCCAGCATCACCGCCTGGCCCTCGGGCGAGCGCGTGGGCACCAGGCCGGAGACGGCCGAATAGCGCTGGCGCAGCACGCGCTCGTGCAGTTGCCCCAGTTCGCCGGCCGCCGGTCCGCCGGCCTGCGGATCGCCCGAGTCGAACAGCAGCTCGCCCTTTGCGTCGAGCAGGAAGACGCTGTGCCAGTCGCGCCGGGGCGGCGCCCGCTGCAGCAACCTCATCAGGGCCTGCGGCTGCGGGCCTTGCTGGGGATCGGCGTGGGCCAGCGCGTCCAGCGCGTCGAAGGAGGCGTGGATCTCGCTCTCGACGGCCTGCGCCAGCGCGGCGGCCGAGCGCGAGAGGTCGGACTCGACCTGGACCTGCTCGGCGCGCACGTCCGCCAGGATCTGCCAGCACACCAGCGTGGCGAGCGGCAGCGTGGCCAGCAGGATCATCGCCACCAGGTAGCGGCGCAGCGAGGCGCGCGGCCACCACCGTTCCAGTCCGGAAGCAGGGGAGAAGGCCGGTTGCATGGCGGGGGGTGTCAGCGGATGCGGGGGCAGGGTACTACGGCTCAGCCAGCCGCGGGGCGATCCGGCAGGAGATGTTTCGGCCGGGCTTGCGGCAAACGCTACCGGATGCGGGCCGCCCGAGCGCACTGCTGCGCAACATTTACAGAAAGCGAGACACGGCCGGGCTGCCCGTTGCCTACCCTTCTCGCTCGACGGCCGGGGGTTGCGGCGCCTTTCCTGCTCGACCGGCACGTGACTTGCGTGTCGCTGCGTCCGTTTCCCCGACGGCGACTCATCCATGGAGTACCGATGCATTCGCTGAGCCTGCAGATCAGTTCGACGATCCACCCGACGCTTTCGCCGCGGCTGCAGCGCGCGGTGCGTCTGCTGCAGATGTCCTCGCAGGACTTCTCGCAGGTCGTGCGCGACGCCCTGGACAACAACCCCTTCCTCGAGCCCGACGAGGCCGCCGCGGCCGATCTCCCGCTGCCCGAGGCCGACGACGCCGCGCCCGTGGCGGAACTCGCCGCCGAAGGCCCGGGCTGGGGCGCCGAGCCGATCGCGCGTTCGCGCCTGGTCGACGGCGACGGCGTGTTCGACACGCTGGCCGCCCAGACCTCGCTGGCCGACCACCTGCTCGGCCAGCTCAACCTGCTGCCGCTCTCCGAGCGCGACTGGGCGCTGGCCGCCGCCGTGATCGAGTCGCTCGAGGACGACGGCTACCTGCGCACGCCGCTGCCCGAAGTGGGCTCGCTGGTGCCGCTGGACCCGCCGGCGGAGCCCGACGAGCTGGCCGTCGCATTGCGCCAGGTGCAGGCGCTGGAGCCGGCCGGCGTGGCCGCGCGCGACGTGATCGAGTGCCTTCGGCTGCAACTGCCCGCGATCGACGACGAGCGCAAGCGGGCCCTGGCCGGCCGCATCCTGCGCGAATGCGTGCAGTGCCTGGCCAGCCGCGACATGCCCGCGGTGGCGCGGCGCCTCGCGGTGCCGCTGGCCGACGCGGAATCGGCCTGCGCCGCGATCCGCCGGCTCGACCCGCGGCCCGGCTGGCGCTTCGGCGCGCCCTCGGTCCAGTACGTCACGCCCGACGTCATCGTGCGCAAGGTGCGAGGCCAGTGGACGGCGATGCTCAACGAGGCCGTGGTGCCGCGCGTGCGGCTCAACCGCAGCTACGCCGAGATGTTCCGCCGGCATCGCGGTGCCGAGCACGGCGAACTGGGCGCCTCGCTGCAGGAGGCGCGCTGGACCGTGCGCAACGTGGAGCAGCGCTTCTCCACCATCCTGGCCGTCGCGCAGGCGATCCTCAAGCGGCAGCACCGGTTCCTCGCGTACGGCGCGATGGCGATGAAGCCGCTGGCGCTGCGCGAGATCGCGCAGGAGGTCGGCGTGCACGAGTCCACCGTCTCGCGCGTCACCAACAACAAGTTCATGGCCACGCCCGTCGGCGTGTACGAGCTGAAGTACTTCTTCTCGCGCGGCCTGGCCACGGCCAGCGGCGGCGAGGCCTCGCCCACGGCGATCCGGGGCCTGATCCAGGAAATGATCTCGGGGGAAACGCGCGCGCAGCCGCTGTCCGACGTGGAGATCGCGCGCCAGCTCGCCTTCCAGGGGCTGAAGGTGGCGCGCCGCACGGTCACCAAGTACCGGCAGCAGATGAAGATCGAGCCGGCGGAGCGTCGGCGGACGGCCACGGCCGCCTGAAAGGGGCAGGCGCAGGCCTGACAATGCGGGCGTGAAGCCCGACCCGCAGACGCCCATCGAGCCCGCCGGCGCCCAGTGGGTGCAGGGCGAGCTGGTGCGCAGCCTGATGCGCATCCAGCGCAACACGCAGTTCCTGGGGCTGGTGCTGATCCCGGCTTTCCTGGGCGTGCTGTGGGCCGACGCGCCGCCCCTGGCGCAGGCCGCCTGGGCGATCGCCACCGCCGTCGTTGCGGCGCAGCGCTTCCGCGTGATCCGCCGCTACGAGCACGAGGTGGCCGAGGCCGGCGCCGCGGAGCACCTGGCCTTCCTGCGGCGGCACGCCTTCATCTGGCCCCTCAGCGCGGCCTGCTGGGGCCTGACCGCCGCGCTGTTCTTCGACCGCACGCCGCTGGCCGACCAGTTCGTCTGCTGGCTGATCCTCGCCGGGCTGGCGATGTTCTCGATCAACAGCCTCTCCAGCCACCTGCCCACGATGCGGCGCTACCTGGACACGCTGGCGATCACGGTGCTGGCGGTGATGGGCTGGCGCATGGGCGTGGACCTGGGCTGGCGCGGGCCGGCCTACCACTGGTGGATGGTGCTGCTGCTGGTGGTGTTCTGGCAGGTGCTGCGGCAGGCCGGCCTGCGGCTGCACGAGACGCACCGCAAGAACTTCGAGCTGCAGTACAGCAACGAGCAGCTGATCGAATCGCTCACCCGCCAGACCCAGGCGGCGCTGGACGCGGTGGAGATCAAGAACCGCTTCCTGGCCAGCGCGGCGCACGACATCCGCCAGCCGGTGCACGCGCTCGGCCTCTACGCCGACTGGCTGGGCAGCGAGCCGGAGCTGGTGCACGACATCGCGCCCAAGATCGTGGAATCGACGAAGGCGGTGAACCGGCTGTTCGACTCGCTCTTCGACCTGGTGCGGCTGGACTCCGGGAAGATCAGGCTGAAGATCGAGGAGCTGCGGCTGGACAAGCTGCTGCGGGACCTGGAGCTGCAGTACCGCCCGCTGGCCCAGGCCAAGGGCCTGAAGTTCCGCGTGCACACGGTGCCCGGCACGGTGACGTCCGATCCCATCCTGCTGCAGCGCATCGTGGGCAACCTGATCTCCAACGCGGTGAAGTACACCGACCGCGGCGGCGTGCTGGTGGCGGCGCGCGCCGGCAGCAGGGGACCGCGCATCGAGATCTGGGACACCGGCGTGGGCATCGATCCGGCCAACCAGCGCGAGATCTTCCGGGAGTTCTACAAGGTGCCCAGCCACGCCGGCACGGAGGAGGGCTTCGGGCTGGGGCTGTACATCGTGGGGCGCCTGTGCAACATCCTGGGCCACCCGCTGCAGCTGCAGTCCAAGCCGGGGCGCGGCACCGTGTTCCGGCTGCTGGTCTATCCCACCGAATCGCGCGCGGCCGCCGAGCGGGCCGCGGCTTCCACCATCGACATCAAGGCCACGCCGGACCCCATGGAGGGCCAGCAGCCCCGCCCCGCCAACGCTCAGTGACTGAGCAGGCCGTGCGTGCGCGCGTAGTGGATGGTCTGGGTGCGGCTCTTGACGCCCAGGCGGCGGAACAGCCGCCACAGGTGAACCTTGACCGTGTGCTCGCTGATGCCCAGCTCGTCGGCGATCTCGCGGTTGGACAGGCCGCGGTCGAGCATCACGATCAGCTGCTTCTGGCGCTTGGACAGCTTGTTGTCGGTGGGCGCCAGTTCCTCGAAGCTGCCGTCGGTGTTGAGCAGGGCGCGCAGCGCATTGCCGATCTCCTGCGCGCCGGACGACTTCTCGATGTAGATGTCGGCGCCCGCCTCGATGCAGGCCTCTTCCGCGTCGGCGGCCGGCGAGGCCGACAGCACGGCCAGCGGCGCCTGCGGGAAGCGGTTCTTCATCTCGTGCACGCCCGAGGTGCCGGTGGTGTCGGGCAGCTTGAGGTCCAGGCAGATCAGGTCGGGGAAGCCGTGCTGCTTGACCGCCGCCTCCATGCCGCCGATGCGATCGAGCTCGATCACGTGCGCGCCCGGCCGGATGCGGCGCAGCAGCATCACCACCGCCTCGCGCATCAGCGGATGGTCGTCGATCACGTACAGGGTCGCGGGATTGGGGTTCGGCTTCATTTGACTCGCAAGGATACCGTCATTGGCATGCCAACTCAGCTCGCGGCCAGCTGGGCCAGCGCGGCGCGCACCTGGTCCTCGCTGACGCCGCCGGCCGGCTGGGCCGAGCCTTCGGCGGCGGCGAAGCCCTCCTGCTTGAGGCGGGCCACGGCCCGGCCGGCCTCCTGCGGGGACTCGAAGCCCACGCTTTGCAGCAGCAGCGTGCCGCCGGCGTCGACGAACTTGAAGTAGTGGCGGCCGTCGCTCTCGCGGTACTGCTTGAACGAGGGCAGGGCGGCTTTCGACTTCGACTTGGCCGCCGCCTGCGGCTGGTCGGCCAGGTTGCGAAGGCCGACGGCGTGGCGCAGGCGGCCGAGGAACGGCGTGGCGATGGCGCGCGCCTTGTCGGCGCCCAGCCTGAGGATGCGCTCGATCTGCGCCGGGTCGCGCACCAGCTCGTCGTAGCGCCGGCGCATCGGCGCGATCTCGCGGTCGATGCGGTCGAACAGCAGCTGCTTGGCGTCGGCCCAGGCGATGCCTTCGGCGTAGGCCTTGCGCAGCGCCGCGGTCTCGGCTTCATCGGCGAAGGCCTGGTAGATCTGGAACAGCGCCGAGCCTTCCGTGTCCTTGGGCTCGCCGGGCGCGCGCGAGTCGGTGACGATGGAGAAGATCTGCTTTCGCATCTGCTCGCGCGGGCCGAACAAGGCGATCGTGTTGTCGTAGCTCTTGCTCATCTTGCGGCCGTCCAGGCCGGGCAGGGTGGCCACGGCTTCGTCGACCTGCGCCTCGGGCAGGGTGAAGTGCTCGCCGTACAGGTGGTTGAAGCTGGACGCCATGTCGCGCGCCATCTCCAGGTGCTGCACCTGGTCGCGGCCCACCGGCACCTTGTGCGCGTTGAACAGCACGATGTCCGCGGCCATCAGCACCGGGTACATGAACAGGCCCGCGGTGACGTCGGTGTCGGGGTCCTGGCCCGCGGCGGCGTTCTTGTCCACCTGCGCCTTGTAGGCATGGGCGCGGTTCAGCAGGCCCTTGCCCGTCACGCAGGTGAGGAACCAGGTCAGCTCCGGGATCTCGGGGATGTCGGACTGCCGATAGAAGTACACGTGTTCCGGGTCCAGCCCCGCGGCCAGCCAGCAGGCGGCGATCTCCAGCGTGGACCGCTGGATGCGAGCCGGCTCGTCGCACTTGATCAGCGCGTGGTAGTCGGCCAGGAAGTAGAAGTTCTGGGTGCCGGGCCGGCGGCTGGCCTGCACGGTGGGCCGGATCGCGCCCACGTAGTTGCCGAGGTGCGGCGTGCCGGTGGTGGTGATGCCGGTGAGGTAGCGGACGACGGGAGCGTTCATGAAGAAGCGGGCGGGGTCAGGAGAGCAGCGCGTTCAGCGGCACCAGCAGCACGCCGAGCACCGAGTAGCCGAACGAGATCAGCGGGCGCAGCCAGACCGAGCCCACGATGCCGGCGACCACCAGGGCCAGCACGATGAAGAAGCCGAACGGCTCGATGCGGCTGAACGAGTACGCCAGGCGCGGCGGCAGCAGGCTGGTGAGGATGCGGCCGCCGTCCAGCGGCGGCAGCGGGAACAGGTTGAAGGCCCACATCACCAGGTTGACCAGCACGCCGGCCTTGGCCATCTCGAGGAAGAAGCGCTCCTGCACGTCGAAGGCCACCAGCACGGTGAAGAGGACGGCCCACAGGATGGCCTGGAGGAAGTTGGAGGCCGGCCCCGCCAGCGCCACCCAGATCGAGTGCACGCGCGGATGGCGCAGGTGCCCGAAGTTCACCGGCACCGGTTTGGCGTAGCCGAAGAGGAAGGCGCCCGAGGTCGCGAAGTACAGCAGCAGCGGCATCGCGATGGTGCCGATCGGGTCGATGTGCTTGATCGGGTTGAGCGTCACGCGCCCCAGCATGTAGGCCGTGTTGTCGCCGAAGTGGCGCGCCACGTAGCCGTGCGCCGCCTCGTGGATGGTGATGGCGAAGAGGACGGGCAACGCGTAGATGAGGACCGTCTGGATGATGTTTTCCATGGGCAGCGGGAATTGTCTCAGAGGCTCTTCAAAGGCCCAGGCGCTCGGCGTCGCCGCGCCCCTGGCGCGTGATCACCGGATCGCCGCCCGTGCCCATGGCGGTCATGTCGACCACCGTGGTCGGCTCCTGCGGGCAGGGGCCGGCATCGACCACGCCCGCCAGCTGCGATTGCAGGCGGCGGCGGATCTCCTGCGCATCGTTCAGCGGCTCGGTCTCGTGGGGCGGGATCAGCGTGGTGGCCAGCAGCGGCTCGGCATGCGCGTCCAGCAGCTGGCGCAGCACGTGGTGGTCGGGCACGCGCAGGCCGATCGTCTTGCGCTGCGGATGGCTCACGCGACGCGGCACCTCGCGCGTGGCCTCGAGGATGAAGGTGTAGGGCCCGGGCGTGGCCTGCTTGAGCAGGCGGTACTGGCGGTTGTCGACCCGCGCGTAGTTGGACAGCTCCGACAGGTCGCGGCAGAGGATGGTGAGGTGGTGCCGGTCGTCCACGCCGCGCAGCTGGCGCAGCCGGTCGGCCGCGGCCTTGTCGTCCAGGTGGCAGGCCAGCGCGTAGCTGGAGTCGGTGGGCACGGCCAGCACGCCGCCCTCGCGCAGCAGCGCCGCGGCCTGCTTGAGCAGCCGCACCTGCGGGTTCTCGGGATGGAGTTCGAAGTACTGGGCCATCGCTTCAGGCCTTGGCTTCCCGCAGCGTGGGCACGCGCGATTCGCGCACCGTCAGCCAGGCGCCCAGCGCGCCGCAGGCGGCGATCAGCGCCATGCCGACCAGCGACCAGCCGTCGGGCAGGTGCTCGAACACCAGCCAGCCGCCCACCATCGCGAACGCGATCTGCGAGTAGAGGTAGGGCGTCAGCGTGGAGGCCGGCGCGTTGCGGTAGGCGAGGATCAACATGAAATGCCCGACGGTGCCCATGAGGCCCATGAAGGCCATCCCGGCCCACAGCCAGGGATTGGACACCTGCGTCCAGACGAAGGGCAGCGCCAGCGAGGCGAGCAGCGTGCCCACCCAGCCGGTGTACAGGTGCATGGTCATCGGGTCCTCGGTGCGGGCCATGCGGCTGGTCAGCACCTGGAACCAGGCGTTGCTGGCCACCAGTCCGAGCGGCAGCAGCATGGCCCAGCTGAAGCTGTCGCCGCCCGGCCGGATGATCACCACCGTGCCCGCGAAGCCGCCGGCCACCAGCGTCCAGCGCAGCGCCGACACCTTCTCCTTGAGCACGGTGGCGGCCAGCAGCGTGACGGCCAGCGGCGACATCATCACGATCGCCGTGAACTCGCCCACCGGCAGGTATCGCAGGCTCAGGAACGACAGCATGCTGCTGGTCAGCAGCAGCACGCCGCGCAGGCACTGGAAGGCCAGGTGGCGGGTGCGCAGCACGCCCCAGCCGCGCCAGGGCAGCACGATGGCGGTGGTGGCGACGGCCTGGAACGCGTAGCGCACCCAGAGCGCCATCAGCACCGGGACGACCGAGCTCACGACCTTGGTGGTGGTGTCCAGCGCCGCGAAGCAGGCGCAGGCGGCGAGCACCAGGGCGATGCCGGCCAGCTCGGTGCGGGACCCGGCCGGCCTTGACGGCGCCGGGCCGGTCACCGGATGCGATCCGCGAGCAGCTGCCACACGGGGGTGAGGTCGGCCGGCAGCGGCGGCAGTCGTCCCAGGTCGGTGTGGCTCTCGTCCGGGCTGTGGAAGTCGCTGCCGCGCGAGGCGGCCAGGCCGAACTCGCGCGCCGTCTCGGCATAGCGCACGGCCTCGGCGGCCGTGTGGCTGCCGGTGACCACCTCCACGCCGCGGCCGCCGTGGGCCTTGAACTCGGTGAACAGCGCGTATTCCTCGGTGGCGTTGAAGCGGTAGCGCGCCGGATGCGCGATGACGGCCACGCCGCCGGACTGGGTGATCCACTGCACCGCGTCCCTCAGGCCGGCCCAGCGGTGCGGCACGAAGCCGGGCTTGCCCTCGGTGAGGTAGCGGCGGAACACCTCGGAGGTGTCCTTGCAGGCGCCGGCCTCGACCAGGAAACGGGCGAAGTGCGTGCGCGAGATCAGCTCGGGATTGCCCACGTACTTGAGCGCGCCCTCGTAGGCGCCGTGGATGCCCACCCGCGCCAGCTGCTCGGACATCTCGCGGGCGCGCGCGCCGCGGCCGCCGCGCGTGGCGACCAGACCCTGGTGCATGCGGGGATCGTCGGCGTCGAAGCCCAGGCCGACGATGTGCACGGTCTCACCCGCGAAGGTGACGGAGATTTCGGTGCCGGTGAGGTACTGCAGGCCGTTCTCGCGGGCCGCCGCGGCGGCGCGGTGCTGGCCGCCGATCTCGTCGTGGTCGGTCAGGGCCCACAGCTCGACCCCGTTGGCCTTCGCGCGGGCCGCCAGGGCCTCGGGCGTCAGGGTGCCGTCAGAAACCACGGAGTGGCAGTGGAGGTCGGCATTCAAGGTCGGCACCCCCGGATTTTAAGTGGCCGCCGTGCTCAGTTCAGCGCGCCGGCCTGTATCCGCACGTCGCGGTGGGTATGGACCGCGCAGCGCAGCGCCACTTCGAGCCCGAGCGAGACCTGCTGCGGCGTCATCGAGGGATGGCCCTGCTGCGGGAGCCACGGCACGTGGATCATCCCGCCGCGCACGCCGCGGCAGCCGGGATCGGTGGCCAGCTTGTGCATCAGGCCGTAGAACACGTGGTTGCACACGAAGGTGCCGGCCGTCTGCGACACCTCGGCCCGGATGCCCTCGGCCAGCACCGCGGCGAGCATCGCCTTGATCGGCAGCGTGCTGAAGTAGCCCACCGGGGCGTCCTCGACGACCGGCGTGTCCACGGGCTGCAGGCCCCGGTTGTCGGGGATGCGCGCGTCGTTCACGTTGATCGCCACGCGCTCCAGCGAGATCGCCGAGCGGCCGCCGGCCTGGCCGGTGCAGACCACGAGCACGGGGCGGTGCCGCTCGATCAGCTCGTCCAGCGTGCGCAGCGAATGGTCGAACTGGGTGGGCAGCTGGGCCGCGACCACGCGATGGCCGTCGAGCTCGAGACCGTCGAGCGCCTGCACGGCGATCCAGCTGGGATTGATGGGCTGGCCGCCGAAAGGGTCGAAACCGGTGACCAGGATGCGGCGATCGCCGACAGGTGCGGGGCGGGCCGGGCTTAGCATCGGGTCACTGTACCTCAGGGGTCTAGCGATGCGCTGGGAAGGCAACCGTGAATCGGACAACGTCGAGGACTACCGCGAATCGGGCGGTGGCGGAGGCGGCTTCCACCTGGGAGGCCGCAGCATCGGCATCGGCACGATCGTCATCGCGCTGGTGGGCGGCGCCATCTTCGGCATCAATCCGCTGACCATCCTCAGCATCCTCTCGGGCGGTCCGGCGCCGCAGGTGCAGCAGCAACAGGGCCAGCCGCGGCCCGTCCCCGCCAACGACCAGATGGCGCGCTTCGTCTCCACCGTGCTGGCCGACACCGAGGACGTGTGGAAGGAGCAGTTCCGGGCCGGCGGCGCGCAGTACCGCGAGCCCAAGCTGGTGCTGTTCCGCGGCGCGATCGGCACCGCCTGCGGCCAGGGCCAGTCGGCCATGGGCCCGTTCTACTGCCCGTCCGACGAGAAGGTCTACATCGACCTCGATTTCTACGAGACGCTCAAGAACCGCCTGGGCGCGCCGGGCGACTTCGCCCAGGCCTACGTCATCGCCCACGAGGTGGGCCACCACGTGCAGCACCAGCTGGGCATCACCGAGCGGGTGCACGGCCTGCGCGGCCGCGTGGGCGCCGCGGAGCAGAACGCCGCGAGCGTGCGGCTGGAGCTGCAGGCCGACTGCTTCGCCGGCGTGTGGGCGCATCACGCGCAGAACGCGCGCCAGATCCTGGAGCAGGGCGACGTCGAGGAGGCGATGAACGCCGCCGCCCGCATCGGCGACGACGCGCTGCAGAAGTCGGCCGGCCGCGCCGTGGTGCCGGAGAGCTTCACGCACGGCACGAGCGCGCAACGCCAGCGCTGGTTCCGCACCGGGCTGCAGACCGGCAGCGTGCGGTCCTGCGACACCTTCAGCGCGCGCACGCTCTGAAGCCGCCCCGGCCGGCTCAGCCGCGGCCCAAAAAGCCCTCTCCGGCCGGGCTGGGCCCCGGGTGAGACAATCGCGGGTTGATGACTGCCTCCTTCTCCAACCTCTCCCTGGCTGAGCCGCTGGCCCGCGCCGTGGCCGACATGGGCTACGAGCAGATGACGCCGATCCAGGCGCAGGCGATTCCCGTGGTGCTGACCGGCAAGGACGTCATGGGTGCGGCCCAGACCGGCACCGGCAAGACGGCCGCGTTCTCGCTGCCGCTGCTGCAGCGCCTGCTCAAGCACGAGAACTCCTCCACCTCGCCGGCGCGCCACCCGGTGCGGGCGCTGGTGCTGCTGCCCACGCGCGAGCTGGCCGACCAGGTCGCGCAGCAGATCAAGCTGTACGCCAAGCACACCAGCCTGCGCAGCACGGTGGTGTTCGGCGGCATCGACATGAAGCCGCAGACGGCCGAGCTGAAGAAGGGCGTGGAGGTGCTGGTGGCCACGCCGGGCCGCCTGCTGGACCACATAGAGGCCAAGAACGCGGTGCTCAACCAGGTCGAGTACGTGGTGCTCGACGAGGCCGACCGCATGCTGGACATCGGCTTCCTCCCGGACCTGCAGCGCATCCTGTCGTACCTGCCCAAGCAGCGCACGACGCTGCTGTTCTCGGCCACCTTCTCGCCCGAGATCAAGCGGCTGGCCAACAGCTACCTGCACGACCCGGTGACCATCGAGGTCTCGCGGCCCAACACCACGGCCTCCACCGTCGAGCAGCATTTCTACAGCGTGGGCGAGGACGACAAGCGCCGCGCGCTGCGCCAGGTGGTCCGCCAGCGCGGGATCAGCCAGGCGTTCGTGTTCGTCAACAGCAAGCTCGGCTGCGCGCGCCTGGCGCGGTCGCTGGAGCGCGACGGCCTCAAGGCGGTGGCGATGCACGGCGACAAGAGCCAGGACGAGCGCCTGAAGGCGCTGGCCGCGTTCAAGGCCGGCGAGGTCGACCTGCTGGTGGCCACCGACGTGGCCGCGCGCGGCCTGGACATCAAGGACGTGCCGGCGGTCTTCAACTTCGACGTGCCGTTCAACCCCGAGGACTACGTGCACCGCATCGGCCGCACGGGCCGCGCCGGCGCCTCGGGCCTGGCGGTCACGCTGGTGTCGGGCAGCGACGCCCGGCTGGTGGCCGACCTCGAGAAGCTGCTCAAGAAGAAGATCGACCTGGAGCCGCTGGAGTTCGACGAGGACCGTCCGCGCGGCCGCATCAACGACGGACGCCGTACCTGGCGCGAGCACGGCGAGCTCGGCGATCCGCGCGATGCGATGGACCGCGACCGTGCGGCCCGCCCGCCGCGCGACCTGCGCCCGGCGCCCGCGCCCAAGGACCCGTTCTTCGACCAGCCGTACGAAGCGCCGCAAGGCGACGCCAAGCCGGCCTGGGAGAGCGCCGCCAAGCCGGCCGTCAACCGCGTCTCGGCCAACATCAAGGCGCGCGGACGCAAGGTGGCGGCGCTGTTCAAGCAGCCGTCGCAGTAACGGTCACTCCCCCGGCACCTGCGCCTGCTCGCAATCGACCTGCACGACCTCGCGCGTGCCGGTCGCCGGGTCCCACCGCAGGGCGCTCAGGCAGCCGCCCCACACGCAGCCCGTGTCCAGCGCGACGACGTCGTCGCGCAGCAGCAGCCCGAGCTGCGACCAGTGGCCGAACGCGACGGTCGTGCCGGCCGTTCGCCGGTCCGGCACCTCGAACCAGGGCAGCGTGCCCGGCGGCCCTTCGTGCAGGCCGCCCGAGGCCTTCAACTGCATCTCGCCTTCCGGCGTGCAAAAGCGCAGCCGCGTGAGCGCGTTGACGATCACGCGCAGCCGGTCGTGGCCTTGCAGGCCCTCGTCCCAGCGATCGGGCTGGTTGCCGTACATGTTGGCCAGGAAGGCGATGAGCTCGGGCTCTTGCGCACGCAGCACCGCTTCGACTTCCGCGGCCAGCGCCATCGTCCTGGCGACGTCCCACTGCGGCAGCACGCCGCCGTGGACCATCAGGAGGCCGTGCTCGTGCAGCGCCATGCGCTGGTGGCGCAGCCAGTGCAGCAGGGCCTCGCGGTCGGGTGCCAGCAGCACCGAGTCCATGGTGTCGTTGCCATGCGGCGCTCGCAGGCCGTGCGCCACGGCCAGCAGGCTGAGGTCGTGGTTCCCCAGCAGGCAGGTGGCGCTGCCGCCCAGGGCCATCAGCCGGCGCAGCACCGCCGCCGACTCCGGCCCGCGGTTGACCAGGTCGCCGAGCAGGATGGCGTGGTCGCGGCTGGGCGAGAAGCCCACCTTGGCCAGCAGGCGCCCGAGCGCGGCGTCGCAGCCTTGCACATCCCCGATCAGATAAAGTCCCATGGTGTCCGACGTCCCCCGTGAGCCATGGATTTTCTGCTGATCGCGCTGTTGACGCTGCTCAATGGCGTGTTCGCGATGTCCGAGATGGCCCTGGCGTCCAGCCGCCAGGCGCGGCTGCAGGCCCTGGCCAATGAAGGCGACAGCGGCGCTTCCGTGGCGCTGCGGATGTTCGAGAACCCGACCCAGTTCCTCTCCACCGTGCAGGTGGGCATCACCTCGATCGGCATGCTCAATGGCATCGTGGGCGAGGCGGCGTTCAGCGGCGGCCTGAGCCGCTGGCTGGCGAGCTATGGCGCACCCGAAGGCGTGGCCTCGGTGGCCGCCACCGCCATCGTGGTGGCCATCATCACGTTCGTGACCATCATCTTCGGCGAGCTGGTGCCCAAGCGCATCGGGCAGCTCTACCCCGAGCAGGTCTCGCGCCTGGTCGCGCGGCCGATGGCGTGGCTGGCGCGCGCGGCCGGACCCTTCGTCAAGCTGCTGTCGGCCACCACGCAGGCGACGCTCAAGCTGCTGCGCATCGATACCACTCAGGCGCGCGGCATGACCGAGGAGGAGATCGCCCACAGCCTGGAGGAAGGCGTGGACGCCGGCGTGATCGAGGCGCAGGAGCACCAGATGGTGCGCAACCTGTTCCACCTGGACGACCGCGCGCTCACCTCGATGATGGTCCCGCGCTCCGACATCGAATGGCTGGAGGCCACGGCCACGGTGGCCGACGCGCTTCGCCTCGCGGGGCAGGGCGGCGCGCACTCGTGGTACCCGGTCTGCCGCGGCTCGCTCGACGACGTCGTGGGCATCGTCAGCGTCGCGCGCCTGCTCTCGCTCGGGCCCGACCACCAGGGGGCGGTCGAGCCGCAGGCGGTGCCCGCGGCCTTCGTGCCCGAGACGCTCAGCGGCATGGAACTGCTCGAGCAGTTCCGGCGGCAGTCGCAGCGCGTGGTGTTCGTGGTGGACGAATACGGCGTGGTGCAGGGACTGGTGACGCCGCGCGACGTGCTGGAGGCGATCACCGGCGAACTGCGGCCGGACGTGGTGGGCGAGGCCTGGGCCACGCCGCGCGACGACGGCTCCTGGCTGCTCGACGGCCTGATGCCCGTGGCCGAGCTGAAGGCGCGCCTTCACATCCGTGACCTGCCCGAGGAGGACCGCGGCCGCTACAACACCGTGGCCGGGCTGCTGCTCGCGCTGTCCGGGCATCTGCCCAAGGTGGGCGAGCGGATAGAGTGCGGTGACTGGATCTTCGAGGTGGTGGACCTGGACGGCCGCCGCATCGACAAGGTGATGGCGATCCCCAATCCGCAAGCGGACAAGGAGTGACCATGTCGGACCCGCTGTACTACGACAGGCCGGTGCTGCTCAACCGCGACAAGCACCGCGATCGCAGGATCCGCGCCACGCCCGGCTTCGCCTTCGCGCGCAACGCCAACTCGCTCTACCTGGCCGGCGTCGAGTTCACCGAGGCCTGCAAGGAATACGCGATCGTCTTCATCCGCCAGAAGGACGGCAAGGTCGCGCCCGTGGTGATGCTCGGCCTGCGCAAGCAGGAGAACCTGTTCGTCGACGGCGAGGACCGCTGGACCGCCAGCTACGTGCCGGCCTTCGTGCGGCGCTATCCGTTCGTGCTGGCCGAGCTGCCGGGGCAGCAGATGGGCGTGTGCATCGACGAGGCTTTCACCGGCCTCAACGACACGGAAGGCGAGGCGCTGTTCGACGACAAGGGCGGCAACACGCCTTTCCTGCAGAACGCGCTGGACTTCCTGCAGCGCTACCAGGCCGAGTACCTGCGCACCGAGGCGTTCTGCGAGCACCTGTCCGAAGCCGGGCTGCTGACCGAGATGACCGCCAAGGCCGAGCTGATGGACGGCCGCACCTTCACCGTGGCCGGGCTGCTGGTGGTGGACGAGAAGAAGCTCAACGCGCTGCCCGACGACAAGGCGATGGCGCTGTTTCGCGCCGGCGAGCTGCACCTGGTCTCGATGCACCTGCTGTCGCTGTCCAACCTGTCGCGGCTGATCGATCGGATGGCCGGGCGCGCCGGGTCCTCGGTGGCGCCTTCTTCCCGGGCGGCCACCGGCGCGGCGGCGAAGCCGCCGGTTCAGTAGGCCGGGCGGTCCGGCAGGCGCGACGGGTCGAGCACGTCCAGCGCCTTCTGCGCCGTCAGGCGCTTGAGCAGCAGGTCCAGCCGCCGCTCGTCCATCCGGGTGCGGTCCAGGATCCAGCTGCGCCGCAGCGGCCGGCTGCTCATCAGCGACACCAGCCGCAGCATTTCGGCGGTGCGCAGGTTGCCCGGCAGCTCGGGCCAGTGCTTCAGGCGGTAGATCAGGTCGCCGGGGAGGTCCGGCTCGTCGATGACCGTCTCGGGAAAGGCCGACTCCAGCAACTGCGGACGCGAGCCGCCGAACGAAGAGCTGGTGCGCTTCGCCCATTCGGTGATCGTCTGGAACATGCTCATTGCTTGTTACCTCATCCGTACTGCGTAACAGAGTGTGAGGCGCCTGTCGCGTTCCGCGTTAGGGATGCGCGAGTTCGGCCGTAAGCCAGATGCGTAAGGCAGGCGCCTCTTCCCAGGGGCCGAGCTTTACGTAAACCCGTGGTCGGGCAGGTCATGGATGAGTTCACATCTCATTACCATCCGAGATGTGACTACCCGAGAGCAGCTGGCCGTGGAGGCCTGGAAAAAAGCCGACGCGCAGGCGCGTTTGGCCGAGCTGCGCCTGAAGGCGGCCTGGGACGAATACGAGGTCCGCCGCGACGCCCCGCCCTCCGAGGATTTGATGGTCGAGGTGGCGCGCCTGCGCCGCCTGGCCAACGAGAAGCTCGGCGCCGCGATGATGCTGATGTCGCGCAAGGCCTGAGCCCGGCGACCGCGCGCCGGGGACTCAGGCCGCGAACAGCCAGATCACGAACAGCAGCAGCGCCCCCGCGATGCCCGCGGCGAACGGCTCGATGTCCAGCAGCAAGGGGGTAAAGCGCGACAGGAACCTGGGCATGGTCTTCTCCCGGTCGAGGGGATGACCCCATGATCCGCGCCCGCGGCCAAAGCGCAACCGGGCGTCGCGATTGAAAACAACTCTCACGCGCGCACCCAGCCAGTGTCGAGCAGCCGGCTTCCAGAATGAGTTCGGGGCCGGCATGGACCCGGCCTCGGCGGGAGGAGGTCGGTATGTCCAGGGCATCGCCTGTTTCGATCGTTGCCGCGTTGCTGTTCGCGGCTGGCGGCGTCTCCTCCCAGACGACGGCTCCTCCCTACACCCTGGTCGACCTCGGCGCCCTGACGCAGGCGCAGGCGCCGGTGATCCGCGGGCCCAACAGCCAGGGCCAGGCGGGCGTGGGCGGGCGCGAAGTCGGCGCGGGCGTCGGCGGCCGACGCGGCCTGGTGCTGGAGCCCGGCGCCGGCGCGCGCCGGATGCCCGGCCCCGGCGGCGGCGACGACGCGGCCACGGTCTTCGGCATCAACGACGACGGCGCCTATGTCGGCAGCTCCAATACCGCGACGGCCGTGCGCGCGTTCGCGGGCTCCCGGTCCGGCCAGGTGAGGGAACTCGCGCCCCTGGCCGGCGACAACGCCAGCGTCGCCTTCGGCATCAACAGCCTGGGCCAGGCGGTCGGCTTCTCCAGCGGCGCGAACGGCGAGCGCGCGGTGGTCTGGGACACGGCCGGCACGCCCGGCGCGCTGCCGTCGATCGACGGCGCCACCGCCACGCGCGGCAACGACATCTCCAGCCGCGGCGACGTGGCCGGCGTCGCCACGCTCGCTGCCGGACGGCAGCCGGTGCTGTGGCTGCGCGGCCAGCCGCCGCGCACGCTGGACCTCATCGGCGGCGACACCAACGGCGAGGCGGTCACGGTCAACGGCCGCGGCGAGGCCGCGGGCTACTCGGGCGATGCGAGCGGCATGGCCCGGCACGCGGTGGTGTGGGCGCCCAACGGCGAGGCGACCGCGCTCGGCACGCTGACCGGCGGTCCCTCCAGCGAAGCGCTGGGCAGCAACGATGCCGGCGCCGTCGTCGGCGCCGCCGGCGGCCATGCCTTCCTGTGGACGCGCGAAGGCGGCATGCGGGACCTCAACGACCTCGTCGCCCCTTCGCGCCTGGTGCTGACCAAGGCGACCGGCATCAACAACGCCGGCGCGATCGTGGTCCTCGGCCATGAAGCGGCCAACGGCCACGATGCCCACGCGGGCCACACCTCGCCCGTGCGCGTCTTCCTGCTGCGGCCGGCACGACCATGAACGCCCTGCCGGCCCTGCGCGCCGGCCTGGTGGGCGCGCTCACGACGGCATCGCTGATCGCCGCCGGTCCCGCTTTCGCCCAGGCGAACGTCACCGGCCAGTGGACGCGGGCGCAGAACCTGCCGATCTCGCCGGTCCACAACGTCTACCTGCCCAACGGCCGCATCATGATGTGGGGCCGCAACCGCACGCAGGCGATCTGGGACCCGGTGAGCCAGTCGATAGGCACGCTGCCGGGCACCGGCTACGACCTGTTCTGCGCCGGCCACGGCTACCTGGCGGACGGCCGCGTGCTGGTGGCGGGCGGCCACCTCGCCGACTTCGTCGGCCTGGCCCGCGCCTCCGTCTACGACCCGCGCACCAACACCTGGTCGCCCGCGCCCGACATGAACGCGGGCCGCTGGTATCCCACCGTGACCACGCTGCCCAACGGCGACGCGCTGGTGGTGTCGGGATCGATGAACACCTCGATGAGCACCAACACGCTGCCGCAGGTCTACCAGGCGGCGACCAACACCTGGCGCAACCTCACCAGCGCGCAGCTGAGCCAGGAGATGTACCCGATGATGTTCGTCGCGCCCAACGGCCGCCTGGTCGACGTCGGCCCGGGCACGGTGACGCGCTGGCTCGACACGTCGGGCACCGGCAGCTGGACGATCGCGGCGCGCCGCAACCTGGGCTGGCGCGACTACGGCACGGCGGTGATGTATGCCGACGGCAAGGTGCTGATCGCCGGCGGCGGCGATCCGCCGCAGGCTTCGGCCGAGGTCATCGACCTGAACGCGGCCACGCCGGCGTGGCGCACGGTGTCGTCGATGTCCGTGGCGCGGCGGCACCTGAACAGCACGGTGCTGCCGGACGGCACGGTGCTCGTGACCGGCGGAACCTCCGGTCCCGGCCACAACAACGCGGCCACGCCGGTGTTCACCGCGGAGCTGTGGAACCCCGCCACCGAGACCTGGACCACGCTGGCCAGTGCCGCGGCGCCGCGGCTGTACCACTCGTCCGCCGTGCTGCTGCCGGACGGACGCGTGGCCGTCATGGGCGGCGAGACGCGCGCCGATGCCGCCATCCCCGACGCCGAGATCTTCTCGCCGCCCTACCTGTTCAAGGGCGCGCGTCCGGTGATGAGCGGCGTGCCCGCGCAGATCGGCTGGGGCCAGGCGTTCACGGTGCAGAGCGCGCAGGCGGCCGGCATCCGCAAGGTCACGCTGATCCGCCTCTCGGCGGTGACGCACGCCTTCAACATGGACCAGCGCCTGAGCGTGCTGCCGTTCACCGCGGGCACGGGATCGCTGCAGATCACCGCGCCGCCCAACGCGAACCGCGCGCCGCCGGGCTACTACATGCTGTTCATCGTGGATGGCGCGGGCGTGCCCTCGGTCGGCGGCATCGTGCAGCTGGGCGCGTTCGCGACCAGCGCGCCCGCACCGGCTCCGGCGCCGGCGCCCGCGCCGGCTCCCGCGCCCACGACGAGCTGCAGCTTCCCGGCCTGGGTGCAGGGCCGCTCGTACGCGGCGGGCGCGATCGTCACCTACAACGGCGCGTTCTACATCGCCAAGTTCGCCAACCCGGGCTACAACCCGACGATCAGCACCTACTACTGGGCGCCGTACCAGTGCTCGACGACCGCCCCCGCGCCTGCGCCCGCACCGGCACCGGCACCGGCACCGGCACCGGCACCGGCCTGCAGCTTCCCGGCCTGGGTGCAGGGGCGGCAGTACGCGGCGGGCGCGATCGTCACGTACAACGGCGCGCTCTACATCGCGAAGTTCGCGAACCCGGGCTACAACCCGACCATCAGCACGTACTACTGGGCGCCGTACCGCTGCTGAACCGTGGAGGGCGGGAACGCGGCGCGCGCGAGCGGCGTCTATGGGCCTGCATCAACCACCGCAGGAGACCTGCCATGCGAAAGCTCTTCCTCGTCGCCTCGTTCCTCGCGAGCGTGGCCCTCGCGTCCCACGCCCAGAAGGGGCCCTCGGACGCGCAGATCGCCCACATCGTGGTCACGGCCAACCAGGTCGACATCGATGCGGGCCAACTGGCCGAGAAGCAGGGCTCGAGCAAGGACGTGCGCGACTTCGGCAAGCAGATGGTCACCGACCACACGGCGGTCAACAAGCAGGCGACCGATCTGGCCAAGAAGCTGAAGGTGAAGCCCGAGGACAACAAGACGAGCGCCGACCTCAAGAAGGGCGGCGAGGAGAACGTCGCCAAGCTCAAGAAGCTCAAGGGCAAGGAATTCGACAAGGCCTACGTCGACAACGAGGTCACGTACCACCAGGCCGTGCTGGACGCGGTCGACAAGACGCTCATCCCCTCGGCGCAGAACGCCGAGCTGAAAGCGCTGATCGAGAAAGTGCGGCCCGCCTTCGTCGCCCACCTCGACCACGCCAAGAAACTGCAGGCGGACCTCGGCAAGTGAACGCCGTCCGCTCGTGGGCCGGCGCGCTGCTGATGCTGGCCGCGCCGGCGCTGGCCTTGGCCGAGACGCACACGGTGGTCATCGACGGCATGCACTACCAACTGGCCACGCTGGCGGTCAAGCGCGGCGACAAGGTCGTGTGGCAGAACAAGGATGTCGTGCCCCACACCGTCACCGCCAAGGGCGGCTTCGACTCGGGCAACATAGCTCCCGGCAAGCAGTGGAGCTGGACGGCGAGCGGTGATGGCCGCATCGACTACATCTGCACCTACCATCCGGGGATGAAAGGCTCGCTGACGGTGCGTCCTTGAGCGCACCCCCCATCCCCTGCATAGCGCTGATCGCGCACGACCGCATGAAGGACCCGATGGTCGCGCTGGCACGGGAGTTCAGGACCGTGCTCGCGCGTCATCGCCTGGTCGCCACCGGCACCACGGGCATGCGCCTGCGCGACGAGGTCGGCCTGGGCGTCGAGTGCGTGCTGAGCGGGCCGCTGGGCGGCGACCTGCAGATCGGGGCGCGCCTGGCGATGGGCGAAGTGCAGTTCGTGGTGTTCCTTCGCGACCCGATGACGCCGCAGCCGCACGAGCCGGACATCAACGCGCTGGTGCGCGCATGCGACGTGCACGACGTCGCATGCGCCACCAACGTTGCAACGGCCCGGCTGGTGCTGGGCCAGCTCTAGGTCAGCGCCCGTCCTTGTCCGAATCGCCGGGGATCGCACGCTCGGTCGCGTTGCTCACCCGGTCCCAGGCGTCGCGCGCCGCGGGGCGGGCATGCTCCCATTCCAGCGACGAGTTGCCGCGCGCGCGGCCCCAGTCGCGGCTGAGCTCGGGTTCCATCTCGTCGAACGAGCGGTCGGGGTTGCGGTTGTACGACTCCACGCCGGTGCGGTAGGCGGGCTGGTAGTGCTCCCAGCTCACGTCCTTGCGGGCGTATGGACGGCTGGTGTGGTTCTCGCGCCAGTACTTGTCCTCGACGGCCGGGTCGGCGGCCTTCTTGCCGACCACGGCACCCGCGATCGCGCCGACCGCGGCGCCTACGGCGGCACCGACCGGGCCCGTCACGCCGCCCGCCAGGGCACCCGTCGTCGCGCCGGCGGCCACGCCACCGAGGGCCGCGCCCGTCACTGCGCCCGCGGCGGTGCCGGCGGCCTTCTTCTTGGTTTCGGGGTCGTGCTTGTCCATGTCGATCTCTCCTTTGTGTGGGGGGAAACCGGCAGGGTAGGGAACTGAAGACGGGCCCCGTTTAGGAGACGGCGCAGGATCGGACGTCATGCAGGCCTGCCGTGGGCGTCAGCCGATGCAGACACAGCCAGGGTGCAGGCCGTGCCGGCCGTACGCCGGACCCTGCGCCAAGCCGGACCGCGCAAGTTTTCCATCCCCACTTCTGGGGATTGGCGTGCCCACGGGGAGCCGGTAGAACCCAAAGCACACGAACCAGCATCGATGGAGCGTGTCTCCGTGAGCAATTGTCCCGGCTAGGAGGAGTTGCATGGATTCGCGCACCTCTCTCATTGGATTGGCATGTGCGGCACAGGAGGCCGGCCGGGGCCCGCAGGCGCAGCCCGTCGCCGCGAGAGGCTTCGACCTGCGCCGGTGGTTCTCCGTTGCCAGTCTCGTCGCCCTCGTACCGGTGGCGGCGGCGACCGGCGCGATCATGTCTCATTTCATCGCGGATCAGGCTCTCCAGCGCGATGCCCATCTGACGGCGCAGCTGATCCAGAACTGCATCCGCGTGGAATCCGGTCACGTCGGCGGTGCCACGCTGGCTCCCTACCTCGATGCCCGAGCCGACCCCGCGGCCGCCGGCCTCGACCGGGATGCGGTGGCCCACGCCCGCGCCGAGGTGTTCGAGTACCTGGAAACGCTGCCCGATGCCTTGCTCGTCAACGTGTACGCGACGGACGGGATGATCGTCTGGTCCACGAGCAAGCCGCTCGTCGGGACCTTTTCGCGCGACGACAAGGAGCTCACCGAAGCGTTCGAGTCGCGGCTGGAGGTCGTCCGCCATCGAAGCGCCGACATCTCGGTGCGCCACGACGCGCATTTCCGTGCGCCGCCCGACGAGTTCTTCGTCGAGAACTACGTTCCCGTCAAGGATTCGGCCGGCCGCGTCGTGGGCGTGGTGGAGGTCTACAAGGAACCGAACGGCCTGATGCCCGCGGTCCGAAAGGGGCAGGTTCTGGCCTGGACGACAACGGTCCTCGGAGGCCTGATCGTGTACCTCGGCCTCTTCGGCATCATGCGGCGTGGCAGCAGCCTCCTGCGGCAGCAGCAGCACCAGCTTGTCGAAGCGCAGTCGCAACTCTTCGCCGGCGAGATGGCGACGGCGCTGGCCCACAGCTTGCGCAACCCTCTCTCCAGGATGCGCACCAGCGCGGAACTGGCGCTTTGCAGCGCGGATGCGCTCATGCACAGGAACGCGCAGGACATCATCACCCAGGTCGATTTCCTGTCGCAGTGGATCCGCGAACTGCTCCTGTACTCGCGACCGGCGGGTGGCGACGCCGAGCCCGTGGATCTGCTTCCTGTCCTGGACGGTGTCCTGGCCTCGTTCTCGCATGCATTCGATCGCGCCGGCATCCGCCTCGTCCGGGTACACGAGGGCTCCCGACGGGTCGTCGTCCGAGGCTCCGCCTCGCTGGTGAGGCAGGCGGTGCACACCGCGGTGTCGAACGCGGTGGAGGCGATGCCCTCCGGTGGCGAAGTGAAGGTGGAGGTGAGCCGATCAGACGCGCCGGCGGGGATCGACGTGACGATCAGCGACACGGGCGTGGGGATGTCGCAGGAGCAAGCCGCCGCGGCGTTCCGTCCGTTCTACACGACCAAGGCGCACGGCCTGGGCATCGGCCTGCCGATGCTGCGCCGGGCCATGGAGCGCTTCGGGGGGCGCGTCACGTTGTCGAGCCTGCAGAACGCCGGCACCCAGGTGCGGCTGCATTTCAAGACCTGACGGGGAGGGGACATGGGCAGAGCGATCCTGATCGTGGAAGACGATGCCGTCCAGGCGAGCAACATAGCCACCTACCTGATCCGGCTCGGCTGGGAGGTCGAGACCCGCGCCAGCGCGGAGGAGGGACTGAGGGCGTGGGAGACCTTGCATCCCGACGCGGTCGTCACCGACCAGAGACTGGGAGGGCTCAGCGGGATCCAGATGCTGCAGAAGATGCGGGAATCGGACCCCCAGGTGAAGTGCATCATCATGACGGCCGACGACAGCGCCCAGACGGCCGTGCAGGCGATGAAGGCCGGCGCGTACGACTACGTCATCAAGCCCGTGGTGCTGGCGGAACTGCACCTGCTGCTGGAACGCGCGATCGGCATTGCCCGCATGGAGCAGGTCCTGCAATTCCACCAGGAGCGCCAGGCGCATGGGGCGGGAGTGGCCTCGCTGCTCGGCGAGTCCTCGGCCATCCGGGCGCTCAAGGCCACCCTCTGCCGGCTGCTGGAAACCGAGCGCCGCATCGACGACGGCGACCTGCCGACCGTGCTGATCACCGGTGAGACCGGCACCGGCAAGGAACTGGTCGCCCGGTCGCTGCATTTCGACGGTTGCCGCGGCGGCGGGCCCTTCGTGGAGATCAACTGCGCCTCGATCCCCTCGCACCTGCTGGAGTCCGAGCTGTTCGGGCATGAGAAGGGTGCGTTCACCGATGCGAAGGATCGACGCATCGGACTTGTCGAGGCGGCCGATGGAGGAACGCTGTTCCTGGACGAGATCGGGGAGATCGAGCCCTCGCTGCAGGCCAAGCTGCTGAAGCTGCTGGAGGAGAAGACCGTCCGGCGCATCGGCGCGGTGAAGGAGCGCAAGGTGAACCTGCGGATCATCAGCGCGACCAACCGCGACCTGGAAGCGATGGTGCGGGAGGGCCGGTTCCGCAGCGACCTGTACTTCCGGCTTCGCATCGTTTCCATCCTCGTCCCCGCCCTGCGCGAGCGCGGGGAGGACATCCTGCTGCTGGCGCGGCACTTCCTGGCGGCGCACGGACGGCGCTACGGCAAGGCGGCCCTGCGTTTCAGCGCCGAGGCCGAGCAGGCGCTCATCCGCTATTTCTGGCCGGGCAACGTGCGCGAGCTGCGCAACATGCTGCAGCAGACCGTGCTCCTGGCGCACGGGGACGTGGTGACACCCTGCCAGCTCGCCCTGTGCAACGGCCTGGCCCCCGCGCCGGACGCCTCCTGCGGCCAGGGGACCGGCGTGCCGGCCGCCGTCGCGCGGCAGCGCGAGGGAACGGGGCTGCCCGACGAGGAGCGCACGGTCGTCATCAAGACCCTGGAGCACACCGGCTGGAACGTGACGAGGTCGGCCCGGCTGCTGGGCCTGACGCGCGACATGATGCGCTACCGCATCGAGAAGCTGGGCCTGTCGCGCCCAGCCGATGATCCAGACCCTGTCTGGCCGGGCTTCTAGCGCAAGGAGCCTGGCCGCGGACCGCGCCGCCGGGCAGGGGGCGGAAGGCCCCGCATGTGGGGATGGAAACCCCCAAACCTGGGGGGGACGGCGAGCCTGCCCAGGCCTTTCCCCGATGCAACTCCCTGTGGCGTGAGCGTCATGCGCCCGGTCGCGATCCGGGTACGCAACCTGCTTGGCGATTTCGCCCGATACCCGCTTCGCGCTTTTCGCCACAAGGAGACGATCATGCTTCTAAGGAGACACGTCCTCGGCCTCGCCGGCGGGGCTGCAGCCGGAATCCTGTTGCCTGCCGCGGCCCGTCCCCGCGGGGGGAAGGCGCAGGCCCAGGCGCTGGATCCGATGACGCAGCCTCGGTTCGTCAACCCTTTGCCCAATCTGCTGGCGTCGGACTACGTCTACCGGCCCACGGGGACCGACCCCGGCACCGGATTGCCGCTGTTCGACATCCAGGTGAAGCAGATCAAGCACGATGCCGGGCTGGTCGACCCCGCGACCGGAAAGCGGCTGCGGCACACGGCCTGGGCCTACGGAACGGCGTTGCAGCCGGCGGTCTCGCCGGGCTACTCCTTCGATCTGCGGCAGGGACAGTCGGTGAAGGTGCGCTTCTCCAACGAGTTGGATGGGATCTCGTATCCACCTTCCGTCCCGGTGGACCAGACCATCCACTGGGCCGATCCCCTCAACGGCGGCAACCCGGCCAACGCGCCCTACACCGGCCCCGTGCCGCTGGTGGCGCACCAGCACGGCGGCGACACGCAGTCCCTGAGCGACGGCTTGCCGGATGCCTGGGCGACGCCGGGCAACGAGCTGCGGGGGCGGCTGTTCAGTCCTCTCTACACCTATGACAACCGCCAGGAGGCCGCGCAGCTCTGGTACCACGACCACACCGCGGGCCTGACTCGCCTGAACGTCTACATGGGCCTGGCGGGCAACTACTTCATCCGCGATGCCAACGAGGATGCGCTGAGCCTGCCGAAGGCGCCCTATGAAGTGGCGCTGATGATCCAGGACCGCAGGTTCCTCACCAGCGGCGAACTGTTCTACGACGCCGAGGATCCGGAAACGCCCGGCCTGCCCGTTCCGAGCCACCTGCCGGAAAACTTCGGCGACGTGGTGCTCGTCAACGGCGTCGCCTGGCCCGTGCTGGACGTGGAGCCGCGCAAGTACCGCTTCCGGATGCTGAACGCCTCCGACTCGCGCGTGTACGACATGAGCCTGTCGAACGGCATGCCGTTCATCCAGATCGGATCCGACCTCGGCCTGCTGAACGCACCGGTGCAGTTGGCCGCATTGAGCATCGCGCCCGGCGAACGCGCGGACGTCATCCTGGACTTCGCCAGGATGCAGGGCCAGACCATCGTGATCGGCAACACCGCCGCGGCTCCCTATCCCGGCGGCGATCCGGTCGACCCGGCCACTGCCGGCCAGGTGATGGCGTTCCGCGTCAACCAGCCGCTTTCCCGCGTGCCCGACCGGCCCCTGCCGGCCAACCTGCGGCCCGTGTCCGGCCCCGTTCCCGCGATGCCGCAGGCCGCCCGCACCCGCAAGATCCTCCTCTTCGAGGGCACCGATTCCCGCGGCCGGCTGCAGACGATGGGCGGCATCGTCGATCCGAGCCGACCGGCCCTGAACGGCACGCTGGTGTTCACCGACCCGATCACCGAGAACCCGCAGGTGGGCGACACGGAGATCTGGGAGTTCTACAACACCACGGCGGATGCGCATCCGATCCACATGCACCTGGTCGACTTCCGCGTCCTCAACCGGCAGCGGTTCAAGGGCACGATCACGCCCAAGACCAACAGCGATGGTTCGGAAGGCGGCGTGCTGGACGAAGCCAGCATCAGGTTCCAGGGCAATCCGCGCACGCCGTCGAAAGAGGAGGCCGGCAAGAAGGACACCGCCAAGATGTTCCCGGGCGAGGTCACGCGCGTCGCGGCCCGGTTCACGCGCTCCGGCGAGTACGTCTTCCATTGCCACATCCTCTCGCACGAGGACCACGAGATGATGCGGCCCTACTTCGTGGGGCAGATCCCGCCCGGCCGCTGACGCAGCTTGCCGCCTTGCCCCCACCCAGGAGTCGCCATGCCGATCCATCCTCATGCCGCCGTCGCCGCGGCGTGCGCCATGCTGCTCGTCGCCGGCCTGGCGCCCCCGGCCGGTGCCCACGACATGCATCACCACGCCCACCTGGCGCCCACGAGCGTGCGGCAGGTGGCCCAGTACCGGCTGCCGGCCACCGAGCTCGTTCGCGCCGACGGCGTGAAGGTCGGTTTTCCGCAGGCCCTGGACGACGGCCGACCTGTGGCGCTGAACTTCATCTACACGAGCTGCACGGCGGTCTGCCCGGTGTTGAGCCACAGCTTCGCGGAGTTCCAGCGACGCCTCGGCGACGAAGGCGCGCGGGTTCACATGGTCTCGATCTCGATCGATCCGGAGGAGGACACGCCGCCGCGGCTGCGCGAATACGCGGCGCGGTTCGCCGCGGGCCCGCAGTGGGAGTTCTATACGGGCAGCGTGGCGGCGAGTTCAGGCTTGCAGAGGGCCTTCCAGGCCTGGTTCGGGGACAAGATGCACCACCGCCCGGTGACCTTCATGCGCGCGGCCCCCGGCCAGCCCTGGGTGCGGCTGGAAGGATTCGCCACCCCGGACGAACTGATGGCCGAATACCGCAGGCTGGTGCCGCGCGCCGGGGGAAGCTGAGATGCCGGCGGGGTGTCGCCGGACCGCGAGCGTGCTGCTGCTGCTCCTCCTGGGGGGCATGGGGGCCGCGTGGGCGTTGGACCGATCGCGTGTCGATGCCGCCGGCGCGGATGAGGTAGGACGCGCGCTTTACCTGGAGGGCCGGCGCCCGGACGGGACGCCGCTGCTCGCTCGCCGGAGCGGCGGCGTCGCCGTCTCGGGCGCGCAAGCGGCTTGCGTGAACTGCCATCGCCGCAGCGGCCTTGGAGGCACCGAGGGGCTCAGCCATGTTCCGCCGGTCACCGGGGACGCGTTGTTGCAATCGCAGCCGCCGGGCAAGGGTCCGTCCGCGACGGGGCGGGGCCGGCCGGCGTACACGCGGGCCGCGCTGCTTCGCGCCCTGCAAGAAGGCGTCGATCCGGCCGGACGCACGCTCCACTACCTGATGCCGCGCTACGACCTGGACGATCGGGAGGTGCGGGGGCTGCTGCGTTACCTGGGCGCCTTGCCGATCGATCGCTTCCGTCCGGATGAAAACGGATCACTTCATTTCGCCACGGTCTTCACGCCCGATGTTCCGGCAGGCAGCAGGCGGGCGATCCGGGATGTGCTGCAAGCCTGCTTCGGCGAGCACAACGCCGGACGCGCACCGGAGCGCGGCCGGCGCAAACTCGCAGCGGACATGAGCCTGCGCCGCCCGCTGCCCTGGGAGCTCCATGTCTGGGATCTGCAAGGTCCTCGGAGCACCTGGGACGCGCAGCTGGCCGATCACGCGCGAGGGCAGCCGGTCCTCGCGCTGGTGGGCGGGGCAGGCGCGGGACATTGGGCGCCCGTGCATGGCTACTGCGAAAGAACGGGCCTGCCGTGCCTGTTTCCGCACGTGGAGCTTCCGGTCGACAGTCCCGCTGCGTTCTCGGCGCTGTACCTGAGCAAGGGCGCGCTCCTGGAGGCCGGGTTGATCGCGCGGCACCTTGCGCCGGCCCGTCCGGAGGGGAGGGTGGTGCAGGTTCTGCGCGAATCGGACGACACGGCCAGGGCGGCGGCTCGAGCCCTGGACCGGTTGCTGGAAAGCGATCGCGTCGCTCATGAGACGTTGGTGCTCGGGCGAGGGCCGGCATCGCCCGGACCACTGCTGCCGCAGATGAGCGAACGGGATTCGCTCGTGCTGTGGCTGCGACCCGAGGACCTGGCGGACTTGAAGGCGGAGCCGGCGCCGGCCGCCCGGGTCTTCGTGTCGGCGACCCTGGCCGCCCGGGACGCCGTGCCGCTTCCGCCCGGGTGGAAGGCACGCGCGCTCATGGCATACCCGTTCGAGCTGCCCGAGGTCCGGTCGGCGGCGATGGAACGCATCAAGGGGTGGATGCGCGGCAAGGGGCTCGTCCCGCAGGACGAGCGCGCCGAGGGCGACGCCTACCTGGCCTGCACCGCATTGCGCATGGGGATGCAGGATTCGGAGAGTCATCCGGGGCGCGACTACCTGCTGGAGAAGATCGAGTCGAACATCGAACGTTGGCCCGTGCTGGGCCTGTACCCGCGGCCGACGCTGGGCCCCGGCCAACGCTTCGCCTCCAAGACGGGATACATCGTGCGTTTCGACGCGGAGACCGGGCAGTGGGTCCCCGTCGGGGAACGATCAGCTCCGTAGGAGGGGCGTCCAGCAAAAAGCCCGCTCACATTTCTGTAGCGGGCTTTGCTTGGGGGATGGTGCCGGAGAGAGGAATCGAACCCCCGACCTTCTCATTACGAATGAGCTGCTCTACCGACTGAGCTACTCCGGCGACCGAAGCGCGGGATTATAGCGTCCGGCTGAGGCCCATTCGCGGGGGTGGTGCCGCGCACCGTCGGCGGCGGGCGCTGGTCCAGGTGGCGGACCAGGGCGTCGAGCACGAAACGCTGGTTGCCCGGGCGCGAGAAGGTGTGGTCCGCGTCGGGCACGTAGGCCATGCGGAAGCCCGGATGGGCGCGCATGCGGCGGCCGGCGGGGCCGAAGTGGAACTCCACGTAGTCGCGGCCGTCGTCGTTGTCCGAGACCAGCATCAGCGCGTCCACGCCGCGGCGGCACAGGCCCCGCATCTTCTTGCCCAGGGACTGCTGCCCTTCGCCGCCCAGGCCGATCGCGCGGCGCAGCCGGGCGCCCGCAACGGCCAGGAAGCGGCCCGCGATCAGGCGCAGGTTGACGTCGCCGCGCACCAGCTTGCGCCAGGCTTCGGGCTGGAACACCGCCCGGCGGTAGTAGTCGGTGGACTTGGCGTACTGCGTCATCGAGTTCTGCCACGTGTCGCCGGCCTTGCCGGGCGTCCACTCGAGCAGGCGCGAGTTCATCAGCACCAGCCCGTTGACGCGCGGCTCGACCAGGGCGGTCTGGAACGCCACGTAGGAGCCCGAGCAGATGCCCATCAGCACGAAGTCGCGGCAGCCGTGCGCGGCCAGCGCATCGATCGCGACGCGCACGTCCTGCGCCGAGGCCTTGTCGTAGAGGTTGGCCCAGGGCTTGCCGGGCTCCGGCTCGCTGTCGCCGATGCCGGCCAGGTCCAGCCGCAGCACCTGGTAGCCCGCCGCCGCCATGGTGCGCGCGGCGTGCACGTAGAACCGGTGCGGGCCGATGCGGTAATTGCCGCCCACGTTGAGCAGCACCACGCCGACCTGCCGGTGCTCCCGCGGCGCCGAGCCGTTCACGGGTTCGGACAGAACGCCGCACAGCGATCCGCGCGGACCCAGACGCAGCGTGCTCTCGACGACGTCGCCGGTGAGGCGCGCGCGATCGCAGCGCGGCGCGGCGATGAGCGGCGCGTCGTGCCGGAAAGCGGCGGCCGGCGACTCGGCCAGCCATCCGGTGAGCGACGCCAGCGTTTCGGGCGTGAGCACGCCTTCGCGCGGCTCGCCGACCATGGCCGCGTAGCCGGGCCAGCTCTCGTGGCGTGTCCCGGCGCCGAGCGCGCGCATCGCTATCGGCAGCGGGCCTTCGCCGGGCAGGTCGTCGCGGCCCACGATGAGCACGCGCGCGGCCGGCCGCTGCGAAGGGCGCGCGTCCAGCGCCTGCAGGGCCCGCAGCGTGTCGGCCGTGTAGGGCTGGCCGAAGGCGAGCAGCGTGCCGTCGTCCAGTTCGGTGCCGCTGGCGCGCATCTCGCGCGCGAACGCCTTGCCGCTGGCGCAGGGCGCCCACAGCAGCAGGCTGTCGACGCCGCCTACGCGCGCCGCGGCCTCGACCGCCATCGTGGCGCCCAGCCGCAAGCCGAACAGTGCGACCTGCGCGGCGCCCGAGCAGGCGCGTGCCTGCGCCACGGCGGCCTCGATGCCGGCCAGCCAGGCCTCGACGCGCGCCGGCTGAAGGTCGTCGCCGGACGAATCGCCCGTGCCGGGATAGTCGAAGCGCACGACCGGAAAGCCTTCAGCGGCGAAATGGCGCGCGAGCTGCACGTACGTCGGATAACTGCAGATCGCCTCGTAGCCGATCGGCGGGCACATCACGACGGCCAGGTCGCGGCCGGGTTGCGCGGGGGGATGGAACCAGCCGAAGCACCAGCCATCGGCGACGTCGAAGGTGAAGGGCGAGGCTTGCGGGGGATTCATCGTGGATGGAAGGACTCCACGGGGACGGCCATGGAGGTGTTGAGGGCCAGCAGCTGGCCGGCGAAGTCGGCGCCCGGTCGCGTGCGATGCAGGCGCACCTGCCGCGACGCCCCGGGCGCGAGATGGAAATGCTCGTCCTCGGCCTGCCAGCCGGGGACGTCGAAATGGATGTCGAGGGCGAGGCGGCGGGTGGAGACGGTGAGGCCGGCGAAGTCGCCGTCCAGCTCGACGGCCGTCGCTTGCAGGCCGATGTCCGCGCCGCGCTGCGCGAGCAGCTCGCCCAGGCCGAGCGGGAAGAAGAGGTTCTCCGCGACCTCCTCGCCCGTGCTTGCGTCAAGCAGTCGCGCCCCGATCACATCGCATGTGGGCGGACCGAAGCGGTAGGCGTGGTTCAGGTCGAGGAAGCGGCCCAGCACCTTGACGCAGGAGATCGTTTCGCCGCCCCGCGCCTGCAGCCGCAGCGCACGCCGGCCTTCCGCGATGCGCACCTCGCCGTCGCGCCATGCAGCGACTTCCAGCACCAGCTCGCGCGCTTGCGGAGATTCATTGACCGCGTGCGCCACCACGCCGTTGCCGCCTTCGTCGGTGAGGAACACCGCGATCGGCTGCAGCACGCCGCGCAGGCCGTGCCAGGCCGACTTGGGCACGCCCTGGTCGTCCAGCACGCCCCAGCCCGCGCCCGCCCACAGGTCGCGCAGGAACAGCAGCAGCGCGCCGCCGCAGTCCGAGCCCGGCCGGCGCCATTCGCTGAAGGCCGCCTGCATCGCCTCGCGCGTCGCGAGCCGGCCGAGCGCCAGATAGCGGTCGTGGTCCTGGTGCCGCAGCCGCGCCGGATCGACGCCGAACAGCCGTTGCACGTAGTGGTCGCGCACGTCGTCGAAGTCCCAGCCCGCGCCCAGGTCGCGCGGAGAGCGCGATTTCCACTGCGGATGGTGCAGGCGCGTGTCGCGGCCCCCAGGCACGCGGTCCAGCGTGCTGGCGGCCGGCACGTTGGCGAACGCGAGGCATTCGGTGGCGAACTTCAGGCCGCTGCGGCGCGCGTCGTCCAGCGGGCGCTCGTACGCGCCCACGCCGTAGTACGAGGTCGTGCCCGAACTCGCGATGTGCGGGAAGGCGCCGCCGTGCGCGCTCGAAGGCCAGTAGGGCAGGGTGGGCGCCTCGGTCGCGCACAGTTCGGCAAGGGTCTCGTGGAAGAAGCGCGGCCGCCACAGCTCGACCGGCGCGCCCCACATCGCGGCCTGCTGCTCGACTTCGCTGTTGCCGCACAGCACCGCCATGCACGGGTGATGCGACAAGCGGTGCAGTTGCTGGCGCGCTTCCTCGCCGGCCGAAGCGGCGAAGTCGGCATGGTCCAGCGGATAGTCCATGCTGGCGAACATGAAGTCCTGCCAGACCAGCACGCCCAGCTCGTCGCAGGCGTCGTAGAAGGCGTCTTCCTCGTACACCATCGTGCCGGCCAGGCGCAGCATGTTCATGCCGGCATCGCGGGCCTGGCGCACGGCTTCACGGTAGCGCTCGGGCGAAGAGCGCAGGCTGACCGGATCGAGTGGCGTCCAGCCGGCGCCGCGGCAGAAGATGCGTTCGCCGTTCACCTTGACCGCGAAGCCGTCGTTCGCGGTGTCGACCTCGACGGTGCGAAAGCCCAGGCGGCCCAGCGCGATGCATCGCTGCGAGCCGTCCCGCGACTGCAAGCGCAGCGAAGCCTCGTACAGCGCCGGCTCGCCGTGCGTATGCGGCCACCACAGTTCGGGGCGGCTGATCTCGAGTTGCGCGAACGGACCGGACAGCGGCGCGCGCCAGTGGTGGCCGTTGCGCTCCAGCACGAACTCGGCGGATTCCACCCGGCGCTGCCAGGCCTGCGGCGCATCGAGCGACAGCCGCACTCGGCCCTCGCCGCCGACCACCTCGGCCTGCAAGCGCCAATCCACCGAAGCTTCGAGCGCATCCGCGCACCACACGCCGCGCCACGGCCCGACCGCCGCCGCCGGCGGCGACCAGCCCGGCGTGCGGCCGAGCAGGGTGGTGCGCAGCCAGCGCAGCTGCTGGTGCGCCACCATCGGCGTGCGCCAGCGCGGACGCGGCCGGCGGCGCGCGAGTTCGGCCTGCAGCGAGCCGAAGCGGATCAGGAGCTCGTTGTCGCGCGGTCGCAAGGCGGCGTCGACGGGCACGCGATGCGCGTGGAACATGTTGCTGCTGGAGAGGAGCGGCTGGCCGTTGAGCGACACCTCGGCCAGCGTCGCGAGGCCATCGAACCCGAGCACGCTGCCGTCGGCGAAGTCGGGGGCGTCGAATCGCGCGGCATACCACCAGTCCTGCGCATCGAAGTCGCGCGCCGGCGCGTCGAGCGACCACTCGCCGCGCTCGCGCAGGGCGGCGGCGGCGGTGACGGGTCCGGCGATCTCCAGCCAGGGCGCACCGTCGCCCGGCGCCGGTGCGCCGGGTTCGGTGGAGATCAGGCGCCAGCGCGCGGCCAGCATCGCGGCGCTCAGGCCGCGATCAGTTCACGCAGCGCGCGCTCGATCGAGTCGATGCTGCGGAACACGTTGCGCTTGAGCATGTGGTCGGGGAACTCGACGTCGAACTCGCCCTCGAGGGCCAGCATCACGTTGACGCTGGCATGCGAGGTCATGCCCGACTGGTAGAGATCGGCGTCGGAAGCCAGCTTCCCGGGATCGGTGCCGAGTCGGCCGTGGTCGCGGAGCACGCGGCGGATCGACGTTTCTGCATCTTGCATGGTGTTCATGCAGCCGATTCTTGGACGCCCCCTTGCTCGGCCGTGTCGGACGCGACCGCAACCACGGCGGCGGCGTAGTCTCCGTCATGGCTCAAACAGACTAGTGCGGTAGCTCCCCCGGCGTCGCGCATCGCTTGCAGCGCCTTGCCATGCAGCGCCAGCCGGCAGCCGCCGCCGTCGTCGCGGACCACTTCGATCTCCCGCCAGTCGACGCCGACTTCGCTGAGGGAGAGCGCCTTGATCGCCGCTTCCTTGGCCGCGAAACGCGCCGCCAGCCTTTCCGCCCGCTGCTGCGGAACGGCGCGCGCATAGGCCGCTTCGGCCGGCGTGAACATGCGGTCCTCGAAGCGTTCGCCGAAGCTGCGAAGCGATTCCTCGATGCGCGGAATGTGGACGATGTCGATGCCCAGTGCGACGACGCGCATGCCCGTGGCGACTAGTCCGTTCGAGAGGGCATGGATGAGTTTGTCTGTATGCATTTCACGGCGTGGATCACCCCACGGATCCAGAACCCGATGCTATTGTCCACCTGTCTTCCTCATGCATAGGCATCGCTCGCATTCATGGATTCACCTACGGCTCCGGCCTTCCCACAGCTCATCGAATCCGTGCGCAAGGTGTGCGCGGAAGTTGCCTCCGCGCAGGCCGCGGACGTCGACGCCAAGGCCCGCTTTCCTATAGAAACGCTCGCCGCCTTGCGCGAGTACCACGTGCTCTCCGCGGCCGTGCCCGCGGAACTGGGCGGCGGCGGCTGCAGCATGCAGGAGCTCACCCAGATCTGCGCGACGCTGGCGCAAAGCTGCGGCTCCAGCGCGATGGTGCTGGCCATGCACTACATCCAGGTGGCCTGCATCGCGCGCCACGGGATGGACAGCGACTACTTCCGCGGCTACCTGCGCGACCTGGTCAGGCGCCAGTACCTGCTGGCTTCGATGACCTCGGAGGTCGGCACCTTCGGCGACACGCGATCCAGCGTGTGCGCGGTGATGCGCAGCGACGGCCGCTTCCGCCTGGACAAGGACGCCACCACCGGCTCGTACTGCGCGCATTCCGACGCCATCCTGGTCACCTGCCGCCGCGATGAATCCGCCGCGCGCAGCGACCAGGTGCTGGTGCTGGTGCGGCGCGAGGACTGCACGCTGGCGCAGACCACCAGCTGGGACACGCTGGGCATGCGCGGCACCTGCAGCCCGGGTTTCAAGCTCGCGTCCACCGGTGACGAGCAGCAGATACTGCCGGCCGCCTTCGCGGACATCTCGGCCCAGACCATGGTGCCGTACTCGCACATCCTCTGGGCTTCGCTGTGGTGGGGCATCGCCGCGGGCGCGGTCGCCAAGGCGGCGCAGTTCGTGCGCGGCCAGGCGCGCCAGAACCCCGGCACCGTTCCGCCGACGGCTTCGCGGCTGGCGGAGGTGTCGGTGCAGCTGCAGGCGCTCAAGCAGAACTGGGTGGCCGCGGCGCGCGACTTCGACGACCTGGGCGAAGGCCCCGCTGCCCGCGAGGAGCTGCTGTCGATGGCCTGGGCCCTGCGCCTGAACAACCTGAAGATCGCCTGCTCGGAAGAAGCGCCGGACATCGTCCAGCGCGCGCTGAAGATCGTCGGCATCCTGGGCTACAAGAACGACAGCCCCTTCAGCCTGGGCCGCCACCTTCGCGACGCGCTCTCGGGCGCCCTCATGATTTCCAACGATCGCATCGCGGCCAAGAACGCCTCGATGCTGCTGGTCCACAAGGAGGCCGCGTAATGGACGCGCGCACGTACGACATCGAAGCATTCACCGAAGGCCTGATCGAGAACGGCCTGATCCTGCCCACCGGCATCCGCGGCGCCTACGGGCGCGGTCCCGTGTTCGAGGACATCCTGCGGGCCTTCAACGACCTGGTGACGCGCATCGCCGCGCCCGACAAGGCGCAGGAACTGATGTTCCCGCCCATCCTGGCGCGCGCCATGATCGAGAAGGTCGGCTACATGGACAACTTCCCGCAGCTGGCGGGGTCGGTGCACAGCTTCATGGGCAACGACCGCGAGGCGCGCGAGCTCTCGGCCAAGGTGCACGCGCGCGAGCGCTGGGAAGACCTGCTGTCGCCCACCGACGTGATGCTCACGCCCGCGGCCTGCTACCCGGTCTATCCCACCTTCACCGGCCTGCTGCCCGAGGGCGGCAAGCTGGTGACGGTGATGAACTGGGTGTTCCGCCACGAGCCTTCCGACGAGCCCACGCGGCTGCAGCACTTCCGCATGCGCGAGTTCATCCGCGTCGGCAGGCCCGACCAGGTGGTGCAGTGGCGCGATGCCTGGCTGGAGCGCGGCCTCAAGCTGCTGGAAGGCCTGGGCCTGCCGGTGCAGAGCGACGTCGCTTCCGATCCGTTCTTCGGCCGCGCCGGCAAGATGATGGCCGCCGGCCAGGTCGAGCAGCGCCTGAAGTTCGAGATCCTGTGCCCGGTGATCTCGCGCGAGAAGCCCACGGCCATCTGCTCGTTCAACTGGCACCAGGACCACTTCAGCGCGAAGTTCGGCATCCGCAACGCCGACGACTCGGTAGCGCACACGGCCTGCCTGGGCTTCGGCCTGGAGCGCGTGACGCTGGCGCTGATCAAGGCGCATGGCTTCGATCCGGCCGACTGGCCCGCTCGCGTGCGGGAGCAACTCTGGCCGTGATGCTGTCGCAAACGACGGGAGACCGCTTGAACACCCTCGCCGCCCTGCCCGGGCTGACTCCGGAGAGCTACCGGCGTCACGGGCTGCACGGCGACAACGCGGCCTGGCCCGAGAAGAACTGCTACGCCGACCTGTGGATCGGCTTCCTGCACACGCTGGGCCTCGAGCCCCTGGCCATGCTGCCGTTCACGGTGGCGGTGGATTTCGAAGGCGACCAGTGGACCTTCTTCAAGCCGCCGCTGACGGAGCTGCGCACGCTCTACGGCGTGGACGTGCAGGAGCTCACCGTCTGGCGGCCGCTGATCGAGCATGCGAAGGAGCACCTGGGCGCCGGCAAGCTGATCAGCACCGAGTCGGACGCGTTCTGGCTGCCCGACACCGCCGGTACCGACTACCGCCGCAGCCACACCAAGACCACCATCCTGATGGCGGACCTGGACCTGGGGCGCGAGCGGCTCGGCTACTTCCACAACGCGGGCTACTACGAGCTCGAGGGCGAGGACTTCCGCCGGCTGTTCCGGCTGGACGCCGAACCCGATCCGGCCTTCATGCCGCTGTTCGCGGAGGTGGTGCGCATCGACCGGCTGGTGCGCCGGTCGGCCTCGGACCTGGCGGACCTGTCGTTCGAGATGCTGCAGCAGCACTTCGCCTGGCGGCCGCGGGCCAATCCGTTCTCGCGCTTTTCCGCGCGGCTGGCGCAGAACCTGCCCGCGATGCGCGCGGAAGGGCTGGCGTTCTACCACCAGTGGGCCTTCGCCTCGGTGCGGCAGGCGGGCGCGGCCTTCGAGCTGCTGGCCGCCAACCTGCGCTGGCTGGCGCAGCAGGGTTATCCGGAACTGGCGGAGCCCGCCGAACGATTCGAGGCTATCGGCTCGGCCAACAAGACGCTGATCCTGAAGGGTGCGCGCGCCGTGAATTCCGGACGCCCGCTCGCGGCCGACGACCTGCTGCAAGGCATGGCGGCGGACTGGGAGCGGGGGATGGGGATCCTGTCGAACCTGCTGGTCGACGCTTGATGGGGCCCGCCGGGCGCGGGCCCGGCGCTCAGGCCTGGGCGAGCAGGCGCGAATCGCCCTTGCGTTCCAGGCGCGGGCCGGCGGGCGCCGGCACTTCCGGGTCGAAGAACGATTTCTCCAGGTGGCGCGAGAAGCGCGCCAGCCAGTTGTCGCGCGAATAGAAGGCCGTGCCGCGCGGGCCGGTCACCCGCACCAGCCCATCGGTCTGCACCTCCACCTTGAAGCCGGCGGGGTCCCGCCCGCGAGCCTGCAGCAGGCGGGCCAGCAGGTCGTGTTCGTCGTGGGTGATGTTGATCTTGTTCACTTCTCGAGCATGGCCGCGGCGCAGCCTGAGCGGTAGGCGACGGAAGAGGCTCTGCGTGTAGGACGCCGCCGCGCCGAGCCAGCCCGGCACTCGCCTCGTCGCACGCACGGCCGCAGACCTGTCCTACGGCCGCGCCTCGCGGCTGTGGCGACCATGGGCCAAGGAAGAAGTACGAACATGGCCCCCGAAGACGCAGGACTGGTAGGCACACCTTATTTCTGGACGGGCATCGGCGCCGCCGTCGTCGCCTGGCTGGTCGTGATGGTGGCGCTCTGGGCGAGCTGATCGCCGTCTGACCGCGGGAGGGACCCGCCGCTCGAGCGGGTACGATGCCCGGGCGCTCGCACGCGCCCCAATCTCCCAGGATGCCTTCCCGCCGCTCGACCGCCGCCGACGCCGCGCAACACTCATTCGATTTCGACACGCCGCCGCCCACCGGCTGGGACGGCGGCTTCATGGTCGTGCACGGCAACCGGCCGGAGTCGCTGCGCGACCTGATGGTGGCCTGGATGCGAGGCCATCCGCTCGCCCCGCTGGAGAATGAGCAGGTGCTGGTGCAGAGCAACGGCATCGCCCAGTGGCTCAAGCTGTCGCTCGCGGCCGACCCCGCGCAGGGCGGCGCGGGCATCGCCGCCGCGGTCGACACCGAGTTGCCCGCGCGCGCGCTGTGGAACGTGTACCGCGCGGTCCTGGGCCGCGACCAGGTGCCGGCCGAATCGCCGTTCGACAAGCCGCGTCTCGTCTGGCGATTGATGCGCCTCCTGCCCGCGCTGCTGGAGCGGCCCGCGTTCGAGCCGCTGCGGCGGTTCCTGGAGGACGACGACGACCTGCGCAAGCGCCACCAGCTCGCGTTGCGGCTCGCCGACCTGCTGGACCAGTACCAGGTCTATCGCGCCGACTGGCTGGCGCGCTGGGCGGCCGGCGACGACGTGCTCGTGCGTCCCGACGGGCGCGAGGAACCCGTGGCGGAAGCGGTGCGCTGGCAGCCGCAGCTGTGGCGCGAACTGCTCGACGACGCGGGCGCGGCCGGCGCCAGCAGCAGCCGGGCCGAGGTGCATCGCCGTTTCCTCGCCGCGGTGGCGGGCTGGCAGGGCGCGGCGCCGGCGGGGCTGGCGCGCCGCATCACGGTGTTCGGCATCTCCACGCTGCCGCGCCAGTCGCTCGAGGTGCTGCACGCGGCCTCGCGCTGGTCGCAGGTGCTGCTGTGCGTGCACAACCCCTGCGAGCACGACTGGTCGCACATCGTCGCCGAGCAGGCGCTGCAGCGGGCGCGGCGCCAGTCGCGCCGGCCCGGCTGGACCGGCGAGCCTTCCGAGGACACGCTGCACCTGTCGACGCATCCGCTGCTCGCGGCCTGGGGCCGTCAGGGGCGCGATTTCATCCGGCTGCTGGACGACTACGACCAGCCGCAGGACTACCGCGGGCGGTTCTCCGCGATCGGCGAGCGGGTCGACCTGTTCGAGGCCGGTCCGCAGGACAGCCTGCTGCGGCAGCTGCAGGACGACATCCGCGAGCTGCGCCCGCTGGGCGAGACGCGCCGGCACTGGCCGGCGGTGGACACGGCGAGCGACCGCTCGATCGCCTTCCACATCGCCCACGGCCGCCAGCGCGAAGTCGAGATCCTGCACGACCACCTGCTCGCCGCGTTCAGCGCCGATCCCACGCTGCGCCCGCGCGACGTCATCGTGATGGTCCCGGACGTGGCCGACTACGCCGCGCACGTGCAGGCGGTGTTCGGGCGGGTGGAGCGCGACGACGACCGCTACATCCCGTTCGGCCTGTCGGACCGCGGCCAGCGCCTGCGCGAGCCGATCATCGCGGCGCTCGACCGGCTGCTGTCGCTGCCGCAGTCGCGCGTCGCTGCGGGCGAGGTGCTGGATCTGCTGCAGGCGCCCGCGCTGCGCGAGCGCTTCGGCATCGCCGAGGAGCAGTTGCCGCTGGTGCGCCACTGGCTGGAATCGGCGGGCGTGCGCTGGGGCCTGCATGCCGCGCACCGCGAATCGCTGGCATTGCCGGCCGACCTGGAGCAGAACAGCTGGTCGTTCGGCCTGCGCCGCATGGTGCTGGGTTACGCGGTCGGCGCGGGCGAGGCCTGGGACGGCATCGAGCCGATGCCGGGCGTGGGCGGGCTGGAAGCGGCGCTGCTCGGGCCGCTGGTGCGGCTGGCGCAGTCGCTGGAGTCGCTGTGGAACGCGCTGCGCGAGCCGGCGGCGCCCGCCAGATGGGCCGCGACGCTGCGCGGGTTGCTCGATGAATTCTTCATGGCGCCCGACGGGAGTTCGGAGGGCCTCACGCTGCTGCGCGCACGCGCGGCGCTCGACGAGTGGGAGGGCGCCTGCGCCGCCGCGGGGCTGGTGGAGCCGCTGCCGCTGGCCGTGGTGCGCGAGCACTGGCTGGCGGCGCTGGAGCCGCCCGCGTTGCAGCAGCCGTTCTTCGCCGGCGGCGTCACGTTCGCGTCGCTGATGCCGATGCGCGCGATCCCGTTCCGCCGCGTGGCGCTGCTGGGCATGAACGACGGCGACTATCCGCGCAGCCGCACGCCCATGGACTTCGACCTGATGGCCGGCGACCACCGGCCGGGCGACCGCTCGCGGCGCGAGGACGACCGCTACCTGTTCCTGGAAGCGCTGCTGTCGGCGCGCGAGCACCTGCACATCAGCTGGGTGGGGCGCAGCGCGCAGGACAACCAGGAGCGTCCGCCTTCGGTGCTGGTGGCGCAGCTGCGCGACCACCTCGCGGCGGGCTGGGGCGGCGACGCGCTGCTGGACGCGCTCACCACGCACCACCGGCTCCAGCCTTTCCATCCGGCCTATTTCGACGGCAGTACGCCGGGCCTGTTCAGTTATGCGCGCGAGTGGCGCGCCAGCCTCCAGGGCGCGGCGCCGACGTCCACGGCCGCGGAGCTGGCGCCCATGCCGACGCCGCAGCCGCTGACGCTCAAGCAGATCGGCGACTTCCTCAAGCATCCGGCGAAGGCGTTCCTGCAGCAGCGACTGGGCGTCTCGTTCCGCGGGGACGACCCGGTGGCGCAGGACGAGGAGCCGTTCGGGCTGGACGGGCTGGAGCACTGGAAGCTGCAGACCGAGCTGATCCGCGTGCAGCGCACGGCGGTCGATGCGGGCCTGGACCGCGAAGCCGCGCTGCGCACGCAGCTCGATCGCATCGCGCGCCGCGGCCAGCTGCCGCACGGCGCCTTCGCGCAGCAGGTGCAGGAGGAACTGGCCGAACCGATGGAGCGCTTGTTCCAGCGCTACGCGGGCGCGCTCGGCGACTGGCCGCGGCGGCTGGACGACCAGCCCGTGCAATACGAAGGCGGTTCGCTGCGCGTGGAGGACTGGCTCGACGGCCTGCGCGCCGGCGGGCAGGGCCGCGCGCGCCTCGTGCTTGAGTTCAGCGGCCTGGTGGACGGTCGCAGCTGGCGCCACGAGCGTTTGCTGCCGTACTGGGTGGCGCACCTGGCCGGGCACCTGGGCGGCGAGCCGCTGACCACGATCGTGCTGAGCAAGGCGGGCGCCGCCGCCTTCCGTGCGCTGTCGCCGGAAGAGGCGCTGTCGCACTGGGACACGCTGCTGCAGGCCTGGCAGGAAGGCATGCGCAAGCCGCTGCCGTTCGACGTGCAGGTCGCCGCGGTGTGGCTGAAGTCGATGGAGCGGGGAGGCGATGAATCGCGCGCGGAGGACGCCGCACGCGATTGCCACCGCAAACAGATCGAGCCCGAGGCCAAGGGACGGCAACGCGACTCGGCGATCGCGCTGGAGCGCGCGCATCCCGGGTTCGATTCGCTGTGGGCCGGCGGCGAGTTCAGGCGCCACGTGCGCGAGCTGCTGCAGCCCATGCTCGATGCGGTGGGCAAGCCGCCCGCCGAAGAGGGCAACGGCGCATGAGCACCGCACCCCGCAAGCTCGACCCGCTGGCGCTGCCGCTGGACGGCAATGCGCTGATCGAGGCCAGCGCCGGCACGGGCAAGACCTACACGATCGCGGCCCTCTACCTGCGCCTGGTGCTGGGGCATGAAACCGCCGCGCCGCTCACGCCGCCGGAGATCCTGGTCGTCACCTTCACCGAGGCCGCGACCCAGGAGCTGCGGGACCGCATCCGGGCTCGCCTGGCCGAGGCCGCGCTGGCGTTCCGTCGCGATCCTTCCGAGGTGGCGCCGCGGCCGGCCGGCGAGGACCTGCTGCACGACCTGCTGATGGCCTGGCCGCCGCAGGCCTGGCCCGCCTGCGCGCGCCGGCTGCAGCTGGCGGCGGAGTGGATGGACGAGGCCGCCGTGGACACCATCCACGGCTGGTGCTACCGCATGCTGCGCGAGCACGCGTTCGATAGCGGCAGCCTGTTCACGCAGACGCTGCAGGCCGATCCGGGCGAGCTGCTGGACGAAGCGGTGCGCGACCACTGGCGCACCTTCTTCTATCCGCTGCCGCCGCAGGAGGCGCAGCGCGTGAGCGAGTGGTGGCCGGGGCCGAATGCCTTGCGCAAGGCGCTCAAGGGTTTGCTGCCGCACGCGGATCGGCTCGATCCCGCGCCGGAGCCGGCGGTGTCGCTGCGCGAGGCGCATGAAGAAGCGACGCGTCGGCTGGCCGAACTCAAGGCGCCCTGGGGCGCGTGGGCGGAGGAGTTGAAGGACCTGCTCGACAAGGCCTGCGCCGCCAAGCAGGTCCACGGGAACAAGCTGCGGCCCGCGTATTTCCATGAATGGCTGTCCTGCCTGGGCGAGTGGGCGCGCGGCGACGCGGTGTGGCCGCTCAAGGACGGCAGCAGCGCGTGGAAGCGGCTGACGCCGGCCGGCCTGCAGGATGCGTGGAAGGTCGGCCAGCCTTTCGAGCACCCGGCGCTGCACGCGATGGAAGACCTGCGCGAGCAGCTGAACGCGTTGCCCGAGGGCCGCGACGCCGTCCTCGCGCACGCGGCGCGCTGGGTCGCCGAGCGCCTTGCGCAGGAACAGCGACGGCGCGCCGAGATGGGCTTCGACGACCTGCTGGTGCAGCTGCATCGCGCGCTGCACGAGGAAGGGCGTGGCGATCGCCTGGCCGCGCTGATCCGCCGCCAGTTCCCCGTCGCCCTGGTCGACGAGTTCCAGGACACGGACCCGGTGCAGTACGGCATCTTCCGCCGCATCTATGGCGACGCGCCGGGCGCGGCCATGGTGCTGATCGGCGATCCCAAGCAGGCGATCTACGGTTTCCGAGGCGCGGACATCCACACCTACCTGGCGGCGCGCGCCGACACCGAAGGGCGGCTGTACACGCTGGGCACCAACCACCGGTCGAGCCGCGAGATGGTCGATGCGGTCAACCACCTGTTCGCGGCCGCCGAGCAGCGACAAGGGCCGGGCGCGTTCCTCTTCCGCAACGAGCGTGGCGATCCCTTGCCGTTCCTGCCGGTGGCCGCACGCGGTCGCGGCGAGCGCTGGCAGGTTGGAGGCCAGGACGCGCCGGCGCTCACCGCGTGGTGCCACGATCCCGGCGCGACCCTGGGCGTGTCGGCGTATCGCGAGGCGATGGCGGCGGCGTGCGCGACCGAAGTCGTGCGCTTGCTCAACCTGGGCCGGGAAGGGCAGGCCGGGTTCGCGGAAGAGGGCGCCCTCCACCCGCTGCGGCCGCGCGACATCGCGGTGCTGGTGAACAACGGCATCGAGGCTTCCGCGGTGCGGGACGCGCTGCGCCAGCGCGGCGTGCGAAGCGTCTACCTCTCCGACCAGAGCTCGGTGTTCCACAGCCCCGCGGCTGCCGAGGTGCAACGGCTGCTGCAGGCCTGCGCCGAACCCGACGACGCGCGCCGGTTGCGCTCGGCGCTGGGCACGCGCCTGCTGGCGCTGGACTGGTCCGCGCTGGAGCGCCTGAACCAGGACGAGCTGCACTGGGAGGAACGCGTCGAGCAGTTCCACGACTACCAGCGCCAGTGGCGGCGCCAGGGCGTGCTGCCGATGCTGCGGCGGCTGCTGCACGACTTCGACGTGCCCGCTCGGCTGCTGGCCCAGGACGACGAACGCCAGCTCACCGACCTGCTGCACCTGTCGGAGCTGCTGCAGGAAGCCAGCGCGCAGCTGCAGGGCGAGCATGCGCTGGTGCGCTGGCTGGCCGAGCAGCGCGAGGAGGACTTGGTCACGGCCGAGGAGCGGCAGGTGCGCCTGGAAAGCGACGCCGACCTGCTCAAGGTGGTGACGGTGCACAAGTCCAAGGGCCTGGAGTACCCGCTGGTGTTCGTGCCGTTCGCGGTGGCGTGCCGGCCCGAAAGCGGCGACTCGCTGCCGCTGCGCTGGCGCGACGACGAAGGCCGCGCGCACCTGTCGCTGCGGCCCGATGCTGAAGCGGTGGAACGCGCCGATCGCGAGCGGTTGGGCGAGGACCTGCGCAAGCTGTACGTGGCGCTCACGCGGGCGCGGCATGCGACCTGGATCGGTCTCGCGCCGGCCGAGGCCTGGCCGAAAACGGCGATCGGCTGGCTGCTGGACGAGGGCCGCGCGCCTGAGCCGGGGCAACTGCGTGCGCTGCTGGAGCGCGCGCTCGCCGGATGCGAGGCGGCCTCCATCGCGTCGCCGCTGCTGGAATCGCAAGAGAAGTACGCACCCGCCGCGCCCACGGCGCTGCTGCCGGGCGATGCATTGCACGCGCAGGCGCAGCGCGAGCGCTGGTGGATCGCGAGCTATTCGCGCCTGCTCGCGGGGCCGGCGGGCGCCTCGGCGCCGCAGTCCGCGCAGGAGGCGAACTACCTCGAGGAAGAGGCGAGCGAGCCGGCCGCGCGCGTGGCGGTCGCGCCTGCGCAAGGCGGGATGCACGCCTTTCCGCGCGGCGCGGCGGCGGGCACGTTCCTGCACGACCTGCTGGAGTGGGCCGGCCGCGAAGGCTTCGCCGCGGTGGCCGCCGCTCCGTCTGACTGGCAGGCGCAGATCGCGCGGCGTGCGCGGCCCGCGCCATGGGCTGCGCACGAGGAGGTGCTGCGCGAGTGGTTCGCGGGCTGGCTGCACGCGCCGATGGAGTTGTCGGCGCTGGTGCCGGGCAGCACGCCGGTCGCGCCGGCCGGCTTGCGGTCCTACCAGGCCGAGATGGAGTTCTGGATCGCCGCCCAGGGCGTGAACGCTTCGGCGCTGGATGCGCTGGTGACGCGCCACACGCTGGGCGCGCAGGCGCGGCCGCCGCTCGCGCCGCAGCAGCTCAACGGCATGCTCAAGGGCTTCATCGACCTGGTGTTCGAGCACGAGGGCCGCTACTACGTCGCGGACTACAAGTCGAACTGGCTGGGCCCGAACGACGCGGCCTACACCGCGCATGCGATGCGCGAGGAAGTGCTGCGTCACCGGTACGAACTGCAGTACGCGCTGTACCTGTTCGCGCTGCACCGGTTGCTGCGCGCGCGCTTGCCCGACTATGACTACGACCGGCACGTGGGCGGGGCGGTGTACGTGTTCCTGCGCGGTGCGTCCGCGGCGGGGCGCGGGCTGCACCTGGAGCGTCCGCCGCGAGCGTTGATCGAGGCGATGGATCGTCTCTTCGCGGGCCTCGACATGGAGGCCGAGGCATGAAGGAACTGCTCGCCTCGCTGCGCGCCTGGGTCGACGCGGGCTGGCTGCGCGAGGTGGACCATGCGTTCGCGGGCTTCCTTGCGTCGGAAGCGCCGCATGTCCCTGCGCGCGGCGTGCTGGCGGCGGCATTGGCCAGCCACCAGCTCGGCCGCGGCCATGTGTGCCTGGACCTCGGGGCGCTGGCAGCCGATGCGAAGGAGACGCTCGCGCTGCCGCCCGACGACGACGAGGACGTGCCCGAAGCCGCGCAGGTGCTGCTGCGCGAAGTCGCGGCGACGCCGCTGGAGGATTGGCTCGCGGCCCTGCAGGACGAGCGGCTGGTGGCCACGGGCGAGGGCGCCACGCCGCTGGTGCTGGCCGGCACGCGGCTGTACCTGCGCCGGTACTGGCGGCACGAGCGCTCGGTGCGGCGCGCCATCGAGGCGCGACTCTCCTCGCAGGACGAAGGGCCGCCGCTCGTGCGCCTGCGGCCGGCGCTGGACCTGCTCTTCAAGGGCGACGGCGAAGGGCCCGACTGGCAGAAGGTGGCCTGCGCGCTGGCCGTGCGCTCGCGCTTCGCCGTCGTCACCGGCGGGCCCGGCACCGGCAAGACCACCACCGTCGTGAAGCTGCTCGCGCTGCTGCAGCACCTGGCGCCGGCGCGGCGGTTGCGCATCCGGCTCGCCGCGCCCACAGGCAAGGCGGCGGCGCGGCTGAACGAATCGATCGCGAGCGCGGTGGATCGCCTGCCGCTCGCGGAGCTCGGCGCGCCGGAGCTGCTGCGCGCGGCCATCCCTTCACGCGTCGAGACCGTGCACCGCCTGCTCGGTGGTTCACCGCTGCGCGGCGGCTTCCGCCACGACGAGCACCATCCGCTGCCGCTGGACGTGCTGGTGCTCGACGAAGCGTCGATGGTGGGTCTGGAGGCGATGGCGGCGCTGGTGGCCGCGCTGCCCGCGCACGCGCGGCTGGTGCTGCTCGGTGACAAGGATCAGCTGGCGTCGGTCGAAGCCGGCGGCCTGCTGGGCGAGCTGTGCCGCCGCGCCGACGACGGGCATTTCCTGCCGGAGACGGCGCGCTGGGTGGAAGAGGCCACGGGCGAGATCGTGCCCGCCGCGCTGGTCGATGCGGCCGGCGAGCCGCTCGACCAGGCGGTGGTGAAGCTGCGCCGCAGCCATCGCTTCGATGCGGAGAGCGGCATCGGGCGGCTCGCCGAAGCGGTGAACGCCGGCGACGTGCCGCGCGTGCGGCAGTTGCGCGAGCAGGGCAGCGATGGCGTGGCCTGGCGCGAGCTGGCCGGCGACGCGGCGCTTCGGCCGCTGGTGCTGGATGGCGGATCCGACGACGGCCGTGCCGGGTTGCGGAGCTACCTGCAGGTCGTGCGCGAAGAGCGTCCATCCGGCGATTCGGACCAGGCCGCTTTCGATGCGTGGGCGGCTCGCGTTCTCTCCGCGTACTCGCGCTTCCAGCTGCTGTGCGCCGTGCGGCGCGGCCCCCACGGCGTGGAGCGCATGAACGAGCGGGTGGCGCTGCTGCTGCACCGCGAGGGCCTGATCCCGGAATCGAAAGGCTGGTACGACGGGCGGCCGGTGATGGTCACCGGCAACGACTATTCGCTGGGCCTGATGAACGGCGACGTCGGCCTGGCGCTGGAGCTGCCGGGCCCGAACGGCCGGCCGGTGCTGCGCGTGGCTTTCCCTTCCGGCGAAGGCGGCGTGCGCTGGGTGCTGCCCAGCCGTCTGCTGTCGGTGGAGACGGTGTTCGCGATGACGGTGCACAAGTCGCAGGGCTCGGAGTTCGAGCACGTGGCGCTGCTGCTGCCGGAGCGCGATTCGCGCGTGCTCACGCGGGAGCTGGTCTACACGGGCATCACGCGCGCGCGCCGCTGGTTCACCGTGGCGGGATCGGCCGCGCTGCTGGAGGAAGCGGTGCTCCGGCCGACGCGGCGCAGCGGCGGGTTGCTGCTGCACTGAGCAAAAAAAAAGGGCCGCGCGAACGCGGCCCAAAGTCCACCGGACCGAATTCAGACGAAGAGACTCACGAGCTTGGATCGCGAGGGGACACCGAACACCACGAACAACCCCGAGATGTAGTTCTTCACGGTGCCCAGCTTCAGTCCGGTGGCACCCACGATCTCCTGGTTGGTCTTGCCCTGCAGCACGAGGTTGAGGATCTCGATTTCGCGCGGCGACAGCGAGGTGGCCGCGGACGGCGAGCCGCGGCGCGAGCCGCCGTTCGACGCGTGCATGTCCCGCACCGGCTTGCCGTAGTTGCCGGGTTCCACCAGCTCGGTCAGCGTGGCGGTGAGGACCGCCGGGTCCGACCCCTTGGGCAGGAACTTCTCCGCGCCGAGCACGCAGGCCTCGGCGGCCACCGCGTCGTCGAAGGCGCCGGACAGCACCACGATGCGGCTGCGCGGGAAGCGGCGCTTCAGTATCTGGATGGCGGCGAACCCCTTGCTGTCCGGCAGGTTGAGGTCGAGCAGCACGAGGTCGATGCTGTCCTCGTGGCGCTCGTACAGGCTCAGCGCGGCGGCCAGCGAGGTGGCTTCGAGCACCTGAAGGTCCTTGGAGACGGTGGAGCACAGGCTCACGACGGACATGCGCACGAGGGCGTGGTCGTCCACCAGGAGGATGCGGCGCGGCGTCGAAGGATCGCGGGCCGGCGGCTGCGGGCGCGAAGGATCGGTGTCGAAAGGGCGGGACGAACTCAGCATGGCGATGGGCCTCCTCAGGCTTGTGCGGAAACGGGAGCGACCCGCGCGGAAAGACGTTTGACCGCGGGGCTGTGGGGACGCCGCGCGGCACGTTCCGCGATGAAGGCGCCGGCGAGGGACTGCTGGCCGCAACGGAGGGCGGCTTCGATCATGGTCAGGTCGATGAGGTCGCGCTGCGCGTGGCTGCCGCCGAAGCGGTGCGCGTAGTGCTGCAGGGGCCGCAGCAGGTCCAGCGCTTCGCCGGGGCGGCTGGCGCCGAACGCCCGGATGGCCTGGGCGGCGTCCAGGCCGCATTCCCTGGCGAAGAGCGCCGAGTCGCCCGAGCCCACGCTGGCCACCTTGAGCGCATGCAGCGTTTCCTTCTGCGCGCGCTCGCGGCCGGCGCCGACGAAGGCCATCATGGCGTGCCACGAGTTGAAGGCGTAGTCGCTGGTCGATCCGACGGCCTCCCACTTGTCCGCGACCGGCTGCCAGCGGTTGCCGACGTCCACGCCCAGCAGGTGCAGCCGCCAGAGGAGCGCCGAGGCGTCGACCAGGTCGAGGATCACCTGCGACTGGTGGCCGAAGATCGGGCCGTCGAACAGACGCAGCACTTCGTCGACGTTCCCCTGCTCGAGGTTGAACAGCGCGAGGTGCCACCAGTTGTGCACCTGGAAGAAGCTCTCCGGCGACCAGCTGTCGGCGCCGTTGGCCAGCCAGCTGATGCCGTCGGCCGTGCGGTTCTGCATCTCCATCACGTGGGCCACGGCATGCCAGCCCCATCCGTCGCGCGGCTCCAGTTCGACTGCCTTGCAGCCGTACTTCTCGGCCTGCGCGTAGTCGCCGGTTTCCTCGAGGCCGAAGGCGTACAGGCCGAGCACCGCGTGGTAGCCGGGGATGGAAGGGCTCCACGCCGGGAGCACGCGGGCGATGCGGTCGCGCAGCATGCGCGAGTCGCCGACGAGGAAGTCGATGAGCTGGCCGACCTGCAAGGCCAGGACGTCGGTCGGGTGGTCGGCCGTCACTTCCTCCAGCACGCGGCCGGCGGCGCGCCAGCGGCTTTCGGTCACCAGTTCGATGGCCCGGAAGTGGCGGCGCTCGCGGAACGTCATCTTCAGGTTCTTGCCCGCTCGCAAGCACTCGTGGGCGACGGGCAGGCCGGACGGCTCCGTGCCGACCAGGTGCAGCCACGCCTTGAGGGCATGGGCCATGGGCATGTCGGGGCTGGCCTTCAGGGCCTGGTCGACGCTGGCCACGGGGTCGCCCGTGTAGCACCTGAGCTGGTGGCCGGCGGCCTCGTAGTGGGACAGTGCTTCGGCATTCGCCGCCGTGACAGCCAGACCCGAAGAATCTTGAACTTCCATTTTCAAACTCCAGTCAGAACGAGTGACGAAAGTTTGCTGCTCAACCAGGGGTGACCGCTAAAGTGATACGTGCAACAAGCACGTCAAACATGCCAGACGCACGCCGCCAAGCCTTTACGGTCGCGCTGATCGGCACCCCGGCAACGACCGCCGGCACGGTGCTCGGCTTCCTCGACCTGCTGGCGGCCACGCGCCGCGACTGGCAGTTGATGCACGGTGGTCCGATGGTCGAGTCCCCCTTCCGGCCGCTCGTGGTCACCCGCGACGGACAGCCTTTCGTGGCCGCGAACGGCGTGCGCATCACGCCCGATGCCAGCTTCCAGAGCTGCCCCCGGCCCGACATCGTGGCCGTCACGGACCTGCTCGAGATGCCCGGCACCGACGTCTGCGAGCGCTACGGTCCCGAGCTGGACTACCTGCGCCAGGCCTGGGACGGCGGGGCGACGCTGTGCTCGAGCTGTTCCGGCGCGCTGCTGCTCGCCGGGACGGACCTGCTGGACGGCTACGAGGGCACTTCGCACTGGGCCTACTGCGACTCCCTCTCGCGCGACCACCCACGCACGCGCTGGGCGGCCGAGCGCTCCCTCGTGGTGACGGGGCCCGACCGGCGCCTGATGCTGGCCGGCAGCGGGATCGCCTGGTACATGCTCGCGCTCGCGGTGATCGCGCGGTTCGCCTCGCCGCAGGATGCGATGCGGGTGGCGCGCGTGTACCTGCTGGGCAGCAGCGACGTGAGCGCGGTCGCCTACTCGTCGCTGGTGCGGGGCCCCAAGGTCGCCCAGGACACGCTGGTGGCCCGTTGCCAGGTGTGGGCCGCGTCGAACTACCGCGCCGAATCGCCCGTGTCGCGGCTCGTGGCGCTCTCAGGCCTGCCGGAGCGCACGTTCAAGCGCAGGTTCACGGAGGCCACCGGCATGAGCCCGCTCGAGTACATCCACACGCTCCGGCTGGAGGAATCCAAGCAGTTGCTGGAGTCCGGCGACATGCCGGTCGAGGCGATCGCCACCGAGGTGGGCTACCAGGACGCCAGCTTCTTCAACCGGCTGTTCCGGCGCAAGGTGCAGCTCACGCCGGCCCAGTACCGTCGCCGCTTCGGCGAACTGAGCCAGCAGCTTCGCCGTATCGCGGAAGTGCCGGAAGCGCCTGCGGTTCAGCTGCCGATCCGTTCGGCAGGCGCCTCGCAACCGGGCTCGCTTCGCCCCTATTGAGGCAGGCTCCGGCCTAAGATCAGGCAGCGGGCGGTCCCGCGAATGGAGCCACTGATGACCCTGGATCAATACAACGAAGCCGTGAAGCAGATCCTCGCCGAGCAGCAGAAGATCGCGCAGTCCACCGCGCAGCTGGCGATGTCGGGCCAGGCCAGCCCGACCAACCCCGAGTTCACGAAGATCATGAGCAGCCAGTGGTCGCTGGTCCAGCAGATGGCCAAGCTCAATACCGACCTGATGATGGGGATCATGTCCCCGAAGAAGTGAAGCGGCCGCGGCCCTTCGCTCAGCCGTTCATGGCGGCCTGCGGCACGACGTAGCTGGCGGGCCGGCCGCGGCGGATCAGCAGGTTCTTCACTTCCCACTGCTCGGCGGGCTCCAGCTCGCGCAGGAAGCGGATGTCGCCGCCGCTTTGCGCCGCGATCGGCACGCCGCCTTCGAACAGCACGCGGTTGCCCGGCAGGCGCGGCAGCTTGTCGCCGGGCGTGAGGATGCCGGCCAGGTTCAGCGGATCGACCGCGCAGACGGCCACGCGCTCGCGGCCGGGCGATCGCGCCGTCTTGCGCAGCGCCGTCGCGGCCTCGGGCAGCGCGAACTGCTCGCCCGAGAAGCCGCTGACGAAGCGGCCGCCGCGCACTTCGCCGCGCGCCTCCAGCCGGCGCAGCACGTACACCAGTTCGCGCCAGGTCGGCAGGCCGTCCTCGCGCTCCAGCAGCTTGCGGAACACCACGCCGTAGCGGCGCAGCAGCACGCGCGCGATGTGCTCGACGTGGGGCGCGGCCAGCGCGCCTGCGTTCGCTTCGACCGGCCGGGGCCTGCGGGTCAGCGACCAGCGGCCGGCATCGTCGATCGGGTCGCGGTTCCTCCGGCGCAGCTTGTTGCGCTTGTCGGAAGGCATCACCAGCGTCCGCAAGCCGACGAACGAATCGCAGGTGACCAACCCGTGCGCGACCAGTTCCGCCAAGGCCTGCTCGACCTGCGCGCCCAGCAGGCGAGCGTCGCGCTGCAGGTCGGCGAAGAAGCTGGCGCCGTGTTCGCGCAGCAGTTCCAGCACCAGCCGGCCACGGCCGGACAGCGCCGATTCGTCCACCGGCGCCGCGCCGGCCGCCAGCTGCCAGTGCGCCATCGCGTCGCGCTCGCACAGCATCACGGGCGTGCCGCGGATCGGTCCCGACTTGCGGCCCGTGGCCTCGCCGCCTTCCGCCGGGCGCCACCAAGCGACGCGGCCCACGGCGCACAGCTTGTCCAGCATGTGCGGCAGGTAGTCGCTCACGCGCGAGGGCAGCAGGTCTTCCTCCCAGGCGGTGGCCGGTGCGGCATGGCCTTCGAGCTGCCGCAGCACGTCGGCCAGGCCGCCTTCGCCTTGCCGGCGCTCGTCGCCCTCGCTGCCGGCCAGCTGGTGCCAGCGGAACAGGAACCGCATGAACTGCGCGGGCGGCACCGGCTGGATCTCGGCGCGCAGCTTGTCGCGCGTCGCGCGGTGGATGCGGGCGAGCAGGCGGCGATCGCACCACTGCGCCGCGCCGGGCGCGGTGAAGGCGCCGCGCATCACGGCGCCTTCGGCCTCGAGCTGCAGCAAGGCGGTGAGCACCGCGTTGCCCCGCAGGCCCAGCGGCGCGCCCAGCGATTCGGCGGTGACCGGGCCCAGCGCGTCGAGGCGGCTGCGCAGGATCTCGCGCAGCGCGTCTTCAGGCTCGGGACGCTGGCTCGCCACCGGCTCGATCGCCGGCGACGGCACCGCATCCGGGAAGATCGCGCGCAACTCGTGCAAGCGCTCGGCCGCGACCAGGAGCTCGCCCAGCCGCGTGATGCGCCTCTGCTCCACGAGCGCGTCGACCCATTCGGGAAACGGCGCTTCCTCCCTCGTGAGAAAGCCGTGCACCACCAGCGCGTCGTGCAGTTCCTCCGCGTTGCCGATCATGGGCCACGCATCCTCGCGCACCTGAGCGATGGCCTGCGGGTCGAGCCGGCCCACGTCCTGTTCGGTCTGCAGCTGCTCCGACACCGGCTGCGTGCGGACCGCCTTGGTGCGCCGCTCCTCGGCCGCGCCATCGTCGAGGAAGGCGTACGGCCGCGCGTTCAGCACGGCGTGCGACAGCGGCGAGGGCAGCGGCAGGTCGCGCGTGATCACTTCCACCTCGCCGGACTCGATGCGCGCCAGCAGCGCGAGGAAGCCGTCGGCGTCCATGGTCTCGGTCAGGCAGTCGGCCAGCGTCTGCGCCACCAGCGGGTGGTCGGGGATCTCGCGGTCGCCGACCAGGTTCTCCGCGCACGCGATCTGGTCGGGGAACACCACCGTCAGCAGGTCTTCGGCATCGGAACGCTGGAACTGCGGCGGCACCTTGCGGCCGCCGTTCATGCGGCGCACCGCCAATGACGCGGTGGCGTTCCAGCGCCAGCGCGTGCCGAACAGGGGCGCGTCGAGCAATGCCTGCACCAGCACGTCGCGGGCGGTCGCGGACTTCAGCCAGTGCCGCACTTCCTCCAGCGCGAAGCTGTGGCTGGGCCCCAGCGACAGCACGATGCTGTCCTCCAGCGCGCTGGCCTGCAGCTCGAAGTTGAACTTGCGGCACATGCGCTTGCGCAGCGCCAGGCCCCAGGCCTTGTTGATGCGCGAGCCGTAGGGCGAGTGGATCACCAGGTGCGTGTCGCCCACCTCGTCGAAGAAGCGCTCGAACACGATGCGCTTGCGGCTGGGCAGCGCACCGAGCGCGGCGCGGGCGGAAGCGAGATAGAGAGCGAGCTGCTCCGCGGCGGCCTGCGGCAGGTGCAGGTCTTCGCGCAGCCAGCGCGTGCAGGCCGCGACGCCATCGGCGAGCAGCGTGTCGGCGGTGTCGAACAGGCGCGAGACCGCCTCGCACAACTCGTCGCTGCGGCCCAGCGTCTCGCCCAGCCAGAACGGCATCGTGGGCGGCTGGCCCTTCGCGTCCTCCACCATCACCTTGCCGGTCTCGACCTTGGCGATGCGGTACGAGGCGTTGCCCAGCTGGAACACGTCGCCGGGCAGGCTCTCGAAGGCGAAGTCCTCGTTGAGCGTGCCCACGCGATGCTCCTCGGGCAGCAGCACCACGTCATAGTCGAACTGGTCGGGGATCACGCCCGCGTTGGTGACGGCCGCCAGGCGCGCGCCGCGCCGTGCCCGCAGCATGCGGTTGACCGCGTCGTAGTGCAGGTAGGCGCCGCGCCGGCCGCGGCGCGTGCTGTAGCCGTCCGCGAGCATCTGCACCACTTGCTCGAACTGCCGCTTGTCCAGGCCTCGATAGGGGTGCGCCCGGCGCAGGCAGTCGTACAGCTCGTCGAGCGGCCAGTCGCGGCTGGCCGTCTCGGCCACGATGTGCTGCGCCAGCGCGTCGAGCGGCTGCAGCGGCGCGCGGATGCGATCGAGTTCGCCGCGTTCCACCGCATGGAGCAATGCGGCGCACTCCAGCAGGTCGTCCTGCGCCAGCGGAAACAGCCGGCCCTTGGGCACCGCGCCGATGGCATGGCCCGCGCGGCCCACGCGCTGAAGGAAGGCGTTGATGCCGCGCGGCGAACCGAGCTGGCACACCAGGTCGATGTCGCCGATGTCGATGCCCAGTTCCAGCGAACTGGTGGCCACCAGCGCCTTGAGCTCGCCCTGCTTGAGCCGCTGCTCGGCCTGCAGGCGATGCTCGCGCGACAGGCTGCCGTGGTGCGCGGTGACGTGTTCTTCACCCAATCGTTCGGCGAGATGGCGCGCCACGCGTTCCGCGGTGCGGCGCTGGTTGACGAAGACGAGCGTCGTGCGGTGCTCGTGCACCAGGCCGGCGACGCGGTCGTACAGCTCGTCCCACACCTCGGTGGCCATCACCGCGCCCAGGGCCGAACGCGGCACCTCGATCGCGAGGTCGCGCCGGCGCACATGGCCCGCGTCGATGATCTCCATGCGCTCGTCGCGATCGCCCAGCAGGAACTTCGCCATCTCCTCCAGCGGCTTCACCGTGGCGGACAGCCCGATGCGCACCGGCGGCCGCGCGCACAGCGCCTCCAGCCGCTCCAGCGACAGCATCAGGTGCGAGCCGCGCTTGCTGCCGGCGACCGCGTGCAACTCGTCGACGATCACGCTCTTGACCGACCGCAGCATCGCGCGGCCCGAAGGCGAGCCCAGCAGGATGTACAGCGACTCCGGCGTGGTCACCAGGATGTGCGGCGGCTTGCGGCGCATGCGGTCGCGCTCGGCCGTCGGCGTGTCGCCGGTGCGCACGGCCGCGCGCATGCCGATGTCGGGCAGCCCCATCGCCGCGAGCTGCGCGGCGATGCCGGCCAGCGGCTCTTCAAGGTTCTTGCGGATGTCGTTGGACAGCGCCTTCAGCGGCGACACGTAGAGCACGTGCACCTCGTCCGTGAGGCCGGCGTCCAGGCCCTCGCGCACCAGCTCGTCGATGGCGGAGAGGAAGGCCGCGAGGGTCTTGCCGGAACCGGTCGGCGCGGCGATCAGGGCATGGCGGCGCTGCGAGGTGACGGCCCACGCCTGCGCTTGCGTGTCGGTCGCCCGTCCGAAGCGGCCTTCCAGCCAGGCCGTCACGGCCGGGTGGAAGGGAGGGGAAGGAGGCATCAGGTGCGATTTTCGGGCGTCGCGCGCGGGCGCGCCCGGGCGCGCGGAAGAGCCCCTTCAGCCGGACCAGGAGAACGGCGCGAAATGCCCGTTGCGCGTCCCGGTGTCGTCGCTCCACTTGATGCCGAACGCATCGAAGTTGCTGCGCGTGGCCTTCGCCAGGCCCAGCCGCGAGTTCATCGGATGCGAAGCGTTGTCGAGGTACAGCGGCTGGCCGTCCATGTTGGTGATGGCTTCGCAGGTCTCGTCGATCAACTCGCCGGCCTTGGCCGACCATGTGTTGCCGCTGCGGGTGACCTTCACGGGCGCGCGTTCCACGCCGGCGAAGCGGCCCACCAGCGGCGCCAGCATCGCCATCGGCCCGCCCACCTTGCCGCCCGCGATCTCGGCGATCGCGTCCACCTGTGCCTGCGACGCGCCGTCGTCGACGATCAGCCCCACCGTCATGTTGCCCGCGCCCATCGGTCCCTGCGACTCCAGCAGCACGACCAGGTCGAGGCCGTCGAGCGACACGCCGTCCTTGCTGCCCTTGTCGATGTGCAGCCCCAGCGCGGCCTGGCAGTTGCCTTCGGTAGGCGTGCCGGCGAGGTTGGTGATGATGCAGGGACACAGGAAAGTGCAACTGCAGGTTTCCATGTACTGACCTGAAATCTGCCAAGCCATGGTGCGCCTCTTCGGGAATGGAGCGGGCGTGGAGGATAGACGAGGCGCGCGAATGTTCAAGCCGCCGTTGACAGGCCGCGCGATCGGGCGGAATGTGAATGCATGCGCCACCCCGGCCTGCCCTCGGTGCACGCCGCGCTCATCGCGGCGAGCCTGCTCGCGTGGTCGCTGCTCGCCTGGATGGCGGTGGACATGGCGCATCCGCTGGTGCAGCTCACCATGCCCGGCGGTTCGCACTGGTCCGCTTCCAACGCCGAGGCGATCTTCGCCATGTGGGCGGTGATGATGGCCGCGATGATGCTGCCCTCCGCGCTGCCGGTCGTGCTGGCCTTCGTGCGGCTGAGCCTCCGGCAGCAGGAAGAAGGGCGCGCTTCCGCGTTCGTGGCCGCCTACCTGATGACCTGGGCAGGCTTCAGCGTGGTCGCCACCGCCTTGCAGTGGGTGCTGCAGTGGCGCGGCTGGGTCGACCCGATGATCGCCAGCCGCTCCAGGTCGCTGGACGTGGTCCTGCTGCTGCTGGCGGGCACCTACCAGTTCTCGCCCCTGAAGCGCGCCTGTCTCGTCCGCTGCCGCTCGCCGCTGGGCTTCCTCATCGGGAGCTGGCGGCCAGGTATCGCCGGCGCCTTCGCGATGGGCTTGCGGCATGGCCTCTTCTGCCTGGGCTGCTGCTGGGCGCTGATGGCCCTGCTGTTCGTCGGCGGCGTGATGAACATCGCGTGGGTCGCCGCGATCGCGCTGGCGGTGGCGCTGGAGAAGACGGCGCCGGGCGGCGAGCGGATCGCCCGCGTGCTGGGCTTCGTGCTCATCGGAGCGGGCCTCCTGAAGCTGCTGCTGTCTCGTTGACATCGCCCGCCGGCGCGCCGCATCATGGCCGTTGCCCTTTTCGTGGGCGAAGGAGGTCAACCCCATGTCACTGCGCATCAACGACACCGCGCCCGACTTCCAGGCCGAAACCACGCAGGGACCGATCAAGTTCCACGAGTGGATCGGCGACAGCTGGGCGATCCTGTTCTCGCATCCCAAGGACTTCACGCCGGTGTGCACCACCGAGCTGGGCTACATGGCGAAGATCGAGCCGGAGTTCAAGCGCCGCAACGTGAAGCTGATCGGCCTGAGCGTCGATCCGGTGGACAGCCACGGCCGCTGGATGGCCGACATCGAGGAGACGCAGGGCGCGAAGGTCGGCTATCCGATCATCGGCGACAGCAAGCTCGAGGTCTCCAAGCTATACAACATGCTGCCCGCCGACGAGGCCGGCACCTCCGAGGGCCGCACGCCCACGACCAACCAGACGGTGCGCTCGGTGTTCGTGGTCGGTCCCGACAAGAAGATCAAGCTGATGATGACCTACCCGATGACCACGGGCCGCAACTTCGACGAGATCCTGCGCGTGGTCGATTCGATGCAGCTGACCCTGAAGCACAAGGTCGCGACGCCGGTGAACTGGAAGCCGGGCGAGGACGTGATCATCGCCGGCTCGGTCAACGACGAAGACGCGAAGAAGCTGTTCCCGCAGGGCTGGAACGCGGTCAAGCCTTACCTGCGGGTCGTCAAGCAACCCACGACATGAAGGAGGTTCCTCATGTGCTACCTGGCTCGCCAACACCAGGCCCCGCTCGAAGATGAAGCGGCGGCAGGTTCCACCACCCACACGCCCGCGATCCGTCCCCGCTGGGTCGGCGGCGCCGTCGCCGCGGTCATCGGCGGCTTCGCGCTGGCCGCGTTCCTCACGCCGTCCGTGCCGCCGGCATCCGCCGACCAGGCGTCGGTGGGGCCGCAGCCCGTGGCCGCCAACGAAGTGCCCACCACGCCGGTCGCCGAACGCAGCGGCCTCGCGCCCGACGACGGCGTGCCGACGACCGACGTCGCGAAGGCAGGCGACGGCAGCTGCCATCACGGGATGTAGGTGCCGGGCTTCGATCTCGAACGCTTCGTGTCCGCGCAGGCGCCGGTGTGGCCCGCCGTGCGCGCGGAACTGCAGGCGGGCCGCAAGACGACCCACTGGATGTGGTTCGTGTTCCCGCAGCTCGCGGTGCTCGGGCGCAGCGGCATGGCCCGGCACTACGGGCTCTCGGGCCTCGAGGAGGCCCGGGCCTATCTCGCGCATCCGGTGCTGGGTCCGCGTCTGCGGGAGTGCTGCGCCATCCTGCTGCAGCTGCAAGGACCGACGGCGGTCGAGGTGTTCGGCGGCATCGACGCGATGAAGCTGCGCTCCTGCCTCACGCTCTTCATGCTGGCGAGTCCGGATGACGCAGTGTTCCGCGAAGACCTGCGCAAGTTCTACGAAGGCGAGCCCGATCCGCTGACCCTGGAGGAAGTGGCGCGCCAGGAGCACGCATGAAGAAGAACGAACTGAAACCGGCGGCGGAGCTCGCCGCCAAGGCGAAGACGCCGTTCCCGGGTGCGTCGCGCGAGTACGAGGCCGCGCGGGTCGCGCTGCTGGCCGAGGAGATCGAGTTCCGACGCCACATGACGCGGCTGGTGGAACAACGCCGCGCGCTGCCGCCGGGGCCGGTGATCGCCAAGACCTACCGCTTCCGCGACGAGGAAGGCGCCGAGGTCCGGCTCGTGGACCTGTTCGGTGACAAGGACACGCTGGTCACCTACTTCTGGATGTACGGCCCGCAGCGCGAGCGGCCTTGTCCGATGTGCACCAACTGGCTGGGCGCGGTGAACGGCAACGCCGCGGACATCAAGCAGCGCGTCGCGCTGCGGATCCTGGGCCGCTCCAGCGTCGAGCGCCAGCGGGCCTTCGCCCAGGAACGCGGCTGGCGCGACCTGAACTTCGCCCAGACCGTGGGCGACGACTACGCGAAGGATCTCGGCGTGCTGATGGACGACGGCAGCGAGTACCCGGCCCTGGTCGTCTTCACGCGCGAAGGCGAGGAGGTCCGCCTGTTCTGGGCCAGCGAGATGACGGCCGAGATGGCCGACCCGGGCCAGGACCCTCGCGACGCGCCCGACATCGCCTCGCTCTGGTCGGTGCTGGACCTGACGCCGCAAGGGCGCGGCACCGGCTGGTACCCGAAGCTGTCGTACTGAATCAGACCAGGGCGCGGATCGGCTGCCGCTTCCACACGCCGTGGAAGTACGCGGCCTGCAGCAGCAGCGCGACGCCGTAGGTGGCGGGATACGCCAGCCAGATCCAGCGCAGGCCCAGCGTGCGGTCGAACAGCCAGCCGAGCGGGAATACCAGCAGCGCCAGGCAGCCGAGCGAGATCAGCGTCGGCACGCGCACCGTGCCCGCCGCGCGCATGACGCCGCTGAACACGCTGGCCATGCCGAACAGCACGCTGCCGACCACCATCACGTGCAGCACCGCGGCCGCGAGGTCCACCACCTGCGGATCGGTGACGAACAGGCCGGTCGCGTGGCGCGCCAGCAGGGCGGCGGCCAGCGCCAGCGCGCCGGTGAGCGCCAGGTTCATGCCCAGGCCCAGGCGGGTGACGTGGTCCAGCAGCTCGAAGCGCCGCGCGCCGATCGCCTGCGCGGCGAACACCGAGGTGGCGATCGCGATCGACATCGCCGGGAACTGCACGTAGGCCATCACCTGGTTCACCGCGCCCCAGGCCGCGGTGGCGTGCACGCCATGGGCGTTGACCAGCGAGAGCACGGCGATGTCGGCCAGCGAGCCGACGGTGAAGAACAGGCCCGTGGGGATGCCCAGGCGTGCGACCTGCCGCAGCAGCGGCCCGTCGAACCGCAGCTGCGGCACCAGCCCGGACCACGCCAGCACGTGGTGGCGGCGCGAGAGATGCCGGGCCAGCCAGGCGAGGCCCGCCGCCTGGCCCGCGAGCACGGCCCAGGCGGCGCTGGCCACGCCCAGGCCGGCGTGGATCAGCGCCGGCGTCAGCACCATGGTGCAGGCCGTTGTCATCACCAGCATGCGCAGCGGAGTGACGGTGTCGCCGACGCCGCGCAGCAGCGACGAAGCGACGATGGAGACGAACAGCACCGGCAGCGCGAACAGCAGCACATGGGCGTAGGCGACGGCCTGCGGCAGCACCGCGGGCGGCGTTCGCAGGCCGCGCAGCATGGGGGCGATGCCGATGAAGCCCAGCACCATGATGGCCACGCCCAGCACGCCGGCCCCGGCGAGGGCGGTGCCGGCGACGCGACGGACCACGTCGTGCTTGTTCGCGCCCCAGGCCTGGCCGACCAGGATGGAGCCGCCCGTGCCAAGGCCGATCACCAGCGCGATCAGGAACATCAGCAGCGGAAAGAAGGCCACCGCCGCGGCCAGCGCCTCGGTGCCGAGCATCCGGCCCAGGTAGATGTTGTTCAGGGTGCCCGAGAGGGCTTGCAGCACGTTGGGGAGGACCAGCGGCGCGAGGAAGGCGAGGAAGCGGCGCCAGAGCGGCGCCACGGCCGGCGCGGCCGCGGCGTCAGCCACCCGATGGCGGGCGGCAGACCGCGGGCGGCGCCTGTTCCGCCGCCAGCTTGTCGAAGCCGGACATCGGCCGCGTCTTCTCGAAGCCCATGGGCTGGGTCTTGCTGAAGTCGCCGGCCTCGTCGCGACCGAAATCGGCGTCGCGCTCGCTCATCATGCGTTCGAGCACCTTGCGGCGGTCCTCGCCGGCCGGGGCCGACTGGATCCGGGTGGGGCCGCTGATCACGTCGGCGCTGGCCGCCGCGGGTTCGGGCTGGGGGGCGAATACCGCCCGGGGAGCATCGGCGGGGAGGGTCCAGCTGCCGGGATGCGGCAGGGGCGGGCAGTGCGAGACGTCTTCCAGGTCGAACTGCCAGGACAGGCCCATCAACCAGTTCTCGGCGGCCGGGTCGAGCGCGAGGATGCGCTTTTCCACGTGCTCCTGCAGGGCGACGGTGCACTGCATCAGGCGGGCGTCCCAGTGCTGCACCACCAGGCGCACGTGCACGCCGGTTTCGCGGCCGGGGGCGGAGGTGGTCAGGGGGTCGGCCCGCACCCAGGCGGCGGGGATGCCGTTGTGCAGCAGGGTGTCGCGGACCGAGACCCGCACCAGCTCCTTGCGGATCGCCTGCGGCGACGAAGGGCCGCGCGTCGAGGGTCCGCCGGCTTGCGCCGTGGCCGGCCCCGGTCGCGACGAAGCCGGCTTGGCCGGTCGACCGAGCAGGCGATCCATGAATCCCATGCGAACCCTCCAGGGGGAAAGACGTCCTTGACGACGCCTTCTTGTTATGGTCCGCGAGTATGCGCGCTGGCCGGGATTCCGGCAAAGCGATGTCGTTTTGGCGCACGTCGAGAGCGCCCCCGTTCCGCTCCGGCAGACCTCGAATTGCGGGGGCTCCCGCACATGGCGCATGATCTCGCCCCTGATGACGAAACAGGGGACGAGGAGGCCGGCGGAGTCCGGGAACACGGATTTCGGGCCGACCGCGCTGTCGATCTCGGTCCCCGCGGCCGCGCCGCGCCGGCGCCGGGTGTTCGGCTGGGTGGCGGGGTTCGCCCTGCTGTCCGGCGCCTTGCTGGCCACCGCGCTGTGGGTGCTGTACGGCGAGGCGGTGCGCGGTGGCGAGCAGCTCACCCAGACCATGTCGCGGGTGATCTCGGAGCAGACCACCCGCAGCATCCAGACCGTCGACCAGCGGCTGCAGTTCGCGGCCTATCGGCTGCGCGAGGCCGAGGCGGATGGCCCGCTCGATGCCCAGGCCGGGCGCGAACTGCTGCGCGCCGAACTGGCCGACCTGCCCTACGTGCGCGCCTTGTGGGTGATGGACACGCAAGGCCAGCAGGTCCACCACTCGCAAGAGGGACTCCCGAAGGTCAGCTCCGCCGACCGCGAGTACTTCCGTTTCCATGCCGACGCCGGCGGGCCGACGCCGATCTTCATCAGCCCGATGCTGCGCAGCCGCACCACCGGCCGGCTCCAGATGATGGTCTCGCGGGCGATCCGCGATGAATCCGGCGTCTTCCGCGGCGTGATCGCCGGGGCGATCGAGCCGAACTACTTCCAGTCGGTCTGGGACGGCCTGGACACCAGCGCGGGCGGCATCATCAGCCTGGTGCATCGCGACGGCCAGCTGTTGATGCGCAGCCCGACCGAGGAGGGCGCCATCGGCCGGGACCTGTCGCAGCTGGACCTGTTCACCGACTGGCTGCACAGGTCGCCCGAGGGCCTGCATCACCGCCAGAGCGTGATCGACAAGGTGCAGCGCATCTACGCATACCGCACCCTGGACGCGTATCCGCAACTCGTGGTGATGGTCGGCTCCTCCTACGGCGACCTGCTCGCACCCTGGCGCCGGTTCGCCGCGCTCACGGCCGGCGTCTGGCTGCTGGCGGTGCTGGGCGCCTGCGCCCTGGCGATGCAGCTGCACCGCCAGTCGGCGCGCCGGCAGCACCTGGAGCGACGTTTCGGCGACCTGGCCCAGGCCATGCCGCAGATCGTCTTCATCGCCAATCCCGACGGCGTGGTGGAGTTCGTCAACCAGAGCTGGACCGACGTCACCGGGCGGCCGCCGGAGGCCGCGCAGGGCTCGCGCTGGCACCAGCTGGTGCACCCCGACGACTCCGCCTGGGCCGAGGAACGGATGATGTACTCGCTGGCCACCGGCCAGCCGCTGGAGGCCGAACTGCGCCTGCGCTACGCCGACGGCCTGGACCACTGGCAGCTGGTGCGCGCGCGCCCCAACCTCAATGCCGCGGGGCAGATCGTGTCCTGGTACGGCACCTCCACCGACATCCACGAGATGAAGCTGGCCCAGGACCTGCTGCAGGACCAGGCCGACATGCTGCAGCTGGCCGGCCAGCTGGCCCGCCTGGGCGGCTGGGAGCTGGACCTGGCCACCGGCCAGATCTACCTCTCGGACGTGGCGGCCGCGATGATGGACCTGGAGCCGGGCGCCACCACCACCCTGGCCGACGTGTTCGGGCTGCTCGGGCCGCGCGCCCGCGCCGGCGCCGAGGCCGGCCTGCAGCGCTGCGTGCAGAACGGCGAGCCGTTCGACATGGAAGGTCGGGTCAACACGCCGGCCGGCCGCGAGGTCTGGATCCGCGCCATGGGCCAGCCGGTGCGCGACGAGACCGGCAAGGTGGTGCGCCTGCAAGGCGCGCAGCAGGATGTCACGCAGCGCGTGCGCATGCTGGCCGAGATCCGCGAGCTCAATGCCACGCTGGAGGAGCGCATCGCCCAGCGCACGCGCGAGCTGGAGCGGCAGCAGGCGCTGTTCCGCACGCTGGCCGAACAGGCGCCGCTGCCGATCTGGACCATCGACCCGCGCGGCCGCGCCACTTTCCTCAGCCCCGCCTGGTTCGACCTGGTGGGCGGCGAGCCGCCGCGCTGGAGCGGCATGGAATGGCTGGAGGCGATCCACCCCGACGACCTGCCGGCGGTGCGCGCCAACTGGCGGCGCTGCCGCGAGCGCGGCACCGATTTCCAGGGCACGCGCCGCATCCGCGCCCGCGACGGCACCTTCCACACGACGACCTACCGCGCCACGCCCGTGCGCGGCGAGGACGGCGAGATCGTGTTCTGGGTCGGCATCGATGCCGACATCACGGACATCATGGCCAACGAGGCGGCGCTGCGGCTGGCCAACGAGCAGCTGCGCGCGTTCTCCTATTCGGTCTCGCACGACCTGCAGTCGCCGCTGCAGCGCATCGGCTCGTTCACGCAGCTGCTCGCCCGCGAGATCGGGCCGCAGCCGGCCGGCTCGCGCGCCGAGCACTACCTGAACCGCATCCAGGCCAACGCCGAGGAAATGGTGCAGCTGGTGCAGGGCATGCTGTCGCTGGCCGAGGTGTCGCAGTCCGACATGGTGCGCGGGCGCGTCGACCTGACCAGCGTGGCGACCGAGATCCTCGACCGGCTGCAGGCCGAGTCGCCCGAGCGCGCGGTGCGCTGCCGGGTCGAGCCGGGCCTGGTGGTGCTGGGCGACGTGCGCCTGATGCGATCGGTGATGGAGAACCTGCTGGGCAACGCCTGGAAATTCAGCGCCCAGCAGGACGACGCCGAGATCGTGGTGGGCGGATCGGTGGCGCGCGGCGAGTTCTTCGTGCGCGACAACGGCGCCGGCTTCGACATGGCCCATGCCGACAAGCTGTTCGGCACCTTCCAGCGGCTGCACCGGCAGGACGAGTTCCCCGGCACCGGCATCGGCCTCGCGACCGTGGCGCGCGCCATCCAGCGCCAGGGCGGCGCGGTGCACGGCGAAGGGCAGCCGGGCCGCGGCGCCACCTTCCGCTTCACCATGCCGGTGCCGGCGGCCGCGGCCACCACGGCCGCCGCGGCCTGAAGCCAACTCTGCCAACACGCCCTGTCACAGCTTTAGCACTCATCGGGAACTGCTGACCGCGCGCCTCCTGTTGAATGGTCAGGCTCTACTGGGAGGATGGCGATGAGCATTGCGTACCCGTCGGCGGCCATGGGCGGCGCGCCGCTCGACCTGGACCTGATCAACCGCGCGACCTGGCAGCGGCCCGACACCGTGGCCGTCTACCGGCGCATGCGCGGCTGGACCGATCCCGGCGAGCAGGCCGCCATCGAATGGGTGGCGGACCGCGCGCGCGCCGCCCCGATCCTGGATATCGGCGTCGGTGCCGGCCGCACCACGGCGCTGCTGCTGCCGCTGAGCACCGACTACCTGGGCGTGGACTACACGGCCGAGATGGTGGAGGCCTGCCGCCGCACCTATCCCGGCGCGCGCTTCGAGCACCTGGACGCGCGCAACCTCACGTCGCTGCCCGCCGGGCACTTCGGCCTGGTGGTGTTCTCGTTCAACGGCATCGACTCGGTCGCGCCGCAGGACCGGCGGCTGGTGCTGGCCGAGGTGTACCGCGTGCTGCGGCCCGGCGGCCTGTTCGTGGTGTCGGCGCACAACCGCCACGGGCCCGGACCGGGCGAGAAGCCGCGGCTGGACGTGCCCTGGTCGTCCAATCCGCTGCGGTTCGGCTGGCGCCTCATGCGCGCGGTGGCGGCGCTGCCGCGCGCGGTGCACAACCACCTGCGGCTGCGCGAGGCCAACGAGGTGCACGAGGACTGGGCGGTGATGAACTGCGGCGCCCACGGCTTCGGCCTGGTGGTGGTCTACACCAGCCTGCAGGAGCAGCTGCGGCAGCTGAACGAAACCGGCTTCGACGTCGAGGCGGTGTTCGACGACCAGCGTGGCCGGCCGATGGAAGAGGGCGAGGACACCAGCGCGGCCTGGTGGTTCCACTACGTCGCGCGCAAGCCGACGCTGCGCTGACCGCGGGCGCTATTCGGTGTCTTCGAACTCGCGGGCGCTGCGGCGCGGGGGCGGCGCCGCCACCGTGCTGGGCAGGAAATCGGTGGAGTCGGCCGGGATCAGCGTGGGCGCCAGCTCGCGGCGCTCCGGCACGGCCTTGGGACGTCGCGCGTAGCCGATCACGCCCAGCACCAGGCCGGCCAATACCACCAGCGAAGCCAGCGTCGTCCCGTTGCTGCCAAGGAAGTCGGCCATGCCTCAGGCGTCCGCGGCCGGGGCGGTGGCCAGGGACAGCGAGAGCTGGCGCACGAGCTCGCCCAGTTCGAGCGGCTTGATCCACAGGCCGTCGAGCGGGATGGTGGCCGCGATGGTGCGGTCGCGCGGGGTGAACCAGGTGCCGGTGAGCAGGATGCGGGTGCGGTCGAAGCGCGGATTGGCTCGCAGCACGCGCGCGAGGTCGAGGCCGCTGCCACCCAGCAGGTGCATGTCCAGCAGCACGGCGCGCGGCGTGCGATGACGCAGCCAGGTCAGCGCAGCGTGATGGCTTCCGGCGGTGCAGACGGAGTAGCCGCTGAACTCCAGCGCCATGGCCAGGGTTTCACGGCAGTCCGGGTGGCTGTCCGCCACCAGCAGTGTGTCCTCGAGTCCCATGCGGCACAGTCTGGCGCACCGCAAGTGCGAAGGCAACAGTGACCGGATGAAGGAATGCACTAGGCAGCAAAGTGCAGGTCCCTCGGGTAAGCCCTGATGCGCGTAAACCTGTAAGAAGAAGGGCTTGAAGGCTTTTGCGTAATGCCGCACGTTTTGCGAAGGCGGCCGTTGCCGCGCCGCGACGGAACTGCCGAGCCTGGTTACACGGCTCACGGCTTGTCGAGGTGATGCACCTTCCGTTGCACTTCCGCGTGGGTTCGTGCGGCCACAGTTGGCAGCATCCGGCTCAGCTGTCTGTTACGCGAGTTCACGATGTTTCAAGCCCGCGCTCCCTTCTTCGCCGCCTCGCTCGCCCTGGCGGCCATGCCGCTGGCCGCCCAGCAATGGCAGGCCCCGGTCTACAAGTGCGGCAACCACACCTACAGCCAGGCGCCCTGCGGCCAGCTCCTGGGCGACAAGCGCGTGTCGCGCACCTACGAGTCGCCGTCCCAGGACCGCGCCCGCCGGATGCAGCGCGCCCAGCTGCCGCCCGAGACCCAGAAGCAGTGCGCGGACCTGGAGCAATCGATCCGCAGCGAGGAAGCGCGGTTGCGCGCGAAGCCGGCCCCGACGGAGGAGGAGCTGGGCTACCTGTCGATCCGGCGCGTGAACTACCGCGAGATGCGCTGCTGAAGCTGGCGCCGCCGGCGGCCGCAGGCACGGCCGTACGGTGGCGCCAGCCGGGGCGGGTGGCGGGGATGTCGATTCCGGCACCCCCGGTTCGTCGTGAGGAGGGAACAACCCCTTCCGGAGACCCACATGCCCACCCTCGACAGCTACCTTTTCTTCGACGGCCAGTGCACCGAGGCCATGCGCTTCTACGAGCGCACGCTCGGCGCCCGGATGCAGGCCCTGATGACCTACGCGCAGTCGCCCGACCCGGCGTCCTGCGCGCCCGGCGACAAGGACCGCGTGATGCACGCCTGCATCGTGCTGCCCGACGGTCGCATGCTGATGGCGTCGGATTCGCCCTCCGGCATGCACAAGCCCATGGGCGGTTTCGCGCTCGCGCTGAACTACCCGACGGCCGACGAAGCGCGCAAGGTGTTCGACACGCTCGCGGCCGGCGGCTCGGTGCTGATGCCGATGGGCAAGACCTTCTGGACCGAAGCCTTCGGCATGCTCACCGACCGCTTCGGCACGCCGTGGATGGTGGGCGGCGGCGCGCAGGCGAGCGGCTGAGCAGCCCCTGCGACGAGGCGGCGATGCCGTCCTACGACGCGGCGTCGCGGCTTGGGTAGATTGGTGCGGGTCAGCGGCGAGCGGGCACGTCGCCGCGCCCGACCATGCCGTCGCATCGCCCCCAAACCCTGAACAAGGTGCTGTGGCGCCTGCTGGCGGCCGTGCTCGCGCCTTTGCTCCTGGGCACGCTCCTGCTGCTGGCGCTGCAGACCGTGCAGGAGAACCGGCTCGCGCGCACCCGCCTCGCGGCGCTGGCGCAGACCCTGGCGCAGGCCACGGACGCGGAGTTCCAGCGCGCCCGCGCGCAGCTCGAAGTGCTGGCCGCCTCGCCCCTGCTGGATGAAGGCGACTGGCAGCACATGCGCGAGTTCGCCACCGAGGTCACGCGCAAGCGTCCGGGCAGCCTGATCGTGCTCGTCGCCTCGGGAGGCCAGGTGCTGTTCAACACCGCGGCCCAGCGCGGCGAGCCGCTGCCCAACCTGTGGGAGCAGGCCTCCGAGCGCACCGAGGTGCAGTGGGAGGGCCGCACGCTGCCCCTGAGCTCGGGCAACCTGTCGCGCCTCGCGATCGACTCCGGCCAGCCGGTGTTCAGCGACCTGTTCTACGGCGCGCAGCTGCAGCGGCCGGCCCTCTCGGTGGCGGTGCCGGTGCTGCGCAGCGGCGTGTCGCACTACGCGATGCTCTACTCCTTTCCGCCCGGCGAGCTGCAGGAGCGGCTGGAGGCCGCCGTGCGGGTGCCGGACATCCGCGCCGTGCTGGTGGACCGGCGCGGCGTGATCGTGGCGGCCAACGAGGCGTCGCCGGCGCGCATCGCCGACATGGCCTCGCCGATCAGCGCCAAGCCCGATTCGAAGAGCGGCTTCTACAGCGCCTACTCGCGCGACGGCGCCCAGCTGATGGGCGCGTACGCGGTGTCGCCGATCGGCTTCATGGTCCGCGTCGCCCAGGTCCACGGCAGCGAGCTGATCCCCACGCGCTGGACCTCGCTCGCGCTGGTGCTGCTGCTGGTCATGGCCACCGTGGTCAGCATCCTCCTGGCCGGCGTGCTCAGCCGGCGGCTGGCGCGGCCGCTGCGCGAGCTGGGCGACGACGTGCTGGCCGGCCGCTCGCCGCCGCCCGACCGCGACACCGGCATCGCCGAGATCGACCTGCTGGCGCAGGCCGTGCGCGACGGCGTCACGGCCGAACACGCGCGGGCCGACGAACAGACGCGCCGGCGGGTGGCCGAGCACCAGGAGTCGATGCTGCGCCAGGCCGACCGCCAGAAGGACGAATTCCTGGCCACGCTGGCCCACGAGCTGCGCAACCCGCTCGCGCCGATCCGCACGGCGGCCGAACTGATCCGCCTGCGCTCGCCCACCGACCCGGCGATCGAACGCGCGCGCGCCGCCATCGAGAGGCAGACGCTGCACCTGTCGCACCTGGTCGACGACCTGCTGGACGTCTCGCGCATCACGCTGGGCCGCATCCAGCTGCGGCAGGAGCCGGTGAACCTGGGCGAGGTGGCGGCCGCCGCGGTGGACTCGATCCTGCCCGCGGCCACGAAGGCGGGCCTGACCACCGAGCGCGAGATCGAGGAGCCGCCGCCGTACGTGCGCGGCGACGTCACGCGCCTGACGCAGTGCGTGGTGAACCTGTTGAACAACGCCGTCAAGTTCACGGCGGGCGGGGGCCATCTCAAGGTCCGCGCGTTCCGGCAGGGCGGCGGCGCCATCGTCGAGGTCCGGGACAACGGCGTGGGCATCGCGCCGGAGAACCTGGAGCGCATCTTCGATCTGTTCGTGCAGGAGCGGCACAGCGGCCACGGCGGCAACACCGGCCTGGGCATCGGCCTGGCGCTGGTGAAGCGATTGGTGGAACTGCACGGCGGCAGCATCCGCGCGCACAGCCACGGCCTGGGGCAGGGCAGCTGCTTTCGCATCGAGCTGCCGGCGATCGAGACGCCCGCGCCCAGGGCGCCGGTGCGCGAGCCCGAGCGCAGCCACGAACGCGGCGCGCGCGTGCTGGTGGTGGACGACAACCGCGATGCCGCCGAGACGCTGGGCGAGCTGCTGTCCATGAGCGGCTACCGCGTGGCGCTGGCGCACGACGGCGAATCGGCGGTGCATGCGGCGCTGGAGCAGGCGCCCGACGTGGTGCTGCTGGACATCGGCCTGCCCGACATCGACGGCTACGAGGCCTGCCGCCGCATCCGCGCGCTGGCCGGCGAGCGGCCGCCGGTGCTGGTGGCCGTCACCGGCTGGGGCCAGGAGAGCGACCGCGACTCGGCGCGCAAGGCCGGCTTCGACGCGCACGTCACCAAGCCGGTGGAACCCGATGCGCTGATCGCCCTGCTGGAGGAACGGGTGGGCCAAAGCGCCCAGCGCAGCTCGGCGAAGACGTCCTGATGCCCTGACGCAACGGCCGCATCGCACGCGGGTGTGCGGAATTTGCACGCCTGCGCCGCGTGATGCACCACGTTTTGTCACGCATGCGCCGGCGCGGCATCGAGCTCTAGCATGGCAGCCAGCTGCCATGACGAAGAGGACCGCTTTTCCCGCTGCTCGACGCTGGTGCTGCGCCTTCGCGGCCGCGGCTGCCGCGTCGTGGGCGAATGCGGAAACGCCGAGCCTGCCGGCCCCGACGACGACGCCCGCCGCGCCGCCGGTGTCCATCCGCGATTCGGTCACCTGGCAGCGTCCCGACCTGGAGCTGCGCTACGAACTGCAGCCGCCGCAGGACGGCCAGCAGGGCCGCGCGCTGGTGCAGGGCGAGGTGGAAACCGCCGGCACGCGCCTGCGCGCCCAGGTGCGCGTCGACCCGAACGCGCAGGGCCAGCCCGCCAGCGGCATGGACCTGAGCTGGTCGCTGCCCGCGCCGGGGCCGCTGAGCGGCCTGGTCGTGGGCGACGGCTACACCAGCGGCTCGGGCTGGAGCGCGCCCGCGCGATTGACGGGCCTTCGCATCGGCCGATCGCAGGCGCTGCGCGCGCCGCTGCGAGCCGATCCCGCGCCCTTCGCCGCGCCCGCCGCCTTCGCCGCCGGCGTGCAGGCGGGCGGCCTCGACGGCCTGCGTGCGCAGGCGAAGCGCCTGTTGCCCTCGGGCGGTGGCGGTCCTTCCACGCCGACGCCGGGCGAGGCCGCACCGCTGGCGGCCGGCGCCACCGATTACGAAGTCGAACTCGGCCGGCTGCGCGCGGGCTGGGACACGACGGACCGCAACTACCTCAGCCCCTACGGCGCGGCCGCCTACCGCGCCGGCCTGGGGCTGGGCCTCACGGGCGAGGCTCGCGCCGAGTGGAGCGACACCGCCGCGGCGCAGGGGTTCGAGCTGCACAAGGACCTGGGCAGCGGCGCCACCCTGCAGGCGCTGGCTGCGCAATCGGTCGCGCCCGACGTCGGCGGCGGCGGCCGCTGGGGCGCGGGCCTGGTGCTCCCGGGCGAGCAGCTGCGCTGGAAGCTCACGTTCGCCGCGGCCGACCGCGAGTTCCGCTCGGCCACCGGCGGCGCCGAAGCGCGCCGCGGCCTGCGCATGGAAACCAGCTGGCGCTGGCGCCGCACCAGCATGGACGCCAGCTTCAGCCGCAACGAGGTCTGGGACGCGGTCTCGCCCGAATCGGTCGTCGCGCTGGGCAGCAGCTTCGACCTGGCCAGGCAGGTGCAGCTGCGGATGGACGTCTCGCGGCGCTTCGTCATCGATCCCGCGTGGCGGGCGGGCGTCTCGGTGTCCCTGCCGCTGGAGTGAGGCCATGGGCCAGCCGTTCCAGGCCGTCATCCTCGACCTCGACAACTGCATCTGCGATGCGCGCGAGCCGGGCGCCGACCTGTTCGCGCCCGCTTTCGACGCCATCTGCCGCGCGAACAACGGCGACGTCCCCGACGACCGCCTGCAGGCCGCTTTCGGCGAATGCTGGTTCACTTCGTTCGACCTGGTGGCGCAGCGTTATGGGTTCACGAAGGCGATGCGCGACGCGGGCTTCGCGGTCTTCTCGCGGCTGGAAGGGCAGAAGCCGCTCTTCGGCTATCCGGACGTTCCGTTGCTGCAGGGCATCGCGATCGACAAGTACCTGGTCACCACGGGCTTTCGCCGCCTGCAGGACAGCAAGATCCGCGCGCTGGGCATCTCGCCCTGGTTCCGCAAGGTGGTGATCGACGCGGTGGACGTGCCCCCGAATCGCGGCAAGCAGGCGATCTTCGCGGACCTGCTGGCCGAGGGCGGCTACGACGCGGGGCGCGTTCTGGCCGTCGGCGACAATCCGCTGTCGGAACTGGCGGCGGGCAAGGCGCTGGGGATGGTCACGGTGCAGACGCTGCGGCCGCGGGTGGAGAGGGCCGAGGCGGATGCGCATGTCCGCTCGTTCGACGAACTCGCGGCGCTCATCTCGCGCGGCACGTCCGCTTGAGCCGCCATCCCCGCGAAGGCGGGGATCCAGTGCTTCCCTGAAGTCCGCTAAAAGCGGACGCCCTGGATTCCCGCCTCCGCGGGAATGACGGTGCTCAAGCTGCCGCGCGGTACAGCCACCACCCGACCGCCGCGCAGTGCGCCACCACCGTGAACCAGTAAACCTGCAGGAACGACGCCTTGCGCGACTTGTGGCGCAGCACCTGCTGCGCGAACCAGGCGCCGCCCCAGCCGCCCAGCAGGCTCCAGAGGTGCAGCGTGTCTTCCTTGACCCGCCATTGGCCCGCCCCCGCCGCGTACTTGTCCTTCCAGTACACGAAGAACACCCCCAGGTTCAGGAGCAAGGAAGCGGCAAGTACCCATACCGGCAGGAGCTTCATCCACGTGGCCCACAGCAGCATGGCCGCGTAGGCGGCCATGAGCGGGAAGGCGATCCACGCGCCGGAGGCCGGCTGGGAAGTCGTGGGCCTCCGGGTCTGAGTCGGACGGGGGCGAGGCGTCCGGTCGGGCTTCGGGGCGGCTGCGGGTGCCTTGCCCACCGGCTGCACCGCCATCGCGCGGGGGCCCTTTCCGCCGACGTGGATCTCCTCGAACGTCACCTTCATGCCTTGGCGTGGAATCGCGCCCGGCCCGGCGCGGAAGTCGCGCACGTGGAAGAAGATGTCCTGTGCCCCCGTGCCGCGGATGAAACCGAAACCCTTCGCGTCGTCCCAGCGAACCACCGTCCCTTGTTTCTTCATGGGCCGGATTGTCGAGCTTTACTTCTTCCGCTTCGCCTTCCGCGCCGCCTTCCCCGCCTTGGCCTCCTCGCGCGGATATTTCTCCCGAGCCTTCTCCAGCCACTGCAGCGTCTCCGCTTGGACGAGGAAGCGCCGCAGGTAGTCGGTGGACAGCTCGCGCATCTGGGCCAGCGAACGCAGCACCAGCGCGTGCGAGTTCAGGGGACCGGCGTTGGCCGGGGTGCGGGCGAGGGCCTGCTCGAAGCGGTCGAGCGTGCGGCCGCGTTCCCAGGACTTGCGGAAGGACCGGGCGTTGAACAGGTCGTCGGGATGCGCCGCGTCGCCCGGCTCGTCGAGCGCCGCGCGGCGCGATTCGACCGTGCCGCGGATGTAGGCGTTCAGGTCCGCGAGCGGGCCGGCGCTCATGGCTTGGCGCTGGTCCGGGGCACCGGCGCCATCTCCACGCGCCGGTTCAGCGCGCGGCCCTGCTCGCTGGCGTTCGACGCCACCGGCTGCTCCGGCCCGAACGCCGCGGAGAACACCTGCGACGAGGGCATGCCTTCCTCGACCAGCGCGCGCGTCACCGTCAGCGCGCGCTGCGCCGACAGCTCCAGGTTGTCGGCGAAGCGCTTGTTGCCCTCGGACACCGGCTTGTCGTCGGTGAAGCCGCTCACCATCAGCAGCTCGTTGCGCTCGCCCAGGTACACGCGCAGCGGATGCACCAGGCTCTTGAGCAGCTGCCGGCCCTCGGGCCGCAGCTGGTCGGAGTTGACGGCGAACAGCACGCTGCCGCTGATGCCGATGCGGCCGTTGTCCACCGTGATCCGGCCGGAGGCCAGCGGGACCGCCAGCGCCTTCTCCAGCGCGATGCGGCGCTGTTCCTCGATGCGGCGCTTCTCGATCTCGGACTGCAGCGTGGCCACCAGGTCCATCTGCCCGACCAGCACGCCCACCAGCACCAGCACGAACGCGCCCACCAGGCCCGCCATCAGGTCGGCGAACACGGTCCAGACCGGCGCGACTTCCTGCGCGGCGGCGTCGCCGTCGTCCAGCTCGATCATGCGAGGCTCTCGGCGACCGGTTGCTGCGCCTTGGCCTTGCCCTGCTGCTGCAGCTGGCGCAGGCCCTCGATCACGCCCTGCTGCGACGCGATGCTGAGGTCGATGACTTCGCGCGCCTGCGCGACGTAGTAGGCCAGCTGCTCGTCGCTGCGCGCGGTGGAGCGCGTGAGCGAGGCTTCGACGCGCTGCAGCGTGTCGGTCAGCTTGTCGTGGCTGGACTGGAAGAGGCGCACGCTCTCGCCGAACGACTCGGCCAGCGCGCCCAGTTCGGCCGCGCTGCCGCTGGCCTGCGTTGCGACGTCGGTGGCCTTCTCGGCCTGCGTCTCCAGCGCCTGCGCGAAGCGGCCGTGGGCCTGCTCCAGCACGGAGGTGGCGGAACCCACCATCGCCTCGATGGCGGTGCGCTGCTCGCCCGAGGCCTGCTCCAGCGACTGCACCAGCGCGCCCAGGCGCTCCAGCAGCACGGTGCGTTCCTGCAGCGCGAGGTTGTCGCGCTCGGCCACGCGGTTCATCTCCTCGCGCAGCTGCGTGATCACGCCGGCCGCGGCCTGCGGCACTTCGGAGGCGGTGGCCAGCAGGCGCGTGATCGGCGCCTCCAGTGCCGCGCCCAGCGTGGCCAGGTGCTGCGCGACGGCGCCTTCGAGTTCGGACAGGCGCTGCACGGCGGCATCGCCGCGCTGCTGTTCCTCCTGCCGCAGCGCGCCGAGCTCGGTGCGCCACAGCTGCGCCAGCTGGTCCATGCGCTCGCCGTGCTGCTGCAGCCAGCGCGACTCGACCTCGGTACGCGATTCGACCAGCTGCGTCGATTGCGCCAGCACGGACGACGCCTGCTCCAGCGCCTTCAGCGACTGCTCGCTGGCGCGATCGGTGATCTGTTGCGCGCTCTGCTCGATCGCGCCGACCAGCCGGTGGGCCTGCTGCTCGATCGCCTCCGTCATGCGATGCGCGCGCTGTTCGATCGCCTCCGTCATCCCATGCGTGCGCAGCTCCAGCGCCTCGGTCATGCCGCGGGCGCGCTGCTCCAACGACTCGGTCATGCCGTGCGCGCGCTGCTCCAGCGCGTCGGTCCAGGCCTTCAGGCGTTGCTGCTCGGCGCCCGCGAACTGCTTGGAGAGCGCATCGACCTGCGTCTGCGCGACTTCGCCCAGCCGCTGGTGCAGCCGCTGCGATTCCTGCACGACCTGCGCCATCGCTTCCTCGACGATCGGCTTGACCGTCTCGCCGGACAGGCGCGCGTTGGCGGCCAGGTTCTCCTGCAGCGACACGCCGACCTTGCGGGCCAGCTCGGTGTACGCGGTGGTGACTTCGCGCTGCAGCTGCGCCTGCCGCTCCAGCAGCTGCGCGTCGAGCTGCTCGCTGCGGCGCTCCATGCGCTCCATCACCGCGTTCAGCGCGGTGACCACCTGGGGCAGCGAATCCGCCTGCGCCTGCAGCGCGCGCACCGTCTGCTGCCGATGGTGCGCGAGCGAGAACGCCTGCAGCACCGAGGCGATGCGCGCATCGAGCAGCCGCGCGGCTTCGACCCGCTCGCGCCGCGCGATCGCGGACATCAGTCCCAGCATCGCCGACGCGGCCACGCCCGCCACCGAGGTGCCGAACGACAGGCCCAGGCCGCGGATCGGCTCGGCCAGCGCCGAGCGGATTGCCTGCAGGTCGGTCGAGCCCTGCAGCGCGAACACCGCGCCCTTGAAGGTGACCACCATGCCCAGGAAGGTGCCGAGCATGCCCAGCATCACCAGCAGGCCGACGAGGTAGGGCGTGAGCGAAGGGCCGGGCAGGGCGGCGCGCTCGCCTTCGATGCGCGAGCGCACCGTCGGGCGCAGCGGGGCCGGCACGCGGTCCAGCCAGTCGGCCAGCGCGGCGGGCGGCTCGCTCAGGCCTTGCAGCGCGGCGCGCAGGCCGGAAGTGCCGGCGCGGAACTGCCGCAGCTCGAAGGCGCCGAAGCCGTAGACGGCGGCGATCACCGCGGTCATCACCAGCGCCAGCCAGCTGGTGCCGATGAAGCTCCAGCCCACCCAGGCCAGGGCGGCTAGGCCGATGCCGAAGGCCAGCGTGAAGAAACGATTGCTCATGCTTGGGGGGTAAGGGGTTCGTTGCGCAGCGCGTCGACCAGGCCGGACACGGGCTCCAGCCTCAGGTCCAGCTCGGCGAGCAGGGCGTTGCGCCAGTCGTTCGCGAAGGTGGCGAGCCAGCCGCCGGGCCGGCGCCAGTGGGTGGGGTCATCCGGCTCGCCGGTGGTCTCGAGCACCTGCCGGTGCGCCGCGCGCAGTTGGGAGAAGCGCCGCTCCAGCAGCAGCGCGGTGGTGGGCAGCAGCGCCTGTTCGCGCGCGGCCATGAGTTCTTCGAGCGAGGCGTCCAGCACCGCCAGCTGCCGCAGCCGGGGCGACACGCGCGCGACGGCCTGCCGCACGTGGTCGCGCAGCGCGCCGGCCATCTGGCCCATCTGCCGCTGCAGCTCGATGTGGCGCTGGTGGAAGGGGCCGTAGCCCGGGTCTTCGGTGGCGTCCGGCTTCAGGCCGGCGAGGGCCAGCGGATCCTGCGAGATCGCCTTGGCGAGCACGCCGCGCACGCGCTGCAGGTCTTCGGCGACGGGCGGGGCCTTCTTCTCACCGGCCTTCGGGGACTTGCGCTCCTCGCCGGCGGCGGCCACCGCCTGGTGCATGGCCTGCAGCCGGATGGCGTCGAGCGGTCCGAACCACAGGCTCATGCGTTCGGCCACGTCGGGGCCGGGCGCCTCCGCTTCCACGGGCGACCACGGGTCCAGCAGGCGGACCAGGGGCGAGGAGCCGATGAAAGAAGAGCTGTGCAACGCGAACGATCCTGTGCACCACAGGGCCGGGGATGGCTCTGCGGGCCCGTATTAGAAACGATCCGGATGGGCTCCCACGGCCCCGTCACAGACTGACAAGGATGTGTTCGGGCGGTGCAGGTTGGCGTTGCGGCCCGGCGCCTGCGGCGTGCGGTTTTGCGCGCGGGAGGGCGCCCGGCGGCCATGGGCAACCGATTGGTTGCGCGTGTCGGGAAACTGTCGCACAATCAAAGCGCAACGGATTGGTTGCCTTTTCACCGGAGACCACCATGAGCACCAGAGACCGCAAAACGCGGGCGGCTGGGATGCGCAGCTGGACAAATATCCGCCGCCATGCAGAACAGCACCCCTGAGCCCGGTCCCGCCCCCGAGCCGTCCGCTCAGCTGGCCAACGTCTTCTTCGCGCTGGGCGACGCCACGCGGCTGCGCCTCGTCTCCGTGCTGTGCGCGGGCGGCGCGTTCTCCATCACGCAGCTGACCGCCAACACCGACATCAGCCGCCAGGCCGTCACCAAGCACCTGCACGTGCTGGCCGACGCGGGCCTGGTGAAGGACCTGCGCATCGGCCGCGAGCGACTGTGGCAGTTCGATCCCACGCAGCTGGAAGAAGCGCGCAGGACCCTCGAGGTCATCGGGCGCCAGTGGGAAGCGGCTCTGGCGAAACTGAAGGCGTTCGCGCAAGAGGGCTAGTCGAGGAGCGGCGCGGCAGCTCCGTCGTCTCCGGCCGCACGACGGCGGCGTTGCTCGCGGCCAGCGCCCGCTGCACGCCCGCCGCGATCGCCTCGTGCGCCTGCGGCTCGTAGTGCGCCATGTGGCCCATGCCGTCCAGGAGGTGCATGCGGCTGTGCGGCATGCCCGCGTGCAGCCAGCGCGTCTGCTGCGGCGATACGACGCGGTCCTGCCGGCCGGCGACCAGCGTCACCGGCATCTGCAGCGTGGCGTACTGCTTCACCAGCGCGCGGGCCTGCTTCACCAGGTGCGAGGCGTCCTCCGCGGTGGCGCGCTGCTGCAGCGGGCGCAGCAGCATCTCGCGCGGCAGCAGCTCGTGGAAGCGCCGCGGCACCGGATGCGGATGGAACATCGCTCGCAGCGCCGAGCCCAGCGTGGCGCGCGCGGTCCAGGCCGACGTGGTGTAGCGCAGCACGTCGCCCAGCACCGGCATCGCGGCCGGCATGGCCAGCCAGCGGTCCAGCCGCAGGCGGGGCCAGTAGTAGCCGCCCACCAGCACCAGGCCGTCCACGCTGGCCGGGTTCTGCAGCGCCATCGCCAGCGCCACCTGCGCGCCCATCGAATGCCCGACCACCACCATGCGGTGCAGCCCCAGCGTGGACGCGGCGTGGTGCAGCAGGCGCGCCTGCATCGCGGGCGTCCACGGCTGGTCGCGCGGGCGGTCGCTGTGGCCGTAGCCGGGCCGGTCGATCACCAGCACCTGGTGCTTCATCGCCAGGTGGTCCAGGAGGCCGCTGGCCTCGAAGTCGGCGCCGTCGACCAGGTTGCCGTGCACCAGCAGCACGGGCGAGCCTTCGCCGACCAGCTGGTAGTGCAGCCGCGTGCCGTTGACGTACATCAGGCGGTGCGGGGCGTGGTGGCGGCGCTCCGCCAGGCGGGCGCGGTGCTCGACCCAGGCGGCGCTTCCGAGCGCGGCCAGGGCCACGGCGCCGACGGTGGCGGCGCGTGCGGCGTTGGTGTCCAGGTTCATGCGCGGGAGGATGGCGGCGCGCTGAGCCTCGGCTTGTCGGGCGAGACCGGGGGTGGGCGTAGTTCGCTGCCTGCGTCGGCTCTGCCGGGCGTCACCCCATCAACGCCGCCCATTCATCGCCCGGCGGCGCCTCGACCCGCGGTCCACCCGGCAACTCGACGCTCACCGCATGCAGCCACATCCGGTCCACCCTCAGCCACTGCGCCACCGCCCGGTTGTGCGCGCCCTTGCCGTGCGTCGTGTCCCCGACCAGCGGATGCGCGATGTGCTTGAAGTGCCGGCGGATCTGGTGGCGTCTTCCGGTCAGCGTCTCGATCTCCACCAGCGCATAGCGGCTCGTCGGATGCCTTCCCTCCACGCTGAACGGCCACTCGAACGTGCGCAGGCGCCGGAAGCGGGTGAGGGCGGCGACGCGCGGCTGGCCGGCGGAAGGCAACTCGGGATCGCGCGCGAGGGCGTAGTCGATCTCGCCGCTCTCCGCGGGCCATCCACGCACGAGCGCGACGTACCGTTTCGCGACCGCGCCCGTCTCGAACACCTTGCCCCACGCACTCGCCGCCTCGGCCGTCCGCGCGAACAACAGCACGCCGCTGGTCGCCTTGTCCAGCCGGTGCAGGGGGAACAACTTCTCGCCGAGCTGCTCCTGCAGCATCTCCAGCGCGTTGTGCTCCTCATGCCGGTCGAGCGCGCTCGGATGCACCAGCAGCCCGGCGGGCTTGTCGATGGCGACGAGCTCGGCGTCGCGGTAGAGGATCATGGGAGCGCCATCATGCCAACGCCGGGACGGACGCCGCGTACTGATGGGCGCGCCGCTGGACTACAGACGCTGCGTGCCTGCGCGCTAACGTGGCCTCTTGCGTAACCGCGCCCCCAACCTCAGGAGTCATCGATGGCCAAGGATGCGATCAACCTGCTGGACGCCGACCACGTGCGTGTCGAGTCCCTCTTCAACGACTTCAAGTCCGCCGACCTCGACCCGGCCACCCGGCTCGACATCGCGCAGGTGATCTGCATGGAGCTGGTGCTGCACGCGATGATCGAGGAGGAGGTGTTCTACCCGGCGTTCGCGGAAGCTACCGGCGACCGCAAGATGGTCGAGCACGCGCGCACCGAGCACCAGCAGCTGCGCGACCTCATCGCCCAGGTGCCCAACGCGCCGGACATCAACGCCGTCATGACCCAGATCCAGAAGAGCACCATGGAGCACGTCGAGGAAGAGCGCCGCGACATGTTCGCCAAGGCGAAGGCCTCCACCATGGACCTGGTGACGCTGGGCCGGCAGCTGGAGATCCGCAAGTACGAGCTGGCGGCCACCATCCACCAGGCGGCCTGACGCCGTCCCATGCGCCCGCTCGCGCGTCGTCCGCTCCTCGTCCTGCCGCTGGCCGCGCTGCTGCTGGCCGCGTGCGCCAGCGGGCCGCCGCAGGCCACGGTGCAGGTCTTCACGCCCCCGGTCCAGCTGGCCGCGGGCGCCACCTACCGCCATGAGCGCCTGCTCTCGCAGGCCGCGCAGCCGCGCCAGGCCGAGCTGGAGTCGATGGCCGATGCACTGCTGTCGCAAGCCGGCCTGCGGCGCGACGACGCGAGCCCGCGCCTGTCGCTGCAGGTGACGGCCAGCCAGGACCAGCCGATCGGCGGGCCGTACTGGGGCGGCGGGCCTTCGGTGGGCGTGGGCGTCTCCGGCGGCAGCGGGGGGCGTGGCGGCATCGGCATCGGGCTGGGCTTCCCGATCGGCGGCTTCGGCGGGCAGCCATCGACGCAGCGCGTGGACGTGCTGCTGCGCGACTTGGGCAGCGGGCAGGTGGTCTACCAGTCGCAGGCGAGCGGTGACTCGGGCGCGAACCCGGTCGCCCTGCTGCAGGCCGCGCTGGCCGGATTCCCGAACGCGGCGCCGGGCACGCGGCAGGTGCCGCTGGCGAGCGCCGCGGTGCGCTGAGCTACTTGCGCCACCACCACAGCAGCAGGCTCGCCACGATCGACACTACGATCGAAGTCATCAGCGGAAAGTAGAAGCTGAAGCCTTCGCGCTCGACGGAGAAGTCGCCCGGCAGGCGCCCCCACGGCAGCCGCGAGAGCCAGGGCCATGCGAAGCCCGCGAGCACGAGCACCACGCCGAGCGCGATCAGGAAGCGTTGCATGCGTCGATGCTAGGCCTTCGCCTCGGATCAGCAGTGCGCGTTGACGCGCCCCGCGCGCGCGCCGATAGTCGTCGGCCTCGTTCCGCGCAGGAGGCCTTCCATGCCCGCGACCGCGATCCCTTTCGTCCGCGAAGCGGGCACCGGCCCGACCGTGCTGTGCCTGCATTCGAACGCGAGCCACTCCGGCCAGTGGCGCGGGCTGATGGAACTGCTGTCCGACCGCTTCCGCGTGGTGGCGGTGGATTCGTACGGCGCCGGCAAGTCGCCCGACTGGCCGTCGGACCGCGAGATCACGCTGGCCGATGAAGTCGAACTGATCGAACCGCTGCTGGACGCAGCGCCCGGGGGCGTGCACTTGGTCGGCCATTCGTACGGCGCGGCCGTCGCGCTGAAGGCGGCCTTGATGCACCCGACGCGCGTGCGCAGCCTGGCGGTCTACGAGCCGACGATCTTTGCGCTGGTGGACCGCGATGCGCCGCGGCCGAATGCGACGGAAGGGATCCAGCAGGCGGTGCGTGATGGCGTCGCGTGCCTGGAACGTGGCGACGGAGAAGGCGCCGCGCGCGCGTTCATCGATTTCTGGATGGGGGAGGGGAGCTTTGATCGGACGCCGGTGGAGCGGAGAGGGCCGATCGTGGAGGCTTGCAGGAACGTGCGGCGGTGGGCGTTTGCGTTGATGAATGAGCCGGCGACGGTGGAGGAGTTCCGGGGGATCAGGGTGCCGGTGCTTTATATGGTCGGCGGGAGGTCGCCGGAGTCGTCACGGGGTGTGGCGGAGAGGTTGGTGCCGGTGCTGCGGAATGTGCGGAGGGTGGAGTTCCCCGTAATGGGGCACATGGGGCCGGTAATGTGTCCGGGAGCGGCAAACGAGGCGATTGAGCGCTTCCTGGACCGGGCATCGTTAGACACGTAGGCGCGGAGCTTGGTCTGAAATCATCTGCTCAGAGTAGATCGCTGGCTCGGATGGGCCACCATGCAGGTCCGTGACACTACGAGCCTTCATGGTGATCTTTCTTCACCCCAAGGATTTCCGGGTCGATTTACGGTCTAGCTCCCGCGGGACGCTGTGAAATCGCTCGCAAACTTCCAAAGTGAATCTGTCGGGCGCAAGTCTTTAGTCGTGCTCCAGACAATTCCAAACTCGTTGGCCTTTTCAACGGTCATCAAGTAGAAGTCACCCTTTTCTTGCAACAGCCCGCGCGCCTTCATGAATCGTATGAGTTCCTTCTGGCGGCTGTCTTTCCCAACTACCAAGTAATCGATGAAGTCTTTGTAGCGCCCAAGTTCGGCTTTGCTGTGCTTCCGGAACCATCTAACGATACTTTGGATGCTTTCGACTGTTCGTTGAACCTCTTCATCGTGCCCATCGAAGCTGGCGCTGACTTGGTAGGTCTTCCACGGATGCGAAAGAGCCTCCGGGCTGAATATCTGCAGCTCGGACTTGTCTCGACAGTTCACCGCCACCCCCACTGCGCTACTTGCGATCTCCTTCGCAAATAGTCGAACGCCCCCGCCTGATTCGCTTGCTCGCACGTTGAACTCAGAGCCATTGATGAGGACTTTGGGAGCGCGAATTTCGACGCCGGAAAGTTCTACAGGGCGACTCCCGTCACCGATCGTGACAGCACTTCTTGCGTCAACATACGTATCGTGAACTCGCGAGCTGAGATGAATTCCCGCTTCTGTCACCTCGAGATCCAAGCTTCGCGTTTCGTAGAGATCGCGCCCTTTGCTTACCCATACCGCGAGATTCGCTCGGCTCATGCCGTCCTCCCGCACCAATGCTTGGGCATCACTTCTGCTGCCCCTCTCTGCCGCGAAGAATGAATCGATCAGAAGACCGCAGTGTGCGGCGGACGACTTCCCTGGAGCTTCTGCGTAGATAGCGAACAGCGCCGACGTGGGCGAGATTCGCTGGGATGACGCGAAGTTGAGCGCCTCAGACTCAAATTCTTGTGTTTTCAGGGACCACGCCAATACGTAGTCCCTAAAGATCGGATTGGCAAACTCTCCAGACTTCAGGAACGGGTGCTGTGGGTAAAACTCGGCGACAGCGCGTTCGTAGTGCCGACGGACGGACGGAGGGAGCGTGTCAACGATCTCTGTCGAGTACCCAGGAACTCCAGCAAACTTATCTGCGGCCAGCCTGGTCAATTGCTCGTGCGGCGTGTACAGGCTTTCCCACGGTATCGCTTGCTTCTCTGTCGCGAGTTCAGGGGCTGCTTCGGCGTTCAACCGCAGCTTGGAATGCTCGCGGGCGAGAAGCAGCGAAACGAGTTTGTAGAGGAAGCTGGATCCACCGCTTTGGGAAATCCACTCGGGTGCCGAAACCTCTTGAAGAAGCTTCTGTGCGTTCTTCTCTTGATTGACAAGTGAAGCGATCGCCAAGAGCACCGGCGCGTAACCCATGAAGCTCTGAAAATCCGGGTGTTCCCAGCGCGTCTGATCTGAAATCTTCAGAACTCTCGCGAGCGCAAGTTCGATCCTCTCCAAGATCGAGTTCAAAATAGTGTCGCTAACACCCTTGTTAGATAGCGTGCGGACTAGTTGCCTCGCCTTCGCTTGATCAAAGAAAGATATTTCATACACCGGGATTTCGGCTTTGAGGATGTCCAGGTCTGAAAGATACGAGTGCGCGAAGTCAGAAGTGTCGGTCCGACCGAGTAAAAACACGGCATGCTTCCCCGCGTTCTTCACTCTTCCAGCAATCTCACTTAGGACGCTCTGAAGGCGCGTAGAGCCAGAGCGAACCTCCGCTTCGTCCAATGCGTCGATGACGAGCGCTAGGTCTCCACTGGAGATCAGATTTGCCACTGTGCTGAAACTGCCATCTCCAAAAGCATTGGTAAGTAGTCCGACGAACACATGATCGCCCAGATCCTGTTTGCTGAGGTCCCAAAGAGGGAATTTCTTCTGCTGGGCTAAGTGATGTGCAAGTGCCGACTTGCCAACTGCGCCCGGCGCCCGAATGATGACAAATGGGGATTTTTCGCTGCCCCTCTTAATGATTCTGAGAGGCGGATCGACAAATGTTGCCTTCTTGGTGATCTGTTGAATGGCTGGGTCGTGGCCTTCTTGAAGGTTGGGGGGGCTAGCCGGCTTTATCCGCTTCATCAAGACGGATAGCTCGATCACCGTTTCACCTTCAATGATCTGATCGCCCGAACTAACGTCCTTCAATGTGGTCGCCAAGTTGAACACCGGGCTACTCATAAGGTGATCCTTTCGATCCGCCACAAAATACCCGTGCCTCTCAAACTGAAACTTCTCGTCCCCCTTCGCCGCCCCGAGTGACGGCTCCAAATACGCCGTCACCACCTTCAGCGACTCCGGATTCAGTTCCTCGAGGAAATCCTTCTCCCCCGTATCCGGCTGCGGCACCGCGAATAGCCGGTCATACAGCCGCACTTCCGCCTTGATCCCATCGGCCACACCGACCCAGGTGATGTTGCCCTTCACCTTCACGGCATCCGCCCCAGGCGTCCCGCTCTTGGTATCCGGAATCAGCTTCGCGCGCACTTGCACGACGCGGCCTTCCGCATCCTTGTCCGCCCCCACGCACTCCACCACATGCCCGTACTTCAACCGCACCTTGTTCCCCGGGAACAGGCGGAAGAAGCCCTTGGGCGGTGTGTCTTCGTAGTCGCTGCGCTCGATCCACAGCTCGCGGCCGAACTTGAAGGTGCGGCGGCCGCGGCTTTCGTCGTGGGGGTGCACCGGCGCGCTGCATTCGTCCAGCACGTCGTCGCCGCCCATGACCTCGCCCCAGTTCTCGATGACCAGCTTCACCGGGTCCAGCACCGCCATCGCGCGGGCGGCCTTGGGGTCCAGGTCGTCGCGCAGGGCGGCTTCCAGGATGCTGAAGTCGATCCAGCCATTGGCCTTGCTGACGCCGATGCGCTCCGAGAACAGCTGCAGGCTCTCGGGCGTGTAGCCGCGCCGGCGCAGGCCGACGATGGTGGGCATGCGCGGGTCGTCCCAGCCGCTGACGTGGCCCTCGTCCACCAGCTGCTTCAACTTCCGCTTGCTGGTGACGACGTAGGTGAGGTTCAGGCGTGCGAATTCGTACTGGCGCGGATGCGGCGTGTTGATCAGGCCGCCTTCGCTCAAACGATCCAGCAGCCAGTCGTAGAACGGGCGCTGGTCCTCGAACTCCAGCGTGCAGATGCTGTGGGTGATGTTCTCCAGCGCGTCCTCGATCGGGTGCGCGAAGGTGTACATCGGGTAGATGCACCACTTGTCGCCGGTGCTGTGGTGCTCGGCGTGCTTGATGCGGTACAGGGCCGGGTCCCGCAGGTTGATGTTGGGGCTGGCCATGTCGATCTTCGCGCGAAGCACGGCGCCGCCGTCGGGCAGCTTGCCGGCCTTCATGTCGCGAAAGCGCTGCAGGTTCTCGTCGATGCTGCGGCTGCGGAAAGGGCTGTCCACGCCCGGGCGCGAGAAGTCGCCGCGGTTGGCGCGCATCTGCTCGGGCGACTGTTCGTCCACGTAGGCCAGGCCCGCCTCGATCAGGTACTCGGCGGCGCGGTACATGAAGTCGAAGTAGTCGCTGGCCTGGTACAGGTGGCTGGTCTTGTTCGCGTCCCAGCCGAAACCCAGCCAGTGCACCGCGTCCTTGATGCCTTCGACGTACTCCACTTCCTCCTTCTCGGGGTTGGTGTCGTCGAAGCGCAGGTGGCACACGCCGCCGTAGTCCCGGGCCAGGCCGAAATTCAGGCAGATGCTCTTGGCGTGGCCGATGTGCAGGTAGCCGTTGGGCTCGGGCGGGAAGCGGGTGCGGATCTTCGCGGGGTCGGCCTGGCCGGCGTGGTGCTGCGCGGCGTCGGCGGGATGTCCGGCCCAGTGCCGCTGCGCGTAGGTGCCCTGGTCCAGGTCGCGCTCGATGATCTGGCGCAGGAAGTTGCTGGGCTTGACGCTGTCTTTCTCGGCGGGGGAGGTCATATTGAAGGGCATTTTAGGAGGGGGCTCCGGACTTACCCGGGGAACGGCTGGGTTACGTCTCGCAACGGACTTCATGCGGCAGCCGTAAGCCACATCCCCAGCCCAGCGTTAAATACGCACCGAGGGCGTGTGTTCGCCGCCTCTCGAAACCGTTGCAGGAGATTTCACATGCTGTTCCGTTCCCTGTTTTCCAAGGCCCTGGCCGTCGCCGCGCTGGGCCTGGCCGCCGCCGGCGGCGCGCAGGCGAGGGACGTCTACTGGTCGGTGGGCATCGATGCCGCGCCGGGCGTCTCGGTCGGTGTCGGCAACGCCCGCCCGGTCATCGTCCAGCCCGCGCCGGTGTACGTGGCGCCGCCGCCCGTCGTTTACGCGCCGCCCCCGCAGGTGGTCTACGCGCCCCCGCCGCAGGTGGTGTACCCCGGCTACTACGCCGCGCGGCCGGTCGTGGTGCAGGGCCCGGTGTACCGTGCGTATGGCGGCCACGCCCACGGCTGGCGCGCCCATGGTGGCCACGGCCACGGCGGCAAGCACTGGAAGAAGGGCCGCCACTGGGATTGATTGGATGCGTTGAGCGATCCGCGAAGAGAGAACCACCGGACCGGGGTTCCTCCAAGCTGCCCCCGCTGCCTCCAGGCGCGGGGGTTTTTTTATGCGCTCTTCACTTGTGCCACTCGGGCTCGTCGTCGTCGGGCGGGAAGGTGGGGCGAAGCAGCTTCTGCTGCTCCAGCTGCGCGCGCAGGTGGGGGCGGATGCTTTCCAGGCCGTAGCCGCTGCGGCCACGCCGCGGGGTCCAGGCCGTGGCCTTGTCGCGCTGGCCGTTGTAGACCGATCCGTCCCGCTTGGGCGCGTCCTGCCCGTCGCGCTTGCGCTCGGGGTCTCGGGATGGGTCGGAATCGTCGCGGGCCATGGTGTGTTCACACCAGTCGCTTGCATGTTTCCGGCGTGTGAAGACACCGTATCGCGAGGTATGCGTTGCGAATGCCCGAACCCTTCAGGACCGACGGTAGGAGGGACCTTACCTGTTTGCCACCTCCTACACAGCCCTGCAATCGTTGCGGACAAATTGGGTGAGTTCGCGCACGAATTGAAAAAGCTACGGGCAAAAAAAGAGCCCCCAGGCTTTGGGCCTGGGGGCAACATGCCAGTCGCGGGACGGAGGGCCGGACCAGCTCACCCCGGAGGAGGAGGGGACTCAGAGGAGTCGGGGTGATTGGGATGTAGTACACCGCAGGCACTAATTTGGGCCTGTAGGACGGTGCCGCGTTTCTTGTCAGCTTTCGGCGTTTTCGCGATGGCAATCGGCGTGCCGCATCCGTGTCCCGGCGCCCGGATACAGCACGACGCGCGTGGCGGCCTACCCCGTGGCGTGCGCCGTTCCGACGCCGCGCTGGCCCGCACCTTCCTAGATTGGCCGCGATGACCAAGACAGTAGGCGACCAGATCCTGGAGCGCCTGCACGCCTGGGGCGTGCGGCGCGTGTTCGGCTATCCCGGCGACGGGATCAACGGCCTGATCGGCGCCTTCGGGCGCATCGGCGACCGCCTGCAGTTCGTGCAGACAAGGCACGAGGAGCTGGCGGCCTTCATGGCCTGCGCGCACGCCAAGTTCACCGGCGAGGTGGGCGTGTGCCTGGCGACGTCGGGGCCCGGCGCGATCCATCTGCTCAATGGCCTGTACGACGCCAAGGCCGATCACCAGCCGGTGGTGGCCATCGTCGGCCAGCAGGCCCGCAGCGCGATGGGCGGCGACTACCAGCAGGAGGTGGACCTGGCCACACTGTTCAAGGACGTGGCCCACGAGTACGTGCAGACCGCGATGACGGCATCCCAGGTGCGCCACCTGATCGACCGCGCCGTGCGCATCGCGCGCGACCAGCGGACGGTGACGTGCGTGATCGTCCCGCACGACCTGCAGGAAGAAGCCGCGATCGAGGCGCCGCCGCGCGAGCACGGCACGGTGCACACCGGCATCGGCCTGACCGGCGAGGCGCAGGTGCCTTCGCAGGCCGCGCTGCGCGCCGCGGCCGACGTGCTGAACGCCGGCCAGCGCGTGGCCATCCTGGTGGGCGCGGGCGCGATGCACGCGGGCGAGGAAGTGCTGGAAGCCGCCCACTGCCTGGGCGCCGGCATCGCCAAGGCGCTGCTGGGCAAGGCCGCGGTGCCGGACGACCTGCCGTACGTGACGGGCTCCATCGGGCTGCTGGGCACGCAGCCGAGCTGGGAGCTGATGGAAGGCTGCGACACGCTGCTGATGATCGGTTCGAGCTTCCCGTATTCGGAGTTCCTGCCCAAGGAGGGCCAGGCGCGCGGCGTGCAGATCGACCTGGACCCCCGCCGCCTGGGCTTGCGCTATCCGATGGAAGTGAACCTGGTGGGCGACGCCAAGCTCACGATGCAGGCGCTGCTGCCGCTGATCGAGCCCAAGCAGGACCGCGCCTGGCGCGAGCAGGTCGAGGCCGGCGTCGCGCGCTGGTGGAAGGTGATGGAGGAGCGCGCGATGAGCGACGCGCGGCCCATCAATCCGCAGCGCGTGTTCTGGGAGCTGTCGTCGCGGCTGCCGGACGAGTCCATCGTGGTGTGCGACTCCGGCACCGTGGCCGGCTGGTACGCGCGCGACCTCAAGTTCCGCGTGGGGATGCTGGGTTCGGTGTCGGGCGGCCTCGCTTCCATGGGCTGCGCCATGCCGTACGCGCTGGCGGCCAAGCTCGCCTATCCGAAGCGGCCGGTGTTCGCGCTGCTGGGCGACGGCGCCATGCAGATGCTGGGCGTGAACGCGCTGATCACGCTGGCGGACCGCTGGAAGCAGTGGGACGACCCGCGCCTCGTCGTCATGGTGCTGAACAACGGCGACCTGAACATGGTGACGTGGGAGCAGCGCGGCACTTCGGGCGATCCGCGCTTCGACGCTTCGCAGCTGCTGCCGCCTTTCCCGTACGCAGACTACGCGAAGATGCTGGGCCTGCGCGGCATCCGCATCGACCGGCCCGAGCAGGTGGCCTTGGCGTGGGAAGAGGCGATGTCCTCGGACCGCCCGGTCGTCCTGGACATGGTGACCGACCCGAACGTGATGCCGATCCCGCCCCACGTCACGGGCAAGCAGGCCAAGTCGTACCTGTCGGCGCTGTGGAAGGGCGATCCGGAAGCGGTGGCGACGCTGAAGGCGACGGCGCGGGAGTGGTGGGCGTCGGTGACGACGCGCTGATCACATCGCCTTGAACAGGTGCGCGTACAGCCGGCTCACCGGCAGCCGTTCCGGCCTGCCGCGCAAGGTCAGGTGCAGCTTGCCCGCCTCGTCGCGCGTCACCGTGTCGATGGCCGCCGCGCGCACCACCGTGCCGCGGTGCACCTGCCAGAACTCGTCGGCGTCCAGCTGCGGCAACAGGTCCTTCAGCGGCGTGCGGATCAGGTACTCCTGGCCGACGGTGAGCACGCGCACGTACTTGTCGGCCGCCTCGAACACCAGCACGTCGTCGACCGGCACCACGCGGATGGAGTTGCCGACGCTGGCCTGGATCACCTTCAGCCGCGTTGAAGCGGGCGCGGACGTGAGCAGGTGCCGCAGGCGGTCGACGGCTTCGTCCAGCCCCGGCGCGCCGCCGCGCTTTGAAAGCTGCTCCTGCAGCCGCGCCACGGTGCGCTCCAGCCGCGCCGACTGCACGGGCTTGAGCACGTAGTCGACCGCCTGCGCCTCGAAGGCCTGCACCGCGTACTGGTCGTACGCGGTGACGAACACCAGCGCGGGAAAGGGCTCGCCCTCGGGCCAGTCGTCGGCCAGCTGCGCGGCGGCGTCCAGGCCGCCGAGGCCGGGCATGCGGATGTCGAAGAACAGCACGTCGGGGCGGCGGGCCAGCGCCTCGCGCACGGCGGAGGCGCCGTCGCCCACGGTGGCCACGATGCGCAGCTGCGGCCAGGCGCGCGCGAGTTCGGCCTGCAGCGCCTGCGCCAGCAGCGGTTCGTCTTCGGCGATGAGGGCGGTGGTCGTCATGCGATGCGAAGGGGCAGGCGGATGGTGACGTGCGCGCCCGGCGCGGGGTCCTGCTCGAAAGCCAGCCGCGCGGCCGGGCCGTACAGCGTGTCCAGCCGCTCGCGCACCTGGGTGAGTCCGAAGCCATGGCCCTGCGTCACCGGCGCCGGCGCGCCCACGCCGGTGTCGATGACGTCCAGCACCAGTTCGCCGCCTTCGGTGCGCGCCAGCACCGTGAGCCGGCCGCCTTCCACCTTGGGCTCCAGCCCGTGCTGGATGGCGTTCTCCACCAGCGGCTGCAGCAGCAGCGTGGGCACGGGATGGGAAGCGAGCTCCGGCGGCAGCCGCAGCTCGTACGACAGGCGCGGACCCATGCGGATGGCCATCAGCTCCAGGTAGTCGCGCAGGCGGTCGAACTCGACCTGCAGCGGATGCGTGGTGGCGCGCGAGGCGTCCAGCGTGGCGCGCAGGTACGCGATCATGTGGTCGAGCATGCGCTGCGCGCGCGGCGGGTCCACCGCGATCAGCACGCGCAGGTTGGCCAGCGTGTTGAACAGCATGTGCGGCTCGAGCTGGGTCTCCAGCAGCTTCAGGCGCGCCTCGTCGGCATGGCGGCGCGCCTCGGCCATCTCCTGTTCCAGGTACTTGCCGCGGTAGACGCTGTAGAAGTAATAGGTGACGCCGATGCCGGCCAGCGTGGTGATGATCAGCGCGGCGCGGTGGTCGGCGGGCGAGTGCTGCGCGCCGGCCTCGCCGTACCAGCCGAAGGTGCGGCACAGCAGGTCGCCCAGCGCGCTGCCGCCCAGGTAGCCGACTGCGATGCCCAGCCCCACCAGCACGATGCCGGGCAGCAGCGCGGGCCAGCCGGTCTCGCGCGAGGAGGGGAAGAAGTGCCGGCCCAGGTCGATCACCGCCCAGCTGACGGTGCCGATCGACAACGAGTACGCCAGCGAGGGCATGAAGGGCCGCTGGGGCTGCAGCGCGAACTGGAACACCGCGATGGCCACGCAGAACGCCCAGCTTTGCAGCAGGTGCCGCGCCTTGCTGCGCGGGTCGATGCGGACGCCCGCGAACGGCGGCAGGGTGCGATCGGCGGGCGGGGCGGACATCGCGGGCATTCTCTCAAACGCCGCGTTGCAGGCGCTCGCGCTCGCGGTCCACCAGGCGTTCGTAGGCGCCGCGGCCGTCGGTGAGGAAGAACACCACCAGGCCGTGGATGGCGAGGCCCAGCCCCCAGCCCATCGCCGGGTAGATCGCCCAGGTCCGGCCGCCCATCGCGGAGAGACCGGCCAGCAGCGTCATGACGGCCAGGTAGACGCCGCCGTGGATGTACCAGCCCAGGCGGGCGCGCGCGCTGCGGCGGGCGATGCGTTCGATGTCTCGGTCGCTCAAGGTCGTGTTGCTCATGGTGTGCTCCTTGTCGAGGTGGGTGGGTGGACGGAAAGGGGATCAGGCCAGGCCGACGGCGCTCCAGACCAGCTGGCCCAGGTAGCGCTGCGGCAGCAGCGTGAAGGCGCCGGCGACCAGGCAGGCGCCGATGTAGAGGCTGCGCATCACCATGCGGTGGCCGGCGATGTTGCCGTGCGCCAGCTTCCAGAAGGCGCCGAACAGGCTGGCGAGCGTGACGGGCACCAGCAGGTGGATGGGCGTGTAGCCGCCGAGGTTGGGCAGGGTGAAGTCGCGGATGAACAGCGCGGAGATCGCGGCGACCAGCATCAGCGTGACCCAGGCGTAGCCGAAGGCGCGGTGCAGCCTGGGCCGCTGCGCGCCGGGCCGGCGGGCCCACAGCGCGACCGGACCGGTGGCCAGCGCGCCCAGCGCGGCGGTCATGTGGACGGCGATGACGGGGTTCATTTCCATGGTGCGGCTCCTTCGATGGGTGCACTGTGCCGAGGGGGAGCGCGGGTCGCGAGGGAGGTGCGACGAACCGACGGGGGGCGCGACGAAATGCGGCTGGCGCGGAGCGAATGGGGACCCGTATGTCAGACTGGCACGCTCAACCGCCGAGGAGACCCCCGATGCTGCACCCCCAGGCCCAGGCGCTGCTGCGCCTGATCGAGGACAAGGGCATCCCGCCCTTCCACACGCAGACGCCGGAGAAGGCGCGCGAGTACTACCTGGTCCGGCGTGCGGCCACCCAGCCCGAGCCGCCCGAAGTGGCGCTGGCGCGCGACCTGGCCGCGCCGGGCCCCGGCGGCGACATCCCGCTGCGGCTCTACCGCCCGCTGGGTTCCAAGGCCGAGCAGGTGCTGCCGGTGCTCGTGTACTGCCACGGCGGCGGCTGGGTGATCGGCAACCGCGACTCGCACGACGTGCTGTGCCGGCAACTCGCCAACGCCTCGGGCTGCGCCGTGGTGTCGGTGGACTACCGCATGGGCCCGGAGCATCGCTTCCCCGCGGCGGTGGACGACGCGATCGCGGCCACGCGCTGGGTGCGCGACAACGCCGCGTCACTGCGGCTGGATGCGAACCGTCTCGCGGTGGGCGGCGACAGCGCGGGCGGCAACCTGGCGGCGGTGGTGGCGCTGGCGGCGCGCGCCTCGGGCGACCTGCCGATCGCCTTCCAGCTGCTCATCTATCCCGCGACCGACCAGCGCCGCGGCTTCCCCTCGCACAAGACCAACGGGCAGGGCTACCTGCTGACCACCGAGACCATGGACTGGTTCCACGACCACTACCTGGTCGACGCCCGGTCCGACCTGGACTGGCGCGCTTCGCCGCTGCTGCACCCGGACCATTCCAACCTGCCGCCGGCCTTCGTGCTGATCGCCGGCTACGACCCGCTTCGCGACGAAGGGCTGGCCTACGCGCAGAAGCTTTCCGAAGCCGGCACCCGCGCCGCGCTGGTGAACTTCGAGCGGCAGATCCACGGCTTCGTCACCATGGGCAAGGTGATCGACGAGGCCAACGTGGCGGTGCAGCTGTGCGCTTCGCAGCTGCGCGAGGCGCTCAGGCCTTAAGGGTTGTCTCCATCTGCGTCCGGCGGCAGCTTCGCCGAGTCTTCTTCCGCTTGGGCATCGGCCGCGTCGGCCGCCAGCGTGCCCGCCGCGGCGCCGGCCACCGCGCCGACGGCGCCGCCTACCGCCGCGC
>JAEWIF010000061.1 GCA_023387335.1 Pseudomonadota bacterium | reverse complement strand
GTCGTAGGCCGCGCCCACCAGCGGCGGCAGCGAGGCGACGCCGCCCACCAGCAGCAGGCCGACCGAGAGGTACGCGGCTAGCGGCAGGTCGAACACCGGGGGCAGCAGCGCCATCGCGCCGGCCGCGACCAGCAGCAGCGGTCCGAGCCACGGCCAGCGCCGCGCCGAGGTGCCGGCGCGCAGGCCCTTGAGCGATTGCGCGAGCGGCAGACGCTGCGCGTCGTGCGCGGGGAACCAGCCGCCTGCCATCGCGGCGACAACGCCCAGCAGGCCGTAGCCGCCCGCCGCGGCCGTGCTCCATTGCAGGCGCGGCGCCACGCCTTCGAAGTAGCCGCCGCCCAGGTCGCCGCCGAGCAGGCGCAGCGCCAGCGCGGCGAGCGCGGTGCCGAGCGCCACGCCGGCCACCGCGCCGACGGCGCCGAGCGCGGCCGATTCCAGCAGCACGAGGCGTTGCCGCTGGCTCGCGTCCAATCCGAGCACGCCGAGCAGCGCGAACTGCTGCGCGCGCCGCGCCACGCTGAGCGCCAGCACCGAAAACACGAGGAAGGCGCCGGTGAACAGCGCGACCAGCGCCAGCACCATCAGGTTGACGCGGTAGGCGCGCGAGAGGTTGCTCACGCGCTGGGTGGCATCGCCGGGCTCGGCCGCGACCACGCCGGCGGGCAGGGCGACGTCCTTCAGCCAGGCGGCGCGGTCCGTGCCCGGCTTCAGCTGCACGTCGATGCGCGAGAGTTCGCCGAGCCGGCCGAACAGCTCCTGCGCCGCGGCGATGTCCATCACGGCGAGCGGCGCGCCGCCCGCGCCGACGGTGCCGGCCACTTTCGCGTCGCGCAGCTGCAGGCCGGCCTGCAACCGCACCGTGCCTTCGCCGAGCTGCTCGCGCGCGGCGGCATTGAGGAACAGCGTGGCCGGCGCGAACAGCGCCAGCCGATCGGCGTCGCGCGCGGGGACGGGCGCGAGCGCCGGCGCCATCGGCGTGGCCGAGAGCGCGTCCAGGCCGACCACGCGCAGCGGCACGCGCCGGCCCTGCGGCGTGACGGCGTTGGTCGCGAGCTCCAGTACCGGGCTGGCCATCGCCACCTGGGGCTGCGTGGCGACGCGGGCGAACAGCGACTCGTCGAAGGCGCCGCGGGTGGCGCGCAGTTCCAGGTCGGGCTGGCCGTTGACGGCGCGCACCGCCGCCGAGAACTCGCTGAGCGCGGAGGCGTTGATCAGGTGCACGGCCAGCGCGAGCGCCACGCCCAGCATCACCGCGCCGACCGCGCACAGGCTGCGCCACGGGTGGTGGCGCAGGTCCTGCCAGGAGAACGTGCGCAGCAGGGCGAACATGCCGTCGATTGTGCCGAGGCTAGGATGCGTTCCATGGATCAGCACGCGATCGAATCACTGGAGAAGGCCACGCTCGCGGCCGTGCCGCCGCGCGAAGTGCAGGCGCTGGACGGCTGGCTGCTCGCGCTGGACCCGGGCACCGTCGGCCGCGCGCACAGCGCGGTACCCACGCGGCACGAAGGCATGGACGCGGGCGTGGTGCCGGAGATCGAGCGGCGCTATTCGGAACGCGGATTGAACGCGGTGTTCCGCTTGCCGCGAGTGGCCGCGTTCGATGGACTGCGCGAAGCGCTGCTCGCGCGCGGCTATGCGGGCACCCAGCCCACGCTCACGATGGTGGGCCGGTCTTCATCGGCGGCGGCTCTGCCGTCTTCCGACGCAACGGTGGAACTCACCGCGGAAGCCACCGACGACTGGGCCGCCGTGTACCTGGGCGCCGACTTCGACCCGGTCGACGGCGCGTGCCGCGTCGGCCTCCTGCGCAGTTCGCGCCGGAGCCTGTTCGCGGGCGTGCGGATGAAGGGACGGATGGTGGCCGTGGGCTGCGGCTGCTTCGCAGAAGGCTGGTGGGGCGTGCACGGCATGCGCACCGCGGCGGCGGGGCGCGGTCGTGGGTTCGCGGCGGCGATCCTCGCCGCGCTGGGCGGCGAGGCTGTGCGGCGGGGAACAGTCCGCGCTTTCCTGCAAGTGGAAAGCAGCAACGCCGCCCAGTCGATCTACCGCCGCGCCGGCTTCTCGGACGCGTGGAGCTACGACTACTGGCGGCGCCGCTGAGGAACGCGAGAGTCGGTCGTCAGGCCTCGACGCCCATCTCCGACATCAGCTCTTCCTTGCGGGCTTCGAGCTCGTCGCGCATGGAGACCAGGTCCAGCTTCCTCGCGGCGCGGGCCTTCACGAAGATCTCGCCCCGCTCTTCCTTGACGTGGTGGTCGATGTACTCGCCGAGCACCTTGACCTTGGCGTCGAACTTGTCGTCCGCCTCGGCCGCGCCCTGGATCTGCGCGATCAGGTCCTTCGCGGTCTGGTGCTCGACCTCGGCCTCGTCGAGCAGGTCGGTGTCCTTGATGGCGCCGCGCAGGGCCGGGTAGAAGATCTCTTCCTCGATCTGGGCGTGCACCGTCAGCTCCGTGCAGATCTGGTGCGCCAGGTCGAGCTTCTTCTGGGCCGCGTTGCGGGCACGCGACCCGGTCAGCTCTTCGTATTCCTTGAACAGTTTCTTGACCGCGCGATGGTCGGCATCGAGCAGGTCGCAGGCGTCTTTCGCACGCGAATTGGGCATGGGGAGGGCTCCTTGTTGGATGCCCTTATCTTGAAATCCACGGACGGGCCAACCTGTAGGAAAACGTCGCCTGGGAGATGCCGCCAATGGTGAAGTCGAAGCGCTGTATTCGATGAAGCAGGCGGTGCGCGAAGCCTACATACGGTTCAGCGAGAGGGACCGCCGCGATTGGAATCGCGCCTGCCTCGACGGGCGGCCTGGGCCTGCCGCGCCGGACTGCTTACAGGTGCATAGTATTATCATGTTATTCACCTATCAGTCCGACATGGAGATGGAAGACAAGCCGGCCCGTTTCACGATCCTCATCGACGCCGACAAGAAGAAGGCGTTCGACGATCTGTGTGCGGCCCAGGATGTCACGTCCTCGCAAGTGATCCGCCAGTTGATCCGCGAATACCTGGACAAGCACGGGGTCGACTACGCCCCGGGTCCGCTGCGAACGAAAAAGCAACGCCGGAAGGTCGCATGAGGGCGGGAGGCATTCCCATGCTCATCCATGGGAACGCCTTCGCCGGCGCTTGCAAGCGGTAGGTACAGCGGCTTCAAGTTGATTCGGCGCCCCTGCGGGCGGGCCGTCGCCATCTCTCCGTGAATTACAATCCGGTTAGCATCGACGCGTCCTATGGAGAACAAGACCGCAAGGCTCACCGTCCTGATCGATCCGGCGAAGAAGCTGGCATTCGAGAAGCTTTGCTACTCGCAGGACATGACGCCCTCCCAGGTGATGCGCCGCCTGATCCGCGAATTCATGGACCAGAACGTCGCCCCATCGTCCGTGCGCAAGGTGCCTGACGGCAAGGCCGTGGGCCGCAAGCGCGCCGGCTGACCGCGCGCGTCACGCCGGCCGGATGCCGTCGGCGGCCAGGCGCAACACCCGATCGGCGCGCACCGCGGCCGCGGGCGAATGGGTCACCAGCACCAGCGCCGCCTTCTCCGTCCTCGTCCTCTCCACCAGCACGTCCAGCACCTGTTCGGCCGTCGCCGGGTCCAGGTTGCCCGTGGGTTCGTCGGCCAGCAGCAGCGGCGGCGAATGCACCAGTGCCCGCGCGATGGCCACGCGCTGCAGCTGGCCACCACTGAGTTGCTGCGGCAGCCGCTCCCCGAGCCCTTCGAGTCCGACCGCCTGCAGCATGGCCTCGACCCGCCGCGGGTCCGCGCGTCCGAGAAGCATCAGCGGCAGGCCCACGTTCTGCGCCACGTCCAGGTGCGGCAGCACGTGGAAGGCCTGGAACACGAAGCCGACCTGGGCGCGCCGCAGCAGTGCGCGCCTGTCGTCGTCCAGCGTCGCCAGGTCCCAGCCGGCGAGCGCGATGCGGCCCTCGTCCCAGTCGTCCAGGCCCGCCAGGCAATTGAGCAGGGTGGACTTGCCCACGCCCGATTCGCCCACGATGGCCACGAACTCGCCGCGTTCGACCTGCAGCGTCACGTTGCGGAAGACCGGCACCTCGCCGTAGTGCTTGCCCAGGCCTTCGACCGCCACCAGCGCTTCCCTCATCCCAGCACCTCGAGCGCCGCGGCCACGACGTGATCGCGCGCACCGGGCGCGTCGCACGCGATCACGCGGCGCTCCATGCCGCGCAGCCAGGTGAGTTGCCGCTTGGCCAGCTGGCGCGTCGCGAAGATGCCGCGATCGCGCAGTTCGCTCGCGGGCCAGACTTCGTCCAGCGCCTGCCAGGCCTGGCGATAGCCGACCGATCGCATGCTGGGCAGGGCGGGGTCCAGGTCGCCGCGGGCACGCAGCGCACGCACTTCATCGAGGAAGCCGCCGGCCAGCATCGCATCGAAGCGCTCGGCGATGCGCCGGTGCAGCCAGGCGCGGTCGACCGGCTCCAACGAAAGCAGGGCGGCGGGCTTCAGTCCCGCTTCGCCCGACGCGCCGCGCTGGTAATCGCTGAGCGGCCGGCCGGTGCCGCGCCAGACTTCCAGCGCGCGTTGCACGCGCTGAGAGTCGTTCGGCGACAGGCGTGCCGCGGTGACGGGATCGATTTGCGCCAGGTCCGCGTGCAGCGCGGGCCAGCCGCGCCGCGCGGCTTCGGCCTCGATCTCGCGCCGCAGCTGCGGGTCGGCCGGCGGCATCGCATCCAGCCCTTCGAACAGCGCCTTGAAGTACAGCATCGTCCCGCCCACCAGCAGCGCGACGCGCCCGCGCGCGTTGATCTCGCCGACGAGACGCCGCGCATCGGTGGCGAACTCCGCGGCGCTGTAGGCCTGCGAAGGGTCGCGGATGTCGATCAGGTGGTGCGGCACGGCCGCGCGCTCGGCCGCGGTGGGCTTGGCGGTGCCTATGTCCATGCCGCGGTACACCAGCGCCGAATCGACGCTGACGATCTCGCAGGGCAGTTGCGCGGCCAGGGCCAGCGCGGCGTCCGTCTTGCCCGAGGCGGTGGGGCCGGCCAGGGCCAGCAGACGGGGGGCGGTCGGCATCGCGCGCGAGCCTAGCAGAACCGCGCCGCTCCGCGCGCCAGGAATCAGCGCAGGCTGAACAGCTGCTGGACCGCCTCGCGGTAGCGCGCCTGGCCCACCAGCATCGTGCTGTGGTGCGAACCGCCTTCCACCAGCAGGAAATCCTTCTTGCCCGTGGCGGCCTCGAACAGGCGCAAGCCGAGCTCGGAGCGGATCAGCGTGTCGTTGGCGCCGTGCACCACCAGCAGCGGCGAGCCGATCTTCGCCACCTTGTCCACCGAGTCGAACCGCTGCGTGATCAGCGGGCCGATCGGCAGCCAGCCCCACTTGAAGGTGCTGGCGACGTCGGGGATGGAAGTGAACGTGCCCTCGACGATGGTGCCCTGCTCGTCGTTCACGTTGGACGCGAGGTCGATGGCGATGGCGCCGCCCAGCGAATGGCCGAACACGTAGCGCGGCCGGTCGGGGTAGTGCTCGGCCAGCCAGGCCCAGGCGCGGCGCGCGTCTTCATAGGCCGTGGTCTCCGAGGGCAGGCCGGGACTGCTCTTGCCGAAGCCGCGGTAGTCGATGCCCAGCACCGCGAAGCCCATGTCCTGCATGCGGCGCATGCGGCCGGCGGAGCCGGACACGTTCCAGCGCGCGCCGTGCAGGTACAGCAGGATCGGCGTGCGGGGACCGGGATCGTCGGCCTCCAGCCAGAGGCCGTGCAGCCTGGCCTTCTCGCCGGTCACCTTGGAATCGAACTCGATCCACACGTTCTCCATGCCTTCGGCGTAGCTGGCGCTGCCGCCCCAGGCGCGGTCGCTCGGCTGGAAGATCCATTCGCGCTGCTTCTCGTCGAGCGAGGCGCAACCGAAGCTCAGCAGGACGCTGAGCACGACGGTGGAGGCGGCAAGGATTCGGCGGGTCATCAGGAGATTGCAGAGTGTTGCGGCGTCCTTGTAGTTCCTTGCCACGAGGCTGGCGCATAGTAAATGGATGGCCAGCTCATCGCGAGCACTCCTTCGGGTGCACCTCGCCGGTGCGCTGCTGCTGCTGATCGCATGCAGCCAGCGCACGCAGGACGTGGCGCTCGGTTACGTGGAAGCCGATTACGTGCGCCTATCGTCGCCGCTGGCCGGGCAGTTGGCGAAGTTGTACCTGGAGCGGGGCCAGCAAGTGGCCGCGGGTGCGGCAGCGTTCACGCTCGAGCAGCAGAGCGAGCGCGCTGGCCACGAAGAATCCCGCCATCGTGTGGAACAGGCGCGACGCCAGCTGGCCGACCTGCAGGCCGGCCGCCGCCCCGACGAGATCCGCGCGCTGCAAGCCCAGCTGGACCAGGCGCGGGCCGCGCTCGCCGCGTCCACCGCGGACCTGGAGCGCACCACGCGCCTGGTGCGCGACCAGTTCGTGTCGCCCTCGCGGCTGGATGAACAGCGCGCTGTCGTGCAGCGCGACCGTGCCCGCGTGGACGAACTCGCGGCCAACCTGCGGCAGGGCCGGCAAGGCGCGCGCGAGAACCAGGTGGCCGCCGCGCAGCAGGAGCTCGCGGCGGCCGAGGCCCAGGCCGAACAGGCCGAGTGGCGCGTGGAGCAGAAGACGCGGACCGTGCCCGTGGCCGGCGTGGTGATCGACGTGCTGTTCCGCGAAGGCGAATGGGTGCCCGCGGGCAGCCCGGTCGTCACGCTGCTGCCGCCCGCCAACATCAAGGCGCGCTTCTTCGTCTCGCAATCGGTCGCGGGCGGCCTGCGGCTGGGCCAGGCGGTGCAGCTGTCGTGCGACGGCTGCGGCGCGCCGGTGCCGGCGCGCATCAGCTTCGTCTCGCCCGAGACCGAGTACACGGCGCCGGTGATCTACAGCCGCGACCAGCGCGACAAGCTGGTGGTGATGGTCGAGGCCCGGCCCGACGATCCCAGGCGTCCGCCGCTGCGCGTGGGCCAGCCGCTCGAGGTGCGCATCGGCAACCCGCCCGCGCCATGAAGGACCAGGCGGCCGATCCGGTCATCGACGTCCGCGGCCTCACCAAGCGCTACGGCGGCCGCGCGGTGGTGGACCACGTCGACCTGCAGGTCTCGCGCGGCCGCATCCACGGCTTCCTCGGTCCCAACGGCAGCGGCAAGACCACGACCATCCGCATGATCTGCGGACTGCTGCGGCCGGACGAAGGCGAGGGCACCTGCCTGGGCTGGGACATCCGCAGGCAGGCCGCGCTGATCAAGCGCGAGGTGGGCTACATGACGCAGCGCTTCTCGCTCTACGAGGACCTGAGCATCGAGGAGAACCTGGACTTCGTCGCCCGCGTCTACGCGGTGCCGGACCGGCGCGAGCGGGTCGGGCGCGCGATCGAGCAGCTGGGGTTGGCGGGCCGCCGCGCGCAGCTCGCGGGCGCGTTGTCGGGCGGCTGGAAGCAGCGCCTGGCGCTGGCCGCCTGCCTGATCCACGACCCGCAACTGCTGCTGCTGGACGAGCCCACGGCCGGCGTCGATCCCGCGGCGCGACGCGAGTTCTGGGACCACATCCACCAGCTGGCCGGCGGCGGCATGACGGTGCTGGTGTCCACGCACTACATGGACGAGGCCGAGCGCTGCCATGAGCTGGCCTACATCGCGTACGGGCGGCTGCTCGCTCGTGGCACGGTGGACGAGGTGATCGCCGATGCGGGCCTGTCCACGCTGGCGGTGACGGGGCCCGATCTCATCGCGGCTGCAGAACGCTTGCGCCACGCGCCGGGCGTGCTGACGGTCGCGCCGTTCGGCAATTCGCTGCATGTGAGCGGGCGCGATGGCGAGGCGCTGCGTCGCGCGCTCGCCGCGCCGGAGTTCGCCGCGCTGCGCGCCGAGGCCATAGATCCCGGCCTGGAAGACGTGTTCATCAGCCTCATGCAGCAGGCCCGCGACAACTTCGCGGAGGCCACGCCATGAGCTGGCGACGCCTGCTCGCCATCCTGGTGAAGGAGCTGCGCCAGGTGCGCCGCGACCGCCTCACGTTCGGGATGATGGTCGGCGTGCCGATCCTCCAGCTGGTGCTGTTCGGCTTCGCGATCAACGCCGATCCGCGCGGCCTGCCACTGGCGGTGGTGGACGCCGCGCCGTCGGAGTTCAGCCGCGCCTTCGTGGCGGGCCTGCAGAACTCGCGCTACTTCAAGGTGGTGCGGCCGGATGCCACCGAGACCGAGGCCGACGGCCTGCTCGATCGCGGCGAGGTGCAGTTCGCGCTGGTGGTGCCGCCCGACTTCTCGCGCCGGCTGCTGCGCGGCGAACAGCCGGTGCTGCTGCTGGCCGCCGACGCCACCGACCCTGCCGCGACCGGCAACGCGCTGGCGGCGGTGCAGGGCGTGGCGCGGCAGGCGATCGGGCGGCAGTTGCAGGGAACGCTGTCGCCCATCCGCGCCGCGGCCGATCCGGTGGAGGTGCGCGTCCAGCGCCGCTACAACCCCGAGGGCCTCTCCAGCTACAACGTGGTGCCGGGCCTGATCGGCGTGGTGCTCACGATGACGATGGTGATGATGACGGCGCTGGCCATGACGCGCGAACGCGAGCGCGGAACGATGGAGGCGCTGCTCGCCACGCCGGCCCTGCCCATCGAGGTGATGCTGGGCAAGATCGCGCCGTACATCCTGATCGGCTACGTGCAGGTGGCGGTGATCCTGGTTGCGGCGGCGCTGCTGTTCGACGTGCCGATGCGCGGCAGCCTGCTGCTGCTGTCGGCGGTGCTGGTGGTCTTCATCGCCGCCAACCTGGCGATCGGCTTCACGTTCTCGACCATCGCGCGCAACCAGCTGCAGGCGATGCAGCTGACGTTCTTCTTCTTCCTGCCGTCGATGCTGCTGACGGGGTTCATGTTCCCGTTCCGCGGCATGCCCGGCTGGGCGCAGGCGATCGGCGAGATCCTGCCGCTGACGCATTTCCTGCGCATCGTGCGCGGGATCATGCTGAAGGGAAACGGCGCGCTGGAGATCGCGGGGCAGCTGTGGCCGATCGCGGCGTTCATGCTCGTCGCGGGGGCGGTGGCGCTGCTGCGCTACCGGCAGACCGTCGACTGACCGACGTCAGCGCCCGCGCAGGAACAGCGCGTCGAGCTCGCGCACCGACAGCTGGCGCCACGTCGGCCGGCCGTGGTTGCACTGGTCGGAGCGCTCTGTCTGCTCCATCTGGCGCAGCAGGCCGTCCATCTCCTCCAGCGTGAGCCGGCGGTTGGCGCGCACCGCGCCGTGGCAGGCCATGGTGGCCAGCAGTTCGTTCTGCGCGCGCTGCACCACCGTGCTGGCGTCGTGCTGGGCCAGTTCGGCCAGCACGCTGCGGGCGAGTTCGACCGGATCGCCCTGGGCCAGCGTGGTCGGCACCGCGCGCACGGCCAGCGTCCTGGCGGAGAACGGCGTGATCTCCAGGCCCAGCGTCCGCAGCGCGTCGGCGCAGGCTTCGGCCGTGGCCACTTCCTGCGGCGTGGCCGCGAAGGTGGCGGGGATCAGCAGCGGCTGCCGCGCGATGGCCTGCGCGCCGTCGGTCTCGAGCTGCGTCTTGAGCCGCTCGTACACGATGCGTTCGTGCGCGGCGTGCATGTCGACGACGACCAGCCCGTGGCGGTTCTCGGCCAGGATGTAGATGCCGTGGAGCTGGGCGAGGGCGCGGCCGAGGGGCAGGTCGTCCTGCTCCGTCCGGACGGGGGAAGGCGGTGGGGCTTCGGCAGGCTCGGGTTGCCGAACGGTTTCCCCCGTCGGCTGCCACAGCGCCGTCACCTCCGACACCCGATTCCCGATCGGCGCATCGAACGCCATCCGTGGCTGCGTCCACGCGGCGAAGGTTTCGACGGCAGGCGAGGGCGGCACGAGCGGCGCCTGAACCTGCCCCTGCGCCGGTTCCGTCGCCTGTCCCGCGCGCGGCGCGGCCAGCGCCGCCTCCACCGCGCGCCGCACCGCCTGGTGCACCTCGCGCCCGTCGCGGAAGCGCACCTCGATCTTGGTCGGGTGCACGTTGACGTCCACCCGCGTCGGGTCGATCTCCAGGTACAGCGCGTACACCGGCTGGCGCTGGCCGTGCAGCACGTCCTCGTACGCACTGCGCGCCGCGTGCGTCAGCACCTTGTCGCGCACGTAGCGGCCGTTGACGTAGGCGAACTGCTGGTCGGCGCGCGAACGCGCCGCGTCGGGGATGCCCGCGCGGCCGGTCACGCGCACCGGGCCGATGAAGTACTCCACGGCGACGCTCTGCGCGAGGAAGTCCTCGCCCAGCACGTCGGCCAGGCGCTGCTCGCGCGTGCCGGCCCGCCACTGTTCGACCAGCCGGCCTTCGTGCCACACCGAGAAGCCCACCTCCGGCCGCGCGAGCGCGTGGCGCCGCACCGCTTCGATGCAGTGCGCCAGTTCGGTCGCGTCGGTCTTGAGGAACTTGCGGCGCGCGGGCGTGCTGAAGAACAGCTCCTTGACTTCCACCGTGGTGCCGGTGGCGCGCGCGGCGGGCCGCAGTTCACCGGTGCGGCCATCGAGCAGGAACGCGCTGGCCTGGCCTGCCATGCGCGAGAGCAGGCTCATCTCCGACACCGAGCCGATGGCGGCCAGCGCCTCGCCGCGGAACCCCATGGTGCCCACCGATTCCAGCTCGGCCAGGCTGCCGATCTTGCTGGTGGCGTGGCGCCGCAGGGCGATGGGGAGTTCCTCGCGCGGGATGCCCTGGCCGTCGTCTTCCACGCTGACGAGGCGCACGCCGCCCGCGAGCAGCCGCACCGTCACCTGTGTGGCGCCCGCGTCGAGCGCGTTGTCGACCAGTTCACGCACGACGGACGCGGGTCGCTCGACCACCTCGCCGGCCGCGATCTGGCTGATAAGCTCATCGGGCAACTCCCGGATGGGCCTGCGCGGATGGTCCGAATGGAGCACGGCGTTCACGCCCGAGATTCTAGGTGCGCCCCCGATAATCCCCCGCTCATGGACCTCGTCGCCTTCCTGATCGATTTCATCCTGCACGTCGACGTGCACCTGGAGACCTTCGTGCGCATGCACGGCGCCTGGGTGTACGCGCTGCTGTTCATCATCGTCTTCGTCGAGACCGGGGTGGTGGTGATGCCCTTCCTGCCGGGCGATTCGCTGCTGTTCGTGGCCGGCGCGCTGGCCGGGCTGGGCTTCATGGACTACACCACCACCTGCGCGGTGCTGCTGGCCGCGGCCGTCCTGGGCGACCAGTCCAACTACATGATCGGCCGCTGGTTCGGACCCAAGGTGTTCCAGTGGGAGCAGTCGCGGTTCTTCAACCGGCGCGCCTTCGACCAGGCCCACGCGTACTACGAGAAGTACGGCGGCATCACCATCATCATCGCCCGCTTCGCGCCCTTCCTGCGCACCTTCGCGCCCTTCGTGGCGGGCGTGGCCGAGATGACCCGCACCAAGTTCACTTCGTACAACGTGGTGGGCGCGGTGATCTGGGTGGTCGGCATCGTCACCGCCGGCTTCTTCCTCGGCGGCCTGCCGTGGGTCAAGGCCAATCTCGACAAGATCATCTGGGCGATGATCCTGATCCCGGGCCTGATCGTGCTGGCCGGCGCGTGGAAGGCCAGGCGCTCCGCGGGCACCCGCCTGGCCTGAGCCGCGGGGCTACTGCCCCGCCGTGAGCTTATGCACCAGGTCGGCGGTGGTGTTGGCCTTGTACTTGCGCATCAGGCGGGCCCGGTAGATCTCCACCGTGCGGTGGCTGATCGCCAGCGCCTTGCCGATCTCCTTGGACGTCATGCCGTCCAGCAGCCGCGCCGCCACTTCGCGCTCGCGCGCCGTCAGTTCCGCCTTCACCGGCCGCTGCGAACTCAGGTCCTCGAACGACCAGATGCCCGACTCGTGAGGCGCCTCGCGGTTGAGCGCGCGGCCCGTCACGTGGCACCAGAACACCTCGCCGTTGGCGCGCTTCATGATGCGGTCGTCGGCGTAGTGGCCTTTCGCATTCAGGATGGGCGCCATGCGCGCGCCCAGGCGTTCGTACTCGTCGGCGCTCGGGTACAGCGTCATGAACGACTGCCCGATGAGCACCTCGCGCGAGAAGCCGAACATCTCGCAAAGCTGCCGGTTGCAATCGACAATGGCACGGTTGCGCGACAGGCACAACCCGATGGGCGCCAGGTCGAATGCCAGGCGGTAATCGACGTCCATCGGGCTAACCTTTACGAGTAACTACGTAGCGCATTAAGTAGTATCGTAACCCGGTTTTTTTGGAGACCAGTCCCCGTGAACAAGCTCTATCCCAACGCCGCGGCCGCGCTCGACGGCGTGGTGCGCAGCGGCCAGCTGATGGCCGTGGGCGGCTTCGGCCTGTGCGGCATCCCCGAAGCGCTGATCGATGCATTGCGCGACAGCGGGGTGAAGGACCTCACCGTCATCTCCAACAACGCGGGCGTCGACGACTTCGGCCTGGGCAAGCTGCTCGCCACGCGCCAGATCAGGAAGATGATTTCCTCGTACGTCGGCGAGAACAAGGAGTTCGAGCGCCAGTACCTGGCCGGCGAACTGCAGCTGGAGTTCACGCCCCAGGGCACGCTGGCCGAGAAGCTGCGCGCCGGCGGCGCGGGCATCCCGGCGTTCTTCACCAGGACCGGCGTGGGCACCATGGTCGCGGAAGGCAAGGAACTGCGCGAGTTCGACGGCGAGACGTACGTGATGGAGCGTTCGCTGGTCCCCGACGTCGCGCTGGTGAAGGCCGCCGTCGCCGACAAGTCCGGCAACCTGCGCTTCAACCTGACGGCCCGCAACTTCAACCCGGCCTGCGCGATGGCCGGCAAGGTCTGCATCGTCGAAGTGGAGAAGATCGTCGAAGTGGGCGAGCTCGCTCCGGACGACATCCACCTGCCCGGCATCTACGTGCACCGCCTGGTGCTCAATGCCACCCCGGAAAAGCGCATCGAGAAGCGCACCACCCGTACCGCTTAAGCCGAGGAGTCACTGAAATGCCCTGGACCCAAGACCAGATGGCCGCGCGCGCGGCGCAGGAACTCGAGGACGGCTTCTACGTGAACCTCGGCATCGGCATCCCGACGCTGGTGGCCAACTTCACGGGCGACAAGGAAGTCTGGCTGCAGTCGGAGAACGGCATGCTGGGCATCGGCCCGTTCCCCACCGACGCCGAGGTCGACGCCGACCTGATCAACGCCGGCAAGCAGACCGTCACCACCATCAAGGGCTCGTCGATCTTCGGCAGCCACGACAGCTTCGCGATGATCCGCGGCGGCAAGATCAACCTGTCCATCCTGGGCGCCATGCAGGTCAGCGAGAAGGGCGACCTGGCCAACTGGATGATCCCCGGCAAGATGGTCAAGGGCATGGGCGGCGCCATGGACCTGGTGGCGGGCGTCAAGCGCGTCATCGTGCTGATGGAGCACGTCGCGAAGAAGAAGGACGGCACCGAGGACATGAAGATCCTGCCCCAGTGCACCCTGCCGCTCACGGGCGTCGGCGTGGTCGATCGCATCATCACCGACCTCGGCGTGATGGACGTGACCCCGCAGGGCCTGAAGGTGGTCGAGCTGGCGCCCGGCGTGAGCTTCGAGCAGATCCAGGCCAAGTCGGGCGTGAAGCTGCTCAAGCAGTAACCGCACACCGCGCTCACAACCTGCAACCCGCTGGCGGCTTCGGCTGACAGCGGGTTGTGCTTTTGGATCACGTGCCCGGCCATTCGCCAGGCTCGACCATTGCCGGCAACGGGCCGCATCGCGGCCGCAGCGGAGGTCGAGCATGCGTTCCATTCGAAAGAAAGCCCTGATGGCCGCGCTGGCCTTGATCGCGGCGGGCCCGGCGCTGGCCTGCTTCACGGTCTACGACCGCAACAACCAGGTGCTCTACAACGCGCAGGTGCCCCCGGTCGACATGAGCAAGCCGCTGGCCGAGACGCTGCCGCAGAAGTTTCCGGGCGGGCACATGGTGTTCGGTGACGGCACCAACTGCCCGATCGTGCAGGCCGCCGGCCAGATGCGCGCCTCGCCCACCGCGCCGGGCCGCTCGCCGCTGCTGACCGACGTGGCCACGGCACGCGCGATGGGCCTCAAGCACACGGTCATCGCCGACGGCGTGGCCATGGTGCAGGACCGTCCCGACAACATGCGCCCGGGCGTCGTGCTGGCCGAGTCGGGCCTGCAGCAGGCGGGCTCGGACACCCGCATGATGGGCGCGGGGCCTGCCCGGCCGGCGCCGCCGCAGCAGCTGCAACAACAGCAGCAGCAGCCACAGCCGCAGCCGCAGCACTACGCACCCACGCTGCCGCGCCGCTGAAGCGCTAGCGGAACGCCCGGCTCAGGAACCGCGATCCCGCTTCCCCAAACCGCCAGGGCACGTCCATCGCCTTGCTGATGCCGATGCGCGGCCCGGTGGCGACCTCCACCGGCCGCGACGGCGCGAGCACCTGGAACGGCTTGCGGTCGAGCCGGCAGCCGTTCATGTCATGCGTGATGCCCAGCGCCTGACCCACGCGCCCGGGTCCCGCGCACAGCAGCCGCAGGTCGTGCAGCCCGCGCCGCTCCTGCATGTGCGCGATGCCGTCGGTGGGCTCGATCGCGCGGATCAGCACCCCGGCGCCATGGCCGGCCTCGCGGCAGACGAAGTTCAGGCACCAGTGGATGCCGTACGAGCGGTACACGTAGGCGCGGCCGGGCGGCCCGAACATCGAGGCGTTGCGCGCGGTCGGCCCCGAGAAGCTGTGCGAGGCCGGGTCCTCGCGGTCGTAGGCCTCGGTCTCCACGATCCGGCCGCCCACGCCATCGATGAGCAGCACCGCGCCGATCAGCGCGCGAGCGACCTCGTGCGAGTCGCCCATGAAGTCGTGGGCCACCAGGGGGCGGGTCATCGCAGGCGACGCTCCAGGTTGCGGATGCGCTGCCACACGCCCGCGTGGGGCACGCCCTGCACGCGCAGCGCCTGAAGGCATTCGCCCAGCCGTTGCGGCCGCCGCCGCAAGGCCTCGACCGCCTTGTGCACCGACTCGCGCACCGACCGTCCGTAGGCCTGCTCCGCCTTGTCCCTTGCCTGCGCCAGCAGGGCAGGGGACGGCGCCATCATGGCGAGGTCGATCAGGTCGCGGCTGAATACCGAGTCGTCGCCCCAGCGGTCGGCGTTGGCCAGCAGCTTGCTCGCGGCCAGGTCCAGGGGTGTCAGCGTGGCCACGCCGCAGACGACGTCCTGCGGGCCGGGCGCTTCCAGCGTGATGCGGGCTTCCCGCACGATCTCGAACTTGATGCCCACGCCCTCGGTCCGCACCACGGTGCGGATGCCGTACTGGTCGGTGCGGACCTCGCGGGCGAGCTCCAGCGTCAGCCCGGGCCGCGCCAGCGGCGCCAGTCCCGCGAGGCCGCCCAGCAGTTGCCGCAGCGCGCGGTAGCCCTCGGCATCGGCCACCAGGAAGTCGATGTCCACCGACTCGCGGAATTCGCCATAGCGCAGCGCGATGGCCGTGCCGCCGCCGAACAGGCAGTGGTGCGCGGCCAGCACCGCGGGATCGAGCGCCTGCAGCACCAGGGCGATGCGGCGGTGGTGTTCGCGCTCAAACAAGCAGCCGCCCTCCGCCGAGTGCCGTGGCCAGCGCATGGACCAGCGCGATCTCCTTCATCGACAGCGTGGCGGCGTCCACGTGCCGCCAGTTGCGCTCGTAGAGCGAGAGCGCTTCCTGCGGGCTCACGTCCTCCACCCCCTGCAGCTGCCACGCGAGCTTCTCCAGCTGCGGGTAGTCGGCCAGCCGGATGCGATCGGGCAGCGTGGCCGTGGCCGCGGGCGCTTGCGGGTCTTGCAGGTCCAGCCGCAGCCCCAGCGCCGCCGCGGCCGCGAACCAGGCGCCCACCGTCACGCTGGGCTCGCCGTGCTCGATGCGATGCAGGGTCATGCGCGACATGCCGGCGGCCTCCGCGGCGGTGGTGGCGGAGATGCCCTGTTGCTTTCGGTGGAGGCGCAGCCGCTCCCCGAGCCGGGCGAGTTGCTCGGCGACTTCGGCGGAGAGGGCGGGGCCTGTCGCGGGCATTTCGTCTCTCATTATGGACATTACTGGGTAAATGTCAAAAATGAGAGACGATTCAAATGAAAAGAAGGCATGCGCAGTGCCTGCCGAATTACTGTATAAATTGACAGTATCCACTGGCTTTCGTCCTTCCTTTTCCCATGCAGCCCGCTGCGGCCCTGTCCATCCCCCACGTCTGGCGAGTGTCCGACCTCGCGCTGGAGGACTGCGTGCTCGCCAGCGGGCATGCCGCGCTGGACCGGCAGCTGCCCGGCGGCGGCTGGCCGGTGGGCAGCCTGGTCGAGCTGATCCAGGCGCGGCCCGAGGCGCACGTGTGGCAGCTCGTGCTGCCGGCGCTGGCCCAGGCCACGCGCGAGCGCGGCGGGCCCGTCGTGCTGGTCGGCGCGCCGCATCCGCCTTTCGGTCCCGCGCTGGCCGCGCAGGGCCTGGCGCCCGACCGGCTGCTGTGGATCCGCACCGCCCAGGACGCGGCGCGCCTCTGGGCCGCCGAGCAGGCGCTGCGCTGCGC
>JAEWIF010000051.1 GCA_023387335.1 Pseudomonadota bacterium | reverse complement strand
GGGCGGCGGCGGCGGGCGCGGGCGCCGCGGCGGTGGCGGCGGCAGGCGCGGCGGCGGCCGGAGCAGACGCGCGGCCTTCGCTGTCGATCTTTGCGATGACCTGGTCGGCGGTGACCGTGCCGCCGTCGGCGACCACGATCTCGGACAGCACGCCGGCGCTGGGCGCGGGCACCTCGAGCACCACCTTGTCGGTCTCGATCTCGATCAGGATCTCGTCCTGCGCCACGGCCTCGCCGGCCTTCTTCTTCCACTGCAACAGGGTCGCTTCGGCAACCGATTCGGACAGTTGCGGGACCTTCACATCCACGATAGCCATTTGTTGTTCCTAGAGATTCTTTGCGTGCAGGGACGAGGCGCGGCGCGACCGCGCCGCGCGCCCCGTTCCCGTTCGATTACTTGGTCAGCACGAAGCCCTTGAGCTTGGCGAACGCCGCGTCCACCAGGGCCTTCTGCTGCTCCTGGTGCAGGTGCGCGTAGCCCACCGCGGGCGAGGCCGAGGCGGCACGGCCGGCGTAGCCGAGCTTCTGGCCTTCGACCATGTTCTCGTGGATGTTGTGCTGGATGAAGAACCAGGCGCCCTGGTTCTGCGGCTCGTCCTGGCACCACACGATGTCGGTGGCGTTGGGGTACTTCTTCAGCTCGGCCGCGAACGCCTTGTGCGGGAACGGGTACAGCTGCTCCACGCGCAGGATCGCGGTGTCGTCGAAGCCCTTCTCCTCGCGCTTCTTGGCCAGGTCGTAATAGACCTTGCCGGTGCAGACGACCACGCGCTTGACCTTGTCGGCCTTGAGGTCCTTGTTCTCCGGGATCACCGTCTGGAAACCGCCCTTGGTGAACTCCGACAGCGGCGAGGTGGCGTCCTTGTTCCGCAGCAGCGACTTGGGCGTCATGATCACCAGCGGCTTGCGCAGCGGGCGAACCATCTGCCGGCGCAGCAGGTGGAAGATCTGGCTGGCCGTGGTGGGCTGGCAGACCTGGATGTTGGTGTCGGCCGACAGCTGCATGAAGCGCTCCAGGCGCGCCGAGCTGTGCTCCGGGCCCTGGCCTTCGTAGCCGTGCGGCAGCATCAGGGTGATGCCGTTGACGCGGCCCCACTTCACTTCGCCCGAGGCGATGAACTGGTCGATGACCACCTGGGCGCCGTTGACGAAGTCGCCGAACTGCGCTTCCCAGATCACCAGCGTGTGCGGGTCGTTGGACGCGTAGCCGTACTCGAAGCCCAGCACCGCCTCTTCCGACAGGATGGAGTCGATGCAGACGAACGGCGCCTGGTTCTCCGCCACGTTCTGCAGCGGGATGTAGGTGCCCTCGTTCCACTTCTCGCGGTTCTGGTCGTGCAGCACGGCGTGGCGGTGGGTGAAGGTGCCCCGGCCCACGTCCTCGCCGGACAGGCGCACCGGGTAGCCGCTGGCCACCAGCGAGGCGAACGCCATGTGCTCGCCCATGCCCCAGTCGATGTTGACGTCGCCGCGGCCCATGGCGGCACGGTCTTCCAGGACCTTCTTGACCAGCGGATGCACGCTGAAGCTGTCCGGGACGGTGGTGATGCGCTCGGCCAGGCGGCGCCACTCGGCGGTGGGGATGGCGGTGTCGGCCGAATCCGTCCACTTCTTGCCCAGGTACGGGGTCCAATCGACCGCGTACTTGCTCTTGAAGTTGGTCAGCACCGGATCAACCGTGTGCTTGCCGGCGTCCATGGCGGCGCGGTAGGCCTTGACCATGTCGTCACCGATCGTGTCGCCCAGGCCCTGCGCGGCCAGCTTGTCGGCGTACAGCCTGCGGGTGCCGGGGTGGGCGCCGATCTTCTTGTACATCAGCGGCTGGGTGAGCGAAGGCGTGTCCTGCTCGTTGTGGCCCAGCTTGCGGAAGCAGATGATGTCCACCACCACGTCCTTGGCGAACTCCATGCGGTATTCCAGCGCCAGCTGGGTGGCCAGCACGACCGCCTCGGGGTCGTCGCCGTTCACGTGCAGCACCGGCGCCTCGATCATCTTCACGATGTCGGTGCAGTACAGCGTGGAGCGCGCGTCGCGCGGGTCCGACGTGGTGAAGCCGATCTGGTTGTTGATGACGATGTGCACCGTGCCGCCGGTGAAGTAGCCGCGCGTCTCGGCCAGCGCCAGCGTCTCCTGCACCACGCCCTGGCCGGCGATGGCGGCGTCGCCGTGCACCAGCACCGGCAGCACCTGCTTGCCCTTGCTGTCGGCGCGGCGGTCCATGCGGGCGCGCACCGAGCCCTCGACCACCGGGTTGACGATCTCCAGGTGCGAGGGGTTGAAGGCCAGCGACAGGTGGACCGGGCCGCCGGGGGTGCTGACGTCGGACGAGAAGCCCTGGTGGTACTTCACGTCGCCGGCCGGCAGGTCTTCCTTGGCCGTGTGGTCGAACTCGGCGAACAGGTCGGCGGGCATCTTGCCCAGCGTGTTGACCAGCACGTTCAGGCGGCCGCGGTGGGCCATGCCGATCACGATCTCCTGCACGCCCTTCTCGCCGGCGCGCTGGATCAGTTCGTCCATCGAGGCGATGAAGCTCTCGCCGCCTTCCAGCGAGAAGCGCTTCTGGCCGACGTACTTGGTGTGCAGGAAGCGCTCGAGGCCCTCGGCGGCGGTCAGGCGGTCGAGGATGTGCTTCTTCTTCTCGTTCGTGAACGCGGCCTTGCTGCGGATCGACTCGAGCTTCTGCTGCCACCAGCGCTTGCGGCCCTGGTCGCTGATGTACATGTACTCGGCGCCGATGGCGCCGCAGTAGGTTTCGCGCAGCGCGTTGGTCAGCTCCCGCAGGGACATGCTGTCCTTGCCGAAGAAGGTGTTGCTGATGTTGAACACCGCTTCCTGGTCGGCCGCGGAGAAGCCGTAGAACGAGGCTTCCAGCTCGGGGATGTTCTCGCGCTCGGTGCGCTTGAGCGGATCCAGGTCGGCCCAGCGGCAGCCGACGTTGCGGTAGGCGGCGATCAGCTGCTGGACGGCGGTGCGCTTGCGCGCGATGTCGGAATCGGCGCTGCGGGCCCCGACCACGCGGGTGCCGCCCTGCTTGGCGCGCTCGGCGAACGCGCTGATCACGGGCATGTGCGGCACGTCCTTGGCATTGCTGCCGTCGGAGGCGGGCACGTGCTGCAGGGCGTCGAAGTACTCGCGCCAGTTCTCGGGAACGCTGGTGGGATTGGCCAGGTAGTTCTCGTACATCTCCTCGACGTACGGCGCGTTGCCGCCGAACAGGTAGGAGTTGCCGCGATAGGCCGAATAGACGGAGCTCTGGTCGCTCATCTTTCGCTACTTTCTGCCCCCCTTCAGGGAGCTTCAGCTGGTTGAGGAAACCTTCCGCGACACGGCTGAACCGGTTGGCGGATGCGACTGTGGCTGTGGAAGGCCTGGGTTGCGGGGCGGATTGTGCCACCAAAGGCATGGCCGCGCTGCCCGCGCAGCCACGGCTCAGCCCTGGATGAGCTGCCTGATCTGCTGCAACGCCGAGGGATCCTCGATGGTCGTCAGGTCGCCCGGATCGCGCCCTTCGCACACGGCCTGGATGGCTCGGCGCAGCAGCTTGCCGCTGCGGGTCTTGGGCAGGAGGCTCACGAACCGCACGCGGGCCGGGCGGGCCACGGCGCCGAGCTGCTGGTCGACCACCTTCATCACGTCGCCCTCGAGCTTCAGCGCGGCGTCAGGATCGGACAGCACGGCCGAGTCCTTGGGGATGGCGAACGCCATCGCGACCTGGCCTTTCATGGCATCGGCCACGCCCACCACGGCCACCTCGGCCACGCCCGGATGGCTGGAGATGCTCTCCTCGATCTCGCGCGTGCCCAGCCGGTGCCCGGCCACGTTGATCACGTCGTCGGTCCGGCCCAGGATGTAGAAGTAGCCGTCGGCGTCGCGGATGCCCCAGTCGAAGGTGCTGTAGACCTGCTTGCCGGGGATGCTCTCCCAGTAGGTGCGCACGAAGCGTTTGTCGTCGCGCCAGACCGTCTGCATGAAGCCGGGCGGCGTCGGCCCTTCGATGACGACCACGCCCTTCTCGTTGGGCTTCGTCAGCTCCTCGCCGGTCGACTCGTGGACGATCTTCACCTTGTAGCCGTACATCGGTACGCCCGGGCTGCCGAACTTGCTGGCCTGGGGCTCGATGCCGTTGGCGATGGTGAGGATCGGCCAGCCGCTCTCGGTCTGCCAGTAGTTGTCGACGATGGGAACGCCCAGGCCGTCGGCGATCCAGCGCGCGGTGGGTTCGTCCAGCGGCTCGCCGGCCAGGAACAGGCCGCGCAGCGACGACAGGTCGTACTTCTTCAGGAAGGCGGGATCCTGCTTCTTCAGCACCCGCACGGCGGTGGGCGCGCTGAACATCACCGTCACCTTGTACTTCTCGACCAGCTGCCACCAGATGCCGGCGTCGGGCCGGATCGGCAGGCCTTCGTACATGATGGTCGCCATGCCCGCGATCAGCGGGCCGTAGACGATGTAGCTGTGGCCCACCACCCAGCCGATGTCGCTGGTGGAGAAGTAGGTCTCGCCCGGGTTGCCCTGGAAGATGTGCTTCATGCTCGCGGCCAGGGCCACCGCGTAGCCGCCCACGTCGCGCTGCACGCCCTTGGGCCGGCCGGTGGTGCCGCTCGTGTAGATCGTGTAGCTGATGTCGTCGGCCTGCAGCCACTCGCAGGGCACCTGGGCCTGGAGGTGCTTCTCGCGCATCGGCGCCCAGTCGTGGTCGCGGCCGGCCACGCGTTCCATCGGCGCCAGGCCGCGGTCGGCCAGCAGCACGGCCTGCGGCTTGTGCGAGGACAGGCGGATAGCCTCGTCCAGCAGCGGCTTGTACGCGATCACCTTGCCGGCCCGCGAGCCGCCGTCGGCGCTGACGATCACCTTGGGCTCGGCGTCCTCGATGCGCGAGGCCAGCGACACCGAGGCGAAGCCGCCGAACACCACGGAATGGATGGCACCGATGCGCGCGCACGCCAGCATCGCGAACGCCGCCTCCGGGATCATGGGCATGTAGATCAGCACGCGGTCGCCCTTGGCCACGCCCAGCGCCCGCAGCATGGCCGCGGTGCGCTGCACCTCGGCATGCAGCTCGCGGAAGGTGTAGACGCGCTCCTGGTCGGTCTCGGTGGACACCCAGATGAGCGCGGACTGGTCGGCCCGGTCCTTCAGGTGCCGGTCGACCGCGTTGTGGCACAGGTTAGTGGTTCCGCCGACGAACCAGCGCGCGAACGGCGGCCGGCTGTCGTCGCAGATGCGCTGCGGCGGCGCCTGCCAGTCGATCAGGCGCGCCTGCTCGCTCCAGAACGCTTCCGGTTGCTCGACCGAGCGGCGGTGGAAGTCGGCGTAGCGCATGCGTGTCTCCTGTCTGGGTGCCGCAGCCATTGTGGTCGGCGGCCTTGCAGTGCGCTGACGCCGAGTGCGCTACTTGACCAGCGCGAGAGCTTCCTTGAAGCGCGGATGCTCGGCGCTGCGCAGCCATTCGAAGACCACCATCTCGGTGGTCACCAGCTCGCAGCCGGCGCCGGCCAGGCGGTCGAAGGCGGCATCGCGGTTGCGCTCGGTGCGCGAGCTGCAGGCGTCGGTGACGACCCAGACCTCGAATTCCTGCTCGAGCAGCTCCAGTGACGTCTGCAGCAGGCAGACATGGGCCTCGCAGCCGGCGATGACGATGCTGTTGCGCTCTTCCTGCGCGGGAGCGGCCTTCTGCAGGTGCTTGGGCAGGCTGCGCGCGTTGCCCTGGGGCGCCCGAGCCGGAGGGCGCAGGCGCGGCATCAGTTCCTCGGCGCCCGCGAACGTCATCTTGGGCACCACCTTCTGGATGTGCGGCAGCAGCGAGGCGTCGAGCGGCCCGAGGCCCTGCGGGTTCTCTTCCGTGCCCCAGCAGGGCACGTCGAGCAGCCCGGCAGCCTTCGCCAGGCGCAGCGCGTTGGCGAGCACGGCCTGGCCCTCGTGGATGGCGGGCATCAGGCGCTGCTGGTAGTCGACCAGCACGAGTTGGGATTCTTCGGGTTGCAGCAGCATTCGGGACGATCCTTGGAGGCGCCCGATTATCCGGCCGTGGTGTTGTCAGGAAGGCGTGGTGGGAGGTCCAGCCCGCCGACATCGCCTCCGTCCGCCCCCCGGCGTCCGTCCCACGCTGCCTTCACGCTGTCGCTGCTCCACCACTTCCTGCGTGGCCTGGGTTTTCCTTCCCTGCCCGGCCACGGCGCGAATATGACTTTCTGCCTGGCGGCGTCACTAAGAAGGATGCAGGCGCCGCTCTAGGGAATTTGCCTACTGCCGGGCACCGGCGACATCGACGGATGAGCCAGGCCGCGACGGTAAACTTCCCGCGCCCCCCACCGCTGCTCATCCATGGAAGTCCCCTCTCCCGCCGAAAGCGCGCCCGTGAAGTTGCTGTGCGTGGAGGACAACCCGGACGACGTCGAGTTGATGGGCATCGCGCTGGAGCGCGCCGACCCGCAACGCCGCTATGCGCTGCACCGGGTCGACGACGCCACCGCCTTCGCGCAGGCGCTGCAGGACGACTACGACGCGATCCTGTGCGACTTCAACATGCCGCGGTTCTCGCCGTACGCGGCGCTGCAGATCCTGATGGCGCGTCGCTCCTCCACCCCGCTGGTGGTGGTGACGCGCGCGATCGGCGAGGAAGCGGCGGTGCACGTGCTGCGCTGCGGCGCCAAGGACTACGTCACCAAGGACAAGCTGGGCACGCTGCCGCAGATCATCGAGCGCGTGATGGCCGAGCGGCGGCGCGCGGCCGAGCAGGAACGCATGGCCCGCGAGCTGGAAGCGGCCTACCGCCGCCTGAAGAAGCTGTCGGCCCGGCTGGTGGTGGCGCAGGAACGCGAGCGCACCCTGATCTCGCGCGAACTGCACGACCACCTCGGGCAGACGCTCACCGGCATGCTGATCCACCTGCATGCGGCCAAGCGGTCCGCGGACGAGCAGGCCGCGAGCAACCACACCGAGACCGCGATGGAACTGGCGCAAGGCGCCATCGAGCAGCTCAAGACGCTGTCGTTCTCGCTGCGCCCGGCGCAGCTCGACCTGCTCGGACTGGTGGCGGCGGTGCAGACCGCCGTGCAGCGCATCGCCGAACCGGCGGGCCTGGGCTTCAAGGTCACGTCGCGCGGCCAGGAGCCCAGGACGCTGGGCGAAAACGCTTCCGTGGTCGTGCGGCTCGTGCAAGAGGCGCTGACCAACGCCGTGCGCCATGCCAAGGCCGCGCAGATCCAGGTGCGCCTGCGATTCCTGCCGCAAGGCCGCATAGGGTTGCTCGTCGTTGACGACGGTGTGGGATTCGACAAGCAGGCGCTGCTCACGGGCGCGCCGAGCGAGCGGAATGTCGGGCTGTACGGCATGATGGAACGTACCGAACTGGCCGGCGGCCGCTTGCTCATCCGCACGCGCCCCGGCGCCGGTGTCGCATTGCGAGCCGTGCTTTGAGGTTTCAAGAGGGAAAGATGAAGAATTCCGTTGCCGCCGCCACCATCCGGGTCGTGCTGGCCGACGACCACGACCTCGTGCGCTCCGGCATCAAGGCCCTGCTGAGCATGGTCGAAGGCGTGGACGTCGTGGCCGAGGCTCGCGACGGCCGCGAGCTCGTCACGCTGGTCGAGTCGCTCGCCCCCGACGTCGTGATGACCGACATCTCGATGCCCGGCATGGACGGCATCGCCGCCATTGCCGAGATCCATGCCCGCATGCCCGAGGTGCGCGTGCTGGTGCTGTCGATGTACGACACCGTCGATTTCGTCAAGCGCGCCGTCGCCAACGGCGCCTGCGGCTACCTGATGAAGGACGCGCCTCCGTTCGAGCTGGAGCAGTCCATCCGCAGCGTGATGGCCACCGGCACCTACTTCAGCCCGGTGATCGCCCAGCGGCTGCTGCAGCCGTCCGAGCCCAGCGCCAGCGACGAGCTGACCGAGCGCCAGCTGGAGATCCTGAAGCTGATCGCCCAGGGCAAGGCGTCCAAGGAGATCGCGTTCGACCTGGGCCTGTCGTCCAAGACGGTGGACGTGCACCGGGCCCGCATCATGGAGCGCCTGAAGCTCAACGACATCGCCAGCCTCACGCGCTACGCGGTGCGCAAGGGCCTGGTCAAGCCCTGACCTGCCGCGCGGCCGGCGCTCAGGGCGCCACGCGCAGCAGCTTGCCGTCGGAGCTGTCGGTCAGCAGGTAGAGCAGCCCGTCCGGGCCCTGGCGCACGTCGCGCACCCGGCCCACGCCCTGGAACAGCCGGTGCTCGCGCAGCACCTTGCCGTCGGCCAACTCCAGCCGCGCCAGGTAGCTGAACTTCAGCGATCCCAGGAAGAGATTGCCCTTCCAGTCCGCGCCGTAGCGATCGCCGGCGAGGAACACCATGCCGGAAGGCGCGATCGAGGGCACCCAGTAGTGCAGCGGCTGCTCCATCCCCTGGCGCGCGGTGATGCCCTCGCCGATCTTGCCGCCGCCGTAGTTCTCGCCGTAGGTGATCACGGGCCAGCCGTAGTTGCGGCCGGCCTCGGGCAGGTTGAGCTCGTCGCCGCCCTGCGGGCCATGCTCGTGCATCCAGAAGCGGCCGTCGGGCGCCAGCGCGGCGCCTTGCGAGTTGCGGTGGCCGTAGCTCCAGATCTCGGGCAAGGCACCGGCGCGCTGCGCGAACGGGTTGCCGGCGGCCGCGGCGCCGTCCTTGGTGAGCCGCACCACCTTGCCGATGTGGTTGTCGAGGCGCTGCGCGTCCTGCATGCGCGAGTAGCGGTCGCCCATCGTCAGGAACAGGGTTCCGTCGCGCGCCTCGACGATGCGGCAGCCGAAGTGCATCTGGCTCGACACCTTGGGCCGCTGGCTGAAGATGACGCGCACGTCCTTCAGCCGCGAGCGGTCGGGCGCCAGCCGCGCGCGCGCCAGCGCCGTGGAGTTCCCGCCGTCGCCGGGTTCGGAGAAGCAGAAGTACAGCGTGCGGTTGGAGGCGAAGCCGGAGTCGAGCACCAGGTCCAGCAGCCCGCCCTGCCCGCCCGCCGCGACCTGCGGCACGCCGGCGATCGCCGGGCCGACCTTGCCGTCGCGCTCCACGACGCGCATGCGGCCGGGTCGCTCGGTGACCAGGAAACGGCCGTCGTCGATGAACGCCACCGCCCAGGGATTGACGAGACCCGACGCGACCTGCTCCGTGCGAGGTTCGGCGCGCGCGGCACCGGTCGCGCAGCACGCGCCCAGAAGCAGGGCCGCGGCCCATCGCCACGGGGTGGGAACCAAGGTCGGCAAGCGCATCGATCGATCTCCTGGAATCGGGTCGGGAAGCCCAGTCTGGCTCGAACGGGCCAGCCGGATTCCGCAGCGGTATCAACGGGTTACAGTCAAAACCTTACTTGACTTCACGTATCGTCGTGCTTACGCTGCGCGCCATGTCGAAGTGGCTCTTCAGTATCGCGCTGGTCCTGTCCGGTGTCCTGCCGGCGCAGGCGCAGCCCGCCACGGCGGAAGACGATTTCAGTCGCTTCATGGCCGAAAAGCCGGCCGAAAAGGGCCTGATGCAGCGCCTGGGGCAAGTCGGCGAGCGCATCACGGACACCACCTCCGAGCTGGTCGTCACCGCCGTGGGCTTCCTCGGCGTGCCCTACCGCCGCGGCGGCAACTCGGTGGAGACCGGCTTCGATTGCAGCGGCTTCGTGCGCGCCATCTACGAACAGACCGTCGGCCTGATCCTTCCCCGCCGCGCCAACGAGCAGGCGGCCGCCACGCAGGTCATCGACAAGCGCGACCTGCAGCCCGGCGACCTGGTGTTCTTCAACACGCTGCGCCGCGCCTTCAGCCACGTCGGCATCTACGTCGGCGACGGCAAGTTCATCCACTCGCCCAAGCCGGGCGCCCAGGTGCGGGTGGAAGACATGAACGGGAGCTACTGGCAGCGCCGCTTCGACGGCGCGCGCCGGGTGCTGGTGACGCAGCAGCAGGCCGCGCCCGCCGCCGGCGCCACCCCGGCGCCCTGATCTCCCGCTCATTACCGCCGCTGCGGCGGCACGTCCGTGCAGGTGCCGTGCGCGATCTCGGCGGCCATGCCGACGCTCTCGCCCAGGGTCGGGTGCGGATGGATGGTCTTGCCGATGTCCACCTCGTCGGCGCCCATCTCGATGGCCAGGGCCACCTCGCTGATCAGGTCGCCGGCATGCGTGCCGACGATGCCGCCGCCCACGATGCGATGGGTCTGCGCGTCGAACAGCAGCTTGGTGAAGCCCTCGTCGCGCGTGTTCGCGATCGCGCGGCCCGATGCCGACCAGGGGAAGTGGCCCTTCTTGATGGCGATGCCCTGCGCCTTGGCCTGCTCTTCGGTCAGGCCGACCCAGGCGACTTCCGGATCGGTGTAGGCCACGCTCGGGATCACGCGGGCGTCGAAGGTGCTCTTCTCGCCCGCCGCGGCTTCCGCCGCCACGTGCGCCTCGTGCACCGCCTTGTGGGCCAGCATCGGCTGGCCCACGATGTCGCCGATGGCGAAGATGTGCGGCACGTTGGTGCGCATCTGGATGTCGACCGGGATGAAGCCGCGCTCGCCGACGATGACGCCAGCCTTCTCGGCGCCGATCTTCTTGCCGTTGGGGCTGCGGCCCACGGCTTGCAGCACCAGGTCGTACAGCTGCGGCTCCTTCGGGGCCTGCTCGCCCTCGAAACGCACCAGGATGCCATCCTTGGTGGCTTCGGCGCCGATGGTCTTGGTCTTCAACATGATGTTGTCGAAGCGCGGCGCGTTCATCTTCTGCCACACGCGCACGAGGTCGCGGTCGGCGCCCTGCATCAGGCCGTCGAGCATCTCCACCACATCCAGGCGCGCGCCCAGCGTGGAATAGACCGTGCCCATCTCCAGGCCGATGATGCCGCCGCCCAGGATGAGCATGCGCTTGGGATCGGTCGTGAGCTCCAGCGCGCCGGTGGAGTCCACCACGCGCGGGTCCTTGGGCATGAAGGGCAGCGACACGGCCTGCGAACCGGCCGCGATGATCGCGTTCCTGAAGCGGATCACCTGCTTCTTGCCGGTGGTGTCCTTGCCCTGCCCCGTGGTCTCTTCCACCTGCAGGTGATGCGGATCGACGAAGGTGCCGTTGCCGCGCACCACCGTCACCTTGCGCATCTTGGCCATGGACGACAGGCCGCCCGTGAGCTTGCCGGTCACCTTGTCCTTGTGCGCCTTGAGCTTGGCGCGGTCGATCGTCGGCTTGCCGTAGCTCACGCCCAGGTCGGCGAAGTGGTTGACCTCGTCCATCACCGCCGCGACGTGCAGCAGCGCCTTCGAAGGGATGCAGCCCACGTTCAGGCAGACGCCGCCCAGCGTGGCGTAGCGCTCGACCAGCACCACCTTCATGCCGAGGTCGGCGGCGCGGAAGGCGGCGGAGTAGCCGCCGGGGCCGGCACCCAGGACCAGCATGTCGCATTCGAGGTCGGCGCCGCCGGCATAGGACGACGCGGCCGGCGCTGGTTCCGAACGCGCGGGCGCCGGAGCCGGAGCCGGCGCAGGAGCGGGAGCCGGCGCCGAGGATTGCGGCGCGGGGCCGGCAGCGGCCGCGGTGCTCTCCACCACGAGCAGCACCGACCCTTCCGACACCTTGTCCCCCAGCTTGACCTTGAGTTCCTTCACCACCCCCGCGTGCGAGGACGGGATCTCCATCGAAGCCTTGTCGCTCTCCACGGTGACGAGCGACTGCTCCTGCTTGACCGTATCGCCCGGCTTCACGAGCACTTCGATCACCGCGACTTCCTTGAAGTCGCCGATGTCCGGAACCTTGACCTCGACGAGGCTCATTTCGCTTCCTTCATGCGGACCGTGAAGCAGTCGAACGGCAGCGCGGAATTGCGATCGAACTCGCAACCCGCGGTGATGCCGGCCTCCGCCACTTCACGCGCCGTCTTCGCCTTGTTGTAGATGGAGTGCATGGCGCCCAGCGCGAAGCTGCGGCCCGAACCGATCCCCCAGAACTCCTTGAACTCGAACACCTCGCGATAGCTGTAGAGCCCGTAGATGCCGCTGGCGTTGGCGATGACCACGCTGAACTGGCTGGACTCGTACGGATCGCTGTCCTCTTCCTTGGTCTGCAGGAAGAAGTTGTCCTTCAGGTAGGGATGCAGCTTGGTGAAGGTGTCGAACACCTCGTCCTTGCTGTTGAGGTGCAGGATTTCGCGCGGCATCGAGCCCATCGCCTTGCGCAGCACCGGGAAGTGCGCCACCGTGCCCGCCATGCCGATGTAGCTGGGCCCGGAGTCGGTGTCCACCTTGAAGATCTTGGTGTTGTCCTCGTAGCGTTTGGAGAGCATGGTGTCGCCGAAGGTGACCAGGGTGTCTGCGGCGATGGCGATCTGGCCGGCTTTCTTCACTACTACGACGGTCGTCATGTGGGATTACTTCTTCTTTCTCTTGATCAGAGCAGCACCCGGCGGAAGTCCGCCAGGATGGCGCCCAGGTAAGCGTTGAAGCGGGCCGCCGAAGCGCCATCGATCACGCGATGGTCCCACGACAGCGACAGCGGCAGCATCAGGCGGGGCTGGAACTGCTTGCCGTCCCAGACCGGTTCGGTCTGGCTTCTGCAAACCCCGAGGATAGCCACTTCCGGCGCATTGATGATCGGCGTGAAGTAACGACCGCCGATGCCGCCCAGCGAAGAGATCGTGAAGGTCGCGCCCGTCATGTCGGCCGGGCCGAGCTTGCCGTCGCGCGCCTTCTTCGCGAGCTCCGACATCTCCTGGCTGATCTGCAGCACGCCCTTCTTGTCGGCGTCCTTGACCACCGGGACGACCAGGCCGTTGGGCGTGTCGGCGGCGAAGCCGATGTGCCAGTAGTTCTTCAGAACCAGCTGCTCGCCGTCGAGCGAGCTGTTGAACTCGGGGAACTTCTTGAGCGCCGCGACGCTGGCCTTGATGAGGAAGGCCAGCATGGTGACCTTCACGCCGCTCTTCTCGTTCTCCTTGTTCAGCTGGACGCGGAACGCTTCGAGATCGGTGATGTCGGCATCGTCGTGGTTGGTGACGTGCGGGATCATCACCCAGTTGCGGTGCAGGTTCGCGCCGCTGATCTTCTTGATGCGCGAGAGGTCCTTGCGCTCGATCGGGCCGAACCTGGCGAAGTCCACCTTGGGCCAGGGCAGCAGGCCCAGCGCTTCGCCACCGGCACCGCCCGGCGCCTTGCCGGCGGCCGCCTTGGTCGTGGCCTCGCCCTTCATCACCGCCTTGGTGAAGGTCTGGACGTCCTCCTGCAGGATGCGGCCCTTGGGACCGGTGCCCTTGACCTCTTCCAGCGGCACGCCGAGTTCGCGGGCGAATTTGCGCACGGAGGGGGACGCGTGCGGCAGCTGGCCGGTGGGCGCGGTGGGTTCGTGCGGAGGCAGCGCGGCCGTCGGCAGGGTGCGTTCCGTGGCGTGCGGCGCGGGCGCCGGCGCGCTCGGCTGCGGCGCGGCAGGCG
>JAEWIF010000037.1 GCA_023387335.1 Pseudomonadota bacterium | reverse complement strand
GCCGCCGAACTTGGTGGCCAGCACGGTGGTGATCGCCGCCGTCAGCGTGGTCTTGCCGTGGTCAACGTGGCCGATCGTGCCGACGTTCACGTGCGGCTTCGTGCGCTCGAATTTACCTTTTGCCATTTTTTCGCCTTCCGAAACATCGAATGACCTGGGGATGGACCAGCGAGCAAGTGCGAGCTGCTCCGCCCCCTCCGACTAACAAACTAACCTGGTGCCCTTGGCGGGAATCGGACCCGCGACCTCTCCCTTACCAAGGGAGTGCTCTACCACTGAGCCACAAGGGCAAAAATTCTTCTCGCCGGCGCAATCGATCCGTGGAGCGGGTGGCGGGAATCGAACCCGCGTCATTAGCTTGGAAGGCTAAGGTTCTACCATTGAACTACACCCGCATCGGGCGAAGTTCCTGACCCTGGCGGTGCCCGCCGGACTCAGCCGACGGCCTTCTTCGCTACCACTCATCTCTTGCACATTTCGCCAAACCCCCCTTGAAAGGAGGCTGGTGGAGGAGGCTGGATTCGAACCAGCGTAGGCGTAAGCCAACAGATTTACAGTCTGCCCCCTTTAGCCACTCGGGCACCCCTCCGGCGAACCTCGAAATATACCACGGTTCGGCGAGGCGAGATACTTCCTCAGCCGAAGAATCCGCCGTGGCCACGCTCGGCCAGCCACCCGCGCGCCTGCGCGAAGTGCCCGCAGCCGAGGAAGGGCACCGGCGGCCGCGAAGCCGACAGCGGCGACGGATGGTTGGCCTGCAGCACCAGCGCCTCGCGCCCGTGCTGCCCGGCCGTCGAGACGACCAGCCCGGCCTTGGCCTGCGCATACGCGCCCCACAGGAGGTAGACGCAAGGACTGGCGCGGCTCGCCACCTCGGCCAGCAGCGCGTCGGTCAGCGCTTCCCAGCCCTTCTTCGCGTGGCTGCCCGGCTGGCCGTCCTCGACCGTGAGCACGGCGTTCAGCAGCAGCACGCCCTGCTCGGCCCAGCGCAGCAGCGAGCCGTTCGCGGGCGCCGGCGCCGTAGCGCCGCAAGCCAATTCCTTGTAGATGTTGCGCAGCGAAGGCGGCAGTTTCACGCCGGGCGCCACCGAGAACGCCAATCCCTCGGCCTGCCCTGGCCCGTGGTACGGGTCCTGGCCGAGGATGACCGCGTGCACCTCTTCAAGTGGCGTCGTTTCGAGCGCTCGCAAGGGGCGCGGCGGATAGATCACCGCGCCGTCCGCGATCCTCTGCCGCAGGAACGCCGTCAAGGCCCGGCCGGTGTCGCTCGCGAAGAACCGCTCCACGACCGGCTGCCAGCCCGGCGCGAGCCTCAGCGTGGAAGGATCCCAGTCGAGCAGCCGGGCCGGCGTCTCGTCCTGCAGAGGCAGGACGGCCTGTTCGCCGCTCACGCGCCGAAGAGCGCGGCCAGCGCCTCGCCGGGGTCGGGCGCACGCATGAACGCCTCGCCCACCAGGAAGGCATGCACGCCCGCGTCCCGCATCCGCTGGACGTCCGCAGGGCCCAGGATGCCCGACTCGGTGACCAGCAGGCGGTCCTGCGGCACGTCCTTGAGCATGCCCAGCGTGGTGTCGAGCGAAACCTCGAAGCTGCGCAGGTTGCGGTTGTTGATGCCCACCAGCGGCGTCCTGAGCCTGAGCGCGCGCTGCAGCTCGGCCGCGTCGTGCACCTCCACCAGTACCGCCATGTCGAGGCTGCGCGCGATCTGCTCCAGCTCGGCCATCTGCCCATCCTCGAGGCAGGCCGCGATGAGCAGGATGCAGTCGGCGCCCATCACGCGCGATTCGTACACCTGGTACGGATCGACCATGAAGTCCTTGCGCAGCACCGGCAGGTCGCACGACGCGCGCGCCTGCTTCAGGTAATCGGGCTGGCCCTGGAAGAACTGGCGATCCGTCAGCACGGACAGGCAGGCCGCGCCGTGCTCGGCGTAGCTCTGCGCGATGTCGGCCGGGATGAAGTCCTGGCGCAGCACGCCCTTGCTGGGACTGGCCTTCTTGACCTCGGCGATCACCGCGCTCTTGCCCGCCGCGATCTTGCGGCGCAGCGCGCCTTCGAAGTCGCGCGTGAGCACGCGGCTTTCGGCGTCCGCGCGCACGGCCTCCAGCGGCATCTTCTTCTTGGCCGCCGCGATTTCCTCGCGCTTGACCGCGACGATCTTGTCCAGGATGTCGGCCATCGCTCAGCTGCCCAGTTGCTTGGACAGGTCGACCAGCTTGTCCAGCCGCGCCCTGGCCGCGCCCGAAGCCAGCGCCTCGCGCGCCCGCTCGATGCCGGACTTGATGTCGCTCGCGACGTTGGCCGCGTACAGCGCCACGCCGGCGTTGAACAACACGATGTCGCGCGCCGCGCCGGGCTGGTTGTCCAGCACCGAGGCGAGCATCGCGCGCGACTGCTCGGGCGTCTCCACCTTCAGCGCGCGGTTGCTCGCCATCGGCAGGCCGAAGTCCTCGGGATGGATCTCGTATTCGGAAACCTGGCCGTCCTTGAGCTCGCCCACCAGGGTCGCGGCGCCCAGGCTCACTTCGTCCATGCCGTCGCGGCCGTAGACGACCAGCGCGTGTTCGGCATGCAGCCGCTGCAGCGCGCGCACCTGGATGCCGACCAGGTCGGGGTGGAACACGCCCATCAGGATGTTGGGCGCGCCCGCGGGATTGGTCAGCGGGCCCAGGATGTTGAAGATGGTCCGCACGCCCAGTTCCTTGCGCACCGGCGCGACGTTCTTCATCGCGGGGTGGTGGTTGGGCGCGAACATGAAGCCGATGCCGACTTCCTGCACGCAGCGCGCGATGGCCTCGGGCGACAGGTTGATGTTCACGCCCAGGCTCTCCAGCACGTCGGCGCTGCCGGACTTGCTGCTGACGCTGCGGCCGCCGTGCTTGCTGACCTTGGCGCCCGACGCCGCGGCCACGAACATCGCGCAGGTCGAGATGTTGAAGGTGTGCGAGCCGTCGCCGCCGGTGCCCACGATGTCCACCAGGTTCTTCTTGTCGGCGATGTGGACCTTGGTGGAGAACTCGCGCATCACCTCGGCCGCCGCGGTGATCTCGCCGATGGTTTCCTTCTTCACCCGCAGGCCGGTGATCAGGGCCGCCGTCATGACGGGCGAGAGCTCGCCGCTCATGATCTGCCGCACGACGGTGAGCATCTCGTCGTGGAAGATCTCGCGGTGCTCGATGGTGCGCTGCAGCGCCTCCTGGGGGGTGATGGACATGAGCCTCTCCTCGGTCAGCGGGACGGATTGTCGGAAAGCGCCAGGCGGGCGCCGAACGCGATGAACATGAAGCCGGCGGCGCGGTCCAGCCAGTGCATGCCGCGCTGCACCGCGCCGTGGCGTGCCATCCAGGCGGCCGCCAGCGCCCAGCCCGAATTCACCGGGATGCTGTTGACGTTGAACAGCACGCCCAGCAGCACGAAGGCCATCGCCTTGTTCGGCGAGTCGGGCGCGATGAACTGCGGCACGAAGGCCAGGAAGAAGATCGCCACCTTCGGGTTGAGCACGTTGGTCCAGAAGCCGCCGCGGAAGATCTTTCCGAGCGAACCCGGTTGTTGGGTGCGCGCCAGCGCGTCGAGGTCCGCGACCTCCTTGGGCGCCCTGGACACGAGCAGCTTCACGCCCATGAACAGGAGGTAGGCCGCGCCGATCCACTTGAGCACGGTGAACGCGGTCGCCGAAGTGGCCAGCAGCGCGCCCACGCCTACGGCGGCGGCGAACACGTGGACGAAGCAGCCGGCGGTGATGCCCAGTCCCGCGACGACGCCGGCGCGCGCGCCCGATCGCAGCGCGTTCGTGACGATGTAGAGCACGTCCGGGCCGGGCGTCAGGTTGAGCAGCCAGCCAGCGGCGATGAAGAGCAGCAGGTGGTGCAGGTCCGGCATGGCGAGGTCTTCAGGCGCGGAAGAAGCGCCGGAACGCGGCCACGGCGCGGTCGATGCCGGCCGGGTCCACGTCCAGGTGCGTGGCGAAGCGCAGGCGGTACAGGCCGGTGGCCAGCACGCCTTCGGACTTCAGCGCCTCGAGCAGCGCGGCGCCGCGCTCGCGCGCCACGCCGGTGAGGTCCACGAACACGATGTTGGTCTGCGGCGCTTCCACCTGCACGCCGTCGATGCCGGAGATGCCCTTGGCCAGCCGCGCGGCCAGCGCATGGTCCTGCGACAGGCGCGCCACGTGATGGTCCAGGGCATGCGCCGCCGCCGCCGCCAGCACGCCGGCCTGTCGCATCGCGCCGCCGGCCATCTTGCGGATGCGGCGGGCGCGCGCGATCAGATCCTTCGAGCCGCACAGCGCCGATCCGGCCGGCGCGCCCAGTCCCTTGCTGAAGCAGACCGAGACGGAGTCGAAATGGCCGGCGATGGCACGCGCGGCACGGTTCGCGTCACCGCCGTCGCCCGCCGCGACCGCCACGGCCGCATTGAACAGGCGCGCGCCGTCCAGGTGCGTCGCCAACCCGCGCTTGCGAGCCAGCGTCGTAGCTTGCTCCAGGTACGCCATCGGCATCACCTTGCCGCCCAGCGTGTTCTCCAGCGCCAGCAGGCGCGTTCGCGCGAAATGCGGGTCGTCGGGCTTGATGGCGGCCTCGATCGCATCGAGCGCCAGCGTGCCGTCGGCCTGGTGTTCCAGCGGCTGCGGCTGCACGCTGCCGAACACGGCGGCGCCGCCGCCTTCCCAGCGGTAGCAGTGCTGGAACTGGCCGACGATGTACTCGTCGCCGCGCTGGCAGTGCGACAGCACGCCGCACAGGTTGCTCTGCGTGCCCGTGGGCATGAACAGCGCCGCCTCGAATCCGAGCATCGAAGCGATCCTGTCCTGCAGCGCGTTGACGCTGGGATCGTCGCCGAAGACGTCGTCGCCCAGCGGCGCGGCCATCATGGCCTCGCGCATCGCGGCGGTGGGCCGGGTGACGGTGTCGCTGCGCAGGTCGATGACGTTCTTCTCGCTCATTTCTGCTCCAGGAAGTTCTTCAGCATCGCGTGGCCGTGCTCGGTGAGGATGGACTCGGGGTGGAACTGCACGCCCTGGATCGGCAACTCGCGATGCCGCACGCCCATGATCTCGCCGTCGTCGGTCCAGGCCGTCGTCTCCAGCTCGCGCGGGCAGGTGCTCTTCTCGATCGCCAGCGAGTGGTAGCGGTTGACGGTGAAGCGCTCCGGCAGGTCCGCGAACACGCCCTGGCGCGTGGTCGTGATCACGCTGGTCTTGCCGTGCATCAGCTGCGCGGCGCGGATGATGTTGCCGCCGAACGCGGCGCCGACGCTCTGGTGGCCCAGGCAAACGCCCAGGATGGGCAGCTTGCCGGCGAAGTGCCGGATGGCCGCGACCGAGATTCCCGCTTCCGCCGGCGAGCACGGCCCGGGCGAGATCACCAGCCGATCCGGCGCGCGCGCGGCGACGCCCTCGATCGTGATCTCGTCGTTGCGGAACACCTCCACCTTCGCACCCAGCTCGCCGAAGTACTGCACCAGGTTGTAGGTGAAGCTGTCGTAGTTGTCGATCATCAGGAGCTTCATTCCAGGCCCTCCTCGACGAGTTCGGAAGCGCGCAGCAGCGCCCGCGCCTTCGCTTCGGTTTCCTGCCATTCGAGCTCGGGCACCGAGTCCGCGACGACGCCCGCCGCCGCCTGCACGTACAGCGTCTGGTCCTTGACGATGCCCGTGCGGATGGCGATGGCCACGTCCATGTCGCCGGCGTAGCTGAGGTAGCCGCAGGCGCCGCCGTACAGGCCGCGCTTGCTGGGCTCGAGCTGGTCGATCAGCTCCATCGCGTGCACCTTGGGCGCGCCGGTCAGGGTGCCGGCCGGGAAGGTCGCCTTGAGCACGTCGATGCTGTCCATGCCTTCGTTCAGCAGGCCCTCGACGTTGCTCACGATATGCATCACGTGGCTGTAGCGCTCGACGGCGAAGGCCTCGGTCACCTTCACGCTGCCCGTCCTGGCGATGCGCCCGATGTCGTTGCGCGCCAGGTCGATCAGCATCACGTGCTCGGCGCGCTCCTTGGGATCGCTGACCAGTTCCTGCTCGACCACCTTGTCGCGCTCGACCGTCGCGCCGCGCGGACGCGTGCCGGCCAGCGGACGGATCGTCACCTTCTGGCCCTCTTCCACCTGCTCCTGCCGCACCAGGATCTCCGGCGAGGCGCCTACCACCTGGAACTCGCCGAAGTCGTAGTAGTACATGTAGGGGCTGGGATTCAGCGAACGCAGCGCGCGGTACAGCGACAGCGGCGACTCGGTGAAGCGCTTCTTGATGCGCTGGCCGACCTGCACCTGCATGAAGTCGCCGGCGGCGATCAGCTCCTTGGCGCGGTCCACCGCCTTCAGGTAGTCGGCCTTGGAGAACTCGCGCTCGGCCGGGAAGCTCTGGGTCTGCTTCACCTGCGGCGCGCTGACCGAGTACTTCAACTGCTCCTTGAGTTCGCGCAGCCGCTTCTTCGCGTTGCTGTACGCCTCGGGCCGCGCCGGGTCGGCATAGACGATCAGGTAGAGCTTGCCCGACAGGTTGTCGATGACGGCCAGTTCCTCGGTCTGCAGCAGCAGGATGTCGGGGCAGCCCAGCGTGTCGGGCGGACAGCTCTTCTCCAGCTTCTTCTCGATGTGGCGCACCACGTCGTAGCCGAAGTAGCCGGCGAGGCCGCCACAGAAGCGCGGCAGCCCGGGACGCAAGGCCACCTTGAAGCGCTTCTGGTACTCGCCGACGAAGTCCAGCGGATTGCCGCGCACCCGCTCGACCACCTGGCCGTCGGTGACGACTTCGGTCGCCGCGTCGGCGCCGAAGCCGGTGGCCCGAAGCAGCGTGCGGGCGGGCAGGCCGATGAAGCTGTAGCGGCCGAAACGCTCGCCGCCGACGACGGATTCGAGCAGGAAGCTGTGCTTGCCGTTGCCCCGGCCGTGGGCCAGCTTGAGATAGAGCGAGAGCGGTGTTTCGAGGTCCGCGAAAGCTTCCGCCATCAGCGGGATGCGGTTGAAGCCTTGCAGTGCCAGGCTCTTGAATTCGAGTTCGGTGATCACGGGTGAGCCTCCACAAGCTCATGCGGCGAGGGCCGCTTGGATCGATCGGATGTCCCGGGGGCCGGGACGCGGGGCACGGGCTGCCCCGTGCAGATCAGGAGTGCACGTTGACTGGCTTGCGCCAGGGCCAGGCTCCCCGGCCGGAGCAACCTGTGACGGTGATGTGGTGGATGAACATCGCGGACGAGTGTAGCAAAGGTGACTTCCAGCGCGAAAACCCGGATGGGTCCGGTTCGGCGGCTGCACAACAATCCGCGGCGATTTCGAACGAGCGTTCTTTTTTGAGAGACACAACGATGAAGACACTGCGCTCCCTGCTTCTCGGCCTCGCCGCCCTCGCCTGCGTCGCGGCCGTCCAGGCTGAACCGGTCGCGCTGTCGGGCGTGAAGTACGAAGACGCGACCGACGTGCGCGGCTCGAAGCTGCAACTCAACGGCGCGGGCGTCCGCTACAAGGCCGTGTTCAAGGTCTACGCCGCGGGCCTGTACCTGCCGAAGAAGGCGGGCACGCCCGAAGAAGTGCTGGCCATGCCGGGCGCCAAGCGCATGAGCGTCACCATGCTGCGCGAGGTCGATTCGTCGGAGCTGGGCAAGCTGTTCTCGCGCGGCATGGAGGACAACATGGACAAGTCGTCCTTCTCCAGGCTGGTGCCGGGCGTGATGCGCATGAGCCAGATCTTCAGCGACCACAAGAAGCTCAATGCCGGCGAGACCTTCCTGATCGACTGGGTGCCCGGCACCGGCACCGTGGTCACGGTCAAGGGCGTGGTTCAGGGCGAGCCGTTCAAGGAGCCGGAGTTCTTCAACGCGCTGCTGCGCATCTGGCTGGGCCCCGTCCCGGCCGACTGGAAGCTGAAGGAAGCGCTCCTCGGCAAGCCTGCCGCCTAGAGAAGGCGGCCGATCTCCGCCATCGAATCCACGAAGCCGTCGGCATCCACCGAGTCGATCGGCTCGCCGTGGTTGTAGCCGTAGCGGACCAGCACCACCGGACAACCGGCCGCGCGCGCGGCCGCCGCGTCATTGCTCGAATCGCCCACGACCAGCGTGCGCTCCGGCGCCGAGCCCAAAGCCGCGCAAGTGCGCAGGAACGGCATCGGATCGGGCTTCTTGCGCTCGAACGCGTCGCCGCCGAACACCGCCTCGAACGCGCCGGCCAGGCCCTTCCGGTCAAGCAGTTCGACGGCGAAGCGCGTCGGCTTGTTGGTCACGCAGGCGAGGCGCAGTCCTTCACTCCGCAGCAAGCGCAGCCCGTCCTCCACGCCGGCGTAGACATCGGAGTGCTTGCCGTTCACCTCAAGGTAATGCCGCTGGTACGCGTCCCAGGCCGTGTCGTACAGCGCGGGCGATCCGCCCGCGGCTGCGAGCGCGGAGCGGATCAGGTGCTCCGACCCCTTGCCCACCATCAACTCGATGCGTGAAGCATCGAGGGACGGCAGCGACAGCTCCGAGAGCGTTGCGTTGAGGGCGACCGTGAAGTCGCCGAGCGTGTCCACCAGCGTGCCATCGAGATCGACGATGGCCGCCTGCAATCCGGGCGCGAGAGGCATGCAGGCAGTGTGCCTCAGGCCGGAACGGACTCCAGCCGGCTGCGCCCCCAGTGCCGGTGCCGCGCCATCGCCGCGATGAAGTCCTGCGCCAGCGGCACGCGGCCGGCCGGGTCGCCCTTGCCGATCAGCACGCCTTCGGCAGAGGGCGTGTTCGCGTCCATCCCGAGCGTCCGCAGCAGCTCCACGCCTTCGCCGATCACGCAGATCGGCTTGCAGTGCCGGTACGCCTCCAGCACGAAGTGCACCGCGCGACCGTTGGCCGCGAGCGCCTGCGCATGGGCCGCTCCGCCGGGCACCAGCACCGCGTCGAACTGCACCGACGAGGCGGTGAGGAAGCAGTGGTCCACCGGAAGCTGCTGCCCCGAGGAGGTCGACACCACGCCCAGGTGGTCCGCGACGATCTTCAGGTTGACCTGGTGCTCGGCCAGCGCCTGCTGCACGATCTTCAGCGCGCCGATCTCCACCCCCGCCGCCACCAGCACGGCGACGCGCCGTGTCACCAGCGCACTGCCGTTGGCCTCCATGCTGAGCGCGGGCGAGGACTCCGCCGGCGGCTTTCCGCGGAACTCGCGGAAGCCCGCGCGCCCCGCCGCGGCCTTGGCGTCGGGCGCCAACCCGAGCGGATCGCCCACCTTGCGCGCCAGCCGCGCGTCCACGTGCGCAAGGTTGTCCACCACGCGCTGCCGGATCGCGGGCGTTTCCACGCGCGACAGCTCGTACTGGAACGCGCACACGATGTGGTCCTTCTCCGCCGGGCTCTGGCTGTTCCAGAACAGCGTGGCCTGGCTGAAGTGGTCGTCGAAGCTGGCGCTCGGCCGGCGCACCTTGGACGCATCCAGCGCTTCCGGATGGCTCTGGAAACCCTGGTGCCCGCCGTCCACCCGGAACTCCGACCCGGTGCCCAGCGTGTTGGGCTCGTAGCTCACCTGGCCCTTGGGCAGGGTCGAGCGATGCGCGCCGTCGCGCTGGTGGTTGTGGAACGGGCAGAGGCTGCGGTTGATCGGCAGCTCGTGGAAGTTGGCCCCGCCCAGGCGCGCGACCTGCGCATCCAGGTAGGAGAACAGCCGGCCCTGCAACAGCGGGTCGTTGCTGAAGTCGATGCCGGGCACCAGGTGGCCCGGGTTGAACGCGACCTGCTCGCTTTCGCCGAAGAAGTTGTCCGGGTTGCGGTTGAGCACCAGCTTGCCCACCGGCTGCACCGGCACCAGTTCCTCGGGCAGGAGCTTGGTGGGATCCAGCAGGTCGATGCCCAGCGCATCGGCCTTGCCCTCCTCCACCAGCTGCACGCCCAGTTCCCACTCGGGGCAATGGCCGCGCGCGATGGCTTCCCACAGGTCGCGACGGTGGAAGTCGGGGTCGCGGCCGGCGATCTTCTGCGCCTCGTCCCAGGCCAGCGCGTGGCGCCCGAGCTTGGGCTTCCAGTGGAACTTGACGAAGTGCGCCGCGCCGTGCGCGTTGACGAAGCGGAAGCTGTGGATGCCGAAGAATTCCATCATCCGCCAGCTGCGCGGCAGCGCGCGGTCGGACATCAGCCACATCAGCGCGTGCGTGCTCTCGGGCATCAGCGAGACGAAGTCCCAGAAGGTGTCGTGCGCGCTGGAAGCCTGCGGCATGCCGTGGTGCGGCTCCGGCTTGAGCGCGTGCACCAGGTCCGGGAACTTGATCGCGTCCTGGATGAAGAACACCGGCGCGCTCGCACCCACCAGGTCGTAGTTGCCTTCGCGCGTGTAGAACTTCACCGAGAAGCCGCGCAGGTCGCGCACCGTGTCGGCCGATCCGCGTTCGCCGGTGAAGCCGGAGAAGCGCACGAACACCGGCGTGCGCAGGCCCGCCTCCTGCAGGAAGTCGGCCCGGGTGTACTGGCCGAACGACTTGTACAGCTCGAAGTAGCCGTGGGCGCCGGCGCCGCGCGCGTTGACCACGCGCTCCGGGATGCGCTCGCGGTCGAAGTGCGTGAGCTTCTCGCGCAGCAGGAAGTCTTCCAGCAGCGTCGGGCCGCGCGCGCCGGCGCGCAGCGAACCGTGGTTGTCCGGGACGACCACGCCTTGCGTCGTGGTCAGGAAGTTCTCGGGGGCCTGGCCGAAGCCCTCCAGCTGTTTCTGCTTGGCCGCGCCGGCATCGCCGGACCTTGATCTGCGCGTGGCGTCCGGTTTGGACTGGGCCATGGATTCTCCTGGTGGCGGCTTGCCGGCCTGCGGGCCGGGTGCGCGCCGGTTCTTGTTCGGCTCAGGTCTCGAGGTCGAGCGCGGCTTCGATGGTGCCGGCCAGCACCGTCAACGCGAAAGCACCCGCGCCTCCGGCGGCGCACCACACCAGCCAGTCCGGAACCGCGGCGATCATTTCCACCATGGCGCTTCTCCTTCGGTCAAAGACCCCGCATCGAAGGAAACGACTGTGCCAAGCTCATGGGGAATCGACCGTAGCCCGGCAGCGGGCGCCGTTGTCCGACACGGGTGTCAGTGGAAGTAGGAAACGACCGACACGGCGGCAGCTCTTCCGTGGCGGTTCCTACAGCCTCCGACCGGGCCTTCCTACCGACGGCGAAACGCGCGCGCGGCAGCATGGCGGCAAGCCATCCTTTCAGGAGAAACCCCGATGCCAGAACACAAGCCCGGCAACACGACCACGGTGCAAGGGAGGACCAGCGCCGGGTGCCTCGCGCGCCGCACGAACGGGATGAATCGGCCGACGCCCAGGCCGCGGCCGAACCTTCGCAGGAGCGCGTCGCGCAGAAGGCGCGGGACGACGCCGAGCGCGGCGTCGCCGACACCACCAAGGGCGCCGAGCTGGACGCCACCTACGACAAGCTGCGCGAGGGCCTGCCGGACGGCGAGAAGAAGTTCCGGCCTTGAGGCCGGGGGCAACGCGTCAGCGCAGGGCCGCGCGCATGCCGTCGATGACGGCCTTGTAGTCCGGCTTGCCGAAGATCGCGCTGCCGGCGACGAAGGTGTCGGCCCCGGCGGACGCCACGCGGGCGATGTTGTCGCCCTTGATGCCGCCGTCCACTTCCAGGCGGATGTCCTTGCCGCTGGCATCGATGCGCTTGCGCGCCTCCTCGATCTTGCGCAGCGCCGAATCGATGAAGCTCTGGCCGCCGAAGCCGGGGTTGACGCTCATGATCAGGATCAGGTCGATCTCCTCGACCAGCCAGTCCAGCACGTCCAGCGGCGCCGCCGGGTTGAACACCAGGCCGGCCTTGCAGCCGCGCGCCTTGATCGCCTGCACGCTGCGGTGCGCATGCGGCGAGGCGTCCGGGTGGAAGCTGATGTAGTCGGCGCCCGCTTCGGCGAAGGCCTGCGCGATCGCGTCCACCGGCTGCACCATCAGGTGCACGTCCACCGGCACCGGCGTGCCGTCGGCGCGGCGGGCATGGGGCTTGAGCGCCGAGCAGATCATCGGCCCGAAGGTGAGGTTGGGCACGTAATGGTTGTCCATCACGTCGAAGTGGATCCAGTCGGCGCCGGCTTCGATCACGTTGCGCACTTCCTCGCCCAGCCGGGCGAAGTCGGCGGAGAGGATGGAGGGCGCGATGCGAAAGGTCTTGCTCATGCCCTCGATTCTCGCAAATGGCCCCGAGGGTACGATCGCGCGATGGCGAAGTACCAGTTCCGCGTCGAGGTGGAGCCCGCATTCCTGGCGGATCAGTCGGCCCCCGAGCAGGGCGTGTTCACCTTCTCGTACACGATCACCATCACCAACGTGGGCGAGGTCGCGGCCCAGCTGATCTCGCGGCACTGGGTCATCTCCGACTCGGCCGGCGGCATCCAGGAGGTCAAGGGCCTGGGCGTGGTCGGCCACCAGCCGCTGATCCAGCCCGGCCAGTCGTTCCAGTACAGCAGCGGCTGCCGCCTGCCCACGCCCAGCGGCACCATGCAGGGCAGCTACTTCTGCGTGGCCGACGACGGCGAGCGTTTCGAGACCGAGATCGCGCCCTTCCTGCTGGAGGACGGCAGCCGCCGCGTGCTGCACTGAACGCCGCGCCCCGCGCGCCCCAGCCACGGCTCAGCGCGCCGTCCTACAAGCTGAGCCACATCCGGACATCAGAATCCGCCGGCGAGGGACACGCATGGACGAATTCATGGCCATCTGGGGCCAGTGGCTCAGGCCTTCGGCGGGGCTGCCCACGGTGCAATGGTCCCTTCTGCTGGCACTGGCCGCCGCCGCCGGGCACCTGGTGCAACGGCACATGGGCCTGCCCAAGGTGGTGGGCTACTCCGCCGTGGGCGCCATCGCCGGGCTGGCCGGATTCACCGGCGCGGCCTGGCCGCTGAACGGCACCGGTCTCTTCCTCCTGGAACTGGGCGTTTCGGTCGTGCTGTTCGAGACCGGCGGCCGCATCGCGCTGCGCTGGTTCCGCCACAACCCGATGGTGCTGCTGCAGAGCATGCTCGAGGCGGCGCTCACCTATGCCGCCGTGTACTTCACGCTGCGCTGGATGGACGTGCGGCCTTCGGTCGCCGACGCGCTCGCGCTGATCGCGATCGCTTCCTCGCCCGCGGTGCTCAGCCGCGTGGTCTACGACGTCCGCGCGGCCGGCCCGGTGACCGAGCGCGCGATGGTGCTCACCAGCCTGGGCGCGCTGTACGCCATCACGCTGGTGGCCGCCCGCGCCGGCGTGATGCACCGCGAGGAGACCGACCTCATCGCCCTGCTCTATCCGGTGGCGGTGGTGCTCGGCCTGTCGGTGGCGGCGGGTGCCGCGCTCGCGCTGGTGCTGCGCCTCGCGCTCCTCTTCATGAGCCCGAACAGCGAGAACACGTCCATCCTGCTGATCGCCAGCATCGCCGCAGGCACCACGGTCGCGGCGCACTTGGGCGGGTCGGCGCCGCTGGCCGCGCTGCTCGCGGGGCTGCTGCTCAAGCAGCTGAATCCGAGGCCGTGGTCGTGGCCGCGCCAGCTCGGCACGGCGGCTTCGCTGCTCGTGATGCTGACGTTCGTGCTGGTGTCGGTGGTGGCGGCGCAGGCCGGCTGGCATCCGGCGGTGACGGGTGTCGTGCTCGCGCTGATCGCCGCGCGGGCGCTGGCCAAGCTCACCGGCGTGCTGGTCGCCAATCCCGGCAGCGGCACCAGCTGGCGGCAGGCGCTGATGACGGGCTGGGCGATGTCGCCGATGTCCTCCATGGCGCTGCTGCTGGTGTCGCAGTTCGCCTCGGCTTCGCCTTCCCTGGGGCCGCGCATCGCCGCCATCGCGCTCCCCGCCATCCTGGTCATGGAAGTGCTGGGCGCGGTGATCGCCACCTTCGTGCTGCACCGGGCCCGCGAGAGTTCGCAGCCCGAACCGGCCTCCGGCGCGGCGCCGGCGGGAGCGCAGCGTGCTTAAGGGCCTGCTGCCGGACCTCACGCCGGGCGGCGAGTCGCCCGAGGCCGCGCCCACGCTGGAGCCGTTCAACGAATCGGAGCCGCTCACGCTGGGCGTCGAGCTGGAGCTGCAGCTGGTCAACACCCACGACTACGACCTGGCGCCCTACTCCGACGAGATGCTGCGGCTGATGGCCAAGCTGGACCTGCCGGGCGCCGTCGTGCCGGAGATGACGTCCAGCATGATCGAGATCTCCACCGGCGTGTGCCACTCGGCCGCGCACGTGCTGGGCGAGCTCACGCAACTGCGCGACGCGCTGGTGCGCAGCGCCGACAAGCTCAACATCGCGGTTGTGGGCGGCGGCACGCACCCATTCCAGCAGTGGCACCAGCAGCGAATCTACGACAAGCCGCGCTTTCGCGAGCTGTCCGAGCTGTACGGCTACCTCTCCAAGCAGTTCACCATCTTCGGCCAGCACGTGCACGTGGGCTGCCCCGATGCCGACGCCTCGCTGCTGATGCTGCACCGGATGTCGCGCTACATCCCGCACTTCATCGCGCTGTCGGCTTCGTCGCCCTACGTCCAGGGGCAGGACACGCAGTTCGACTCGGCGCGGCTGAACTCGGTGTTCGCCTTCCCGATGTCGGGCCGCGCGCCGTTCACGCTGTCGTGGGGGGAGTTCGAGGCGTTCTTCACCAAGACCACGCGCACCGGCGTGGTCAAGAGCATGAAGGACTTCTACTGGGACATCCGGCCCAAGCCCGAGTACGGGACCATCGAGATCCGGGTGTTCGACACGCCGCTGACCATCGAGCGCGCGGCCGCGCTGGCCGGCTTCGTGCAGGCGCTGGCCTCGTGGTTCATGCACGAGCATCCCTTCATGCCGGCCGAGGACGACTACATGGTCTACACCTACAACCGCTTCCAGGCCTGCCGCTTCGGGCTGGAGGCGGTGTACGTCGATCCGGTCACCGGCCGCCACATGCCGCTGCGCGACCACATCCTGGCCACGCTGCGCCAGCTGGCCCCACACGCGCAGCGCCTGGGCGCCGGCCCCGCCATCCAGCTGCTGGCCGAGGACGCCGAGCTGGGCACCAACGACGCGCGCTGGCTGCGGCAGCGGCAGGCGCGCGAACGCCTGCTGGCCGAAGTGGTGCGCCAGGGCAGCGAGCGATTCAAAGGCGGGCGGTAGAGCTGAGCGGTGGCGCCTATGCCGGCCGCCGCCACCGTCCTACAGAAGCGCCGCCGCGCCACTTCCAGAATGCTTCGGGCACCAGGGGGTGCCCGAGCATCTGAATCAAAGGGAGAAGTGAGCATGGGAATCATCGGAACCATCGTGGTCGGTTTCATCGTCGGCCTGCTGGCCCGCGCCATCAAGCCGGGCAACGACCGCCTGGGCCTGATCATGACGACGCTGCTGGGCATCGCCGGCGCGTTCATCGCGCGCTACGCGGGCATGGCGCTCGGCTGGTACTCGGAAGGCGAGCCGGCCGGCTGGATCGCCTCCATCGTCGGCGCGATCATCCTGCTGGTGATCTACGGCATGCTGCGAGGCTCGCGCCACCGCGTCTGACGCCCGACCCCGGGCTCGGCGTTATCCTCGCCGGCCCATGGGTGAATTCGAGCTGATCGACCGCTTCTTCCGCCGCGCGCGGCCGGCGTCCTCGCGCGTGCCGCTGGGCGTGGGCGACGACTGCGCGCTGATCGCGCCCGCGCCGGGCATGCAGCTGGCCGTTTCCTCCGACATGCTGCTGGAGGGGCGGCACTTCCTCTCCACCGTCGATCCGGCGCGCCTGGGCCACAAGGCGCTGGCCGTCAACCTGAGCGACCTGGCCGCGTGCGGCGCACGTCCCTTGGGCTTCACGCTCGCGCTGGCCCTTCCCGCGATCGAGGAAGCCTGGCTGGAAGGCTTCGCGCGCGGCCTGTTCGCATTGGCCGACGAGCACGGCTGCGAACTGGTCGGCGGCGACACCACGCGCGGGCCGCTCGCCCTGTGCATCACCGTGTTCGGCGAAGTCCCGACCGGGCAGGCGCTGCTGCGCGGCGGCGCGCGCGCCGGCGACGACCTCTACGTGAGCGGCACGGTGGGAGACGCTCGGCTGGCGCTGGAAGTCTTCCGCGGAACGCGGTCCGTTCCCGCGCCGCTGTTCGAACACGCTCGCCGCCGCATGGAGCAGCCCACGCCGCGCGTGGCGCTTGGGCAGGCGCTGCGCGGTCTCGCCACCGCGGCCGTGGACGTGAGCGATGGCCTCCTCGGCGATCTGGGCCACGTGCTGCGCCAGTCGCGCGTCGGCGCGACGATCCACGCGGACTCGGCCTTGCCCCTGCTCGCGGCGCGTGCGCTGGCCGGCACCTCCGCCGACTTGCCCGACGAGGCCACCCAACTGGAGTTCGTGCTGGCCGGCGGCGACGACTACGAATTGCTGTTCACCGCGCCCGCCGCGCAGCGCGACGCGGTGGCCGCGGCCGCCGCGTCGTGCGCCACGCCCGTCACGCGCATCGGCCACATCGACGCCCAGCCCGGCGTGCGCGTGCTCGACGGCGCCGGCCGCGAGGTCGTCGGCCGCTTTCATTCGTTCGACCACTTCGCCTGAGTCTCCGTTTGTCCTGCCTCCGGCTCCTCGCCGCCCTCCTCCTGCTTCCTTCCGCGCTGCTCGCGCAGCCGCCGCGCAGCTACACCGCCGTGGTGACGCACGTCAGCGACGGCGACACCGTCTGGGTGCGACCGGCACGCGGCGGCGCGCGCGTGCCGGTGCGGCTGCTCGACATCGACGCGCCCGAGATCTGCCAGCGCTCCGGCCAGCAATCGCGCGACGCGCTCGCGCGCCAGGTGCTGCGCCGCACGGTCACGGTCGAGGAGCGCGGCCGCGACGACTACGGGCGCGTGCTCGCCCGCTTGCACCGATCGGGGCAGGACGTGGGCGAGCGGCTGGTCGCCGACGGCCACGCCTGGTCGTACCGCTTCCGCAACCAGCCCGGCCCGTACCACGCTCAGGAAACGCAGGCGCGCCAGGCGCGGCTCGGGCTGTGGGCGGCCGCGCATCCGCTGGAGCCGCGGGCTTTCCGTCGGCTCCACGGCCCCTGCGAAGACAAGCGCTAGCTACCATTGCCTCATGCGTGGATCCATTCGCCACTTGCCGGCATGAGCTCGGTGATGCCGCCCCTCAACCCGCCGCTCGCGCCCGCGCCCCTGCGGCCCGACTGGCGCTTCCTGGTCTCGCACCCGGCGCACCTGATCGCGCTGGGTTTCGGCAGCGGCCTGAGCCCGGTCGCGCCGGGCACGGTGGGCACGCTGTGGGCGTGGCTGTCATTCCTGGTGCTCCAGGCCTGGCTGTCGCCGACGGCGCTGGCGGGCGTGGTGCTGGGCAGCGTGGTGGTGGGCTGGTGGGCCGCGACGGTGACGGTGGACCACATGCGGGTGCTGGACCCGGGCTCCATCGTCATCGACGAGATCATGTCGTTCTGGCTGGTGCTGTGGGTGCTGATGCCCGCGGGCTGGCTGGCGCAGCTGGCGGCGTTCGCGATCTTCCGCGTGCTCGACGCCGTCAAGCCCGGGCCGGTGGGCTGGGCCGACGGCCTGTTCCACGGCTTCGGCTGGCGCGGCGGGCTGGGCATCATCTTCGACGACCTGGTGGCGGCGTTCTGCACGCTGTTCCTGCTGGCCTTGGGGAGCCGCTTCGCATGAAGGACGAGATCGCGAACCTGTGCGCCGACCTGGCGCAGCTGCTGCTGGAGCGCGGCTGGATGCTGGCCACGGCCGAAAGCTGCACCGGCGGCCAGATTTCCGGCGCCTGCACCGACCTGGCCGGCTCCAGCCAGTGGTTCGAGCGCGGCTTCGTCACCTACTCCAACGAAGCCAAGAGCGAAGCGCTGGGCGTCGATCCGGCGCAGATCGCGGCCCACGGCGCCGTGAGCGAAGTGGTGGCGCGCGCGATGGCGTTCGGCGCGATCCGCCATTCGCACGCGCAGGTCAGCGTGGCCGTAACCGGCATCGCCGGCCCCACGGGCGGCAGCAAGGAAAAGCCGGTGGGCACCGTCTGGTTCGGCTTCTCGGTGGAGGGCCGCCTGCACAGCGAGATGCGGCGCTTCGACGGCGACCGGTTCGCCGTGCGGCAGGCGACGGTGAAGCACGCTCTGGAGCGGCTGCTGACGCTGTTGCGCGCGGCCTGACCTCGTCGTTCCCGCGAAGGCGGGAATCCAGAGCGTCCGCCTTTCAGGAGCCCGAAGGAAGCACTGGATCCCCGCCTTCGCGGGGATGACGAGGCTTGAGCCATTCGGGGCCTGCCCAGGCCCCCAGCGCCTCCAGACGCTTGCGCATCGTCAGCACGGCGGCGTCCTTGCTCAGCAGCATCGCGCGTTCGCGCACCGCCAGGTCGATGAACTTCTGGTCGTCCGGGTCCTTGCAGGTGACGGGCGCCTTGGGCGCGCACTCCACCGGCGTCACGTGCCGGTCGAAGGCGGCCAGGACGTCGGCCGCGGCCAGGCCACGGAAGGCCAGGCGCGGCACGATCTGCGGATAGGCCAGCACGCGCTCGAGCTCGTCGCGCATCGCGGCGGTGGCCAGCCAGCGCAGGCGCCCCGCCAGCAGCTCGTCCTTCAGCGGCAACGCGGCTTCGTCGGCGAAGACGAAGACATCCAGCACGATGTTGGTGTCAAGCACCAGCGGCGTCATCGCTCACGGTCGGTTTGCCGCGGGCCGAGCCCGCCACCATGTCGAAGCGGAACAGGCGGCACTCGATCGGGCCGTTCCACATCGGCACGCGGCGCGACTCCTTCAGCCGCATGCGCGAAGGCAGTTTGAGGTCGGGCGTCAGCACCCACGCCGTCCAGCCGGCGTAGTTCTTCTTCCAGTGCGTGGACAGCTGCGCGAAGAAGTCCGCTTCGCCCTCGACCTGCGCACGCTCGCGGCCCCGCTGCACGCGGCCGGCCACGCCGGCGGTCTCGATGCGCTCGCCGTAGGGCGGATTGACCAGCATCACGCCCGGCGTGTCGGTGGGCGGCAGGCGCTGCAGCGCATCGCCGCCGCGCAGCTGCACGGCCTGGCCGACGCCGGCGCGCTCGGCGTTGCGCCGCGCGAAGTCGACCATGCGGAAGGCAACGTCGCTGCCGAACACCGTGACGGGCGCGGCGCGCTCGGCCGCGCGGGCCTCTTCCTTCAGCTGCGCCCAGACATGCGCCTGGTGCGGCAGCAGCCGCTCGAAGCCGAAGGCGCGCCGGATGCCGGGCGCGATGTTGCAGGCCACCTGCGCGGCTTCGACCGCGATGGTGCCGCTGCCGCAGCACGGGTCGTAGAGCGGCACGTCGCCGCGCCAGCCGCTGGCGGCGATCATCGCGGCGGCGAGCGTCTCTTTCAGCGGCGCCTCGCCCTTGTCCTCGCGCCAGCCGCGCTTGAAGAGCGGCTCGCCGGAGGTGTCGATGTAGATCGTGCAGTGCGTGGACGTGAGGTGCGCGAACACTCGCACGTCGGGGCGCTGCGTGTCGACGTCGGGCCGCGCGCCGCCGCGGTCGCGGAAGCGGTCGGCCACCGCATCCTTGATGCGCAGCGTGGCGAAGTTCAGGCTCTTGAGCGGGCTGTGCTGCGCGGTCACTTCGACCTTGAAGCTCTGGCGCGGCGTGAACCAGGCCTCCCAGGCGATGGCGCCCGCGGCCTCGTACAGGTCCTGCTCGGCGCGGTAGGGCGTGTGCGACAGCTGCGCCAGCACGCGCTGCGCGAGCCGGCTGTGCAGGTTCAGTCGCAGCGCCTCGCGCCACGACGCGCGCACCACGACGCCGGCGCGGCCCACCAGCAGGTCGTCGCCGGCCAGGCCGGTGAGGCGATGCACCTCGTCGGCCAGCAGGTCTTCGACGCCGGCGGCACAGGGAAGAAAAAGTTGGAGCGTGGACAAGCGGGTTACAGCGCCTTGCGCAGGTTGGCCGGCGCGATGCGCAGCGCCTCGCGGTACTTGGCGACGGTGCGGCGCGCGCACTCGATCCCCTGCTCCTTGAGCATCTCGGAGATCTGGCTGTCCGACAGGGGCTTCTTCGCGTCTTCCGACGCGACGAACTGGCGGATGAGCGCGCGCACCGCGGTGGACGAGGCGTTGCCGCCGGTCTCGGTGCCGAGGGCCGAGCCGAAGAAGTACTTCAGCTCGAAGGTGCCGAACGGCGTGGACATGTACTTGGCCGTGGTCACGCGCGAGATGGTGGACTCGTGCAGGCCCAGCTCGTCGGCGATCTCGCGCAGCACCAGCGGGCGCATGGCCAGCTCGCCGTGCACGAAGAAGTTCTTCTGCCGCTCCACGATGGCGTTGGACACGCGCAGGATGGTGTCGAAGCGCTGCTGGATGTTCTTGATGAACCAGCGCGCCTCCTGCAGCCGCTGCTGCAGCGCCTGGTGGCCCTCGCCCTTGTGCGCCTTCAGCGCGCCGGCATAGACGTCGTGCACGCGCAGGCGCGGCATCACGTCGGGGTTGAGCTGGACGCGGAAGCGGAACTGGTTGCCGCGGCCGACCTTGCTGACCAGCACGTCGGGCACGACGATGTTGCGCTCCACGTTGACGAAGCGCCGGCCGGGCTTGGGCTCCAGCCGCGTGATCAGCCCGATGGCCGACTTGATGCAGGCGTCGGACTGCCCGCACAGCTGGGCCAGGCGCTTGACGTCGCGTCGCGCCAGCAGGTCCATCGGGTGGCGGCAGATCGCCAGAGCGGCCTCGCGCGCTTCCTCGTCATCGTCGCCCTGGCGCGACTGCAGCTGCAGCGTCAGGCATTCGGCGAGCGAACGCGCGCCCACGCCGGGCGGGTCGAGATGGTGCAGGAGGCGCAGGGCGACGGTGAAGCGGTGGGCCAGCTCTTCCTGCTGCTCGTCCATTCCGGGCGCCAGGCCCGCGGCCAGGGCCTCGAGCGTGTCTTCCAGGTAGCCGTCGTCGTTGAGCGACTCGATCAGGAAACGCAGCGCCGCGCGGTCTTCCTCCGCGAGCCGCAACCCCAGCGCCTGCCGGTGCAGGTGGTCCTGCAGCGATTCATGGCCGTGGGCCAGGTCGGCGGCATCGACGTCCTCTTCGCCGCCCAGGTTGTTGCGGCGCGCCTGCGCCTCGCCGCCCCATTCGCCGTCGTCGGGCACCAGCTCGGTGGTGCCGTCGCCATCCCAGTCGCTGGGGCTTTCGGCCGGCTCGGCCGGGGCTTCGGATTCGGTGGCGCTGCCGGTGACGCGGTCGGACTCATACGACGAGAACTCCGCGGCGGCCTCCTCGCGCTCGGACTCGGGCGGCGGCGTGTCGGCCTGGGCGAGCCCGAACTCCTCGCGCGGCGCCTCGTCCTGCGTGACTTCGAGGAAGGGGTTGTCGCCGAGCATCTGCTCGACTTCCTGCGAGAGCTCCAGCGTCGACAGCTGCAGCAGCCGGATCGACTGCTGCAGCTGCGGCGTCAGCGCAAGGTGCTGCGAGACGCGAAGCGAGAGGCCCTGCTTCATGGGTACTTCCGCATGCCGCGCGCTTACATGCGGAAATGCTCGCCGAGGTACACCCGGCGGACGTCCGCGTTGTTCACGATGTCGGCCGGCGTGCCCTGCGCCAGCACGTGGCCGTCGCTGATGATGTAGGCGTGGTCGCAGATGCCCAGCGTTTCGCGCACGTTGTGGTCGGTGATGAGCACGCCGATGCCGCGCGACTTGAGGAAGCCGATGATCCGCTGGATCTCGATCACCGCGATCGGGTCGATGCCGGCGAACGGCTCGTCCAGCAGGATGAAGCGCGGCTGCGTCGCCAGGGCGCGCGCGATCTCCACGCGCCGCCGCTCGCCGCCCGACAGCGCCACCGACGGCGAGTCGCGCAGGTGGTCCACCCGCAGGTCGGCCAGCAGGGCATCAAGCCGCTGCTCGATGGCCTCGCGCGAGAGCGGCCGGCCTTCTTCGTCGTGCTGCAGCTCGAGCACGGCGCGCACGTTCTCTGCGACGTTGAGCTTGCGGAAGATCGAAGCTTCCTGCGGCAGGTACGACAGGCCGAGCCGGGAACGGCGGTGGATCGGCATGTGCTCGACCGGGCGCCCGTCGATGGAGATGGCGCCGGCGTCGGCGCGCACCAGGCCCACGATCATGTAGAACGACGTGGTCTTGCCCGCGCCGTTGGGACCCAGCAGCCCGACCACCTCGCCCTTGTCGACCGCCAGCGAGACGTCCTTGACCACCTTGCGGCTGCCGTAGGCCTTCTGCAGGTGCCTGGCCTCCAGCCGGCTGACCGGCATGGCACCGGACTCGGGCCGCAAGGCTTCCTGCGGATCCGCCCTCACCGCGCGTCCCCGTTCAGCGTCTGGCTGGGCCGCAGCTGCGCCGGCGGCGTGGCCGGACGCGGGCTGGAAGCGGGCGCCGACGCGCTGTCGCGCGGCGCCAGCACCGCGCGCACCCGCCCGCCCGGCGTGGCCGAGGCCGGCCCGCCGTCGACGGTGAACACGTCGGTGGTGTTGTCGTAGGTGATCAGGCTGCCCACCATCTCGTCGCTGAGCGTCGCGCCGCGGTAGCGGCGCATCTCGGCGCGGCGGATGAACTTCACCCGGTCGGCCTTGCCGTCGTAGTCGATGACCTCGCCCTCGCCTTCGATCCACTCGTCCACGCCCTCGCGCTTCTGGCGGTAGAACGCGCGCTTGCCCGGCTCGGCCGTGACGATGCCGTACTGGTAACCCTCGGGATCCTGGCGCACGTCCATGCGCGCGCCGCGGATCACGATCGTTCCCTTCGTCACCACCACGCGTCCGGTGAACACGCTGGTCTGGCGCAGGTCGTCGTAACGGAGGGAGTCGGACTCGATGTTCATCGGCTTCTCACGGTCGGCTCGCTCGGCCTGGACCGGGAAGGCGAGCACGGCGGCGGACAGCACGGCAGCGAAGAAGACTGGTTTCATGGAAGGCATGAATCTTGCTGGCGCATTGTAGCGAGGGCGGGCGGCGCGCCAACGAAAAAGCCCGCCGAAGCGGGCTCCGTCCAGGTTGACAGGCAAGCGCGGATCAGCGCGCCTTGCGGGCCTCGGCGATCAGGTACTCGGCGACCTGCACCGCGCGCGGCATGTTGCCGGCCATCGAACCGTCGGTGTACCAGCGGCCGGCGATGCCCAGCGCGGGGACGCCCTCGACCTTGAACGCGTCCTGCAGCTGCGCCGCGCGGCGCGCCTTGGTGGACGTGCCGAAGGAGTTGTAGGTCTCCTGGAACTTGGCCTTGTCCACGCCCTGCTTCTCGACCCACGCCAGGATCAGGTCTTCCTTGTTCAGGGCCAGCTTCTCCTGGTGGATGGCGTTGAACACCTTGCGGTGCAGCTCGTCCAGCTTGCCCATCGCTTCCAGCGTGTAGAACAGCCGCTGCTGGGGCACGAAGTCGTCGCGGAAGGCCACCGGCACGCGGCGCAGCACCACGTCGGCGGGCAGCTTCTTCTGCCAGGCTTCCAGCTGCGGCTCGAAGGCGTTGCAGTGCGGGCAGGCGTACCAGAAGAACTCGACGACCTCGATCTTGCCGGCGGGCGCCTCGGTGGCGACGCGCTTGTCCAGCGTCTTGTACTCGTTGCCGTCCTCGGGCTTCTTCTGCGCCCAGGCCACCATCGGGGAAAGGCCCAGGCCCGCCACGGCGGCCACGCAGGCGGCGCCTGCGGAAAACTCACGTCGATTCATCTCGGTTTGCACTCCTTGAGTTCGGGGTCTGAGCCCGGCGGGCCGCCAAAGGTTCCGGCTTTGCCCGGGCTTTGCGCCGGCGTTGCCTCAGCGTTGCACTCGTACCAGGGCCGTTTCCAGGCCCACGGCTTCCAGCTTCTGCTTGCTGAGGTCGGCATCGTCCTTGCGGTCGAACGGGCCCACGCGCACGCGGAACACCTGGCGGCCGGACTGCTCGCGCTCGGTGACGCGCGCTTCAACGCCCATCAGCGACAGCTTGGCCCGCTGGGTTTCGGCGTCCTCGGGGGTGCGGAACGCGCCCACCTGGACGAAGTAGATGAAGGGATCGGAGGAGGCGGGGCTGCTCGAACGCGCGGCGGCCAGGTCGCCCAGCGGATCGGCCGAGCGCGCGTTGGCCGGCGCGGAAGCCGGCGCCGCGGGACGGCTGGGCGCGGCGGTCACCGGGCCGGAAGCGCCGGGCGCGGCAGGCGCGGCCACCGGCGGCAGCGGCTTGGCGGGATTGCGCCCGTAGAGCGGCGTGTTGGGATCCCAGTCCTTGTTCTTGCGCGATTCGGCCGCGTCCTGCTCGGCGGTGCGGGCCGGCGTCTTGCTGACGAACGGGATCGGCACCTTGGTGACGTAGACGGCGACCGCGAGCGCGGCCCCCAAGCCGAGCACCACGCCGATGATGATGCCCACGAGCACATTGCCACGCTGTCTGTTCACGATCTTGCTCACATCTTCTCGGGCGCGCCCACGCCCAGCATCGCCAATCCGTTTCGCAGCACCTGGGCGGTGGCGGCCACCAGTGCCAGGCGGGCCCGCTTGACACCCTCGTCGTCGACCAGGATGCGCTCGGCATCATAGTAGGAGTGGTAGGCGGCAGCGAGCTCGCGCAGGTAGAACGTGACGTCGTGCGGCGCGAAGTCCACAGCCGCGGCGGTCAGCATGTCGGGGTACTTGGCCAGCTGCAGCATCAGCGACAGCGCGGCCGGGCTGTCCAGCAGCGACAGATCCGCGCCCTGCAGCGTGGCGGCATCACCGCCCCACGCCGCCAGCACCGAGCAGATGCGCGCATGCGCGTACTGCACGTAGTACACCGGGTTGTCGTTGTTCTGCGCCAGCGCGAGGTCGACGTCGAACACGTACTCGGTGTCGGGCTTGCGCGAGAGCAGGAAGAAGCGCACCGCGTCCTTGCTGGTCCACTCGATCAGGTCGCGCAGCGTGACGTAGCTGCCGGCGCGCTTGGAGATCTTGACCTCCTGGCCGCCGCGCATCACGCGCACCATGGTGTGCAGCACGTAGTCCGGGTAGCCCTCGGGGATGCCCACGCCCGCGGCCTGCAGGCCGGCGCGCACGCGCGCGATGGTGCCGTGGTGGTCGGTGCCCTGGATGTTCACGGCCTTGCGGAAGCCGCGCTCCCACTTGGAGATGTGGTACGCGACGTCGGGCACGAAGTAGGTGTACGTGCCGTCGGACTTGCGCATCACGCGGTCCTTGTCGTCGCCGTAGTCGGTGGACTTCAGCCAGAGCGCGCCGTCCTGCTCGTAGGTCTTGCCGGCGTCCTGCAGGCGGCGCACGGCGGCTTCGACCTTGCCGCTGGTGTAGAGACTGGACTCCAGGTAGTAGTGGTCGAACTTGACCGCGAACGCCTTGAGGTCCAGGTCCTGCTCGTGGCGCAGGTAGGCGACCGCGAACTGGCGGATCGAGTCGAGGTCCTCCGGGTCGCCCGAAGCGGTGAACTCGCGGTCGTCGGCCTTGACGGTCTTGCGGGCCTTGAAGTCGTCGGCGATGTCCTGGATGTAGTCGCCGTTGTAGGCGGCCTCGGGCCACTGCGGGTCGCCCGGCTTCACGCCCCTGGCGCGCAGCTGGGTCGAGGTGGCCAGGGTGGCGATCTGCACGCCCGCGTCGTTGTAATAGAACTCGCGGTGCACGTCCCAGCCCTGGCTGGCGTACAGGTTGCAGATGGCGTCGCCCAGCGCGGCCTGGCGGCCATGGCCCACATGCAGCGGGCCGGTGGGGTTGGCGGAGACAAACTCCACCATCATTCGCTGGCCGCTGGACTGGCGCTGGCCGTATCGCGTTCCGGCTTCGAGCACTTCGCGCACGACCTGCTGCTTGGCGGTGGGCTTGAGGCGGATGTTCAGGAAACCGGGGCCGGCGATCTCGATCGCATCGACCCAGCGCTGGAACGCGGGCAAGGCGGCCAGCTCGGCCTTGAGCTGTTCCGCCACCTGGCGCGGATTGGCCTTGAGCGGCTTGGCCAGCTGCATGGCCGCGGTGCAGGCGAGGTCGCCGTGCGCGGCGACCTTGGGCGACTCGAACGCCGCCCTGGCGCCCGCGCCCGGCGAGAGCTTGTCCAGCCCCGACGCCAGCGCGCCGAGGAGTTCTTCTTTCACTAGGAGCATCGCGGGATTTTACGGACCGCGCACCGACCCTCCCGCGTGCATCAGTTCCCGTATCCGCGCGCGAGGAACACCGCCGCCAGCGGGATGAAGGGAATCACGTGCGCCTGCTGCATCACCCAGCGGCGCACCTGGCGCACTTCGTCGGCGGACGGCAGCCGGCCGTCAGCCCGCAGCGCCTTGCGCCAGCGGGCGAAACGCACGGTCGGCCGGATCGACATCAGCCCCACCGCCACGAACAGCCCGACCTTGACCCACAGCAGCCAGTTGTGGCCGTAGTACGAGGCGCCCTTGGCGCCCAGGAAGATGCGCGCCAGCCCGGTGAGGAACACCGCGCCCGCGGCGATGCCGTAGACGCGGTCCACCGTCACCAGCCGCTCGACGATCGTGGCGTTGAGCCATTCCGGCCGGCACAGCGCGGCTTCGCTGGAGACGAAGACCACCAGGGTCAGGAAGGCGAGGATGTGGACGTAGGCGAGCAGGGCTTCGGTCGTCATTCGGTGGGCGTGTCGTTGTCTTGCGTGGAGGAGGCCCGCCAGAACTCGGGCCGGCCGAAATGCTGCTTGAGGAACTCGATCCACAGCCGCACGCGCACCGGCAGGTGCTTGCGCTGCGGGAACACCGCGTAGATGCCGTTGGGCGGCGCGGCGAACTCCGCCAGCACCTCGACCAGCCGGCCGGCGGCGATCTCGGACTCCACCTCCCAGGTGCTGCGCCAGGCGATGCCATGGCCCTGCAGGCACCAGTCGTGCAGCACCTGGCCGTCGGAACAGTCCAGCGGGCCGCCGGGGCGGAAATGGATGACCTCGCGGCCCTCGCCTTTCGCGACGGAGAAAGCCCAGCCACGCACCTGCGACGCGTCGCTCGACAGCGTGAGGCAGTCGAACCGCGCCAGGTCGTTGGGATGCTGCGGCGTGCCGTGGCGCTCCAGGTACTCGGGCGTGGCCACGCACATGCGCCGGTTGTCGGCCATGCGCACGCTGACCAGCGAGGAATCCGGCAGGTCGCCGACGCGCACGGCGCAGTCGTAGCCCTCGCCAGCCAGGTCGACCACCCGGTCGCTGAGGTTGAGCGAGACCGTCACGTCCTGGTGCAGCCGCCGGAACTGCGGGACCAGCGGAGCGACATGGCGGCGGCCGAAGCCGGCCGGCGCCGTGATCCGTAAGTGACCACTGGCCTTCACGCCACCGGCGCTGACGCTGGCTTCGGCGTTGGCGATGTCGGCCAGCAACCGCTGGCAATCCTCCAGGAAGGCGCTGCCCTCGTGGGTGAGCGTCAGCCGCCGGGTGGTGCGCATCAGCAGCTTGACGCCCAGCCGCTCCTCCAGCGCGTCCAGCCGCCGGCCCATGATGGCCGGCGCCACGCCCTCGGCCTTGGCCGCCGCGGTCAGGCTCCCGCGCGTGGCCACCGAGACGAAGGATTCGAGCTGCTTGAGCTTGTCCATGTTCGGCAGATTATGCGCACGCAGGTTTGGAATCTGCGCGATTTTCGGCGGGATTTACTGTCGAGTCCGTTTAGGGCCACGTTTCGGCTGCTGAGCCATTGCAATCATTTAGGTCACGAATCTAAACACTTGGCACGGTCTTAATCTTTGGCCGAGGTTGAAATACAGTGCGAGCCTTCGATTTCCCGCGTTTCGACAAGGAGCCTTTTTCAATGACCGCCCGCACCTCCGTCCATCGCCTGCAGGTCGCCACCGAGCTGCACCGCTTCATCGAGGACAAGGTCCTGCCCGGCACCGGCGTGGACAGCGCCACCTTCTGGAAAGGCTTCGACGCCATCGTCCACGACCTGGCGCCCAGGAACATCGCGCTGCTGGCCGAACGCGACCGCCTGCAGGCCGAGCTGGACCAGTGGCACCGGGCGCATCCCGGCCCGATCCAGGACATGAAGGCCTACCGCGGCTTCCTGGAGCAGATCGGCTACCTGGTGCCGCCGCCCGCCGACGTGAAGTCCACCACCGCCAACGTCGACGCCGAGCTGGCGCTGCAGGCCGGCCCGCAGCTGGTGGTGCCGATCCTGAACGCGCGCTACGCGCTCAACGCCGCCAACGCGCGCTGGGGTTCCCTGTACGACGCGCTGTACGGCACCGACGCCATCCCCGAGACCGGCGGCGCCGAGAAGGGCCCGGGCTACAACGAGGTGCGCGGCGCCAAGGTGATCGAGTACGCGCGCAAGGTGCTGGACCAGGCCGCGCCGCTGGCGTCGGGCTCGCACGCCGATGCCGTGGGCTACCGGATCGAGGGCGGCAAGCTGCAGGTCGCGCTGCGCGGCGGCAAGAGCAGCGGCCTGAAGGATCCGGCGAAGTTCGTGGGCTACCGCGGCGACGCGGGCGCGCCTTCGTCGGTGCTGCTGGTGGACAACGGCATCCACCTGGACATCGTGATCGACCGCAAGCATTCGATCGGCAGCACCGACGCGGCCGGCGTGGCCGACGTGGTGGTGGAAGCGGCGCTCTCCACCATCCTGGACCTGGAAGATTCGGTCGCCGTGGTCGACGCGCAGGACAAGGTGCTGGCGTACAGCAACTGGCTGGGCATCCTCAAGGCCGACCTCACCGAGCAGGTGAGCAAGGGCGGGCGAACCTTCACGCGCGGGCTGAACCCCGACCGCGAATACACCGCGCCGAACGGCGGCACCGTGAAGCTGCATGGCCGCTCGCTCATGTTCGTGCGCAACGTGGGCCACCTGATGACCAATCCCGCGATCCTGTGGGAAGGCGGCAAGGAGATTCCGGAAGGCATCCTGGACGCCGTGGTCACGACCGCCATCGCGATCCACGACCTCAAGGGCCACGGCGCCAACGGCATCCGCAACTCGCGCACCGGCTCGGTCTACATCGTCAAGCCCAAGATGCACGGCCCGCGCGAGGTGGCGTTCGCCAGCGAGCTGTTTGGCCGCGTAGAGCAGCTGCTCGGCCTGCCCGCCAACACGGTGAAGCTGGGCATCATGGACGAGGAGCGCCGCACCAGCGTGAACCTGCAGGCCTGCATCGCCGAGGCGGCCGCGCGCGTGGCCTTCATCAACACCGGCTTCCTGGACCGCACCGGCGACGAGATGCACACCGCCATGCTGGCCGGACCGATGTTCCGCAAGGGCGACATGAAGGCCAGCGCCTGGATCCAGGCCTACGAGAAGAGCAACGTGCTCGTCGGCCTGGCGTGCGGCCTGCGCGGGCGCGCGCAGATCGGCAAGGGCATGTGGGCCATGCCGGACCTGATGGCCGCCATGCTGGAGCAGAAGATCGGCCATCCCAAGGCCGGCGCCAACACGGCCTGGGTGCCCTCGCCCACCGCCGCCACGCTGCACGCCCTGCACTACCACCAGGTCGACGTGGCCGCCGTCCAGCGCGAGCTGGAGAAGACCGATGCCGCGAGCCAGCGTGAAGAGCTGCTGGCCGGCCTGCTGCAGGTGCCGGTGGCGCCCGAGGCCAAGTGGAGCGCGCAGGAGCGCCAGCAGGAGCTGGACAACAACGTGCAGGGCATCCTGGGCTACGTGGTGCGCTGGATCGACCAGGGCGTGGGCTGCTCCAAGGTGCCCGACATCCACAACGTGGGCCTGATGGAAGACCGCGCCACGCTGCGCATCTCCAGCCAGCACATCGCGAACTGGCTGCACCACGGCGTGGTGACGAAGGACCAGGTGATGGAAACCTTCCAGCGCATGGCCGCCGTGGTCGACAAGCAGAACGCGGGCGATCCGCTCTACCTGCCGATGGCGGGCAACTGGGACAGCTCGTTCGCCTATCGCGCCGCGCTGGACCTGGTGTTCAAGGGCAAGGAGCAACCGTCGGGCTACACCGAGCCCCTGCTGCACGCCTGGCGCCTGAAGGTGAAGGCCTCGCGCTCTGCCTGAGCAGCCCCTCGTCGCGGCGGGCGCGGGCTAAACTGCCCGCATGCACCCTGCCGCGACGAAGCCGGCGCTTGACGCGACCGTTTGCCCACTCTGCGCGCAGCCCAACCGCTGCGCGATGGAGCTGGAGCGCGAGACCGGCCGACCCCAACCGCCCTGCTGGTGCACGCAGGTCGATTTCCAGCGTGAGGTCCTGTCGCGCGTGCCCGCCGAGGCACGCGGGCAAGCCTGCATCTGCAACAGCTGCGCCGGCGGCGTGACCGCTCGGTGACCGCCGAAGCGAGCGATGTCGCCGCGCTGAGCCGGCGCTTCGGGCCGACCTATCGCTGGCGGCTGCTGGTGTCGGTGATGGTCGGGACCATGGCCTCGGTGATGTCCTCGACCATCGTGAACGTGGCCATCCCCGACATGAGCCGCCACTTCGCGCTGGGCCAGGAGCGCGCCCAATGGGTGAGCTCCGGCTTCATGGTGGCCATGACCGTCGCGATGCTCACCACGCCCTGGCTGCTGTCGCGCTTCGGCTACCGGCGCACCTACGTGGGCACGATGCTCCTGCTGCTGCTCGGCGGCATCCTGGGCGGAGTGGCCGCCTGGTTCCCGCTGGTGCTGGTCGCGCGTGTCGCCGAAGGCCTGGCGGCGGGCGCCGTGCAACCGATCCCCGCCATCATCATGCTGCGCGCGTTCGAGCCGCATGAGCAGGGGCGCGCCAGCGGACTGTTCGGCATGGGCGTCGTGCTCGCGCCGGCGCTGGGCCCCAGCATCGGCGGCCTGCTGGTCGACGTGTTCGGCTGGCGCTCGATCTTCTTCATGGTCGTGCCGTTCTGCCTCGCATCGATCTGGCTGGCCTACCGCTATGTGCCGACCAACGCGCCGGGCGGTGGCGCCACGCAGCGGGAAGCGGCGCTGGACTGGCGCGGCCTGGTGCTCGCGGCCGCGGGCACCGTCGCGCTGCTCAACGGCCTGGTCGAACTGCACGGCCCGACCAAGGCCGCCGGCCTCGCGCTGCTGGCGATCGCGGCGGCGCTGCTGGCCGGCTTCATCGCCTGGCAGCACCGCGCCGCGCGGACCGGCCGCGAGCCGCTGATGAACCTCGGCCTGTTCCGCCACCGCAGCTACGCGATGGGCACCGTCGTGTCGTTCATCTACGGCATCGCGCTGTTCGGTTCGACCTACCTGCTGCCGGTGTACATGCAGGTAGGGCTGCAGCTGCCGGCTTCGCATGTCGGCACCATCCTGCTGCCGGCGGGGATCGTGCTGGCGTTCACCATCGGCGGCGTCGGCCGCCTCACGCACCGGCTGCCCACCTACGTGCTGGTGACCACGGGGCTGGCGATGCTTACCGCCTCGTTCGCCCTCATGCCCACGGTGCCGCCCGAAGCGCCGCTGGTGCTGCTGGTCGCGTGGGCCATCCTCGGGCGCATCGGCCTGGGCTTCATCCTTCCTTCGCTGAACCTGGGCTCGATGCGGGCGCTGGACAAGTCGCTGATCCCGTACGGCGCCAGCGCCATCAACTTCGTGCGCATGCTCGGCGGCGCGGCGGGCGTGAGCCTGTGCGCGGTGGTGCTGGAGTGGCGGATCGCGGCGCACGGCGACTCGCTCGCCAACCCGCAAACCAGTCCGGCGCGGCTGGCGGCGTTCGACGAATCGTTCCTGCTGCTCGCCGCCATCTGCGCGCTGGCGATGGTCGCGGCCTGGCAACTGCGCGAGCCGCCACGGGCGGCCTCCACTGGCGAATAATCGTCCCATGTGCCAGCTGCTCGGGATGAACTGCAACACGCCCACGGACGTCACGTTCAGCTTCACCGGTTTCGCGCAGCGCGGCGGACGCACCGACCACCACGCCGACGGCTGGGGCATCGCCTTCTTCGAGGGACGGGGCCTGCGCCATTTCGTCGACCACCAGCCGGCCTCGCAGTCGCCGGTGGCCGACCTGATCCGCCGCTACCCCATCAAGAGCCGCAACGTCATCGCCCACATCCGCAAGGCCACGCAGGGCGAGGTGTCGCTGGAGAATTGCCACCCGTTCGTGCGCGAGCTGTGGGGCCGCTACTGGGTGTTCGCGCACAACGGCGACCTGAAGGACTTCCAGCCGCGGCTGCACGCGAGCTTCCGGCCGGTGGGCAGCACGGACAGCGAGCGCGCCTTCTGCTGGATCATGCAGGAGCTGTGGAAGTCGCATGCCGGCGTGCCCAGCGTGGCCGAGCTGACGCTCACGCTGCGCGAGCTGGCGCCGCAGATCGCGCGCCACGGGCCTTTCAACTTCATGCTGTCCAACGGCGAGGCGCTGTGGGCGCACTGCGCCACCAACCTCTTCCACGTCGAGCGCAAGCATCCCTTCGCGCACGCGCGCCTGAAGGACGAGGACCTCTCCATCGACTTCTCCCACCATACGACGCCGCAGGACAAGGTGGCGGTCGTGGTGACGGCGCCGCTGACCACCGACGAGAACTGGACGCAGATGCAGCCGGGCGAACTGCGAGTCTTCGTGGACGGCGCGGCGGTCTGCTGAGCCTGCGGGCGGCTGTCGATTCCGGCGCCGGTCGATCGTCGTGGTTCCAGGGCGGCACTCGCGCCGCTCCCTCAACCCGACAGGAGATAGCCATGAAATACGTCGATGGATTCGTCGCCGCCGTGCCCCGGGCCAACCGCGCGGCCTACCTCGAGCATGCGAAGTTCGCGGCCAAGGTCTTCAAGGAATACGGCGCGCTCAACGTCGTCGAATGCTGGGGCGACGACGTGCCCGAGGGCAAGGTCACGTCGTTCCCGATGGCGGTGAAACGCGAGCAGGACGAGACCGTGGTGTTCTCCTGGATCACCTGGGCGTCCAAGGCCGCGCGCGACGAGGCCTGGAAGAAGTCGATGGAAGACCCGCGCTTCAAGGACATGAAGATGCCCTTCGACGGCAAGCGCCTGATCTACGGTGGCTTCGAGGTGCTGTTCAGCGAGTGACCGCCGCGCAGGCGGCTTCCAGCGCGTCGACGAACATCGCGGGCACGTCGAAGCCGCTCTGCTGGGTGATCTCCTGGAAGCAGGTCGGGCTGGTGACGTTGATCTCGGTGAGGCTGTCGCCGATGACGTCCAGGCCCACCAGCAGCAGTCCGCGCGCGGCCAGCACCGGACCCAGCGCCTGCGCGATCTCCCAGTCGCGCGCCGTCAGCGGCTGGGCCACGCCCTTGCCGCCGGCCGCCAGGTTGCCGCGCACCTCGCTGCCCTGCGGGATGCGGGCCAGGCTGAACGGCACCGGCTTGCCGCCGATCACCAGCACGCGCTTGTCGCCCTTGACGATGTCGGGCACGAAGCGCTGCGCCATCACCGTGGTGGCGCCGTCGCGGTTGAGCGTCTCGATGATGGCGCCCAGGTTCAGGCCGTCGGCGCGCACGCGGAAGATGCCCATGCCGCCCATGCCGTCCAGCGGCTTCAGGATCACGTCCTGGTGCTCCGCGTGGAAGCGGCGGATCTCGTCGGCGTCGCGCGTCACCAGCGTGGGGCTGACGAACTGCGGGAACTCCATGATCGCCAGCTTTTCCGGGTGGTCGCGCAGCGCCCGCGGGCTGTTGAACACGCGCGCGCCCTCGCGCTCGGCCTGCTCCAGCAGGTGGGTGGCGTAGAAGTACTCGGCGTCGAACGGCGGGTCCTTGCGCATCAGCACCGCATCGAACTCGCGCAGCGCGCGCACGGGCGTGCCGGTCTGCTCGAACCACGGGTCCACGCCGCCGGTCAGGGTGATCTCGCGCACCGCGGCCTGCACCTGGCCGCCGGAGCGCCAGGCCAGGTGGCGCGGCTCGCAGGCCCAGATGCGGTGGCCGCGGCGCTGCGCCTCGCGCATCATCGAGAAGGTCGTGTCCTTGTAGACCTTGAAGGCCTCGAGCGGATCGGCAACGAAAAGCAGGTTCATCGTGGGGTCGTCCGAAGGAGGGGCTCAGGGCTTGGGCGGCGCGGCGGGGATGGTCAGGCCGCGCTGCACGGCGGGGCGCGCGAGGAAGGCCTCGAGGCCGCGGCGCGCGTGGGTGAAGCGGTCCCACTCCACCAGCTCGCCGGCGCCGTAGAAGCCGACCAGGTTGCGGATCCAGGGGAAGGCGGCGATGTCGGCGATGCTGTACTCCTCGCCGGCCAGCCACTCGTTCCGGGCCAGCTGCTGGTCGACCACGGCCAGCAGGCGCCTGGACTCCGCCACGTAGCGGTCGCGCGGCCGCTTGTCCTCGAACTCGCGGCCGGCGAACTTGTGGAAGAACCCGACCTGGCCGAACATCGGCCCGATGCCGCCCATCTGGAACATCAGCCACTGCACCGCGCCCCAGCGCTGCGCCGGATCGCGCGGCAGCAGCCGGCCGGTCTTCTCGGCCAGGTACATCAGGATGGCGCCGGACTCGAACAGCGCCAGCGGCCGTCCGCCCGGGCCGTTCGGGTCCAGGATGGCCGGGATCTTGTTGTTCGGGTTGAGCGACAGGAACTCGGGCGAGGTCTGGTCGTGCCGCTCGAAATCGACCCGGTGCACCTCGTAGGGCAGGCCGGTTTCTTCCAGCGCGATGGAGACCTTCACGCCATTGGGCGTGGGCAGCGAGTAAAGCTGCAGGCGGTCCGGGTGGGCTGCGGGCCACTTGCGGGTGATGGGGAAGTCGGAAAGTCGGTCCTGGCTCATGGCCCGCACCGTAGCACGGCGGCCGGTTGCACTGGGCGGGCAAGGACACCGCCGGCGTGCTATGGGTTTGCTCGGAGTCGGCCCGGCATGGAACCTGCCTACACTCGGCTCGCCCTCAAACTCACAGGAGCCGAACGAATGAACAAGTACAGCCTGATCCCCCTGGCGCTCGCCCTCGCGGCCGGCGCCGCGTCCGCCGACACGCTCAAGAAGGTGGCCGACAACAACAAGATCACCCTGGCCTACCGCGAAGCGTCCGTGCCGTTCAGCTACCTCGCCGGTCCCGACAAGCCGGTGGGCATGATGGTGGAGATCTCCGAGGCCATCGCCGCCGAGGTCAAGAAGGCCACCGGCAAGCCCAACATCGAGGTGGCCTGGCAGGCCGTGACGTCGGCCAACCGCATCCCGCTGCTGACCAACGGAACGGTGGACCTGGAGTGCGGCTCCACCACCAACAACACGGCGCGCGGCAAGGACGTGCAGTTCGCGATCAACCACTTCTACACCGGCACCCGTCTGCTGGTGAAGAAGAACAGCGGCATCAAGAACTACTCCGATCTCGCCGGCAAGACCGTGTCCACCACCACCGGCACGACCAACTTCCAGGTCCTGCGCAAGTACAACGCGGACAAGAACCTGAACATGAACATCATCGCGGGCAAGGACCACGATGATTCCAAGCTGCTGGTGGAAACCGGCCGCGCCGTCGCCTTCGGCATGGACGACATCCTGCTGTACGGCCTGAAGGCCGCCGACCGCAACCCGGCCGACTGGGACGTGGTGGGCGAAGCCCTGCAGGTCGAGCCTTACGCCTGCATGCTGCGCAAGGACGATCCGAAGTTCCAGCAGCTGGTGAACGGCGTGATCGGCAACATGATGAAGAACGGCGAGTTCGAGAAGCTCTACACCAAGTGGTTCACTTCGCCCATCCCGCCGCGGAACGTGAACCTGAACTTCCCGATGGCGCAGGAGCTGAAGGACAACCTCAAGGCCCAGAGCGACAAGCCGGCGATCTGATCGCGGATCGACGCAAGCGAAAGGGGCGCCTCGGCGCCCTTTTCGTTTCAGGCGACCAGGATCGCCTCCACGCCTTTTTTCTCGATGATCTGGATCAGCCTTGCCGCCGCACCGGTCGGGTGCTTGCCGGAACCCGGCGCCTCCCACTTCTGCACGGCGGAGACGCTGACGTTCAGGAACTCGGCGAAGACGGACTGGCTCATCCGGGCCTTCTTCATCCGGATGTCGGCCACCTTGCGCGGACTGTAGACCGGAGGTGTCTCGCACAACGCGCGGACCTGCAGCATGTCCTCCTGCGACAGCAGGCCGTGCCGGCTCAGCTCGGTCGCCATCTCCAGCATCTCGCCGAGAACGCGATCATTCCTGGGGGCTTGGCTTTTCATTGCAGATCTCCTGGACGGCTCCGGCTTCAAGCAGCAGCTTCAACTTTTCCTCCGTCGCACTCTGAAGGCCTTTGGCCACCAGTTTCGCGGCCTCGACCTGCTTGTCCGAGAAGTCGGCCCCCGGATCGCTCTTCTCCCGACCGGCAATGAAGAAGATCGCCTCCTGGTGCTTCTTGGCGATCAGTGTTCGCGCGGCTCCACTCTTGCCTTGCCCACTGGCCGCGATGCGCTTCTTGCAGATGCCGCCGCCCAGATCGGCCTCATAGTGCCCGGCCGTCACTTCCTTGGCCGCAGCGCACAGCTGCTCATCGGTGAGCACGCCTTTCGCCCAGCGGGAAAACGTCTTGAGTTTGAAGACTCGCTTGCCTGTGCCCATAGTGTAGCCAGCTATAGCACGAGGTGCAATAGACGGCGTTGCTCAGCCGTACGCGGGGACGCGAACGTAGCATGGGCAGATGGGCCGTGACGACCGCCATACAGCGGTCAGACAGGAACCGGCGCTCAGATCTCGATCTTCGACCCCAGCTCCACCACCGCGTTGTTCGGCAGCTTGAGGAAGTCCGCCGCGGCGCCGGCGTTGTGGTGCATCTGGGCGAACAGCTTCTCGCGCCAGGGGGCCATGCCGCTGCCGATGGTCGGGACGACCACGTCGCGCGAGAGGAAGTAGCTCGTGGTCATGGGCTGCAGCTCGCAGCCGTTGTGGCGCATCTGCTCCAGCGCGCGCGGCACGTCGAAGTCGTTCTTGAAGCCGTAGTGGACGACCACCTGCCAGCAGTTGCGCCCGAGCGCCTCCATCTCCAGCCGCTTGGACAGTCCGATCCACGGCACCTCGTGGCTGCGCACGGTGACGAACAGGTTCTTCTCGTGCAGCACCTTGTTGTGCTTGAGGTTGTGCAGCAGTGCGTTGGGCACCCGCCCCGGTTCGGCGGTGAGGAACACCGCGGTGCCTTCCACGCGCATCGGCGGGTTGACGAACACCGCCTCCAGGAAGCTGGGCAGGTCGATGGCGTCCTCGCGCAGCTTCTCGTTGAGGATGGTGCGGCCGCGCTTCCAGGTCATCATCAGCGTGAAGACGGCCGCGCCGATCATCAGCGGGAACCAGCCGCCCTGCAGCAGCTTGAGCAGGTTGGACGCGAAGAAGGTGACGTCGACGATGAAGAACCAGCCCGTCGCCGCGATGCACAGCCACAGCGGGTACTTCCAGCTGTAGCGGATGACGAAGAACGTCAGCGTGGTGGTGATCAGCATGTCCAGCGTGACCGCGATGCCGTAGGCCGCCGCCAGGTTGCTGGACGAGCGGAACATCACCACCGCCAGCACGATGGCGACGAACAGGCCCCAGTTCACGAACGGGATGTAGATCTGCCCGGTCTCGCGCACGCTGGTGTGCTGCACGTTCAGCCGCGGCAGGTAGCCCAGCTGCATTGCCTGGCGGGTGACGCTGAAGGCGCCGGTGATCAGCGCCTGCGATGCGATGACGGTGGCGGCGGTGGCCAGCCCGACCAGCGGGAGCAGCGCCCAGTCGGGCGCCATCAGGAAGAACGGGTTCTTGACCGCGTCCGGCCGTTCCAGCAGCAGCGCGCCCTGGCCGAAGTAGTTGAGCGTCAGCGCCGGCATCACGACCGCGAACCACGCCAGCCGGATCGGCTTCTTGCCGAAGTGGCCCAGGTCCGCGTAGAGCGCCTCGGCGCCGGTGACGCACAGCACCACCGCGCCCAGGATGATGAAGGTGGTGCCCGGGTGGTGCCACATGAAGGAGACCGCGTGGTGCGGACTGATCGCCTGCAGGATCTCGGGATGCCGCACGATGTTCGACACGCCCAGCGCGGCCAGCGTGAAGAACCACACCAGCGTGATCGCCCCGAAATAGCGCCCCACGCCGCCCGTGCCGTGCTTCTGCACCGCGAACAGGCAGAACAGGATCACCAGCGTCAGCGGGATCACCCATTCGGTGAAGCGCGGCGACACCACCTCCAGGCCTTCGACCGCCGACAGCACCGAGATCGCCGGCGTGATGACGCCGTCGCCGTAGAAGAGCGAAGTGCCGAAGATGCCGACGGCCAGCAGCGCGGCACGCAGCCGGGGCTTGTCCTTCACCGCCTGCGAGGCCAGCGCCAGCATGGCGATCAGCCCACCCTCGCCGTTGTTGTCGGCCCGCAGCACGAGCACCACGTACTTGATCGAGACGATGACGGTGAGCGTCCAGAAGAGGACCGAGAGGATCCCGTAGACGTTGCCGGTGCTGAAGTCCACGTGGCCGGAGCCGAAGACCTCCTTGACCGCGTAGAGGACGCTGGTCCCGATGTCGCCGTAGACGACACCGATGGCGCCCAGGGTCAGCGCCGCAAGCGGGGATTTGGAGCTTTGCAAAAAAAAGCGCCCCGTCTTGGCGCCGGCTTAGCGGCGGCGGGGTTCCGTTCCTTGAGGGACCGCTATTGTGCGCCGCCGCAAAGACCTTCGGAGATCCATGTTGCGGCGCAGCAAGTGAGAAACGAGAACATTAGTCGTAGGTCTCGGCTTCAGGATCCGTGCCCTCCAGCTCGTAGCTGGCGGCCAGCATGGCCAGGCGGCCGATGACGCCATACATGTAGAAGCGGTTCGGCGCGCTGGCGCCGGGCTTCTGGCCGGGCTGCGGCAGGTGGGCGCTCTCGGCGAACGCCAGCGGCACGAAGCCGGCGCCCGGGGCGTTGAGGTTCTCGTCGATGCCGCGCTCGGGATGCACGCGGTAGAAGCCGCCGACCACGTAGCGGTCCATCATGTAGACCACCGGCTCGGCCACGGCGTCATGGATGCGCTCGTAGGTCTGCACGCCTTCCTGGATGATGACGTCGTGCACCTCGCGGCCGTCCTTGACGACCGACATCTTGTTCTTCGTGCGACGGCTGAGCTGCTCCAGGTCCTTGACGTCGCGCACGGTCATGATGCCCATGCCGTAGGTGCCGTTGTCGGCCTTGACGACCACGAACGGCTTCTCGTTGATGCCGTATTCCTTGTACTTCTTGCGCACCCGCGAGAGCAGCGCATCGACGTTGGTGGTCAGGCAGTCCATGCCCGAGCCTTCGTTGAAGTCGATCTCGCCGCACTTGTTGTACAGCGGGTTGATCAGCCAGGGGTCGATGCCCAGCATCTTGCCGAAGCGCTTGGCCACCTCCTCGTAGCTCTGGAAGTGACGGCTCTTGCGCCGCACCGACCAGCCCGCGTGCAGCGGCGGCAGCAGGTACTGCTCGTGCAGGTCCTCGAGGATGCCGGGCGGGCCGGCGGTGAGGTCGTTGTTCAGCAGGATGGTGCAGGGATCGAAGTCCTTGAGCCCCAGGCGGTGCTTGCTGCGCACCACCGGCTCCAGCAGGATCGACTCGCCGGTGGGCAGGTCGACCTTCGTGGGCTCCTTGATCTCCGGGCTGATGGAGCCGACGCGAACGTTCAGGCCCGCCATGTGGAAGATGCGCTTGAGCTGCAGCACGTTGGCCAGGTAGAACGTGTTGCGCGTGTGGTTCTCGGGGATCACCAGCAGGTTGCGCGCTTCCGGACAGATCTTCTCGATGGCCGCCATCGCCGCCTGCACCGCCAGCGGCAGCATTTCCTGCGTCAGGTTGTTCCAGCCGCCCGGGAACAGGTTGGTGTCGACCGGCGCCAGCTTGAAGCCGGCATTGCGCACGTCCACCGAGGTGTAGAACGGCGGCGTGTGCTCCATCCATTCGAGCCGGAACCAGCGTTCGATGGCGGGCATGGAGTCGAGGATGCGTTCCTCGAGTTCGTTGATCGGGCCCGACAGGGCCGTGATGAGATGGGGAACCATGCGCGCTCGATTCCGGTGGGTGGTCGACGGAGATTACAGGAAGCTGGGGGCGGCGCGGCCGGTTGCAAGCCGCACCGCTGGGCTCACCCCTGGCGGGCCAGAGGCAGGTTGAGCAGGAGGTTCTGGGGCTTCAGGCGCAGGCGGTTCGCCTCGTCCATGGCCATCGCCAGGTACACCGGGTGGCCGGCCACCTGCGGCAGCATGAGCCTGGGCTCCTCGAACTCCAGCCGGAACAGGCACAACATGCGCTTGCCTTCGGCGGGGTCGATGTCCTCGCCCTGGTAAAGCGCGTTGAGCACGGCGCTGGCCTGCGCATCGAGGCCGACGTGCCAGAGCCAGCGCTCCTCGTCGATCTCGCGCTCGGGGTGCACGCGCACGTCCACCGCCAGGAAATGCCGCACCCAGCGCTCGATCACCTGGCACAGCGCGGCCAGCGCGGGCTGGCCGTGGTTGAGGCTGACGACGAAGTCGTGCGCCTCGCTGCGGTCCCAGTACTGGTCCGCGTTGTCCTCGTTCAGCACGTCCAGTTCGGCGGTGCGCGGCGTCGCGCCCGCCTGGCGCAACAGATCGGCGATGCCGCCGAAGCTGGCCTGGGCCTGGCGCTCCACGGTCTGCTCGTCGGCCGCCATCACCTGGCCGTCTTCCTGGATGGCGATGCGCTGCGAGCGGAACAGCATCTCGGCGGCACGCGCCTGCACCGCCGTCGCTTCGTCGCCGAGCACCTGCCGCAGCAGCACCTGCGTGAGGTGGTGCACCAGCACGGGCGGCACGTCCACGTCGGACCGGAACAGCTGCAGGTAGCTGCCCTCCAGCGTGGGACGCGCGAGCAGGCGGCCGCGAAAGCGCAGCCAGACCTCGTAGTTGGAGCGCGCGTCCTCGTCGGCCAGCTGCTTCAGTCGCGCGGCGGCTATCTCCTGGCGCGGCTGCTCCAGCAAGGACTCGTGCAGCGCGCGCTCGCTGGTGCAGGACTCGGGCACCGGCGCCAGTTCGGGCCGCAGCAGCAGGTTGCGGAGGAAGTCATCGGTGACGACCAGCTGGCCGTCATCGGAACGCTGCAGCAGTCGCCAGCCGCAGCCGGGCCAGAAGTCGGGCATGTCAGGTGCGGATCTCGCCCTGGCCCAGCACCACCCACTTGAGCGAGGTCAGGCCTTCGATGCCGACCGGCCCGCGGGCGTGGAACTTGTCGGTGCTGATGCCGATCTCGGCGCCCAGGCCGTACTCGAAGCCATCGGCGAACCGCGTGCTGGCGTTCAACATCACGCTGGCCGAATCCACCTCGCGCAGGAAGCGCTGCGCATGCACGTGGTCGCGCGTGACGATGGCGTCGGTGTGGTGGCTGGAATAGTGGTTGACGTGGGCGATGGCGTCGTCGAGGCCGGCCACCACCTTGATGCTGATGATGGGTGCGAGGTACTCCTCGAACCAGTCCTGCTCGGTGGCGTCCTTCAGGTCGGCGCCGGGCACGGCGGCCAGGATCTTCTTCGCCTCCGCATCGCAGCGCATCTCCACGCCCTTGGCCGCGTACACCGCGGCGATCTTCGGCAGGAACTGCGCCGCCACGCCGCGCGCGACCAGCAGGCCCTCGCTGGCGTTGCAGGGGCTGTACTTCTGGGTCTTGGCGTTGTCGGCGATGGTGACCGCCATGTCGATGTCGCAGGGATCGTCGACGTAGACGTGGCAGTTGCCGTCCAGGTGCTTGATCACCGGCACCCTGGCCTCGCGGCTGATGCGCTCGATCAGGCCCTTGCCGCCGCGCGGGATGATCACGTCGACGAACTGCGGCATCGCGATCAGCTGGCCCACGGCTTCGCGGTCGGTGGTCTGCACCATCTGCACCGCGTCCTCGGGCAGGCCGGCCTCGGCCAGCGCTTCGCGCACCAGGCGCGCGAGCGCCTTGTTGGATTCGATCGCCTCGGAGCCGCCGCGCAGGATGCAGGCATTGCCGCTCTTGATCGACAGGCTGGCGGCCTCGATCGTCACGTTGGGCCGGCTCTCGAACACCATGCCGAACACGCCGAGCGGCACGCGCATCTGGCCCACGCGGATGCCGCTGGGCTGCTGGGTCATGCCGCGGATCTCGCCGATGATGTCCGGCATGGCCGCGAGCTGCTCGCAGCCCTGCGCCAGCGTCTCGACGATCTTCGGCGTGAGCTTCAGGCGATCGACCATCGGCGCGGCCAGGCCGGCGGCCTGGGCCCGTTCGATGTCCTTGGCGTTCTCGGTGGCCAGCGGCGCGATGGAAGCCCGCAGCCTGGCCGCCAGCGAACGCAGCGCCGCGATCTTGGCGGCCGCGCTCGCGGACGACATCCGCGCGGAGGCTTGCCGGGCCTGCAGGCCCAGCGTCTGCATGTATTCGGCGACGTTCAGCGCATTCACGAGGGGGATTATCCCCCCGAGCCCGCGAGGGCCGCCGGCGTGGGGATTCAGCGGCGCGCCGCGCCCGCGCCGGCCGGCGAGCATTCGCGGCACAGGTCGGCCGCCAGCCGGTGCAGCGCCTGCCAGCCGTCGGTGGGCCATCCCGGCGCCTTGAGGCCCTTGACGATGCCGTCCACGGTGTGAGCCGCGTGCAGCAGGTTGTCCAGCGCGGTGGCCGACAGGCGCGGCAGCACGCGCTCGAACAGGCGCTCCTTCAGGCCCCACACGCGCTGTTCGCGCAGCGCGACCGGCAGCGGCCGGCCGGCGCCCATCGCGTCCTTCACGCGCTTGAGCGCGCGGATGTCCTCGGCCAGCGTGTAGTGCACCAGCACCTCGGCCTCGCCCTCGGCCTGCAGGCCGTCGAGCATGCGCTGCACGCGCGCCAGCTGGCCGGCCAGCACCGCCTCGGACAGCTTGAAGACGTCGTAGCGCGCCACGTTGAGCACCGCGCTCTCGACCTGCTCGAAGCCCAGCTCGCCCGCCGGGTACAGCAGCGCGAGCTTCTGGATCTCCTGGTGCGCCGCGAGCAGGTTGCCCTCGACGCGGTCGGCGAAGAACTGCAGCGTGCGCTGGCCTTCGTCGCCGGCGAGCACGCGCTGGCCCTGCTGCGAGAGGCGCTGGGCGATCCACTGCGGCAGCGCCGAGCGCTCCACCGGATCGAGCTGGATCGTGACGCCGTAGCTGTCCAGCGCGGAGAACCAGGCTCCGTTGCGCGTCATCTTGTCCAGGCGCGGCAGCAGCACCAGCGTCAGCGTGGAATCGTTGCCCTGGGCGCTCTCGGCCAGCTGCTGCAGCGCGGGGCTGCCTTCCTTGCCCGGCTTGCCCGAGGGGATGCGGATCTCCACGATCTGCCGCTCGGCGAACAGGCTGAGCGAGCCGCCGGCGGCCAGCACTTCGCTCCAGTCGAAGTGCGCGCCGGCGACGGTGTGGACGGTGCGTTCGGTGTAGCCCTGGGTCCGCGCCGCGGCCCGGATGGCGTCGGCGGCCTCCTGCACCAGCAGCGGCTCGTCGCCGTGCAGCGTGTAGAGGGACTTCAGGCCCTTGGCGAGGTGGGAGGACAGCTGGGCGGCGGCAAGCTGCATGCCGCCGAGTGTATCGGCCGTCAGGGCCGGCCCTGCAGCACCACATCGCGGAAGAGGACCGCGGCCTTGTCGATCAGCTCGGGCGTGATGGTCAGCGGCGGCGCGAAGCGGATCACCGTCTCGTGCGTTTCCTTGGACAGCACGCCGCGCTCGGCCAGCCGCTCCACCAGCCGGCGCGCGCTGCCATGGGCCGGGTCGATGTCCACGCCCACCCACAGGCCGCGGCCGCGCACGTCGCGGATCAGCGGCCCCGCGGCCGCCTTCACTTCCTGCAGCCGCTGCATCAGGTGCGGCCCCAGCCGGGCGGCGCGCTCGACCAGCCGCTCGTCCTCCAGCACGCGCAGGCCTTCCAGCGCCACCGCCGCCGCCAGCGCGTTGCCGCCGAAGGTGGAGCCGTGGCTGCCGGGGTCGAACACGCCCATCACCGAGTCGTCGGCCAGGAAGGCGCTGACCGGCAGCAGCCCGCCGCCCAGCGCCTTGCCGAGGATCAGCGCGTCCGGCCGGATGCCCTCGTGCTCGAAGGCGAACCAGCGGCCGGTGCGGCCGAGGCCGGCCTGCACCTCGTCGTCGATCAGCAGCACGCGGTTGCGGGTGCACCACTCGCGCAGGCGCAGGAAGAAGCCCTCGGGCGGCAGCACGATGCCGGCCTCGCCCTGGATCGGCTCGATCAGGACCGCGCAGGTGTTGGGCGAGGCGGCCGCCTCCACGCTGGCCATGTCGCCGAAGTCGAAATGGCGGAAGCCCGGGGTGAACGGCCCGAAGCCGGCGCGGTATTCGGGCTCGCTGGAGAAACCGATGATGGTGTTGGTGCGCCCGTGGAAGTTGCCGCGCGCCACCAGGATCTCGGCCTGGCCGTCGGGGATGCCCTTGATGCGGTAGCCCCAGCGGCGCGCGCACTTGATGGCGGTCTCCACCGCTTCCGCGCCCGTATTCATGGGCAGCGCGCGGTCGAAGCCGGCGACCCTGCAGAGCTTGGCGAGGAAGGGCCCGAGCGTGTCGCCGTAGTAGGCGCGCGAGGTGACGGCCACCTTGCCCAGCTGCCGCTGCGCGGCCGCGACGATGCGCGGGTGCAGGTGGCCGTGGCTCACCGCCGAGTACGCGCCCATCATGTCGATGTACTCGCGGCCCTCGACGTCCCAGACCAGGCAGTCGAGCGCCCGGTCCACGACCACGGGGATCGGGTGGTAGTTGCGCGCGCCCCAGCGCGCCTCGAGGGCGACGTAGTCGCGGCTGCCGGGTCCGACCTGGCTGTCCATCGCGTCTCTCCCCGGGGGCGGAAGGCCCCTGTTGAGTCAATCTAGCGCACGGATGGGCGCGGCGGCGTCGGAGAACGCCGCGAAGCGATGGCTCTTCCGGATGAGGCGCTCAGAGGGTCTTGACGGCGGCCAGGCGCCGCATGAGCTGCTGCACCAGGTCGGTCTGCATGTCGCGGTAGAGCAGCGTTTCCTCCGCCTCCTTGGCGAGCACGGCGGATTCGTTGAAGCTGATGTCGCGCTGCTGCGCCAGCTCGGTTTCGGGGATCAGCTCGCGGCCCTGCGGCGTGCGCAGGCGGAAGCGCACGATGGACCGCAGCTGGAACTCGCGAACCTGGCCGCTGGCGTTCAGGCCCACCACCACTTTCTCGCGCAGCTCGGACACCAGGTCCAGCACCACCTGGGCCTGGTCGACGGGGAGCTGGCGGCCCGTCACCTGCACGTCGCCGGCGGAGGAGATGGTGCGGCGCAGCTCGTTGGCCATCGGCGTGGTGGCCGGGATGGCGATCGAGCGGAAGGCGAAGTCGGGCGCCTTGCGCAACTCGAAGCCGCAGCCGGCCAACGCCGCCGCCGCGCCGACGCCGAGCAGGAACAGGCGGCGCCGCATCACACCACCACGTTGACCAGGCGGCCGGGCACCACGATCACCTTCCTGGGCGTGGCCCCGCCGCCGAACTTGGCGAAGGCCTCGCTGGCGAGGGCCAGGCGCTCGATCTCGTCCTTGCTGGCGCCCGCGGGCACCGAGACCGAACCGCGGTGCTTGCCGTTGACCTGCAGCACCAGCTCGATCTCGTCCTGCTCCAGCGCCTTGTCGTCCACCTTGGGCCAGGGCGCATCGAGCAGCTCGCCGTGCGCGCCGACGTAGTCCAGCTCGGTCCAGAGCGCGTGCGTGAGGTGCGGCGTCACCGGGTACAGCACGCGCAGCAGGATGCCGAAGCCTTCGGCCAGCACGATGTCCGCGCCCTCGTCGCCGGTGCCCTTGAAGTCTTCCAGCGCGTTGAGGATCTTCATCGCGCCGGAGACCACGGTGTTGTATTGCATGCGGACGTAGTCGTAGTCCACCTGCTTGAGCACCGTGTGCACCTCGTGCCGCAGCGCCTTGGCCTGCTTGCCGAAGTGGCCCGCGGCGCCCAGGCGCTGCGCGTGGCGGGCCACCGAACCCGCGGCCGCCAGGCGATGGCCGAACTGCCACACGCGGCGCAGGAACCGGTAGCTGCCCTCGAGCGCGGCGTCGTTCCACTCCAGCGTGGCCTCGGGCGGCGCGGTGAACATCGTGTACAGGCGGGCCGTGTCGGCGCCGTACTTTTCGATCAGGTCCTGCGGGTCGACGCCGTTGTTCTTGGACTTGGACATGGTGGTCCAGCCCTCGTAGACCACCGGCTGGCCGTCGGCCTTCGCGGTCGCGGAGATCACCTTGGCGTGCTCGTCGCGAACGATGTCCAGGTCGTGCGCCCAGTAGTACTGCTTGCCGGCCTTGGCGCCGGTGCGCGAGAACGCCTCGTTGAGCACCATGCCCTGCGTCAGCAGCTTGGTGAACGGCTCGTCGATCTTCACCAGGCCCAGGTCGCGCATCACCTTGGTCCAGAAGCGCGCGTACAGCAGGTGCAGGATGGCGTGCTCGATGCCGCCGATGTACTGGTCCATCGGCATCCAGTACTGCGTGCCCTCGGCGACCATCGCGCCGTCGTTCTTCGGGTCGCAGTAGCGCATGAAGTACCAGGACGAGTCCACGAAGGTGTCCATGGTGTCGGTCTCGCGCCGCGCGGGCTTGCCGCACACCGGGCAGCTGCAGGCGAGGAAATCCTCGCGCTTGTTCAGCGGGTTGCCGGTGCCGTCGGGCACGCAGTCCTGCGGCAGCACCACCGGCAGGTCCTTCTCCGGCACCGGCACGGCGCCGTGTTCCTCGCAGTGGATGATCGGGATCGGCGTGCCCCAGTACCGCTGGCGGCTGACCCCCCAGTCGCGCAGGCGCCAGGTGATCTTCTTCTCGCCCAGGCCCTTCTGCTCCAGCGCGTGCGCCACGGCATCGACCGCCTGCTGGTAGTTGAAGCCGCTGAAGTTGTCGGAATTGATGGTGACGCCGCGTTCCTTGTCGGCGTACCACTCCTGCCAGTGGTGGTAGTCGTAGGTCTCGGCGTCGACGTGAACGACCTGCTCGATCGGCAGGTTGTACTTGAGCGCGAAGGCGAAGTCGCGCTCGTCGTGGCCGGGAACGCCCATGACGGCGCCGTCGCCGTAGCCCATGAGCACGTAGTTGCCGACCCAGACGTCGATCGGCTCCCCGGTGATCGGATGGAACACCACCAGCCCGGTGGGCATGCCTTCCTTCTCACGCAGCGCGAGTTCGGCTTCGGTGGTGCCGCCCTTCTTGCAGTCCTCGATGAAGGCGGCCAGCTTGGGGTTGTTGCGAGCCGCGTGCGTGGCCAGCGGATGCTCCGGCGCCACCGCGCAGAACGTCACGCCCATGAGGGTGTCGGCGCGCGTGGTGAACACGTACATGCGGCCGTCGCCGATCAGCGTGCCCTCGTTGTCGCGGATGTCGTGGGTGAAGGCGAAGCGCACGCCTTCGCTCTTGCCGATCCAGTTCTCCTGCATCAACTTGACCCGCTCGGGCCAGCCGGGCAGCTTGTGCTGGACGTGGTCGAGCAGCTCGGACGCGTAGTCGGTGATCTTCAGGTAGTAGCCCGGGATCTCGCGCTTTTCCACCACCGCGCCGGTGCGCCAGCCCTTGCCGTCGATCACCTGCTCGTTGGCCAGCACGGTCTGGTCCACCGGGTCCCAGTTCACGACCTGGGTCTTGCGGTAGGCGATGCCCTTTTCCAGCATCTTGAGGAACAGCCACTGGTTCCACTTGTAGTAGCTGGGATCGCAGGTGGCGACCTCGCGCGACCAGTCGATCGCCAGGCCCATGGCCTGCATCTGCCCCTTCATGTAGGCGATGTTCTCGTAGGTCCACTTGGCGGGCGGCACGCCGTTCTTCAGGGCCGCGTTCTCCGCCGGCAGGCCGAACGCATCCCAGCCCATGGGCATGAGGACGTTGTAGCCGTTCATGCGCAGGTAGCGCGTCAACATGTCGTTGATGGTGTAGTTGCGCACGTGGCCCATGTGCAGCTTGCCGCTCGGGTAGGGCAGCATGGAACAGGCGTAGAACTTCTTCCTGTGCGCGTCCTCGACCACGCGATAGGCGTCGCGCGCGGTCCAGTGCGCCTGCGCAGCCCGCTCGACCTCGAGGTGGTTGTACTTTTCTTGCATGGCGGAATTCTAGGATGGGCCTGCCCACCGACCGCCGCGCTGGGACGTCAGCGCGGGGGCTCGGCGACGAAGCCGACGCGGGACAGGCCCGCCTTCTGCGCCGCGCCCATCACCTCGACCACCTTGCCGTAGGGGACGGACTGGTCGGCGCGCAATTGCACTTCGGTTTCGGGACTGCGCCTGGCCGCCTCCGACAAGGCCAGCGCCAGCTGCGCGGGCGTGACCGGCTTGTCGTCCAGGAACAGGCCGCCCTGGGCGTCCATGCCGACGGTGACGAATTTCGGCGCGTCCTGCGGTTTGGCGCCTTCGGCCTTGGGCAGGTCCAGGCGCAGCGAACTGGCCATCAGCGGCGCGGTGATGATCAGGATGACCACCAGCACCAGCATCACGTCCACCAGCGGCGTGACGTTGATGTCGCTCATCGGGCGCGGGCCCTCGGTGCGCTCCAGCCGGCCGAAGGCCATCAGCACGGCTCCTGCGAGTGGTGCGCGACCAGCTCGCGCAGGTCGCGCGCGAAGCCTTCCAGGTCGGCTTCGATGCGGCCGATGCGACGGCCGAAGATGTTGTAGCCCAGCACGGCCGGGATGGCGACGGCCAGGCCGGCCGCCGTCATGATGAGCGCCTCGCCCACCGGGCCCGCCACCTTGTCGATGCTGATCTGCCCCGCCGCCGCGATGCCGGTGAGCGCGTGGTAGATGCCCCAGACGGTGCCCAGCAGGCCGACGAAGGGCGCCGTCGAACCCACCGTGGCCAGCAGCACCTGGCCGAACTGCAGCTTGTCGAGCACGGCGTGCAGCGCGTCGCGCAGCACGCGGGTGAGCTGCTGGCCGCGGTCGCCGGCGGAAGCCAGCGAGCCCGGCGGCTGGGCCTCCGTGGCGGCGATGAGCGGCACGACGAGCTGCTCGCGGTCGAACCCCGAGACGCGCTGATGGGCTTCGGCCAGCGAGGGCGACTGCCAGAACGCGGCGGTGGCACGGGCCACGTCGGCGGACGCGCGGCGCAGCAGCCAGCTCTTCCAGAGGATGACCACCCAGCTGGCCACCGACATCACGAGCAGCAGCAGGGCTACGGCGCGGCCGATCGCGTCGGCCTGGCTGAACAGCTGAGGAATGTCCATGGTCGCCCTCTCCCCTGGGGCGTGCGCCGGCCTACTTCAGGCCCAGCACGTCGAACATGTCGAAGAGGCCGCTCTTCTTGCCGGCCAGGAAGCGCACCGCCCGCAGGCTGCCCTGCGCGTAGGTGGCGCGGCTTGCCGACTTGTGCGTGATCTCGATGCGCTCGCCGGTGCCCGCGAACAGCACCGTGTGGTCGCCGACGATGTCGCCGCCGCGGATGGTGGAAAAGCCGATGGTGGAAGGATCGCGCTCGCCGGTGACGCCCTCGCGCGCGTAGACGGCGCAGGACTCCAGGTCGCGGCCGATGGCATCGGCGATGACCTCGCCCATCTTGAGCGCGGTGCCCGAAGGCGCGTCGACCTTGTGCCGGTGGTGCGCCTCGATGATCTCGATGTCGTAGCCGGTGGAAAGCGCCTTGGCGGCCATCTCCAGCAGCTTGAGCGTGACGTTGACGCCCACGCTCATGTTGGGCGCCATGACGATGGCGATGTCCTGCGCGATGCGGGCGATCTCGTCCTTCTGCTGCGCCGAGAAGCCCGTGGTGCCGATGACCGCGTTGACGCCCAGCTCGCGGCAGGCCTTCAGGTGGGCCATGGTGCCTTCGGGGCGGGTGAAGTCGATCAGCACCTTGGCGCGGGCGAGGCCTGCGCGCGGATCGGACACGACCGGCACGCCGCTGGCCACGCCCAGGAAGGCCGCGGCATCGTTGCCGATGGCGGGGCTGGCCGGGACGTCCATCGCGCCCGCGAGCTGGCAGTCGTCGGAGGCGCGGATGGCCTCGATCAGCATGTGGCCCATTCGGCCGGTGGCGCCGGCAACGGCTACGGCGTGCTGGGCGACGCCCGCGGGAGTGGAAGCCATGCGGGTCACCGCGCGGAAGAAGAGGATTCGAGGGGTGGGTAGGAAGCCGGCGCCGGTGCGGCGGCCGCCGGCGCGGGTTGCGGCGCGGACGGCTTGCTGGCGGTGGCGCGCTGCAGTTGCTCTTCGGTCGCCTCGAGCACCGGCTTGCGCGCGTCGCGCGGCCTGGCGCCGATGGCGGCGACGAACTCGGACTCCGACGGCATGGTGTCGCCTTCGAAGCGCTCCAGCGCGTCGCCCTTGAAGAACAGCGTCAGGCGGCGCGGGGCTTCCTGCACGCCGTCACGCTTGATGGTGAAGACGTAGTCCCAGCGGTCGCCGTGGAACAGGCTGGAGACGAGCGGCGTGCCCAGCAGTTCGCGCACCTGCTGGCGCGGCATGCCGGGCTTGAGCTGCTCGACCTGCTCGCGCGAGACGAAGTTGCCCTGCACCACCTCGACCTTGTACGGCGTGACGGCGCTGGCGACGCGGCGGCTGAAGCCGTCGACGCTGCCGCAGCCGACCATGGCCGCGCAGGCCGCCAGCACGAGGCCGGAGCGCAGGCGGAGGACGGATGTCGAGGGCATGTTCAGGGGCGGCGATATGATCGGATCATTGTAGCGGCAGCCCTTCGGTGGCCCCTCCTTCCCACAGCGCATGTCGAACGTCGATGAACTGAAGAACACCGGCCTGAAGGCGACGCTGCCGAGGCTGAAGATCCTGGACGTGTTCCAGAAGGGATCGCAGCGGCACATGACGGCCGAGGACGTGTTCCGCGTGCTCCTCGAAGAGCGCTCCGACATCGGCCTGGCCACCGTGTACCGCGTGCTGACGCAGTTCGAGCAGGCCGGCATCCTGTCCCGCAGCCACTTCGAGAGCGGCAAGGCGGTCTACGAACTGAACGAAGGCACGCACCACGACCACATGGTGTGCCTGGATTGCGGACGGGTCGAGGAGTTCTACGACGCCGAGATCGAGAAGCGCCAGCACGCGGTGGCCAAGGCCAAGGGCTTCGAGATCGCCGACCACGCGCTGTCGCTGTACGCGCACTGCATCAAGGAACACTGCCCGCACCGGCCCAGGAAGGCCTGAGGCAGCGGCGGCTTCTCAGCCGCCTTTCTCCATGGCACGGCGGTGCCGTTCCACGAACTCCTGGTAGGTATCGACCCCGCGCAGTTGCAGGATGGTGTTGCGCACCGCCGCTTCCACCAGCACGGCGATGTTGCGGCCGGCCACGACCGGAATGACCGCCTTGCGGATGTTCACGCCCAGCACGTCCTGCGTGAGCGGCTCGTAGGGCAGCCGCTCGTATTCGCGTTCCATGGTCTCGCGCCGCACCAGGTGCACGATGAGCCGCAGGCGCATCTTCCGGCGCACGGCCGTCTCGCCGAAGATGGCGCGGATGTCCAGCAGGCCGATGCCGCGCACTTCCAGCAGGTTCTGCAGCAGCTCGGGGCAGCGGCCTTCGATCGTGGTCTGGTTCACGCGGTACAGGTCCACCGCGTCGTCGGCCACCAGGCCGTTGCCGCGGGTGATCAGTTCCAGGCCCAGCTCGCTCTTGCCCAGCCCGCTCTCGCCGGTGATCAGCACGCCCAGGCCCAGGATGTCCATGAACACGCCGTGCATCGAGGTGCGCTCGGCGAAATGCTTGGAGAGGTAGGCCCGCATCACGTCGATGACGAAGGCCGAGGGCTCCTTGGTGGCGAACATCGGGATCTGCGCCCGTTCGCACATCGACAGCAGCGCCTCGGGCGCCTGCTGGTTGTCGGTCAGCACCAGCACCGGCGGCTCGAGCGTGACGATGCGGGCAATGCGGCGCGCGCAGTCCTCGGCGGTGGCGTTGGTGAGGTAGGCGATCTCGCGCTCGCCCAGGATCTGCACCCGGTACGGGTGGATGTAGTTCAGGTAGCCGACCAGGTCGGCGCCGGAGCGGGCGGCGCGCACGGCCACCTCGTCGAAGCGCCGCTCGGAAGCGCCCAGGCCGGCGACCCATTCCCACTTGAGTTGAGCGCGATGGTCCTCGAACAGGACATCGGCGCTGACGACGGTGGGCTTCACGCGGCGGGCGGTGCGCTAGGCCGGCTGGGCCGACTGCCAGGTGGCGATCAGCCGGTGCAGCTCGGCGGCATCGGTGCTGGCCTTGATCTTCTCGCGCAGCGGCGCGTCGGACAGCAGTTCGGCGATCTCGGAGAGGATTTCCAGGTGCTTCTGCGTCGCCGCCTCGGGCACCAGCAGGAAGATCAGCAGGTTGACCGGCTGCTCATCGGGCGCGTCGAAGCCGATCGGGTTGGCCAGCTGGAACAGCGCGGCCATCGGGGCCTTCAGGCCCTTGATCCGGCCGTGCGGGATGGCCACGCCGTGGCCGAGGCCGGTGGAGCCCAGCCGCTCGCGGGCGAACAGGCTGTCGGTGATGAGCGCGCGCGACAGGCCGTGCAGGTTCTCGAACAGCAGGCCCGCCTCTTCGAACGCGCGCTTCTTGCTGGTGGCGTCGACGCCCACGAGGACCTGGGCGGCGGGCAGGATGGCAGCGAGGCGGTTCATGGTCGGGGATGGGGATGGGGATTATGCACCTCACCCCCCGGCTGGACGGGGTCCGGCACAGCGGGCGTTGCGTGAAGAACAAAGGGCCCGGAAGGGCCCTTTTTCAACGACTGCCGCGCAGCTTACATGACGCGCTTGGCCGCCGGATGGTGGTGGTCCTGCAGCCGCGTCTTGTGGCGGCCGACCTGGCGATCGAGCTTGTCGACCAGCTCGTCGAGGGCCGCGTAGAGGTCCTCGTGCGAACTCTCCGCGAACATGTCGTTGCCCTTGACGTGGATGCGGCATTCCGCCCGCTGCCTTCGTTCCTTTTCCTTCTGCTTCTCTACCGTGAGGAGGACCTTGATGTCGACGACCTGGTCGAAGTGGCGCGTGATCCGATCGAGCTTGGTGGTCACGTAGCTTTTCAGTGCGGGGGTGACTGAGAGGTGGTGACCGCTGATCGTCAGGTTCATGTAGAGCCTCCTGTGCTCGGGTTGGGAAATCCCGCCGGAGAACCCGGCGGACGCGGGGAGAAGAGAAGCTGAAGGTGTGCGGACCACTATGCCGTGCACGGGGGTCGAAAGCAATCGCTGCCGGGCAGTCGCGGGCCGAAAAAATTCCCTCCAGCGGTAACGGATGCGTTGGATCAAGCACGCAAAAGAAAAGCGGCCCCGCAGGGCCGCTTTCCGTCGAGTCGGTGGATCTCAGTGCACGCGCCAGCCGGCGGGCTTCGCGTAGTGCGACCAGTCGCGGCCGCCGCGAGCGCGGGGATGGGCGGCGGCGCCCGGGCGCTCCAGGTTGGCGTGCTCGACGCGGTCGCCTTGCGGCTTCTCGCGCGGCGCGTCGGAAATCTTGTTGGGCATCTTCGATTCGGTCAGCATGGTCAACTCTCGTGGTGGTGCGGCCTCAGCTGCCGCTGTCGTTGCGGGGGGTCTTCGCGCCTTCGGCCTGGGCGGCCGGGCGAGGCGCGTGAGGGCTCAGGAAAGGCCAGGCATGGCCGGGGCGGACACGGCGCGAATCGCGCGCGGCCTTGTCGGCGGCTGCCGGCCGCCAGCTGGTACGGCTCGTGTTGGGGTCGTTCGCTAGCTGGATCATGGGAAAGACTGCTCCTTGGACACCCCTGGCGGCGGCGCCGCCCCGAGTGGACGAATCCAATGTAGGGGGGGGACCTCATCGGGTATGTCGGACAGGTCGGCCCGACCTTGTAGGACGCCTCCTGCGGCCGAGCCAGGCATGCGGATGTCACGAACGCTCCGGCCGTGCCCGCAGAATCGTCGGCATGCCCCACCGCATTCGCGACACCGGCACGCGCAACAACCGGCTTCCCAAAAGTCAGCGCGTACTTCTTCTGGTCGATTTCATCAACGCCCTGGACTTCCCCGGCGCCGAGAAGCTCGCCGCGCCCGCCCTGGAGGCGGCCCGGGCGACGGCGGAGCTGAAGCACCGGCTGCGCGCCGACGGCGTGGTCGCAATCTATGCCAACGACAACTTCGGCGCCTGGCAGTCCGACTTCCACGGCCTGGTGAACCGCTGCCTCGCCCTGCCGGGCGAGCCCGGCGAGATCGCGCGCGTGTTGCGCCCGCAGGAGGACGACCTCACCGTCCTGAAGCCGCGGCACTCGGCCTTCTACGCCTCGCCGCTCGAGCTCCTGCTGGCGGAGATGGAGGCGCACGAGCTCATCCTCTGCGGGCTGGCCGCCGACATGTGCGTCCAGCTGACGGCGGCAGATGCTTTCCTGCGCGAGTACCAGGTCTGGGTGCCGGCGGACTGCACGGCGGCCGAGACCCCCAAGGCCAAGGCCACCGCGCTCGAGTACATGGCCGACGTGCTCAAGTGCGAGGTGCACGCGTCCACCGCGTCCTGATCGCGCGGCCCACTGCTCTACCATGCGCCGCGAGGAGCGGCGATGAGCCTTGGAACGATCTTTGATGCGAGCCTGACGCGGCCCGCCCGCGCGGTGCAGGCCCTGGTGCTGATGGGCGGCGGCGCCCGCACGGCCTACCAGGCCGGCGTGCTGCAGGCGCTGTCGTCGATGCTGCGGCTGCAGGCCGGGTCGACGGCGACCTTCCCTTTCCAGGTGCTGGTGGGCACCTCGGCCGGCGCGCTGAACGCGGCCTATCTCGCGAGCACCGCGCACCAGGGACTGCAGGCGCTGGACCAGCTGTCGGCGTTCTGGTCGCGGCTGCGCTGCGACCATGTCTATCAACTGCAGATGCCGGTCTGGGTGCGGTTCAGCCGGCTGGTGGCGGCGGTGCGGCTTTGGGGCCAGGCCCGGCGCGCGGGCGCCATCCTCGACACCATGCCGCTGGTGGATTCGCTGCATCGGGCGATCTCGCTCGAGGGCATCGAGCAGTCGCTGGCCACCGGCGCCATCGACGCGCTGGCGGTCACCGCGTCCAGCTACACGAGCGGCGTGCACTGGACGTTCTGCCACACCGCCCAGGACCGCCATGCCGAACCTTGGCAGCGGCCCGGCCGGCGCGCCGAGTTCCAGCCGCTGACCATCGAGCACCTGATGGCTTCGAGCGCCATCCCGTTCCTATTCCCGGCGACACCTCTGTGGGTGGACGGGCGGCGCGAGTACTTCGGCGACGGCTCCATGCGCCAGGTCTCGCCGCTGTCGCCGGCGATGCACCTGGGCGCGCAGCGCATCCTGGTGGTGGGCGTGGGCCAGCCCGAGCGCGCGGGGTTCGGCGCCGCCACGGCCGCGGGTTCGCCCAACATGGGCGCGATCGCCGGCCATGCGATGGCCAGCGTGTTCCACGACACGCTGCAGGCCGACGTCGAGCAGGCCCAGCGCGTGACGGGCACGTTGCGGCAATTGCCGCCCGAAGTGGCCGCCCTGCTCCCTTATCGCGACGTCGAGGTGCTGGCGCTGCAGCCCTCGCAATCGCTGGACGCCATCGCCCAGGAACACGCCCACCTGCTGCCCGCCGCGGTGCGTCGCGCGCTCGGCGGACTGGGCGCCCGCAAGGGCGGTGGCGCGCTGGCCAGCTACCTGCTGTTCGAGCCCGCTTTCGTGCGCGCGCTGATCGCGCTGGGTGAGCAGGATGCCTATGCGAAGAAGGCCGAGTTGCTCGCATTCGTCGATGCCCGCGCGGCATAATCGCGGCCTGCTCATCACCGGAGAGAGCTCCTTGGAAGCGCGCCCTGGTAGGTAGCTTTTCAACGGGATCGGGCCATGCTGAACATCTTCACGCTCGCCAACGGGCGGCTCTTCCAGGAAGAGATCGAATCGCTCGAGGAGCTCTCCCGCTTCCAGCCCATCTGGGTCGACCTGGAATCTCCCACCCTCGAGGAAAAGCGCTGGGTCAAGCAGTACTACGGCCTGTCCATCCCCGAGGATGCGATGGACGAGGACATCGAGGAGTCGGCCCGCTTCTATGAAGAGGACAACGGCGAGCTGCACATCCGCAGCGACTTCCTGATCGCCGACGAAGAGACGCGCTCGGTGCGCGTCGCCTTCATCCTCAACCAGGTCAACGAGACGCTGCGCAGCCGCGGCGTGCTGTTCTCCATCCACGACGAGGACCTGCCGGTGTTCCGGCTGCTGCGCCTGCGCGCGCGCCGCGCGCCCGGCCTGATCGAGGACGCCAAGGACGTGCTGCTCAAGCTGTTCGACGCCGACGCCGAGTACTCGGCCGACGCGCTCGAAGGCATCTACGACGAGCTCGAGAAGGTCAGCCGGCAGGTGCTGGCCGGCGAGGTGACCGACACCCTGGCCGGCGAAGTGCTGGGCGACATCGCCCGGCAGGAAGACCTGAACGGCCGCATCCGCCGCAACGTGATGGACACGCGCCGCGCGGTCAGCTTCATGATGCGCAGCCGCATGCTGTCGGCCAGCCAGTTCGAGGAGTCGCGCCAGATCCTGCGCGACATCGAGTCGCTGGACAACCACACGGCGTTCCTGTTCGAGAAGATCAACTTCCTGATGGACGCCACCGTCGGCTTCATCAACATCAACCAGAACAAGATCATCAAGATCTTCTCGGTGGCCAGCGTGGCGCTGCTGCCGCCGACGCTGGTGGCCAGCCTCTACGGCATGAACTTCCGCTTCATGCCCGAGCTGCAGTGGGACCTGGGCTATCCGTTCGCGCTGTTCCTCATGGCGGCCAGCGCGCTGGTGCCGATGTGGTACTTCAGGCGGCGCGGCTGGCTGCGCTGAGCGACATGCTGCGATCCGTACTGTTCACCTCCCTGGCACTCCCTTTCGTCGCCGCCCATGCCGCCGGCGGCCACCATGCGGTGGACGATGCCGAGGTGATGGAAGACGGGCGCTGCAAGATCGAGAGCTGGCACGAGCGCTCTTCGGGTTCCGGACGGCTGCTGCACCTGGGAGGTGCCTGCGGCGTCGGATCGGTGGAGCTGGGCGCGGCCACCGAGCCCCAGCGCCAGGACGGCGCCTCGACCGCGGGCCATTCGCTGAGCGTCAAGTGGGCCACCGAGGTCGCTCCCGGCCTCGGCGCAGGCCTTTCCGTTGCCCCCGGCTGGCAGGCGCATGCGCGACCGCGCTTGCAGGGCACGACGGCCAGCGCCCTGCTGACCTGGTCGCCGATCGGCAACGTGCGGCTGCACGGCAACCTCGGGCGCGACTTCGTGTATGGCGGCGAAGACCTCTCGCGCGGCGGCGTGGCGTTCGACTGGACGCCCGGCGGTGGCGCCTGGCAGCTGGCGGCCGAGCGCTACCGGCAGGAGGGGGGCCACTTCGTGCGCGCGGCCCTGCGCTGGACACCGGCCAGGGACTGGCTCGTCGACGTCAGCCGCGCGGTGAAGCGGCGTGGCGACGGCGAGTCGTCCTGGACCGTCGGCCTGACCCGCGAATTCGACCGCTGAAGCTTCAGGCCAGCAGGGCCTGGACGATGGCCGCACTGTGGCGGCTGGCGACCTCGCGCACGAATCGCGCGAAATCCACGTCGGCTTCGTCGTCGGCGCGATCGGAGATGGTGCGCACCGCCGCGAACGGCACGCCGAAGTCGTGGCAGACCTGGGCCACGGCCGCCCCTTCCATCTCCACCGCCAGCGCGTCGGGCAGCGCCGAACGCAGCGCGCGGCATTCGGCGTCGGTGGAGACGAAGCGGTCGCCGCTGACCACCAGGCCGCGGTGCAGGCGCTGGTCGGGCAATGCACGCCGGACGGCGGTGGCCAGGCGCTCGGTCAATGCGGGATCGGATGCGAAGCGGCTCGTGCCGTAGAGCGGCACTTCGTACTTCGGGAAGATCGGCGAGGCGTCCAGGTCGTGCTGCAGGAAGGAGTCGGCGACGACCACATCGCCGACCGCGACGCCGGAACCGAGCCCCCCGGCCACGCCGGTGAACACGATCTCGGCCACACCGAAGCGCTCGATCAGCACGGCCGCGGTGGTGGCCGCGGCCACCTTGCCGATGCGCGACAGCACCGCCACCACTTCACGACCGTGCAGGTGGCCGACCCAGAACTCGCGGCCGGCGGCGACCTGCTTCGCTTCGTCCGGCATCAGGGCCAGCACGGCGGACAACTCCTCGTGCATGGCGGAGACGATGGCCGTCCGCATGGCTGGCGCCGCGAAAGCTATTTCTTGTCGCGCAGCTCGCGACGCAGGATCTTGCCCACCGGCGTCTTGGGCAGGTCGGTGCGGAACTCGATCACCCGGGGCCGCTTGTAGCCGGTGAGGTTGTCGTGGCAGTACTGGCGCACCTGCTCCTCGGTGAGGGCGGGGTCCTTCTTCACGACGACCAGCTTCACGGCCTCGCCGGTCTTGTCGTCGGCCACGCCCACCGCCGCGCATTCAAGCACGCCGTCGAGCTTGGCGACCACGTCCTCGACCTCGTTCGGGTACACGTTGAAGCCGGACACGAGAACCATGTCCTTCTTGCGGTCGACGATCTTGAAGTAGCCGCGCTCGTCCATGATGCCGATGTCGCCGCTCTTGAAGAAGCCGTCGGCCGTCATGACCTTGGCGGTCTCGTCGGGACGCTGCCAGTAGCCCGCCATCACCTGCGGGCCCTTGATCGCGATCTCGCCGGGCTGGCCCACGGGCACTTCGCGGCCATCGTCGTCGATGCACTTCATCAGCGTGGACGGCAGCGGCACGCCGATGGTGCCGGTGTACTCGGTGCTGGTGACCGGGTTGCAGCTGGCCGAGGGCGAAGTCTCGGACAGGCCATAGCCCTCGCAGATCGGGCAGCCCGTCTTCTGCAGCCACTTCTGCGCCACCGCGCCCTGCACCGCCATGCCGCCACCGACCGAAACCTTCAGGTTGCTCCAGTTGACCTTGCCGAAGTCCGGATGGTTGGCCAGGCCGTTGAAGAGCGTGTTCACCGCCGGGAAGTTGTGGAAGGTGTGCTTCGAAAGCTCGTTGAGCACCGCCGGCAGGTCGCGCGGATTCGGGATCAGGATGCCTTTGCCGCCGGTGCGCATGCCCAGCATCATGTTCACGGTGAACGCGAAGATGTGGTACAGCGGCAGCGCCACCACGGACGTGGGCTGCTCGCCCGCCGGCACCTTGCCCATCACCGGCTGGTTCCAGGCCTCGGACTGCAGCACGTTGGCGATGACGTTGCGGTGCAGGAGCACCGCGCCCTTGGAAACGCCGGTGGTGCCGCCGGTGTACTGCAGCACGGCGACGTCATCGGGCCGGGTGTCCACCGGCCGCAGCGTGGCGCGCGAGCCGCGCGACACGGCTTCGTTGAAGCGCACGGCGCCCGGCAGCTCGTATGCCGGCACCATCTTCTTGACCTTGCGCACCACGTAGTTGACCAGGCCGCCCTTGACCATGCCGAGCATGTCGCCCATGGTGGCCAGCACCACGTGCTTGACCGGCGTGGCCGCGATGCACTGCTGCAGCGTCCGCGCGAAGTTCTCGATGATGATGATGGCCTTGGAGCCCGAGTCCTTGAGCTGGTGCTCCAGCTCGCGCGGCGTGTACAGCGGGTTGACGTTCACCACCACCAGGCCGGCGCGCAGGATGGCGGCCACCGCCACCGGGTACTGCGGCACGTTGGGCATCATGATCGCCACGCGATCGCCCTTGGTGAGGCCCAGGCTCTGCAGGTAGGCCGCCAGCGCCTTGCTCATCGTGTCGATCTGCGCGTAGCCGACCTCCTTGCCCATGAAGCTGTAGGCCGGACGGTCCGCGAACTTGCGGAAGCTCTCCTCCATCAGCTGCACCAGCGACTGGTACTGCGACGCGTCGATCTCGGCCGGCACGCCCGGCGGATAGGCATTCAGCCAGGGACGCTTCGCGTCGGCGGGCGGGCTCATGTCCATGCTGTCTCCTCTTGTGTTCTGGCGACGCGCAGCATTGTGCGCCAAGCCCAACCGGCGGACTCGCTGTTTTCCCTGAGGTTGAGTGGGGCGGCCGCTCTAGAAGGACCGCCCCGCGCGCGGACTTCTATTCGATGGCCTTGGCCATCTCCTCGACGACCTTCTTCGCGTCGCCGAAGACCATCATGGTCTTGTCCATGTAGAACAGCTCGTTGTCGAGACCGGCGTAACCGGCGGCCATCGAGCGCTTGTTCACGATCACGGTCTTGGCCTTGTAGGCCTCCAGGATCGGCATGCCGTAGATCGGGCTGCCCTTCTGCAGCGCGGCCGGGTTCACCACGTCGTTGGCGCCCAGGATGATGGCGACGTCGGCCTGGCCGAACTCGCCGTTGATGTCCTCCATCTCGAACACCTGGTCGTAAGGCACTTCCGCTTCGGCCAGCAGCACGTTCATGTGGCCCGGCATGCGGCCGGCCACCGGGTGGATGGCGTACTTCACCGTGATGCCGTTGTGCGTGAGCTTCTCGGCCAGTTCCTTGACCGCGTGCTGCGCGCGCGCCACCGCCAGGCCGTAGCCCGGCACGATGACCACGGTCTCGGCGTTGCCCAGGATGAAGGCCGCGTCGTCCGCGCTGCCGCTCTTGACGCTGCGCTGCACCGCGCCGCCCGTCGCCGCCTGGCCCGCTTCGCCGCCGAAGCCGCCCAGGATGACGTTGAAGAACGAGCGGTTCATCGCCTTGCACATGATGTAGCTCAGGATCGCGCCCGAGCTGCCCACCAGCGAGCCGGCGATGATCAGCATGCTGTTGTTCAGCGAGAAGCCGATGCCCGCCGCCGCCCAACCCGAGTACGAGTTGAGCATCGACACCACCACCGGCATGTCGGCGCCGCCGATCGGGATGATGATCAGCACGCCCATCACGAACGACAGCGCCAGCATCGCGAAGAACGCGGCCCAGTTGCCGGTGAAGGTGAACACCAGGCCGAGCGCGATGGTCACCAGGCCCAGCACCAGGTTCAGCATGTGCTGGCCGGCGAAGACCACCGGCGCGCCCTGGAACAGGCGGAACTTGTAGGTGCCCGAGAGCTTGCCGAAGGCGATGACCGAGCCGCTGAAGGTGATCGCGCCGATGGCCGCGCCGAGGAACAGCTCCAGCCGGTTGCCGGTCGGGATCGGTTCGCCGCGCGGCAGGCCCTGCAGCAGCGCCGAAGGTTCCAGCACCGCGGCCACGGCGATGAACACCGCGGCCAGGCCGATCATGCTGTGGAAGAACGCCACCAGCTCCGGCATCTTGGTCATCTCGACCGTCTTGGCGCGGTAGGCGCCGTAAGCGCCGCCGACCACCAGGCCGATGAGCACCCACACCAGCCCGCGGCCGGCGCCGCCGGAGAGTTCGACGATCAGCGCCGCGGTGGTGAGCATGGCGATGGCCATGCCGACCATGCCGAACAGGTTGCCGCGGATCGAGGTGGTCGGATGCGACAGGCCCTTGAGCGCCTGGATGAAGCAGACCGAGGCCGCCAGGTACAGCAGCGTGACGACGTTCATGCTCATTGGTGGGCCCCCACGCTTGTCACTTCGTGTGCTGCGCTGCCCCCCGAGGGGGCCTTCGCTTGCTTGAAGCGGTTCTGCGCTGCGCTCATTTGCCGGCCTCCGCCTTGCGATCCTTCTTCTTGAACATCTCCAGCATCCGCCGCGTGACGAGGAAGCCGCCGAAGATGTTCACCGCCGCCAGCGCCACGGCCAGGATGCCCATGGTCCGGCCGGCCCAGGTCTCGGTCTGCGCCGCGGCCAGCATGGCGCCGACCACCACGATCGCGGAGATCGCGTTGGTCACGGCCATCAGCGGCGTGTGCAGCGCCGGCGTGACGGTCCAGACGACGTGGTAGCCGACGTAGATCGCCAGCACGAAGATGATGAGGTTGGTGATGGTGTGGCTGACTTCCATGATCAGGTCTTCCTCTTCACTTCGCCGTCCCTGGCCATCAGGCAGGCGGCCACGATGTCGTCTTCCAGGTCGATGTTCAGCTGGCCTTCCTTGCCGACGATGAGCTTGAGGAAGTCCAGCACGTTGCGCGCGTACAGCGACGAGGCGTCGGCCGCCACCAGCGCGGGCAGGTTGGTCTCGCCCACCAGCGTCACGCCGTGCTTGACCACCGTGCGGCCAGGTTCGGTCAGCGGGCAGTTGCCGCCCTGCGGCGCGGCCAGGTCGACGATCACCGAGCCGGGCTTCATGGCCTTCACCATTTCCTCGGTGACCAGCACGGGCGCCGCGCGGCCGGGGATCAGCGCGGTGGTGACCACGATGTCGGCCTGCGCCACGCGCTTGGCCACTTCGAGCTTCTGGCGGTCCAGCCAGCTCTGCGGCATCGGGCGGGCGTAGCCGCCCACGCCTTCGGCGGCTTCCTTTTCTTCCTGCGTTTCGTAGGGCACGTCGATGAACTTGGCGCCCAGCGACTCGACCTGCTCCTTCACCGAAGGACGCACGTCCGAAGCCTCGATCACCGCGCCCAGCCGCTTGGCGGTGGCGATGGCCTGCAGGCCCGCCACGCCGACGCCCAGGATCACGACGCGCGCGGCCTTCACCGTGCCGGCCGCCGTCATCAGCATCGGGAAGAAGCGCTGGTAGCGGTCGGCCGCGATCATCACGGCCTTGTAGCCGGCGATGTTGGCCTGCGAGGACAGCACGTCGAGGCTCTGCGCGCGCGAGGTACGCGGCGCCGCCTCCAGGGCGAAGGCGGTGATGCCGCGTTCGGCCATGCGTGCGATGTTGTCGTTGTCGAAGGGGTTGAGCATGCCGATCAACACCGTGCCTGGCTGCATCTGCGCCAGTTCGGTTTCGTTCGGTGCGTTCACCTTCAGCAGGATCTCTGCTGCGAACGCCGCTGCGGCATCGCCGATGGTCGCGCCAGCAGCCTCGTAGGCGCTGTCAGGGACGCTGGCCTGTACGCCTGCGCCACGTTGCACGGTGACCTGATGCCCTTGGCCGATCAGCTTCTTGACGGTTTCCGGAGTCGCGGCAACGCGCGTTTCTCCGGGTCGGGTTTCGAGAGGAACACCGATATGCATTGTAGTTGTTCTCCTGCGTGATCTTTACCAGGGTGCGGCGAGCGCGGCCCTGGCGAGCTATTCCACCCGTTCGCCGTTTCGATGAACGGGGTCGAAACGCGAAGCCTGCCTTCCGTACTGCAGAAAAGAGCCTGCTACGGCGCGGCATTCTGCAAGCCTGTAAAAAATCAAACAACTGTTTTAAATCATTGATTGCTTCCGACCTGATAGTCAGAGCATGACCATCGGTCCGTCGGGTATCGCTGCAGACGGCGCCACCTTTGGCCTCGCGCCTGGCACAAGGTTGCAGCGTGACGACACGGCGCGCGAATCATGAATGACCCGCCATCGATGTGGTATTCGTCAGCGGTGCCGGTCATCTCCGACCTTGGTGCCGGTGACGGCTTCGAAACCCTTCAGTCCTTGTAGTCCAGCCACCCCGATCCTGCCTTCGCCAAGCGCAGCGTCGTGAAAGAGAAGATGGAGCGAGCTGTCGCCGATGGGGTGGTGGGAATGCGGGGCATCCGGTAAGCCTGTGCCGCCAACACGGGCTCTACCAGGCACAGATACCCAGGCTTTGCAGCTCTTCGCGTTGCGCCGAGTCGAAGCTCGCGATGGCGTTGCAGGCGTCCGCATAGGCGCCGGATGCGGGCTCGGTTGAAGGCATGGCGGAGGGCGCCGGCGCAGATAAAGGTGGCGATTCCGCCGCGCCAGACGCACGGCTCTGCAGCACCAGACGAAACCTCCGACCGTCGCGCGTGACCAGCACCTGGTCATGGGTGATCGCCTGTAGGCTGAAGCCGCCCGGCAGCGGTTGGCCGATGCGTGCGAACAGCGGCGCCTGCCCCGGCACGCTCAGCAGGGCGGTGGAGCGGTCTTCGTCGGAGCTGGCGAAGATTCCCAGCAGCTCCAGATGCGTGGGCTCGACGGCAGCCGCCGGCCCGCTCATGAGCAGCAAGCCCGCCAGCAATCGTGAGGGAAGAATGGAGATGCGCCTCATGGGCTGTCGGCCCGGCCGTCTGGCGACCGGGCCTTTGCCTCAGGGCTTGGCAGCCAGCCGCAGCAGCGGCTGCAGGTTGCGGTTCTGCAGCAGCGGCAGCAGGAGGTTGTCGTTGCGACTGATGCCCTGCCACTTCTGGTTGCCACCATTGGTGCAGTTGTAAGTGATGAGCGTGCCTCGGCCTTCGCTGAGGAAGCCGTTCTTCAGATCCAGGCAGCGGGACTCGCGCTTGACCTGCGGCAGCGCGGCGAGATTCCAGCTCTGCGCATCGGCATTGCTGTTGCATTCGCTCAAGCCGACTTCACTGCTGCCACCACGGTCGGTAAGGCACAGCTGCGGGTGCTGGGCATTGCGAATGCGACCATTGGCGTCCGTCAGCCAGGTCTCGGCAGCCCCACCTTTGCACTGGGCCGCGGCGATGATGACCGGTGTGATCACGCCACCGACACTCTCGGCTCGCAGGCAGTTGTTGTTCACCTTCATGGCTTGTGCCGGCGGCAACAGCGGATCGCTGCGCAGGCCCAGCTGCTCGATAAAGTTGAGCAGCGCCTGCTCGGCAGCCTGATCGCCGGCCTGCAGCGGAGCCTGGTAGGCGTCCATCCAGCGGTTCAGGCGCAGGGCCTTCTGCTGCAGGTCGCGATAGCGCTCAAGTTGTGCGCGGGCCGGAGCGGAGAGCTCCGCTGCGTGTTGTACATAGCTGTCGTAAAGCACCTTGGCCGGGCCGTTCAGGGTCGGCACCGCCTGGTTCTGCAATGTGAGCAGGGCCTGCTCCAGTTCGGGTAGTTCGATGCGACGCAGGGCCTGGTAGCCCGCTTCGCGACCGATGATCACTGGCGGTTCGATGGCGGGCAGATTCTGCGGGAAGCTGACTCGGTGCAGTTCCCGCGCCGTGCCGCCGGCCGCCTGGCAGTGCAGGCTGGCCTGCTGCGGGTTTTCATCTACGGCCACTTGCACGTGCAGTTTATTGGCGTTGCCTTGCATGCGGTTGGGCGCCAGCGCGATGCGCTGGTTGCGACCGCCGGCATAGTCGACGCTCAGCCAGCATTGGGCTGCTGTGGCGTCGGCGGTGGGTTGCGGCAGATCGAAGACGTTGCCCCAGTTGCTGCGCGCCGGTGGGTAGAGCAGGCCGACGCTGTTCACCGGGTCGTAGCCGCCGAGCAGGGTGAAGACCGTGATGCCCTGACGGCGAGGTTTGGGGAAGTTGCCGTCAACACCGTTGTACCAGACCTGGTTGGATGACTGCTGCTTCGGCTGGAAGACCTCCATCTTCCGCGTGCTGGTGTCCCACTTGCGGTAGCCGGTAGGTGAATCGGCGGCGAGCACGGCCTTGTCGAGAGACGGCTGGATTTTCAGGTAGGTGCTGTAGCCCGTGTAGTGGGTGTAGCGCGACAGGCTGCTGCCGGGCCAGCCACCGGACATGGAATCCCAGTTGTAGTTGTACTGCTTCTGGAACTGAGGCACCTCGGCGGGCTTGTACTTCGCCCAGTCCAGGTTGGCGCGCATGCGCTGGCGATGACCGATGTAGCCCCAGCCGCTGTCGGCGTGATGGCGGTCCCAGAGGTTCTTCGGTTCCACGTTCTGGCCCGGGTAGTGACCCAGCCCATAATGGTGGCCGATCTCATGACTGAATTCGTTACCCACCGAGTCGATCAACGTGAGGATGCTGTTGCCGCCGCTCAGCCCGTGGTTGACCTGGCCGTTCTGATAGACGCCGCGCGCATGGTGTACCACCACGCTCTGGGTGACTTGTGGCTGTTGTTGGCTCTGCATGCTGGAGCTGGTGACGCCCCAGTTGGCCAGGTTGATGCCCACGCTGAAGGTGGACTTGGCGGTGTTCTCGCGCATGTCGCCGGCATAGACGCTGCCTTCGACGGCGCTGGCCGTGTCGTAGATGGTGCCGCTGGCGACCATCACCTTTTGCAGGATCACTTCGTCGTACTTGGCCACGATCAAGCGTGAGACGGGCACGGTCTGGAAGTAGTCGGTACCGGCCCGGGCCGGCTCCAGCAGCATGTAGTGGCCGTTGCTGCGCGGCGGCTCGGTGAGCAGGCCCAGGCGCACATTGTTGATCACCAGTTCGGCCGGCGCGGCGATGTCGATGGCTCCGCCGGCGAGCACGCCGTTGCGGCCACGATCGTCACTGATGGACAGGCTCATCCCCGGCTTGACCCAGTCCCAGGGCAGCACGGCCGACCAGGTGCGCCGTGAATAGCGCACGTCGGGACGCGTGTCGCTGGAGTTGCGATCGGCCTCGGGCAGCTCGTCGGGATGACGCAGGGCGATGGCGGGTTTGGTCTGTCCGTCGACACTGAAGCTTAGAGTCAGGCTGCGTACCGTGCCCCCGGCCGGATCGGGTGTCACCAGCAGCAGGGCTTCGCGCTCGCTGGTGAGCATGGGCATGTTCTTCGCGGCATTCCCCGAAGGGTCCACCGAATGGTTCTGGACGAACTGCACCATGGCCGGCAGGTTGCCGTTCAGGTCGTTGCGCACGGCGCGCGGCTTGCCGCTGGCGTCGATGTCGTAGAAGCCCTCGGCGTTGACTTCCTCGAGCACCGCGCCGGTGGGCTCGGGGAAGCCGGGCGCTGGTGCTGTGGTATTGCCGTCATCAGGCTTGGGCTGGGGATCGAGCGGCGGCGCGACGGGGGGCGTCTCCGGTCCAGATTCATCCGGTTGCGGCTCTTCGGGGTTGCTGATGGCCGGAGGCGTTTCGGCGCGGTCGGGCTTCTTGCTGCTGCCTCCTTCGTCCAGGCAACCGGACAGAAAGAGGGAGAGAAAAGCCAATAGGAACAAGGGATTAGTTTTCATGCAGGCACAGGCGAAGTGGAAAAAGCCATTCTCGGCAAAGCGTCAACAATTTGTCGGGCGCCTTTCGCAAATTACCGAGCCTTTTTCTGGCTAAACCCGCACCAAACCTAGCGTGAGAGAATGAAAGCGCCCTTTTGCGGCAGTTCTGGTGGAATTGCGTCAAGAGCCTGACGTGCAAGCGCCTTGCTCGGGAAATCGCCAAAGGTCAGCGAGTACCAGGGTCCGCCCTGCCGCTGGCCTTCGAGCAACCGCAGTGGCTGTTCGGGGTGGCGCTCGATCAGTGCCCGCATCCGCTCCGAGTTGCGGCCAGCGACCAACTGGATGGTGTGGGCAGGCTCGACCTCGACGTTTGCCGGTGCGGAGGCTACCGGTTGCAACAGGGGCTGCGGCGGTATCGCGAATGCCTGGGGCGCCGCTGCCGGTTGGGGGCGCAGGTCTACTTCTGGCTGCGCGCCGCTGCGGTCGAAGAGCCTGTACGGATCATCGGGCAGCGAGCTGCCGCTGAAGGCTTCGCTCCGGCTGAGGCCGCGCATCTCCTGGTATTTGCCCAGGCTCAGGCTGCTCAGCCCGGCGCCATCGCGGGTGACGCTCGGGCGCAGAAAGACCATCAGGTTGCGCTTGACCCGATTATCGCGATTGGAGCGGAACAGCCGGCCCAGCAGGGGAATGTCCCCCAGCAGCGGCACCTTGCTCATGCTCTGGGTGACGTCGTCCTGGATCAGGCCGCCCAGCACTATCACCTGACCGTCGTCGGCGAGGATGGTGCTCTTGATCGAGCGCTTGTTGGTGATCACGTCCGCCACCTGGATGCCCGTCGGGGCATTCACCAAGGTGGAAATTTCCTGCTCGATCTCCAGGCGCAGGGTCGAGCCATCGTTGATGTGCGGGGTGATTTTCAGCGAGACGCCGATATCCTCGCGCTCGATGGTGGTGAAGGGGTTGCTGGAGCCGTCACCGGTGGTGGTGTAGGAGCCGGTCTGGAAGGGCACGTTCTGACCGACCAGAATTTCCGCCGGCTGGTTGTCCAGGGTCAGCAGCGTCGGCGTGGACAGCAGGTTGCTCTTGCCGGTGGCCGACAGCGCCGTGATCAGCGCGCCGAAATTGTCGTTGCCCACGCCGACGATGGCGCCGTTGGGCAGCGCACTGGCCAGCCGGCCTGGGTCGTCGGAGCTGAGGGCGCCGAGCAGGGTGCCGATGGACAGCCCGGTGTTGCTGAAGTTGACGCCACCGAGGCCGCCGTTGCGTCCGTCGATGGCCCATTGCACACCGAGGGCTTCGCTGACGTCCCCGGACATCTCGATGATCGCCGCCTCCACCAGAACCTGGGCGCGCGGGACGTCCAGCTGGCGTACCAGATCTTCCAGCGCGCCAAGCATGTCCGGCTCGGCGAGGATCACCAGCGCATTGAGGCTCTCGTCGGCGCGGATCATGACCTGGCGCGGCCGGGCGTTGCCGCTGGCATCCGGCGCGACCATATTTTCGGCCAGCTCGCCGAGCGTGCCGGCGAGGTTCTTGGCGTCGCCGTAGCGCAGGCGGATCACCCGGGTATTGGATGAGCGCGAACTCGGCGTGTCGAGGGACTGGACAAGCTGCAGCAATCTCGCCCGGGCCTGCGGTGGGCCCAGCAAGATCAGCCGGTTGGCGCGATGGTCGGCGATCACCTGGGTAGCGCCGGCGTCGGCCTGGCCGCGCTTCAACGAATCTCCAAGTACCTGCGCGGCATCGCGCACCCAGATATGGCGCAGGTCGTAGATGCTGTAGTCGCGCTGATAACCACCGTCGAGCTGGCGCAGCACCTCTTCGATGCGGGCGATGTTGGCCGGCCGGTCGCTGACGATCAGGCTGTTGGCCGAAGGCACCGCGGCGAGGTGTCCGTAGCCGGCCACCAGCGGGCGGATCAGCGCCACCAGTTCGCTGGCCGAAGCGTGCTGCACCTGCAGCACCCGAGTCTCCAGGTTGCCGCCGCTGCCGGCCTCTGCCCGCGCCTCGGCGTTGGGAACGATGGCGGTCTGCACGCCCTGGGGCAACACCGCGAAGCCGTGGGTGGCCATCACCGAGAGGAACAGCTGATAGACCTCGGCCAGGCTCAGCGGTGTCTGGGCGATCACCGTGACCTGGCCCTTGACTCGCGGGTCGACGACGAAGGTCTGGCCGCCGATGCTGGAAATCTGTTCGATGAAGTCGCGGATGTCCACGTCGCGCATGTTGAGCGTCCAGCGCTCGCCGTTGGCTTCGGCAGGCGTGAGTGCCGCAAAGGCGCTTGCTGGCGCGCAGAGGGCTGTCAGGCCGCCGACCGCGATCAGCAGCGACAGCAACAGGGTCCTTGCCCGTCTGAAAGGATTCATGGCCGAGGCTCCCCGGTGTTGCGACGCAGCCCCAGGCTTTCCACCCGGCCGGCATGGACCAGCAACACGTGATCGGGATGAATCGCCGCCAGGGTCATCCCCGGC
>JAEWIF010000031.1 GCA_023387335.1 Pseudomonadota bacterium | reverse complement strand
GCTACCAGCCGACCCTGGCCGAGGAAATGGGCGTGCTGCAGGAGCGCATCACCTCGACCAAGTCCGGCTCGATCACCTCGATCCAGGCCGTGTACGTGCCCGCGGACGACCTGACCGACCCGTCGCCCGCCACCACCTTCGCCCACCTGGACGCCACCGTGGTGCTGTCGCGCGACATCGCCGCGCTGGGCATCTACCCCGCCGTGGACCCGCTGGACTCCACCAGCCGCCAGGTCGACCCGAACGTGGTCGGCGAGGACCACTACACGACGACCCGCGCCGTGCAGGCCACCCTGCAGCGCTACAAGGAACTGCGCGACATCATCGCGATCCTGGGCATGGACGAACTGTCGCCCGAGGACAAGCTGGCCGTGGCCCGCGCGCGCAAGATCCAGCGTTTCCTGTCGCAGCCGTTCCACGTGGCCGAAGTGTTCACGGGTTCGCCCGGCAAGTACGTGCCGCTGGCCGAGACCATCCGCGGTTTCAAGATGATCGTGGCCGGCGAGTGCGACCACCTGCCCGAGCAGGCCTTCTACATGGTCGGCACCATCGACGAGGCCTTCGAGAAGGCCAAGAAGCTGGCCGCCTAAGCCATGGTCGATACCACGCACACCATCCACGTCGACGTGGTGAGCGCCGAGGAGTCGATCTTCTCCGGCGAAGCGCGCTTCGTCGCGCTGCCCGGTGAAGCCGGCGAGCTCGGCATCTACCCGCGCCACACGCCGCTCATCACGCGCGTGCGGCCCGGCTCGGTGCGCATCGAGAAGGCCGACGGCGGCGAGGAGTTCGTGTTCGTGGCCGGCGGCATCCTCGAGGTGCAGCCGAACCGCGTCACCGTGCTGTCCGACACCGCCATCCGCGGCAAGGACCTGGACGAGGAAAAGGCCAACGAGGCCCGCCGCGCCGCCGAAGAGGCCCTCAAGAACGCCCACAGCGAGATCGACATCGCCAAGGCTCAATCGGAACTTGCCGTCATGGCCGCCCAGATCGCGGCACTGCGCAAGTACCGGCAAAAGAAATAGTGTCGGGGACAGACCACGCGCGAAGCGCGTGCTCTGTCCTCGACTGACTAGATAAGAACGCGCTAAAAACCCGCGCTCTCCAGCCCCGCCTTGTGCGGGGCTTTTTTATTTCATCGTGACTTTGGCACTACGCCAAGGGATGCAACGGATTGCTGCAACTCGGCATGGCGTGGCATGGTGCCTGGATTACCAAGGAGTCCCCGTGCGCATCCTGGCCTGCCTTCTGCTCGCAGCCGCCCCCGTCCTGTCACTGGCCCAGGAGATCGTCGTCGGCCAGTCGGCGCCCCTCACCGGCGCCAACGCGGAACTGGGCAACGACATCCGCAATGGCGCGCTGGCCTATTTCCAGAAGGTCAACCAGGCCGGCGGCCTGCCGCAGGGCAAGCTGAAGCTCGTGACGCTGGACGACGCCAACCAGACCAAGCTCTCCGGCGAGAACACGAAGAAGCTCGTGACCGACGAGAACGTGGTCGCGCTGTTCGGCTACGCCTCGTCGACCCTGAGCATCCCCGCGATGCCGACGGTGGCCGAGAACAAGGTGCCGTTCTTCGCGCCCTTCACCGGCGCCGACACCATCCGCAAGCAGAACGAGTTCGTCTACACGGTGCGCGCCACCTACGCCGACGAGATCGACAAGATCATCAACTTCTGGGGCAACCTCGGCTCCACCCGCGTGGCCGTGCTGCACTACGACGACACGGTGGGCAAGCAGAACTTCGAGACGGTCGCCGCCGTGCTCAAGAAGTTCCAGAAGGAACCGGTCTCGCTTCCGATCAAGCGCAACGCGGACATCACGGACGCCGACTTCAAGGCGGTGCTGGCCGCCGATCCGCAGGTGCTGGTGGTGACCACCCTCTATGCACCCGCGGCGCAGATGATCAAGCGCCTGAAGGCGGGCGGCCGCGCGACCATGATCACGAGCCTGTCGTTCGCCGGTGCCAGCCAGCTCGCCAAGGCGCTGGGCGAACAGGCCACCGGCGTCTCGGTGTCGATCACCGTGCCCACGCCGCGCGCGAAATCGGTCGCGGTGGTGCGCGAGTGCACCGAGGCCTGGACCGGCGCGGGCCACAAGGAAGCCATGTCGGTCACGTCGCTGGAATCGTGCATCGCGGCCAAGGTGCTGGTGGAAGGCATGCGCCGCGCGGGCAAGGACCTCACGCGCGCCACGCTGCATCGCTCGCTGTCGGCCCTGGGCCGGTTCGATGCCGGCGGCTACGTGGTCGACTTCAAGCCCGGCTTCCGCCACGGCGGCAGCTACGTCGGCATGGCGCTGCTGCGGCCCAACGGCGAAGTGCGCGAATAGGAAGTCAGCCGAGCACCGGCTCGTCCGGCAGCTCGTTCGGGTCGGGCGCCCCCGGCGCCAGCGGGAAGTGCTCCACCAGCAGCGCCGACACTTCCTCCAGCGCCTGCGTGAGCCCGTCCTCGAAGCGGTCCTGGCGGAACGATTCACGCATGTGCTGCACGATCGCCTGCCACGTGCCGGGATCGACCTTCTGCGCGAGACCGCGGTCGGCCACGATCTCGATCGCATGTTCGGCCAGCAGCAGGTAGATCAGCACGCCGTTGTTCTGCTCGGTGTCCCACACGCGCAGCTTGCCGAACATGGCGATGGCGCGCTCGCGCGCCTTGGCGTCGCGCCACAGGTAGCTCAGGGGCAGGCCCGCTTCGACATAGATGCGCACCTCGCCGCTGTGGCGCTGCTCGCTGGCCGCGACGCGGCGCGTGAGCCGCTCCACCAGCGCCGGCGGGATGGCGCGGCGCGTGTCCGCTTCGTCGATCCAGCGGTGCCGCAGGATCCGCATCATTCTGCGCAGCATCACCAGTCTCCCGAGGCGCCACCGCCGCCGAAATCGCCGCCACCGCCGGAGCTGAAGCCACCGCCTCCGCCGCCGCCCCAACCGCCGCCGCCTCCACCACCCCAGCCGCCGGTACCGATGTAGGGGCCGCCGCCCCAGTGGCCGCCGCGTGACCGGCGCGCCGGTCCGCCGAGGCCGAGCCCGCCCGACACCAGCGACACGATGAGCGCGACCACGCCGGCGATCACCGCGACCGGCACGCTGGACGTGAACAGCAGCGCCAGCAACCCCGTGCCGCCTCCGGTGAACAGCGCGCCCAGCTTGCCGCCGAAGATGCCGCGCAGCACGCCACCCATGATGGGCACGGCGAAGAACAGGAAGATCGCGAGGTCGAACCAGTCGAAGCCGGCAATGCCCGAAGGCGCGCGTTGCCGTTGTTCCGGATCGCGCAGCCCTTCGCCCTCGATGCGAGCGATCAGCCGGTCGGTGGCCGCCTGCAGCCCGCCCGCGAAATCGTTCTGCCGGAAGCGAGGCGTCACCACCTCGTCGATGATCTGCCGCGCCGCCAGGTCGGGGATGGCGCCTTCGAGCGTCTTCGCGACTTCGATGCGCACGCGCCGGTCGTCCTTGGCCACGATGACCACCACGCCGTCACCGACGTCGCGACGCCCGATCTTCCAGGCGTTGGCCACGCGGTTGGCGTAGCTGGAGATGTCCTCGGGCTGGGTGGTGGGCACGACCAGGATCGCGATCTGCGTGCCCTTGCGCTGCTCGAACGCCGCCAGCTTCTGCTCCAGGCCCTGGCGCTGGATGTCGTCCAGGGTGCCGGTCTGGTCGATGACGCGCGCGGTGAGCGCGGGCACCGGCAGCACGCCCTGCGCCCAGGCCGCGCCGAGCCAGAGCAGGGCGGTGAGAAGGAAGGCGAGGAGCCGCTTCACGCGGGTCAGCCCGGCCGCGCCTGCGTCAGCGGGTGGGCGTGCCGCTCGCGGGCGTGCTGGGCGCCGCCGCCGGCGCGGAAGCGGGCCGGCCGAAGTCCACCTGCGGCGGCGTGGAGATCTGCGCCTCGTTCTGCACCGTGAACGTCGGCTTGGGGTCGTAGTTGAAGACCATCGCCGTCAGGTTGGTCGGAAAGCTGCGCGCGAGCACGTTGTACTCCTGCACCGACTGGATGTAGCGGTTGCGCGCGACGGTGATGCGGTTCTCCGTGCCTTCGAGCTGCACGCGCAGGTCGCGGAAGCCCTGGTTGGCCTTGAGGTCCGGATAGCGCTCGCTGACCACCAGCAGCCGGCTGAGCGCGCTGGACAGCTCGCCCTGCGCCTGCTGGAAGCGCTGGAAGGCCTGCGGGTCGTTCAGCGTCTCGGGGGTCACCTGCACCGAGGTGGCCTTGGCGCGCGCCTCGACCACGCGGGTGAGCGTCTCCTGCTCGAAGTTGGCTTCGCCCTTGACCGTGGCGACGAGGTTCGGAACCAGGTCGGCGCGGCGCTGGTACTGGTTGAGCACTTCGCTCCAGGCCGACTTGGTCTGTTCGTCCAGGCGCTGGAAGTCGTTGTAGCCGCAGCCGGTGAGCACGAGGACGGCGGCGAGGACGGCGAACCAGCGTTTCATCTTGCAAGCTCCTTGGCGAAGGTCGGGGCGAAGGTAGCATAGATGCGATGCCGGATGCGCCACTTCAAGCCCTGCAGGCCGCCGCGCGCGGCGTGCCCGCGGCCGGACCGCCGCGGCCCCGGCTGGTGATCGCCGGTGCCACGGGCGTGCTGGGCAACGAAGTGCTGCGCCGTCTCGTCGGCCTGCAGCAGTTCGGAACCACGCAGGTGCTGGCGCGCGAACCCATCATGGCGGGCCTGCGCGGCGTCGGCACCACCGTCGTGCCGGGCGAGGACCCGGCGTCGTGGCCGCCCGGGGCTGCCGACACCGGCGTCGTCCTGTTCGATCCGCCACGGCTCTTCTACGACCGCGAACGCGCCCTGTGGACTCCCTCGCCCGAACAGTTGCCGGCGCTGGCGCAATGGATGCGCCGCAGCGGCGTCACCACGCTGGCCGTGGTGCTGCCGCACGCGCAGGGCCGGCTGCCCGAAGCGCTCAAGCGCGGCCTGGCCAACCTGGATGAGCATGCGGTCGCGGCCCAGGGCTTCGAGCGGCTGCTCATCGTGCGATCGGCCCAGAAGCCGGCGCCGCCGGCCAGGGCGGGCTGGCTGCCGGCAGTCGCGCACTGGATGCTGTCGATCTTCAAGTACATGGTTCCCAGCAGCGAGCAGCCGGTGCGCTCGCAGAAGGTGGCCGAGTTCGTGGCCGCGGCCCTGCAGCTGGCGCCGCCGGGCATCCACGTGGCCGCGCCCGAGACCGTGTGGCGCGCCGCCCAGGGCGACCTGCGGATGGCCGTGCGCCAATGGCTGGGCGCCTGATTCGGCAAAATCCCGCCGATGCGCAAGTCCAAGCTCCAGGCCGCCAACCTCGAAGGCGACGCCGACGACGTCGAGGCCGCTTTCTACGACGCCCTGCAGAACGCCGACATCGAGAAGCTCATGGCCTGCTGGGCCGACGAGGACGACATCGTCTGCATCCATCCCGGCGGACCGCGGGTGGTGGGGGCGGTGGCGATCCGCGCCACCTTCGAGGCGATGTTCGCCAACGGCAGCATCCGCGCCTGGCCGGAGCGGGTGCGCAAGGTGGTGTCGGTGGCCAGCTGCATGCACAACCTGCTCGAGCGGGTGGAAGTGATCACGCCGCAAGGGCCGCGGCAGGCGTGGGTGATCGCCACCAACATCTATCACAAGACCGCGCAGGGCTGGCGCATGGTGGCCCACCACGCGAGCCCCGGCACCGCCAGCGAAATCCAGGAAGTCTCGGACACGCCCTCGGTGCTGCATTGAAGTCCGCCAAGGCGGACCTCCGCTTCGACTACACGCCGCCGTGGTGGCTGCCCGGCGGCAACCTGCAGACGATCTGGCCCGCGCTGTACGCGCGGCGCACGAACGGCGCGCCGCCTTCGTACCGGCGCGAGCGCTGGAGCACGCCGGACGGTGATTTCCTGGACCTCGATTGGCTCGCGTCGACGGGCGCGGACTCCCAACGCCCGCTCCTCGTGCTGTTCCACGGGCTCGAAGGCTCCTCGCGCAGCCACTACGCCGAGGCCTTCGCCGACTACGCCCACGAGCGGGGCCTGCGCTACGTGGTGCCGCACTTCCGCGGCTGCAGCGGCGAGCTCAACCTCGGCCCGCGCGCCTACCACTCGGGCGACCACGAGGAGGTGCACTGGATCCTCGAGCGGCTGCGCGCGGCGCATCCCGGGCCCCTGGTCGCGGTGGGCGTCTCGCTCGGCGGCAACGCGTTGCTGCGCTGGGCGGGTGAAGCGGGCACGCAGGCGACGCGGTTGGCTGACGCCGTCGCGGCCGTGTGCTCGCCGATCGACCTGGCCGCCGGCGGCGCGGCCATCGGGCGCGGCTTCAACCGCCTCGTGTACACGACCATGTTCATGCGCACGATGCGGCCCAAGGCGCTGCTCAAGCTCGCGCAGCATCCGGGCCTGTTCGACCGACAGGCGCTGCTGGCCGCGCGCGATCTCTACGAGTTCGACAACGTCTTCACCGCGCCGCTGCACGGCTTCCGCGACACCGACGACTACTACGCGCGCGCCTCCGCCAAGCCGCACCTGCCGCACGTGCGATTGCCGGCGCTGGTGCTCAACGCACGCAACGATCCCTTCGTGCCCGCCCGCAGCCTGCCGGGCGCGGGGGAGGTGGGCGACTGGGTGACGCTGTGGCAGCCCGACGCGGGCGGGCACGTGGGCTTTCCTTCGGGCGGCTGGCCGTCGAACGTGCGCCACATGCCCGACGCCGTGGGCGACTGGCTGCTCGCGGCGGCGGGGGAGCCTGCGCGGCAGAGAAACGGGCCTGCGTTGGGCCGAGAAGGGGGCGCAGGCTAGGCGCGGGCGCGGGTCAAGCCTTGCCGGCTTGACCTGTGACCGCAACGACGCATGCGCCCCGTTATCGGCCCAACCCTTCGGGCCGGGGCTTGCAAGCGCGCCATGCGTCGTTACGGGCTCCTTGTGTGGATCGACCACACGGCGTCACCCGCGCCTAGCCTGGCACGCTTGCAAGCCCCGGCGCAGGCC
>JAEWIF010000012.1 GCA_023387335.1 Pseudomonadota bacterium | reverse complement strand
TCGACATGAACCTCTGACTCGCGGCGACTGTTTGAACGGAGCGCTGCAAGCGCGCAGTGAGTTTCGCCGCGTGGGCCCGCACCCCGGAAGGCGACGCGCGCAGCGTGCGAAGCACGCGGAGAGTCACGCCATGAGCCCGGGCCAGGCATCGCCTGCCGCGCGGGCGCGCCGCCAACCCGATGCTCAGAACCCCAAACTCTCCAGCAGGTCGTCCACCTGCGCCTGGTTCGCCACCACGTCGGTCCGCTGCGACGCGTCCGCCACCGGACCGTTCAGGAATCCGTGCTCCACCGTCGACGCGGCCGCGGGTTGGGAATCGACCAGCAGCTGCAGCAGCGCATCCTCCAGCCTAGTCGCGACCTCCACCACCTTGCCCACCGTCTGGCCGGTGAGGTCGTGGAAGTCCTGGGCCAGCATGATCTCGGTCAGCTGCGCCGAGGTGTCGCGCGCCGTGGCCTTCACTTCCCCGATGAAATGCAGCACCTCGCCGCGCGCGACCGCGCCCACGGGGTCGGTCTTGAGCAGTTTCTCGACCCGCTCGGCATCGGCCAGCATGGCCTCCTGCTGCGCCTGCGAACGGTCCACGGTGTTCAACACCTTCTCGGCGGCGTTGCCGGTGACCTTGGCGATGAAGGACAGGCGAGTGCGCGCGTCGGGCAACTGCCCCAGCGAGTCCTCGATCTTCTTGTCGTAGCCCAGCTGCTGCAGGGCATCGTGCAGCAGCCGGGTCAACTCGCCCAGGCGCTGGTACATCACGTTCTCGCTCATGGCGACATTCCCCTTTTTGCTTCAGGTGGCCAGGGCGTGCTTCTGCAGGATCTTGGCGACCTTCTCCTCGAGGGTGGCCTTGGTGAAGGGCTTGACGATGTAGCCCGAGGCGCCGGCCTGCGCGGCCATGACGATGTCCTCCTTGCGCGCCTCGGCCGTGATCATCAGCACCGGCAGCGGCTTGAGCGCGGCGTCGGCGCGGATCTGCGTGAGCAGCTCGAAGCCGTTCATGTTCGGCATGTTGATGTCGGTCACCACGAAATCGAACGAGCCGTTCTTCAGCTTCTGCAGGGCCACCACGCCGTCCTCGGCCTCGTCGGCGTTGGCGAAGCCCGCTTCCTTGAGCAGGTTGCGCACGATGCGGCGCATGGTGGAGAAATCGTCGACGATCAGGAACTTCAGGTCGGTGGGGGCGGTCATGGGGTGGCTCCGGAAGAAACAGGGGGATTCGGGGCGGCGGGAGTGGCGGGCGCAGCCGCGGCCGGCGCCTCTCCCGGCGGGCGGCGGTCCAGCAGCTGCTCCAGCGCCTGTGCTTCGGACACCGGCACTTCGGCGCCGCGCGCCCAGCGCTCCTGGCCCAGCTTGCCCAGCACCAGGATGGAGATGCGGCGGTTCAGCGGGCTGAGCGGGTCGTTCGGTTCGTAGAGCGTCGAGGAGCCCAGGCCCATCACGCGGACCACGCGGTCCTCGCGCAGGCCGCCGGCCACCAGCTCGCGGCGCGAGGCATTGGCGCGATCGGCCGACAGCTCCCAGTTCGAGTAGCCGCGCTCGCCGCCGCCGTAGGGCGAAGCATCGGTGTGGCCGGACAACAGCACGCGCGCGTCGGCGGCGTCCAGCAGGCGGGCCATGCTGCGCAGCAGTTCGCGCATGTGGTCCTTCACGCGGGCGCTGCCGACGTCGAACATCGGCCGGCCCTGGTCGTCGACGATGTGGATGCGAAGGCCGTCGGGCGTGAGCTCCATGCGCAGCTGGTCGCGCAGGCCCGACAGCGCCGGGTTCTGCTTCATGGCCTGGTCCACGCGCAGCTGCACTTCGCGCATGCGCAGCTTGTCCTCGGCCTCGACCTCGGCGCGCAGCGCCTGCAGGCTGATGTTGCGTTGGGGGGCCTCGATGTCGCCGCGGCGGACCGCGCCGTGGGTGCGGCCCAGCACCGGACCGCCGCCCTTGATGATGCTGCTGCTGTCGCCCGTGCCCGAGCCGCCGGCCAGCGCGATCTTCAGCGGGCTCTGGAAGTACGACGCGATGCCCTGCAGGTCGCCCTGCGTCGTGGAGCCCAGCAGCCACATGAGCAGGAAGAACGCCATCATGGCCGTCACGAAATCGGCGTACGCGATCTTCCAGGCGCCGCCGTGGTGGCCGCCATGGCCGCCCTTGCGGACGCGCTTGATGATGATGGGCTGGAGCTTTCCGCCGGCTGCCATGGTTCGCGCTCCCTGCCGTCAGGCCGCCTTGCGGCCTTTGACGTGGCCTTCCATCTCGATGAAGGTCGGGCGCTCCGTCGAATACAGCACCTTGCGGCCGAACTCCAGCGCCACCGCCGGCGCGTAGCCCTGCACGCTGGCCAGCAGCGTGGCCTTCACGCACTGCAGCTCCTTGCTGCTCTCGTCGACCTTCTGGCCGGCCAGCTGCGCCAGCGGGCTCACGAAACCGTAGGCGAGCAGGATGCCGAGGAAGGTGCCCACCAGCGCGCCGGCGATCATCTGCCCCAGCACCGCGGGTGCGGCGCCCACCGACGCCATGGTCTTCACCACGCCGAGCACGGCGGCCACGATGCCGAACGCCGGCAGGCCGTCGCCCACGCTCTGGATCGCGCCGGCCGGCACCATCGCCTCGTGGTGGTGGGTCTCGATCTCGTTGTCCATGAGGTTCTCGAGCTCATGGGCGTTCAGGTTCCCCGACACCATCATCCGCAGGTAGTCGGTGATGAACTCCATCAGGTGGTGATCGGCCAGGATCAGCGGGTACTTCCTGAACATCGCGCTGTCCTGCGGCTTCTCGACGTCGGCCTCGATCGCCATCAGGCCTTCCTTGCGGGCGCGCGTCAGCACGTCGTACAGCAGCGCCATCAGCTCCATGTAGCGCGCCTTGGTGTGCTTGCTGCCCTTGAGCAGCGAGGGCGCGAACTTCAGCGTGGCCTTGATGGTCTTGCCGCTGTTGCCCACCAGGAAGGCGCCGAGCGCGGCGCCGCCGATGATGAACATCTCCAGCGGAGCGGCATGCATGATCACGCCGAAGTGGCCGCCGGCCATGGCGTAGCCGCCCAGCACGCAGCCGATGACGACGAGGTATCCGGCGAGGATGAACATGGACTGCGGCTTCCCTGGTGCTTGGAAGAAGAAGCGGGGATCGCTTCCTCAGCCCAGGGTTTCGGCAGCCGTCGCGCCCACTTGAGAAAGCGGCGCGTTCGTTACGTTCTTGCTAGTGGATGGCGCCGCTGCGGCGGCTCTTGCCGGCGCGCGCCGGCGGCTCGCACAGGCCGCAGACGAAAGGCTTGAAGCCGGTGCCCCACTCGTTGGTGTGGGTGACGAAGTGGCCGCCGCAGTCGCTGCAGCGCGTGAGGCACAGCATGTCGCTCTCGACGAACTTCACCAGGCGCCAGGCGCGCGTGATGGTGAGCATCGGATCCACGCCGAGCGCGGTGACGTCGGAGCGATAGAGCTCCCACGCCTTGGTGAGCAGGTCCACGCCCTCGAGCGCGCAGGCCTTGTCCAGGTGCTGGTGGATGTTGAGGAACAGCGACGCGTGGATGTTCGGCTGCCACGAGATGAACCAGTCCGTCGAATAGGGCAGCTGGCCCTTGGACGGCGACTTGCCCGTCACTTCGCGGTGCAGCCGCACCAGCCGCTCGTGCGACAGGTCGGTCTCGGCTTCCAGCACCGCCATGCGGGCGCCCAGCTCGATCAGGCGCACGGCGCGCGCGACCTGCTGGCTTTCCTGGATCAGGCTCTTCTGCGTCGCGGCCATGTCGCGTCCTCAGGCGGCCATCGCGGCATGCATGCCGGCCATCAGCACGCTGGCGTGCAGGCGATCGGCGGTCTGCTCGGAGGCCTGGCCCGGTGCGTGCCGGTCGCCCAGCAGGCTCCACACCAGCTCGTCGTCGAACCGCATGGTGCACAGCATCAGGTTGCGCGAAGCGACGCGCACCAGTTGCTGCGGGCTCAGTTGCGAGATCAGGTCGGCGACCGCTTCGGACAGTCCGAGGCGGAACAGCGCCTGGGGCTTGTCCAGCCGGATCATCGACTGGGCGAGCATCAGGAAGGAGAGATTCGTGTCACGGATCTCGTTGAGAAGCTGCTGGGAAGTGGCGCTCACGAAAGGTCCCCTGGACTGCGGGATGACGTTGATGAAGGAAGCGAGCCGCACTGCATCTCGCCATGTTTCATATTGTTTCGTGCTGCAACAACTACTTGATAGGTGAAAGCTCATCCACACGCTAGGCCGTTTGCGTATGGACGTTCTGAGCTCATCCGACATGTAACAACAGCTCGGGCCTAAAGCCGCGCGCATCGCAACCGATAAGAAAGGCACGGGGCACGCCCCGCCGCTCCGCGAACCCCGCGGTCGAGTCAATCGGGTCAAGCAAGAAGACCCACCTTTGGGGGAAGCCCATGCCTGCCGTCATCAATACCAACATCTCCTCGCTGAACACGCAGCGCAACGTGAGCGCCTCCGGTGCCTCGCTCGCCACGTCGATCCAGCGCCTGTCGACCGGCCTGCGCGTCAACAGCGCCAAGGACGATGCCGCCGGCATGGCGATCGCCGAGCGCATGAGCGCCCAGGTGCGCGGCCTGAACGTCGCCGCCCGCAACGCCAACGACGGCGTGTCGCTCGCGCAGACCGCGGAAGGCGCGCTGGGCAAGATCGGCGAGATGGTGCAGCGCGTGCGCGAACTGGCCGTGCAGTCGTCCAACGCCACCAACACGCAGACCGACCGCGACGCCCTGCAGCAGGAAGTGAGCGAGCTGAAGTCGGAAATCGACCGCGTCGCCGGCAGCACCAACTTCAACGGCACCAAGCTGATCAACGGCAGCTTCAGCTCCGCCAAGTTCCAGGTCGGCGCCGACGCCGGCGAGTCGATCACCGTCAGCAGCATCACCAACGCTTCGCTGTCCGGCATGGGCTCGGTCAACCGCGCTTCCACCCAGAACTCCACCGCGATCACCGACCTGACCGCCACGTCGCTGGCCGACCTCACCATCAACGGCACCGACGTCGGCGTGCTGGCCGCGGCCGGCACCACGCAGGAGCGCCAGGCGCAGGTGGTGGACGCGATCAACCGCATCTCCACGACCACCAATGTCGGCGCCTACCTGGACACCGCCAACAACAAGATCGTGCTGACGTCCTCGGCCAACATCACGGTGACCGGCGCGGCCGGCGCGAAGGTGGGCTTCGTCGCCGCCGACAGCGCCACGGCCGCGGCCAGCGCCAACATGGCCTCGCTGGACATCAGCTCCTACGGCGGCGCGCAGCTGGCCATCCAGCAGGCCGACGCGGCGCTCAAGCAGGTGAACACGGCCCGCGCTTCGCTGGGCGCGCTGCAGAGCCGGTTCGAGAACGCGGTGTCCAACATCCAGATCGCCACCGAGAACGTGACGGCCGCCCGCTCGCGCATCATGGACACGGACTTCGCGACCGAAACCGCCAACATGACGCGCGCGCAGATCCTGCAGCAGGCCGGCAACGCCATGCTGTCGCAGGCCAACCAGATGCCCCAGCAGGTGCTCGCTCTCCTGCGCTGATCCGGTGTCGTGAAGATGAAAAGGGCGGACTTCCGCCCTTTTCTCGCTGCTTTGGCCGCTTGCGGCGCGGCGCACAGTCGAGGTCCCTTCGATTGGAGCCGCCATGCCGTCCGTCATCAACACCAACCTGCCTTCGCTGAACACCCAGCGGAACCTGAACACCTCGCAGGCCTCGTTGGCCACGTCGATCCAGCGCCTGTCGTCGGGCCTGCGCGTCAACAGCGCCAAGGACGATGCCGCCGGCCTGGCGATCGCCGAGCGCATGAACGCGCAGGTGCGCGGCCTCAACGTGGCGGCGCGCAACGCCAACGACGGCGTATCGCTGGCGCAGACCGCGGAAGGCTCGCTCGGCAAGATCGGCGACATGGTGCAGCGCATCCGCGAGCTGTCCGTGCAGTCGTCCAACGCCACCAACAACGCCACCGACCGCGCGGCGCTGCAGGCCGAAGTGGTCCAGCTGAAGGAAGAAATCGACCGCGTGGCCGGCTCGTCCAACTTCAACGGCACCAAGCTGCTGGACGGCAGCTTCACCTCGGCCAAGTTCCAGGTCGGGGCCGACGCCAACGAGGGCATCACGGTCAACGGCATCACCGACGCGCGCCTGGCCGGCATGGGCGTGGTCAACCGCGCCGCCACCCAGAGCTCCACGGCGATCAGCGACCTCACGGCCACCGCGCTGGCCGACCTCACCATCAACGGCACCGACATCGGCGTGCTCAGCGCGGCCGGCACCACGCAGGAGCGCCAGGCGCAGGTGGTGGACGCGATCAACCGCATCTCGTCGACGACCAACGTGGGCGCGTTCTTCGACGTGGCCAACAACGTCATCGTGCTGACCTCCGCGAGCAACATCACCATCACCGGCGCGGCCGGCGCCAAGGTGGGCCTGGTGGCCGCCGACAGCGCCACCGCCGCGGCCAGCCCCAACATGGCCTCGCTGGACATCAGCTCCTACGCCGGCGCGCAGCTGGCGATCCAGCAGACCGACGCCGCGCTCACCCAGATCAACGGCGCGCGCGCCAAGCTCGGCGCGCTGCAGAGCCGCTTCGAGACGGCCGTGGCCAACATCCAGATCGCCGCCGAGAACGTCACCGCCGCGCGCTCGCGGATCATGGACACCGACTTCGCGGCCGAGACCGCCAACATGACGCGCGCGCAGATCCTGCAGCAGGCCGGCAACGCCATGCTCACCCAGGCCAACCAGCTGCCGCAGCAGGTGCTGCAGCTGCTGCGCGGCGGCTGATCGAAACACATAAAGGGGACCGACCTTGGCCAGCGTCACCAGCACCGGCGTCGGCAGCGGCCTGGACGTCAACGGCATCGTCACTTCGCTGATGGCGCTGGAGCGCCGGCCGCTCAACCTGCTGGAGGCGCGGGCCGGCACCATCCAGACCCGCATCTCCGCTTTCGGCACGCTCAAGGGCCAGGTGGCCGCGCTGGGCGACCTGGCGACCAAACTGGCCGATCCGGCCAACTGGAATCCCACGCGCATCGACAGCACCGGCAGCGAGTCGGTGACGGCCACGGCGACCTCGGCCGCGGTGGCGGGCAAGCACCGGCTCGAAGTGCAGCAACTGGCGCAGTCGCAGGCGCTCGCGAGCGGCCCCTACGCCGTGACGACCAGCGCCGTGGGCACCGGAGCCCTCACCATCGAACTGGGCACCACCGCCGCCGGCGTGTTCACGCCGCGCAGCGGCGCGACACCGGTGACGGTGACGATCGGTGCGGGCCAGAACACCCTGGCCGGGGTGCGCGACGCGATCAACGCGGCGAAAGCCGGCGTCACCGCCAGCATCGTCACCAGCGGCGGCAGTTCGCGCCTGGTGCTGCGCGGCGCCGACGGCGCCGACTCGTCGGTGCGCATCACGGCCGCCGACGACGACGGCAACGCCACCGACGCGGCCGGCTTGTCGGCCTTGGCCTGGGACCCGGCCGCGACCGCCGGCAACGGCCGCAACCTCTCGCAGACGCAGGCCGCGCAGGACGCGCTCTACACGCTGGACGGCCTGTCGCTCGCCAGCGCGACCAATTCGCCCACCGGCGTGCTGGAGGGCGTCACGCTGCAGCTGAAGAAGGTGACCACCACGCCGGTGGACCTGACGGTCTCGGTCGAGACCATGGCCGTGCGCAAGAACGTCAACGACTTCGTCAATGCCTACAACAGCCTGAGCAAGCTGCTGGTGCAGCAGACCCAGGCCGACCCGTCAGGCGCCAACCGCGGACCGCTGCAGGCGGACTCCACCGCGGTGGCGCTGCTCACCTCGCTGCGGCAGATGGTCACCGGCACGCTCACGGGCGGCACCGGCCCGGCCAGCCTGAACGCGGCCGGCATCGAACTGCAGCGCGATGGCACGCTGGCGGTGAAGGACACCCGGCTCACGCCGCTGCTGGAGCAGCCGGCGCAGCTGGCCCGGTTGTTCGGGCAAGTGCAGAGCGGCTCCGACACCAGCACGCAGGGCCTGGGCCTTCGCTTCAAGCAATGGGCCGGCGCGCTGACCTCGGACACCGGCAGCCTGGCCGGCCGCATCGAGGGCCTGAAGCGCAGCGTGGACCTGAACCAGAAGCAGCAGGACAGCATCCAGGACCGCCTCACCCGCACCGAGCAACGCATCCGCGCGCAGTACCAGCGGCTGGATACGGAGATGACGCGGTTGAATTCGGAGATGGCGAGGATGCGGTCGACGTTGGGGATCGGGTGAAGGGATGGAGCTGACCGCTTCTTCGGCACCAAGTCGTTCGACGCGGACGGAACTCACGGGCGATGAAGCCGGACAAGCGCTCGAGCGACTGGTTTTCTCGCTCCTCGACCCGAGTGCCGGCAAGACGATCGGCGTTCGGGACTACCGGTCGGAAGCCGACGCCGCTCATCTGTTGTATGTCGCCGAACTGGAAGAACAGGTCCGGGAGGGCGACCTGGACGCGATGTTCCACTTGTCGCGAGCGATGCACGACGCCGCCACGACCAGGTGCTCCCTGCCGCACCTGCATCGCGCGGAGGCTCTTCTCAGCGCGGCTGCGCAGGGAGGGCATCTCGAGGCGAAGAAGCGCCTGGAGACCCATTGGCCGCTACTCAAGGCCGCTACCGAACGCAGGATCGGCAAGGGGGCCTGACCGTCCCGCCAAGGCGGGAATCCAGTGCCGCTATCGGGAAACGCGCAGTCGCGGCCGGTTCACAATCGCGAGGTGCGCCCATCAGCTCCCCGCCCGTGGAGCACACCTGACATTTCACGTCGAGGTCATCCATGCCCTTCATCGCCCGCAACGGTCTGGTCATCGACTACTCCGACGAGGGCGCCGGGCCGACGGTCGTGCTGCTGCACAGCTCGGTCAGCGGCAACCGCCAGTGGCGCCGCCTGGTCGCGGAGCTTGCGCCGCACTATCGATGCATCGCACCGAACCTCCTCGGATACGGCCAGACGTCTCCGTGGTCTGGCACTCGCATGCAGACGCTGGATGACGCGGCGGCCGTCGCACTGGCGGTCTGCGAACTGGCCGACGGACCGATCCGGCTGGTCGGCCACTCCTGGGGAGGCGCGCTGGCCCTGGCCACCGCGCACCGGCTCGGGCCCCGCGTCACGCACCTCGCGCTGTACGAGCCCATGCTGATCGGCCTGCTGGCCGGGCACCAGAGGGAAGAAGCGTCGCGGGAGGCGCAGGGCCTTTACGACTCGGTACGCCAGCACGGCGATGCGGGCGACTGGGTGGCCCTGGCGAGGATCTTCACCGACTACTTCAACGGCGACGGCTCCTGGGACTCGTCACCGCCCGAGCGCAGGCAGGCGGTCGCCGGCCAGCTGCCACCCAACCGCCACGAGTGGGACGCGGGCGCTCCCCCCATCACCTCGGAACGCTTCGCCGGGATCGCTGCTCGGGCCATGGTCCTGCGAGGAACGCAAACACGGCGGGTGTTGCGCGAAACCTCGGATGTGCTGGCCCAGGCATTCCCACAATGGGAACTTCAAGACATCCCCGGCGCTGGCCACATGGGACCGCTGACGCACAGCGGCGTCGTGAACGAACACATCAGAACATTCCTCGCGAAGCAGGCGCCATCCTCGCCGGCTTGACCAGGCGTACGAATAAACGTACGACGCTCTGTCGGATCACCCCATGACCAATCCCGTCACCGCGAGCGAAGCCCGCGCCAACCTGTACCGCCTGATCGACGAGACGAACGAGTCTCATCGGCCAGTCGTGATCACGGGCAAGTGCAGCAGTGCGGTCCTCGTCTCGGCCGAGGACTGGGATGGGATGCGATCCAGGAGACGCTGTATGGGTCTTCAAGAAGGAACGGGGGCGGTTCGCGTCCTTCGGCTGTGGACTCACTACGAGTGACGCGAGGCGCCTTGAAGCGGCCCTAAAGCCCTTCCCCCCGCCGCCGATAACAGGGGCAAGGACACCGCCCCATGTTCACCGCCCCCCTGCAACCCATCGCCCAGTACCGCCACGTCGGCGTCACCTCCGACGTGGCCCGGGCCGATCCGCACCAGCTGGTGATGCTGCTGTTCGACGGCGCCATCGCCGCCGTGCTGCAGGCGCGCCACGCGCTGGAACAGGGCGACATCGAGACCAAGATCTCCACCATTTCCAAGGGCATGCGCATCATCGACGAGGGCCTCAAGGCGGCCGTGGAAAGCCGCGGCGACGTCGCGCTCGGCGACAACCTGCGCGCCCTGTACGACCACATGATCCAGCGCCTGTTCACCGCCAACCTGCGCAATGCCGACGAGCCGCTCGCCGAAGTGGCCAGGCTGCTCGCCGACCTGCGCTCCACCTGGGCCGAGATCGCCCCGGCGCCCGCCGCCACCCTGCCCGCCCACCTGCAGGCCTGACGAGGAGACGACGATGGAGATGTACGGTTCCTCCTCCAGCCCGCTGCGCTGGTACGCCGCGCTGGAATGCGCCAGCCAGGAGATGCTGGCCGCCGCCCGCGCCGGCGACTGGGACGCGGTGTGCCGCCTCGAAGGCGCGTGCGCGGTGGTGATCGCCCGCCTGCGCGAGATCGCGCGCGACACGCCGCTGTCGCGCGAAGAGCAGTCGGAGCGCACGCGCATCCTGCGCGCGATCCTGGCCAACGACGCCGAGATCCGGCGGATCTGCGAGCCGCTGCCCTCGTTTCTAGATGCGCGATCGTTCCACGTGGGCGAAGTGAGCCACGCCGTCCACTAGACCTGCATGTTCATGATGTCGCTGTAGGCCGACACCAGCCGGTTGCGCACGTGCAACGCCGACTGGAACCCGATCTGCGACTTCTGCATGGCCACCATGGTCTGCTCCAGGCTCACGCGGCCCGGGTCGGACTGGAAGGCCTCCGCCATGCGCGCCGCCTGGTCCTGCGTCGCGCTCACCGAACGCAGTGCCTGGTCGAGCGCGCCGGTGAAGCTGGTGGTGACGCCAGGCGCAGCGCCCGCCGCCGCCGGCGCGCCTTGCGCGCGCTGGGTCGCCGCGTTGCGGCGCAGCGCGTCGAGCAAGGGCGTGGGCAGGCCGGTGGCCGAGGGCTTGATGTCCATGGCAGGAACTTTAGGGACGCACACGCCGGCCGCTGCGGCGAATAGCGCCCGGAATGCACCGCATATCGGGCTTAGGGCGCGCGCCGGGGCGACCAACAATCGTGGCCACCCCGAGAGCCCCTCCGCGACATGGACACCACCGCCCCCGCCGCTGCCGCCGCCGCGCAGCCCCGGCCCCTCGAACTGGTTCGCACGCCCGCGCTCGACCGCCTGCAGGCGGCGCCGCTGCGCGCCAAGGTGGCGCTGGGAGTGGCCGCCGCGCTGCTGGCGGGCGTGGTGTTCGTGGGCGTGTCCGCCAGCCGCCAGCCCGACTGGCGCATCCTGTATGCGAGCCTGAGCGACAAGGACGGCGGCGCCGTCGTGACCGCGCTCGGCCAGCTGAACGTGCCCCACAAGTTCAGCGAATCCGGCGGCGCGCTGCTGGTGCCGGCGGACAAGGTGCACGAGGTGCGCCTGCGCCTGGCCTCGCAGGGCCTGCCCAAGGGCGGCACGGTGGGCTTCGAACTGATGGAGAACCAGAAGTTCGGCACCACGCAGTTCCAGGAGCGGCTCAACTTCCAGCGCGGGCTGGAAGGCGAGCTGGCCCGCTCGATCATGGCGCTGTCGGCGGTGCAGTCGGCGCGCGTGCACCTGGCGCTGCCGCAACAGACCGCTTTCCTGCGCGAGCAGCACAAGCCCTCGGCCTCGGTGCTGCTGTCGCTGTATCCCGGCGGTTCGCTCGACCGCTCGCAGGTCGCCGGCATCGTGCACCTGGTGGCTTCGAGCGTGCCCGAGCTCAACACCCGCGCCGTGAGCGTGGTGGACCAGACCGGCACGCTGCTGTCGCAACTGCCCGGCGACCTGCCCAATGGCCTGGATGCGCCGCAACTGCAGCACGTGCGCCAGACCGAGCAGAGCCTGTCCTCGCGCATCCTGGCCATCATCGAACCCATCGTGGGCCCCGGCAACGTCAAGGCCCAGGTCACGGCGGACATCGACTTCACGCAGAGCGAATCGACCGCCGAGCTGTACGGCGCCAACCAGGGCGGTGCGCAGGCGGCGGTGCGCAGCCAGCACCTGTCGGAAGCGCCCGGAGGCCCCAACGGTTCCCAGGGCGCGGGCGTGCCGGGCGCGCTGTCCAACCAGCCGCCGGCCAGCCAGCCCGCCACCATCAACGGCGCGCCGCAGCAGCTGACCGGCGCGCCCACCGGCGGCGCGGCCAACGGCGTCAAGCGCGATGCCGTCACCAACTACGAAGTGGACAAGACCGTGCGGGTGGTGCGCAGCGCCACCGGCACCATCCGCCGCCTGAACGCCGCGGTGGTGGTCAACCACGCGAGCGCCCTCGATGCCGACGGCAAGCCGGTGCACAGGGCGCTGACGCCCGCGCAGATGGAACAGATCAACGCCCTGGTGCGCGAGGCCATCGGCTTCAGCAAGGACCGCGGCGATTCGGTGAACGTGGTCAACGCGCCGTTCAGCGCGCCGCTGATGCAGGCCGCCACCGAGACGGTGTTCTGGCGCCAGCCCGAGACGCTGGCGCTGGCCCGCTCGCTGGCGCCGTGGCTGGCCCTGCCGCTGGTGGCGCTGGTGATCATCCTGGGCCTGGTGCGCCCGGCCATGCGCGCCGCGCGCGCGCCGGCCTCGCCTTCGCCGCGCCTGCTGCAGGCCACGGTGGAAGACCCGATCGCGCTGGATACGCCCGGCGGCGCGGGCGAACTGCCCTCGCCCGACACGCCGCTGCTGCCCACCGCGGCCGCGTCCGTGCAGCAGCACCGCACGGCGCATCTCGAGAACATCCGCCAGCTGTCGCGCCAGAGCCCGGCCACCGTGGCCAACGTGGTGCGCAACTGGGTGAACGCCTGATCCCGCCATGGCCGGTACCGCGTTGAACGAAGACGAAGGCCTGCACAACGGCGCCATCCTCCTGCTCGCGCTGGGCGAGGACTGCGCGGCGGAGGTGTTCAAGCACCTCACGCCCAAGGAAGTGCAGCGCCTGGGCGAGCGCATGGCGCGCCTGACCACGGTGTCGGACGTGCAGTTCGACGAGGTGCTGCGGCGCTTCGACACCACGGTGGAATCGCAGCGCTCGCTGGTCAGCGACACCAGCGCCTACGTGAGCAACGTGCTGCGCCTGGCGCTCGGCGAGGACAAGGCGGGCCTGCTGATCGACCGCATCGTGCAGGGCCGCGACGTCAGCGGCATCGAGAGCCTGAAGTGGATGGACTCGCAGGCCGTGGCCGAGCTGATCCGCAACGAGCATCCGCAGATCATCGCGACCATCCTGGTGCACCTGGAGCGCGACCACGCCTCGGGCGTGCTCAAGTGCCTGGACGACCGCGTGCGCAGCGACGTGGTGCTGCGCATCGCCACGCTGGACGGCATCCAGCCCAATGCGCTCAAGGAACTGAACGATGTGCTGTCCAAGGTGCTGGCCGGCGGCGACCGCGTGCGCAAGACGCCGCTGGGCGGCCCCAAGACGGCGGCCGAGATCCTGAACTACCTGGGCTCCGCGGTGGAAGGCAGCGTGCTCACCACCATCCGCGGCGCTGACGCCGACCTGGCCCAGAAGATCGAGGACCAGATGTTCGTGTTCAGCGACCTGCTCAAGCTGGACAACAAGGCCGTGCAGCTGATGCTGCGCGAGGTCAGCGGCGATTCGCTGGTGATCGCGCTCAAGGGCGCCGAGCCCGAGCTGCGCGACAAGATCCTGGCCAACATGAGCTCGCGCGCGGCCGAGACGCTGCGCGACGACCTCGATTCGCGCGGGCCGGTTCGCGTGTCCGAAGTGGAGGCGCAGCAGAAGGAAATCCTGAAGCTGGTGCGCCGCCTCTCGGACGAAGGCCAGATCGCGCTGGGCGGCGCGGGGGACGAGAGCTTTGTCTGAAGCCGCCGCCCACGACGCGCCGAACGCTCAGAACGCGCCGCCCGCGAGCCGCATCATCGCGGCCGAAGCGCTGCGCGGCGTCGCCGCCTTCGCGCTGGAGGACCTGGGCGGCCGCGCCGCCGCCGGTGCCCCGCGCCTGACCACCCGCGACCTGGACAACGAGACCGCGCGCGCCGCCTACGTGCTGGGCCGCCGCCGCGGCTTCGAGCAGGGCTCGCGCGCCGGCCTGCAGCAGGGCTACAGCGAAGGCTCGCAGGCGCTGGAGGAGTTCCAGTCGCGCAAGGCCGCCGACGTGGCCGCGCGCATGTCGCAGCTGGCCTCGGCCTTCCAGTCCGAGATGCAGCTGCTCGAGTCGCAGGTCGCCAGCGACCTGGTGTCGCTGGCCATCGACATCGCGCGCCAGGTGCTGCGCCGCGAAGTGCAGGCCGACGCGCATGCGCTGCTGCCGGCCGCCACCGAGGCGCTGCGCGCGCTGGGCGAGAACGCGTCGCGTCTCGAGGTTCGCCTGAACCCCGCCGACCTGGAAACCCTGCGCACGCACCTGGACGCGCAGCCCGCCGCGCAAGGCTGGCGGCTGCACGAGGACGCGTCGCTGGCGCGCGGCGGCTGCCGCATCGAGGCCGACAGCGGCGTGGCCGACGCGACCTTCGAGGCGCGCTGGCACGCCGTGATGGCCACGCTCGGCCGCGAAGAGGAACCGCTGCCGTGACCGCCACCGGATTCGCGCGCCGCGCCGCCGGCCACCTGAATGCGCACCGCGGCCTGCTGGAAGCGCCGGTGCCGCTGGGCGTCAGCGGGCGCCTCGTGCAGGTCTCGGGCCTGGTGATGGAAGCGACCGGCCTGCAGCTGCCGCTGGGCAGCGTCTGCCGCGTGTCCGACGGCGACCACGGCACCGAGGCCGAAGTGGTCGGCTTCTCGCGCGGACGCCTGTACCTGATGCCGACCGGCGACATCCAGGGCCTCTCGCCCAATGCGACGGTGACGCCGATCTCCTATCCCTTCGACGGACTGCCGCTGGGCGTGCAGGCGGCCCTGCCGCAGTCGCGCCGCAATCCGCACGGCCGCCGCCTGCCGATGGGCGACGCGCTGCTGGGCCGCGTGCTCGATCCCTCCGGCCAGCCGCTCGACGAAGGCGGCCCGGTGTGGGGCGCGCCGGCCGAACCGCTGGCGCGCGAGCCGATCAACGCGATGGACCGCGACCCGGTGCGCGAGCCGCTCGACGTCGGCGTGCGCGCCATCAACGCATTGCTCACCGTCGGACGCGGCCAGCGCCTGGGCCTGTTCGCCGGCTCCGGCGTCGGCAAGAGCGTTCTCATGGGCATGATGGCCCGCTACACCAAGGCCGATGTCACCGTGGTCGGCCTGGTGGGCGAGCGCGGCCGCGAAGTGAAGGAATTCGTCGAGGACATCCTGGGCGAGGAAGGCCGCCGCCGCGCCGTGGTCGTGGCCGCGCCCGCCGACCTGCCGCCGCTGATGCGCATGCAGGGTGCCGCCTACGCCACCGGCCTGGCCGAGCACTTCCGCGACCAGGGCAAGCACGTGCTGCTGCTGATGGATTCGCTCACGCGCTATGCGATGGCGCACCGCGAGATGGCGCTGGCGCTGGGCGAGCCGCCCGCGACCAAGGGCTATCCGCCGTCGGTGTTCGCGCGGCTGCCGCAGCTGGTGGAGCGCACCGGCAACGGCCTGAACGGCGTCGGCTCGATCACCGCGTTCTACACGGTGCTCACCGAGGGCGACGACCAGCAGGACCCGATCGCCGACAACGCGCGCGCCATCCTGGACGGCCACATCGTGCTGTCGCGCGCCATCGCCGAGCAGGGCCACTACCCGGCCATCGACATCGAGCAGTCGATCTCGCGCGTGATGCACAACGTCACCGACTCGCGGCAGCTGCAGCTGGCGCGCACGCTCAAGGCGCTCTACGCGCGCTACCAGCGCAACCGCGACCTGCTGGCCGTGGGCGCCTACGTGCCCGGCGGCGATCCGCAGGCCGACCTGGCGATCCGCCTGTACCCGCAGATCGCCGCCTTCCTGCAACAGGACATGCGCGAGGGCGCGCCGCTGTCCGCCAGCGTCGCCGCGCTGGACAAGCTGATGGCGCAGGCCCAGCTGCAACCGCAACCGCAACCGCACTGACCATGGACGCCGTCCTTCCCCAGCTGATCGAGCGCGCCCAGGCGGCGCGCGACCGCCTCGCGTTCGAGGCGCGCCAGACCGCGCAGGCGCTGCAGCAATCGCAGGCCACGCTGGCGCGGCTCCAGAGCTTCCGCGCCGACTACCTGGCGCGCTCGCCCGCCACCAGCGGCGCGGCCGTGTCGCCGCAGGCGCTGGTGGACTGGCAGCGCTTCCTGGCGCGCCTGGACGACGCCATCTGCATGCAGGCGCAGGAATGCGAGCACCGGCGGCAGATGGACGACGCGCGCCGCCAGCACCTGGGCGAAGGCCAGCGCCGCCTGATGGCCTTCGAAACCCTGGACCGGCGCTGCGCGGCGATGCGCGAGGCCGGGCTGGCCCGCCGCGCCCAGCGCGACGCCGACGAATTCGCCGCACGCGCAGCGCGCGCCGCGGCCCGGAGCCTCCGATGAACGCCACGTCTTCCGTCGCCGCGCCGGCCGCGCCGGCTGCTCCTGCCGCCGGCAACGCCGCACCGGCGGATGCTTCGGCGGTCGGTGAGTTCGCGGCGATGCTGGAAGCGTTGGCCATGACGCCGGTGGCGGGCCCAACGCCCATGCCCGCGGCGGAGATAGAGAGCGACGCCGCCGCCGGTGAAGAAGCCGAGGCTTCCGAGGCCGCGGGAGAAGGCGGCGTCGCGGCGCTGGCGAGTGGGTGGCCCTGGCTGGGGCTGCAAGTGGCCGCGCCCACGGTGCCCGCGACCGGCACGAGCGCGACGCCGCCCGATGCGGCTTCGTCCGCCAAGGACACTTCTCCGATCGATGGCTTGTCGAGTCGCACCACCGCACCGAACGTCGGTGCGGCAACGACGCCCGCGTTGCAAACCGCGGGCGCGCCGGACCTCGCGCCGCGCGGCAAGGCGCCGCAAGCACAGGCCGCCGACGCGCAGCTGCCTCTGGCCTTCACGCCGACGACGGAAGCCGCACGCGCCGAGGCGCCCGCTTCGCTGACCGACGTCGCCTCCGCGCTCGCGCCGACCGCCGCAGCGATCTCGCCGACGCTGTCGCCAACCAATCACGCCACGCCCGTTCACCTCGCCGCCCTGCCCTCGCGCCCCGGCGAACCGGCCTTCGTGGCCGACCTGGCCGCCGAGGTCCGCGTGATGGTCGAAGGCGGCTTGCAGGAAGCCGAGCTGAGCCTGCATCCCGCGGAGCTCGGACCGATCCAGGTGCAGCTGCGCGTCAACGCCGGCAGCGCCGACATCAGCCTGGTCGCCGCCAACGGCTTCACGCGCGACGGGCTGGCGCAGGCGCTGCCGGAGTTGCGCGAGATGCTGGCCAGCCAGGGGCTGCAGCTCGGCCAGGCCGGGGTCGACGCGGGGCGTGACGGACGTGGCTTCGGCGATGCGCCGCCGCGACAGGAGAACCGTGGCCAAGGGTCCTCGGTCTCATCCAGCGATAGCAGCGTCGCTGCGGCTGCGCCCCGGCGCGCGGCCGTGCGGTCGCTGCTCGATCTCTACGCCTAAAAGCCGTCATTCCCGCGAAGGCGGGAATCCAGAGCTTCCGGCAGTCCGCGAAGGCGGACGCACCGGATCCCCGCCTTCGCGGGGATGACGGGAGAGTGGTCGCGGGAATGACGGCATTTCCCCGGCCTTATCGCGGCTTCGACGCCCTCAAGTGCTCCAGACAATGGAACTTCAAGACCCGGAGTTCCAAGTGTCCAGTGCCCCTCCCAACGCCCCCAAGAAGTCCAGGACGCTGCTGATCGTCCTGGTCGCATTGCTGCTGCTGGGCGGCGGCGGCGCGGGTGCGTGGTGGTTCCTCGCCGGCGGCAAGGCCGGCACCGAAGCCGGCGCGCCGAAGAAGTCGCAGCGCAAGCCGGTGTTCGTCAACCTCGACCCGTTCACCGTCAACCTGCGCGACGAGCGCGGCGAGCGCTTCGCCCAGATCGGCATCACCTTCGAAGTCGAGGACGCCTCGGTCGAAGTCTCGATCAAGGACCACCTGCCGGCCGTGCGCAACAACATCCTGCTGCTGATCTCGGCCAAGAACATCGAGTCGCTGCTCTCCGCCGAAGGCAAGCAGCAGCTGGCGAACGAAGTGCGCGCCGCCACCGGCAAAGCGCTGGGCGTGGCCACGCCGCCGGCCGCGGCCGCTTCGCAGGCCGTGGTGCCGGACGGCCATCCGATCCGCACCGTGCTGTTCTCGCAGTTCATCGTGCAGTGAGGCCGGCATGGCGCAGCCGCTGTCCCAGGAAGAAGTCGACGCCCTTCTCGCCGGCGTCACCGGCGAGAAGCAGGAGTCGTCCGCGCCCGAGTCCGACGACGGCGGCGTGCGCAGCTACGACCTGTCGAGCCAGGAGCGCATCGTGCGCGGGCGCATGCCCACGCTGGAGATCGTCAACGAGCGATTCGCGCGCAACCTGCGCGTGGGCATCTTCAACTTCATGCGCCGCAACCCCGACATCTCGGTCGGTCCGGTGAAGGTGCAGAAGTACGGCGTTTTCCTGCGCAACGTGGCGGTGCCCACCAACATCAACATGGTCCACGTGCGCCCGCTGCGCGGCATGGGCCTGGTGATCTGCGATCCCACGCTGGTGTTCAGCGTGATCGACAACCTGTTCGGCGGCAACGGCCTGAACCAGGCGCGCGTGGAGGGCCGCGAGTTCTCCGCCACCGAGCAGCGCATCATCCTGCGGCTGGTCGAGGTGATCGCCGAGGAGTACGCCAAGTCCTGGGCGCCTATCTATCCGATCGTGCTGGAGTACGCGCGCTCGGAGATGAACACGCAGTTCGCCAACATCGCCACGCCGTCCGAGATCGTGGTGACCACCACCTTCGAGATCGAGATCGGCGAGGCCGGCGGGTCCATGCACATCTGCATCCCCTATTCGACCTTCGAGCCGATCCGCGAGATCCTCTATTCGCCGCTGCAGGGCGACCAGGGCGCGGCCGACCGTCGCTGGCTGAACCTGCTCAAGCAGCAGATCAAGGCCGCGACGGTGGAGCTGGTGGCCGAGCTGGCCCACAGCCAGGCCACCGTGCGCGAGCTGGTGGCGCTGAAGGCCGGCGACTTCATCGAGCTGGACCGCCAGCCCACGCTGACGGCCAAGGTCGACGGCGTGCCGGTGTTCGAGTGCGACTACGGCGTGCTCGGCGCGCGCTACGGCGTGTGCATCCGCGAATTCCTCACCCAGCCGACCGACGCGCTGGGCGCCGGCGCACTCGCGACCAACCCGGCCAGCAAGGCCACCCTTCCGACATGAACACCCCTTCCTCCGACAACCAGGACGCGATGGCGGACGACTGGGGCGCGGCCCTGGCCGAAGCCGAAGCCGCGCAGCCCCGGCCCGCCGCCGCCGGCCTGTTCCAGCAGCTGGGCGCGGGCGCCGGCCCGGTGCCGCGCGACGACATCGACCTGGTGCTCGACATCCCGGTGCAGCTCACCGTCGAACTGGGCCGCACCCGCATCCCGATCAAGCACATCCTGCAGCTGGCGCAGGGTTCCGTCGTGGAACTCGACGCGCTCGCCGGCGAGCCGATGGACGTGCTGGTCAACGGCTTCCTCATCGCCCAGGGCGAGGTGGTGGTCGTCAACGACAAGTTCGGCATCCGTCTCACCGACATCGTCACGCCGTCCGAGCGCATGCGCCGGCTGGGCCGCTGAACAAGGACTTCCTCGATGCAGTCCCTGGCCTGGTCCTTCCTGATGCTGCTGCTCGTGGTGGCGTTGATCCCCGCGGCGCTGTGGGTCGTCAAGCGCGTGCAGACGCTGCAACCGGCCGGCGCGCCGCGCCAGCTGGAAGTGCTGGCGCAGCTGCCGGTCGGCCCGCGCGAGCGCGTGTTGCTGGTGCGCGTGCAGGAGCGCTGCCTGGTGCTGGGCGCGACCGCGCAGCAGATCACGCTGCTGGGCGAAGCCGACGTCCCGCCGTCCGGACGCTGACCATGCCGGCCCGATCTTTCATCCGGCGCGCGGCGCCGGCCTTGCCCCTGCTGCTGGCCGCCGGCGGCGCGCTGGCGCAGGCCACGCCGTTCGGCTTCAGCGCCACCACCAGCGGCAACACCACCACCTACTCGGTGCCGGTGCAGACCCTGCTGATCTTCGGCGCGCTGTCGTTCCTGCCCGCGGTGCTGCTGCTGATGACCAGCTTCACGCGCCTGATCATCGTGCTGAGCCTGCTGCGCCAGGCGCTGGGCCTGCAGACCACGCCGCCCAACCAGGTGCTGGTGGGCCTGTCGCTGTTCCTCACCTTCTTCATCATGGGGCCCACGCTGCAGAAGGTGTACGACGACGCGTACAAGCCCTATAGCGAGCAGCGCATGAACTTCGAGGACGCCGTCGCGCGCGGCTCCGATCCGCTGCGCGAGTTCATGCTCAAGCAGACCCGCCAGGCCGACCTGGCCCTCTTCTCGCGCATCGCCCGCGAGCCGGTGAGCGAGCCCGCGAAGACGCCGATGCGCATCCTGGTGCCGGCCTTCGTCACCAGCGAGCTGAAGACCGCCTTCCAGATCGGCTTCATGGTCTTCATCCCGTTCATCGTGATCGACCTGGTGGTCGCCAGCGTGCTGATGTCGATGGGCATGATGATGCTGTCGCCGGTGCTGGTGGCCCTGCCGTTCAAGCTGATGCTGTTCGTGCTGGCCGATGGCTGGAACCTCCTGATCGGCTCCCTCGTGGCCAGCTTCGGGACCGGCTCATGACGCCCGAGGCCGTCCTCACCTTCGCCCGCGTGGCGATGGAAATGCTGGTGACCGTCTCGGCGCCGGTGCTCGTGGTGGCGCTGGCCGTGGGCCTGGCGGTGAGCCTGCTGCAGGCCGTCACGCAGATCAACGAGGCCACGCTGTCCTTCCTGCCCAAGATGCTGGCCGTGCTGGCCACGCTGGGCATCGCCGGTCCCTGGATGATCTCGGTGCTGGTCGACTGGATCCGGCAGGTGATCAGCTCGATCCCGGCTTCGGTCGGCTGAGCGCGATCGCACCGTGATCACGTTCAGCCAGCTCCAGCTGGACACCTGGCTGGCTGGGCTGCTGCTGCCCTTCATCCGCGTGCTGGCGCTTTTCACGTCGGCGCCGCTGCTGTCGATGCGCAACTTCCCGGTGCGCGCGCGCGTCGCGGCCGCCGCCGTGATCGCGCTGCCGGTCGCGCCGTTCGCCGGCGTGCCGCCGGGGCTGTCGCTCGCGTCGGCCGCGGGGCTGGGCCTGATCGCGCAACAGGTGGCGATCGGCCTGGCGCTGGGTTTCGCCGCACGGCTGCTGTTCGCGGTGTTTGAGATCGCGGGCGAGCTGATCGGCCTGCAGATGGGCCTGTCGTTCGGCGGCTTCTTCAACCCTCAGGGCGGCGCCGGAACGGCCGTGGGCACCTGGCTGAACACGGTGGCGATGCTGCTGTTCATCGCACTCAACGGGCACCTGCTGCTGATCGACGCGCTGGTCGCCACCTTCCAGAGCCTGCCGATCTCGGCCGACCCGTTCAGCATCCTGTCGCGGCTGCGCATGGACCGACTCGGTGCCGACGTGTTCCGGCTCGCGCTGTCACTGGCGCTGCCGGCCACGCTGCTGATGGTGTTCGTGAACCTGGTGCTGGGCTTCGCCTCGCGCGTCGCGCCGCAGCTGTCGATCTTCTCGGTGGGCTTTCCGATCACGCTGCTGGCCGGCCTCGCGCTGCTGGCGCTGGGGGCCGAGCACATGATGGGGCCGATGGTGGAGGCGATGCAGACGTTTCTGGATCCGCTGCGGTAGGTCCCCGTCATTCCCGCGAAGGCGGGAATCCAGTGCGTCCGCCTTCTGCGGACTTCAATGCGGGAGCTCTGGATCCCCGCCTTCGCGGGGATGACGAGGTTTCAGGCCGTGCGCGTCAGCGCAACCCTCTCGCTCAGCCGCCGAGGGATGTCCATCAACGGCAACACCTCATCCGCCGCCCCCGCCGCGATCGCCGCGCGGGGCATGCCGAACACCACGCAGCTCGCCTCGTCCTGCACGAGATTGAACGCGCCGCGATCGCGCATCACGCGCATCGCTTCCGCGCCGTCCGCGCCCATGCCGGTGAGCATCACGCCGAACGCACGCGGCCCCGCGTGCTGGGCGACCGAGCGGAACAGCACGTCCACCGAGGGGATGTGGCGGTTCACCGGATCGCCCGCCGTGACGCGCGCGACATAGCCGCCGGCGCTGCGCTCGACGTGCAGGTGCCAGCCGCCCGGCGCAATGTAGACATGGCCCTGCAGGATGCGCTCGCCGTCCTGCGCTTCCTTGACGCGCAACCGGCACAGGCTGTCCAGCCGCGCGGCGAAGCTGCCGGTGAAGCCGGCCGGCATGTGCTGGGTGACGACGATGCCGGGGAAGGCTGCGGGCAGCCGCACCAGCACTTCACGCAGCGCCTCGGTGCCGCCGGTGGAAGCGCCCATGGCCACCAGCAGCTGCGTGTCACGCGCGGGCAGCGCGGGCCGCGCGACGGGTTGCGCGGGCACCGGCGCGGGCGGTTCCGCCGCGGGCCGCCGCCCGACGCGGGCCGAGGCCGCCGCCCGGATCTTCGCGGTGATCTCGCGCGCGGCCTCCTCCAGGCCGGAGCGCTGCGCCAGCACCGGCTTGGCGACGAAGTCCACCGCGCCCAGTTCCAGCGCACGCAGCGTGGTCTGCGCGCCGCGCTCGGTGAGCGTGGAGATCATCACCACCGGCATCGGCCGCAGCCGCATCAGGCGCGAGAGGAATTCCAGGCCGTCCATGCGCGGCATCTCGACGTCGAGCGTGATCACGTCGGGATCGAGCTCGCGGATCATCTCGCGCGCCGCGAACGGATCGGCCGCCGTGCCGACCACCTGCAGGTCGGCTTCGCGGTTGATCAGGCCGGTGAGCACCGAGCGCACCAGCGGGGAATCGTCCACCACGACGACACGGATGGTCATGAGAACAGCTCCACCGACCCCGACGGGCCTTGCTTGCCCAGGCGGTCGCGGTAGCGCGCCTCCTGCAGTTCGAACTCGGCGCCGTGCGTCGTCGGCAGGCGCTTGCACAGCGCGTGCCCCGAGCGCGGGAAGAAGCACACCTTGCGCGGGCAGAAGTCCAGCACGTCCCGGCCGCGCACCGTGATGCCTTCCTGCGCCAGGAACTGCTGCACGAACGCCACGTTCTTCTCGCCGATCTGCGTGCCGGCCAGGCTGCGCACCACCTGGCCGCCGCCGAAGATCTTGGCTTCCAGCCCATGGCGGCGCGCGCCGCGCTTGAGCATCTCGTTGATCAGGAGCTCCATCGCGTGGACGCCGAAGCGTCCGCCCGCCTCGCCCGCGCCGGCCTCCGGCAGCATGAAGTGGTTCATGCCGCCCACGCCGGCCACCGGGTCGTGCAGGCAGGCCGCCACGCACGAGCCCAGCGTGGTGCTGACGGCCAGGTCCTGGTCGCAGACGTAGAACTCGCCCGGCAGCACCTTGACCGAGACCCGGCCGAACGCCGGATCGTCGAAGAAGAACGAGGCCTCGCCCGCGCGGCGCGGCTTGCGCCGCAGCTGCGCCGCGGTCTCCGCGTCCAGCGGGTGCAGCGCCAGCTTCACGCGGCCTCCGCGCGCCGGTACACCGTCTTGCCGCACAGCGTGAAGAGGTCGCGGTGCTCGGTGAAGTTCTCCGAATGGCCGACGAACAGCAGGCCGCCGGGCTTGAGCACGGCGTGCAGCCGCTCGAGCACGGCGCGCTGGGTCGGCCGGTCGAAATAGATCATCACGTTGCGGCAGAACACCATGTCGTGCGGCTGCAGCTTCCAGGGCTGCGCCAGCAGGTTCAGGTTGAAGTACCGCACCAGGGAGCGCAGCTCCGGCTTGACGCGCGCGAAGCCCGCGTTGCGTCCCGAGCCGCGCAGGAAGAAGCGTCGCAGCCGCTCCTCGCCCAGGCCGGAGGCCGAGTCCAGCGAATAGATGCCCGCCTCGGCGTGGGCCAGCACGCGCGTGTCGACGTCGCTCGCCTCGATCTGCGTGCGGTGGCCCGCGCCGCATTCCATCGCGGTGATCGCCAGGCTGTACGGCTCCTCGCCGGTGGACGCCGCGCACGACCAGATGCGCACCGGCCCGTGCCGCGCGCGCAGCTCCTGCGCCAGCGTCTCGAAGTGGTGCGCCTCGCGGAAGAACGCCGTGAGGTTGGTGGTCAGGCAGTTGATGAACTCCTGCCACTCCGGGTCGGTGTCGCCGCGCAGCGCGTCCAGGTAGCTGCGGAAGCTCCGGTGGCCGCGGTCGCGCAGGCGCCGCGCCAGCCGGCTGTACACCATGTTCTGCTTGCCCGCCTGCAGGTCGATGCCGGCCTTGCTGCGGATCAGCTTGCGCACGCGTTCGAAATCGTCGGCGCTGAACTCGATGTCGCGATCGTCGAAGGGGACCGCGGCGGCTTCGGGAAGGTTGACTCTCATGGACGGCTCGGTCGATCCGTTCGCGAAGGTGCCAGTCTCAGGCGGGCTGCGCCTGGTCGGTCCGGAAGCTCGCCACCAGGCGGGCCAGCGCCAGGGCCTGGTCCTTCAGGCTCGCGGCGGCGGCGGTGGCCTCCTCCACCAGCGCGGCGTTCTGCTGCGTGATCCGGTCGAGCTGGCCGACGGCGTCGTTCACCTCGCCGAAGCCGGTGGCCTGGCTGGTGGCGGCCGCCGCGATGCCCGCGATCGCCTGCGTCACGCGGCCGACGCTGGCCTCGATCTCCTGCATCGTCTTGCCGGCCTGCTCGACCAGCCGCGAGCCGTGCTCCACCTTGTTCGTGCTGCCTTCGATGAGGGTGCGGATCTCGCGGGCCGCCTCCGCGCTGCGCTGCGCCAGGCTGCGCACCTCGCCGGCGACGACCGCGAAGCCGCGGCCCTGCTCGCCGGCGCGCGCCGCCTCCACCGCCGCGTTGAGCGCGAGGATGTTGGTCTGGAACGCGATGCCGTCGATCACGTCGGTGATCTCGCCGATGCGCCCGGCGCTGGCGTGGATCTCGCGCATGGTGCCCACCACCTCGCCGAACGCGGCCGCGCCGCGGCGCGCCACACCGGCCGCGTCCCGCGCCAGGCTGTCGGCCTCGCCGGCCGAGCCGGCCGAGCGGCGCGTGCTGTCGCTCAGCTGCCCCATGGTGGCGGCGGTCTGCTGCAGGCTGGCGGCGGCCTGCTCGGTGCGCGAGCTCAGGTCCTGGTTGCCGCTGGCGATCTGCGAAGTCGCCACGCCGACGCCGTCGGCGCCCGTGCGGATGCCGGCCACCATCTCGCGCAGCCGCTGCTGCATGTGCGCGAGCGCGCCCTGCAGCTCGCCCAGTTCGTCGCGGCGATCGCGCGCGACGTCCCGCGAAAGGTCGCCGCCGGCGATGGCCTGGGCCGAAGCGATCGCGGCGCGGATCGCCCGCACCAGGTCGCCGCTCACGCGCCAGGCCAGCACGACGGCCAGCACCAGCGCGGCCAGCGACAGCAATGCCAGCTTGGCGATGGCGCTGCGCACCGCCGCCGCGCCGGTCTCCCCGTGGCGCTTGAGCAGCGCTTCCTCGTGGGCGACCACCGCCTCCAGCCGGCCGAGATAGGCCTGGGCCGCCGGCACCAGCTGGGAGTCGACCTCGGCCGCGGCGCCCGCGGGATCGTCCGCCATGCGTTGCAACAGCTTCGCGCGCAGCGCCAGGTACGCCTTGCGGGTCTCGCCCGCCTTGCCCATCAGGCCGGTGGCTTCGGGATCCGCGGCCAAGCGGCGCTCCAGCTCCGACTGCAGCTGGCTGATGCGCGCCGAGGTCGCCTTCATCTCGCCGTCCATCCAGGACGCCAGGGCCGGCGGGCTGCCGGCCTTGGCCAGCGTCACCGCGCGCACCACGTTCATGCGCGTCTGCGCGCTCCACTCGAACACGAGATGCCGGCTGTCCGCCAGCTCGCTCTGCTGCGCGGCGATGCGCGCGAGGACGTCGATCTGGTGGAGCGCCGCGCCGGCCGCCAGCAGCAGCAGCGCCAGCAGCGCGCCGAAGGCGAGGGCCAGGCGGGCTCTCAGGCGCAGCGTGCCCATCACGCCACCGCCGTCGGAAGGCTCGCGAAGTCGCCCAGCAGCGACTCGATGTCCACCAGCATCAGCATGCGGTCGCCGACCGAGGCGATGCCGGTGATGAACTCGGGGTTCTCCTCGCCCGGCAGGCCGGGCGGCGGCTTGATGGCTTCGGCCTGCAGGTCCAGCACGTCCGACACCGAGTCGACCACCACGCCCAGCACGCGGCCGGCGACGGCCAGCACGATGACCACGGTGAAGTCGGTGTACTCCGCCGTCGCGCAGCCGAGCTTCAGGCGCAGGTCGACGATCGGCACGATCACGCCGCGCAGGTTGACCACGCCCTTGATGTGCGCGGGCGCATGCGGGATGCGCGTGGGCTGCTCGTAGGAGCGGATCTCCTGGACCTTCTGGATGTCCACCCCGTATTCCTCGCTCCCCAGCCGGTAGGTGAGGTACTCGCCGGCGCGCGCGGCCGCGGCCGCCTGTCGTCCGGCTTCCTGGCGGGCGATGTGCCCGCCTTCCACGATCATTTCCATGGCGCTGTCCTTCTGGTGCGGGGTGATCAGAACTGGGTCCACTCGTCGTCCGTGGAGGACGCGCGGGCGGCGGGGATCGATGCGGGCGCGGCGGCGGCCGGCGCGGTCGCCACCGGGGCGGGCGCGGGGCGCGTCGTCGCAGCGGCTTGCGGCTTGCGGGCCGGCGCGGCGGCGGCAGCGGGCGCCGGCGCGGCGGGGATCGAGGCGGAGGACGCGGATTCGCGCGTGCGGAAGGCGGCCACCGACCCCAGCAGCTCGGCCGAGCGCGAGTTCAGGCTGCCGGCGGCGGCGGCGAGCTGCTCGACCAGCGCTGCGTTCTGCTGCGTCACCTGGTCCAGCTGCGACACGGCGTCGCTCACCTGGCCGATGCCCTGGCTCTGCTCGCCGGCGGCGGCGCTGATCTGGCCGATCATCTCGCTGACCTTGCGCACGCGGGCCACGATGTCTTCCATCGTGCGGCCGGCGTCGCCCACCAGCTTGCTGCCGCCTTCGACCTTGCCGACGCTGGCGCCGATCAGGGCCTTGATCTCGCGGGCGGCCTCGGCGCTGCGCTGCGCCAGGCTGCGCACTTCGGCGGCCACCACGGCGAAGCCGCGGCCCTGTTCGCCGGCACGCGCGGCTTCCACGGCGGCGTTGAGCGCCAGGATGTTGGTCTGGAACGCGATGCCGTCGATCACGCCGATGATGTCGTTGACCTTGCGGCTGGAGACGCGGATGTCTTCCATCGTGTGCACCACGTCGTGCACGACGCGGCCGCCCTCTTCCGCCGCCTGGCTGGCCGAGACGGCCAGCTCGTTGGCCTGGCGCGCGATGTCGGCGGTGTTGCGCACGGTGCCGCTCAGCTGCTCCATCGAGGCGGCGGTCTCCTGCAGGTTGGACGCCTGCTGCTCGGTGCGCTGCGACAGGTCCTCGTTGCCGCGGGCGATCTCCGAGGAGCCGCTGGCGATCGAGTCGCTGCCGGCGCGCACGCGGCCCACCAGGCCCGAGAGCGCGCCCGTCATGCTGCCCAGCGCGGTGAGAAGGCGCGCGGCCTCGTCGCGGCCTTCCACCTTCACCTGGCGGGTGAGGTCGCCGCCGGCGACCTGCTCGGCGAGTTCGACGGCCTGCTCGATCGGGCGCACCACGCTGCGGGTGATCGCGAAACCGACGGCGACGGCCAGCAGCGCGGCCAGCGCGGCGGCGCCGACCATGATGTTGCGGGCCATGTGGTAGCTGGCCGCGGCGGCGGAGACGTACTGGTCGACGTCCTTTTCCTTGTCGGCGATCAGCTCCTCGATGCTCTTTTGCCACTTGGCCTGCTGGGGCATGAGCTCCTGGTTCAGCACCGTGCGCGCGTCCTCGCGGCCGGCGGCGGCCAGCTTGAAGACGCGGTCGGTGATCTCGGTGCCCTTGACGCGGATCGCCGCGACGTCCTCGAACATCTTGAGGTCCTGGGCGTCGTTGGCGTGGCGGATGCTCTGCTGGAGCTGCTCCGCGGCTTCGGCGTAGCGCTTGCGCTGCGCGGCCAGCTGGGTTTCGAGGTTGCGGATCTCGTCCGGCGAGAAGGCGATCACCACGTCGCGCGAGACCACGCGGATGGCGGTCAGCGCGGCCAGCATGGTCTGCGACTGGCGCAGCTGCGCGTTGCTGACGGTGGCGATGTGCTCCAGCCGGCTGTTGAAGGACGACATCCGCTCGATGCCGAGCGCCGCGACGGCCACCAGCAGCACGAGCAGCGCGCCGAAGGCGGCCGCCAGGCGCGGGCCGATGTTGAGGTTCCGGATCAGGTTCATGGCTACTCCAGGGGTTCTGTTGGCTCGGGCCCGCGCGCGGGTCCGCACCGTGTTTTCGGCGGGGCGCCGCGCGGCTTGAGCCCGTCGGCTCAGTGGCGGCCGCGGCGCACCAGCGCGCCGACGTCCAGGATCAGCGCGACGCGGCCGTCGCCGAGGATGGTGGCGCCCGACACGCCGGGCACCTTGCGGTAGTTGGCCTCGAGGTTCTTCACCACCACCTGCTGCTGGCCGACCAGCTGGTCCACCTCCAGCGCGATGCGGCGGCCGTCGCCCTCGACCACCACGTGCATCAGGGTGGCGTCCCGCGCGGCCGGCAGGGACAGCACGTCGGAGAGCGACACCACCGGCAGGTACTCCTCGCGCACCTTGACCACGCGGGCTTCGCCAGCCACGGTCTTGACCGCGGCGTCCGAGGGCTGGAACGACTCCACCACGCTGGACAGCGGCAGCAGGTACAGCTCGCCGCCCGCCATCACCGACATGCCGTCCATGATCGCCAGCGTGAGCGGCAGCCGCACCGTGACGCACGCGCCCACGCCGGGCTCGGAGGACAGGTCGACGCTACCGCCGAGCGAGAGGATGTTGCGCCGGACCACGTCCATGCCGACGCCGCGGCCGGACACGTCGGTCACGGCTTCCGCGGTGGAGAAGCCGGGCGCGAAGATCAGTTGCCAGACTTCGGCATCGGGCATGCCGTCGTGCACGGCCATGCCGTTGCTGCGGGCCTTGGCGAGGATGCGCGCGCGGTCGAGGCCGCGGCCGTCGTCGCGCACCTGGATCAGGATGCAGCCGCCCTCGTGCTGCGCGCTGAGCGTCAGCGTGCCGTGCGCCGGCTTGCCCGCGGCCAGGCGCTGCTCGGGCAGCTCGATGCCGTGGTCCAGCGAGTTGCGCACCAGGTGCGTGAGCGGATCGGTGAGCTTCTCGATCATGCCCTTGTCCAGCTCGGTCGCCTCGCCGACGGTGCGCAGCTCCACCTGCTTGCCCAGGCGCGCCGCCAGGTCGCGCAGCATGCGCGGGAAGCGGCCGAACACCTCGGACATGGGGATCATGCGGATCGACATCACCGACTCCTGCAGGTCGCGCGTGGTGCGCTCCAGGTCGGTGAGGCCGCCGATCAACTGATCGCGCGCGGGGCCGTCGAGCGCGCCCGCGCGCTGGGCCAGCATGGCCTGCGTGATCACGAGCTCGCCCATGAGGTTGATCAGCTGGTCGACCTTGTCCACCGACACGCGCAGCGTTTCGGTGGAAGGCGCGGGCGCCGCGGACTTGCGCGGGCCGGCAGGCGCCGGGGCGGCTGCGGGCGCAGCGAGTGCGACGGGGGCTTCGGGAACCGTCACCGGCAATGCGCCGGAGCCGGGCCAGTCGGCGATGCGCAGCTGCTCGCGCGGCAGGTGGAAGCCGCACAGGTCCAGCAGGTCGCCGTCGTTCGACGTCGTCTTGAGGCGGAAGCGCACGACGCCGTCGGCCTGCCCGGGCACGGCCTCGACACGCGAGAGTTCGCCGAGGCCGACGACTTCGCCGAACAGCTCGACCAGGTCGTCGGCGACATGGGACTGGGCCAGCGGGCCGGCGAGCAGTTCGAGGTCGCGCGCTTGCGCGGTCTTCGCGGGCGCGGGTGCGACGGGCGCGGCCGTCGGCGCGGGAGCGGCGACCGGCGCAGGCGCCGCTTCTTCAGGCGAAGCGAGGCGCACGAGCGTCGCGCGCAGTTCGCGATCGTCCACCGCCTCGCCCGAGCCGTCCTGCCGGTGCCGCAGCATCTCGCGCAGGGCATCGCCCGAGGCCAGCAGCGTGTCGACCATCGCCGTGGTGGGCGCGAGCTCGTGCCGGCGCAGCCGGTCCAGCAGCGTTTCCATCACGTGCGTGAGGTCGGCGAGCTCGCCGAAGCCGAAGGTGGCCGCGCCGCCCTTGATCGAATGCGCGCAGCGGAAGATGGCGTGCAGCGTCTCGTCGTCGGGCGCGGCGAGGTCGAGCGCGACGAGCAGCTGCTCCATGCGCTCGAGGTTGTCGCCGGCCTCCTCGAAGAAGACCTGGTAGAACTGGCCGAGGTCGAACCCGGCGGCACCGCCGTCGGCGGCGGGAGTGGTGGTCAGCATGGCTTGGTTCCCGGTGGCGGCGCCACCTTGCGAATGACTTCCAACAGGCGCTGCGGCTCGAACGGCTTGGTCAGCCACCCGGTCGCGCCCGCGCTGCGCGCGGCCTGCTTCAGGTCGGCGTCGTCGTCGGTGCTGAGGATCAGCACGGGCACGTCGCGCAGGCGCGCGTCGGCGCGCAGCGAACGCGTGAGCGCCAGGCCGTCCATGCCCGGCATGTTCTGGTCGGTGATCACCAGGTCCACGTCGTTCGAGCCGGCCTGCGCCAGCGCCTGGGCGCCGTCGGCGGCTTCGATGACGTGGTAGCCGGCGGCGCGAAGCGTCCAGGCGATCAGCTGCCGCATGGACACCGAGTCGTCGACCGCGAGAATCGATTGCATGGCCATCCCCATCAAAGGTCCGGGCCATTGTGGGAGGCGGTGGCGATCGGCGAAGCGCCGGAAAGCGGCCCGCTCCGCCCGCTTTTCGAAGCAAGCGGATGCACGCGCGGCGCGCCCCGCGCGTTTATCCTGCACCGCAGGAAGTGCGTGGGAGCGGGGCGAGGATGCTGCAGTTGCTGGTGATCGAGGACGCGGAGCTGGACTGGCGGCTGCTGGTGGCCACTCTCGCCCAGCAGGGCATCGCGTCCGAATCGCGCCGGGTGGAATCGGCCGCGCAACTGGGCGAAGCCCTCGACGAACATGCCTGGGAGCTCGTGATCTCCGACCACTGCCTGCCGGGCTTTTCCAGCTCGGAGGCTTTCGAGATCGTTCGCAGCCGGCCCGAGCCGCCGCCTTTCATCATCGTGTCCGGCGTGATCGGCGAGGAGGTCGCCGTCGAGGCCATGCGGCGCGGCGTGGACGATTACCTGGTCAAGGGCCGCCTCCTTCGCCTGGGCGCCGCGGTGCGCAACGCGCTGGCCGGCGCCGCGGCGCGCCGCGAGAAGGCGCAGGCGCTGGCGCAGCTGGCCGAGTCGCAACGCGAGCTGCAGGCCTTGTCGGCGCAGCTGCAGTCGCGCATCGACCAGGAACGCGCCGCGATCGCGCGCGAGATCCACGACGACATCGGCGGCACGCTCACGGCCGTGCGCTTCGACCTCGAGCTGGCGCAGTTCGAGACCGGCGAGGCCGCGGCCGAGCGCATCCGCCGCGCGCTGGGCGAGCTGTCCGTCGCCCACGTGGCCGCGCAGCGGATCATGCGCAACCTGCATCCGTCCACCCTGGACGCCGGCCTGGCCGCGGCCATCCGCGCCCTGGTGCAGCAGTTCCGCGCGCGCCACGGCCTTCATGCGGAATTCCGCTGCAACGTGAAGGACGCCGCCGTCGCGCCCGATCCCGCCATCGCGGTGTACCGCGCCTGCCAGGAAGCGCTGACCAACGTGTCCAAGCATGCGCAGGCGACGCGCGTGGTGGTCGACCTGCACCTCGGCCCGGAGTGCCTGTCGGTGGAAATCGAGGACGACGGCCGCGGCTTCGATGCGGCGACGCGCGCGCGTCCGGGCGCGCTGGGCCTGCGCGGCATGGCCGAGCGCGTGCGTGCGCTGGGCGGGCAGCTCGATGTTTCTTCCGTGCCGGGGCGCACCACGCTCATGTTGTGGATCCCGCTGACGGAAGACGCGGAGGTGGCGGCATGACGACGCGAGTCGTCCTCGCCGACGACCACGCCCTCATCCGCCGCGGCCTGCGCGACACGCTGGCGCAGGACGGCGCCTTCGAAGTCGTGGGCGAAGCCGGCGACTGGACCGCGCTGGAGCCTCTGCTGGCCTCGACCGGCTGCGAGGTGCTGCTGCTGGACATCAACCTGCCCGGCCGTTCGGGCCTGCAGATCCTGGAAGCGCTCGCCGCGCGCGCTAGCGCCCCGCACGTGATGGTGGTGTCCATGTATCCCGAGGACCAGTACGCCGTGCAGTCGCTGCGCGCCGGCGCGCTGGCCTACCTGAACAAGGCCGGCGAGCCCGGCGTGCTGCTGGACGCGCTGCGCTCGGTGGCGCGCGGCCGCAAGTACCTGACGCCGGCCGTCGCCAACCTGCTCGTCGACGAGCTGACGTCGCCCGAGCAGGCGCTGCCGCACCACCGGCTGACCGAGCGCGAGCGCGAGCTGCTGGTGCTGATCGCGCGCGGCGTGCCGCTGCCCGGCATCGCGCAGGCGCTGGCCATGACGCCCAAGACCGTGGGCGTGTACCGCGCACGGCTGCTGGAGAAGATGAAGCTGCCGAGCAATGCGCAGCTGGCGCACTACGCGCAGCGCCACGGGCTGCTGCATTGAGTCAGTCGCCGGCCGCTTCGATCGAGTCGAGCTGAGCCAGCGTGCGCTGCGCCAGGGCCTGGATCGTCGGCCAGCGTCGCCAGGCCGCGTCCACGCGGCCTTCGAGCAGGTCGCCCTCCATGCTTCGCGCCGATGTCGACAGCTCCTTGTCCTGCATCATGGCCGCCGAACCGGCGAGGCCGTGCAGCGCGACCACCAGCGCTTCGCTGTTCGTGTAGGGCCGCATGCCGATCAGGTCCAGCTGATTGGTGAGGGACCGGCGGTACATGCGGACCAGTTCGCCGCGGGTTTCGGCCGGCAGGTTCGAGATCAGCGCGGCCAGGGCGGCTCGATCGTGCTCGCTCATGACACTTGCAGCTCGCCCGCCCAGGCCAGCGCGGCGACGTGCGCGCGGTTGACCTGCTCGGAGGTGACGAAGGCGGCTTCCGCCAGCGCGGCGGGATCGGCGTCCGCGCGCTCGCAGGCTTCGGCCAGCTTCAGGAAGGGCCCGTAGATGCCCTCGCGCTTGAGCAGCGCCTGCACCACGGGACCGGCCAGCTGCACCTTGTCCAGCGCCTGGCCCATGGGCACGCCGAGCAGCCGGTCGATCAGCGAGAACATGCCGACCACGAACAGGTTGTCGGCCTCGTTCGCCGGCAGCAGGCCGCGGCCCAGAAGCTCGGTGAAGCGGCCGCGCACGATGGCGGTCTGCAGCAGCACCGGCGAGTTCGCCTGCGAGCTGGAAGACGCGAGCAGCAGCGCGAGCCAGCGCAGCAGCGGCCGGTAACCCATCATGCTGACCGCATGCCGCAGCGACTGCACTTCGACGCCCAGGCCGAAGCTCGCGGAGTTCAGGCAGCGCAGCAGGCGGTAGGCCAGCGCGGCGTCCTGCTTGAGCGCGGCCTCGAGGTCGCGCACGTCGGCGTCGGACTGCACCATCTGGATCAGCTGCATCACCAGCACGCTGGCGGGGCTCAGGCGGCCGGCGGTGGCGCTGGTGGGCGCGCTGCCGGCCGTATGCAGATGGCCGATGAACGCGTCGATGCCCAGCGCCGCGCAGGCCTGGTAGTCCTGCCAGCTCTCGAGGCGGTCGGCGATGAAGAGCGGCGGCGTGGTGCCGGGCGCGGCGGCGATCGCCGGACGCGCGACGGTCTGCTCCCGATCGAAAGCGAATTCGATGTGGGTGAGCATCGCGACGAGGGCGGGCGGCAAGGCGCGGGGCTGCGGCAGCCGCAGCGAGATGCCGAACCCGCGCTTGCGCAGCGCCTTCACGGCCGGCCCCACGGCGGGGACGCGGAAATCCGCCTCCTCGAGGCTGAGCACCGTCTTCTCGGCGACGAGGTCGGGGAAGGTGTCCGGCGACAGCGCGCCGGCCGGCGCCTGCAGGAAGGCCAGGCCGCTGCCGGCGCTCCAGCCCGGCTGGGATTCGTCATCCGGTGAGCGCGCCAGGCAGGCGGCCAGGCGCTGGACGTCGCCGCCGCGCGGCGACTGCCAGGCGAGCCGGTAGCCCCGCACCTTGTGCTGGGCATCGAGCAAGGGAGTACGGACTATGCAATTCATGCCCTGGCGATTCGGAGCGGCGCGGGAAAACTGTAGTGGGGGATGGCTTAAGGCGGGGGTGCACCGGCGGTACGAAGCGTTTCCCGCCGATGCGGCGGCGTCCTACATACATGCCATCCGGCGCCGATAACCTGTGCCGGACGCGTCGACACAGGACGCCCCGGCGGGCAGTCCACAACACAAAGGCGCGAGCGGCGAAGAAACACAAGGCAGAGGACAAAGGAGGTATTTGAATGACGAGCGCCGACTACCGGATCGAGAGCAGCCACCCGATCGCGAATCCGTGGCTCCCTGCATCCGAAGCCCAGCATTGCTTCAGTGACCGCGCGCTCGCGGTCACCCTGGCCGCCAAGAGCCACACCCGTCCCGACGGCAAGGAGATCCGCGTCGTGCACGTGCCGACCGGCGAAGTCGTCTTCCGAAAAACCGCGAACACCACCCGCCTGGAGTGGTCCGACGAGGTCTGACCCGCTGATCAGCGGCGTCGAACCGAACGGCTCAGCAGCAGCACCGGCAGCAAACCCACCAGCACCAGCGCCAGCGACGGCAGGGCGGCTTCGCCCAGCCGCTCGTCGCGCGCGAGCTGGTAGGCCACCACGGCCAGCGTGTCGGTGTTGAAGGGGCGCAGCAGCATCGTCGCGGGCAGTTCCTTCATCACGTCCACGAACACCAGCAGCGCGGCGGCCGCGGCGGAACCGCGCAGCAGCGGCCAGTGCACGCGCGCCAGCAGCGCGAGCCGGCCGGTGCCCAGCATGCGCGCCGAGTCGTCGAAGCTGCGCGGGATCCGGGCGTAGCCGCTCTGCACCGATTGCAGCGCGACCGACATGAAACGGACGAGGTAGGCCCAGACGACGCCGAGCACCGTGCCCGTTACCCAGTACACGGCCGGCACCTGCGGCGCGGCGGCCTGCAGCCAGCCGACCGGCAGCAGCAGGCCGACCACGATGACCGCGCCGGGGATCGCGTAGCCCAGGCCGGCCAGCCGGACCACGCCGCGCGTGACCGCGTCACCGCCGCGGCGCAGGCTGGAGGCCAGCAGCAGCGCGGCGGCGATCGCGAGCACGGCCGTGATTGCGCCCAGGCGCACGCTGTTCCAGGCCCATTGCAGGAAGCGGTCCCAGGGCAGCACCGACCAGTCGGCCGCCAGCGGACGCAGCATGAACAGCACCGGCAGCACGAACCCGCCCAGGATCGGCAGGCTGCACAGAAGGACGGCCAGCGCGGCGCGCCGGCCCGACAGGCGCGCCGGCTGCGCTTCGGCCGAGCCCGCGCGGGCGCCGCGGGAAGCCGCGAATCGCATGCGCCGCTGCGCGCGGTGCTCCAGCGCGAGCAGCACGACCACCACCGCCAGCAGCGAGGTGGCCAGCTGGGCGGCGGCGACGCGGTTGTCCATCGCCAGCCAGGCCTTGTAGATGCCGGTGGTGAAGGTCGTGATGCCGAAGTAGCTGGCCACGCCGAAGTCGGCCAGCGTTTCCATCAGCGCGAGCGCCACCCCGGCCGCGACCGCGGGGCGCGCCAGCGGAAGCGCGACGCGCAGCACCCGCGTGGCCAGGGGCGCGCCCAGCAGGCGCGCCGCTTCCATCAGGTGCGCCGCGCGTTCCGACAGCGCCGCGCGCGCCAGCAGGTAGACGTAGGGATAGAGCGTGAACACGAACACCACGGCAGCGCCCGCTGTATTGCGCACCTCGGGGAAGACGCGGCCTTCGAGCCCGAAGGTCGCGCGGATCCAGCCCTGCATCGGGCCGCTGAACTGCAGGAAGTCGGTGTACGCATAGGCCACCACGTACGAGGGCATCGCCAAGGGCAGCAGCAGAGCCCATTCGAAGAAGCGGCGGCCGCGGAACTCGAAGAGCGTGACGGCAGCGGCCGAGACGGTGCCGACCAGGGCGACGCCGAGGCCGACCGCGATGCACAGCACCACGCTCGTGATGGCGTAGCCCGGCAGCACGGTCGCCGCCATCTCGCGCAGGATGCCCGCGGTGTGGGCGTCCCACTCCAGCCAGGAGCCGAGCACCGCCACGACGGGCAGCACGATGAGCACGGCCACCGCCAGCATGAGGAGGTCACGGGGCCGCGGCAGGGTCAACGGAGGACGCGCGGTGATGGGGGAAGAGGTTCGCTGCGACAATGCAAATGAGAATTGTACGCATCTAGAATCCAAGCCCATGCATGTCGAACTGTCCCGATTGAGCGTCCGCTACGGCGGACAGGCCCGGCCCGCGGTCGACGAGGTCTCGTTCGGCCTGCCCGCCGGCGACATCGGCGTGCTGATCGGGCCTTCGGGCTGCGGCAAGACCACGCTGCTGCGCGCGGTCGCGGGCCTGGAGCGCGCGAGCGAGGGCGAGATCCGCATCTCGGGCGAGATCGTCGAAAGCCCGGCCGTGCACGTGCCCGCGGAGAGCCGCCGCATCGGCATGGTGTTCCAGGACTACGCGCTGTTCCCGCACCTGGACGTGGGCCGCAACGTGGGCTTCGGCCTGTCGCAGCTGCCGCGCGGCGAACGGCGCGACCGCGTGGCCGAGGTGCTGGCCCTGGTCGGCCTGGCCGGGAGCGAGCCGCGCATGCCGCACGAACTCTCGGGCGGGCAGCAGCAGCGCGTCGCGCTGGCGCGGGCGTTGGCGCCGCGGCCGCAGCTGCTCCTGCTGGACGAGCCGTTCTCCAACCTCGACGTCGAGCTGCGCGAGCGCCTCGCGCACGAGATCCGCGGGATCCTGAAGTCGGCGGGCGCGACGGCGCTGTTCGTCACGCACGACCAGCTGGAGGCGTTCGCCATCGGCGACAGCATCGGGGTGATGCACCAGGGCCGGCTGCACCAGTGGGACGACGCGTACACGCTCTACCACCGCCCGGCCACGCGCTTCGTCGCCGACTTCATCGGCCACGGCGTGTTCACGCCGGCGCGCCTGCGCGAGGTCGACGGCCAGGTGGTGGTGGACACGCCGCTGGGCGAGCTGACCGACGTCGCCGAATGCCCGCTGCCGACGGCCTTCCGCGCCGGCGACTGCGAGGTGCTGCTGCGCGCCGACGACATCGTCCACGACGACGCCGCGCCGGTGAAGGCGCAGATCGTGCGCAAGGCTTTCCGCGGCTCGGAGTTCCTCTACACGCTGCGCCTTCGCAGCGGCGAGGTGGTGATGGCCCACGTCCCGAGCCACCACGACCACAAAGTCGGCGAGTGGATCGGCATCCGGCCCGAGGTGGACCACGTGGTCACGTTCGAGCGCGGCGCGGGGGCGGGGACACCGCCGATGTCGCCTTAGTGAGTTTGGCGTCGCGCCCGCGCGGCAGGCGATGCCTGGCCCGGGCTCATGGTGTGACTCTCCGCGTGCTTCGCACGCTGCGCGCGTCGCCTTCCGGGGTGCGGGCCCACGCGGCGAAACTCACTGCGCGCTTGCAGCGCTCCGTTCAAACAGTCGCCGCGAGTCAGAGGTTCATGTCGA
>JAEWIF010000046.1 GCA_023387335.1 Pseudomonadota bacterium | reverse complement strand
AGTGAAGACTGCAAATAACATTGAGAATATCGAATCTGTAGCTATTGGCAAGCTCGGCATGATATATCCTGACGAAGGCTCTTGTGTTTATTTGACAAACCTTGATAAGCCTAAAGGGAATTTTGCCATGGCTTTAAAGACACAGGCTTACAATTAGGTTTATGAGTGAAGGTCAGGCAAAGGGGATGTCTGGCCTTTTATTATTTTTAGATAATGATTAAGATATTTTGGGGAATAAAAAGGTAGTGAAAGCATGAGGAGCATTAATAAAAGTAAACGTTGTGATCCGGAATACATTTATCATCAAAGGATAATGGTGGCTTTTTTAATAGTTTCTTTTTTGATGTTCGTAATGTTTGCCAGGATGGCATGGATAAAGATTGTTAAGGCTGATGAATATAGAGATATGGCAATAAATCAGCAAAAGAGTCATATACAGCTTGAAGCAAAGCGAGGATCCATATATGACAGAAATAAGAATGAGCTGGTGGCAAGTGCAAAGTGCTTTTATTTATACATAAGAACAGCTGCGTTTAAAGATTCCTATAAGGGGAGTAAACGAACACAAATTATCTCAAAACTGGCGAAGGCAATTGGCGAAAGTGAAGAGTATGTAAAAAACAGGGTTACAAGCAATGTCCCGGTTTTAAGACTTGGTTCATATTATGATACGGATCAAATCAAGGCCATAAGAAAGCTGAAGGTGCAGGGGCTAGATGTGACTACTGGAACACGAAGACATTATCCATTAGGAAGCTTCGCCGCTTCGGTATTAGGCAGCGTAACTCTTGAAAATAGTGGGCGTAGTGGATTGGAATTGCAGTACGATGACTACCTTAGTGGTGTAGCAGGTAAATGGATCAAGACAACTGATGTGAATGGGGATGCAATAACGTATGGTGATGATAAAAAGTACGGTGCACAGGATGGTCTAAGTCTTGTTCTAACCATTGATGAAATATTGCAGCACCACTTAGAAAATGCAGTTGCACAGGGTATGAAAGAGACTAAAGCCGATCGCATTATGGCTGTTGCAATGAATCCTAAAAGTGGAGAAATATTGGCAATGGTAAATACACCTACATTTGATCCTAATAACGCCTCTATGCCAACAGATCCGGAAGCGAAAAAGGCATTTGAAAAGATGAGTGATCAGGAGCAGACGGACTACTTGAGTAAGCTTTGGAGAAACCCTGTTATTAGTGACACATATGAGCCCGGCTCTGTATTTAAGTTAATCACCACTGCATCAGCTATTGAGGAAGGCATTGCTACACCTAACTCAGTATTTTATTGTGCGGGTTACGAGATGGTAGCTGGTGTAAGGATAAGCTGCTGGAGTCCTGCCCCTCATGGATCGCTAACATTAAAGGACGCCATCGGGGTATCGTGTAACCCGGTGCAGATGAAGCTGGCTGCCTCACTTGGAAAAGATAAATATTATGACTATTTAGACATGTTTGGCATTACTAGACAAACAGGAGTAGATATGCCGGGAGAGGCTATATCACAGGTATTGAATAAAGAAAATGTAGGACCTGTTGAACTAGCAACAATGAGCTTTGGTCAAGGTATTGCCGTAACACCTATGCAGATGGTAACAGCCATAAGCGCCATAGGAAATGACGGTGTACTGATGAAGCCTCATATTGTAAAAAAACTCATAGATTCATCCGGAAAGGTAGTAAAAGAATTTAAACCACAGGCTATTCGTAAGGTGATTTCATCTAAACCTGCTAAAGACATGTGTGAAATGATGGAAGCCGAGGTATCGACAGGTGGTGGAGGAACTGCGAAAATACCAGGTATGAGAGTTGGAGGTAAAACAGGTACATCTGAGAAGGCAATAGACGGTAAATATACAAACAGAACGGATGCTTCATTTGTATGTATGGCACCAATGGATGATCCTAAAATAGCTTTACTGGTAGTTGTGGACTATCCAAAGAATACTCCTTATGGTGCTACTGCTGCGGGACCTATTGCTAAGAACTTCCTGGAAAATGCACTTCAATACTTAGGTGTAAGCAGAGTGTATTCAGAAGATGAAGTGCAGATGGTACGGGAAAATACAATTTCTGTTCCAAGTGTGATTGGAAAAGCATATGAAGATGCTACAGGAGTCATTAAGGGTGCGGGTCTTGAAGCTAAGCTGGATTCCGGCGACCCAAATGATAAAGGCTTAGTTGTTTTGGATCAGAATCCTAAGCCTGGTAAAAATGCTAGAAAGGGAGAGGTAGTACACCTTTATTTGGAATAAATGATTAGAGCATTATTGAAAACATTTGAAAGCTGTACAAGCGGCAGATTTGAACACGTGGGAAAAGGTGAAGTAAAAGATATACCTTTTGAAGGCGTGTGTATAGATTCGAGAAATTGGAAAGAAGGTCAACTTTTTGTAGCACTCAAGGGGGAGAAGCGAGATGGACACGAATTTATTTTGCAACTTTATGAGAAAGGCTGTAGACATTTTCTCATTGAAGAGGGCTATGATAGAACAGATCTTATGGGAAGTGAATGCCTGATTGTTGAAAACAGTCTTATTGCTATGGGTAAAATGGCAAAGGCCTACTTGGATTCATTAAATG
>JAEWIF010000009.1 GCA_023387335.1 Pseudomonadota bacterium | reverse complement strand
AATATGTTCCGTTCAAAGGAACGATTTAATGAAAACGTTCCGTCATTAGTCGTATTGGCGTTGCGGGATGTTGACTCATGCCGACAGCCGATGCAACTGTATCGTTAGAAAGAAAGGATGTTCCGCTTTGCAGAACACAGAACGCAATCCGCTCGCCAAGGCATTCGGCCTGCTGCGCTGGATGGTCGATGGGAACATCGAGGATGTCGGCGTTCGCGCCGCCGCCAAGGCGCTCGGCATGACGCCGTCGAGCGCCCATCGCGTGATCTCGGCGCTGGTCGAGGAAGGGTTGCTCGAAAAGGACGAGGCGAACGGCCGCTATATGCTGGGGCTGGACATGATCCGCCTTTCCCACAAGATCGTCGATCGCTGGTCGCTGCGCTCGGTTGCGCTCGACCCCATGCGCGATCTCGTCGCTGCCAGCGAGGAGGCGGCGTTTCTCAATCTTTACGACAAGGCCCGCGGCGAAATCATCGGCGTCGAAAGCGTCGAATCCAACCAGGTGTTGCGCTACGTGGTCGAGCTCAACAAGTGGAAGCCCATTTATGTGGGCGCCGCCGGATGGGCGGTCATGGCGTTTCTCGATCGCCCCGAACGCGACGCCATCATCGAGCGCACCGGGCTCGTTCCCGTCACCGGCCAGTCGCTCGCCGATCCGCTCGAACTCGATGATCAGCTCGAGCAGGTCCGGGCGCGGGGCTACGCCATCACCCACGGTCAGCGTATCCCCGGCGCCGTCGGGCTGGCGGTTCCCCTGTTCGGCCCGTCAGGCAGGGTTCTGGGTTCGATCGGGCTCTCTATGCCCGAACAGCGGTTTTCCGTCGGCAAGGAATTGAAATTGTCGACGCTGCTCAGGCAGTGCGCGGCCGAAGTGATGCGCTCCATCGGCGGGCAGGGGCCCGCCAATGCAAGAACGACGAAGGATGATGTCGATGTCCACCAGCACGAGGATTCGCGCCCGGCCTGAGGGCTGGTCATGAATGCGACCCATTATGCCCTGCGCGAGGAGGCGACCGGCATGTCCGAAACGGCACTGAAAATCGATACGCTGCGCAAGGCTTTTCTGACCATCGACAATCGCGTGGTGCAGGCCATCGCCGAGATCGATATCGAAGTCAGGCGCGGCGAGCGCCTGGCTGTGCTCGGGCCTAGCGGATGCGGCAAGAGTTCCCTGCTGCGCATCCTCGCGGGCCTGGACACCCAGTATTTCGGCACGATCGCCTGGGACGAGGAAACCGGAAGCGATCGGTCTCGTCTGCGCAGTGCCACCGTTTTCCAGGGCGATTCGACGCTGCCCTGGATGTCGATCGCCGACAACATCTCGATAGGGCTTTCGGGCCTGCAGATCGCTCCTGAGGAAGCCCGGCGGCGCTGTGCTCACTACCAGCGCCTCGTGGGACTTGGCGATTTCGGCAGCGCGTTTCCGCACGAGCTTTCCGGCGGCATGCGCCAGCGCGTCGCCATCGCACGCGCCCTCGCCACCGAGCCGCTGCTGCTCCTGATGGACGAGCCGCTGGCCGCTCTCGACGCCCAGACGCGCCTTGTCATGCAATCGGAACTGCATCGCATCTGGAAAGCGACCCAATCGACTGTGGTTTACGTCACCCACGACATCGACGAGGCCCTGAGCCTTGCCGACCGCCTGCTGATCATGACCGCCCGACCCGGACGCGTCAAAGCTGTGCTCGATACGCCGTTCGGACGCGATATCGAGCCGCTCGAACGCCGGCAGACGCCCGAATTTGCGGCGCTTCAGGCGCGCGTCTGGTCGATGGTGGCCGAGGAAGTGGGCCAGAGCCTGCAAAAGGAGAACGCCAAATGACAACCCTGGCAGCTTTTGGCGTGCCCGCCGCCAGCGCGGAAGCCTTCGTTACGGAAACACTGCGCCATCGCCGCAATGCACGCATCCAGTCGATAGTCCTCGGCGTAGGCCTGCCGGTCGCCCTCTTGCTCCTCTGGCAGATGGCCGCGCAACTGGGGTGGATCGACCGCCGGTTCTTTCCCGCCCCCGCAACGATCGGTGTTTCGATCGTGGACTATCTTTCGAGCGGAGCCAATCGCGGCATCCTTCTCGAACACGTCCTGGCCACCCTCAAGCGCGTGGGCATCGGTTACGGCATCGGGGCCACGGCCGGCGTGACCCTCGGGGTCGTCATGGGACTGCACATCCAGACGCGCTGGGCCATCGGCCCGATGCTCTACGGACTCTTTCCCATGCCCAAGATCGCGATCTATCCGCTGATGATCGTCATTTTCGGGCTGGGCGATGCCTCCAGCTCGGCGCTCGTCACGCTGGGCGTGTTCTTCATGACCTGCATCAATACGCTCTCGGGCATCCGCTACACCAACGCCGTCTATCACGACGTCGCCAACGCCTTCCGCTTCCCGCCCATGACGCGATGGTTCCGCGTGTTCATTCCCGCCGCCATGCCCTCGATCATCACGGGGTTGCGGCTGGGACTGGGACAGGCGCTGATCCTGGTCGTGGCCGCAGAATTCGTCTCGGCCGACCGGGGCATGTGTCGCTTTATCTGGGATTCCTGGCAGATCCTCGATATCTCGCGCATGTTCATGGGATTGGGCATCGTCCTCATGTT
>JAEWIF010000004.1 GCA_023387335.1 Pseudomonadota bacterium | reverse complement strand
GCCGCCGAACTTGGTGGCCAGCACGGTGGTGATCGCCGCCGTCAGCGTGGTCTTGCCGTGGTCAACGTGGCCGATCGTGCCGACGTTCACGTGCGGCTTCGTGCGCTCGAATTTACCTTTTGCCATTCAAAAATCTCCAGAAAGAGCAATGCCCGTGATTCGGTTTTACGTCTGCATCAGGCTCCTGGTTCCCTCGCCACGGGCAGCGTGGGGGGCCTGATCGCAGACGCGCCGGCTTGCGCCGGCGGGTCCTGAAGTCCCGCTTTCGCGGGCTTGCTTATTTCGCGCGTGCCGCGACGATCGCCTCGGACACGTTCTTCGGAGCCTCGCTGTAGTGCTTGAACTCCATCGTGTACGTGGCGCGGCCCTGCGACATCGAGCGCAGCGTGGTCGAGTAGCCGAACATCTCCGACAGCGGAACCTCGGCCTTGATGGCCTTGCCGCCGCCGGGCATGTCGTCCATGCCCTGCACCATGCCGCGACGGGACGACAGGTCGCCCATCACGTTGCCGGCGTATTCCTCAGGCGTCTCGACTTCCACGGCCATCATCGGCTCGAGGATGACGGGGCTGGCCTTCTTGGCGCCTTCCTTGAAGCCGAAGATGGCGGCCATCTTGAACGCCTGCTCCGACGAGTCCACGTCGTGGTACGAACCGAAGGTGAGCGCGACCTTGACGTCCACGACCGGGTAACCGGCCAGCACGCCCGAGTTCAGCGCTTCCAGCACGCCCTTTTCCACGGCCGGGATGTACTCGCGCGGCACCACGCCGCCCTTGATCTCGTCCAGGAACTCGAAGCCCTTGCCGGTTTCGTTCGGCTCGATGCGGAACACCACGTGGCCGTACTGGCCCTTGCCGCCCGACTGGCGCACGAACTTGCCTTCGACGTCGGTCGCCGTCTTGCGGATCGTCTCGCGGTAGGCCACCTGCGGCTTGCCCACGTTGGCTTCCACGCCGAACTCGCGCTTCATGCGGTCGACGATGATTTCCAGGTGCAGCTCGCCCATGCCGGCGATGATGGTCTGGCCGGATTCCTCGTCGGTGTTCACGCGGAACGACGGGTCTTCCGAGGCCAGGCGCTGCAGCGCGATGCCCATCTTCTCCTGGTCGGCCTTGGTCTTGGGTTCCACGGCCTGGCGGATCACCGGCTCGGGGAAGACCATGCGTTCGAGGGTCACGATGGAATCCGGATCGCACAGGGTTTCGCCCGTGGTCACGTCCTTCAGGCCCACGCAGGCGGCGATGTCACCGGCGCGGATCTCTTCGATCTCGGTACGGGTGTTCGCCATCATCTGCACGATACGGCCGATGCGCTCCTTCTTGCCCTTGACGGGGTTGTAGACGGTGTCGCCCTTCGCGAGGACGCCCGAATACACGCGCACGAAGGTCAGCTGGCCCACGAACGGGTCGGTCATCAGCTTGAATGCCAGCGCCGAGAACTTCTCGCCGTCGTCGGCCTTGCGGCTGGTTTCCTTCTCGTCGTCGTCCAGGCCGGCCACCGGGGGGATGTCCACCGGCGAGGGCAGGAAGTCGATCACGGCGTCGAGCATGCGCTGCACGCCCTTGTTCTTGAAGGCGGTGCCGCACAGCATCGGCTGGATCTCGGTGGCGATCGTGCGGGCGCGGATACCCTGCTTGATCTCCTCCTCGTTCAGGTCGCCTTCCTCGAGGTACTTGTTCATCAGTTCCTCGGAGGACTCGGCGGCGGCCTCGACCATCTTCTCGCGCCATTCCTTGGCGGTGGCGACGAGGTCGGCCGGGATGTCGACGTAGTCGAACTTCATGCCCTGGGACGCCTCGTCCCAGATGATCGCCTTCATCTTCAGCAGGTCGACCACGCCCTTGAAGTTGTCCTCGGCGCCGATCGGGATGACGATGGGCACGGGGTTGGCCTTCAGGCGCAGCTTCATCTGGTCATAGACCTTGAAGAAGTTGGCGCCGGTGCGGTCCATCTTGTTGACGAACGCGAGGCGCGGCACCTTGTACTTGTTGGCCTGGCGCCAGACCGTTTCGGACTGGGGCTGCACGCCGCCCACGGCGCAGTACACCATGCAGGCGCCGTCCAGCACGCGCATGGAACGCTCCACCTCGATGGTGAAGTCCACGTGTCCGGGGGTGTCGATGATGTTGAAGCGGTGCTCCGGATAGGACAGGTCCATGCCCTTCCAGAAGCAGGTCACCGCGGCGGAGGTGATCGTGATGCCACGCTCCTGCTCCTGCTCCATCCAGTCGGTGGTCGCGGCGCCGTCGTGCACTTCGCCGAGCTTGTGGTTCACACCCGTGTAGAACAGGATGCGCTCGGTCGTCGTGGTCTTGCCGGCGTCGATGTGCGCGGAGATACCGATGTTGCGGTAGCGCTCGATAGGCGTTTTGCGGGCCATGATGAGTCTTTCGTTGAAACGGCACGAGCCCGCTCGTGGCGGGCCCGCACCTGAGATGGGGACGGACTTTAGAAGCGGAAGTGGCTGAACGCCTTGTTGGCCTCGGCCATGCGGTGCACTTCGTCGCGCTTCTTCATGGCGCCGCCGCGGCCTTCCGTGGCTTCCATGAGTTCGTTGGCCAGGCGCAGGGCCATGGACTTCTCGCCGCGCTTCTTGGCGGCTTCCTTGAGCCAGCGCATCGACAGCGCCAGGCGCCGCACCGGACGCACTTCCACCGGCACCTGGTAGTTGGCGCCGCCGACGCGGCGGGACTTCACCTCGACCATGGGCTTGACGTTGTTGATCGCCATGGTGAAGGCTTCCACCGGGTCACGGCCCGGGTTCTTCTTCTCGATCTGCTCGAGCGCGCCGTAGACGATGCGCTCGGCGACCGCCTTCTTGCCGCCTTGCATGATGACGTTCATGAACTTGGCGAGCTCGACATTGCCGTACTTGGGATCCGGCAGGATTTCACGCTTAGGGACTTCGCGACGACGTGGCATTTCTATTCACCTCTCAATTTGCTTCAGCCGATCCTCTGGGGATCCAGGAGGCCATCCAGGCTCTCCGCTTACTCGACCCGGAGTGGGTCACTACGCTTTCATCCGCCTGCCGAGCGAATGAAGCACCGACAAACGAAAAACTCTTTACGCCTTCTTCGGGCGCTTGGCGCCGTACTTGGAGCGGGACTGCTTGCGATCCTTGACGCCTTGCAGGTCCAGCGAGCCGCGCACGATGTGGTAGCGCACGCCCGGCAGGTCCTTGACGCGGCCGCCGCGCACGAGCACCACCGAGTGCTCCTGCAGGTTGTGGCCTTCACCGCCGATGTACGAGATGACCTCGAAACCGTTGGTCAGGCGCACCTTGGCGACCTTGCGCAGCGCCGAGTTCGGCTTTTTCGGCGTCGTGGTGTACACGCGGGTGCACACGCCACGGCGCTGGGGGCTGTTCTGCATCGCGGGCGACTTGGAGTTGGTCTTTTCGACCTCCCGGCCCTGACGCACCAGTTGATTGATGGTTGGCATTGAAGAAAAACGTCCCTAAACGTCTGGAAATGAAAGCGCCCCGTCGGTCGAACCGCGGCGCGCAGAGGTTCCCCGCCCCAATTGCGGGAAAGCCCGCCAGTATAGCCCGGTACGGGTTCTCCCGCAACGCGCATGGCTGCGCGGGCGGATGAGTGGGTACTTACAGCCGGGTTATTTCACCCACAGCCGCAGCGCGTCCCAGGCACGGCCGAGCACGCCGGCCTCTTCAACGGCCTCCAGCGCGACCAGCGGCACCTCGGTGACCGGCTTGTCGCCGGCCAGCACCTTCAGCGTCGCGACCTGCTGGCCCTTGGTGAACGGCGCGACCAGCGGATCCGGTCGAGCCACGGTCGTCTTCAGCTGGGCCGCGGTGCCGGCCGGCACGGCCACGACCACGGGCTGGGCACGGCCGAGCTTGACCTTGTTGGCCGTGCCTTTCCAGACCTCCGGCGTCACCACCGCCTGGTTGGCATCGAAGAGCCGGATGCCGTCCCAGGCCGTGAAGCCCCAGTTCAGCAGCTTCTGCGATTCGTTGGCGCGAACCGTCTCGCTGGTGGCGCCCAGCACGATCGACAAGAGCCGGCGCCCCGGCAGGTTCGGAAAGTCGCGCTTGGCGGTGGCGACCAGGCAATAGCCGGCGGCCTCGGTGTGGCCGGCGTTCAGGCCGTCGACCGTCGGGTCGCGGAACAGCAGCATGTTCCGACTGGTGTCGTTGGCCGTGGGCGTGCCCTGGAAGCGGTACTTCCTGATCGCGTAGTAGGGCGTGTACTCGGGGAAGTCCTGGAGCAGGCGCGACGCCAGGATGCTCAGGTCGCGCGCCGTGGTGATGTGGCCCGGCACCGCCAGGCCTTCGACGTTCATGTAGGTGGTGGACTTCATGCCCAGCGCCTTGGCCTGGTCGTTCATCAGCTGCACGAAGCGCTCCACCGTGCCGCCCACGCCTTCGGCCAGGGCCACCGTCGCATCGTTGCCGGCCTGGACGACCATCCCCTTGATCAGATCCTCCACCGGCACCTGCATGCCCGGATCGATGAACATGCGCGATCCCGGCATCTTCGAGGCGCGCTCGCTCACGGGCAACGCCTGCTGCAGCGAGATCTTCCTGGCGCGCAGCGCATCGAACACCAGGTACGCCGACATCAGCTTGGTGAGCGACGCCGGCTCCACCGGCGCGTCGATCTCGCGGCCGGCCAGCATCTGGTTGGCGCTGACATCCATCAGGAGGTAGCTGCGTGCGGCGATCTCGGGAGGTTGCGGCGCCTGGGCGGCGGCGGCGAAGCAAAGCAGGGCCAGCAAGGGCGCGGCGAGCGCCTTGGCAAGTCGATTCATCGGCAGGGAGCGGTCAGGAACGGAGGTGGCGCGCCACCAAGGCTTTCAGGAGCGGCAATTGTCCGTGAAAGAAGTGCCCGCCTCCCGGCACGACAGTGACCGGAAGTGACTGCGGCCGCGCCCAGTCCATGACGGATTGCAAGGGCACCGTGTCGTCTTCCTCGCCGTGGACCACCAGCGTGCGCTCGTGCGCCTCCGCCGGGATCGCGGAGACGGAAAAACGCGATGCGGCGGTGCCCACCAGCACCACCTTGCGCACCTCGCGCAAGGTCCAGAGCGAAGCGAGCACGCCGCTCGTGACGAAGGCGCCGAACGAGAAGCCCGCCAGCGCGATCGGCCCCTCGGGCGCGAGGGCGGCCACCAGGCCGCGCATGTCGTCGGCTTCGCCCCGCCCTTCGTCGTGCGTGCCGGCGCTGGCACCCACGCCGCGGAAGTTGAAGCGCACCGTGCTCCAGCCGCTCTGGACGAACGCTCGGGCGAGCGTCTGCACCACCTTGTTCTCCATGGTGCCGCCGAAGAGGGGGTGGGGATGAGCGATGAAGGCGACGCCTTCGCTCGCGTGCTCCGGGTCGTCGCGCAGCACCTCGATGGCGCCGGCCGCGCCGTGCGCCTGCAGCCGCTGGGTCCGCGAATTCATCGCGCGCGAGCCGCTCAGCGACCCAGGTGCGGCGGGGTGAGCAGGCGCTCGACCACGCGACCGTTCTTCAGGTGCGACTCGACGATCTCGTCGATGTCCTGCTGGTCCACGTACGTGTACCAGACGGCCTCGGGATAGACCACGGCGATCGGGCCGCCCGCGCAGCGGTCCAGGCAACCGGCCTTGTTGACGCGCACCTTGCCCGGGCCGGCCAGGCCTTGCGACTTGACCTGCGCCTTGCAGCGATCGAAGGCGGCCTGGGCGTCATGGTCGGCGCAGCAGTTCTCGCCGTTCTCGCGTTTGTTCAGGCAGAAGAAGATGTGGCGCTCGTAGTAGGAGCGTTGCGGCGAACTCATTGCGAAATTCTAGGCCGCGGCTCGCCGGTCGAGACGCGCACCAGCACATACGCCAGCGCCGCGTAAGGCCACAGCCATCCCAGCCACTGCACCAGGCCGTGGAACTGGATGAAGCGGCCCTGCTCCCACGTCTGCAGCGTGTGCGCGAAGTACGCGCTCTCGGGCGCCTGGTTGAGCAGGCTCAGGTGCACCACCAGCGCCAGCAGCAGCAGCGCCGCGCAGCCGCGCCGCGGCAGCGGCAGCATCAGCAAGGCCAGCACCAGGCCGGCCCCGAGGCCCAGGCGCACCGGGAAGCTCAGCCACGACCAGGCGTGCACCGGACCCCAGCTCAGGGCGGCCGAGAGCGCCGTGGCGCCGACGCCCATGCCCAGCACGACCGCCGCGAACACCGCGCGCCGCGGCACCGACCGCATCACCGAATACGCCAGCAGGCAGGGCACGAGGACGCCAAGCGCCACGCAAATGAGTTCCGTGCCGGGCATCAGCGGCTGCAGTTCCACGTCGCGCACCGGCAGCCACTCGAGGAAAGGCGTGTCCATCAACCATTCCGCGACCGCCGCCTCCAGCCGCTCGAACACCTGGCCGAGCCCGAGCGGCACGGCCGCGGGGAACAGCAGCGCGATCGGCCACAGCGCCAGCAGCACCAGCGCGCCGTGCGCTTCCTCCACGAACCAGCGAAGGCGAAAGCGGCTCCAGTGGTCGATCGCACCCAGCATCTCCAGCGCGCCCGCGAGCGCCGCGCCGAACAGCGTGCCCAGCACGTTGAGTCCGAAATCCAGGTTGGACGGCACGCGCCGCGGCAGGTAGGTCTGCAGCGCCTCCATGCAGAAGGCGAGCACCAGGCCGGCCAGCGTCGCGAACGCGATGGCCGACCCGTTGCTCGAGGTGCCCGGGTTTTCGGCGCGGCGCATCCTGGCCAGCGCCAGCAGGAATCCGAACGGCGCGTAACCGGCGGTGTTGGCCGTGAGGTCGAAGCCGGTCCAGTAGAGCGGCCAGGGGCTGGAGAGGAAAGCCCAGGGCGCGATGCCCTGGTCACGCCAACCCTCGAACGGGTACAGGCTCGCGTAGACGATCAGCGCCGCGTAGGCCTGCGCGAGGGGCCATGCGGAGGTCTTGCGCACCGCCACCGGGGCCTCAGAACGGCTTGACGACGACCAGCACCACCGCCGCCAGCAGCAGCAGCACCGGCGCTTCGTTGAACCAGCGGTACCAGCGGTGGCTGCGCGTCGGCCCGCCCGCCACGAACTTGCGCAGCATCACCCCGCAGGCGTGGTGGTAGCCGATGACCAGCAGCACCACCGTGAGCTTGGCGTGCATCCAGCCGCTGCCGCGCCCGATCCCGTAGCCGAGCCAGAGCCACAGGCCCAACGCGAGCGCGGGCACGGCCAGCAAGGTCGTGAAACGCAGGAGCTTGCGCGCCATCAGCAGCAGGCGCTCGCGCTCCGCCACCGATCCCGGCGCCACCATGGCCAGGTTCACGTAGATGCGCGGCAGGTAGAACAACCCCGCGAACCAGCTGGCGACGAACACGATGTGGAACGCTTTGACCCAGAGCATGTCCGGAGTGTACGGAAGGGCTGATTCGCCGCGTGCGGATTGGGGCGCGCCAAAAAAAACCCCGGCCATCGGCCGGGGTAGGAAGCCTTTTTGCTGTCACACATTAAGGCGCCCGCTCAGGGAGGAAAAGCGGGGAGCAGCAAGCTGCCCGGGGCGTAATTTAACAAACAGCCCCCGCGGATACAAGCAAACGGTTATGCCGCTGCGGATGCGTTGGCGCTCGCTCCGCCTGTGGTCAAAGCGTGGCCGGGAGATCGCGACAGGTCGATGCGGCACAATTTTCCCCATGGTCCTGCACGCCTCCTTCCCCCACGGCCGCCCGCGGCGGCTTCGCCGCGACGAATTCACGCGCAATCTTGTGCGCGAGAACGCACTCACGGCCCACGACCTCATCTACCCGGTGTTCGTGCTCGATGGCCGCGACCGCCGCGAGCCCGTCGCGTCCATGCCCGGCGTGGAACGCCTCAGCCTCGACCTGCTGCTGCCGGTCGCCGAGGAATGCGTGAAGCTCGGGATCCCCGCGCTGGCGCTGTTCCCCGTCATCGATCCCTCGCTCAAGTCGCCGGACGGCCGCGAGGCCTGCAACCCGGAAGGCCTGGTGCCGCGCGTGGTGCGCGGGCTCAAGGAGCGCTTCCCGACCCTGGGCGTGATGACCGACGTGGCGCTCGATCCTTACACCAGCCACGGCCAGGACGGCCTGCTGGACGAGACCGGCTACATCCTGAACGACGAGACGGTGGAAGTCCTGGTGCGCCAGGCGCTGTCGCAGGCCGAGGCCGGCGTGGACATCGTCGCGCCCAGCGACATGATGGACGGCCGCATCGGCGCGATCCGCCAGGCGCTGGAAGCGCGCGGCGCCATCCACACGCGCATCATGGCCTACAGCGCCAAGTACGCGAGCGCGTTCTACGGCCCCTTCCGCGACGCCGTGGGCTCCGCCGGCAACCTGGGCAAGAGCGACAAGAAGGTCTACCAGATGGACCCGGCCAACAGCGACGAGGCGCTGCGCGAGGTCGCGATGGACATCGCCGAGGGCGCCGACATGGTGATGGTCAAGCCCGGCATGCCGTACCTGGACATCGTGCGCCGCGTGAAGGACGAATTCCGCATGCCCACCTTCGTCTACCAGGTGTCCGGCGAGTACGCGATGCTGCAGGCGGCCGCGCGCAACGGCTGGCTGGCCGGCGAGGCGGTGATGATGGAAAGCCTGCTCGCCTTCAAGCGCGCCGGAGCTGACGGCGTCCTGACCTACTTCGCCCTGGAGGCTGCGCGCAAGCTGCGCGCCTGACGCCGCCCTCGATGCACATCGTCGAATTCAACCCCGGCACGCTGCGCTTCCTCGAGGAGGTGCCGGCGCAACCGCCGGCGGAGGGATTCGTCTGGATCTACCTGGACCGCGAGTCGCTCGCGGACAAGCTGCCGCGCCTGCAGGAGGCGGCGTCGCGTCTCGGTGGCTCGCCGATGCTGGACCTGCACGTGCAGGATCTGGCCAACCGCGCCCACCCTTCGGACTACGACTACACCTCGATCTACGACCTGGTGGTGTTCCGCCGCCTGGCCACCGGCGAGGAGGTCGATCGCGAGCTCCACGAGCACTCGGTGCAGCTGCCGCCCACCCAGGCACTGGCCAGCTTCTATCGCATCCGCACGCGCGCGGTCGGCTTCGTGGTGTTCGACCGGCTGCTGATCTCCGTGCACCCGGAAGGCTGCTACACCCCGCGCGCCTTCATCGCGCGCTACCTCTCGGACGCGGTGCAGAACGAGGGCTACATCGGCGGCCGCAGCCGCCTGCCTTTCAGCCCCGCCGACCTGATGCTGCGCATGGTCAACGTCATGGTCGACAGCTACCTGGAACTGCGCAAGCAGCTCACCACCGAGCTGGACCACTGGCAGCTGGAGCTGCTGCGCCCCGGCTCCGACTTCCGCGGCTGGAACGCGCTGATGGTGGCGCGCCGCGAGCTGCACGTGCTCGAGGACCTGTGCGAGGAACAGAACGACGCCATGCAGGAGTGGCTGGACACCGCGCGCGAGCAGCCGCCTTCGCACCTGACGCAGGCCGAGCGCGACGGCCTGGTGGCGCGGGCGCGCGACGTGATCGAGCACATCCAGCGCGTGGTGCAGCAGGTGCGGCGCATGGAGCAGGGCGCCGAGAGCGTGGTGCAGATTCACTTCTCGGCCCAGAGCAATCGCACCAACAACACCATGCGGGCGCTCACCGCGCTGACGGCGATCTTCCTGCCGCTGAACCTGATCACCGGCGTCTTCGGCATGAACTTCCACGAGATGCCGCTGCTGGCCGACCCCGTCGGCTTCTGGTTCACGATCGCGGCGATGTTCGGCATCGTCGCCGTGCTCGGGCTGGTGTTCTGGCGCAAGCGCTACCTGGAGCGCAGCGAGCGCTGAACGGCTCGCGCCTCAGACGAAGGGCGGCTTCAGCTCTTCGTTGGCGAACACGCGCTGGAGCGCCGGGCGGTCCAGCATCCGCTGCAGGTACGGCCCGAGGTTCGCGCGATCGCGGGCGCGGCCGGCGTCGAAGTTGCGGGTCCAGCGGCACAGCGTGAACACGTATGCGTCCAGCGCGCCGTAGTCGCGCCCCATGAACCACGGACCGCCGGTGCCCGCCACGTGGGCATCCAGCTGGTCGAGCATCGTTCCCACCTTGGCCTGCGCATGGCGCCGCAGCTGCTTCGCGCCTTCGGCGTTGCCCTCGTCCACCCAGCGCTCCGGATAGAAGTAGAGCCCGAGCGTGGCCTGCATCGTGTTGCCGAGCCAGGCGAGCCATTTGTAGAAATGCGCGCGCTCGTTCGTGCCGACCGCGGGCGCCAGCCGCGCTTCGGGATGCGAATCGCACAGGTGCAGCGCGACGGCCGCGGTCTCGTAGAGCACGAGGTCGCCGTCGACCAGCACCGGGATCAGCCCGTTCGGATTGAGGCGCAGGTACTCGGGCGCCTTGTGCGCGTTGGCCATGCGGTCCACCAGCACGCGCTGGAAGGGAACGCCGATCTCCTCGAGCAGGATGTGCGGCACCATGGCCGCGGTGCTGGGGTAGTAGTGGAGCTGGATCATCGTGGGGGAAGTCCGAAGAGGCCGGCCGCGTTGGCCCAGGCCACCTTGCGCGCGAGGTCGGCGGGCAGGTCGCCCAGCCAGGTGCGATAGCCGGCCATGAGCTGGTCGTAGGACGACCAGCGCTGGTTGATCCAGGTGTCCGAACCGATCACGAAACGGTCGGGGTATTTCTGGATCAGCTGGCGCCACTCGGGGCAGAGCTTGCCGCCCTCGCAGGTGAGGCCGGGGCGGTACGACAGCTCGCCGACCAGTTGCGGGTAGCGCGCCATCAGCTGGTCCACGCGCGCGACCGGCACGCCGCCGATGCCGGTGTGGGCCCAGATCATGCGCAGCCGCTGGCCGCGCGAGGCGGTGTGCGCCATCAGCAGCTCCACCGCCTTGTCGTCGATGTGCGCCAGCACCGCGAGCTGCCTGTCCTCGGCCAGCTGCATCAGCTTGCGCGCCACCGGGCCGTCGGCGTTGGCGCTGTCGTACAGGTGGAACTCGCCGATGCCGCGGAACGGCCCGGCACCGGTGCCGCGCGCCAGCTCCGCCTGCACCATCGCGTAGATGCTCTCGTCGCGGAACCAGTTGGAATAGTCGGCGCGATTGCGGTACAGCCGCACGAACGGAACCACCGTCACGCCGGCCGCGCGTGTCTGCGGCGAAGCGGCCAGCGCATGCGTGCCGTCGTTCGGCCGCGAGTTGGCGATGATCGCCCGCACGCCGTTGCGCTGCATGCGCGCCAGCACGTCGGCGATCGGATGCGGCCCCTGCTTGCCGTCCCACGCCTCCTCGTTGTAGTGCAGGTGCGCGTCGAACAGCGGGCCGCCGTAGTCGGCCGCGAGCGCGGCGGCCGAACACATGACAAGGGCGGCCAGTGCCGCCCCTCTCGCAATCAGGCGCCGCACGCGGTCAGCGGGCCAGGTGCCTGGCGAAGAACGCCACCGTGCGCTCGCGCGCCAGCTTGGCGGCGGCGGCGTCGTGGGAGGCGCGCTGGTCGCAGTTGAAGCCGTGGTCGGCCTTGTAGACGTGCACTTCCACTTCGGGATGCGCCTTGCGGAAGGCCTCGACGCTCTCCAGCGGGATCCAGTGGTCCTTCTCGCCGAAGTGCGCCATCGTCGGCACCTTCGGCTGGCGCGCGGCCTCGTCCGGCGTGGTCATGCCGCCGCCGTAGTAGCAGACCGCGGCCGACAGGCCGTCCAGCGTGCAGGCCGAGCGCCAGGTCAGGAGACCGCCCCAGCAATAGCCGACGATGCCGACCTTGCCCGCCTGCGCGGCGTGGCGGATGGCCGCCTGGATGTCCTGCAGCACGCCGGGGGCGGGCAGCGCTTCCACGGCGGTCTTGAGCGCGAAGCCAGCCGACATGTCGTCCTGCGAGTAGCCCAGCTCGACACCGGGCTTGACGCGGTGGAAGGTCGAAGGCGCCACGGCCAGGTAGCCTTCGTTGGCGTAGCCGTCGGCCACCGAGCGGATGTGCGAGTTGACGCCGAAGATCTCCTGCAGCACGACCACCGCGCCCTTGGCCAGGCCGGTGGGCTGGGCGACGTACGCCGGGAAGCTGAACCCATCGGTGGCCTGAAGGTCCACGAAAGCACCCATGGTTGGTCTCCTTGTCAGTTGAAAGATCGCAGCTTGCGTTCGAGGAAATCCAGGCGGTCCTGGCCCCAGAAGATCTCGCCGTTCACCACGTAGCTTGGCGCACCGAACACGCCCGCGTCAATCGCGGCCTGGGTGTTCGCTTCGTACGCCTGCTGGACCGCGGGCTCGCGGCTGCGCTCGAGCCGATCGGCGGGCAGCCCGCATTCGGCCAGCAGCTCGCCCAGCACCTCGGGGCTGGCGATGTCGCGCTCCTGCCGCCACACCGCCGCGAAGATCGCGCCGCTCAATGCGAGCGCCGCGCCCACGCCGTCGTCGCGTTCGACCGCGACGATCAGCCGGCTCGCGTCGTCGGGGTTCACCGGGAAGTACCTGGGCTGCAGGTTCATCGGCACGCCCAGGAAGTCCGAGAAGCGCTTGAGCTCGACCAGGCGATAGGCCTGCCGCTGCGGCGCGCGCTTGGGCAGCGGCAGACCGCCGCTCTGGGGGAACACCTTGCCGTAGTCAGCCGGCCGCACGCGCACCTGCGCGCCGGTGTCGCGCACGATGCGCAGGAAGCGTTCGTGGCCCAGGTAGGTCCACGGGCTCTGGGCGGCGAAGTAGTAGTCGATGGCGGCGGCCATGCGGTCTCCTGTCCTTTGTTCTAATCGCACTATCGTAGTCGTCCGTGGAGGTGCGATGGTGGAACGAGTGGTCCTGGTCACCGGTGGCAGTCGCGGCATCGGCGCGGCCACCGCCCGCATCGCGGCGCAGCGCGGCTGGTCGGTCGCGGTGAACTACACATCCAACGAAGCGGCCGCGCAGCAGGTGGTGCAGGCCGTGCGCGAGGCGGGCCGCCGCGCCATCGCGGTCCAGGCCGACGTGGCCGACGAGCGCCAGGTCGTGCGCATGTTCCAGGAGGTCGACGCGCAGCTCGGGCGCATCACCGACCTGGTGAACAACGCCGGCGTCGTCGACGTCGCGGCCAGGGTCGACGAGATGAGCGGCGCGCGCCTGCAGCGCATGTTCGGCATCAACGTGATCGGCACCATCCTCTGCGCGCGCGAGGCGGTGCGACGGATGAGCACCCGCCACGGCGGGCAGGGCGGCGCCATCGTCAACGTGTCCAGCGCCGCGTCGCGCCTGGGCTCGCCCTCGCAATACGTCGACTACGCGTCGGCCAAGGGCGCCGTCGATGCCTTCACGCTCGGCCTGGCCAAGGAAGTGGCCGCCGAAGGCATCCGCGTCAACGCGGTGCGTCCCGGGCTGATCGAGACGGACATCCACGCGTCCGGCGGCATCCCCGATCGGGTGAAGCAGCTCGCGCACCAGGTGCCGATGCAACGCGGCGGCAGCGCGGAGGAAGTGGCCAACGCCATCGTCTGGCTGCTGTCCGCCGAGGCGAGCTACACCACCATGAGCCTGCTCGAAGTGTCGGGGGGCCGCTGATGGCGATCCGCTGGTACTGGGAAGACCTGCAGCCGGGCAGCGTGCGCGACCTGGGCAGCGTGACGCCGACCGCGCAGGAGATCCGCGAATTCGCCACGCAGTTCGATCCGCAGCCCTTCCACCTGGACGAGGAGGCGGGCCGCCGTTCGGTGTTCGGCGCGCTGTGCGCGAGCGGCTGGCACACCTGCTCGATGGCGATGCGGCTGACGGTCGACAACTTCCTCAACGAGTCCAGCAGCATGGGATCGCCCGGATTGGAAAACATCCGCTGGCTGAAGCCGGTCTACCCCGGCGACACGCTCAAGCTCACCCACCGCGTCACCGAATCGCGCCCGCTCAACAGCAAGCCCGACATCGGCCTGGTGCGCGCCATCTGGGAGATGCACAACCAGCGCGGCGAGCAGGTGATGCAGATGGAGGGCTACGGCATGTTCCGCCGCCGCACGCCCGCGACACCGTCCGCGGCCTGAGATGGACTTCAAGCCGCTGATCACCTTGCTGGCGGTGGTGAACCCGCTGGCCATCGTCCCCTTCTTCATCCACTACACCGAAGGCTTCTCGCGGCAGCAGCGGCGCGAGACGGTGATCACGGCGGCCTTCACCGCGTTCCTGGTGATCTCGATGAGCGCGCTGCTCGGCCTGCAGGTGCTGGAGTTCTTCGGCATCTCGCTCGCGAGCTTCCAGGTGGGCGGCGGCATGCTGCTGCTGACCAGCTCGCTGAACATGCTCAACGCGCGGCCGGCCGAAGCCAAGCCCGCGACGCAGGACCTGGAGCAGGGCGCCGAGAAGGCCGCGATGGGCGCCAGCATCGCCGTGGTGCCGCTCACCATCCCGCTGCTCACCGGTCCCGCGACCATTTCCACGGTGGTGATCTACGCCGAGCGCGCCCAGACCGTCTGGCAGATGGCCGCGCTGGTCGGCTACGGCGTGGTGATCGCGCTGGCCACCGCGGTCGCCTTCGCGCTCGCCGAGCCGATCGCGCGCGTGCTGGGCAAGACCGGCATCAGCGTGATGACGCGGCTGATGGGCCTGATCCTCGCCGCGCTCGCGGTGGAAGTGATGGCGCTGGGGCTGCTCAAGCTGTTCCCCGCGCTCGCGGGTTGAGGCCTCAGCCCTTCTGCAACTGCCGCAGCAGCTGGTTGGCGGTGTTGCGCAGCCGCTGGGCCAGCAGCTGGGTGATCTTCACCAGCACCTTGGCGCCCACCGCCGGCTCCTCGGTGATCAGCCGCGCGACGGCCGCGCGGGTCAGCACCCCGGCCTGCACCTCGCCGAGCGCCCGGCAACTCGCGTAGCGCGGCTCGCCGTCCAGCATCGACATCTCGCCCACCGTGGCGCCCGGACGCAGCACGGCCACGCGCTCGACCTCGCCCTGCGAGGGATCGGTGCCGACCTTGCGCTTGAGCACGTCGAGGGTTCCGTCCAGGACCAGCAGCATCCAGTCGCTGGGCTCGTCCTCGGCGATCAGCAGCTGGCCTTCCCGCGCGCGCACGCGCAGCATCGCCCGGCCCAGGATGTCCGCTTCCGGCGGCGTGAAGTCCTGCAGGAAAGCCGATTCGCGCAGCAGGTCGCGCCGCGCCGACAGCTGCTCGCACGGCCCCATCACCTCCAGGCCCGCGGCCTCCAGCGCCTCGCGCACCGGGCGGCGCGGCGCGACGCTGGTGACGAGCTCCGCGGCGCCCGCGGTCTCGGAGGGCCGCCCTTCTGCGTTCATCGCGCCGGCTGCGACTGCAGCAACCATTGCTGGATGTCGGCCGCCGCGGCGTCGGTCGCTTCGGTCAGCGCGCGCACGCCGCCCGACGCGTCCGGCGTCGGCGCGACGCCCTGCACCGCGATACTGCGCTGGCCCAGCATGCGTTCGCCGTTGGGCGTGCTGGAGAACAGCGTGGCACGCAGGCGGATCACGCCGCGGCTGGACTGGGGCGAATCGAACACATGGGCGAATTCCTCCAGCTCCATGCGCAGCAGGAACAGCGGCACCCCGCTCTCGCGCGCGAGGGTGGCGCTCTCATCCAGGCCCAGCACCGGCCGCTCGCGTCCGAGCTGCTGGCGAAGGCGCTGGCGCACCAGCTGCGGGGGCGGCGCACTCCAGCGCGATTGCGAATAGGCGCGCAGCTGGTGGTCGTCGGCGTAGCCGAGCCGGTACAGAACCGCCGACCCTTCGAGCGCGCCGGACGCCTCGATGTCCGGCAGCACCAGCGCGACGCTCGGGCCGTTGCTGCGCATCGGCGTGGTGATCGGCGGCAGCGGGCCCATGTCGAACAGCACGGGCCGCACCGGCCGGTCCACGAAGCCGGCGCAGCCGGCCAGGAGGGCGATCGACAGGACGGCGGCGGCGCCGCGGAGGTTGCGATTCATGGCGTCTCTCCTGCCGGCGGCGTGAACCCTTGCTCGCCCGGCCCGGGCGCGACGCGCCCGGTGCCGAAGATCAGCGATTGCGGGTTGTCGTTGATGGCGTTGACGGTGCGGCTCAACTGGCGCACCGCGCGCGAGGTGTCCTCGCTGACCTTGTTCAGTCGCGGCAGCGTGGCGGCGTTGAACGAGTCGGCCGCGCGCGAGAGCGATTCCGTGCCCTCGGCCAGCCGGTCCATCGGACCATCCTTCGCGTTCAGGCGCCGCGCCGTGTTGCCGATCTCCGCGATGGTCGATCGCGTTTCATCCGAGGTGGCGCGCAGCGAGGCCATCGCCTCGTCGGTGCGCTTGACCAGGCTCGGGATGTCGACTCGCTGCGGACCGAACTGCGCGGTGAGCGTGGCATTCAGGTTGTCGCTCAGCGCGGTGAGGCTGGTGGCGGCCTTGGACACGTTGTCCAGCGTGCCGGCCACCTTCTGCTGGTTGGTGTCGGACACCAGCTGGTTGACGCGCGTGGTGATCTGCTCCACCTGGTCCAGGATGGCCTCGCCGCGCGTCGCCAGCTTGGACAGGAGGCCGGGCCGCAGCGGGATGCGCGGCGGCGCGTCGTCGTTGGGCGGCAGCGCCTGCGCCGGCTGGCCGCTGTCGTCCAGCTGCACGAAGGCCAGGCCGGTCACGCCCTGGAACGACAGCGTGGCGAAGGTGTCGCGGGTGATCGGCGTGCCGTCCTCGACGGACAGGCGCACCAGCACGCTGCCCTGCGCCTTGGGATCGAAGCCGATCGCGACGACCTTGCCGACGTCCACCCCGCGGTAGCGCACGGGTGCCTGCTCCTGAAGGCCGGTGACCGACTCGCGGGTGGAGATCTCGTACGCATGGCGCTCGCCGGTGTCGCGCGTGAGCCAGGCGCCCAGCACCAGGAGGAGGACGGCCAGCGCCATCACGAACAGGCCGGCGGCCAGGGCATGGGCTTTGTTTTCCATAGCGATGCGGCTCCTAGACGGCGAACGGGTATTCGCGCAGCAGTTCCATGGCGCGCTGGCCGCGCTGGCCGAGGAAGAAATCATGCACAAAGGGGTGCTGGAACGCGATCACCTCCTTGGGTGGTCCGGTCACGATCACCTTGCGGTCGGCCAGCACCGCGATGCGGGTGGAGAGCTCGAACAGCGTATCGAGGTCGTGCGTCACCATGATCACGGTGAGCGCCAGGTCGCGATGCAGCGCGCGCAGCAGCGAGACGAAGCCGTCGGAGCTGTCGGGGTCCAGGCCCGCGGTGGGCTCGTCCAGCAGCAGCAGCGGCGGGTCCATGACGAGCGCGCGTGCCAGCGCCACCCGCTTGATCATGCCGCCCGAGAGGTCGGCCGGCATCTTGGTCGCGTCCTCGGCCTTGAGCCCCACCATCTGCAGCTTGACCATCGCGGCCTCGATCACCAGCCTGCGCGGCAGCGTGCGCAACTCGAGGAGCGGGAACGCGATGTTCTGCAGCACGCTGAAGGCGGAGAACAGCGCCCCGTGCTGGAACAGCATGCCCACCCGGCTGGCGGCACCGCGCCGGCCCATCTCGGACACCGGCCGGCCGAGCACGTGGATTTCGCCGGCCGCCGGCCGCTCCAGGCCCAGGATCTGCCGCAGCAGCACCGTCTTGCCGGTGCCCGATCCGCCCACCAGCGACACCACCTCGCCGCGCCGCACGTCGAAGTCCAGGTTGTCGTGGACCACGAACGTGCGGCCGGGCAGCTCGAACGCGGTGCGCAGGCCGCGGATGCCGACCATGGTGTCGTCCTGCATCAGAACCCGACCTCCTGGAAGGCGATGGCGAACAGCGCGTCGACCAGGATCACGACGGTGATCGCCGTGACCACTGAAGCGGTGGTGCCGCGGCCCAGGCTCTGCGTGTTGGGCTCGACCTGCAGGCCGTAGTGGCAACCGATCAATGCGATCAGCAGTCCGAACACCACCGACTTGGAGGTGGCCAGCACCAGGCTGCCGACCTGCACCGCTTCGGGCAGCGCGCGCAGGAAGTAGGTGGGCGTGATGCCCAGCGAGATGTCGGCGGCCAGCATGCCGCCGGCCAGGGCGCACAGCGTGGTCCACACGCTCACCAGCGGCATCGCGATGGCCAGCGCCATGGCGCGCGGCAGCACGAGGCGGAAGCTGTGCGAGATGCCCATCACGCTCATCGCGTCCAGCTCATCGGTGACGCGCATCACGCCGATCTGCGCGGTGATGGACGAGCCCGATCGTCCGGCCACCAGGATGGCCGCGAGCATGGGACCGAGCTCGCGGATCAGCGCCACGCCCAGGATGTTGACGATGTACGCGTCGGCGCCGAACTGCCGCAACTGCTTGGCGGTGAGATAGGCCAGCACCACGCCGATCAGGAAGCCGACCAGCGCGGTGATCGGCAGCGCGGTGGCGCCTATGTGGTACAGGTGGCCGGAGAAGTCGCGCCACGGACCTTCCTGCGGCGCACGCGCCAGGCGCAGCGTGTTGATCGCCAGCTGGCCGGTGAGCCGCACGAACTCGCGCAGTTGCATCGCCGCCGACAGCACGCCTTCGCCCAGAGCGAGGTAGCGGCCGCGCCAACCCAGCGGTGGACGGCGCGGCGGCTCGCTGCTGAACTGCTCGACGCGCTCGAGCACCGCGCTCTGCGCCGGCAGCACCTGCAGCCGCTGCGGCCTCTGGTGGCCCCAGTGGTCCCACAGCAGCTGGGCGCCGACGTGATCGAGTTGCTCGGCGCCGCGCAGGTCCCAGTCGGCGCCGGCATCGAAGCGCGCGAGGGCCGCGCGCAGCTGGTCCAGCAGGCCGGGCCGGGCGATTTGCGCCGCGGTCCACTGGCCCAGCACCTGGGCGGCCTGCGCCCCGCCGGCGGCGGAGGTCTCCAGGCGGGGCGTCGAGGGTTCCTGCATGACCTTGTAAGGACTTGCAATGCTAATCGGGGTGCCGTCGCCGGAGGGCTCGTCGTAACTGAACGATTGGGCCCTTTCCGGCGCGGCTTAGACTGGCGGGTCCGAGACCCGCCTGAACCGAGACCATGAACGCACCTGATTCCACCCGCACCGCCGGCGCCGTCGGCTCGATCGACCACTGGATCGACGGCCGCGTGGCGCCCGGCCAGAGCGGCCGCAGCGCCGACGTCTTCAATCCCGCGACCGGTGGCGTCACCGGCAAGGTGGCGCTGGCCAGCAGCGCCGAGGTGGCGCGCGCGGTGGCCAGCGCCAAGGCCGCCTTCCCGGCCTGGGCCGACACGCCGCCGATCCGCCGCGCGCGCGTGATGTTCAAGTTCCTGGAGCTGCTCAACAAGCACCGCGACGAACTGGCCCGCGCGATCACGGCCGAACACGGCAAGGTGTTCACCGACGCGCAGGGCGAGGTCACGCGCGGCATCGACATCGTCGAGTTCGCCTGCGGAATCCCGCAGCTGCTCAAGGGCCAGTACACCGACCAGGTCTCCACCGGCATCGACAACTGGACGATGCGCCAGCCGCTGGGCGTGGTGGCGGGCATCACGCCGTTCAACTTCCCGGTGATGGTGCCGATGTGGATGTACCCGGTGGCGATCGCGGCCGGCAACTGCTTCGTGCTCAAGCCCAGTCCGCTGGACCCGACGCCTTCGCTGATGATGGCGCGCCTGCTGAAGGAAGCAGGCCTTCCCGACGGGGTGTTCAGCGTGGTTCAGGGCGACAAGGACGCGGTGGACGCGCTGCTGGAGCACCCGGACGTCAAGGCGATCTCCTTCGTCGGCTCCACCACCATCGCGCAGAAGATCTACGAGACCGGCGCTCGCCACGGCAAGCGCGTGCAGGCCCTGGGCGGCGCCAAGAACCACATGGTGGTGATGCCCGACGCCGACCTCGACCAGGCGGTGGACGCGCTGATCGGCTCGGCCTTCGGCTCCGCCGGCGAGCGCTGCATGGCGATCTCGCTGGGCGTGCTGGTGGGTGACGCCGCCGACAAGATCCTGCCGATGCTGGCGCAGCGCACGAAGGAATTGAAGATCAAGAACGGTGCCGAGCTCGACGCCGAGATGGGCCCGATCGTCAGCAAGGTGGCGCAGGAGCGCATCGCCGGCTACATCGGCCATGGCGAAAGCGAAGGCGCGAAGCTGGTGGTGGACGGCCGCGGCTTCCAGGCCGCCAAGGCCGGCGCGGGCTGCGACAACGGCTTCTGGATCGGCGGCACGCTGTTCGACAACGTCACGCCGGAGATGAAGATCTACAAGGAAGAGATCTTCGGCCCGGTGCTGGGCTGCGTGCGCGTGAAGGACCTCGCGGGCGCGGTCGAGCTGATCAACTCGCACGAATACGGCAACGGCGTTTCGCTGTTCACGCGGGACGGCAACACCGCGCGAGAGTTCTCGCGCCGCGTGCAGGTCGGCATGGTCGGCGTGAACGTGCCGATCCCGGTGCCGATGGCGTGGCACGGCTTCGGCGGCTGGAAGAAGAGCCTGTTCGGCGACATGCACGCGTACGGCGAAGAGGGCGTGCGCTTCTATACGAAGCAGAAGTCCATCATGCAGCGCTGGCCCGAGAGCATCGGCAAGGGCGCCGAGTTCGTGATGCCGACGGCGAAATAATTCGCCGCGACGGGGGCGGCGCCTCCCGCGCCGCGCGAGGAGGAGACAAGAAGCGGTGAACGAAACCGAGTTCGACTACATCATCATCGGCGCCGGCACCGCCGGCTGCCTGCTGGCCAACCGCCTTTCGGCCGACAAGAGCAAACGGGTGCTGCTCATCGAAGCGGGCCGCCGGGACGACTACCACTGGATCCACATCCCGGTCGGCTACCTGTACTGCATCGGCAACCCGCGCACCGACTGGCTCTACAAGACCGAACCCGATGCCGGCCTCAACGGCCGGCAGCTGCGCTATCCGCGCGGCAAGACGCTGGGCGGCTGCTCCAGCATCAACGGGATGATCTACATGCGCGGCCAGGCGCGCGACTACGACCACTGGGCCGACATCACCGGCGACGCCGGCTGGCGCTGGGACCGGAGCCTGCCGTACTTCAAGAAGCACGAGGACTACTACAAGGGCGCCGACGCGGTGCACGGCGAAGGCGGCGAATGGCGGGTGGAGCGCCAGCGCCTGCGCTGGGATGTCCTGGACGCGTTCGCGCAGGCGGCGCAGCAGGCCGGCATCCCGCACAGCGAGGACTTCAACCGCGGCGACAACGAAGGCGTGGGCTACTTCCAGGTCAACCAGAAGAACGGCTGGCGCTGGAACACGGCCAAGGCGTTCCTGCGGCCGATCTGCTACGGCCGGCCCAACTTCGAGATGTGGACCAACGCGCACGTGAAGCGGTTGCGCCTGGCGCGCGGCGCGAACGGCGAACTGCGCTGCGAAGGCGCCGAGGTCTGGACCGGCAACGAGCTGGTGCAGGCGCGTGCGAGCCGGCAGGTGCTGCTGTGCGCGGGCAGCATCGGCTCGCCGCAGCTGCTGCAGCTGTCGGGCATCGGGGCCGGATCGCTGCTGCGAGAGCATGGCATCGAGGTGCTGCACGACCTGCCCGGCGTGGGCGAGAACCTGCAGGACCACCTGCAGATCCGCGCGGTGTTCAAGGTGCAGGGCGTGACCACGCTCAACACGCTGGCCAACAGCTGGCACGGCAAGGCGCGCATCGGGCTGCAGTACCTGCTGATGCGCAGCGGCCCGATGAGCATGGCCCCCTCGCAGCTGGGCGCGTTCACGCGCAGCTCGCCGGACCAGGCGCATCCGAACCTCGAGTACCACGTGCAGCCGCTCAGCCTGGATGCTTTCGGCGAGCCGCTGCATCCGTTCCCCGCCTTCACGGCGAGCGTCTGCAACCTCAATCCCACCAGCCGCGGCTTCGTGCGCATCCGCAGCCCGCGGTTCGAGGACGCGCCCGCGATCGCGCCCAACTACCTGAGCACGCCCGAGGACCGGCAGGTGGCGGCCGACTCGCTGCGCCTGACGCGCCGCATCTGCGCGCAGCCCGCGCTGGCGAAGTACAAGCCGGAGGAATGGAAGCCCGGCACGCAGTACCAGAGCGACGACGAGCTCGCGCGGCTGGCCGGCGACATCGCCACGACCATCTTCCATCCGGTGGGCACCACCCGCATGGGCCGCGACGACGATCCGATGGCGGTGCTGGATTCGCGCATGCGCGTGCGCGGCGTGGCGGGCTTGCGCGTGGTGGATGCGGGCGCCATGCCCACCATCACCAGCGGCAACACCAACTCACCGACGCTGATGATGGCCGAGCGCGCGGCCGAGTGGGTACTGCAGGACGCCTAGAAGCGGCGGCCGACGCGCAGCGTCAGGTCGCGCATCGCCAGCTCCGGCTGGTGCACCGTGGTGCCGGCCATCGGCACGCCGCCGCGCGACACGCCCACCGACTTGCTGGGGGGCTGCCACAGGCCTGACCACTCCAGGCCCCATTCCCAGGGCGAGTCCGCCGGCGAGGCGAGCACGCGCAGGGTCAGCATGCGCTTGCGCGCCGCTTCGAAGTGGGTCTTGTCCAGCAGGCCGTGGAAATCCACGTCCAGCCGATGCCACACGCTGGTGCGCGCTTCGGCTTCCACATGGGCTTTCCAGCGCGCGACCGGCGCGAACGCGGGGCTGCGCCAGCGCACGCCCAGCAGCGCCGCCGAGGACTCCTCGTCCAGGCCGCCCGCGATCGGCGTGCTGTAGATCATCCGCCGGTTGGCCAGCACGCCGAACGTGAGCCAGCCCTCGCCCCACGCGGCGGGCGCGTGGGGGCGCCACATCAGGTCGGCGCCGGCCTCGGCCTGGCGGGTGGTGGTGGTCAGCGGCACGCCGGCCTGGGTCTGGCCGTCGTAGTCCAGGTGCGCGCCGCCGAACTGGGCGCGCAGTCCCAGGGCCTGGCCGTCGGCGAGCGGACGCACGGCCTGCAGCTGCAGGTGCGCCATCGGGCCGCGTTCGGTGAGCAGGTTGGCGCCGGCGGGCGTGCGCTCGACCAGCTTGCGATGCGAGAGCGACGCGGTTCCGGTGAATTCCACCGGCGTGTCCTGCGCCTGCGCGGGCACCAGGGCGGCGGCCATGGCCGCGAACACGAGGGAACGCAGCGCGGCGGGATGGGAGAAGAACTTGTCGGTGGGCCGCCGCGGACTGGCTTGCATGGACGCCTGTTGAAGAAACGGCCCTCGAGGGGCCGCGACCCACTATATAGCAGCGCGACGGCTGGAAGCGCGCGACCCGTAGCGAGGCTCCAACGCGGGCGATGGCTCCTTCGGGTCAGCCGGAACATCATGATCTGACTGATCCGTATTGGCATGCAAACGCCCGGGACAGGTCCGGCTGAGCCATGTGGCCCGACCTGGACCGGGAAAATCCCGATGCACTACGGGAGTGCGAAGGCCTACATTCCCAGCACTCGCAAGCGGACACGTTCCGCGAAGGGCGAGGGGCCGAGGAGACAAAGAGAGAACACCACAACGATCGCCAAAGGCATCGAAGATGCGTTGCAGGGCGCCGGCTCACCCCGGCGCCCTTTTGTTTTCGGGGCGCACCCGCAAGCTCATCCGCGCGATGGGAAAATCGGGCCAATGGATTTGTTGTGGATGGCCGTGGCCTCGCTGCTGGCCGGTTTCGTGGATGCCATCGTGGGTGGCGGCGGCCTGATCCTGGTGCCCGCGCTCTTCGCCATCCTTCCCAATACGCACCCCGCGACGCTCTTCGGCATCAACAAGAGCGCCTCGATCTGGGGCACGTCCATCGCGGCGATCCAGTTCAGCCGGCGCGTGACGCTGCACTGGCATGCGATGGTCCCCGCTGCCGTGTGCGGCCTGGTCGGCGCCTTCACGGGCGCCTGGGCGGTGACGGTCATCTCGCCGGGGTTCCTGCGCAAGGTGCTGCCGTTCGTCCTGCTGGCGGTGCTGGCGTACACATTGGCGAAGAAGCACCTGGGCGCGCACCACGCGCCGACGCTGGCGCCGCGCACCGAAGCCATCGCCGCCGGTGCGATCGGCCTGGTCCTGGGCTTCTACGACGGTTTCTTCGGCCCCGGCACCGGCAGCTTCCTGGTGTTCCTGTTCGTGCGCTGGCTGGGCTACGACTTCCTGCATGCGTCGGCGTCGGCCAAGCTGGTCAATACCGCCACCAACCTGGCGGCGCTGAGCCTCTTCGCGTGGAAGGGCCACGTGTGGTGGAACTACGCGATCGCGCTGGCGGTGGCCAACGTCGCCGGCAGCCTGCTGGGCACGCGCCTGGCGCTGCGCCACGGTGCGGGCTTCGTGCGCTTGATGTTCCTGCTGGTGGTGACGGCGCTCATCTGCAAGACCGGCTACGACGCGTTCCTCCGCTGAGCCGTTCGCGCGCTTCCATAATCGGGCGATGGACGACATCGTTCGCCAGGCCATCGCCAAGTGGCCCAACGTGCCGCACTGCTACGGCTGGCTGGGGCTGGACGCGCGCGGCGGCTGGTACATGCGGGACGACCGCGTGCAGGCGGCCGGGCCCTTTCCGCAGTCGCGCGGCGCGGTGCTGCGGCATGCCAAGCTGATCGAGTTCATCCACCGCAACTACGAGCGCGACGAGGCCGGCTGCTGGTTCTTCCAGAACGGGCCGCAGCGCGTCTACGTGGAGCTGGAAGTCGCGCCCTGGATCCTTCGCCTGTCCGGCGACGACCAGGTGGAGACGCACACGCAGCGGCAGGTGCACGTGCGAGGCAGCCTGGTCGATGAGCAAGGACGGCTCTTCGCCGACACCGACGCCGGCCTGGGCCTGGTGCACACGCTGGACATGCACGTGGCGGGCGAATGGGTGGAGGCGGGCCGCTGGCAGCCGGAGACCGTGGCCTCGCAAGAGCTGCCGGGGCGCTTCGGCTTCGTCACCAGCCCCGCCGCGGCGAAGGCCGCGAATCGAGCGCCGGCCGAGTCCTGAGCGCCCACAAAAAAAGCCGGTCGGTGACCGGCTTTTGCTCGTGAGCGCGTGAGGCTTACTTCGACGCGCCGACCATGTATTCCACGGCCGCGCGCAGGTCGGCGTCGGAAGCGGAGCTGCCGCCCTTGGGAGGCATCGCACCCTTGCCCTTGATCGCGGACTGCACCAGCGCCGGCACGCCTTGAGCGATGCGCGGCGCCCAGGCGGCCTTGTCGCCCAGCTTGGGGGCTCCGGCCACGCCCGCGGCGTGGCAGGCCATGCAAGCCTGCTTGTACAGCGCTTCACCGGCGCCGGCGCCGGCGGATGCGGCTTGCGGAGCCGCGGGAGCCGCGGCCGCAGCCGGAGCGGCGGCCACTTGCGGAGCGGAAACGGCTGCGGGCGCGGCAGCAGCGGGCGCCGCTGCGGCGGGAGCGGACGCGGCATCGGCCGCGGCCTTCGCCTGCGCACGCTGGGGTTCTTCGAACTTGGCGCCACCGGCGTTGGCCATGAAGGCCACGGCACGGGCGATCTCCACGTCCTCGTGATCGCCGCCGCCTTGCGCGGGCATGCCGCCCTTGCCCTTCAGCGCGGAATTGACCAGCGCATCGAAGCCGGTCTTGATGCGGGGGGCCCAGGCGCCCGCGTCACCGATCTTCGGCGCGCCCGCGGCGCCCGTCTCGTGGCAGGCCGCGCACTGCGCCTTGAACACCTCGGCGCCCGGCTTGAGCGGACGGTTGGCGTCGCGGATCTCCACGGTGCCGACCTTGCGGATGCGCTCGGTCACGCCGCGCTGCACGTCCTGCGCCGAGACGCCGCCGAGGGCGTAGGTCTCGGCCTGGGTCGTGCCGGCGGGCTTGTTCTCGGAGGCCACGTAGGCCACGAAGCCCATGATGATCAGCACCGGGATCACGAACGACAGGAACACCGCCAACAGCAGCTGCTTGGGCGTCTTGATCGGGCCGGTGTGGGCTTCTTCCTGCGTGCTGTCGCTCATGGCGTCCTCAAGAAAATTTCTGGTGCTTGACGTGTCAAAACAACCTTCGATTATAGCTGTCGACCCCCGGCGCTCCTGAGCCACCCGGCGCGGCCCGTCGCGATGGGCGATAATGCGCGCCTGTCCCGTGCGGCTGTAGCTCAGTGGATAGAGTATTGGCCTCCGAAGCCAAGGGTCGTGGGTTCGATCCCCGCCAGCCGCGCCACTCCCCCCTCACGCAACCGATCCGACGATGTCGGCCACCTGCTCGCGCAGCCAGGTGATGCCCGGGTCCGCCTGCGCGCCGCGCGACCAGCACAGCAGCGACTCATAGCGCGGCAGGTCGAACGGCAGTTCGCGGATGCACAACTGCTCGGCGTAGTGCAGCGCGACGCGCCGGCCCAGCACCGCCGCGTGGTCGCTGTGCAGCAGCTGGTGGACGATCTGCCCGAAGCTGCTGACCGCCAGTTGCGCCAGGCGCGCGTGCCCCGCCCGGCGCAGCGTCTCGTCGATCGTGTCGTCCAGCGTCGAAGTGCCGTAGCCCAGGAACACCTGCGGCGTCGCGCAGAAGCTTTCCATCGTCACCGGCTCGCCCGCGCGCGGATGGTCGCGGCGCATCACGAGCACGTAGTGGTCCTCGTACAGCACCTGGGTCTCGATGTCCTGCGGCCGACGGATTCGCGCGACCACCGCCAGGTCGAGCTCGCGCTGATGCAGGTGCTCGGCCAGCGACCACGGGCCCGGCGGCACCCAGTGGATGCGCGCCTGCGAGCCGGCTTCCACGAGCCGGCGCGAGAGCTCCGGCAGCACCAGCCGGCTGGCGTGGTCCGAGCCGGCCACGCGGAACACGCGCTGGCTGCGCGACGGCTCGAAGCTGTCGCCTTCGAGCAGGGCCGCGATGTCGGCCAGCACGCGCGCCACCTGCGGCGCCAGTGCATGGGCGCGCGCGGTCGGCACGATGCCGTGCGAGGTGCGCGTGAACAGCGGATCGCCCAGCACCTCGCGCAGCCGGTTGAGCGACGCGCTGACGGCCGGCTGGCTCAGGAAGAGCCGCCCCGCCGCGCGCGACACGCTGCGCTCGCGCATCAGCGCGTCGAACGTGCGCAGCATGGCGACGTCGAGGCTGCGGATATCACGCTGGGGCATGGCTCATATCCAAACGTTCGAATTGCGTGGCGCCCGGGGGCGGCCCACCATGGTCGGCTTTACCGATACCAACACAGGAGACGAGTATGCAGCTGAGCAGGAGACAGTGGATGGCCGCGGCCGGCGCCGGTCTCGCGACGTCGGCGATGCCGGCGCTCGCGCAAGGCCCCGCCTTCCCCTCGCGGCCGGTGCGCATGGTGCCGTTCGGCACCGCGGGCGGCCCGATCGACACGCTGGCGCGCGTGTACGGCGACAAGCTCGCCGCGCGCTGGGGCCAGCCGGTGGTGATCGAGCCGCGGCCGGGCGCGAGCGGCATCCTCGCCGCGGACCTCGTCGCCAAGGCCGCGCCCGACGGCCACACGGTCCTGTTCACGCTGCCGCTCACGCACGTCAACAACGCGATCCTGCAACCCAAGCTGCCCTACGACGCGGTCAAGGACTTCACGCCGCTGTCGATGCTGGCCACCGGCGGGCCGATGCTGGTGGCGCGCGCCAATGCGCCCTATTCCAACGTGCGCGAGTTCGTGGAGTACGCGAAGAAGCAGCCGCGCGGGATGACGTACGGAACCTGGGGCACGGGCTCCACCGCCCACCTGTTCGGCGAACTGCTGAAGCGGCAGACCGGCACGAACCTGATCCACGCCGCCTACAAGTCGGAATCGTCGGCCCACAACGACCTGTTCGGCGAGACGCTGGACTTCGCGTGGGCCAACCCCGCGAGCGCGCGCAACCACACGCAGGCCGGCAAGATGAAGGTGCTGGGCATCACCGGCACCAGCCGCGTGTCCACCATGCCCCAGGTCGCCACCTTCAAGGAGCAGGGCTTCCAGGGCTTCGACATCGACAGCTGGATCGGCGTGTACGGCCCGGCCCGGCTGCCCGACGCGGTGTCGCAGTCCTGGGTGAGCGCGCTGCGCGAGATCACGCAGATGCCCGACGTGCAGGCGCGCCTGACCGCGTTCGGCTTCGAGCCGCTGGGCAATACGCCCGCCCAGTTCATCGAGCGCTACCGCGCCGACTATCCCCGCATGGCCGAGCTGATCAAGGCCGCGGGCGTCACCGCCGACTGAGAACCGCATGAACGACACCGTCTCCGGCGCGCCGCGGCGCGTCATCCCGATCGAGGTCGACACCGGTACTGCTTACGGCCGGCCGACGCCCACTTCGCGCAAGGAGCTCACCGAGGTCGGCCCCGGCACGCCGATGGGCGAACTGCTGCGCCGTTACTGGCATCCGATCGGCCTCGCCGCGGACGCGACGGACACGCCGCGCCAGGTGCGCGTGCTGGGCGAGGACCTGATCCTGTTCCGCGACAAGACCGGCCGGCCCGGACTCGTCTACCCGCACTGCGCGCACCGCGGCGCCTCGCTCTACTTCGGCAAGGTGGAAGAGCGCGGCATCCGCTGCTGCTACCACGGCTGGCTGTTCGACGTGCAGGGCCGATGCGTGGAGCAGCCGTGCGAACCGGAAGGTGGACGCGCGCGCGATCGCGTGCGCCAGCCCTGGTACCCGGTGGAGGAGCTGTACGGCCTGGTGTGGGCGTACATGGGCCCGCCCGAGCGCAAGCCGGTGCTGCCGCGCTACGAGTGCCTCGAGCAGCTGGAAGAGGGCGAGTTCCTGGAGACCAACGCCAACAGCATCGGCGGCGGCGGACCCCAAATCATTCCGTGCAACTGGCTGCAGCACTACGAGAACCTGGTCGATCCCTTCCACGTGGTGATCCTGCACGGTTCGTTCAGCGGCACGCAGTTCGTGGAGCAGATGGCGCTGATGCCGCAGGTGAGCTGGGAGCCGCAGCCGCAGAGCGTGCGGACGATCTCGATCCGCCGGATGCCCGACGGCAAGACCTTCCGGCGCATCAGCGAAGCGGGCCTGCCGACGCTGCGCGTGATCCCGAGCCCGCGCGTGGGCAGCTACGGGCCGGTCGAATCGATCGGCTGGGTGCTGCCGATCGACGACCACAGCTTCCGCATCTACGTGGTCGGCCGCGTGCGGCAGGAAGGAGACCTCACCCGCATGCGCTCACGGCTGAACGGCAAGCTGTGGGAGGAGCTCACCGAGGCCGAACACCAGCAGTTCCCGGGCGACTACGAGGCGATGGTGAGCCAGGGCGCGATCGCCAGGCACTCGGAAGAGCACCTCGCCACGACGGACCGCGGCATCGTGATGCTGCGCCGCATGCTGCAGAAGCAGCTGGAAGTGGTGGCCGCCGGCGGCGATCCGGCGGGCGTGAGCTTCGATCCCGATGTGCCACCCGTGGCGTTCACCGCGGGCAACTTCCTCGAGGACTGAAGCGCGGGGATCGCGCCTCAGGGGCGCAGCGTGGCCGTCGCGTCCATCGTCAGCCAGCCCTCATGGTCCTGCGCCCACAGCCGGATCGTGCGGCCGTCGGGCGAGGGCTGGCCGTTCAGGTGGAACGGATGGAGGTCGAACGTGGGCCGCACCGCCCGGAACTGGAATGTCGCGACGTCGGCGTCGGGCCGTTCGCGCCGCAGCAGGTCCATCAGCAGCGTGGCGATCAGCGGGCCGTGCACGATGAGCCCCGGATAGCCTTCCACCTCGGTGACGTAGCGGCGGTCGTAGTGGATGCGGTGGCCGTTGAACGTGAGCGCCGAGTAGCGGAACAGCAGCACGTCGTCGGGCACGATCTCGCGGCGCCACGCCGGCGAGAGCTCCGGCTTCTGCGGCGGCGACACCGGGTCGCCGGGCTGGGGCGCGTCGCGGTAGACGATGTCGTGGTGCTCGACCAGCGCGGCATCGGCCGCGCCGTTGCGGAACACCTCGTGGCGCACCGTGACGAAGACCAGCTGGCCGGTGCGCCCGCTCTTGTTCGTCACGTTCTCGATGGTGGAGCGGCGCTCGACCGCATCACCCACCCGGATCGGCGAGCGGAACTCGAAGCGCCCGGCCGCCCACATGCGGCGCGGCAGCGGCACGGGCGGCAGGAAGCCGCCGCGCTTGGCATGTCCGTCGGCACCGATCTCCGATTGGCGATGGCGCGGCAGGAAATAGAGCCAGTGCCACAGCGGCGGCAGCGGCGATCCGGGCTCCGCGACGGGCTCGCGGTCGAGCGTCGCGTTGAGCGCCATCACCGGCGTCGGATGGATGGCGTCGGGGATCGTCTCGGTGCGGCCGATCCATTCGCGCCAACGCTGCTGCTCGTCGTCTGCTGGCATGCCGATCTCCGTGTGCCGGGGCACCAAACAAAAACGCCCACCGAAAGGTGGGCGTTCATGGATTTGGTTGCGCGGGCAAGATTTGAACTTGCGACCTTTGGGTTATGAGCCCAACGAGCTACCAGGCTGCTCCACCGCGCGTCAGAGGTGAGATTATAGGCGATTTTACGAAGCGGTCTGTTCGCCTTCGCCCTCTACGGGCTCAGGGCGATCAACCAGTTCGACGAGCGCCATCGGCGCGTTGTCGCCGACGCGGAAGCCCATTTTCAGGATGCGGGTGTAGCCGCCAGGACGAGCCTGGTAGCGCGGGCCCAGTTCGCCGAACAGCTTGGTGACCATGTCGCGATTGCGCAGGCGATCGAACGCCAGGCGCTTGTTGGCGAGCGTGGGCTCCTTGCCGAGGGTGATCATGGGCTCGACGACGCGGCGCAGTTCCTTCGCCTTCGGCACGGTGGTCTTGATCACCTCGTGCTCGATGAGCGAATTCATCATGTTGCGCAGCATCGCGAGGCGGTGCTCGCTGGTGCGATTGAGTTTGCGAAGGCCGTGGCCGTGGCGCATGGTGCTTTTCCTTTCCTTAGTTCGCGGGCAGCCGTGTCAGGTACTGCCCGGTGCACGTTGCGGTTGATTAACGCTTGTCCAGGCCGGCCGGGGGCCAGCTCTCGAGCTTCATGCCGAGCGTGAGCCCGCGCGAAGCCAGGACTTCCTTGATCTCGTTGAGCGACTTGCGACCCAGGTTCGGGGTCTTGAGCAGCTCGTTCTCGGTACGCTGGATCAGGTCGCCGATGTAGTAGATGTTCTCGGCCTTCAGGCAGTTGGCCGAGCGGACAGTGAGTTCCAGCTCGTCCACCGGACGCAGCAGGATCGGGTCGAACTGCTGCGAGCTGCGCTGCACCGGCTGGTCGAAGGCGGCCAGTTCGCTGCCTTCCAGCTGGGCGAAGACGGCCAGCTGCTCGACCAGGATCTTGGCCGAGGCACGCACCGCGTCTTCGGCGGTGATGGCGCCGTTGGTCTCGATCTCGACGACCAGCTTGTCCAGGTCGGTGCGCTGCTCCACCCGGGCGCTCTCGACCGTGTAGCTCACGCGCTTGACCGGCGAGAACGAAGCGTCCAGCACGATGCGGCCGATGGACTTGGTCGGCTCGTCGGCGTAGCGGCGCATCGTGCCCGGCACGTAGCCGCGGCCCTTCTCGACCTTGATCTGCATGTCGATCTTGCCGCCCTGGGACAGGTGGGCGATGACATGGTCGGGATTGATGATCTCGACGTCGTGCGGGGTCTGGATGTCGGCGGCCGTGACGACGCCTTCACCGTCCTTGCGCAGCGACAGGGTGACCTCGTCGCGGTTGTGCAGCTTGAAGACCACGCCCTTGAGGTTCAGCAGGATGCTGACCACGTCTTCCTGGACGCCGTCGATCGACGAGTACTCGTGAAGCACACCGGCGATGGTGACTTCGGTTGCCGCATACCCGACCATCGAGGAGAGCAGCACGCGGCGCAGGGCGTTGCCCAGCGTGTGGCCGTAGCCGCGCTCGAACGGCTCCAGCGTCACCTTGGCGCGGTTCGGGCCAAGCTGTTCCACGTTGATGGCTTTGGGTTTCAGCAGGTTGGTTTGCATGCAGGACTTCCTCTCAATACCCCCGGCTCGTTACACCGGTAAGGCTGGTGAAGTCCCCGGTCGCGGTGCCCCGCAACAAGGGAACGAAAAACTCAAGTACGGGGCCCGTGGGCCCCGTGTCATCCGGCTTAGCGGGAATACAGTTCGACGATCAGCGATTCGTTGATGTCGGCGCCGAACTCGTCGCGATCGGGGGTCTTCTTGAAAGTGCCCTCGGCCTTGTCGGCGTTGACTTCCACCCAGGCCGGGATGCCGACCTGCTGGGCCAGCTGAAGCGCCTCGACCACGCGGTTCTGCTTCTTGGACTTTTCGCGCACCGCCACCACGTCGCCGGCCTTGACCAGGTACGACGGGATGTTGACCGGCTGGCCGTTCACGGTGATCGCCTTGTGGCTCACCAGCTGGCGCGCCTCGGCGCGGGTGGAGCCGAAGCCCATGCGGTACACCACGTTGTCCAGGCGGGACTCGAGCAGGAACAGCAGGTTGGCCCCGGAGTTGCCCTTGCGGCGGGAGGCTTCCTCGAAGTAGCGGCGGAACTGCTTTTCCAGCACGCCGTACATGCGCTTGACCTTCTGCTTCTCGCGCAGCTGCAGGCCGAAGTCGCTGGTGCGCTGGCCCGAGGTGCGGCCGTGCTGGCCGGGCTTGGAATCGAACTTGGCCTTGTCGCTGATCGAGCGGCGGGCGCTCTTGAGGAACAGGTCCGTGCCTTCGCGGCGGGAGAGTTTGGCCTTGGGGCCGAGATAACGTGCCACTTTTCTCTATCCTTCAAAAAAACTACCGCGGCCGATTGCCGCGGGAGCCGGCGGCGGGTGCACCTCCGGCGGTGGGCTTCAACGAAAAAGCTTAGATACGACGACGCTTCTGGGGGCGGCAGCCGTTGTGCGGAACCGGCGTGACGTCCGAGATCGAGTTGATGCGGATGCCCAGCGCGGCCAGAGCGCGCACCGAGGATTCGCGACCCGGGCCGGGGCCCTTGATCTCGACGTCCAGGTTCTTGATGCCCTGCTCGATGGCGGCACGGCCGGCCACTTCCGAAGCCACCTGCGCGGCGAACGGCGTGGACTTGCGCGAGCCCTTGAAGCCCTGGCCGCCGGACGAAGCCCAGGAGAGCGCGTTGCCCTGGCGGTCGGTGATCGTGATGATGGTGTTGTTGAAGGACGCGTGGACGTGCGCGACACCGTCGGACACGTTCTTGCGGACCTTCTTGCGCACTCGCTGCGCGGCGTTGCTTGCGGGAGCCTTGGCCATGTCTGTTCTCTTTCCCGATTATTTCTTCAGCGACTGGGCGGCCTTGCGCGGACCCTTGCGGGTGCGGGCGTTGGTGCGCGTGCGCTGGCCGCGCATCGGCAGGCCGCGGCGATGACGGAAGCCGCGGTAGCAGCCGATGTCCATCAGTCGCTTGATGTTCATCGTGGTCTCGCGGCGCAGGTCGCCTTCGATCGTGATCTGGGCGATCTGGTCGCGGATCTTCTCGAGGTCGGCGTCCGTCAGGTCCTTGACCTTCTTGGCGTACGGGATGCCCGTGGCTTCGCAGATCTTGCGAGCGCGGGTGCGGCCGATGCCGAAGATGGCGGTCAGGCCGATCTCGGTGTGCTGGTGCGGCGGAATGTTGATACCGGCGATACGTGCCATGTCTTTTCCTCTAAACCTGTGCTCAGCCCTGGCGCTGCTTGTGACGCGGATCGGTGCAGATCACGCGGACGACGCCCTTGCGGCGGATGATCTTGCAGTTGCGGCAGATCTTCTTGACGGAAGCCGAAACTCTCATTGCTCTTTCTCCTAATCTCTCTCCGCCTTACTTGGCGCGGAAAACAATTCGTGCCCGCGACAAGTCGTAGGGCGTCAATTCCACGGTGACCTTGTCACCCGGCAGGATGCGGATGTAGTGCATCCGCATCTTTCCGGAGATGTGACCGAGCACCATGTGCCCGTTTTCCAGCTTCACGCGAAAGGTCGCGTTGGGGAGGTTTTCCACCACCTCTCCCTGCATCTGGATCACATCGTCCTTGGCCATTCCTTCTTCAACCGCCGAGTGATGTCTTGAAGTTGGCCTTCTTCAACAGCGACTCGTACTGCTGGCTCATCATGTAGTTCTGCACCTGGGCCATGAAGTCCATGGTGACGACCACGATGATCAGCAGCGACGTCCCGCCGAAATAGAACGGCACGTTGTACTTCAGGATCAGGAACTCGGGCAGCAGGCAGACGATGGTGATGTACACCGCGCCGGCCAGCGTGAGCCTCAGCAGGATCTTGTCGATGTAGCGGGCCGTCTGGTCGCCCGGACGGATGCCCGGGATGAAGGCGCCGCTCTTCTTCAGGTTGTCGGCGGTCTCGCGGCTGTTGAACACGAGCGCCGTGTAGAAGAAGCAGAAGAACACGATCGCGGCCGCGTACAGCATCACGTAGATCGGCTGGCCCGGCGACAGCGTCGAGGCGATGTCCCGCAGCCAGCGCATGGAGTCGCCGGTGGAGAACCAGCTCACCACCGTCGCCGGCAGCAGGATGATCGACGAGGCGAAGATCGGCGGGATCACGCCGGCCATGTTCAGCTTGAGCGGCAGGTGCGACGACTGGCCGCCGTACACCTTGTTGCCCACCTGACGGCGCGCGTAGTTCACCAGGATCTTGCGCTGGCCCCGCTCGATGAACACCACCGCGTAGGTCACCAGGGCGATCACGGCCACGATGAAGATGGCGACCAGGATGCTCATCGCACCCGTGCGCACCAGCTCCAGCAGTCCGCCGATGGCGCTCGGCAGGCCCGCGGCGATGCCGGCGAAGATCAGGATCGAGATCCCGTTCCCCAGGCCTCGCTCGGTGATCTGCTCACCCAGCCACATCAGGAACATCGTTCCGGCCGTCAGGCTGACCACCGCGGTCATGCGGAAGCCGAAGCCCGGGCTGATGACCAGGCCCGGCGAAGCTTCCAGCGCCATGGCGATGCCCAGCGACTGGAACAGCGCCAGGCCCAGCGTGCCGTAGCGGGTGTACTGCGTGATCTTGCGGCGACCGGCCTCGCCCTCCTTCTTCAGCTGCTCGAACGTGGGGACCACGTAGGTGAGCAGCTGCATGATGATGGAGGCCGAGATGTACGGCATGATCCCCAGCGCGAACACCGTGAACCGCGACAGCGCACCACCCGAGAACATGTTGAACAGGCTCAGGATGCCGCCCTGCTGGCCCTTGAACAGCTGTTGCAGCTGCCCAGGGTCGATGCCGGGCACGGGGATGTGCGCGCCGACGCGATAGACGACCAGCGCGAGCAGCAGGAACACCAGCCGCCGGCGCAGGTCGCCGAACTTGCCGGTCTTCGCGAGTTGGGCTGCGTTCGTGGCCAACTTGGTCCTTCCGTCCGCCGCGATCAGGCCAGGCTGCCGCCGGCCGCCTCGATGGCGGCCTTGGCGCCGGCGGTCGCGCCGATGCCGGTGAGCTTGACGGCGCGCTTGAGCTCGCCGGACTTGATCACCTTGACGTTCTTGATCATCTCGCCCACCAGGCCGGCCTGCTTGAGGACCAGCAGGTCGACTTCAGCGGCGCCCAGCTTCTCGAGCGAAGCCAGGGAGACTTCGCCGTTGAACTTGAGCGTCTGCGACTTGAAGCCGCGCTTGGGCAGACGGCGCTGCAGCGGCATCTGGCCGCCTTCGAAGCCGACCTTGTGGTAGCCGCCCGAACGGGATTTCTGGCCCTTGTGGCCGCGGCCCGCGGTCTTGCCCAGGCCCGAGCCGATGCCGCGGCCGACGCGGCGGCGCGCCTTGCGGGCACCGGGAGCCGACGTGAGGTTGTTCAGTTCCATATCAGAGCACCTTCACCAGGTAGCTGATCTTGTTGATCATGCCGCGCACAGCGGGCGTGTCCTGCAGCTCGGAGACCGAGTTGAGCTTGCGCAGGCCCAGGCCACGCACCGTGGCGCGATGCGATTCCTTGGTGCCGATGGGGCTGCGCACCAGCTGCACCTTGACCGTGTTTTGTTGGGTCGCCATGTCGTTTTCCTCGCTCAGGCGGCGAACAGGTCTTCGACCGACTTGCCGCGCTTGGCCGCCACTTCCGAAGGAGTGGTGGAGTTCTTCAGCGCGTCGAAAGTGGCGCGGACCATGTTGTACGGGTTGGTCGAACCGTGGCTCTTGGCCACGATGTCGGTGATGCCCATGACTTCGAACACCGCGCGCATCGGACCGCCGGCGATGATGCCGGTGCCCTTGGGGGCCGGCGCCATCATCACGCGGGCCGCGCCATGGTGGCCGACCACGTTGTGGTGGATGGTGCCGTTCTTGAGCGACACCTTCGTCATGTTGCGGCGGGCTTCTTCCATCGCCTTCTGCACGGCGGCGGGCACTTCCTTGGACTTGCCCTTGCCCATGCCGACGCGGCCGTCGCCGTCGCCCACGACGGTCAGCGCGGCGAAACCGAGGATACGGCCGCCCTTGACCACCTTGGTGACGCGGTTGACCGCGATCATCTTCTCGCGCAGGCCGTCTTCCGGACCGTCACCCTGCGTCTTCGCTTGAACTCTTGCCATCTTGGTATCCGTGTCCGTTAGAACTGAAGACCCGCTTCACGAGCGGCGTCGGCCAGCGCCTTGACGCGGCCGTGGTAGGCGAAACCGGCGCGATCGAACGCGACCTTCTCGACGCCGGCGGCCTTGGCACGCTCGGCGATCAGCTTGCCCACGCGCTGGGCCGCGGCGGTGTTGCCGCCCTTGCCCGAGCCGCCCAGCTCCTTGCGCAGGTCGGCCGCGGCCGTCGAGGCGGAGGCCAGGACCTTGCTGCCGTCGTCGGAGATGACCTGGGCATAGATGTGCAGGTTGGTCCGGTTGACCGTCAGGCGCGCGACGCCTTGCGTCGCGATGCGGATGCGGGTCTGGCGGGACCGGCGGAGGCGCTGCTCTTTCTTGTTCAACATCGTCCGCTCCTTACTTCTTCTTGGTTTCCTTGATCACGACCTTCTCGTCCGAATAACGGATCCCCTTGCCCTTGTAGGGCTCGGGCGGACGAACGGCACGGATCTCGGCGGCCACCTGGCCGACACGCTGGCGATCGGCACCCTTGACCACGATCTCGGTCGGGGCCGGGGTTTCGAACTTGATGCCGGCGGGCACTTCGATGTTCACCGGGTGCGAATAGCCCACCGACAGGTTGAGCTTTCCGCCCTGGACGGCGGCCTTGTAGCCCACGCCCACCAGGTTCAGCTTCTTCTCGAAGCCCTTGGTCACGCCGGTGACCATGTTGTTCACCAGCTGGCGCATGGTGCCGCTCATGGCATTGGCTTCACGCGAATCGTTGGCCGGCTCGAACGACAGCTTGCCGTCCTTGCTGGCCACCTTGACCAGGGCGTTCTGGGCCAGCGACAGCGTGCCGCCGGCGCCCTTGACGCTGATCTGGTCTTCCTTGATCTGCACGTCCACGCCTTGCGGGACGGCGACCGGCATCTTTCCTACTCGGGACATTTGTCTTTCCTTCCCTTTAGGCCACGTAGCACAGCACTTCGCCGCCCACGCCGGTGGCGCGCGCCTTGCGGTCGGTCATCACGCCCTTCGGGGTGGTCACGATCGCGACGCCGAGACCGTTCATGACCTGCGGAATCGAATCGCGGCCCTTGTACACGCGCAGGCCGGGACGGCTGACGCGCTCGATGCGCTCGATGACCGGGCGGCCGGCGTAGTACTTCAGCGAGATCTCGAGCTCGCTCTTGTTGCCGTCCTTCTTGACCTCGAAACCGTCGATGTAGCCCTCGTCCTTCAGGACCTGGGCGATCGCGACCTTGATGTTGGACGCCGGCACGCTCACCGACGGCTTGGCCACCATCTGCGCGTTGCGGATGCGGGTCAGCAGGTCGGCGATGGGATCACTCATGCTCATGTCTTGTCACTCCTCGCCGCTTACCAGCTGGCCTTGATCACGCCCGGGATGTCGCCGGTGAAGGCCATCTCGCGGATCTTGTTGCGGGCCAGGCCGAACTGGCGGAAGGTTCCGCGCGGGCGGCCCGTGATCTCGCAGCGGTTGCGCTGACGCGTCGGGTTGGCATTGCGGGGAAGCTTCTGCAGCGCCAGACGGGCGGCCGCGCGCTCTTCCTCGCTCTTCTTGGCATCGCCGGCGACGGCCTTCAGTTCCGCGTACTTCTTCGCGTACTGGGCGACCAGCTTGTCACGCTTGAGTTCGCGTTGGATCAAAGCAGTTTTTGCCACGATGTACCTTCAGTTCTTGAACGGGAAACGGAAGCCCTGGAGGAGCGCCTTGGCTTCCTCGTCGGTCTTGGCCGATGTGGTGATGCTGATGTTCAGGCCGCGCAGGGCGTCGACCTTGTCGTACTCGATCTCGGGGAAGATGATCTGTTCCTTCACGCCGATGTTGTAGTTGCCGCGGCCGTCGAAGGCGCGGCCGGAGATGCCGCGGAAGTCGCGCACGCGGGGCAGGGCCACGGTGACGAAACGGTCGAGGAACTCGTACATCTTCTCGCCGCGCAGGGTGACCATGCAGCCGATGGCCTGGCCTTCGCGGATCTTGAAGCCGGCGATGGCCTTCTTGGCCTTCGTCACGACGGGCTTCTGGCCGGCGATCTTGGTCAGGTCGCCGACGGCGTTGTCCATCACCTTCTTGTCGGCCACGGCCTCGCTCACGCCCATGTTCAGCGTGATCTTGGTGAGGCGCGGGATTTCCATCGGCGACTTGTAGCCGAACTTCTTGGCCAGCTCGGGGGCGACCTTCTCGCGATAGTGCTGTTGCAGTCGTGCCATGGTCATGCCACCTTGATCTCTTCGCCGCTGGACTTGAAGACGCGCACGCGCTTGTCGTCCTGGACCTTGATGCCGACGCGGTCGGCCTTGCCGGTGGCGGGATTGAAGATCGCCACGTTGGACTGGTGGATCGGCATGGCCTTTTCCACGATGCCGCCGGTGGTGCCCTTCATCGGGTTGGGCTTGGTGTGCTTCTTCACCAGGTTGATGCCCTCGACCACCACGCGGTCGTCGTCCTTGCGCAGCACGACCTTGCCGCGCTTGCCCTTGTCACGGCCCGCGAGGACGATGACCTCGTCGCCTTTGCGAATCTTGTTCATGTCTTCGGTTCCTTAGAGGACTTCGGGGGCCAGCGACACGATCTTCATGAACTTCTCGGTGCGCAGCTCGCGCGTCACCGGGCCGAAGATGCGGGTGCCGATCGGCTCCAGCTTGTTGTTGAGCAGCACGGCGGCATTGCCGTCGAACTTCACGAGCGAGCCATCACCGCGGCGGATGCCCTTGGCGGTGCGCACCACGACGGCGCTGTAGACCTCGCCCTTCTTGACGCGACCGCGGGGAGCGGCTTCCTTGATGCTCACCTTGATGATGTCGCCCACGCTGGCGTAGCGACGCTTGGAGCCACCGAGCACCTTGATGCAAAGCACGGACTTCGCGCCCGTGTTGTCGGCGACTTCGAGCCGGGATTCAGTCTGGATCATTTGTGTATTCCCAACTTTTCCCTGAGGCGCCGGCACCATGCCGGCAAATCAGGTCAGTCTTGGGCCTGTCGTCGGCGCCTGGCACACCTGGCGCCTCCGGGAAGGCAGATAGCTCGCCCAAAAAACAGGCGAGCCCGCGATTATGCCTTATCCACAGGCCTTGTCAAACGGCGCCTGCAAAGGCGGGGCTTCACGCCGGCTGGCGCAGCGGCAGGTAGCCGGCGGCCAGCCCGGCGAAGTCGGATTCGCGCGGGTCGGCGCCGGTTTCCTCGCGCAGGAGCCGGGCGACCACCGGCCCCAGGCGGGCGGCCAGGGCGGCATCCAGGAACAGCAGGCGCGACCGCCGCGCCAGCACGTCTTCCACCGTCCGCGCGTATTCCTCGCGGGCGGCGAACCGCACCATCGCTTCGGTCAGGCCGCCGCCCAGTTCGGCGCCGGCGCCCGGCAGCGCCTGGACCCGCGCGGCTTCCGAGCCGTACGCATGGAGACCGGGGGCCTCGCAGATCGGCACCGCGGCGGACGGCGCGACATCCCCACCGACCAGCTTCAAGTTGGTGGTCACTCCGCCCACGGAGGCCGACAGGAGCTGCGCCTCGAAGCAGCGATCGAGCACGTCCTCGGCCATGGCGCGGTAGGTGGTCCACTTGCCGCCGGTCACCGTGACCAGGCCGGAGCGGCTCACCAGCACGGTGTGCTCGCGGCTGATCGCCTTGGTGTGGCCGCCGTTGTCGTCCTGCGGCTTGACCAGCGGACGCAGCCCGACCCAGACGCTGCGGACATCAGCCAGCGTGGGCGCCGTGGACAGGTAGCGGCGCGCCTCGCCGAGGATGAAGGCCAGTTCCTCCTCGAACGGCCGCGGCTCGCGCGGCATGTCGGTGCGCGGCGTGTCGGTCGTGCCCAGGATGACCTTGCCCAGCCACGGCACGCCGAACAGCACGCGCCCATCGGCGGTCTTGGGCACCATCAGCGCGTGCCGGCCCGGCAGGAACTTGCGGTCGACCACCACGTGCACGCCCTGGCTGGGCGCCACCATCGGCCGCACCGGCTTGCCGACCGCCTGTCCATCGAGCTCGCGCAGCTGGTCCACCCAGACGCCGGCGGCGTTGATGACGCAGCGCGCCCTCACTTCCAGGCTGCGGCCGGTCTCGCGGTCCTCGGCGCGCACGCCGACCAGCTTGCCGCCTTCATGCAGCAACCCGGTGACGGGGCAGTAATTGAGCAGCACCGCGCCCTTGGCCTCGGCCGTGCGCGCCAGCGCCAGCGCCAGCCGCGCATCGTCGAACTGGCCGTCCCAGTACTCGACGCCGCCCTTGAGGCCGGCCGCCTGCGCGGTCGGCAGGGCCGCCAGGGTCTCGGAACGTGAAAGGAAGCGGGTCGGCGCCAGTCCCGCCTTGCCGGCCAGCGCGTCGTACAGCTTCAGGCCCGTTCCGTAGAACGGCGTCTCCCACATCTTGTACGAAGGCATGACGAAGGCCAGCGGCTGCGCCAGGTGCGGCGCGTTGCGCAGCAGCACGGTGCGCTCGTGGAGCGCCTCGCGCACCAGCGCGATGTTGCCCTGCGCCAGGTAGCGCACGCCGCCGTGGACCAGCTTGGTCGCCCGCGAAGAGGTGCCGCCGCCGAAGTCGTGGGATTCGAGCAGCGCCACCGAAAACCCGCGCGCCGCCGCGTCCAGGGCCACGCCCAGCCCCGTCGCTCCTCCTCCCACCACCACCACGTCAAAAGGCCCGGCCGAGGCCAGCCGGGCCCATGCTTCTTGTCTTGTCATCACCCTCGATTGTCCCCCAGCGACCGGCCGCCTCACACTGACCGGCGGCTGGCGCCGGCAAGGGCGACGACGCGAAAGCCGCAGTTGCCCGCGCTGCTGTCCGGCGTGTTGGAGCCGCGCGCCGCCACCCGGTAGCGGTTGCAGTACGACTCGTGGCAGAGGAACGATCCACCGCGCAGCGAGCGCCGGCCCGTCGGCTTGTCCTGCAGCGGATCGCGCGCCGCGGTGCTGCGGTGGTAGTCGGGGCTGGCCCAGTCGGCGCACCACTCCCAGGTGTTGCCGGCCATCTGGCGCAGGCCCCAGCCGTTCGGCTCGAAGTCGCCGGCCGGCACCGTGCCGGGCGACCAGCCCGGGGCCGGCTTCGAGGGGAACTCGCCCTGCCAGATGTTGCAGCGCCGCTGTCCTCCCGGCTCGAGCTCGTCGCCCCAGGCATAGCGCTTTCCGGCCAGCCCGCCGCGCGCGGCGAACTCCCACTGCGCCTCGGTCGGCAGCTGCGCTCCCGCCCAGGCGCAGTACGCGGCGGCATCGTTCCAGGAGACGTGCACCACCGGATGGTCCAGCCGATCGTGGATCCAGCTACCGGGCCCGGCCGGCCGCTGCCAGCAGGCGCCTTCCACCGGCAGCCACCAGGGCAGCTCGCGCGACACCTGGCGGATCGCGGCGCGGCGCTCCGGCTCGACCTGCAGCCAGAACACGAACGACGAGCCGGCCTGCTCGGCCTCGGTGATGTACGAAGTGGCGCGCACGAAGGCGCGGAACTGCGCGTTGGTGACCGCCGTGCGCGCGATGGCGAACGACGCCAGCTCCACCTCGCGCGCCGGGCCTTCGCCGTCTTCCGCGAAACCTTCCTCGACCGCGTCCGTCCCCATCAGGAACCGGCCACCCGGCAGCTCGACCCAGTCGATGCGCGCCGCGTCCGAACCCGCGCGTCCGGCCTGCAACGGCACCGCCACCGTGGCGGCGCCCTCGCGGCCCGGGACGCAGCAGGATTTCACTCGTCTTCCCAGAAGGCCTTGGTGACGCCCTGGCTGCGCATCAGCGCCACGATCTTGTCGCGCGGCAGCACGCCGCAGCGCGCGGCCCACTCTTCATAGGCCCGCTTCATGGCCGCCACGCGCTCGGGGAACTGGCCGGCCAGGTTGCGCGTCTCGGTGCGGTCGGCCTCCATGTCGTACAGCTCCCAGTCCCTGGGGTACTCGCGCACCAGCTTCCAGCGGCCGTCGCGCATGGCGCCGTTGCCTTCGTGCTCCCAGAACATCGGCGGACGCTGCCCGGCGTCCTGGGGGAACGACTGCTTCAGCGAATGGCCTTCCAGCGGCAGGATGCTGCGGCCGTCCAGCTGCTGCGGGTATGGCACGCCCGCGACGTCGACGAGCGTCGCCATGATGTCCGGCAGGTAGCCCGGCGTGTGGCGGATCTCGCCCTTCTGCGCGATGCCCTGGGGCCAATGGAAGATCAGCGGCGTGCTGATGCCGCCCTCGTGCGTCCAGTGCTTGTACAGGCGGAACGGCGTGTTCGAGAGGTTGGCCCAGGCCTGGCCGTAGCTCTGGTACGTATCCTCGGGGCCGGGCGCGATGTCGGGGTTGTTGCCGATGCGCACGACGCGGCCGTCGCGGGTGTGCGAGCGCGCGATCATCAGCTTGTTCACCAGTTCGTCGATGCTCACGCCTTCCGGGATGTCCTCGGCGCAGGCGCCGTTGTCGGACAGGAAGATCACCAGCGTGTTGTCCAGCTCGCCCATGTCCTGCAGCGCGGCGATGATGCGGCCGATGCCCTGGTCCATCCGGTCGATCTGGGCGGCGTACACCTCCATGCAGTTGGCCAGCCAGGCCTTGTGCTCGGCGTCGGTCCAGGGCGGCTGGCGCGGATCGCGGCCGGTGAGCTTCCACTGCTTGTCCAGGATGCCACTGGCCACCAGCCGCTCCAGGCGCTTCTCGCGCAGGCTGTCCCAGCCCTCGTCGAAGCGGCCCTTGTACCTGGCGATGTCTTCCGGGTGCGCATGCAGCGGCCAGTGCGGCGCGGTGTGGGCCACGTACTGGAAGAAGGGCTTGTCCGGATGCTCGGCCTTGTGCCGGCGCAGGAACTTCACCGCCTCGTCGTTGATGGCGTCGGTGTAGAAGAAGCCCGGCGCGCGCGCCTCGTGCTCGGCGTTCTCGTTGCGGCGCGTCAGCGTGTTGGGGTCGTAGAAGCTGCCGGCGCCGATGATGGTGCCGAAGAAGTCGTCGAAGCCGCGCTGCATCGGCCAGGAATCGGTCGGCTCCTTCAGGTTGCTCGACACGTGCCACTTGCCGCTCAGGTAGCTGCGATAGCCGGCCTGCTTCAACACCTCGGGGATGGTGGCGCAGCGCTGGTTCAGGTTGCCGGCGTAGCCCTCGGGACCCGAGTCGTAGGTGAGGATGCCGATGCCGGTCTGGTGCGGATGCAGGCCGGTGAGCAGCGACGCGCGCGACGGGCTGCAGCGCGCCGTGTTGTAGAACTGCGAGAACCGCAGGCCGTTGGCGGCCAGCCGGTCCAGGTTGGGAGTCTCGACCTCGCCGCCGTAGCAGCCGATGTCCGAGTAGCCCATGTCGTCGTTCAGGATGAGCAGGATGTTGGGGCGCTTCTTGTCCATCGCGATTCCTTCTTGAGTGCGATCAGTTCAGTCGCTCGCCGCTCGCGCGGTCGAAGATGTGGGCGGCATTCGGCGCGAAGCTCAGCGACGTGGTGGCGCCTTCGCCCAGGCGCGCGGCGCCATCGGCCTTGAGCTTCATCCGCTGGCCGCCGGCCTGCAGATCCACGATGCAGTGGTCGCCCAGTTCCTCGACGTATTCCACGCGCGCCGGCGTGCCGCCGGTGCCCGCGCGCAGTTCGCCGGGCCGCACGCCCAGCACCACTTCGCGCGCCTGCGCCGTCGACGCGGCCACCGGATGCGCCACGCCGTCCAGCACCACCGTGTCGCCCTGCCAGGAGGCGGGCACCAGGTTCATCGGCGGCGTGCCGATGAAGCCGGCCACGGACACCTGCGCGGGCCGGCTGTAGATGTCGCGCGGCGTCGCCACCTGCACGATGCGGCCGTCCATGAAGACGGCCACGCGGTCGGCGAGCGTCATCGCCTCTTCCTGGTCGTGCGTGACGTAGACGGTGGTGACGCCCAGAGAGCGCTGCAGCTGCTTGAGCTCCAGGCGCGTCTCCAGCCGCAGCTTGGCGTCCAGGTTCGAGAGCGGCTCGTCCAGCAGGAACAGCTTGGGCTGCCGCACGATGGCGCGCGCCAGCGCCACGCGCTGCTGCTGCCCGCCCGACAGCTGGCCGGGCCGGCGCGCCAGCAGGTGGCCGATGCTCACCCGCGCGGCCGCGTCCTGCACCGCCTTGTCGGTCTGCTCGCGCGGCGTGCCCACCATCTTCAGCGGGAAGCCGATGTTCTCGGCCACCGTCATGTGCGGATAGAGCGCGTAGCTCTGGAACACCATGGCGACGTCGCGCTCGCCCGGCTCGGCGCCGGTGACGTCGACCTCGTCCATGTGCACCTGGCCTTCGCTGACCTGCTCCAGCCCCGCCAGGATGCGCAGCGTCGTCGTCTTGCCGGAACCCGAGGGCCCGAGCAGCACGAAGAACTCGCCCGCGCGGATCTCCAGGTCCACGCCGTGCAGCACGGTGGTTTCGCCGTGCCGCTTGACCACGCCGGACAGGCGCACGTTGCCTTGCTTCTTGTTCATCGCCGGCCACCTCCCTTGACCGCGCCCACGGTGAGCCCCTTGACGATGTGCCGCTGCGCCAGCAGGCCGACCAGGATGACGGGCGCCATCGCCACCATCGCGCCGGCGGCCAGGCGCGCCCACTGCGTCTGCTCGACTGAAATGAAATTGAACATCGCCACCGTGACCGGACGGACCTTGTTGCCGCCCAGCACCACCGCGAACATGAATTCGTTCCACGCGTTGAGGAACACGAACACCGTCGTCACCGCGATGCCGCCGCGCACCTGCGGAAGGATCACGTACCAGAGCGCGCGCAGCCGCCCGGCGCGGTCCAGCAGCGCGGCCTCTTCCATCTCGTAGGGCAGGTCCTCGAAGTACGAGACCATCAGCCAGATCGCGAACGGCAGCGAGAAGGTGAGGTAGATCGCCACCAGGCCGCTGTAGGTGTCCAGCCCGCCGACGCGCTGCAGCACCAGGTAGTAGGGAATGATCAGGCCCACTGGCGGCAGCATCTGCGTGGCCAGCACGTAGAAGCCGCTGGCCCGCTTGCCTGGATAGCGCAGCCGCGCCAGCGCGTAGGCGGCAGGCACGGCGAACAACATGGTGAACACGGTCGCGCCCACGCTCACCACCATGCTGGACCACAGGTTCGGCAGGATCGATGCGGGTCCCCACAGCACGTCGCGGTAGTTGGCCAGGGTGGGCGTGAACACCAGCAGCGGCGGATAGGCCAGCACGTCGCGCTCGGTCTTGAACGAGGTGAGCAGCGCCCACAGCACGGGGAAGGCCCACACCGACACCAGCAGGCCGGCGATCACGTAGAGCGTGACGGTGCGAGGAAGACGACGGTTCATGTGCGCGCCTTCCTGCGGCGGAACAGCAGCCAGGACACGAACACCGTGATCGCCAGCAGCACCATCGCGAGCGAGGAGCCGTAGCCGATGTTCAGTTCGGTGAACGAGGTGCGGTACGCGTAGAGATTGAGAATCTCGGTCGAGGTGCCCGGCCCGCCGCCGGTGGCCGCGAAGATCGCCGCGAAGGCGGAGAGCGCCGTCATCGTGCGCAGGATCACCACCATCACCACCGCCGGCCGGATCAGCGGCAGCGTGATGAAGCGGAAGCGCTGCCACGCGCTCGCGCGGTCCAGCCGCGCGGCCTCATAGACGTCGGGCGGCAGCGTGGCCAGCGTCGCCAGCAGCACCAGGAAGGCGAACGGCGTCCACTGCCAGGTGTGGATGGCGATCACCGAGATCAGCGCCAGCTGCGGGTCGCCTAGCCAGTTGTGGCTGCCCAGGCCGAGCGTGCGCGTGACCAGGTCCACCAGGCCGACATCGGGCGAGAGCACCAGCGTGCGCCAGAACAGGCCCACCACCACCGGCGCCAGCACGATCGGCAGGATCGCCGCCACGCGCAGCAGGCCCTGCCCCTTGGGGATGCGCAGCACCAGCAGCGCGAGCGACAGGCCGATCACCACCTGCAGCACCACCGTCGACGCGGTGTAGATGAAGGTGAGCCAGAGCGAACTCCAGAACCGCGGATCGCCGCCCATCTTGGTGTAGTTGTCCAGCCCCGCGAAGCCGGACAGCCAGGGCATGCTCATGTCCAGCTTCTGCAGGCTGTTCCAGGCCAGGAACACCAGCGGCGCGGTGGTGGTGATCAGCAGCAGCAGGAACGCCGGGGCGAACAGGGCGAGCGCGAAACGCCGCTCCTGCCGCTCCAGCGTGCCGGCGCCGCCACTCGGGGCGACGAACAGCATCGGGAATTCAGGCCTTCATGATCTGCGCGATGCGCGCCTGGGCCTCGTCGAGCGCTTCCTTGGGCTTCTTCTGGCCGACCAGCGCCGACTGGATGGCCGTGGCCATGGTCTCGCCGATGGCGGGCCACTGCGGCACGCGCGGACGCCATTCGACGTCGGTGTCCTGCTCCAGCGATTCGAGCGCGGCGGGGATGAAGTTGTCGCCCGCGCTCTTCATCGCGGCGGCGAACTCCTGCGACTTCCACAGCGACGTGCGGTTCAGGCCCGAGCGCTTGGCCGGACCGTCGAACTTCCACGACGTGCGCGCCTGCGTCTCGGCCGAGGCGGCCCAGCTGATGAACAGCCAGGTGGCCTTCTTCTGCTTGTCGCTGAGCGCGGCGTTGATCGGGAAACCCCAGTTCCAGATCGAGGTCACGCGCTTGCCCGACGGGCCCTTGGGCCAGCGTGCGTAGGCGACCTTGCCGACCACCTTGGACTTCTCGGGGTTGGTGATCACCGCGGCGGACGAGTGCGCGTCCAGGTAGCAGGCCACCGTGCCCTGCGAGAAGGCATCGGCGATGTCCGGCCAGTTCCAGTTGCGCACCGCGGGCGGCGCGTACTGGGACAGCGCATTGACGTACCACTCCAGCGCCTGCACCGCCTGCGGCGTGTTGACGACCACGTTCTTGTTCTGGAACCAGTCGCCGCCGAAGCCGCGCAGCAGCGACGGGTAGATGTACATGTTCTGGCCCGCGCCCGAGAAGCCGCGCATGGCCAGGCCGAACACGCGGTTGCCCGGGTCGTTCAGCGCCTTGGCGTTGGACAGCAGCTGCTCGTAGGTCTCGGCCGGCTTGAGCCCCTTGGCGTCGTACAGGTCCTTGCGATAGACCTGCACCGTCACCTCGCCGTCGTACGGGATGCCGTAGGGCTTGCCGTCCACCGAGTCGGCCTCGCGCCAGGCCTTGAAGATGTCGTTGTAGTTGAACCAGGCCGGGTCGGTGAGGCTGGCGTCGTTCAGGTACTTGTCGAGCGGTTCCACCCACTTGTTGGACACGTACAGCGGGTAGTACATCGGGTCCGCGGCGTGGGTGGCGTATGTGGCCGTCTTGGACGACAGGTCCAGCATCGCCTTCTGGCGGATCTGGCCGGGCGGCACCTTCTCGGCGCGCACCTTCACGCCGGTGAGCGCCTCGAACTGCGGCAGCAGGCCGAGCAGGTTGTCGAAGTAGCTGGCCGGGATCACCGCGATGGAGATCGACTCGCCTTCCGCCTGCTTCCAGTTGATCTTGGCGCGCTGGTAGGGCGCGAGGTCGGGCGCGCCTTGCGCGAGCGCCGCGCCGCTCCAGCCGCCCAGGCCGGCGGCCGCGCCCAGCGCGGCCGCCTGGCCCATGAACTGGCGGCGGTTGCCGGGCAGGGCGCCGGCGGGGTCGAAGTCGTCCTTGTTCATCGCTCTTCTCCTTGGTCGTCTCGGGGGTGAGAGGGAAAGCGGCGGCCCGGACGCGCTCGGCGACCCGGTCCATGCAATCGATTACATGGCGGCCAGTCTAGCGGTCCGCCGCTGCCTCGTCATTCTGTTTTCTCCTAGTGATTTCCCCAACGACCCAGTTTTCATTTGCTTCTGCCTCGGCCAGAATCATGCAATCGTTTTCAAGGGGGCGTATGGACAGGGAGTCTTCCGGCAAGTCGGTGCCGGCCTCGCGCAGGCCGCGCTCGGGCGCCAAGGACGTGGCGCAGCTGGCCGGCGTTTCGACGGCCACGGTTTCGCGCGTCCTGAACAACTCCCAGCAGGTGGATCCGGCCACGCGCCAGCGCGTGCTGGATGCGGCGTCCAAGCTTCGCTACGTGCCGCATGGCGCCGCGCGCACGCTGCGCAGCCACCGCAGCAAGATGGTCGGCGCCATCGTCCCTTCGTTCGACTACGCGCTGTACGCGCGCACCACCAGCGCCCTGCACCAGCGGCTGGACGAGCGCGGCTATGCCCTGGTGCTGGCCGAACACCACTACGACCTGGCCGCGGAAACGCGCATCGCCTCGCAGCTGGTGGAACACGGCGTGGACGCCTTCATGCTCGTCGGCCTCGACCACGAGCCAGGCCTCTTCTCGCTGCTGGAGGACTACGGCCGCCCGTACGTGCTCACCTGGGGCGTGGACCCGATGCAGCGCCATCCCTGCATCGGCTTCGACAACCGCGCCGCGACGTACGAGGCGACCAAACATCTGCTGGACCTCGGCCATCGCCGCATCGGCCTGCTCAGCGCGCCGGTGGAAGGCAACGACCGCGCGCGCGCCCGCGGCGAAGGCGTGCGTGCCGCGCTCGCGGATCGCGGTTTGCGGCTGGATCCGCAGCACGTCGCCTACGAGCCGATCTCGCTGGCCACCGCCGAGGCCGGCATGCAGCGCCTGCTGGCCGCGCCCGATCGGCCCACGGCCGTGGTCGCCACCAACGACGTGTTCGCCGTCGGCGCGATGCAGGCCTGCCGCAAGGCCGGCCTGGAGATCCCGCGCGACATGTCGATCACCGGCGTGGACAACACCGACCTGGGCGCCACGCAGACGCCCGCGCTCACCAGCGTGGCCACGCCCATCATCGACATCGGCCGCGCCGCCGCCGACCAGCTGGTGGCGCGGCTGGAAGACGACGACTGGATGGCACACCGCCAGTTCCCTGTCGAGCTGGTGTGCCGCGGCAGCACGGCCGCGCCGCGGGAAGACTGAACCCGCGCGCGACTAGACTCGCGCCCATGGTTCCAGCGAATACGCGCATCGCATTCATCGGCGGCGGCAACATGGCCTCCGCGATCCTCGGCGGCCTGCTCAAGCAGGGCCTGTCCGCCGCCAGCGTCCAGGTCGTCGAGCCCTGGGACGAGGCGCGCGAGCGGCTCGCCCGCGACTTCGGCGTCAAGGCGCACGCCCAGGCCGGCGCGTCGCTCGCCGACGCCGCCGTGGTCGTGTGGGCGGTGAAGCCTCAGACCTTCCGCGACGCCGCGCAGGCCGTGGCGCCGCACGCGAAGAACGCGCTGCACCTGAGCGTGGCCGCGGGCATCCGCTCGGACAGCATCAAGCAGTGGCTGGGCACCGACCGCATCGTGCGGTCCATGCCCAACACGCCGGCGCTGGTCGGGCGGGGCATGACGGCTCTGTTCGCCCGCGCGGGCGTGTCGAAGGACGATCGCGCGCTGGTCGAACAGGTGCTCGCACCCACTGGCGCGACGCTGTGGGTCGATGGCGAGCAGCAGCTCGATGCGGTCACTGCGCTCTCCGGCTCCGGTCCCGCCTACGTGTTCTATTTCATCGAGGCGATGACTCGCGCCGGCCAGGAGATGGGCCTGCCCGCCGCCACCGCGCAGCAGCTGGCCATCGGCACCTTCTGCGGGGCGTCCGAACTGGCGCGCGCTTCGAGCGAGCCGCCTTCGGTGCTGCGCGAGCGCGTGACGTCCAAGGGCGGCACGACCTACGCCGCGCTCACGTCGATGCAGCAATCCGGCGTGGCCGACAAGTTCGTCGAGGCGATGCAGGCCGCTTGCAGGCGCGCGGCGGAACTCGGCGACGAGTTCGGTCGCGGCTGAAGAAAGTTACTTGAGCGCGTAGCCGGCCACGATGCCGGCGAACACCGCGAACCCCACCCAGTGGTTCAGGCGGAAGGCCTTGAAGCAGCCTTCGCGCGTGCGCTCGCGGATCAGCTGCCAGTGCCACAACGCCTGCGCCACGGCGGCGAGGACGCCGATGTAGAACGGCACCCCCAGTTGCCGCGGCGCCAGCGCCAGCACCCAGATCGCGATGAACGCGCCGTAGCACGCCATCACCACCGCCACGTCGGCGCGCCCCAGCGTGATGGCCGAGGTCTTGATGCCGATCTTCAGGTCGTCGTCGCGATCGACCATCGCGTACTCGGTGTCGTAGGCCAGCACCCAGAACAGGTTGCCCAGCAGCAGCACCCAGGCGAGCAGCGGCACGCGCGACTGCACCGCCGCGAAGGCCATCGGGATGCCGAAACTGAAGGCGATGCCCAGCACCGCCTGCGGCATCGACACGTAGCGCTTGGCGTACGGATAGGCCAGCGAGATCGCCAGCGCGGCGAACGACCACAGGATGGTCACGGTGTTGGTGGTGAGCACCAGCGCGAACGCCAGCAGCGCGAGCACCGCGCCCAGCGCCAGCGCCTCCTTCACCGACACCTGCCCCGACGTGACCGGCCGCTGCGCGGTGCGCTTGACGTGCCTGTCGAAGTCGCGGTCGGCCACGTCGTTGACGCAGCAGCCCGCGCTGCGCATCAGCACCGTGCCGAGGGTGAACACCGCCAGCAGGTGCCAGCCCGGGAAGCCGTGCGCCGCCACCCACAGCGCGCTGAGCGTGGGCCACAGCAGCAGCAGCCAGCCCGCCGGACGGTTCCAGCGGATCAGGTCCAGCCAGAGAGGAAGCCGGTTCAGCAGGTGCAAGGCGTCAGAGACCGAGTTGGCGCAGGTCGAGCTGGCCGCCTCGCATCGGCGGACACCAGTAGTACGCGCCGTTGACCGGCTTGCTGATGCGGAACATCGCGTCGACGATGCCGTCGTCGTGGCCGGCCATGCGGCGCATCTGCGCCTCGAAGGCGTCGAACGACTTGCCGAACGCGACGAAGTTCAGGCCCGCCTGCATGCTCATCATCCAGGGCATGGAGCGGCGCAGCACGAAGGCTTCGGGCTCGAAGCTTTCCTGCGCGGTGCGCTTGACGTGGGCCCACTCGGGCGCGTCCTCCAACTCCTCGTTCGTCTCGCGGTGGCGGCCGAAGTGGTGGTTGGCCGCCTCGTCGCCCAGTGCCTCGAACGCGTCGAGGTCGTGCACCCACTGCTGCACGGCCACGTAGCTGGAGCCGTCGATGCCCTCGCCCTGGCCGTGCGCGAATGCCGCTTCCTCGGCCTTCTCGCCGGTGGGGTTCTCGGTGCCGTCCTCGTAGCCGGTGAGGTCGCGGCCGTGGCCGCTGTCGCCCAGCGCGTGGCGGAACGCATCGACCACGTGCCGAACGGCGAACGCCGGCGCCAGCGCCTTCTGCACCTTGCGGGTGAGCATCAGCAGGTCGCCCAGGTCGTCTCCGCGCACCCAGACCCACAACGTGCCGGGCGTGGACGGCACGCGCACGCCCTCGCGCGAGAGGTCGGGAAACTCGTGCAGGCCGGGCACCTTCGCGTCCAGCGCCGCGACCAGCGAAGGGCCGATGCCCAACACGGCATCGCTGCCGTTCACGAGCGGCGCGAGCCGCGTCAGCGCCTCGCGGATGGCCTTCGCGTCCGTTCCCTTGTCGGGGATGGCGAAGGTGACGAAACGGGCGACGGCGGGCACGCCGTCGAGGATTCCGGGTTGGTACAGCTTGGCGTCTTTCATGAGAGTCTCTTCACGCCCGGCAATTCACAGGCATAGATCGCGTTGCGCAGCGCGGCGATGGCCTCGTAGCGGGTGAAGCTGCGCCGCCAGGCCAGCACCACGCGCCGCGTCGGCGGGTCGCCGTCGAAAGGGATGTAGCGCACGAAGGCCTGGTCGTCCTTGCGGCGCTTGGGCTTGGCATCCATCGCTTCCTTGGGCACCGACAGGCGCGGCACCAGCGTGATGCCCATGCCGGCGGCCACCATGTGCTTGATGGTCTCCAGCGAAGAGCCTTCGAAGCTCTTGCGGATGCCCTCGGCGTCGCTGGAGAAGCGGGCGAACTCGGGGCAGACCTCCAGCACGTGGTCGCGGAAGCAGTGGCCGGTGCCCAGCAGCAGCATGGTCTCGCTCTTGAGCTCCTGCGCGGTGATGGTCTTGCGTTCGGCCAGCGGATGCGTGCTGGGCACGGCCGCGAGGAAGGGTTCGTCGTACAGCCCGGCGAGCGCGAGCCCCGTGTCGGGGAAAGGTTCGGCCATGACGGCGCAGTCGATCTCGCCGGTGCGCAGCATCTCCAGCAGCTTGACGGTGAAGTTCTCCTGCAGCATCAGCGGCATCTGCGGCGTGCGCGCGATCGCCTGCCGGACCAGGTCGGGCAGCAGGTACGGTCCGATGGTGTAGATCACGCCGAGCTTCAGCGGCCCGGCCAGCGGGTCCTTGCCGCGCTTGGCGATCTCCTTGATGGCCGCGGCCTGCTCCAGCACGCTCTGCGCCTGCCGCACGATCTCCTCGCCCAGCGGCGTGGCGCTGACCTCGTTGGCGCTGCGCTCGAACAGCTTCACCTCGAGCTCGTCCTCGAGCTTCTTGATCGCGACCGACAACGTGGGCTGGGACACGAAGCAAGCCTCGGCCGCCTTGCCGAAATGCTTCTCGCGGGCAACGGCGACGATGTACTTGAGTTCGGTCAGCGTCATTGTCTTGTTCTATGCCTTCAGGTATTCCGATTTTCCACCCAACCAGCGACTGACGTGGCGCTCTGCCCGCTCGGGGAAGCGATCCAGCATGCGGGGCGCGAGCTCGCGCGCGGCCTGCAGCAGGTGCGTGTCGGTGGCCAGGTCGGCGAAGCGCAGCAGTGGCGCGCCCGACTGCCGCGCGCCCAGGAACTCGCCGGGCCCACGGATGTCCAGGTCGCGCCGCGCGATCTCGAAGCCGTCGGCCGTCTCGGCCATGGCCTTGAGCCGTGCTCGCGCCGTCTCGCCCAGCCGTCCGTTCTCGCCCGGCGAATAGAGCAGCACGCAGGCCGAAGCCGCCGCGCCGCGACCGACGCGTCCGCGCAGCTGGTGCAGCTGCGACAGGCCGAAGCGCTCCGCATGCTCGATCACCATCAGCGAGGCATTGGGCACGTCCACGCCGACCTCGATGACGGTGGTGGACACCAGCACGCCCATCTGCCCGCCGGAGAACAGCGCCATCACCGCCTTCTTCTCCGCCGCCGGCATGCGCGAATGCAGCAGGCCGACCATCACACCCGGCAGGGCCGCCGACAGCGCCTCGTGCGTGGCGGTGGCGTTGGTGAGGTCCAGCGCCTCGCTCTCCTCGATCAGCGGACAGACCCAGTACACCTGCCGGCCCTGTTCCAGTTGCGCGCGGATGCGGTCGACCACTTCCTCGCGCCGGTTGTCGGCCACCACCTTGGTGATCACCGGCGTGCGGCCCGGCGGCAGTTCGTCCAGCGTGGAGACGTCCAGGTCGGCGTAGTAGCTCATCGCCAGCGTTCGCGGGATGGGTGTGGCCGACATCATGAGCATGTGCGGCTCCTGCCCGTCTTCGTTCATCTTGCCCCGCAACGCGAGTCGCTGCGCGACGCCGAAGCGGTGCTGCTCGTCGATGATGGCCAGCGCCAGCCGCTTGAACTGCACCTGCTCCTGGATCACCGCGTGCGTGCCGACCACCAGCGCCGCCTCGCCGCTGGCGATGCGCTCCAGCATCTCGCCGCGCTCCTTCTTCTTCTGGCCGCCGGTGAGCCAGGCGACCGTGAGCCCGCGCGGCGCGAGCAGCGGCTCCAGCCAGCCGATCAGCTTGCGGAAATGCTGCTCCGCCAAGATCTCGGTGGGCGCCATCAATGCGCACTGCCAGCCGGCGTCTATGGCCACGGCGGCCGCGAGCGCGGCGACCACCGTCTTGCCCGAGCCCACGTCGCCTTGCAGCAGCCGGTGCATGGGCACGGGCTGCGTGAGGTCGCGCGCGATCTCCTCGCCCACGCGCCGCTGTGCGTTCGTGAGCGCGAAGGGCAGGGCGCGCAGCAGCTGTTCGTGCAGACCATCCTCCCTGGCGACCAGCTTCGGCGCGCGCAGCTGGTCACGCTCGCGCTTGCTCTGCAATTGCGACAGCTGCTGCGCGAGCAGCTCCTCCGCCTTCAGCCGCTGCCAGGCCGGATGGCTGCGGTCCTCGAGCGCGGCGAGCGAGGTGTCCGGGCCCGGGTGGTGCAGGAACTGCAAGGCGTCGCGCAGCGTCCATCCCGATTGGAGATTGAGCATCGGCGCCAGCTCCGACGGCACGCTCTCGGCGAGGTCGGCGCGCGTGAGCCCGCTCTGCACCGCCTTTCGCAGGTACGACTGCGGCAGCCCCGCCACCGTGGGATAGACCGGCGTCAGCGCGTTCGGCAACTCGCCGCCCGCCGCGCGCGTGGTGGGATGCACCATCTGCCAGCCCAGGAAACCGCCCTTGAGTTCGCCCCGCGCCAGGATGCGCGTGCCCACGGCCAGCGCCTTCTGCTGCGAGGGATAGAAGGAGAAAAAGCGCAGCACGCAGGTGTCGGTGCCGTCGTCCACCGTCACCACCAGCTGGCGCCGCGGACGGAACGCCACCTGGCTGTCGGTGACGACGCCCTCGATCTGCGCCGGCTCGCCTTCGCGGGCGTCGCGCAGCTTCACGATGCGGGTCTCGTCCTCGTAGCGCAGCGGCAAGTGCAGCGCCAGGTCGATGTCTCGCACCAGTCCCATTTTCTGCAGGGCCTTCTGGGGGGCCGAGAGGGTCGCGGTGGCGGGCATGGGACAATTCTGCCTTCCCCTGATCACTTGGAACGGGTCCCGTCCGGCCCTCAAGCATGCGCGCTTTCTCCTTGGGCGATTTCGATTTCGCCCTCCCCCCCGACCTGATCGCCCAGCATCCCGCCGCGGAGCGCAGCGCGTCACGCCTGCTCGATGGCCGGCACCTGCCGCCCGCCGATCGCGTGTTCCGCGAACTCCCGGCGCTGCTGTCGCCTGGCGACCTGCTGGTGTTCAACGACACCCGCGTGCTGAACGCGCGCCTCTATGGCGAGAAGCCTTCGGGCGGCAAGCTGGAACTGCTGGTCGAACGGGTGCTGCCGGATGGCGAGGTCGTGGCGCACATGAAGGTGAGCAAGAAGCCGCCGGTCGGCACCGTGCTCGCCATGGAGGGCGGCTACTCGGCCCGGCTCCTGGGCCGCTGGCCGCACGACGACGGTCCGCTGTTCCGCTTCGCCTTCAGCGACGATCCCTACGTACTGATGGAGCGCCACGGCCACGTGCCGCTGCCGCCCTACATAGAGCACGCCGACACGATGGAGGACGCCGAGCGGTACCAGACCGTGTTCGCGCGCGCGCCCGGCGCCATCGCCGCACCGACGGCCGCCCTGCACTTCGACCCGCAGGTGCTGGCCAGCCTGGACGCCTGCGGCATCCGCCGCGCCAGCCTCACGCTGCACGTGGGCGCGGGCACCTTCCAGCCGGTGAAGACCGAGAACATCGCCGAGCACCAGATGCACAGCGAGTGGTACGAGGTGCCCCCCGCCACGCAGGAGGCGGTGGCGCGCACCCGCCAGCAGGGCGGCCGCATCGTCGCGGTGGGCACCACCACGGTCCGCACGCTGGAGAGCTGGGCCCGCACCGGCCAGGCCAGCGGCGACACCGACATCTTCATCACGCCGGGCTTCCGCTTCCGCGTGGTCGACCTGATGGTCACCAACTTCCACCTCCCCAAGTCGACCCTGATGATGCTGGTCAGCGCCTTCGCCGGCCACGACCGCATCAAGGCGCTGTACCTCCACGCGATCGAACAGCGCTACCGTTTCTTCAGCTACGGCGACGCCATGCTGCTCGAGCGCGCCCCCACCTGACATGCTCCATTTCGAACTCCTGGCCAGCGAAGGCCTGGCCCGCCGCGGCCGCCTCACCCTCAACCACGGCGTGGTGCAGACGCCGATGTTCATGCCCGTGGGCACCTACGGCACCGTCAAGGGCGTCACGCCGCGGTCGCTGGAGGAGATGGGCGCGCAGATCATCCTGGGCAACACCTTCCACCTGTGGATGCGCCCCGGCCTGGACGTGCTGGCGCAGTTCGGCGGCCTGCACCGCTTCGAGCAGTGGAACCGGCCCATCCTCACCGACTCGGGCGGCTTCCAGGTCTGGAGCCTGGGCGAGATGCGCAAGATCAGCGAGGAGGGCGTGAAGTTCGCCTCGCCGGTCAACGGCGACAAGCTGTTCCTCACGCCCGAGGTGTCGATGCAGGTGCAGACCGCGCTCAACAGCGACATCGTCATGCAGTTCGACGAGTGCACGCCGTACGAGACCAAGGGCCACCTCACCACCGAGGCCGAGGCGCGCTTCTCGATGGAGCTGAGCCGCCGCTGGGCCGAGCGCTGCAAGACCGAGTTCGCGCGGCTGGAGAACCCCAACGCGCTGTTCGGCATCGTGCAGGGCGGCATGTTCGAACACCTGCGCGAGGACTCGCTGGCCGCCCTGGTCGACATGGACTTCCCCGGCTACGCCATCGGCGGCGTGAGCGTGGGCGAGCCCAAGGAGGACATGCAGCGCATCGTGGCGCACACGCCGCACCTGCTGCCCGCGGACAAACCGCGCTACCTGATGGGCGTGGGCACGCCGGAAGACCTGGTGGAAGGCGTCGCCAGCGGCGTGGACCTGTTCGACTGCGTCATGCCCACGCGCAACGCGCGCAACGGCCACCTGTTCACCCGCTTCGGCGACCTGAAGATCCGCAACGCGCGGCACCGCTCCGACGAGCGCCCGCTGGACGAGAGTTGCACCTGCTACGCCTGCAAGGGCACGACGAACGCGGATGGCGGCGTCACCGGCGGCTTCTCGCGCGCCTACCTGCACCACCTGGAGCGCAGCGGCGAGATGCTGGCGCCCATGCTCGCCAGCATCCACAACCTCCACTACTACCTGAACCTGATGCGCGAGGTGCGCGAAGCGCTGGACCAGGGCCGCTTCGCCGCCTTCGTAGAGCAGTTCAGGCGGGATCGGCAACGAGGCGTGTGAAGCCGGCGCCGCCCGGCGTTCCGCACGCCTGGCAGAAGCGCGCGAAGGTGCTCTTGCGCGTGGCGCAGTTGCCGCAGCGGTCGAACAGGCCGATGCCGCAGTGCGGGCAGAAGTCGAGCGCCTCGTTCTTCAGGTCCACCCCCCGCTCACAGCCCGGGCACACGCCCTTGGCCAGGCGCGCGAGCGCGGTGTCGTAGGGCAGCTCCTCGCGCCGCTTCGCATCCGGCATCGCCTCGGCCGCGCGCTGGCGCTGCAGGTAGCGCTCCAGCGCCACGATGGCCTGCCGCCCCACCAGCACCGTGACCACGATGCCGACGGCGTAGCGCACGTAGCCGCCGTAGCTGGGCAGGTAGGGCACCAGCTCCACGAAGAAGGCGAACAGCGCGAAGAAGATGAAGCCCCACACGAACGGCCAGTAGCGCCCGTGCCGGTGCTTGCGGAAGGCCCAGCCGGCGATCACCAGCAGCGGCAGGGTGAGCGCCAGGCGGTAGAGGAACACGCGCAGTTCGACCTTGCGCATCTCGGCTTGCAAAGCCTTCCCGGCCTCCTGCTCCATGGTCGTCAGCTGTTCGCGCGTGCGGCGCTCGCGCTGCTGCGCGTCCAGCGCCGCCTGCTCCTGCTGCTCCACGCCCGTCTGGGCGGTGCGTTCGGCCTGCTTGAGCGCATCGAGCTGGCGCGTGCGCGCCACCAGCTCGGGGTCCTGCTCGGCGAGTTGCGTCACGCGCCGGGTGGACAGCCAGTTCTGGAAGGTCTCGTGCGCCGATCGGGAATCGGTGCGCGCCACCTGCGCCTTCAGGCGCGCCTGCTGCAAGGCGTCCTGCGCTTCGCGCGAGGCGCGCTGCGTCGCCTTGATATCGGCCCGCAGGCGCTCGGCCGCGGGGCGATCGAGGAAGTCGTCGATCTCCAGCCGCCGCTCCACCTTGGGCAGGTCGCCCACCAGCGTGCCGCCCAGCCCGATCAGGAAGCCGGCGAACACGAACGCCACCAGCCACAGCCCGCGGCGGAACCATTTCTCCGACAGTCGCAATGCCTTGCCCATCGCCCCCTCCTGTGTTGATGGCGGGCGAATCGTGCCATGTCCGGCGCCGGGCGCCGGAAGACGCAAGACCTAGCCGAAGACCGTCAGCACGCCCGTGTAGCCGTACACGTGGTGGCGCGCGATCTCGCCGCCGGCGAAGAAGCCCACCAGCGGCACGTCGCCGAGCGCGCGTCGCACGATCTGCAGCTCCGCGCTGGGCCCGCCGAAGTGCGGGCCGCCGCGGCCGGCGCAGCTGACGTACACCGCACCCGCGATGCGCCGCTCGGGACTGGGCGCGACCTGCGCTTCGGGCGCGGCGAGCGCCGAGGCGACCGCCAGCGACATTTCCTGCGGCTCGAACTCCTCGCGGATCTCGGCGCAGATGCGCGTCAGGTCGGCGCGCGCCGCCTGTGAATTGCGATTGCAGAACGCCATGCGCATGCCGGGCTCCACCTTGCTCGCCACCGCCACGCCGCGCCGGCCCGGGTCCAGGCCGATGATGTGGCGAACCTCGACGTCGGTGCCGAACGTGCCGGCGCGCGCCATCAGGTCGTCGCCCGGCGCGGTGAGGCCCACGAGCGTGGAGCGCAGCGTCGACATCGCGGCCTGCGGGCGCTCCAGCGAGATGGCCGCTTCTTCCAGCAGCACGTCGAGCGCGGGTTCGCCGTCCAGCGTGAGCAGCACGTTGCTCTCCGCCGACGTCACCTCGCGCTCGCGGCCCAGCGGCTGGCAGCCCTGGGTGACGCGCGAAACCATCCGCACGGCCTCGCCGAACGCCACCCCCGACATGCCGCCGCGGAACACGCCGCCGGCATGCCCCTGGCCCTTGATGTTGCCGTTGCCGCCGATCGCGAACTGCACCGCCGCGTTGCGGCTGGCGGCCAGGCCGCCGAACAGATAGCCCGAAGAAGTGCGCGCCGCCATCTCGGCGATCAGTTCGCCCAGGTCGGGCGTGGTGGCGTCGGCATGGACCAGCGCGGCGTGCGGCTCGAAGCCCATGCCCTCGCCCGTGCCCAGCGGCGCGACGCCGGAGAACACGCGGTACTGGTGCGAGGGGACGGCGCACAGCATCACGGCCAGCGCCGGCTCGTCGAAATACTCGACGTTGGACGAGGCGATGCCGACGCCCACCGTGCCGGACCAGTCGGTGATTTCGGGCAGCTCGGCGCTCAGGTGGTCCAGGATGTCCTGCGCATGCGGCGCATAGTGGTCGGTGATGTACAGCAGCGCCAGCGTGGGCGCGTGGGCGTACTCCGGCAGCGCCATCTGCGCGCGCAGCTGCGCCAGCACCAGCCCCGCGGCCATCGGCCACTGGGGATGGGTGGCGTGCGCGAAGGGGAACAGCTTCATCTCTGCTTGCTGGTCGCGGCGCTCCGCTTGCGCGCGGGCGCCTTGCGGGCGGACTTCTTCGTGGCGGGCTTGGCGGCGGCGGACTTGCCGGCCGCCGGCTTGCGGACGGCACCCGCGCCGGTGGCGGCCTGCACGACGTCCGTGGCGCTCTTGACGGCGTCGCGCGCCATGTTGCGCGCGGCGTCCATCGCGGTGTTGCTCGCCGCGTCCTTGAGCGCGCCCGCGGCGATCTGCTGGAACTGCTGGGTGAGCGCGCCCCACCACTGGAGCGGGTCGACCACGCCGGTGGCCGCGCCGGCAGCGGCGGCGCCGTTGCCGTCCTTCGCTTCACTGGCGGGCCTGGCTTCCCTGGCTTCGGCGGGCTTGAGCGTGAGCGCGCTCGCCACCTCGGCCATGTTGAAGTTCATGCCCTTGAGCGTCGCCAGCGTCATCTTCTGGACCTCGAGCGCCTGGATGGTGGCGCCCAGCGCGTTGGAGTTCTGCTCCAGCCAGAAGCGCACGGCCTTGAGCTCGCTGATGCGCTTGTCCAGTTCCTCGACGCTGAGCGTGGGCGCGACCCAGTTCGTGAGGTTGGGCATCGCCTGGCCCGCGCCCTTGGCGATGTTCTGCAGGAAGTCGAATCCGGGTACGAACTTGCCGAAGCCCAGGGTGGGATCGTCGCTCATGAAGGCGCCTCCGTCGGGTGTGGCACCAGCTTAGCAGCCCCCGGCGCAGCGCGGGCGCGGGGGCCGCCGGTCAAACCGCAAGCATCGGTGTCAATGCTTGCTGTGGCTGCCCTGCACGCCCGCCTCCTTCGGCGGCGTGGCCGACACCGGCACCTGCAACGCCATCTGGCGCTGCTCGCCGGCGGCGGTGCGGAAGGTCAGCGTGAGCGGGATGCTGGTGTTGGGCGCGAGCGGCGCCTTCAGGTCCACCAGCATCATGTGGTAGCCGCCGGGCTTGAGCTGCAGCGGCTTGCCGGCCTCGACGCGCAGCGAATCGACTTCGCGCATGCGCATCACGTCGCCTTCCATCTTCATCTCGTGCAACTCGGCGCGGCCGGCCACCGGGCTCGAAGCACCGACCAGCGTCACCGGCTCCTTGGCCTCCAGCGTCATGAAGGCGCCGGAAGTGCGCTGCCCCTGCACGGTGGCGCGCGCCCAGGGCGCGAGCACGGTGACGGGCGCGTTCGCCTGCGCCCACGCGGCCGCGCCGCTCACGAAGGCCAGGGCGGCCAGCAAGGTCTTGATCGTTTTCATGGTCGACGACTCCTAGTGTTTGTGGCCGCCGCTGTGGTCGGCGGGAAGGATCTCGAGCGCCGCTGCGGGCGACTTCAGGTCGGACAGTTTGCGCCCCTCGCGCGGCACCTCCACCCAGTCGGTGCGGCCGGTCTCGCAGACCTGGTTCACCGGCCAGTAGATCGTGCCCGGCTCCCTGGGCGTGCGAGCGACCACGACGAATTCGTCGTACTGGTCGTTGGGCAGCGCGTCGGCCGCCGTGCGCGCGGTCCAGGTTACGCGCGAGACGTTGGTGCCCGTGCGCTGCACCTCGAGCGCCCAGCCCGCCTTGGGCATGGGCTTGGCGCCGGTGACGCCCGCGGGGATGAGCACGCTCACCTGCCGCGTGGGCGATTCGCCGCAGCCGTGGCCGATCTTGAATGTCGCCTTGTAGGAAGCGTCGGCGGGCGCCACCTGGTATTCGAGCACCACGTGCGCCGAAGCGGCGCCGGACGCGCCGAGCACGGCGGCGAAGAGGGGGATGAGGAGGGGGTGTTTCATAGGTCGGCCTTCAGTTCCGCGAAGAAAGTGCGTTGGGGATAGGGGTGGAAGTTCCAGTACGTCTTGTTGTTCAGGTTGTCGATGCCGAACGCCGCGCTCAGGTGCTTGTCGATCTGCACGCGGGTGCGCACGTCGACCACGTAGAGCGGGCTCACGCCCATGTAGGCGTAGCCGTTGACGTCGCTGTTGTCCAGCGTGCGGAACTGGCGGCTGCTGTAGCGCGCGGCGACCGAGGTGGTCCAGCGCTCGTTCCAGCGGTAGTCGGCCACCGCGGCCGCGCGCCAGCGCGGGATGTTCGGCTGGCGCTTGCCGAGCGTGTCGCCGGGCGTGGTGACGAAGCCGGCGTTCTCGCGGATGACCGAATGGGCATACGTGGCGCTCGCGTTGAGGTTCAGGCCGGGCGTGAGCACGTCGCTGCCGCTCCACGCGAGTTCCAGCCCCTTGGTCTCGATGTGGCCCACGTTCTGCACGCGCGTGACGTTGCGGTTGGCGGCCGTGTCGAACAGCGTCTGGTTGTAGAGCGCGTCGCGCGTGTCCTCGGCGAAGAACGTGAGGCGCAGCAGGCCGCGCTCGAGCTCCTTCTCGGCGCTGAGCTCGCCGGTCCACGAGCGCTCGGGGCGCAGGTCCGGGTCGTTGATGAACTGCGCGTTGGCCGTCGCTGTGGCGCCATACAGCTCGGCCACGGTCGGGTAGCGTACCGCGCGTCCGAGCGAGGCCTTGAGCACCGTGTCGGGCCGCCACTGCCAGGACACGGCCGCCTTCGGCGAAACGTTGGTGTCGCTGCGACCCGGCCACGCCGTGTTCACGCTCGGCGCGATCACCGTGAAGCCGGAGTCGGCGCTCCAGTGCTCCACCCGCGCCCCCAGCACCGTCTTCCAGCGCGGCGCGAAAGCCCAGGCGTCCTGTGCCCACACGCTGCGCAGTTGCGTGCGGCCGCCCACGTTGCTGGCGACGCTGCCGGGCGGGTCGCGGCGCCAGTCGCCGGCGATGCTGGAGGTGAGGTAGGCGAGCTCGTAGCGGTCCTGCTGCACGCCGAAGTCGACGATGTGCGGGCCTTGCATGCCGTCCGGACGCCAGGTGCCGCGCAGCGACAGCGTGGTCCAGCCCGTGCCGCCGCCGTCGGCCAGCGTGCCGGCGCCGCCGGACTCCGCGGCCGGCGGCGGGTTGGACGCCGCGTTCTGCCGCTTGTGGTCGCGGTGGTAGTCGTAGCGGCTGACCGCGGCCTCCCAGTCGAACACGCCCTGCGTGCGGCTCTTCACCGACAGGCCGTGCATGAAGTGGGTGAGGCTCTCGTCGGTGAGCGGGAAGTCGGCGCCGGTGAGCGGCGCGAACGCCAGGCCGTCGATGCGCACCGGTCCGCTCGTCACCGTGTTGCCGCCGGCATCGCGCAGGTACGAGGTGGAACGCCCGATCGACTTGTTCTCCCACCAGCCCAGCGTGTAGGCCGCGCGCACCGAGCCCGGGAAGTCGTAGGCGAGCTTGACCTTGAGGTGGTCCTGACGCGTGGCGTACTGCGTGGCGTCGCCCAGGATGTACCAGGGCTGGTCGGCGCTGTTGCGCGTCAGCACCGCGCCGGTCACCGGCACGCCGGCACCCGCCGGGTTTCCGCTCGCCACCAATCGTGTCGGGAAGGTGAGCGGCTGGCCTTCGCTGTCGCTGCGGCTGACGTTGAACCACCAGGTCCAGTCGCCCGCGCGGTTGCCGAGCGAGGCGCTCGTCTGCCAGCTGCGGAAGGTGGACTCGGCGCCGTACAGGCTGAATGGCGAGATCGAGTAGCTCGCGGCCGCGTGCCCTTCGAACTGCCGCGGCATGCGCGTCACGTAGTCGACCACGGCGCCGACCGAGTTGCCCGGGTACGCGGCGGAGAACGGTCCGTACATGACGTCGACGCGCTCGATCTCCTCCGGCGTCACCAGCCCCCAGCGCGGCGGGAAGCTCAGGCCGCCGACACCGTTGCCGAGCAGGTTGGACAGCAGGATGCCGTCGGCATAGACCAGCGACCGCGCGCTGTTGCCGGTGCCCGAGGCGCGGCTGGACAGGATGGCGTGGTTGTAGTCGCCGGGATAGCGTTTGCGCACCAGCAGGCTGGGGAAGTACTTGAGCACGTCCCCGCTGTCCTGGGCGTTGATCGTCGTGTCGATCTGCTCGCGGGTGATGCCTTCCGTGGTGGTCGGGATCTGCGTGGGCAGCGAAGTCGGCTGTCCGCCGGTGACGGTGACCACGCCCAGCGACTTGACGGAGGCGGGCGCGGTCGCGTCCTGCGCCCCGGCGGGCGGCGGACAGAGGAAGGGAAAGGTGGCCGCCATCGCGGCGGCCGCGCGACTGGGTGTCACGGGTCTCTCCTGGTTCGAGACGATGGCCACGCGCGGCCAAATCGATCAGGCCGTCGCGCGGAACGCTTGTCGAAGGATCAGGAGAGCGAAGGAGGCCCGCGGGCGGGCAAGGGCGCGGCGGTCCGCGCCGCCAGGCGTGCGGCCGGGACCGGCTGCACGGCATACGAGAGTCCCACCTGCACGCCGGTGGCGGCGATCACCGGCGGCGGACCGGCCGGGGTGGCGCACAGCGGGCAGTCCAGCGTCAGGGCCGAGGCGGAATCGTCGCCGTCGCCCTGCACCAGCAGCTTCATCGTGCCGCCGCTGCAGACCAGCTGGGTCGCCTTGGGCTGCACGACGGGAGACGCCACGGCCACGCCGATCGCCAACGCGAACCACGCCAGCACGAGGCGGGCGAGGAAGCGGGCTTGGCGCAGGGACTGCATGCGGCCGATTATGGCCACCGTTTCGCGCGCCGCGTGCGCGGCCGCAGCAAAAGACGCGCGTCGCGCGTACGGATCAGTTGCCGCCGAACTTCGGCGGACGCCGGTCGCGCAGCGAAGCCACGCCTTCGCGCACGTCGGGCCCGGCGAATCCCATGAATTCCAGCGCCAGCGAGGTGTCGAACGCCGGACCGGCCTGCCGCAGCCAGTTGTTGAGCGAGTACTTGGTCCAGCGGATCGCGCTCTGGCTGCCCTGCGCCAGCCGGTCCGCCACCTCGTACGCCTTGGGCAGCAGCTGGTCGCGCTCGACCGCCAGCGCCACCAGGCCGATGCGCTCGGCCTCCTCGCCGCTGACCGGCTCGCACAGCATCAGGTAGTACTTGGCCTTGGCCATGCCGCACAGCAGCGGCCAGACGATGGCCGCATGGTCGCCGGCCGCCACGCCCAGGCGGGTGTGGCCGTCCACGATGCGGGCGTCCTTGGCCGCGATCGGGATGTCGGCCAGCAGGCCCGCCACCAGGCCCGCACCCACCGCCGGTCCGTGCAGCGCGCTGACGATGGGCTTGTCGCAGTTGATCACGTTGTAGACCAAATCGCGCGCTTCCTTCCACACGCGGCTGCGCACCTCGAAGTCGCTGGCCATGTCCTGCACCAGCGACAGGTCGCCGCCGCCGGAGAAGCCCTGGCCCTCGCCGCGCAGCACGGCGCAGCGCACGCCTTCGTCGGCCGAGACGTCGCGCCAGATCTCGGCCAGCTCGCGATGGCCTTCGTGGCCGGCCGTCGGCAGCTTGCCGTTGGGCGCGCGCATGACGATGTCGAGCACCGAATCGGACGGCCCCCGGCGGCTGATCGAAAGGGTCTGGTAGCGCGAGTAGTCCATCGTCTTGCGTCGGGTAGGCTTGGGGAATGAGAAGCTTATTCCACCTGGCCTACCACGTGACCGACCTCGACGAGGCGCGCCGCTTCTACGGCGGCGTGCTCGGCTGTACCGAGGGCCGCAGCACGGACACCTGGGTGGACTTCGATTTCTTCGGCCACCAGATCTCGCTGCACCGGGGCACGCCGTTCGCCACCAGCCTGACCGGCCGCGTGGGCGACAAGCTGGTGCCGATGCCGCACTTCGGGCTGATCCTGGAACTGCCGCAATGGCAGGCGCTGGCCGAACGGCTGCGCGCGGCCGGCACGAAGTTCGTGATCGAGCCGCACCTTCGCTATCCCGGCCAGCCCGGCGAGCAATGGACCATGTTCTTCCAGGACCCGTGCGGCAATCCGATCGAGGTCAAGGGGTTCGATTCGCTCGATCGGGTGTACGAAACCTGAACACGTCCGGCCGCGGGTAGGAAGTCTCCTACACAGGCAGGCGGTACGCGGGGTGCGCGGCCGCGCCGGCTCGGTGTTACTTTCACGGTCCATGAATTTTGTGGACATCCTGAGTCCGGCCTGCGCGCTGTTCCTGGACTTCGACGGCACGCTGGTGGACATAGCGCCGGAACCCGGCGCGGTGGTGGTCCCCTGTGGTCTCGTGCCCACGCTCGACGCGCTACAGCAGTACCTGTCGGGCGCGGTCGCCGTCGTCAGCGGCCGGCCGATCCGCGAGATCGACGAGTACCTGGAGCCCTTGCGCCTGCCCGTCGCGGGCGTGCACGGCGCCGAGCGGCGCGCGGCCGACGGCGCGGTGGACATGTTGCCGCGGCATCCGCTGGACGAGGTGGAGCACGCCGCCGCCGTGCTGCTGGAGCAGCATCCGCAGCTGCTGGTGGAACACAAGGACCGCTCCGTCGCCGTGCACTACCGGCAGGCGCCGCACCTCGAGCGCGTCTGCTGCCAGGCGATGCAGGAAGCGGTGGAGCGTTCGCCCGGCCTGACGCTGCTGCGCGGCAAGATGGTGGTGGAGGCCAAGCCGGGCGGCGCCAGCAAGGGCAGCGCCATCGAAGCGTTCCTGCGCGAGGGCCCCTTCCTCGGCCGCACGCCCGTGTTCGTGGGCGACGACGTCACCGACGAGGCCGGCTTCGCCGCCGTGCAGCGGCTCGGCGGCCTGGGCGTGAAGGTGGGCGAAGGGCCCACGGTCGCCTGGCAGCGGCTGGCCAATCCCGGCGCGCTGCGCCTCGAATTCGAAAACGCGGTCGCGATGAAAGTGGCCCGGAAAGCTTCCGCATGAAATCGAATCTCTCGGTCCCGAACCTGAACCTGGGCGTCATCGGCAACTGCGCCTACAGCGCGCTCGTGGACGAGCGCGGCAGCATCGTCTGGTGCTGCCTGCCGCGCTTCGACGGCGACCCGGTGTTCAACGCGTTGCTGGACCCGAGCGAGGCGGCCAGCGTCTGGACCTTCGAGCTGGAGGACTTCGCGCGCAGCGAGCACCAGTACGAGCCCAACACCGCGGTGCTGCACACGCGCCTGTACGACCGCCAGGGCCAGGGCATCGAGATCACCGACTTCGCGCCGCGTTTCTGGAACCGCGGCCGCACCTTCCGGCCGCTGACGCTGATCCGCCGGGTGCGCGTGCTGGGCGGCACGCCGCGCATGCGGGTGATCCTGCGGCCGCGCTTCGACTGGGGCCGGCACAAGCCCGACGTCACGCGCGGCAGCACCCACATCCGCTTCGTCGGCAACTCTCAGACGCTGCGCGTGAACACAGACGCGCCGATCGACTACATCCTGTCCGAGACCTTCTTCGTGGTCGACCGGCCGCTGAACTTCATCATGGGTCCGGACGAGACGCTGACCGGCGGCATCGAGGAGACCGCGCGCTCGTTCGAGCAGGACACGGTGGCCTACTGGCGCAACTGGTCGCGCGCGCTGGCCTTGCCGCTGGAGTGGCAGGACGCGGTGATCCGCGCGGCCATCACGCTGAAGATGTCGCTGTTCGAGGACACCGGCGCGATCATCGCCGCGATGACCACCAGCATCCCGGAGGCGCCCAACAGCGGACGCAACTGGGACTACCGCTTCTGCTGGCTGCGCGACGCCTTCTTCGTGGTGCGCGCGCTCAACAGCATCTCCGAGGTGGCGACCATGGAGGAGTACCTGCGCTGGCTGACCAACGTAATCGTGCGGTCTCGCGGCGGCCACATCCAGCCGCTGTACGGCGTGGGCCAGGAGGACCAGCTGCCCGAATCCATCATGGAGCACCTGCCCGGCTACCGCGGCATGGGCCCGGTGCGGGTGGGCAACCAGGCGGCCGAGCACTTCCAGCACGACGTGTACGGCAACATCGTGCTGGGCGCCGCGCAGGCCTTCCACGACCACCGCCTGCTGCGCCGCGCCGGCCGCGCCGAATTCGCCTCGCTCGAGGCCGTGGGCGAGCAGGCCTTCCGCATCTACGACACGCCCGACGCCGGCATGTGGGAGCTGCGCACGCGCGCGCGCATCCACACCTCCTCGGCGCTGATGAGCTGGGCCGCCTGCGACCGCCTCGCCAAGGTGGCGGGCACCTTGGGCCTCAAGGACCGCTCCAACTACTGGAGCGAGCGCGCCCACACCATCCGCGAGCGCATCCTGCGCGAGTCGTGGAGCGAGGAGCGCCAGTCGTTCGCCGAGAGCTTCGGCGGCCGCGACCTCGACGCCAGCGCGCTGCTGATGGCCGAGGTGAACTTCATCGACCCGAAGGACCCGCGCTTCGTTGCCACCGTGGACGCGCTGGAGAAATCGCTGGGCGACGGTCCGTACATGCGCCGCTACGAGGCGGCGGACGACTTCGGCAAGCCGGAGACGGCGTTCAACATCTGCACCTTCTGGCGCATCGACGCGCTGGCGCGCATCGGCCGCAAGCCGCAGGCGCGCGAGATCTTCGAGATCATGCTGGCCAGCCGCAACCCGCTGGGCCTGCTGTCCGAGGACACGCATTCGCAGACCGGCGAGATGTGGGGCAACTTCCCGCAGACCTATTCGATGGTCGGCTTGATCAACGCCGCGGTGCGCCTGTCCGCGCCCTGGGACACGGTGATCTGATGTCCAGGCTCGTGGTTGTTTCCAACCGGGTCGCCGATCCGCGCAAGACCGCGGCGGGCGGCCTGGCCGTCGCGCTGGGCGAAGTGCTGAACAACAGCGGAGGCCTCTGGTTCGGCTGGAGCGGCAAGCTCGCGGAAGGCGACGACAAGCCGCAGCTGCACGTGCACCACGCCGGCTCGGTGACGCTGGCGACGGTGGACCTCGACAAGGAGGACTACGAGTCCTACTACGTCGGCTATTCCAACGGCGTGCTGTGGCCGGTGTTCCATTACCGGCTGGACCTGGCCGACTTCGACGCCGGCTACATCGAAGGCTACCGGCGCGTGAACCAGATGTTCGCGCGCACGCTGCTGCCGATGCTGCAGCCCGACGACGTGATCTGGGTTCAGGACTACCACCTGATCCCGCTGGCCGCGGAGCTGCGCTCGCTGGGCTGCAAGCAGCGCATCGGCTACTTCCTGCACATCCCGCTGCCGCCGCCGCTGATCGTGGCCGCCATCCCGGGGCACGACTGGCTGATGAAGGGCCTGTGCCAGTACGACGTGGTCGGCTTCCAGAGCGAGGCGGACCACGAGCACTTCTGCGCCTACATCCAGTCGGAGGCGCATGCGCAGCCGGCCGGAGAGGGCCGCTGGCGCGTCTTCAATCGCACCATCCACGCGGGCGCCTACCCGATCGGCATCGACGTGGACGAGTTCAAGGCGGTGACCGAAGCGCCCGAGGCGCAGGAGATGTACGAGCGCATGAAGCGCGAGTACTCCCGCCGCAAGCTGCTGGTGGGCGTCGACCGGCTCGACTACTCCAAGGGCCTGCCGCAGCGCATGCGCGCCTTCCGCGAGCTGCTGCGGCGCTATCCGGAAACGCGCCAGAGCGCCACGCTGATCCAGATCGCGTCACCGAGCCGCGAGGACGTCAGCGCCTACACGGACATCCTGCACGAGCTGGAGAGCCTGTGCGGCTCGATCAACGGCAACTACGGCGAGCTCGACTGGATGCCGGTGCGCTACATGCACCGCACGGTGGCGCGGGCGCGGTTGCCGGGCCTGTACCGCGCCAGCCGCGTGGGCCTCGTCACGCCGCTGCGCGACGGCATGAACCTGGTCGCCAAGGAGTTCGTCGCGTCGCAGGACCCGGAAGACCCCGGCGTGCTGGTGCTTTCACGCTTCGCCGGCGCGGCCGAGCAGATGAAGGAAGCGCTGATGGTCAATCCCTACGACACCGAGGGCACGGCCGCCGCGATCCACCTGGCTTTGGCGATGCCGCTGGAAGAGCGCCGCGAACGCCACGAGGCCCTGTTCGCGACGCTGCAGCGCACGGACGTGCACTGGTGGTGCGACTCGTTCCTGCACACGCTGCAGCAGGCGGAGGCGGAGGAGTCGGGGACGCCGTGGCTGCGGCTCTGAATGTCGTCATCCCCGCGAAGGCGGGGATCCAGTGCTTCCATGATGTCCGCTGAAGGCGGACGCCCTGGATTCCCGCCTTCGCGGGAATGACGGGCCTTCTCAGCCCTGCGGCGCCACGATCTTCTGGTCGACCGCGCCGAAGATCGACTGGCCGCCCTTGCCCTTCATCTCGATGCGGATGGTGTCGCCGAACTTCATGAAGTCGGTCGAGGGCTTGCCGTCCTGGATGGTCTCGATCGCGCGCTTCTCGGCGATGCAGCTGTAGCCCTTGGGCCATTCCATCCGGCCGTTCTGCTCCACGCCCTTGTTGCTGACGGTGCCCGAGCCGACGATGCTGCCGGCGCGCACGTTGCGCGTCTTGCAGACGTGGGCGATCAGCTGGCCGAAGTGGAAGGTCATCTCCGGGCCCGCCTCGCACATGCCGACGCGGCGGCCGTTCCAGGTCGATTGCAGCGTGAGGTGCAGGCGCCCCGCCTGCCAGGCGTCGCCCAGCTCGTCGAGCGTGACGGCCACCGGGCTGAACGCGGTCGCGGGCTTGCTCTGGAAGAAGCCGAAGCCCTTGGCCAGCTCCGCCGGGATCAGGTTGCGCAGGCTGACGTCGTTGGCCAGCATCACCAGGCGGATGCCCTCCAGCGCCTGCTCGGGCGTGGCACGCATCGGCACGTCGCCCGTGACCACCGCGACTTCGGCCTCGAAGTCGATGCCGTAGTCCTCGCTGGGCACCACCACGTCGTCGCACGGGCCCAGGAAGTCGTCGCTGCCGCCCTGGTACATCAGCGGGTCGGTGTAGAAGGTCTCGGGCACTTCCGCCTTGCGCGCGGCGCGCACCAGCTCCACATGGTTGATGTAGGCCGAACCGTCCGCCCACTGGTAGGCGCGCGGCAGCGGCGCCATGCAGCGCTGCGGCTCGAACGGGAAGGCGTGGCGCGCCTTGCCGCTGTTCAGGGCCTCGTACAGGTCCTGCAGTTGCGGGGCGATGAAGCCCCAGTCGTCCAGCGCCTGCTGGAGCTTGCCCGCGATGCCGGTCGCATAATGGGCCGTCGCCAGGTCGCGCGACACCACCACCAGCTGGCCGTCGCGGGAACCGTCCTTGTACGTCGCGAGCTTCATCGGGATTTGCCTTCTTTTCGCGTGCTGCGCTACAGTCCTGCAGCGTTACGCATAGTGAAATGAATTTACCTAAACGAAATTCTAGCCGACGCCTCCGCGCATGAAGGAACGCGCCGGAATCCAGTCGGTGGAGGTGGGCTTCGCGCTGCTCGACGCGCTGGGCAAGGCGCCCGGTCCGCTCATGCTGCGCGACCTGGCCGCGGCCGCCGGCATGAGCGCCGCCAAGGCGCACCGCTACCTCGTGAGCTTCCAGCGGCTGCAGCTGGTGGCGCAGGACCCCGCGACCACGCGCTACGACCTCGGCCCGGCCGCGCTCAAGCTCGGTCTGGCTTCGCTCTCGCGCCTGGACGCCATCAAGCTGGCGCGCGAACGCGTGGCGGCGCTGATGGAGACCGTCGGCCACACGCTGGCGCTGGCCGTGTGGGGCAACCGCGGACCGACCATCGTCCACTGGGAAGAGTCGCCCTCGGCCGTGACGGTGAACCTGCGCCTGGGCGACGTGATGCCGCTGCTGTCTTCGGCCACCGGCCGCTGCTTCGCCGCCTACGCCTCGCGCGAGGCGATCGCGCCCCTGCTGCGCGAGGAGCTCGCTCGCGCGCAGAAGCAGGCCCGCTCCGACGTGCCCGCGTCGATGGCCCAGGCCCGCGCCCTGCTCGACGAGGTGCGCGAGCGTGGCGCCGCGCGCGTGGTCGACGTGCTGCTGCCGGGCATCGTGGGCTTCTGCGTTCCGGTGTTCGACGCCGACGGCCACATGGCCGTGGGCATCGTCGCGCTCGGGCCGACCGGCACCTTCGATCCCGAATGGGACGGCGCGGTGCACGGCCCGCTCAAGCAGGCCGCCGCGCAACTCTCCAGCGACCTGGGCTGGCGCGGATGAAAGCGGGGCCGGGGTTGCCGCCTCGGCCGCTGCTGGTCCTGCTCGGGGTCGTGGTGTTCGTCCACTGGATCGCGCTGGATGGCGCGCCCAGCACCAGGCTCGCGTGGACCCAGCCGCACCGCGGCACCGAGTCGATGGCAGTTCGCACGGTCACGCTCGCGCCTGCGCCCATCGATGCAAGGCCTGCGCGGAAGTCGTCGTCCACAAGCCGCCATGCCGCGCCCGCGGCCTCTCCGATCGCTCCGCCACCCGTTGCACTGACGGGCTCCGCCCAGTGGACTTACACGGCCACCACCCGGCACCGCGGCGCGCTCCTCACCGGCCACGCGGTACTGGACTGGCAGCACGACGAACGCACCTACGAGGCCACCCTGCGCATCGCCATCCCGCCGCTGCCCACGCGCGAGCAACGCAGCGCCGGCGAGCTCGATGCGCAAGGGCTCGCACCGCGCCGTTTCTCCGAGCGTTCACGCACCGAGGAAGCCGCGCACTTCGATCGCGACGCCGGCCGCATCGTCTTCAGCGGCCAGCAACCGGCCGCTCCCTTGCGCGCCGGCGCACAGGATCGCCTCAGCGTGCTGTTGCAACTGGGCGCGCTGCTGGCGGCGCGGCCCGAGGGCTGGCCGGAAGGGACCGAGTTGATCCTGCAGACCGCCACCGCGCGCGAAGCCGGCGACTGGCGTTTCATCGTCGAAGGAACGCAGGCGCTGTCGCTGGCCGATGTCCCCACGGCCGCGCTCAAGCTCACGCGCGCGCCGCGCCATGAATACGACGCGCGGCTGGAGCTGTGGTTCGTTCCCGGGGCGGCCTACTACGGCCCCGTGCGCCTGCGTCTGACACCTGCGAATGGCGATTGGCTCGAGCTGCAGTGGTCCGGCACCGACAAACGCTGAGGCAGCGACTGCCTACTCTGGACCCCATGGCAAACCGCCGGCAAGCGGATCGTCTTGAAAAGAGCCGATGACGCAGCCATCTGGAGTGCAGAAGGAAACACCATGCAAATGCTCTATGACTCCGACTCGTTCGTCGTCGTGCACATGCAGGCGAACGAACCCGCCGACGGGGAACCGCCGCCGCGCATCGTGCGGCACGGCTTCGAGATCGTCGACAAGCGCACCAACAAGGAGGTGTACCTCGACGGCACCTGGGCCGAGGCCTTCCAGCGCCAGATCAACGCCTGGCAGCTCAACACGCCCACCCAGGAAGAAGTCGAGGAAACGCTGGACGGCTACGCCGAGCTGGCGCAGAACCCCCTCGTGATGCACTGATCCCCGGCTGCCTCAGCGCAGCCAACCCCATCGGTGCAGGGGTTCGACCAGTATCAGCACCGCCACGAGCCGGCAGACCTGGAAAGCGGTCACCACCGGCACCCCCAGCTGGAGCACCTTGGCCGTGATGGCCATCTCGGCGATCCCGCCCGGCGAAGTCCCAAGGATCAGCGTCGGCGCGGCCAGCCCGGTGCCCCAGGCCAGCAGCACGGCGAAGGCGCCGCACAGCACGATCATCCCCACCGTCCCGACCGCCACCGCCACCAGCCAGCGCGGCGCGGTATGCAGGAACTCGGCGCGGAAGCGCACGCCCAGGCTGACGCCGATCGCCAGCTGGGCCGCGTTGGTCAGCAGCTGCGGCATCGCCGAAAGCTCGATGCCGCTCATGGTCAGTCCCATGGAGGCCAGCAGTGCCCCCAGGAACCAGGGATTGGCCCGGCCGGTGCGCTTCATCAGCCAGCTGCCCACCAGGGTGGCCGCCAGCAGCAGGGCCAGGCCCGGCAGCCGCACCTCGCGCACGCCCGGCAGGGTCACGTCGCTGCCGTGCAGGCCGCTCCAGGTGAAGGCCACGGGCAGCAGCAGCGTGACGATCAGGAGACGCAGGCTGTGCGCCGCCGCCACCAGGTCGGTGCGCGCGCCCGCCCGCTCGGCCAGCAGCGTCATCTCGGAAGCGCCGCCGATGGAGCCGGCGAAGTAGCTGGTGGCGCGCCGCTCCGCGGGCGTGCCCGGAAGCCGGTCGCGCACCACGCGGTGCAGCCACAGGCTGAAGGCCCAGCCGAGCAACAGAGCCCAGGCGATGGCCAGCAGGATGGCCCACCACAGCTTGAGCACCAGGGCGGTGACGTCGGGCGTGAAGTACAGGCCCAGGGCGCCGCCGATCGCCCATTGCGCGCCGTTGCGCAGCGGCGTCCAGCTCTGCGTGGGCGCGCCGGCCAGCGACAGCGTGGAGGTGGCGACGAGCGGGCCCAGCATCCACGGCAGCGGGGTGTCGAGCCAGCGGCACAGCAGCGCGGCGGCCAGCGCGGCGGCAAGGGTGGCCGTCGCGCGCAGGAAGAGTCGGGAGTCCATCGATGAGAAGCGCCGCCCCAAGCGCGGCAGCGGCGGCTTAGTATCGCCCGATGCGCATCGCCCACTTTGTCTCGGCACTGACGACCTTGGCGATGCTGGTCGGCTGCGCCGCGCCGGGTCCGTCCACCGACGAGCTGGCGCGTGCGGACATCGTGCTGCTGGGCGAGCAGCACGACGATGCCGCGCACCAGCGGCAACACCTGGACGTGGTCCAGGCACTCGCCGGGCGCGACCGGCTGGCCGCGCTGGCGCTGGAGATGGCCGAGCAGGGCCACAGCACCGCCGGGCTGCCGCGCAATGCCGACGAAGGCACGGTGCGCGCGGCCCTGCAGTGGAACGAGAAGGCCTGGCCCTGGGAGCCCTACGCGCCGGCCGTGATGGCCGCGGTGGCGGCAGGCGTCCCCGTGCTCGGCGCGAACCTTCCCCGCGAACGGATGCGGGCGGCGATGTCGGACGAGGTGCTGGACCTCGCGCTCGACAACGAATCACTCAAGACGCAACGCGAAGCCATCCGCACCGGCCACTGCGACCTGCTGCCGCCGCAGCAACTCGCGCCGATGGCTCGCGTGCAGATCGCGCGCGACCGCGCGATGGCGCAGACGCTGGTGCAGGCGTACGTGCCGGGTCGGGTGGTGCTGCTGCTGGCCGGCGCCGGGCACGTGTCGCCGAAGCTGGGCGTGCCGCGGCACCTGCCCACCGGCTTGGCGGTCAAGCCGGTGGTGCTGGCGTCCGGAGAGAGGGCCGCGCCGGACTACTGCGCGCAGCTGAGGGAGCAGATGCAGCGCCGGTGAACCGGCGCTGCGAGGGGATCAGGCGTTGCGCTTGATCGAATCGGCCAGCGTGTTCACCAGCTGGTCGATGTGCGACTTCTCCACGACGTAGGGCGGCGCGATCACCAGCACGTCGCCGGCGGGCCGCACCAGCGCGCCCTTGTGGAAGCAGTCCAGGAAGATGTCGTAGGCGCGCTTGCCCGGCGAACCCGCGATCGGCGCCAGCTCCACCGCCGCCGCCAGGCCCAGGCTGCGGATGCCGATGACGTTGGGCAGGCCCTTGAAGGTGGAATGGAAGGCGTCGCCCAGCACCTTGCCCATTTCGCCGGCGCGAGCGAACAGGTTCTCCTGCTGGAACAGCTCCAGCGTCGCGATGGCCGCCGCGCAGGCCACCGGATGGCCCGAATAGGTGTAGCCGTGGAAGAACTCGACGACGTGCTCGGGCGCGTCGGTCTTCATCATCGCGTCGTACAGCTTGTCGCGGCAGATCACGCCGCCCAGCGGGATGACGCCGTTGGTGACGCACTTGGCGAAGTTCAGCATGTCCGGCACCACGCCGTAGAAGTCGGCGCCGAAGTTGGTGCCCATGCGGCCGAAGCCGGTGATCACCTCGTCGAAGATCAGCAGGATGCCGTGCTTGTCGCAGATCTCGCGCAGGCGCTTCAGGTAGCCCTTGGGCGGCAGGTACCAGCCGGCCGAACCGGCCACCGGCTCGACGATGATGGCCGCCACGTTGCTCGGGTCGTGCAGTGGCAGGATGCGCTGCTCAAGGTCCAGCAGCGGGTCTTCCTTCCACTCCGGTTCCTGGTTGTGGATGTAGGCGTTGTTCACCGGATCGTGGATGAAGCGCATGTGGTCCACGCGCGGAAGCAGCGCGGTGCCGAACACCTTGCGGTTGGCCGGGATGCCGCCCACGCTCATGCCGCCGAAGCCCACGCCGTGGTAGCCGCGCTCGCGGCCGATGAACAGGTTGCGGTGGCCCTCGCCGCGCGCGCGGTGATAGGCCAGCGCCACCTTCATCGAGGTGTCGGCCGCCTCCGAACCGGAGTTGCAGAACAGCACCTTGTTGAGGTCGCCCGGAGCCATCGCGGCGATCATCTCGGCGGCCTTGAAGGCCTTGTCGTTGGAGGCCTGGAACGCGGTGGCGTAGTCCAGCGTGTCCAGCTGCTTCTTGATCGCCTCGTTGATGGGCTTGCGGTTGTGGCCGGCGCCCACGCACCACAGGCTGGAGATGCCGTCGACGACCTTGCGCCCGTCGTGCGTGGTGAACTCCATGCCGTCCGCCCCGACGAACACGCGCGGGTCCTTGCGGAAGCTGCGGTTCGGCGTGAACGGCAACCACTGGTTGTCCATGTTGAAGTCGTTGTAGGCCATGGGAAAACGGTCTCCTTCGGGGTGAAGAAAGTCGATTTTGCGCCGAACGCCAACGCGACGGCGCCGGGGGTTATCTGAGCGCGCCGAACACCTTGCGCAGGATGTCGCTGCTGGCGCCCAGGGGATCGCGGCGCAGCTTGGTCTCTTCCTCGCCGATCACGAGGTAGAGGCCGTCGAGCGCCTTGCGCGTGACGTAGTGGTCGATGCTGGCGTCTTCCAGCTTGAGCAGGCCCATGCCGGCGGCCTTGCCGGCCAGGCGGTCGTACTTGGCGGCCAGGCCGACCTTGGAAGTGGCCTGCTTGACCACCGGCAGGAACTGGCCCGACAGCGGCGTGCGCGTCTTCTCCTCGAAGAACGTGGTCACCGAGGTCTCGCCGCCGGTGAGGATGTTCTTGGCGTCGGTGACGGACATGTTGCGCACCGAGTTCACCAGCAGGTTCTTGGCCAGCGGCACCGCGTTCTCGGCGGCGCGGTTGATGGCGACCTCCAGGTCGTCGATCTGGCGGCCCTGGCCGATGGCGCGCAGCAGCTTGGAAGCGTCCTGCAGCGCGCTGGGCAGCGGGATGCGCACCTTCGGGTTGGCGAGGAAGCCGTCCTGCACGCCCAGCAGCTGCACCGCGGTGACCGCGCCCTGCTCCAGCGCCGTCTTCAGGCCGCGGCTGGCCTCGGCGTTGGTGAGCGACGCCACGCCGGCGGCGTGGACGGGCGGCGCGAGCATCGCGGCCGCGGGGACGAAGGCAAGGGCGAGGGAGAAATGGCGTCGCTGCATCGGATCACGGGAGGGACAACGGAAAGCCGATGATGCCCCCGCCGTGCCAGCCCGGCAATGACAGGTGCCCGTTTGCGACAATCACCGGTCCATGAAGCACGCCTACATCCTCACGCTCTCCTGCCCGGACCGCCCGGGCATCGTGCATGCCGTTTCCGGGTTCCTGCTGGAGCGCGGCGGCAACATCGAGGAGGCGGCCCAGTACAACGACCCGGACACGGGCCTGTTCTTCATGCGGGTGCAGTTCGGCTGCGACCAGCTCACCTTCGAGGACCTGCAGTCGCAGCTGCGCCTGTTCGCCGAGCCCTTCCGCATGGACTGGAAGCTGCACGCCACGCGGCAGCCGATGCGCACCGTCATCTTGGTCAGCAAGGAAGGCCATTGCCTGAACGACCTGCTGTTCCGCTGGAAGAGCGGGCTGCTGCCGGTGGAGATCGCGGCCATCGTCTCCAACCACCGCGAGTTCTACCAGCTGGCCGCCAGCTACAACGTGCCGTTCCACCACATCCCGGTGAGCGCCGCCGGCAAGGCCCAGGCCGAGGCGCGGCAGCTGGAGATCATCGAGGGCGAGCAGGCCGAGCTGGTGGTGCTGGCGCGCTACATGCAGATCCTGTCGGACACGATGTGCACCCGGCTCGCCGGCCGCGCCATCAACATCCACCACAGCTTCCTCCCCAGCTTCAAGGGCGCCAAGCCGTACTACCAGGCGCACGACCGCGGCGTGAAGCTGATCGGCGCCACGGCCCACTACGTCACGGCCGACCTGGACGAGGGCCCCATCATCGAGCAGGACGTGGCGCGGGTGGACCATTCGCACACGGCGCAGGACCTCACCGCCGTGGGCCGCGACACCGAGAGCCAGGTGCTGGCCCGCGCGGTCAAGTGGCACAGCGAGCACCGCGTGCTGCTCAACGGCCACAAGACGGTGATCTTCAAGTAAAGCCATGACCGCCCGCATCCCGCCGATCCAGTGCCTGCTCACCTTCGAGGCGCTGGCGCGGCTGCGGTCTGTCACGCAGGCGGCCGAGGAGCTGTGCGTCACGCCCAGCGCGGTGAGCCACCGCGTGCGCCAGCTGGAGCAGATCCTGGGCGCCAAGCTGTTCGGCCGCGCCGACTTTTCCCTGACCACCGAAGGCAGCGAGTACCTGGCGCACGTGCGCGAGGGACTGGCCGTCCTGGAACGCTTTCCCGGCCGCAATGCCGCGCAGGGCAAGCGCAAGCTGCGGGTGGCGGTCACGCCGACCTTCTCGCGGTCGATCCTGATGCCGCGCCTTCGCAGCTTCATCGAGGCGTATCCGGAGATCGACCTGACGCTGCAGGTGTCGATCCCGCTGCTGGACGTGGTGGCCGAGGACGCCGACCTGATGATCCGCTACGGCACCGGCCGCTACGCCGACGTGGAGCACGTCTGCCTGATGACCGACGAGGTCACGCCGCTCGCGTCGCCCGCCTTCGTGCGCGAGCATGGGCCGTTCGACAGCATCGAGGAGCTCCGCGATGCCAAGCTGATCAAGAGCCCGCTGGAGCCTTGGCGCACCTGGTTCCTCGCGCATGGCCTGGACGCGGTGGAACCGGCCGAGGGCTCCTCGTTCAACGACATCGGCTTGATGTGCGACGCGGCCGCGCAGGGCCTGGGCATCGCGCTGGTGCGCCTGAAGCTCGGCCAGCCCTGGCTGGAGAACGGCGCGCTGGTGCGCCTGTCCGAGCGCAACGTGCCGAGCCCGCACGCTCACTACCTGTGCTGGCGCACCGGCACCATGGACCGGTGGGAGTGCGCGGCCTTCGCCGACTGGCTGCGCAAGAGCCTCGCATGAACTTCGTGGCGATGCGCTGGCCCCGCAGGACACCGGTCCTGGTCGCGGCCGTCGTGCTCGCCCTGGTCATGGCGGCGATCGTCGCGCTGGCCATCGCCACCGGCCGCGAACCGGCCGCGCCGGGCGTCCGCGTCGCGCACCTGGTCGATCCGACCGGCACGCTCAGCATCGATGAAGTCGTGCGCAAGGAAAGCGAGCTGCGGCCGTTCGACCGCCCGAGCCCGATGGCACTGGGCCACGGCGCCTGGTGGCTGCGCGTCGAACTCCCCGCGCTGGACACCGCGCGGCCCTGGTACCTGGCGCTCAACGGCGCCGCCTTCCTCGACCGGGCCAACCTGTACTCCCCCACGGCCGACGGCCACTGGCGCGAACAGGTCGCGGGCGACCACGTGCCCGTGGCGATGTGGTCCCACCCGCACTACACGCCCGTGTTCGAGGTGCCCGCGGGCGGCGCCACCACGGTCTGGCTGCGCCTGCAGAACCGCCCTGCCCCGGCCAGCGCGCACCTGCAGCTGCTGCCCGCCGGCGCGCTGGAGCAGCGGCTGCACCGCACCTATCTCCTGTTCGGGGCCTACCTCGGGTTCGGGTTGCTGGTGCTGCTGCTGGCGCTGATGCACGGGCGGCTGTACGCCGACGTGGCCTTCGATTCGTACGCCGCGTACGTCGGCTGCATGCTGATGTTCCAGCTGGCCTACACGGGCCTGGGCGCCGCGGTGCTGTGGCCCGGCTCGGCGGCCTTCAACAACGCCGCCCCGCCGCTGTTCCTGTTCTGGATGGCGGCCGCGGGCATCTGGAACGTGCGCCGGGCGACCTTGCTGCCACGACATGGTCCGCGCGTCGACCGCGCGGTGCGCGCCTTCAGCCTGGTGGGCCTGCTGCTGCCGGTGCCCTACCTGCTGCTGAACAACACCGCGATGTTCAACGTGCTCAACCTGTACGGGCTGGCTTCGGTGGTGCTGAGCATCTCGCTGTGCCTCTGGACTTGGCGGCGCGGCGAGCCGTACTCGGGCTGGCTGTTCCTGGGCTTCCTGCCGGTGCACCTGGCCTACCCGTTTCCGGCGCTGCGCGCCGCCGGCGGGCTGCCCGACAGCTGGGCGACCCAGTACGCGGTGCTGATCGGCTCGGCCATCGAGATCCCGCTGCTGCTCTACATCCTGCACCGGCGCGCCAAGGACTACAGCGAGAACCACGCGCGCCTGCGCGCCATCGACAGCACCGACCCGTTGACCGGCCTGGTGGCGGTGCCGGTGCTGCGACTGCGGCTGCGCGACGCGCTGCGGCGCGGCCACCGGCTCGGCCACGGATGCGCCGTGCTGCTGGTGGAGCTGGCCAACCATGCGCAGATCGTCGAGCGCGAAGGTCGCAACGCGGGCGACCGCGCGCTGGTGGTGACGGCCTCGCGCCTGTCCGGCGTGGTGCGGCCGGTGGACACCGTGTGCCGGGTCTCGGACACGCGCTTCGCGGTCCTGATCGAAGGGCCCTGCCACGAGGACGAGCGCCGCCGGCTGGCGCAGCACATGGTGGCGCGCGGCCTCGAACGCGTGCGCAACCTGCCGCCGGACATGGAGCTGCGCCTGCGGGTGGTGTCGGCGCGCGTCCCCGAGGTCGCCGCGATCGCCGAGGCGGCGGGTGGCGATGTGGACGAGCAGCGGCTGCTGCAACGCCTGCACATCTCGCTCGACCGGTTGATGAACGACCCCAAGCGCGCCATCCACCACCTGGAAGTGCGCACGGCCGACAGCGGGGCCTGAGCCCTCTTCGCCAAGCCATTTCACGACCCGGCCGCAATTCTTTTCAGCGCCGCGTTCGCGCGGCCGCCGCACAATCGCCGCATGAACGCCCCGCTCGCCCCCGAGATCGCCGCGCAGGCCGGCCTGCTCGACCAGGTGATCCCCGCGCTGCGCGCCGTGCTGCCGGCGCATGCGCTGCTGTGGCACGCGGAGGAGACGCGGCCTTACGAATGCGACGGCCTGACCGCGTACCGCGAGCGCCCGCTGGCCGTCGCGCTGCCCGAGAACGAGGAGCAGGTGCAGGGCGTGCTGCGCGCCTGCCATGCCCTGGGCGTGCCGGTGGTGGCGCGCGGCGCGGGCACCGGCCTGTCGGGCGGCGCCATGCCGAACAAGGTGGGCGTGACGCTGTCGCTGGCCAAGTTCAACCGCATCCTCCAGGTCGACCCGGCCAGCCGCACCGCGCGCGTGCAATGCGGCGTGCGCAACCTCGCGATCAGCGAAGCGGCCGCCTCCTACGGCCTGTACTACGCGCCCGATCCTTCCAGCCAGATCGCCTGCACCATCGGCGGCAACGTGGCGGAGAACTCCGGCGGCGTGCACTGCCTGAAATACGGACTCACGCTGCACAACGTGCTTCAGGTGCGCGGCTTCACGGCCGAAGGCGAGCCGGTGGTGTTCGGCAGCGAGGCGCTTGACACCGCGGGCTACGACCTCATGAGCGTGCTGGTCGGCAGCGAAGGCATGCTGGCCGTCACCACCGAAGTGGTGGTCAAGCTGGTGCCCAAGCCGCTGCTGGCGCGCTGCATCATGGCCAGCTTCGACGACATCCGGAAGGCGGGCGACGCGGTGGCGGCGGTGATCGCGGCCGGCATCATCCCCGCCGGCCTGGAGATGATGGACAAGCCCATGACCGCCGCGGTCGAGGACTTCGTGCACGCCGGCTACGACCTCACCGCCGAAGCCATCCTGCTGTGCGAGAGCGACGGCACGCCGGAGGAAGTGGAAGAGGAGATCGGCCGCATGAGCGCCGTGCTGCGCGAGGCCGGCGCCACCGCCATCGCGGTGAGCCGCGACGAGGCCGAGCGCCTGCGCTTCTGGAGCGGCCGCAAGAACGCCTTCCCCGCCTCGGGCCGCATCAGCCCCGACTACATGTGCATGGACTCGACCATCCCGCGCAAGCGCCTGGCCGACATCCTGCTGGCCATCCAGGCGATGGAGCAGAAGTACGGCCTGCGCTGCGCCAACGTGTTCCATGCCGGCGACGGCAACCTGCATCCGCTGATCCTGTTCGATGCCAACGACGCCGACCAGCTGCACCGCTGCGAGCTGTTCGGCGCCGACATCCTGGAGACCAGCGTCGCCATGGGCGGCACGGTCACGGGCGAGCACGGCGTGGGCGTGGAGAAGCTCAACTCCATGTGCGTGCAGTTCAGCCCCGAGGAGCGCGAGCAGATGCTGGGCGTCAAGCGCGCCTTCGATGCGCGCGGCCTGCTCAATCCCGGCAAGGTAATCCCGACGCTGTCGCGCTGCGCCGAGTACGGCAAGGAGCTGGTGCGGGGCGGGCGCCTCGCCCACCCCGACCTGCCGCGGTTCTAGGTCAGGACGCCGGCTTGCACGACACGTCGGTGACGACGATGTCGTCCTTGCCGATCTCCTTGTCCTTGTCCTCGAACTGCCGCGCGAATTCGATCACCTGGCTGATGGTCTGCAGCGTGGCGGCTTGTTCGGACGTGACCGGGCCCGGCGCGGGAGCCGGGATCGGCGCAGGCGCGGGCGCGGGCGACACGCCCGCGACGATGACGAAGGGATTCGTGGCCGACACGCCCCAGGCCGCCGGCAGCGTGTAAGACAGCGAGGATCCCGCCCCCGCGCTCACCGGCTGGAAGCTGCCGAGCAGGCTGCCGCCGGACAGGTCGTTCAGGTTCAGGCTGGTGGTCGCGTCCGTGAGGAGGTCGCCGCCTGCGATCAGCTGGTCGAACGAAGTGAGGGACACCACGTCGAGCTCCGCGGTGCCGGCGCCCGCGAAGTGCAGGGTGCCGGTCGCCCGAGCCGTGCCGATGCCTCCGATCCCACCGGGCTTGACCTTGCCGTAGACCGTGGTCAGCGGCGCATTGAACTCCAGGGTGGGCGCGCTCACCGCGGCGCCGTCCTGGATGACGATGCCGCTGTCGGACGTGAGCGTGACGCGGTTGCCGGCGAACACGTTGCCGATCACGTCGAGGTCGCCCACCGCCATGGGCGCTGAAGTGGCAGCCAGCGCCAGCACGGGCGGCTGGACGAACGCGGAGAGCTCCACGTCGGTGCCGGCGTTCAGGCCTGGCGCGGCCACGCCCCGGACGCCGCTCATGCGGATGCTGCCGCCGGCCGATCCCGCCACGTAGCCGAGGTCGTTGGCGTACCAGCCCGTGGAGTCGGTCAGCAGCGTGATGTCGCCGCCGACCGTGGCCGTCACGCCGTTCACGGCCGTCACCCCGGCGAAGCTGTCCTGCGACAGCGAGCCCGAGAGGTTCGCGGTGATCGAGCCGGCCTCGGTGTTGCCCAGGACGGCGTCGCGCGCGTTGGCGAGGTTGAAGTTGCCTCCAGCGTAGACGTAGGCGCCGGTCAGGTCGATGTCGCTGGTGGCGCTGCTCGTCCCGAACAGGTTCAGGTCGCCCGTCGCGTAGAGCCCGCTCTCCACCCCGGAGCTGATGCCGGCCGCCTTCAGCGTCACGTTCACGCCGTCCACGTAGGAAACGTCCAGCGCGATCTTGCTGGCCACGTGGATGTCGCCGGCCACGTAGGCGCTCAATGAACCGATCTGGTTCGCCGTGTTGGAGAGATCCAGCCGGCTGCCCGTGCCCGAGTCCAGCGAAGCGTAGACGCTGTCCGCCACGATCGTGCCGCCCCCCTGGGAGAACGTGGTCGGCGTCGCCGCCACGCCGCCGTAGAGGTTCAGGTACTGCGCCCGGATGTCGCCGAGGACGAAGCTGCCGTTGCCGCCGATGTCCAGGTAGCCGTCGCTCTGGAGCAGGCCGCCCGAGAGGTTGTTGACGCCGTCGCCGCTGGCGTCGATCTGCAGGCCGCCCATGCCGCCGTTGGCGGCGACGATGGACCTGCCGCCGGCCAGGTCCACCGTCGTGCCTTCCAGCGAAATGTCCGCGCCGGTGATGTCCTGGTTCACCGAGAGCTTGCCCGCGCTCGTGATCGTCAGTGCCGGCGCCGGGGTGGGCGCGGGCGTGGGCAGGGGCGACCGCAGCTTGACGCCGGCGATGCCGTCCACGGTGTCGACCGACAGGGCGCTGTCGCTGTGGAAATCGAACCAGGTGTCGTAGCGGCCGGAGACGCGGTTCACGGCGTTCGGCCCGAATGCGCTCACGCTGTTCGCGTCGAGGTTGACGCCGTCCACCGTCAGCCTGCTGGTGGCGTCCTGGTAGATGGTCGACGAGGTGATCAGGCTCAGTTCGCTCACCTTCGCCGCGTTGAAGGCGATGTCGCCGGTCAGGCGGATCGAATGCGGCGACGAACCCTGGCCGACCACCAGCGTCCTGGCCTCGAGCTGGGCCAGCATGCCGGCATCGAGGGCGAAGGCGCCCGTGGTGGGCGCGCCGTTGGCGCCCACGAGCTCGATGCCGAGCGCGTTGGCCGTCAGCGGATTGATCACGATGCGGCCGCCCGTCGACTGCACGGACGTCCCGGCGGTGTTCGCCAGGCGGAGGCCGTCCACCGCCAGGTTGATGTCTCCGGCGCCGGTCCGCTTGAGCATGCCGGCGCCGGTCACGTCCAGGCTTTGCGCGCGGACGTTGATGGCGCCCGCGCCCGCATCCACCTGGCCCTGCACCAGCACGCTGGTGCCGCCCACGTCGGATTTCAGCGACTGCAGGTCGATGGTGCCGCCGCCGCTGGCGAGCGTGCCGGTGGGGCGGATGTAAATGGCGCCGTCGGACGAGGAGGTGCCGCCTTCCAGCGCGATCGGCCCGCCGCCGCCGGTCAGCGCCGCATCGACCGACAGGTAGCGGCCCGCCTTCACGGTGATGCCGCCGGAGCTGATGCCGGTGCCGCCGCCCCACGCGGTGTTCACCGTGCCGACCGCGAGATCCTGGCTGCCGTGCACGGTGAACGAGGTGCCCGATCCCGTCGTCGCCCCGGCGACGACGTCGATCGCGTGGCCGTTGTCGAGCGCGACGGAGCCGTTGGTGGCCGTGGCGTAGAGCTGGCCGACGCTGATCGAACCGGTGCCGCCGTCCACGATGCTGCCGTTCTTCGCGTTCAGGTGCAGGGAAGCGGTGCTGTCGATCAGGGGAGACAGCAAGGAGCTGCCGTTGATGGTGCCCAGGATGGTGATGCCCTTGTCGGCCTCGAGCGCCAGGTCGGCGCCGTTGCTCCACTGGACGACCGCATCGGCGTTGACCGTGATCTGGCCGCCCGTTCCGCCGGTGGCCACGGCGGAGTTGGTCTTCACGATCACGTTGCCGACCGCGAGCTGGGCATTGAGGTGCGAGTCCGCGAGCAGGACGGGGCCCGTCGACGTGGTGGGTTCGAACTTGGCGTCGAGCAGGCCCTGGGCGCTCGGGAAGGTGCCGCTGGTGGAGCCGATGGCGCCGCTGAAGATCGTCACGTCCTGCGGATCCAGCAGCAGCGTCCCCATCGCACCCTGCGGCGCGCGCAGGTCCGCCAGGCCGGTGAACTCGAGGTGCTGCCTGCCCGACACCTCGGCGAAGCCGCCGTCGCCGCCCTGCGCGCCGCCGCGCGCCGAGATCCGGCCGTGCATGCGCGTCATCTCGTCGGACCAGACGATCACGCGCCCGCCGTCGCCCTGCTGCGTGGCGTCCGCCTTGATCACGGCCGCCTCGTCGACATACGTGCGTTCGGCGTTGGGCACGCCGGCATTCAGGCCCTGGTAGTCGCCGCCCACGCGGATCTGGCCGCCGCCCTGGTCGCCGCTCGCGTCCAGCGCCGCGCCAGCCAGCAGGCCGACCCGCCGACCGAACACGTCGATGCTGCCGCCGCGGTCGCCGGCCCGGGCCGTGACGGTGCCGTCCACCAGCGCGTCGCCCGTGGCCTTCAGCAGGACCCGTCCGCCTTGAACGCTGGCCGCGTTCGCCTGGACCAGTCCGCTGTGGCGCAGCGTGCCCGCGAAGATGCCCACGGCGTCGCCCTGCAGCGTGCCCAGGTTCACCGCCTGGTCGGCGGGCGCCTGCACTTCCAGCCGGATGCCTTCCAGGCCGCGGCCGGTGAGTTCGACCTTCTGGCCGGCCGCCAGCACGGTGGCGCCCTGCGGGCTCTGGATCACGGCCTGCGCGCCGGCCTGCACGTCGGTGCCGATCAGCACGACGTCGCCGCTGCCGGCCAGGATGCGGCCGTCGACCCGCAGCGGGCCGGCGGCGCTGCCGTCACCGAAGCGCAGGCGGCCGGCGATCGCGTCGGCATCGGTCATGCGCAGCGTGGACGCGGTGAAGCCCGCGGTGTCGACCACCGCGCCGGCGCCCACCGTGATGCCGGCCGGGTTGACCAGCACCAGCCTGCCGTTGGACGAAAGCGTGCCGAAGATCGCGCTCGGATTGCCGCCGAGCACGCGGTTGATCGAGGTGCTGGCCGCGTCGGGCTGGGCGAAGTGCGTGGTGCTGCCGCCGGGGATACTGAAGCTCTGCCAGTTGATGGCCGAATGCCGAGTGCCCGCGCCGTTCTGCGTGGTCACGAGCAGGTTGGCCCCCTGCTGGCTGAGCGTGGCCGAGCCATGGATGGCCTGGGCGCCGGCCGGCTGGGCGCCCGCGGGCAGGGCCGCGAAGCCGTTCGCGAGCGCGACGGCCAGCAGCAGCGGCCGGACGCGGAAACGGGAAGGAAAGTGGCGATGCGACATGGCCGTGCAGCCTTCGGAAAAAGCGAAGTACAAGGAGGGCGCGCACCGGTCGCCGGCGAGGGCGTCCGCCCCTATCGTGCGCGGCAGTCAACCGACGGTAGCATATGGTTACGAGAGCTTCAACTGATGGTCTTGACGTGGCACCCTAGTTCCGATCAACGGGAGACCGGTTTGCGGCAAATGTCACGCGGGCGGCCCTGCCCATCGCCATGAGCGTCTTCGTCAGCATCGCCGCCTACTGCGATCCCGTCCTGGGCTTCACCCTGGCCCGCGCCCGCGCGGCGGCGGCGCGCCCGCGCGAGCTGCACTTCGGCGTCATCGACCAGAGCCCGGATCCGCCCGCGGCCTCCTCCTTTTCGGTGCTGGCGCCCGCCCGCGTGAGCTACCAGCGCGTCGATCCGGTGTTCGCCCGCGGCCCTTGCTGGGCCCGGGCGATGGCGATGGCGCTGTACGACGGCGAGGACTGGTTCCTGCAGATCGACTCGCACATGGATTTCGAGCCCGGCTGGGACGAGCGGCTGATCGCGCAGGCCCAGGCGCTGGCGCCCGGCCGTCGCGGCGTGGCGCTGTCGGCGTATCCGAACGCCTTCGTGTTCGAGGACGGCCGGCCGCTCGCGCGGCCCGCGCCGGGCAAGGTGCTGGCCCACGTCGTGAAGCCGGGGTCGGTGTTCGCGCCCGACCACCCGGTGCTGGGTTTCGAGGCGCGGCCGGTGGAGAGCGACGAGCCCGTGCCCGGCTTCCACCTGGGCGCCGGCTGCCTGTTCGCGCCGGGCCGGTTCGCGCTGGAGTTCCCGTACGACCCGGCGCTGTACTTCCACGGCGAGGAGCAGGCGCTGGCCGCGCGCCTCTACACGCACGGCTGGGACATCTTCCACGTGCCCGACCTGCCGGTGCGCCACCTGTACAACGACGGCCAGTCGGGCGTGCCGCCGCGTCCGCTGCACTGGGACGCCGCGCAGGAGGCCGGGCGCGCGCTGCCGTGGTGGCAGCTGGAGCAGCGCTCACGCGCGCGGCTGGGCGCACTGCTGGCGGGCGAACCACTAGGCGTCTACGGCCTGGGACGTGAGCGCACGCTTGCGCAGTACGCGAGCTGGTGCGGGATCGATTACGCGGGCCGCAGGCTGGGTCCGCAGGCCTTCCGGCCGATGGCGGCTTAGCCCTGGGGCGGCTGCACGCCGTCCATCAGGTCCATCGCGAGGCAGAGGTCGGACCAGGCCTTGGCCTTGTCCTGCAGGTTGCGCAGCAGGTAGGCCGGGTGGTAGGTGACCACCACCGGCACGCCTTCGTAGCGGTGCACCCGGCCGCGCAGGCGGCCCACCGGTTCCTGCGACTGCAGGATGGTCTGCACCGCGAACCGACCCATGGCCAGGATGACGCGCGGCTGCACCAGCGCCACCTGCCGGCGCAGGAAGGGCTCGCACTGCGCGACCTCCTGCGGCTCGGGATTGCGGTTGCCCGGCGGCCGGCACTTGAGCACGTTGGCGATGTAGACGTTGCGGCGGCGGTCCAGGCCCGCGGCGCGCAGCATGTTGTCCAGCAGCTTGCCGGCCTGGCCGACGAAGGGCTCGCCCTGCAGGTCCTCGTTCTCGCCGGGCGCCTCGCCGATCACCATCCAGTCGGCGCGCTGCGGGCCGACGCCGAACACGGTGTTGCGCCGCGACTCGCACAGGCCGCAGGCCCGGCAGCCGGCGACGGCCGCCTCGAGATCGGCCCAGCCCAGCGACTCGATGCCGGTGGGGCGGTCGCCCATCACGCGCGGGGTCGGGAGCGGAACGCCGGCGGGGGCCGGCGCGGCGGGGGCGATGGGCGCTCGCGCCTGCACGGGCCGGACCGACTGCGCCGCTTCCACGGCTTCGGCGACAACCGCCTCCGGTTCCGCTTCGACCGGGGCGAGGCGCGGCAGCAGCCGCAGGCCCATCTCCTGCAGCATCGCGATGCGGCGCGGGTCCAGCTGCAAGGTCACAGCTTCAGGCTCATGACGATGGCGTCCTCGCGCCGGCCGTGGACGGCCGGGTAGTAGGCCTTGCGCTGGCCCACGCGGCGGAAGCCCCCGTCCTCGTACACCTTCTGCGCGCGCAGGTTGCTCACCCGCACTTCGAGCCAGAGCCACTGCGCGCCCTGGCCGCGCGACCAGGTGGCGAGCGCGTCGAGCATCAGGCGGCCCCAGCCCTGGCCTTGCCAAGCGGGCGCGACGGTCAGGTTCAGGAGATGCACTTCATCGACGCCCTTCATGGCGACGAAGTAACCCAGGACCTCGTCGCCCGCGCACAGCAGCTGCGCCTCGTAGCCGGCGCGCAGCGAATCGGCGAAGTTGCCCGCGGTCCAGGGATGTTCGTAGGCGCCGCGCTCGATCGGCAGCACCTGGTCGAGCCGGCCCTCGGTCATCGGCTCGAAGCTCGCTTCGCGGGTGTCCAGGACGGCGCTCATGGCGTGATTCTGGCCTGCGAAAGGGCGGCCGCGGCGCTCGCGGCCCGGGCGGCCTCACGCTCGGCGGTGGTTTGCGCGACCTTGTCACGCACGTAGAGCGGCAGCGCCTGCTCAGCCGGAAGCGCCCGGCCTGCTTCGATCATCGCCGGCGCCAGCCGCAGGAGCGCCGCCGCCATCGGCACCGTGACGATCGCCTGCCGGTCGCCCAGCGACAGGCGGTGGCCGTAGGTGGCGAAGACGTTGCCGGCCAGTCGGCAGTCGGCCGGCAGTTCCAGGGCTTCGGGCGCGAGCAGCGCGATGTCGCCGTCGCGTTGCCACAGCGCACCGTCCCAGCGGTAGCGCGCCGAATAGACCTGGTCCATGCGCGCATCGAGCAGCGCCAGCACATCCGTGCCGCCGACCAGGCGCCGGGCCTCCTCGGCGACCGCCATCAGCGTCTCGATCGGCAGCACCGGCAGGCCGGCGCCCATGGCCAGGCCCTGGGCCACCGAGCAGGCGGTGCGCAGCCCGGTGAACGATCCCGGGCCGCAGCCGAACACGATGGCGTCGAGTTCGTCCAGCGCCAGGTCGGCCTGCATGAGCAGCGACAGCACCTGCGGAATCAGCGTCGCCGACGCCTTGGCACCGCCTTCGCCCAGGAACTCGATCGCGGGCTCGCCGTCGCGCGCCACGGCGATGCTCATGGCCTCGGTGCTGGTGTCGAAAGCGAGCAGGTTCACGCGGGAAAAGGTGTCGGCGGGGAAAGCCTCCGATTATCGAGCCGGGATAATCCACCGATGCGTTTACGGCTCTTCCTCGTGGCCGCGTGCTTCTGCGGCGGCGCCCTGGCCCAGCAGAGCTTGCCGGCGGAAATCGACGCGGCGCTGGCGCGCGCCAGGCTGCCGCGCGACGCGGTGACGCTGCTGGTGACCGACGTGGACCCCGCCGCACCGCCACGGCTGAGCCATCGTCCGCAGGAGCTGGTCAACCCGGCCTCGATCGCCAAGCTGGCCACGACCTTCGCCGCGCTGGAGATGCTCGGGCCGGCCTTCACCTGGACCACGCCGGTGTACGCCGACGCGCCCATCGTCGGGCGCACGCTGCAGGGCAACCTCTACATCAAGGGCCAGGGCGACCCGAAGCTGGTGCTCGAGCGCCTGTGGCTGATGCTGCGGCGCCTGCGCGCGATGGGCATCGACCGCGTCGCGGGCGACATCGTGCTGGACCGCAGCGCCTTCGAGCCGCTGTCCACCGACCCCGCCGCGTTCGACGGCGAGCCGCTGCGGCCCTACAACGCGGCGCCCGACGCGCTGCTGCTCAACTTCCGCTCGGTCGTGCTCACCTTCACGCCACAGGTCGACGCCGGCATCGCCCGCGTGACGGCCGATCCGCCGCTGGCGGGCGTGGAATGGCCGGCGCAGGTGCCGCTGTCGGGCGGCGAATGCCGCGACTGGCGCGCGGCGCTGGCGGCCGACTTCAGCGATCCCTTGCGGCCGCGCTGGGGCGGCAGCTTCCCGGCGGCCTGCGGCGAGAGCACCTGGCCCCTGGCCTTCGCCGATCCGGCCAGCCATGCGGCCAGGGCCATCGCCGGGCTGTGGCAGGAGATCGGCGGCACGCTGGGCGGCCAGGTGCGCGAGGGCCGCGTGCCGGCGGGCCTGGTGCCGCTGTTCGAGCAGCCCTCGCCGCCGCTGGCGGAAGTGGTGCGCGACATCAACAAGTTCAGCAACAACGTGATGGCGCAGCAGGTGTTCCTCACGCTCAGCCTGCAGCTGCGCGGCCAGGGCAACCGCCAGGCGTCACGCGAGCTGCTGGGCGACTGGTGGCGGCAGCGCATCGGACCGACGCCACCCACCTTCGACAACGGCTCCGGCCTCTCGCGCGACGAACGGGTCACGGCGGCTCAGCTCGCGCGATTGCTGCAGTACGCCTGGGCCTCGCCGCTGATGCCGGAATTCGCGGCTTCGCTGCCGGTGGTCGGCGCCGACGCCACGACGCGCCGCATCCGCGTGACGGCACCCGCGCATCTCAAGACCGGCAGCCTGCGCGACGTGTACGGCGTCGCCGGCTACGTGCACGGCGCCAACGGCCGGCGCTACGTGATGGTGGCCATCGCCAACCATCCGCAGGCCCGGGAGGGCATGCGGCATGTGGTGGAGGCGCTGCTGGCCTGGACCGGGCAGCAGCGCTGACGCTCAGAACCGCTCGCGCAGGCGGTCGAAGGCGTAGTTGCCGAAGCTGACGTTGCCGGCCGGCGTGAAGTAGATCGGGTCGGCGAACAGGATCCGGTCGATCGACGCGAAATTGAGCGTGCCGGTGTTGCACAGCGGGGAGCTGACCTGGCCCGCGCCGATGCCGATGATCCCGGGGGCCGGGGCCGTGTCCCGCGTATTGCAGGCGACGTTGATCGAGTCGTCGAAGCCGAAGCCGCTGGGCGACGAGGTCACCTGGTTGAAATGGAGCGCGGGGTCCACGAACGCCACGTTCTTTCCGAGCTTGACGATGCGAACCAGCAGGGTCTGCGTGAACGCGCTGCTGAGGCACGCCGGCGTGGCGTCGTTCGGGCTGTTCGACGGCTCCTGGCAAGTGGCGAGGAAGCCGCCCTGCTGGGCGACCGCCCACGGCGAGCGGCCCAGGTTGTAGGGGCCGACCACCATGACGTGGGTCGCGCCGGCGTCCACCACGCGCTGGACCTGGTCGCCCAGGTCGCGGGCGGCCTGTTCCACGTTGGCGCGCGTCTGCGCGGCGGATTGGCCCGCGCTCAGCGCCGCGCTCTCGGCCAGGATGTCGCCGATGCCGCCGCTGATGATGATCAGGTCGTTCGCGGCGATGCCCTTCGTACCGAGGAAGGTGGTGATCTGCTCGGTGATGGTGGGCGTGGTCGCGTCGCCGGCGGCGTCCGGCTTGGCCGCCACGCGGGCGCTGCCGATGGCGTAGGAAGTGCCGCCGTTCGCGGGCGTCGCGATGGACACGCCGTAGCGCGAGGCGAACTGCTCCGTCCAGTTGATCGTGCCGGGGCCGTTGACCGTGTAGCGCACGCCGTTGCGCTGGCCGATGTCGGAGAACGCGTCACCGACCACCACCAGCCGCGAGGGCTTGAGTTCCGAGACGATGTCGCCGCCGCCACAGGAGGCGGCCAGCACGAGGGGAAGGGCACAGGCAGCCGTGAGCAGCGCACGGCGCAAGCGCGGGAAACGCATGGGGAATCTCCGTCCGGGGGAAACCTGGGGAGTGTAACGAGCGCTACGAACGCAGCCTGCTACGCGGCGGCCGCCCGCTGCAGCCGATCGCGCACGCCGTCCCAGGCGGCGTCGGCCGGCGGCGCTTCCACCCAGATCAGGCGCACGCCCTTCTCGTCGAACTCGCGCAGCACCGCGAACAGCAGGCGGGCCGCCTCGCGCGAGTCGTCCGGCATGCGCCGGCGCAGCACGTTGCGCGAAGGCGTCTGCAGGATGGCGCGCGACCAGATGGCGATGCCGGCCGCATCCTCGCCGAGCACGTCCAGCGCCGCCTGGAGCGCCGACGCATCCATCAGGCGCACCTTGGCGTGCGGGGCGTAGTGGGCCTCCAGCGTGCCGGACGCGCGCGGCGCGGCCTGCGCCACCTCGTGCGGCAGCGCCAGGCGCTCGCCGCCCGCGGCTTCGATCTGCTGCACGGCCAGCACGCCGGGCCGCAGCAGCACCGGCTGGCCGCGGGTGCAGTCGACGATGGTGGATTCGATGCCGACCTCGCACGGCCCGCCATCGAGCACCAGCAGGCCGTCGCCGAACTCGGACTGCACGTGCGCCGCGGTCGTGGGACTGACGCGGCCGAACTTGTTGGCGCTGGGGCCTGCGAGGCCCAGCACCGGCGGCGTGGCGCGGGCGCAGGCTTCGAGCAGCGCGTGCGCCACCGGGTGCGCGGGGCAGCGCACGCCGATCGAACCCTGCCCGCCGGCGGCGGCGTCGGCCACGCCGGCGCGGCGCGGCAGGATCAGCGTCAGCGGCCCGGGCCAGAACGCCTGCGCCAGGCGGCGCGCGAACTCGGGGACGTCCGCGGCGAAGTGCTCGGCCGCCGCGAGATCGGGCACGTGCACGATCAGCGGATGGTCGGCCGGCCGGCCCTTGGCCGCGAAGATGCCGGCGACGGCGGCGTCGTTGCCGGCGTCGGCGCCCAGGCCATACACGGTCTCGGTCGGGAAGGCGACCAGGCCGCCGCCTTGCAGCGTGCGCACCGCCTCCTGCACGGCGGCGGGGTCGCGCGGGTCAAGGATCATGGCAGGCTCAGAACGGTTCCAGGCCCAGCACGGCGCAGGCGCGCAGCGCGTTGGCGCGGGCCGTGGCCGCGTCGGCGGCGGTGAAGGTCAGGTGGCCCATCTTGCGGCCGGGGCGAGCCTGGGCCTTGCCGTACAGGTGCAGGTGCGCGCCGGGCAGCGCGAGCACCTCGTTCCACGCGGGCTCGCGTTCGCGGCCGTCCTGGAACCACAGGTCGCCCAGCAGGTTGAGCATCAACGAGGCGCTGTGCTGCCGCGGCTGCACGAGCGCCAGGCCGGCGAGCGCGCGGACCTGCAGCTCGAACTGCGAGACGTCGGCGCCGTCGAGGCTCCAGTGGCCGCTGTTGTGCGGCCGCGGGGCCATCTCGTTGACGACCAGCGAGCCGTCCTGCAACTGGAAGAACTCGACGCACAACACGCCCACGTAGTCGAGCCCCTGGGCGATGGCCCGCGTCGCGTCGATGGCCTGGCGCGCAGTGGCTTCGGGCAGCAGGCCGGGACCCACTTCCGTCACGGCCAGGATGCCCTGGCGATGCAGGTTGCGCTGCACGGGCAGGTGGACCATCGAACCGTCGGCGCCGCGCGCGACGACCACGGAGCATTCGGAAGCGAGGGGCAGCAGTTTTTCGAGCACGCAGGGCACGCGCTTGAGTTCGTCCCAGGCCTGCGCGAGCGCCGCGCGGTCGGCCACGCGCGCCTGGCCCTTGCCGTCGTAGCCCAGGCGCGTGGTCTTGAGCACGCCGGGCAGCAGCGCATCGGGCACGGCCTGCAGTTGCTCCTGCGACTCGATCGCGGCATTCGGCGCGCAGGGCACGCCGCAGCGGGTGAAGTGCGCCTTCTCCTGCGCGCGGTCCTGAGCGATGGCCACCGCGTCCGCGCCGGGCGCGACGGGCACCTGCCGCGCCAGGCGGATGAGGGCGTCGGCCGGGACGTTCTCGAATTCGGTGGTGACGGCCTGCGCCACCTGGGCCAGTCGCGCGAGGCCGGTCTCGTCGAGGTAGCCGCTCTTCACGTGGTGGTGGCTCACCGTACCGGCGGGGCTGTCCTCGTCGGCATCGAGCACGGCGGTGCGAAAGCCCAGCTGCTGGGCGGCGTGCACGAACATGCGGCCGAGCTGGCCGCCGCCCATGACGCCGAGGGTGGCGCCCGGCGCCAGCGGGCGAATGCTTGCGCCGCTCATGCGGCGGGCGGCAGCGTCATGGCCCGGGCCGCCTCGGTCTGGCGGGCGCGGAACGTCTCGAGCTGCGTGCGAAGGCGCTCATCGGACGAGGCCAGCATGGCCACGGCGAACAGCGCCGCGTTGGCCGCGCCGGCGGTGCCGATGGCGAAGGTGGCGACGGGGATGCCCTTGGGCATCTGCACGATGCTGTGCAGCGAATCCACGCCCTGCAGGTGGCGGCTGGGGACCGGCACGCCCAGCACGGGCACGGTGGTCTTGGACGCGAGCATGCCGGGCAGGTGCGCGGCACCGCCGGCGCCCGCGATGATGGCCTTCAGGCCGCGGCCGGCCGCCTGCTGCGCATAGGCGAACATGTCGTCCGGCATGCGATGGGCGGAGACGACCCTCGCCTCATGGGCGATGCCGAATTCCTGGAGAATCTGCACTGCGTGCTGCAGGGTGTCCCAGTCACTGCTGGACCCCATCACCACGCCGACCTGAACCGGGGGCATGAGCTGCTCCTAAAGGTCGAATTTTAAGGTTTGCGAGTCCCTGCCCATGATCGACGTCACCCTGGAAAACTTCGAAAGCGAAGTCATCGCCGCCTCCATGACCCAGCCCGTGCTGGTGGACTTCTGGGCGCCGTGGTGCGGCCCCTGCAAGGTGATCGGCCCGATCCTCGAGAAACTGGAGATCGACTACGCCGGCCGCTTCAAGCTGGTGAAGATCAACTCCGACGAGGAGCAGCAGCTCAGCTCGGCCTTCGGCATCCGCAGCATCCCCACCTGCATCCTGCTGATGAACGGCCAGCCGGTGGACGGCTTCATGGGCGCGCTGCCCGAGGGCCAGCTGCGCCAGTTCCTCGACAAGCACGTGCCGCCGGCCGACGAGATGGCCGAGGACGCCATCGAGGAAGAAGCGCAAGCCGCCCCGCTCGACGCCGAAGGCCAGCTGGAACAGTTGCAGCACGCGGTGGCCACCAACCCGTCGGACGACGACGCGCGCTTCGAGTACGTCAAGGCGCTGCTGCTGGCCGGCCGCTGGCAGGACGCGAAGACCGCGTTCGAACCGGTCGCGCCCAAGGCCGCGGGCCTGCGCCGGCTGGAGTCGCTGCAACGCGTGATCGAGGCCATGGCTTTCGCGGCTTCGCAAGGCGACGGGGCCCACGCCGTCGCCGCCCAGGACGCGCGCATCGCCGCCAACAAGCGCGACTTCGACGCCCGCTTCGCCCGCGCCCGCCTGCTGGCCGCGCAGCGCCGCTGGACCGACGCGATGGACGAGCTGCTGGAGATCCTGATGCGCGACAAGGCCTGGAGCGAGGATGCCGCGCGCAAGACCTACATCGCCATCCTCGACGTCATCGAGCCGCCCAAGCCCAAGGTCGCCGAAGGCCAGATCCCGCCGGACGATCCGACGGTGGCGACGTACCGGCGGCGGCTGTCGAGCGTCGTGCTGAGCTGATCCGCGATCAGCGCTTGTAGGTGCGCTCGCGCTGGCTGCGCACGGCCAGCACCAGCGCCATGTCCTTCAGCGGGTCGTAGTGGTAGAGCGCCAGGAAGCCGCTGGCGCCGGTCGAGATGATCAGCTCGCGCATGCCGTGCGGCGCGGGGCGCCCGATCAGCGGACTCAACTGCAGGACGTCGATGGCCTGCACGATGGCCTCGATGCGCTCGGCCGCCGACTCTGGCGCGTGCTCGAAGAGGAAGTCGAAGATGCGATTGAAGTCGTCCCGCACGGCGGCGGCGAGCTCGATGCGCGTCACTTGTCCGAACCGCCCGAGGCCTTCTTCTTGCGCGGGCCTTCCGCCGCCCGGCGCTTGAGCCAGTCGCGCATGTCGTGCCACTCGACGGTGGGCTCGCCGGCCAGGACGGCCGCATGCCGATCACGCGCTTCGTCGCGCATCGCCAGCGCCCACTCGGCTTCGTCCACCTTCTCGGCGAGGGCCCGCACCATGAAGTTGTGCGGCGTCTGCTCGTTGGCCTCGGCCACGCGCGCGATGCGCTCGCGCAGGGCGTCGTCGATGCGGATGGTGGCGGTGCTCATGCGAAGCTCCTTGTGCGACAAATGTAGCACAAGGCCCCGCTTTCACGCCGTCAACCGCTCCAGCGCCTCGCGGTACTTGGCCGCGGTCTTCTCGACCACGTCCTGCGGGAGGCGCGGCGCCGGGGGCGTCTTGTCCCAGGGCTTGCCGTGGATGCGCACGCCCTCCAGCCAGTCGCGCAGGAACTGCTTGTCGAAGCTGGGCGGGTTGCGGCCGTCGCGCAGCGCGGCCTCGTATCCTTCCACCGGCCAGTAGCGCGAGGAGTCGGGCGTGAGGACCTCGTCCATCAGCACCACCTGGCCCTTCTCGTCCAGGCCGAACTCGAACTTGGTGTCCGCGATGATCAGGCCCTTGGCCAGCGCGATCTTCGCGGCTTCCTGGTAGAGCTTGAGGCTCAGGTCGCGGATGCGCGCCGCGACCTCGGCGCCGGCGATCTCCACCGTGCGCTCGAAGGTGATGTTCTCGTCGTGCTCGCCCGCTTCGGCCTTGGCGGCCGGCGTGTAGATCGGCTGCGGCAGGCGGCTGGCATTGGTGAGGCCGGGAGGCAGCGGCACGCCGCACACCGACTGCGTCTGCTGGTACTCCTGCCAGCCGCTGCCGGCCAGGTAGCCGCGCACCACCGCCTCGACCGGGATCGGCTTGAGCCGCTTGACCAGCATCGAGCGGCCGACGACCTGCTGCACCTCGGCCGAAGTCACCACGCTCTCGGGCAGCTCACCGGTGAGGTGGTTGGGGCAGACGTTCGCCAGCCGGCCGAACCAGAACATCGCCATCTGGGTGAGCAGTTCGCCCTTGCCGGGGATGGGTTCGCCCATGATGACGTCGAACGCCGAGATGCGGTCGCTGGCCACCATCAGGATGCGGTCGGTGCCCACCGCGTAGTTGTCGCGCACCTTGCCGCGGGCCAGCAGCGGCAGGGAGGTCAGGGAGGAGGTGTGCAGGGCGGTCGTCATGGCAAACGTTCAACGGCGGGCGGACATTGTCGCCGAGCCCAAGCGGCCCGGCGGGCGGCTGCCCATCCGCGCGAGCTCTGCCTGCACCGTTCGATACAGCCCTGCCTCGGCAGGCCCGTGCGGGCCTAGGATGGCGCTGCCAGAGTTGGCTGAGGGAGCGGTCATGGAATTGAGCGTCATTCTTCCCTGCTTCAACGGCGCGGCGACCCTCGCCGTGCAACTGGAAGCGCTCACGCGCCAGCACTGGCCCGGCGGCTGGGAGGTGATCGTGGTGGACAACGGATCGACCGACCACTCCATGTCCATCGTGGAGCAGTACCGCGATCGATTGCCTCGCCTTCGCATAGAGCCCGCCCACAAGCCGGGCACCCCGCGCCTCGGCGTGCCGCACTCCTACAACAAGGGCATCCAGGTCGCGAAAGGCGAGGCCTTCGTGTTCTGCGAAGCGGACGACGAGGTCGCGGACGGATGGCTCGAAGCGATGGGCCGCGCGCTGCAGTCGCACGAGTTCGTGCTCGCGCGGCTGGACCACTTCAAGCTCAATCCGCCGGGGCTGCATCCCCTGGAGGGCAACGGCTTCCAGGCCGACGGCCTGTACCGGCATCCGGACCCGCCGCACTACTTCTCCGGCAGCGCCGCGGGCTTCGGCCTGCGGCGGTCGCTGTACGAGGCCATCGGCCCGCTCAGCATCGACTTCCCGATCGCGCACGACGACGAGTACTGCGGCCGCGCGCAGGCCGCGGGCTACAGCCTGCACTTCGAACCGGCGGCGCTGGTGCACTACCGCGAGCGATCGACGCTGGGCGACCGCTACCGGCAGGGCCGGGGCTGGGGGCGCGACACCACGCTGATGCACATGGCGCGCGGCTGGACGCCGGCGCGGCATCCGGTTCCGCGCCAGCTGCTGTGGATGGCGCGCTGCCTGCCCGAAGGCGCGGGCGCGCTGGTGGCCAGCGGGCTTCGCAGGCCCACGGGGCAGCGGCGGCTGGCCGACTGGGTCTGGAACTTCGGCTGGTCGGTCGGCAAGCTGCAGGCGCTGGCGAAATCGAACACCGACGCGCTGCAGAAAGGCGAAGGGGCCCGACAGGGCCCCCGCGAACCATCCGGCCTGCACAAGTCGCCCTGAGGCGACCCGCGCGAGGCGCAGGCGTCACTTCACCGTCTGCGCCAGTTCGCCGCGCTCGTACTGCTGCGCGACCACCTGCAGGGTGTGGCCCTTGATCTTCGGGGCCTGGCCTTCGCAACCGAACTGGATGTAGCGCTGCTTGCAGATCTGCTTGGCGGCCTCGCGCGCGGGCTTCATCCACTCGCGCATGTCGAACTTGTCGGGGTTCTCGGCGAGGAACTTGCGCACCGCGCCGGTCATGGCGAGGCGGATGTCGGTGTCGATGTTGATCTTGCGCACGCCGTGCTTGATGGCTTCCTGGATCTCCTCGACCGGCACGCCGTAGGTTTCCTTCATCTTGCCGCCGTGCTGGCGGATGATCTCCAGCAGGTCCTGCGGCACGGACGACGAGCCGTGCATCACCAGGTGGGTGTTGGGGATGCGGCGGTGGATCTCCTTGATGCGGTCGATCGCCAGGATGTCGCCGGTGGGCTTGCGGGTGAACTTATAGGCGCCGTGGCTGGTGCCGATGGCGATGGCCAGCGCGTCCAGCTGGGTCTTCTTGACGAAGTCCGCGGCCTGCTCCGGGTCGGTCAGCAGCTGGTCGCGCGTCATCGTGGCGTCGGTGCCGTGGCCGTCTTCCTTGTCGCCCTTCATGGTCTCCAGGCTGCCCAGGCAGCCCAGCTCGCCCTCGACGGTGACGCCCAGCTTGTGGGCCAGGTCGACCACCTTGCGGGTGACGTCCACGTTGTAGTCGTAGCTGGCGATGGTCTTGCCGTCGGCCTCGAGCGAGCCGTCCATCATCACCGAGGAGAAGCCCAGCTTGATGGCGCCGGCACAGACGTCGGGGCTCTGGCCGTGGTCCTGGTGCATCACCAGCGGGATCTCGGGATAGGCCTCCAGCGCGGCCTGGATCAGGTGCTTGACGAAGGGCTCGCCGGCGTATTTGCGGGCGCCCGCGCTGGCCTGCAGGATCACCGGAGCCTGCGTCTCCTTGGCGGCTTCCATGACGGCCTGGACCTGCTCCAGGTTGTTGACGTTGAAGGCCGGGATGCCATAGCCGTTCTCGGCGGCATGGTCCAGCAGTTCGCGCATGGAAACGAGGGGCATGGTGCAGTCCTGTAGTTGAAAAATCCGGCCCGCGCGTGCAGTTGCAACGCGCGGTGACTGCGCCAAATTTTACCGCCGGGGTGACACCGCGGGCCGGGGAGCGGCCGCGCTTGCGCGGGCAATGGCCCCTTCAGGCCACCCGGCAGATCTTCAGCATGTTGGTGCCGCCGGGCGCGCCCATCGGCTCGCCGCAGGTGATGGCGTAAATGTCGCCCGGCGCCACGATGCCGCGCTTCTTCAGGTGGGTCTCGGCTTCGCGCAGCGCGGTGTCGCGCTCGGCGCTCTGGTCCATCAGCAGCGGCCGCACGTTGCGGTACAGCGCCATGCGGCGCTGCGTGGCCAGCTTGGGGGTCAGCGCGTAGATCGGGATGTGGATCGGATGGCGGCTCATCCACAGCGCCGTGGATCCCGAGTCGGTGAGCGCCACGATCGCCTTGCAGCCCAGGTGGTGCGCGGTGAACAGCGCGCCCATGGCGATCGACTGGTCGATGCGCGAGAACTCCATGCCGCTGAAGTCGGCGTCCAGCTTCACGTCCTCGGCCATCTCGGCCTCGGCGCAGATGTTGGCCATCTCGACGATGGTCTCCAGCGGGTACTTGCCGGCCGCGGTCTCGGCACTGAGCATCACCGCATCGGTGCCGTCCAGCACGGCGTTCGCCACGTCGCTGACCTCGGCGCGCGTGGGCACCGGCGCGTTGATCATCGACTCCATCATCTGCGTGGCGGTGATGACCACCTTGTCGCAGTTGCGGGCCATGCGGATCATGCGCTTCTGCAGCGCGGGGACCGCGGCGTTGCCCACCTCCACCGCCAGGTCGCCGCGCGCGACCATGATGCCGTCGCTGGCCTTGAGGATGGATTCGAGGTTGGGGATCGCCTCGGCGCGCTCGATCTTGGCGATCAGCGCCGGCTTGTGGCGGTAGTCGGCCGCGGCCACGTTGCACAGCTGGCGCGCCATCTCCATGTCGGTGGCGGTCTTGGGAAAGCTCACCGCCACGAAGTCGGCCTGGAAGCTCATGGCGGTGCGGATGTCCTCCATGTCCTTGGCCGTGAGCGCCGGCGCCGTCAGGCCGCCGCCCTGCTTGTTGATGCCCTTGTTGTTGGACAGCACCCCGCCGAGCTTGACCGTGGTGTGGACCTGCTCGCCCTTGACCTTGTCGACCGTCAGCACGATCAGGCCGTCGTTGAGCAGCAGCGTATCGCCGGGGCGCACGTCGCGCGGCAGCTCCTTGTAGTCCAGGCCCACGCCTTCCAGGTTGCCCGGCTCGGTGCGCGAGGCGTCCAGCACGAACTTCATGCCCGGCTCGAGCGTCACCTTGCCGTCGGCGAACTTGCCGACGCGGATCTTGGGACCCTGCAGGTCGGCCATGATGGCCACCTCGCGGCCGGCGCGCTGCGCCGCCTCGCGGACCAGCGTGGCGCGGTCGATGTGGTCCTGCGCCGTACCGTGGCTGAAGTTCAGGCGCACGACGTTGACGCCGGCGCGGATCATCTGTTCCAGCAGCTTGGGATCGCTGGAGGCGGGGCCGAGGGTGGCGACGATCTTGGTGGCGCGACGGGCCATGAGGCAGGTTCCTGGCTATGAGCGGTGGTGGGCGGCATTCTCACATGCCACCGACGCGCGAGTTACAGGGCGGTTACGGCGCTTCAGCCGGCCGCGCGCCTGGCCAGGATCTCGAAGGCCGGCAGGGTCTTGCCTTCCAGCACCTCGAGGAAGGCGCCGCCGCCGGTGGAGATGTAGCCCACGTCCTTCTCGATGCCGTACTTGGCGATCGCCGCCAGCGTGTCGCCGCCGCCGGCGATGCTGAACGCGGACGACTCGGCGATGGCGCGGGCGATGGCCTCGGTGCCGCCGGCGAAGGCGTCGAACTCGAACACGCCCACCGGGCCGTTCCACACGATGGTGCCGGCGGCCTTCAGCTGCGCGGCCAGGCGCTTCGCGGTCTGCGGGCCGATGTCCAGGATCAGGTCGTCGTCGGCCACGTCGGTCGCGGCCTTGACCGTGGCCGGCGCATCTGCCGCGAAGGTCTTGGCGGTGACCACGTCGGTCGGGATCGGCACCTCGGCGCCGCGCGCCTTCATCGCGTTCATCACGGCCAGCGCCTCGCCCACCAGGTCGGCCTCGGCGAGCGACTTGCCGATCTTCAGGCCGGCCGCGAGCATGAACGTGTTGGCGATGCCGCCGCCGACGATCAGCTGGTCCACGTTCTTCGCCAGCGACTGCAGGATGGTGAGCTTGGTCGACACCTTGGAGCCGGCCACGATGGCCGCCAGCGGGCGCCTGGGATTGGCCAGCGCCTTGCTGATGGCGTCAATCTCGGCGGCCAGCAGCGGGCCGGCGCACGCGACCGGCGCGAACTGCGCGATGCCGTAGGTGGAGGCCTCGGCGCGGTGCGCGGTGCCGAAGGCGTCGTGCACGAAGATGTCGCACAGCGCGGCCATCTTCTTCGCCAGTTCGGGATCGTTCTTCTTCTCGCCCTTGTTGACGCGGCAGTTCTCCAGCAGGACCACCTCGCCCGGCTGGACCTCGACGCCGTCGACCCAGTTCGACTTCAGCGGCACCGGGCGGCCCAGCAGCTGCGACAGGCGCTCGGCCACCGGCGCGAGCGAGTCTTCGGGCTTGAACTGGCCTTCGGTCGGGCGGCCCAGGTGCGAGGTGACCATGACGGCCGCGCCCGCGTCGAGCGCCATGCGGATGCAAGGCACGGAAGCACGCACGCGCGTGTCCTCCGTGATGCGACCCTGGTCGTCCTGCGGCACGTTGAGGTCGGCGCGGATGAACACGCGGCGGCCGGCCACCTGGCCCTTGGCACACAGATCGGAAAAGCGCAGGACGTTCATGATCGACTCGTTGGGCATGAGAGAAAAAAGGGACCGGGGATTGTAGGCAGCGGTTGCTGCCGCGCCGGTCCGCTTGGCCCGATGGCGCTACCAGCCCAGGCCCAGGTGCAGCGGCAGATAGACGGCCATGCCGACGACGATGGTGGCCAGCACGCTGCGTCGCACGTAGAACGTGGCGGCGCCGGCGATCGCGCCGAACACGCGCGCGTCCCAGCCGTGGATCAGCTGGCCCTGCGTCATCACGACCTCGGGCAGCACGACCGCCGCCAGCGCGGCGATGGGCGCGTACTGCAGGCCGCGTTCGGCCCAGCGCGGCAGCGGCCAGGGACGGCTGGAAATGAAGAAGAAGCTGCGCGTGATCACCGTCACCGCGGCCAGCCCGACGATGACGGCCAGCGTCCACAGGTCGCTGGTTGCGCTCATTCCAGCGCCTCCTTGCCGCGACCGCGGGCCGACGGCAAGCGCTCCAGCGACAGGCAAAGCAGCACGGCCACGGCGATAGCCATCACGATGTTGAGCTTGAGCGGCAGCGAATAGGCGGCGATCGCGGCGATGCTGGCGACGATGGCCGAGACCACGCGAAGCCGCGTCGTCGCCAGCGAGCACAGGATGCCGACGAGGCAGAGGATCCCGGCGAAGCCCAGGCCCCAGTGCTGCGGGATGAAGTTGGCCAGGGCTATGCCCAGCAGGCTCGCGCCGACCCAGCTGCTCCAGTTGATCGCGGCATTGCCGGCCAGGAACGCCTCTTGCGCGGCGCGCCCTTCGGCGTCGGCGGCCGGTTGCGTGAAGCGGTGCGTGAAGATCGCGTAGCTCATGTCGGCCGTCACGTAGCCGTGCGCGAGCCGCTGCCACCATGGCAGGTGGACCAGGTAAGGCCGCAGGTGAAGGCTGAAGACCACGAAGCGCAGGTTGACGCAGAAGCCCGTGGCAAGCACCACCCACGCGGGCGCGCCCGCGATGATCAACGGCAGCGAGGCCAGCTGCGAACTGCCGGCGTAGACCAGCAGCGCCATCAGCGAGGACTCGGCCAGCGACAGGCCGGACTTGGCCATCGCCACGCCGGTCATCAGCCCCCAGGCCGCGACGCCGGGCGCTTGCGGCGCCATCGCGCGCAGGCCCACGCGGAACTCGGGGTGCCGCCGCACCGCCTCCGTCAGGAACATCAATTCGGGTTCGCTCCCAGGCGCGCGCCGGGCGCGATGGCCACGCCGCGCAGGAAGTCTGCCGCCGGCAGGCGCTTGCCGCCCGCGCGCTGCAGCTCGGTGAGGCGCAGGACGCCGCGGCCGGTGGCGACGTCGACGCCTTCGGGGCCCACGCTCAGGACGGTGCCCGCAAGTTGCGTCGTGGCTGTTTCGTCGATGACCTTGCCGCGCCACAGCTTGATGGCGTCCTTGTCCAGGTGGGTCGCCGCGCCGGGGAAGGGATCGAAGGCCCGCATGCGGCGCTCGATGACGTCCGCCGGCTGCGACCAGTCGACCTGGGCCTCGGCCTTGTCGATCTTGTGCGCGTAGGTCACGCCTTCTTCGGGCTGACGCGTGCGCGGCATGCCGCCGCAGGCCGCGAGTTCGAGCGCCTCCACGATGAGGCGTGCGCCCAGGTCGGCCAGCCGGTCATGCAAGCGGCCGGTGGTGTCGTCGGCGCGGATCGCGACGCGCTCGGTGATCAGCATGTCGCCGGTATCGAGGCCGGCGTCCATCTGCATGATGGTCACGCCCGTTTCCGCATCGCCGGCTTCGATCGCGCGATGGATCGGCGCGGCGCCGCGCCAGCGCGGGAGCAGCGAGGCATGGATGTTCAGGCACCCCAGGCGCGGCAGGTCCAGCACCCACTGCGGCAGGATCAGGCCGTAGGCGGCGACCACCATCACGTCGGGCCGCGCGGCTTCTAGCGCCGCGCGCGCGGCCGCGGCATCGTCCGGGAACTTGCCGTCCAGGCGCAGGCTGCGCGGTTGCGCGACGTCGATGTCGTGCGAAAGCGCGAACTGCTTGACCGGCGAAGCCTGCAGCTGCATGCCGCGGCCGGCCGGACGATCGGGCTGGGTCAGGACCAGCGGGATCTCGAACCGGGCGGCGTGCAACCGCTCCAGTGCGGCGCGGGCGAATTCAGGGGTGCCGGCGAAGACGACCCGCATCAGATGCGCTCGTTCGGCGCGTTGACGAACTCCATGCCGGGATGCGCGCGCCGCACCACGCCCTGCGGGTCGAGGTACACCCAATAGAACATGTCGCTGCGATCGATGTCGCGCCAGTAGTAGGTCAGGACCGGGCCGTTCCAGCTGGCGACGGAATCGATGCGCGCGGGCGGGCCGAATTCACGCTCGATGTCGTTGCGCGTCCAGCGGCCGGGCTCGATGCGGTTGAAGCTGAGGGTGTTGAGCACCTGGCGTGAACTCACCACGCGGCCGGACGCGTCCAGGTCCACCATCCAGGCCTCGCGGCCGAACGGCTGCAGCGAGTACTGCAGCCGCTCGCCGCCCGCGAGGGGCACGATGCGCGTGGGCTGGCCCATTCGGTCGATCACCTGCTGGCGGCTGGCGCCCGGCTGCAAGGCCGACGCGCCGAAGGGATTGCCGGCGCAGGCGGCCAGCAGTGCCGCCAGCGACAGCGAGAGCAACAGCCCGCGCATGGAAGTTCTCCGGCTCAGGCCCGCACCGTGTCTCGGCGCGCCTTGAGCATCTTGGTCTTGATGCGGTTGCGCTTGAGCGGCGAGAGGTACTCGACGAACACCTTGCCCAGCAGGTGGTCCATCTCGTGCTGGATGCATACCGCGAGCAGGCCTTCGGCCTCGATGGTGCGCGAGTCGCCGTTCTCGTCCAGCGCCGTCACCCGCACCGCCGAGGAGCGCTCGACACCGTCGTAGATGCCGGGCACGGACAGGCAGCCTTCGTCGTTGATCTGCTTGTCCTCGCTGAACCAGGTGATCTCGGGGTTGATCAGGACCATCGGCTGGTTGTGCTCCTCCGAGACGTCGATCACCACCACGCGCTCGTGCGCGTCGACCTGGGTCGCCGCCAGTCCGATGCCGTTGGCGTCGTACATCGTTTCGAGCATGTCGGCCACAAGTTGGCGGATGCGGGCATCCACCGCCTGCACCGGCTTGGCGACGGTGTGGAGGCGCGGATCGGGGTAGCAAAGAATGGGAAGCAAGGCCATGGTTGATCGGTGGAGGCTGTCGCTATTTTCGCCACTTTTGTGGAAAACGGCAGGCGGGCGCGGCCAAAAACGTTGCCCAATCAAGGGCTTGAACGCAGAATCGACAGCGGTTTGTCAAGTTCCGTTACGAGGAGGAGAGCCCATGAAGGGTCAACGCGAGGCCGCAAAGGCCGGCTTCCCACCGTTCGCCTGGACCGTCACGGCCGCGCTGGCCGCGACGCTGCTGGCGGCGCTGCCCGCCCAGGCCCAGCCGGTGACGCCCGCGTGGCGCGCGACCGCTGAACAGGTCGCCCAGGCCGGCGTGCCGCTGAGCGAGCTGGCGCCCAACGCGCCCGACACCTACACGGTGAAGTCCGGCGACACGCTGTGGGCCATCTCCCGCGTCTTCCTGCTGAGCCCGTGGCGCTGGCCCGAGCTGTGGGGCATGAACATGGAAGAAGTGCGCAACCCCCACCGCATCTATCCCGGCCAGCAGCTCGTGCTGGAAAAGATCGGCGGCCGTGCCCGCCTGCGCGTGCAGCAGGCCCAGGGCGGCGAGGTGCCGACGGTCCGCGTCTCGCCGCGCGTTCGGGTGTCGGCGGTCGGCGACGGCGCGCTGCCCACCCTGGCGACGCACCTGATCGAGCCCTTCCTGGCCGAGCCGATCATCGTGGACGGCGGCGTGCTCGAGCGCGCCCCGCGCATCGTGGCCGCGCCCGACAACCGCGTGCTGATCACCCGCGGCGACCGCATCTATGCCCGCGCCAGCGACGGCGCGCCGATGGCCGACCGCGCCACCGGTCCCGGCGAAGAGTTCCGAGTGTTCCGCAGCGCCAAGGCGCTGCGCGACCCGATCACCAAGGCCGTGCTCGGCTACGAGGCGGAGTACCTGGGCAAGGCGCAGATGGTGCGCGGTGAAGGCACCGAGACCGTCAAGAGCGGCCGCGACGAAGGCAGGACTACCGCCGTGCCCGCCACGCTCGACGTTCTCTCGGCGCGCAGCGAGATGCGCGTGGGCGATCGGCTGCTGCCCGAACCCGGCCGCCAGCTCGTGAGCTACACGCCGCGCGCGCCGCAAGGGCCGGTCGAAGGCGGCATGGTCGTTTCGATGTACGGCGACTCCGTGGCCCTGGCCGGCCAGAACCAGGTCGTGGTCATCAACAAGGGCACGGCCGACGGCATGGAGGCCGGCCACGTGCTGGCCATCCAGAAGGCCGGCGCCACCATCATCGACCGGTCGCAGCCCGGCGAGAAGACCGAGGTCAAGCTGCCCAACGAGCGCAACGGCCTGATGATGGTCTTCCGCCCGTTCGAGCGCCTCTCCTACGCCCTGATCCTCGAGACCAACGAGGGCGTGAAGGTCGGCGACCGCGTCACCAGCCCGCGCTGATCGCCGCGCCATGGAGCGCGAAGAGCTGGCCGCATGGCTGCGCCTGGCGATGACGCCGGGCGTCGGCCGCGCCAGCGCCCGGAAGCTGCTCGCGGCTTTCGGGCTTCCCCTCAACATCTTCGAGCAGGGCGCCGACGCGCTCCACGCGGTGGCCCACGCGCCGCAGGTCCAGGCGCTGTGCGCCGAGCCGGACGGCTGGGCCGCGCAGGTCGAGACCACCTGGGCCTGGCTGCGGCAGGAGCCCACGCGCCGATTGCTGACGTTGGCCGATCCGGCCTATCCGCCCGCGCTGCTGCAGACCGAGGATCCGCCGCTGATGCTGTACGTGAGCGGCGTCGCGCTGGCGGAATGGCCGCGCGCCATCTCGGTGGTCGGCAGCCGCAACCCGACACCGCAGGGCGCGAACAACGCGCGCGAGTTCGCCCGCAGCTTCGCGCAGGCGGGGTGGACGGTGGTGTCGGGCATGGCGTTGGGCATCGATGCGGCGGCGCACGAGGGCGCGCTCGAAGGTGCGTCGCCCGGGCAGGTAGCGACCATCGCCGTGGTCGGCACCGGCTTGGACCGCGTCTACCCGAGCCAGCACCATCGGCTCGCGCATCGCATCGCCGAACACGGACTACTCGTCTCCGAGTACCCGCTCGGGACGCATCCGCTCGCCGAGAACTTCCCGCAACGCAACCGGATCATCGCGGCGCTGGGGCAGGGCACGCTGGTGGTCGAGGCCGCGCTGCGCTCCGGCTCGCTGATCACGGCGCGGCAGGCGGTGGAGCAGGGCCGCGAGGTGTTCGCGATTCCCGGATCCATCCATGCGCCGCAGGCACGCGGATGCCATGAGCTGCTGCGGCAGGGCGCCAAGCTCGTGGAGACGGCGCAGGACGTGATGGAGGAGCTGGCGCCGGCCGAGCCTTCGAAGCGGAGCGTGCGTTCAGCGTCCCCGGCGCCCGCGCCGGCCGAGTCGTCGCTGCTGCAGGCTTTGGGCCACGACCCGGTCGGTCTCGACGCGCTGATCGCGCGCACCGGCGTTTCGGCGGCTGACCTGCAGGCGAAGCTGCTCGAGCTCGAGCTCGGGGGCCACGTCGCCCGACTTCCCGGTGGCCTGTACCAGCGCCTCGAACGCGGCTGAACGCGCCGCGCTGCTCGACGCGCACGAGCAACATCACGACGAAAGTCCCCACGCGATCGCCAGCTGGGCTATATTGGCCCGCATGTTCGATGTGCTGGTGTTCGTCTACGAAAACTACTGGCGCGGGGATGCATGCCCCGAACTGCCGCAACTGGGACGCAAGCTCAGCGCCCAGGGCTTCGAACCCGAAGAAATACAGCAGGCGCTCGCCTGGCTCGACGGGCTGAACTTCGCGGCGCAGAGCGTCCAGCAAGTTCCCGAAACCTCCGTCTCCGCGGCTCCCTCGCCGCTCAGCATGCGCGTGTACTCGGTGGCCGAACAAGACCACCTGGGCGCGCAGTGCCTGGGGTTTGTCAGCTTCCTGGAATCGGCCGGCGTCCTGCCGCCCGCGATGCGCGAAATCGTGCTCGATCGTGCGATGGCCGCGCCCGGCGACCCGGTGTCGCTCGACGACCTGAAGATCATCGTGCTGATGGTCTACTGGAGCATGGGCCGCGAGCCCGATGCGCTGGTGCTCGACGAGCTCTGCGACGACGTCACCGATCGCCTGCCGCACTAGCGGCTAGCTCCACCGGCCTTTAGGCCAGCAGCCGTTCGGGATTGGCGTCCAGCTTGGCCAGCGCGTCGCGCGTGGCTCGCACCGTGAGCGCTTCCTCTTCCGCCGGCAGAAGCAATCCGGCCTGGAGGTAGGCCGCCAGGCGCCGCATCTGCACCAGGAAGCTGCGACCTTCCGCCGACGCGAACAGGTACAGCTGTCCCCGCTGGCTGCGCCAGACGTATTGCACCTGGTGCACCTTGCCGTTGTGGTCCAAGGTGAACCAGTTGCCCTGCTGCAGCTCGGCCGCCCAGGCCAGCATGGCGTCGCTGGGCTTGGAGCCGCCGTCGGTGACCACCTCGATCATCGAGGCGTCGATGCCCAGCATCATCTCCAGCGCCTCCTGGTCCAGCTCCAGCTCGACCGACGGATCGTCGGCGATGAAGTCCTCCAGGTTCTCCAGCCGCTTGCCGATGGCATCGATCTGCTGCTGCGGGATGGATTCGGTCTTGGACATGAAGGCGTCGGCCAGCGTGTCGCCGATGACCTTGATGTGCTTCTCCTGCTCCGCGCCCTGCAGGCCCATCAGGCTCATGCCCTTGCGCAACCGGATCAGCAGCGCGGGCAGGTCCTGGATCACCTTGGAGCGCTCGGCCCGGTTCGGCTTCGCGCTGGCCGACCAGACCAGTTCCGCGGCCGACTTCTTCAGCATCACGGTTTCCTGGTGCTGCGGGCCGTGCTTGACGGCGGCCACGGCCAGCACCTCGGCCCAGACCTTGAACAGGAACTCGCGGATCTCGTCGCGCACCGGGATGTCGCTGAGCATCTTGCGCAGCTCGATCGTGTACTGGATCGCCATCGTCTCCTTCTGCTCGACCTGCTGGGCGACGCTGACCAGGCGCTGGGTGTCGCTCTTCTCGGTGAGGTACTTGGAGAGGAATTTCTGGAACTCGTCGTAGACCAGCTGGAACACGCGCCGGCCGGTCTCCGGGTACTGCTCGATCACCTGCACCACGCGCTTGATTTCGATCTCCAGCGCGCTGCCGCTGATGGCGGCGGCGTTGAAGCCGAGCACGCAGGAGCCCATGCGGTCGATCAGCTGGCGGGCCGGATGCTGCAGCGTGCCGAAGAACTCGGGCTCGGCCAGCGCCACGCGCAGCACCGGCATCTGCAGCCGCGCGAACCACACGCGCACGGCCGCCGGGATGCGCTCTTCGGACAGGATGCTCTGGAACATCAGCGCCACGATCTCGATGGTGGCTTTCTCGCTGCTGGTGGTCGCCTTCTTCTTGAGCTCGCCGGTGCGCTGTCGCAGGTCGACCGCGGCGCGTTCGACCGCGGCGTCGTCGTAGACCACCACCTCGCCGGCCGTGTCGCCGGCACCGACCTGGGTCTGCACCTGGGTCTGGACAACGGTGGCGTGCCGGCTCATGGCCTCGGCCAGCGCGGGCGACGGCGCGGCCGCCGCGCGGTTGGGATCGAAGCCTGCCTTCTCGGTGAGCAGCCGCTTGAGCTGACCCAGGACGCCGGTGGCGCGCATGCGAGCGCGAGCCAGCGGGGTGCTGGACGTCATCAACCGGGTCTCTTCGGCTACGCCTCCGCCCAGGCCGCGGGTCTGGGCGCCACCGTACCTCGATGCGGCCGATTCGCCATTGCGCGCGGCGCCGCCGGGAGCATGCGCGCCGGCCGACCCGCCGCCGCTTCCGCCTCCACCGCCGCCGTAGCCGTTACCGCCATCGCCACCGCTGGTTCCGCCGGCGCCGCCTTGCCCGCGGCCGTTGCCACCGCCGCCATAGCCGCTGCCCGGGACGGAAACGCCCTCACCGCCGGCGTGACCGCCGCCAGGAGTCGAGGCACCGCCTGCGTAGCCGCCTCCACCACTGCCGCCCCCATAGCCGCCGCCTGGCGCCGAGGAGCCTCCCGTAGCGCCGGAATAGCCGCCGCCCGAAACCGACGCTCCGCCGCCGCCCGTGCTTGCGTAGCCGCCCGTGCTCGTACTGGTCCCGCCGTAACCCGTCGACGGGGCACCGCCGCCGCCGGCGTAGCCGCCGCCCGGAGCAGAGGCCCCGCCACCGGTACCACCACTAGCACCACCCCCTCCCGCGCCCTCACCGCCGGCGCCACCGGCAGCCGGCTTGCGTTGGACAGGCGACGACGCGCCGCGCCTCACGCGCGAGCTGAGGTCGATATCGGGCAGCACACCGCGCTGCACGAGGAACTGGTTGGTGGTCTTGTAGGCCGAGACCATCTTCTCGACCATCAGCTTGGAGATGACGTCCTGGACCATCACCCAGGTCGGCCGCAGGAGCCCGTTGGCGCCCCACTGCTCCACCATCAGCTGCGTCACCGCCTCGGTGCGCAGCACGTCGTGGTCGCCCAGTTCGTGGCCTTCCAGATGCTGCATGCGCACCTTGAGGTCGTTGAGCTCCCAGGTGGCCTTCTCCAGGATGGTCAGCGCCACCCGCGAAGCCAGGATCTTGTTCTCCACCACCTCGTCGCCGATCAGCGAGAGGTTGACCGCCTCCAGCCGCATCTGGGTGGTGGCGGTGGGCGGCTTCATGGCCTTGCGCCAGGCCTCGGCCGTGCCTTCCGTCCAGGCGCGTCGCTGGCGCTCGAAGTCCAGCATGGCGTCGCGGCGCTCCTGCGAGTCGCGCGAGCTGGTGGCGCCGTCCACCAGCTCGACCAGCCGGGCGCGGATGGCTTCCGACAGGGGCTGCAGCACGCCCTCCAGCTGGCCCACGAAGTGCTCGCGCGCCTTGCGCGCGATCGCGGCCTGGGAGGGAGGCTGGGGCGCGCTCACGGTCCGGCGCTAGACCACCGCCCCCGCGTTGGGGTCGTTGGGGTCTTCCTTGCGGGGGCCGGACTTGACCAGGTCCTCGCGCTTGACGCCCAGCCACATCGCGATGGCCGCGGCGACGAACACCGAGGAGTAGATGCCGAAGCAGATGCCGATGGTCAGCGCCAGCGCGAAGTAGTGCAGCGTCGCGCCGCCGAACAGCAGCATCGACAGCACCATGACCTGGGTGGAGCCGTGCGTGATGATCGTCCGGCTGATCGTGGAGGTGATCGCGTTGTCGATGATCTCCACCGTGTTCATCTTGCGGTAGCGGCGGAAGTTCTCGCGGATCCGGTCGAAGATCACGACCGACTCGTTGACCGAGTAGCCCAGCACCGCCAGCACCGCCGCCAGCACCGCCAGCGAGAACTCCCACTGGAAGAAGGCGAAGAAGCCCAGGATGATGATCACGTCGTGCAGGTTGGCGATGATGGCCGCTACCGCGAACTTCCACTCGAAGCGGAAGGCGAGGTAGATCATGATGCCGAAGACCACCATGGCCAGCGCTTTCAGGCCGTCGGTGGCGAGCTCCTCGCCGACCTGGGGCCCGACGAACTCGGTGCGCCGCAGCGAGACCGAGGGATCGGTCTGCTTCAGGGAAGCCAGCACCTTCTCGCTCTGTTGCGCGGAACTCACACCCTTCTGGGCCGGCAGCCGGATCATGACGTCGCGGGCGGTGCCGAAGTTCTGCACCTGGACGTCGTGGTAGCCCAGATTGGAGACGGTCTTGCGGACCGATTCCACGTCCGCCGCCTGCGCGTAGCTGACCTGCATCACCGTGCCGCCGGTGAATTCCACCGAGAGGTGGAGCCCCTTCGTCACGAGGAAGAACACGGCGGCGGCGAACGTGAGGAACGAGATCACGTTGAACACCAGCGCGTTCTTCATGAACGGGATGTCACGGTGGATCTTGAAGAATTCCATTTTTCTGCTACCGCCTCACTCCGGCTTGGTTATAGCCTGCCCGGCGTCCGGACGCCAGACGGTGCCGATAGAGACCGTCCGAAGCTTCTTCTTGCGGCCATACCAAAGGTTTACCAGGCCGCGCGAGAAGAACACGGCGGAGAACATCGACGTCAGGATGCCGATGCAGTGGACCACCGCGAAGCCGCGCACCGGCCCTGAGCCGAATGCCAGCAGCGCCAGGCCCGCGATCAGGGTGGTGACGTTGGAGTCCAGGATGGTCGCCCACGCGCGGTCGTAGCCGGCGTGGATGGCCGCCTGCGGCGCCGCGCCGTTGCGCAGCTCCTCCCGCACCCGTTCGTTGATCAGCACGTTCGAGTCGATGGCCATGCCCAGCGCCAGCGCCATGGCCGCCATGCCCGGCAGCGTGAGCGTGGCCTGCAGCATCGACAGCACCGCCACCAGCAGCATCAGGTTGACCGCCAGCGCCAGGCCGGAGAACAGCCCGAACAGCATGTAGTACACGGCCATGAAGGCCACGATGGCGGCGAAGCCCCAGGCCACGCTGTGGAAGCCCTTGGCGATGTTCTCGGCGCCCAGGCTGGGGCCGATCGTCAGTTCCTCGATGATCTCCATCGGCGCCGCCAGCGAGCCGGCGCGCAGCAGCAGCGCCAGGTCGGCGGCCTCGTTGACGCTCATCGAGCCGGAAATCTGGAACCGGGTGCCCAGTTCGCCCTGGATCACCGGGGCGGTCAGCACCTCGCCCTTGCCCTTCTCGAAGAGCAGGATGGCCATGCGCTTCTTCAGGTTCTCGCGGCTGACGTCCCGCATGATGCGGCCGCCCTTGGCGTCCACCGTCAGGTCGACCTTGGGCTGCTGCGTCTGCGAGTCGAAGCCGGGTTGCGCGTCGGTCAGGCTGTCGCCCGTGAGGATCACCTGCTTCTTGACGATGACGGCGCGGCCGTCGCGCTCCAGGTAGCGCTCGGAGCCGAACGGCACCGGACCGGAGCCCAGTTCGGCGGCGCGCGCCTCGGCGCTCTCGTCCACCAGGCGCATCTCCAGCGTCGCGGTGCGGCCCAGGATGCTCTTGGCGCGGCTGGTGTCCTGCACGCCGGGCAGCTGCACCACGATGCGGTCCAGGCCCTGCTGCTGGATCACCGGCTCGGCCACGCCCAGCTCGTTGATCCGGTTGTGCAGCGTCACCATGTTCTGCCGCAGCGCCTGCTCCTGCACGCGTCGCGCCGCTTCCGGCTTCAGCGTGGCGACCAGGCGGTAGTCGGTGCCCTCGATCCGTTCGGCCACCTGCAGGTCGGCGAACTGGTCCTGCAGCACGCGCCGCGCGGCCTGCAGGCTCTGCGAGTCGCGCAGCCGAACCTCGACCTGCTGGCCGTCGCGGCTGATGCCGCCATGGCGCACGTTGGCCTCGCGCAGCTGCACGCGCAGGTCGCCCGCGAGCGACTCGGCGCGCTTGGTCAGGGCCGCCTGCATGTCCACCTGCAGCATGAAGTGCACGCCGCCGCGCAGGTCCAGGCCCAGGTACATGGGCGCGGCCTTGATGGCGGTCAGCCAGCGCGGCGTGTTGGACAGCAGGTTCAGCGCGACGACGTAAGGTGCATCGTCCGGGTTGGGCGCCAGCGCGCGCTGGATGGCGTCACGGGCGCGCAGCTGCGTGTCCGGGCTGTCCAGGCGCACCTTGACCGAGCTGGCGTCCAGCGCGATCAGCTCGGGCTTGATGCCGGCGGCATCCAGCGCCTGCTGGATGCGGGCCTGCGTGGTGGCGTCGATCTTGACGGTGGACTTGGCCGAGGAGACCTGCACCGCCGGCGCTTCGCCGAAGAAGTTGGGCAGGGTGTAGAGCACCCCCACCACCAGCGCGACCAGGATGATCGCGTATTTCCAGATCGGGTAACGGTTCATAGAGCGTTGCCTGTTGAGCGTCGGACGGGGCGGGCAGTTCCCCGCCAGGCTCAAAGCCGCACGCCGCGGTGGGGCTTTACTTGATCGTGCCCTTGGGCAGGACCTGGACCACCGCGCTGCGCTGGACCTGGATCTCGACGCCGTTGGCGACTTCGACGCCGATGTACGTGTCGCCCAGCCGGGTGACCTTGCCCAGCACGCCGCCCGCGGTGGCGACCTCGTCGCCCTTGGCCAGGGCGTCGATCATGGTGCGATGCTCCTTCTGGCGCTTCATCTGCGGCCGGATCATCACGAAATACAGGACGACGAACATCAGCACCAGGGGCAGCATGCTCATCAGGGACGACGACATGTCGCCGCCGGCGGCGGCCGGCGCGGTCTGGGCGAAGGCGGAGGAAATGAACACGTGGGCTCCAGCGCGAAATGAAGGTTGCTTCGGGTCACGCGCCGACGCGCGGCCCGAGGGCTGCGGCCGGGCGCGCAAACGTTTGATTGTAAGGCGCGGCCGCTGAGGGGCCGCGCCGCGCGAGGCTCAGGCGGCGCGACGCTCGGCCGCCGGCCGGCCCCAGCGTTGCATCAGCGCATCCCAGCGCTGGCGGGCCGCCGCCAGGTTGCGTTCCTTGACGTGGCCATACCCCTTGATCTGCTCCGGGATCGCGGCGATCTCCAGCGCCAGCGAGTGGTTGCCGGCGTCCAGCCCGGCGATCAGCTGCTCGACGCTCGCGCGGTACTCGCCGATCAGCGCGCGCTCGGTGCGGCGCTCCTCGGTGCGGCCGAACGGGTCCAGCGCCGTGCCGCGCAGGCCGCGCAGCTTGGCCAGCACCTTGAAGCCCAGCCCCATCGCAGGACCGTACTTGCGCTTGACCAGCTCGCCCTTCTCGTTGCGCTTGGCCAGCAGCGGCGGGGCCAGGTGGTAGTTCACCTTGAAGTCGCCCTCGAACATGGACGCGATGCGCTCCTGGAAGCCGGTCTCGGCATGCAGGCGGGCCACCTCGTACTCGTCCTTGTAGGCCATCAGCTTGAACAGGTAGCGGGCGACGGTCTCGGCCAGCGAGGTCTTGCCCAGCGGCGCCTCGGCGGCGCGCACCTTCTCGACGAAGGCCTGGTACTCGCGGGCGTAGCCGGCGTTCTGGTAGGCGGTCAGGAACTCGACGCGGCGGGCGACCAGGCTGTCCAGCGTCTCGCGCTTTTTCAGCTCGATGACGTGGGCCGGCGTCAGCAGTTGCTCGAACCGCGCCGGGTCTTGCGCGGCGCAGCGGCCCCATTCGAAGGCGGCCTTGTTGCTGTCCACCGCCACGGCGTTGAGTTCGATCGCGCGCAGCATCGCCTCGCGGCCCAACGGGATCCAGCCCTTCTGCCAGGCGTAGCCGAGCAGCATCGGGTTGGTGTAGATCGTGTCGCCCATCAGCTTGGTGGCCGCGGCATCGGCGTTGAACGCGCCCACGCCCTGCGTGCCCACCGCCTTGGCGATCTCGGCCGTGCACGCCTCGGCGGGATTGGCCCAGCCGGCGTTCTTCACGAAGGCCGCGGTCGGCGTGCTGTGCGAGTTCAGCGCCACATGCGTGCGGCCCTCGCGCATGCGCAGCACGGTTTCCTTGCCGGCGGTGACGATCGGATCGCAGCCGATCACGAGGTCGGCCGCGGCCATGCTCACGCGCGTGGTGTGGATGTCCTCGGCGCTGTTGCCGATCAGAACGTGGCTCCAGGTCGCGCCGCCCTTCTGGGCCAGGCCGGCGGCGTCCTGCGTGACGATGCCCTTGCCTTCGATGTGCGCCGCCATGCCCAGCAGCTGGCCGATGGTGATCACTCCGGTGCCGCCCACCCCCGCCACCACGATGCCGTACGCGCCTTGCAGCGCCGGCGCCTGCGGCTCGGGCAGCTCGCCGAACGAAGCGGGCGAAGCCGCCTGCGACGACTTGGCCTTGCCCTTCAGCTTGCCGCCTTCGACGGTGACGAAGCTCGGGCAGAAGCCCTTGAGGCAGCTCGTGTCCTTGTTGCAGGTGCTCTGGTTGATGGTGCGCTTGCGGCCGAACTCGGTCTCCAGCGGCTCCACCGACAGGCAGTTGCTCTGCACGCCGCAGTCGCCGCAGCCCTCGCACACCAGGTCGTTGATGACCACGCGCACCGCCGGATCGACCATGGTGCCGCGCTTGCGGCGGCGCCGCTTCTCGGTGGCGCAGGTCTGGTCGTAGATGATGGCCGTCGTGCCTTCCAGCTCGCGGAACTCGCGCTGGATGCGATCGAGCTGGTCGCGATGTTCGACGCCGACGCCGGGCGGCAGCTTGGCCACCACGTACTTCTCCGGCATGTCGGTGACCACCACCAGCTTGTTGACGCCCTCGGCCACCAGGCTCTGCGCGATCTGCAGCACCGAATGGCCCTCGGGCCGCTCGCCGACCTGCTGCCCGCCGGTCATCGCGACCGCGTCGTTGTAAAGCACCTTGTAGGTGATGTTCACGCCCGCCGCGATCGACTGCCGGATCGCCAGCAGGCCGCTGTGGAAGTAGGTGCCGTCGCCCAGGTTGGCGAACACGTGCTTCTCGCCGGTGAAGGGCGCCTGGCCCATCCATGGCACGCCTTCGCCGCCCATCTGGGTGAAGCCCACGGTGGCGCGGTCCATCCAGGTGGCCATGAAGTGGCAGCCGATGCCGGCCATGGCGCGCGAGCCTTCCGGCACCACGGTGGACGTGTTGTGCGGGCAGCCCGAGCAGAACCAGGGCTGGCGGTCGGCCTTGACCTCCAGCACCTGCATCGCGCGCTCCTTGGCTTCCAGGATGGTGAGCTGCGCGTCGATGCGCACCTGCGTGTCGGCGTCGATGCCCAGCTTGCGCAGGCGACGCGCGATGGCCCGCGCGATCAGCGCCGGCGACAGGTCGGCGTTGGCGCGCAGCAGCGTGCGAGCCGTCGGATTGGGCGTGGCCCATTCGCCGCCGCCGCCCTCGACCTCGTCGTACTTGCCCACGACGGCCGGACGCACGTCGGGCCGCCAGTCGTACAGCTCTTCCTTAAGCTGGTATTCGATGACCTGGCGCTTCTCTTCCACCACCAGGATCTCGCGCAGGCCGGTGGCGAACTCGCGCGTGATCTGCGCTTCCAGCGGCCACACCACGGTCACCTTGTGCAGGCGGATGCCCAGGCGGCGGCAGGTGTCGTCGTCGAGGCCGAGATCGGCCAGGGCCTGGCGCGTGTCGTTGTAGGCCTTGCCGCTGGCGATGATGCCGAAGCGGTCGTTCGGGCCCTCGATCACGTTGTAGTTCAGGCGGTTGGCGCGGATGTACGCCAGCGCGGCGTACCACTTGTAGTCGAAGAGGCGCGCCTCCTGCTCGAGCGCGGCGTCGGGCCAGCGGATGTGCACGCCGCCGGGCGGCATGGCGAAGTCCTCGGGCAGGCGGATCTGCACCCGCCCGGGGTCGATCATCGCGGTGGCGCTGGACTCGACGATCTCCTGGACCGTCTTCATGCCGGTCCACACGCCGGAGTAGCGGCTCATCGCGAAGGCGTGCACGCCCAGGTCCAGGATCTCCTGCACCGTCGTCGGGAAGAACACCGGCAGGCCGCAGGCCTTGAAGATGTGGTCGCTCTGGTGCGCGGCCGTGGAGCTCTTGGCCACGTGGTCGTCGCCGGCCACCGCGATCACGCCGCCCCACGGCGTGGTGCCGGCCATGTTGGCGTGCTTGAACACGTCGGAGCAACGGTCCACCCCCGGACCCTTGCCGTACCAGATGCCGAACACGCCGTCGAACTTCTGCTGTTCCTTCGGCGCGAAGCCGAGCTGCTGCGAGCCCCAGATCGCGGTGGCGGCCAGTTCCTCGTTCACGCCCGGGTTGAACACGATGTTCTGCGCCTGCAGGTACTTCCTGGCCTTCCACAGCGCCTGGTCGTAGCCGCCCAGGGGCGAGCCGCGGTAGCCGCTGATGAAGCCGGCGGTGTTCCTGCCCGCCAGGGCGTCGCGCTGGCGCTGCAGCATCGGCAGCTTCACCAGCGCCTGCACGCCGCTCATGAAGGCTCGGCCGTAGTCCAGCGAGTACTTGTCGTCCAGCGTGACGGTCTCGAGCGCCTTGCGGATGTGGTCGGGCAGGGGGGCGTTCACTTCAGTCATGTCTCCGTGTTGGAACGGCAAAGTGTATGCAAGCGGGCCGGATATGTCTTTGCGTTTGATGCCCGGATAGGGCTAGGATGAGAAAGGATTTTTCTCGCAACGCCTATTTATGGAAAGACTCGACAAGTTCGACCTGCGCATCCTGCAGGAACTGCAGGCCGACGCCCGCCTGACCAACGCGGAACTGGCGCAGCGGGTGGGCCTGTCGGCCGCGCCCTGCTGGCGCCGGGTGCGGGCTTTGGAGGAGGCCGGCTACATCAAGGGCTACCACGCCGAGATCGACCGCCACCGCATCGGCCTGGGCGTGCTGGCGTTCGTGCGGCTGGACGCCGACCGCAACACCGGCGAGCGCACGCGCGAGATGGAGGAGGCGATCCGCCGCATCCCCGAGATCGTGTCGTGCCACTACATCAGCGGCGCCGGCACCTTCGAGCTGCAGGTCGTGTCCAGCGACCTGGACGCGTTCTCGCAGTTCGCGCGCAAGGTGCTGATCAACCTGCCGAACGTGAAGGACATCCACACCAGCTTCTCGCTGGGCGAAGTCAAGGCCAGCAGCAGCTGGCCGCTCGGGCACCTGCGGGCCGAGCCCCCGGCCTGAATCCGCGCATGACAGGAATGTGAAACGGCGCGTTGGCATGCCGGCGCGCTCGGGCATTCCCGTGTCATCGATTCTTCATTGCGCGTTCCTACGCTCAGCGGTGCTGATCAAGCAAGCACACACCTTCCCAAGAGCAAAAAGGAACGACATGTCCCACTTGACCGACCAGTACCGCGAGGAATCGCGCGCGCGCAAGGCGCTGCCGGCCGTCCGCGGCCAGATGATGGAAGACGTCCTCGCCCAGGCCGCGACCCAGCGCCGCACCGTGCTGCGCGGCGGCTTCGGCGCCATGCTGGCCGCCACGTTCGGCGGCAGCTCGCTGCTGGCGGCCTGCGGCGGCGGCGGGGACGCCGCACCGGGTGCCGGCGCGCTGGCGCCCGTCGTGCCCGGCCCGCAAGCGTCGGTGAATTACGCGGTCAACTTCAAGGGCATCCCCGCCATGGTGGGCGACCAGGTCTACATCCCCGAGGGCTACACCGTCGACGTGCTGTTCTCCGCCGGCGACGCGGTCACGGCGGGCGCGACGCCCTTCACCGGCACCTTCCTCGACGCCAACGGCTACGAGCGGGTCGCGGGCGGCAACCACGACGGCATGCACTTCTTCCCGCTGCCGGGCGTGGACCCCGCGCAGGGCGGCCTGCTGGCCATCAACCACGAGGCGCCGGACCTCGCCGTGCTGTTCGCCGGCGCCGCCTACAACGAGGCGACCGCGACCGCCGAGCAGAAGCGCATCGCGCTGTCGTCCGTGGGCGTCTCCGTGATCGAGATCGCGCTGGCCAACGGCAAGTGGACGGTCAAGGCCGGCTCGCCCTTCAACAAGCGCTACACCGGCAACACCTCCTACGCGGTGGGCGGCCCGGCCGCCGCGGCCGTGGGCGCGTCCGTCATCGGCACGCTGAACAACTGCGCCAGCGGCAAGACGCCCTGGGGCACCTATCTCACCTGCGAGGAAACGACCGACAACTACCTGGACACCACGCAGCCCGAGGAGGGCTACGGCTGGGTCGTCGAGATCGATCCGCAGGGCACCTTCGCCGCCACCAAGCGCACGGCGCTGGGACGCTTCGACCACGAGAACACCGACTACATGGTCGACGCCGACAACAGCCTGGCGATCTACATGGGCGACGACAGCACGCCGGGCTGCGTCTACAAGTTCGTGCCTTCGGGCAAGTACAACCCGAACGACCGCGCCGCCAACCGCAACCTGCTGGACAGCGGCAAGCTGTACGCCGCCAGGTTCAACGCCGACGGCACCGGCCAGTGGATCGAGCTGACGCAGGGTCTCAACGGCCTGGTGGCCGGCGCGCAGGACCCGGGCAACTTCACCCAGTCGACCACGCCGCCCGCGCCGGTGACCGTCAACTTCAACACCCAGTCCGACGTGCTGCTCAACACCAAGGCGGCCGCGCGCGTGGCCGGCGCGACGCTGATGGACCGGCCCGAGTGGGTCTCGGTGGGCCCGGACCGCAGGATCTACTGCACGTTCACCAACAACGGCGGCCGCCAGGTCACCGACGCCGCCAACCCGCGCACGTCGAACTCGCACGGCCACATCCTCCGCTGGGTCGAGGACGGCAACACCGTCAACGCCACCAGCTTCAAGTGGGAGCTGTTCCTGCTGGCCGGCGACCCGCGTCTCGCGACCGCCAACCTCAAGGGCAACATCAACGGCGACACCTTCTCCAGCCCCGACGGCATCGGCGTCGATCCGCAGGGCCGGCTGTGGGTGCAGACGGACGCCTCCACGAGCGCGTCGACCACCAACACCTTCGGCAACAACGCGATGTACTCGGTGGACGCCGCCACCAAGGCCTCGCGCCGGTTCCTGGTCGGCCCCAACGGCTGCGAGATCACCGGCCTGACCTGGACGCCGGACCTGAAGACGTTCTTCATCAACATCCAGCACCCGACCGGCACCTGGCCGTCGAACGTCCAGGGCAACAGCCTGCCGCCCCGCTCGTCCACGATCGTGGTTCGCCGCGCCGACGGCCAGCCGGTCGGCGCCTGAGCGGCACGCTCAGCCCGCCACGCAGCGCAGCTCGGAAGCGGGAGGCTGCAGCAGCTGGATCAAGGCCTCGCGACCGCGGTCGCCGAGGCCGATTTCCATCCGCACGGCCGGATTGGAGAACACGCGCTGCTGCGGGGTGACGCCGCCGGCGTCCAGCAGCAGCGTTTCCTCGCCCTGCGGGAGCCCTTGCACCTGGGCGGCGTCTTCGCGCAAGCGCACCAGCAGCACCCGTTCGCCGTCGCAGCGGTAGCGCAGGGCGCCTTCCGGGAGAGGCGGCGGGGCGGGCTCCGGTGCCGGCGCCGGCACGGACGGCGGTTCCGGCGCGACGGGCTGGGTCGGCGAGACGGTCGGCGCCCGCGCCGCGCAACCCACGGCGAGCACCGCGACCGCCGCGAGCGACCGCCCCCTCATCGCGGCCACAGCACCCACATCCGCAGCGGCTGCTTGAGGCGTCCCGCGAGTTCGCCCGCTTCCGCGCCCCAGCCGGCGAAGTAGTCCGCGCGCACCGCGCCGACGATGGCGCTGCCCGTGTCCTGCGCCAGCACCAGCCGCCGCAGCTGCAGCAGCGGCCCGTTCGAGGCGAGCCACACCGGCGTGCCGTACGGGATGCTTTCCTTGTCCACCGCGATCGATCGGCCCGGGGTGAGCGCCACGCCCTGCGCGCCGCGCGGGCCGAACGCGGCGTCGAGCTCGCCCAGCGGCTCCTCGCGGAAGAACACCGTGCGCGGATTGCTCCACAGCATCTCCTGCAGGCGCTGCGGGTTGCTCTGGGCCCAGGCCTTGATGCCGGGCCACGACGCGTCGCGCAGCGCGCCCTGCTGCTGCAGCCAGCCGCCCACGCTGCGGTACGGATGCTCGTTGCTGCCCGCGAACGCGAGCCGCACCATGCGCTGCGAGCCGTCGCGCTCGGTCACGCGCAAGCGGCCCGAGCCCTGGATCTGCAGCACCAGCGCGTCCAGCGGGTCGGCCAGCCACGCGATCTCGCGGCCGCGCAACTGCGCCTTGGCCTCGGGCAGCGTCTCCATTTCCTGGCGGCTGTACCAGGGCTTGCGACTGAGCAGCGTGGCGGGAGGGCGGTACAGCGGCACCGTGTGGCGCGCCGTCGGCTCGCGCGAGGCGTCGAGCAGTGGCTCGTAGTAGCCGGTGAGGAGGCCCTCGGTCGCGCCCTGCAGCGGCTCGACGCGATACGGCTGGAGCGAGCGGCGCATCCACTCGCGCTGCTCCTCGGCCGGCGCGATGGAGAGCTGGCGCACCTGCGGGCACAGCGGCGCGAACGCCGCGGGCGGCCGTTCGCAGCTGCGCACCCAGGCGTTCCAGGCCTCGTGCAGCGCGTCCTCGTCGAAGCCGGGCAGCTCGCTCCAGGCCACGGGCTGCCAGCGGCTCTTGCCTTGCAGCACCGGCACGCCGGCGATCGGGGCCGGGGACGGGGCCGGCGCGGGCGCCACCACCGGCGGCATCGGAGAGGATTCCGGGCCGGACTCGGGCAGCGGCACCGAGGCGCACCCGGCCAGCATTCCTACAATCGCCGCGACGAACGCGAACCTGGACGACGAACTTGCCATGCTGCTGATTCTGCTGGAAGCCCTGCTCGCGCTGGCCGTGCTGGTGCTCATCGTCTGGTGGACCATGTTCTCCGGACGGCCGCGCGGCGAGCCGCCGAACGCTGAAGACGAAAAGAACAACGACAAGGCCTAGCGCCCGCCCGCGACGTCGCGCAGAACGTTCGCCAGTTCCACCGCCGACTTCACTTCCATCTTGTCGAACACGCGCGAGCGGTGGACCTCCACCGTGCGCACGCTGATCGCCAGCTGGTCGGCGATGAGCTTGTTGGGCAGGCCGCGGGCCACCAGCTGCATCACGTCGCGCTCTCGCTCGGTCAGATCGGCCAGCCGGGCCACCAGGCCGTCGCGCGCGCGCCTTTCGGCCAGCACGCGGCCCGACAGCTGCAGGGCCTGCTCGACCCGGTCCACCAGCGCGTTGTCGGAGAACGGCTTCTCGCAGAAGTCGAAGGCGCCGCGCTTGACCATGTCCACCGCGGTCGGCACGTCGGCATGGCCGGTCAGGAAGATCACCGGCATCGCCTGCACCAGCCCGCGATCGGCGATGTGCTCGAAGAGGGCGAGCCCGCTCATGCCCGGCATGCGCACGTCCAGCAGCAGGCAGCAGGGCTGCGCCGGCGCGAAGCCCTTGTCCAGCAGCGCCTGGAACGCCTCGGCATCGGCGAAGCGTTCGCTGGCCAGGTGGCGCGACCGCAGCAGCCAGGCCAATGCCTCGCGCACGCTTTCGTCGTCGTCGACGATGAAGACGGTGGCGTCGGGTGCGGGTTGCATCAGGCGGTGGTGGTGGTCCGGGTGCCGGCCGGCGGTGCGGGCGGCAGCGCGGCGGCTTCGGTGGGCAAGGTGAAGCGGAAGATCGTACCGCGCGGATGGTTGGGCTCGAACGCCAGGAACCCGCCGTGCTGCTCCACCACCGTGCGGCACAGCGACAGGCCCAGGCCCATGCCCTCGGCCTTGGTGGTGAAGAACGGCGTGAAGAGCTGCGCCTTCACCTCGGGCGGGATGCCGGGCCCCACGTCGATCACCGCGAACTCCATCCAGCCCTTGCCGACGCCGTCGACGACCTCGGCGCGGCGCACCTGCAGCAGCAGCGAGGGGCCGGGCACGCGGGCCTCGTCCATCGCCTGCATCGCGTTGCGGGCGAGATTGAGCAGCACCTGTTCGACCATGGTGCGGTCGCACACCACCGGCGGCAGCGTGGCGGGCACGCGCGTTTCCACCTGCACCCGCAGCTTGCGCGCCTGCAGGCTGACCAGCGGCAGCACGGCGTCGATCAGCTCGTGCGGCCGCACCGGCTCGCGCGCCTTGTCGCGCCGGCGCACGAAGTCGTGCACGCTCTTGATCACGCGGCCGGCGCGCTCGGCCTGCTGCGCGATGCGCTTGATCGCCAGGTGCAGGTCGGCCGAGGTGGCGGCGTTGCCGGCGCGCGCATCCAGCAGGTTGAGCGAACCGGTGGCGTAGCTGGAGATCGCGGCCAGCGGCTGGTTCAGCTCGTGGCTGAGCAGCGAAGCCATCTCGCCGACCGTCGCCAGCCGCGCCGTGGCCTGCAGGCGCTCGTGGCTGGCGCGCGAGAGTTCCTCGACGCGGCGCTGCTCGCTGATGTCGAGGAACGCGCTCATCCAGCCGGTCTGCACGCCCTGGGCGTTGATCAGCGGCGCCTCGATGATCAGCACCGGGAAGCGCGAGCCGTCCTTGCGCATGAAGACCGACTCGAAGCCATCGCGCGGCGGCGCATGCCGGCCGGACAGGCGGATCTCCTGGCGCTTCTGGTACTCGCCCGCCAGTTCCGGCGGCCAGTAGGGCGCCGGCGTGGAGTGGCCGAGCAGTTCGTCGGCGCTGAAGCCCACCATCGCGCAGAACGCCGGATTGACGTAGGTGATGCGGCCGGCGAGGTCGCGCGCGCGCAGGCCGGTGACCAGCGAGTCCTCCATCGCCTTGCGGAAGGCCAGCGCCTCGGCCAGGTCCTGCTCCACCTGCTGGCGACGGCGCATGTCCTTGACCAGCATGTAGAGCACCGACAGCAGCGCGATCGACATCGCGGTGACCAGCGCGGTGAGCACGTTGGGGAACAGGTCGGGTGCGCGGCTCCAGCTGTCGCTGCGCAGCACCAGCGTGTAGCCCGGCAGGTCCAGCAGCTGCTGCGCGGTGAACACGCGGCTGCCGCGGCGGGCGCCGCCATGCAGGGCGAGGCGGGTGCCGTCGGCCTCGGTGAACGAGATCTCGTGGCCGCGCGCCAGCTGCGGCCCCACCAGCGCGAGCACCTCGCCGAGCGCGTACGTGGCCACCACGTAGCCGCTGGACGCGCCTTCGGCGACCTGCGGCAGGCACAGCTCCATCAGTTCCATGCCCATGCCGTCCGGCTGGGGCACGAAGTAGCTGGCGGCGTAGGCCGGGCCGCTCATGCGGCGCGCCGTCGCGCAGGCCAGCACCACGTCGGCATGCGCGCTGGTGCGCCCGAGCCGGGAGAACACCGGCGGACGGTAGGGCGTGTCCACCGCGGCCACCACGCCCAGTTGCCGGTCGCGCCACTCCACCCGCACCAGCTCGCGGCGATCGTGCACCAGCCGCTGCGCCTCCTGCGTCCACTCGACCGGCGTGGGCCGGCCCGCCTGCAGCGCCTGCAGGGACTGCACGTTGCGCGTGAGGCCGGTGCGGATGTCGGCGACGGCTTCGGCGGTGTCGCGCTCCAGGTTGGATTGCAGCTGGCTGGCCTCGTAGCGGCCGGCCAGCCAGATCAGCGTGGACAGCAGCGTGGCCACCAGCGCGATGAGCGACCCCCAGAGCGCCCAGCTCTGGGCCGGCGCGCGCAAGGCACGCAAGACGGGCGCCGAACGCGGCGCCGCGGCCGGCGCGGCCTCGCTCATAGGACCCGATGCTCCAGCGCCGGCAACTGGCGGCGCCAGCCGGCCATGCGCTCGGCGTCGAGCTCGGCCACGACCACGCCTTCGCCGTCCTCGTCGCGACAGGCCACCACCTGGCCCCAGGGGTCGGCCACCAGGCTGTGGCCCCAGGTGCGGCGGCCGTTCTCGTGCACGCCGCCCTGCGCCGGTGCGACCACGTACGCGAGGTTCTCGATCGCGCGGGCACGCAGCAAGGTTTCCCAGTGCGCCTGGCCGGTCGTGTAGGTGAACGCGCTGGGCACCAGGAGCAGGTCGGCGTCGAGCCGGCGATAGAGCTCGGGGAAGCGCAGGTCGTAGCAGACCGACATGCCGATGCGCCACTCGCGCCCTTCGCGCGATCGCAGCGTGAAGGTCACGGGATCGCTACCCGCCTCGATGGTGCGCGCCTCGTCGAAGCGGTCGCGGCCGTTGTCGAAGCGGAACAGGTGGATCTTGTCGTAGCGCGCCACCCTCTCGCCCTGCGGCGAGAACGCGAGGCTGGTGTTGCGCACGTGGGCCTCGTCGCCGGCGCGCAGCGGCAGCGTGCCGCCCACCAGCCACACGCCGTGCTCGCGCGCGGCGGCGGAAAGGAACGACTGGATCGGGCCTTCACCGGACGCTTCGCGCACCGCGACCTTGTCGCCCTCGCGCTGGCCCATGAGGCAGAAGTACTCGGGCAGCACGGCGAGCTCGCAGCCCTGCGCGGCGGCCTGGGCGATGAGCCGGCCGGCGGCGGCGAGGTTGTCGTCCACGCGCGGCGTGGACACCATCTGCAGGGCGGCGACCTTCATGCTGCTGGACCTTCCGTTCAATTGACCGCGGTGCGGGCCGGCGGCGAGGCCTCCGCGGGAGGCGGATTCGGATCGCCGGTCGCGCTCCTGGCCTGGCGCTCCAGCTTGGTCACCTTGGGATCGGCCCAGGTGCCGTCGATCTGGAACTGCTGCGTGGTGGCGCGCGCCAGCGGCTCGCGCAGGAACACCTGGGCCAGGAAGGTGCCCAGCCCGATCGCCGGGTTGATGGCCGCGGCTACCAGCGACGCGGTGCCGGCGTTGATCTCAGGCACCACCACCACCCTCAGGTCCTGGGTTTCGCGCGCGATGTCGGCCTTGCCTTCCATCAGCACCGCGGCGTTGACGCCTTTCATCTGAAGATTATTGGTGGCGGCCACCCCGCTCTGGATGGTGATGTCGCCGCGCACGAAGTCGAAGGTGAAGCCCTGGCTGAACACGTCGCGGAAGTCCAGCGCCAGCCGGCGCGGCAGCGACTGCAGGCTCAGCACGCCCAGCAGCTTGGCCAGGCCCGGATCGGCCTTGAGGAACTGGCCGCCCTGCACGTCGACGTGGAAGTAGCCCTGCATCGACGGGTAGTCCAGGCCCATGGGCGAGCCCAGCCAGGCGACTTGGCCTTCCATCCGGCCCTGGCCGCGCCGCACGACGTCCTTCATACCGAAGCGGTTGAGCAGCTGGCCGGCGTCGGCGATGTCCAGCCGGAAGTTCATCACCGTGCGGCGATGCTCGAGCGGCGTACGCGGCGGACGCGGGCCGCCGGGCACCGCTGCCTGGGCGTCGATCGCGGCCCAGTTGCCGGTGGCGCTGAAGCTGCCTTCCGGGGTGGTGAGCACGAGCTTGTTGAGCCGCCACTCGCGGATGCCGCCCTCGCGCACCACGGCCCCGCCGCCGCGGTTGACGGCGTCGATCTCCAGCCGGCCGAGCTTGCGCCCCTTCAGCTCGAAGTCGTCCACCACCACGTCGAGCGCCGGAATGCTGGCGGCCGGCTGTTCGCCCAGCAGCGTCTCGACGGCCGTCGTGGTGGAGGCGGCGAGCGACAAGCGCGCCAGCCGGGCATGCACGCGGCCGGCGCCGTTGCCGGAGGACTGCCGGTACTCGACGTAGCCGCTCAGCTCGTCGGCGTCCACGTTGCCGCGCCACAGCAGGCCGTCGCGCGAACCGCCCACCACCAGGTTGCGCAGCGTGCGGCCTTCCACGGTGAGCTCGCGCGCACGCAGCGCCACCGTGGTCGGCAGGTAGCTCTGCGCCGCGGCGGCAGCCGTCGGCGAGACGGGCGCCGCCGGCCGCGAAGCCGCGGCGGCGGGAGCGGGAGCCGCGCCACTTTCCAGGGCCTGCTCCCATGCGTCGACGCTGGCGGCGTCCAGCCGCACGTTGGCCGAAACGCCCCGGTCCGGCAGCTGGACCGATTCCCCTTGCGCCAGGCCGATGGCGATGGCGCCGCGCAGCACGCGCGGCTCGGCGCCGCTGATGTCGCGCACGTAGCTGACGGAAGCGACGCGGCCGAGCTCCACCGCCAGCCGGTCCTGCGCCGGGCCGTTCGACTCCGGCAGGAGCACGTTCTCGTAGCGCAGCGGCAGGGCCGCCTCGGCCGTCTTGGAAAGCGGCGCCGGCAGGTTCAGCGCCAGGCCCTGCAGGCTGGTGGTGACCAGCAGCTCGGGCGTGCCGCGGCGGAAGCTGAGCACGGCGGTGTAGCCGGACCCGCCCGTCGCCTGCCGCGCCAGCTGCGAGACGAAGCCCAGCTCACGCGCCTGGCGCAGGCCCTCGGCCGTGGCCGTGCCTTGCGCGCGCATCACCACCGACGGCTCGGAAGGGGTGCCGTTGCGGCTGCCGCCTTCGACCCGCACGTCGCCGCCCAGTGCCCGCGCCTGCGCGCCCACCACCTGGAAGCCGCGCTCGCTGAACAGCACGCTCCCGCGCGCGCGCTGCAGCGCCGGACTGTCCGGCGTGATCTGCACGTCGTTGCCGGCGAGCGTGACCGTGCCCTGCACGCGGCTGCGGTCGATCTGCGAGATCGGCAACTGCAGGCCGAGCTTGACCGTGGTGTTGCCGTTGGCGGTGGCGCGGGCCAGCGCGTCGTTGGTCAGCGCCGAGATCGGCGACTTCTGGACCATCGAGAGCGCCTCGCCCAGCGGGCCGCGCACCTCGCCGTTGACGTTGACGACCGTGTGCGAAAGGTCGGCGACCTGCGCGCTGGCGTTCACCCGCAGGTTGGGCGCGATGGAAAAGCGGCCCTGCGCGTCGTCCACCCGCAGGCTGGAGCGATCGAACACCAGCTTGCCCGAGAGCTGGCTCAGCGCCGGCCAGGGCAGGGGACTGGCGCCGCCGTTGCGCACCACGGGCCGCGGAACGAAGGCGTAGCTGGCGTTCTTCACCTGCGCGGTGACCAGGAACTCGCCCTGCCGCTGCGGAAACGGGAAGTCCTTCAGGTCGCCGCGCACCCGGAAGCGCGCGTCGCCGACCTCGGCCTGCTGCACCGACTCGCGCACGTAGTCGCGCGCGTCCTGCGGCACGGCCAGCGGCAGGTAGCGCCACACGCGGGCGCCATTCGCGCGCGACAGTGAGCCCTGCAGGTCCAGCACGCCGGGGAAGCGGTGCGCGGCCTGGTCGCCCGTGCGCCAGGTGGCATGGGCCTCGCCTTGCGCGTCGGCGTTGGCGAAACGCAGTTGCGACACGTTCACCGAGATGCGCTCGCCCGCCACCTGCCATTGCACGTCCCCCGAGAGGCGGTCGAACGCCAGCACCGGGTCCTGGAACACGCCGGGCAGCTCCAACGCGCCACCGTTCAGCGCCACGCGGGCCTTGCCGCCGCCTTCGTTCAGGTCGAAGTCCAGCGCCGCGTTGCGCAGGCCCGGCGTGGCCGCGACCGGCTTGCCGTCCCGCACCGACGCCGGAGCCGCGGCCAGCTGCAGGCCGGACACCTTGCCCTTCACCTTGTACTTGGCCGGCTGCTGCAGCGCGCCCTGCCAGGAGCCGTGCAGGTTCTCCACCACGCCCTGCGGGGCATGGCGGGTCAGCGCGGCGTGGGTCGCGGCGCCCAGCGGCACGCGCCCGGCCAGCTGGCCCAGCGTGCCCAGGTCGAGGCGGTCGGCGCGCAGTTCGCCCGAACCTTCGCGGCGGCCGTCCGGCTCGGTCCAGGACAGGAAGACGTCGCCGGCCGGCCAGTGCTGGCCTTCGGCGGTGGTGAACTGCAGCGCCTTGGCCTCGATCTCCATGCCGCCCGGCAGCCGGCGGCCGCCGAAGCGGCCCGACACCGACGCCAGCGACAGCGGCGCCAGGCCTTCGCCCAGGGTGGTGGAAACGTCGGCCGCGGACAGGTCGGCGACGCCGCCGGTGACCTGCCCGTTGGCCACGTCGAGCCAGGCGCGCACGGCGCCATGGCCGCCGTGCACCTCGATCCCGGGGCGCGCGTGCTTGCGCAGTTCGGCCAGGTCGACGCGCCGGAAGTCGGCATGCAGCTGGCCGTCCCAGTCCTGCCAGCGGCCGGGATGGGTGGACAGCAGCGGCTGGCGGAACATGCCCTGCACGGTGAAGCGGTCGCCCCAGCCGGCGGGCGGCGTGGCATCCAGGCGCAGCGCATGGCGGCGCGCGGTGTTGCGCACCACGAAGTCCACCTTTTCGAGCTGCAGCGGCGGCGCCGTGCGCATCTCGTCGGTCCAGCGCACCGTGCCGCCGCGGATGACGAATTCGCCCTGGCGGAAGAACCAGTCGGCCGCGCGGCCGTCGTCCTGCTTTCCCGCGCCCTGGGCCTGCGAGAGTTCCAGGCCGGCCACGAACAGGCGGCCGTCGGCGGCCCGCCGCACGTCCAGCACCGGGCTCTCGATGTAAAGCTGGTCGAAGCCCAGGTGCAGCAGCGAGCGCGGCGACAGCGACGCGTTCACGCGCGGCAGCCGCAAGGCCTCGCGGCCGTGGGGATCGAGCAGGACCACGGATTCGAGCTGGATCGAGGGCACCAGGCCTTCGCTGCGCGCGCTGACGGCCCCGATGCGCACGGGCACCCCCAGGAGGCGCGTGGCCTGGGTTTCCAGCGTGGGGCGAAGCTCGCCGATTCGCGGCACAATCCAGCCGTGCACCGCGCCCCAGGCGAGCGCCAACAGCAGCCAGGCCGCGGCCAGCAGCCACAGGAGCCCCTTCGCGGCGGCGGCATACAGCTTCAGCGGGCCCGAAGGGAGCGGGGGCGATTCGTTCATGAAGACTACGAGGTGGCAGGAATTATGAGCCCCGGTGCAGCGAGGTCGGCTGTGGTGCAAGGCGCTGCATGCAGCTCGGCCGGGGCCCCGGGTGAGATGCCCGGCGCAGTCGCCGGTTCCACCCATTCGCGATTCGTGCAGCGGATCCGGCGCCGGTACGCCGCCGATCTGCCGCTGCTGCCCGCCGGCCTGCCCACGCGCGGGTCGCTCCAGACCACCTTCGAAGCCCTGACCGCCCAGGGCCACGCGCTCGGCACGGCCCTGCGCATCCTGCGCCAGCTGGTGCTGGAGCGGCTGGCCACGCTCGATTGCGAACAGCAGGCGCCCCTGGCCGGCGTCACCCGCTCGGTGACGCTGCTCGCCGAGTTCGCGCTCGACGCGGCCTGCCGCCAGGCGATGTCGGAGCTGTCCGCGGTCCATGGCACGCCGCTGCGGCCCGACGGCCAGCCGGCGCACCTGTGGGTGATCGGCATGGGCAAGCTCGGCGCGCGCGAGCTGAACGTCTCCAGCGACATCGATCTCATCTACGTCTACGACGAGGACGGGGAGACGCCCGGCGTCGACGGACGCGGACGCATCAGCCACCAGGAGTTCTTCGCCAAGGTGGTCAAGACCATCTACGGGCTGGTGGGCGACACCACCGAGCACGGCTTCGTGTTCCGGGTCGACCTGGCGCTGCGGCCCAACGGCAACTCCGGGCCGCCGGTGGTCTCGCTCGACGCGCTGGAAGAGTATTTCCTGGTCCAGGGCCGCGAGTGGGAGCGTTTCGCGTGGCTCAAGAGCCGCGTGGTCGCGCCGCGCAGCGCCATCGAGGACGGCTCGGCCCAGGCCCTTCGCGGCACGGTGCTGCCCTTCGTGTTCCGGCGCTACCTGGACTATGGCGTGTTCGATTCGCTGCGCGTGCTGCACCGGCAGATCCGCGAGCACGCCGCGCGCCGCAGCGCCGGCCGGCCCGAGCGGGCCAACGACGTCAAGCTCTCGCGCGGCGGCATCCGCGAGATCGAATTCATCGTGCAGCTGCTGCAGGTGGTGCGCGGCGGCCAGTTCCCCGAACTGCGCACCCGGCCCACGCTGGAAGCGCTGCAGCGCGTGGCCGCCGCGGGGCTGATGCCGCAGGCCACGGCGGACTCGCTGGCCCAGGCGTACGAGTTCCTGCGCCGGGTCGAGCACCGCATCCAGTACCTGGACGACCAGCAGACCCACGTGCTGCCGCTGGGCTGCGAGAAGGACGAGGACGACGGCGACCTGGCGTGGGTGGCCCAGACCATGGGCTACGCCGACTGCTGCCCTTTCCTGCACGAGCTGGACAGCCACCGCGAATTCGTCGCGCAGGAGTTCGACAAGCTGCTGGGCGCGCAGGAGGAATGCAAGGGCTGCGTGGGCCCCAAGGGCCGCGCGGCGCCGCAGGACCTCGACTCGCTGCTGGAGCGGCTGCCGCCCGAGATGCGCGAGCGCATCTCGCGCTGGTGCGGCCATCCGCGCGTGCAGTCGCTGCGCGAGGACGCGCGCAACCGCCTGTCGCGCCTGATCGCGCGCACCGCCCAGTGGCTGCTGGAAGGCCGGGTCGGCGAGCAGGCCGCGGTGCGCATGGCGGACTGGCTGGAGCCGCTGCTGCGCCGCGAGAGCTACATCGCGCTGCTGCTGGAGCGCCCCGGCGTGCACGAGCGACTGCTGCGCCTGCTGGGCGCGGCCAAGTGGCCGGCGCGCTACCTGCTGCGCCACCCCGGCGTCATCGACGAACTGGCCAGCGAAGCCCTGTTCTCGGAGCGGTTCGTTCCCGGCGAATTCGAGCAGGACCTGGAAGACCGCCGCCGCGCGCTGCAGCGCACCGGCGAGGACGACGACGAGGCACTGCTCAACCTGCTGCGCCGCGCGCACCACGCCGAGGTGTTCCGCACCCTGGCGCGCGACATCGAGGGCCGGCTGACGGTGGAGCAGGTGGCCGACGACCTGAGCGCCTTGGCCGACGCCGCGCTGCGCATCACGGCGCGCTGGAGCTGGGAGCGGCTGAAGAACCGCCACCGCGACACGCCGAGCTTCGCGATCATCGGCTACGGCAAGCTGGGCGGCAAAGAGCTGGGCTACGGCAGCGACCTGGACATCGTGTTCGTCTTCGAGGACGAGGACGACCGCGCCCCGGAGGTCTACGGCGCGTTCGTGCGCAAGCTGATCAACTGGCTGACCACCAAGACCGCCGAAGCCGACCTGTACGAGATCGACACCGCGCTGCGGCCCAACGGCAGCTCGGGCCTGCTCGTCACCACTTTCGCGGCCTACGAGAAGTACCAGCAGGGCCGCGGCAGCAATACCGCCTGGACCTGGGAACACCAGGCCATGACGCGTGCCCGCTTCGTGCTGGGCGAGCCCGCGATGGCGGAGCGTTTCGACGCCGTGCGCGAGGCGGTGATCACCGCGCCGCGCGACCGCGAAGCGCTGCGCCAGGAGATCGTGGCGATGCGCCAGCGGGTGCGCGCCGCGCATCCGGTGAAAGCCGGCAGCTTCGACGTCAAGCACAGCGAAGGCGCCATGGTGGACGCGGAGTTCGCCGTGCAGTACCTGGTGCTCGCGCATTCGGGCGAGCACCGCGAGCTGGTGTCCAACGTGGGCAACATCGCGTTGCTGCAGCGGGCCGAGGCGGCCGGGCTGCTGCCGCCGCAGGTCGGACAGAAGGCCGCCGCCGCGTACCGCGAGCTGCGACGCATCCAGCACGGCGCGCGCCTGAACGAAGAGCCGACGCAGGTCGCGCCCGAGGCGCTGGACGCCGAACGCCAGGCGATCCACGCGCTCTGGGCCGCCGTCTTCGGCTGAGCCGTCGCTCCTGGTCTCCCTGCCGCCGAGGCGGCTTCCCGGAATTTAATCAATCGATTGATTGACGTGGTTTAATGCGGACCCCATGTCCGCCGCAGTACCACGTTCTTCTACCGTTGCGCGCCACCCGCCCGCGCCCGCCGTGCCCAAGGGCGCCGCCGGCGAGCAGGCCCGCGAGCGCCTGCTCATGGCCGCGCTGCGGCTGTTCGCCGACCAGGGCTTCGCCCGCACTTCGACGCGCGAGATCGCGCAGGCGGCCGGGGCCAACGTGGCAGCCATCCGGTACTACTTCGGCGACAAGGAAGGCCTGTACCGTGCCGCGTTCACCGAACCGATGGGAAGCGCGCGCGATGACATCGCCCTGTACGACCAGCCCGGCCTCAGCCTCGAGGCCTCGCTCGCGGTGTTCATCGGCACTTTCCTCGAGCCGATGAAGCTGGGCGACGAACTGCTGGACCGCTGCATGCGCCTGCACTGGCGCGAGATGCTGGAGCCCACCTCGCTCTGGCAGGAGGAAGTCGAGCACGGCCTGCGTCCCGCGCACGAGGCGCTGGTGCGCGTGCTGTGCCGCTATCTCGGCCTGAAGCGCGACGACGACGAGGTGCACCGCCTCGCGTTCGCCATCGTGGCGCTGCCGATGCAGCAGTACGTGTGCCGCGAGCTGGTCGAGCGGTTCCGGCCCGCGCTGCTGGACGGCGACGCCGCGATCGAGGCTTCGGCAGGGCGGCTGACCGACTACGCGCTGGCGATGGTCGAAGCGGAAGCCCGCCGCCGCGCGGGATCGAACAACAAAAAAGGGAGAAGCAACGCATGAGGAAACCATGGCTTCGCGCGCCGGCCCTGCTGACCGCGACCCTGCTCGCGGCCGGCTGCGCCGTGACGCGGCCGCCGGCGCAGGTCGAGGCGCCGCTGCCCGCGCAGTTCCACGCACCGCTGCCGCACGGCGGGCAACTGGCCGACATGAGCCGCTGGTGGGAGCAGTGGCAGGACCCGCTGCTGGTGCAGCTGATCGACGCCGCCCAGGCCGCCAGCCCGACGCTGGCGCAGGCCGTGACGCGCATCGAGAACGCGCGCGCCACCCGCGTGGCCGCGTCGGCTTCGCTGCTGCCCACCCTGGACGCCACCGCCTCGGCCAGCCGCGGCTTCACGCAGCCGCCGATCCCGCTGGCGACCACGGTGCAGGGCGGCCTGCAGACCGCGTGGGAGATCGACCTGTTCGGCGGCAACCGCGCCACCGCGGACGCCGCCCAGGCGCGGCTCGAAGGCGCGCAGGCCGGCTGGCACGACGCACGCGTGTCGGTCGCGGCCGAGACCGCCAACAGCTACGTCGCGCTGCGCACCTGCCAGCTGCTGCTGGCCGTGACCGGGAACGACGCGCGCTCGCGCGCCGAGACCTCGCGCCTGAACCAGCTGAGCGCCGATGCCGGCTTCACCGCGCCGGCCACCGCAGCCCTGTCGCGCGCCAGCGCCGCCGAGGCCTCGGCGCGCCTGACGCAGCAACGCGCGCAATGCGAGATCGACCTCAAGACGCTGGTGGCGCTCACCGCGCTGCCGGAACCGGCGCTGCGCGAGCGGCTGGCCGCGCCCTGGACCGAGCCCGGCCCCACGCCGCTGTTCGGCGTGACCGAAGTGCCGGCGCAAGTGCTGGCGCAGCGGCCCGACGTGCTGGTCGCCGAACGCGAGGTCGTGGCTTCCAGCGCCGACGTCGGCGCCGCGCGGGCCCAGCGCTATCCGCGCGTATCGCTCAGCGGCTCGGTCGCGGCCGGTTCGATCCGCACGGGCGGTGTGTGGACCGATGCGCAGACCTGGTCGATCGGGCCGCTGGCCGTCACGCTGCCGCTGTTCGACGGCGGCCGCCGCGCCGCCAACACGGACGCCGCGCGCGCCCGCTACGACGAGGCCGTGGTCGGCTACCGCGCCCGCCTGCGCCAGGCGGTGAGCGAGGTGGAGCAGGCCCTGGTCAACCTGGAGAGCGCGCGCCGGCGCGACGAGGACGCGCGTGCCGCGGCCGACGGCTACCGCGCCTCTTTCGCCGCCACCGACGCGCGCTACCGCGGCGGCCTGGCCAGCCTGTTCGAGCTGGAGGACGCGCGCCGCACGCTGCTGGCCGCCGAGACCGCGCTGGTCACGCTGCAACGCGAACGCGCCGCCGCCTGGGTGGCGCTGTACCGGGCCACGGGCGGCGGCTGGCGCCGCGACACCGCCACCGCGGGCCCGACCCGCTGAAGACGAGACAAAGAGAGCACCGCATGAAGAAGATCGAAAAGATGCCGCTGCGCGCCGTGGTCGCCGCGCTGTTCGCCGCCGCGCTGCTGGGCGGTGCGTTGTTCGCCATCGCGCCCGGTTCGCGCGCCGCGCAGGACAACAAGTCGCCCGCCACCGCCAAGCCTTCGCTCACCGTCACCACGGCCCTGCCCCGTCGCGTCGAGCTGCCCATCACGCTGTCCGCCAACGGCAACATCGCCGCCTGGCAGGAGGCCAGCGTGGGCGCGGAGACCGGCGGCCAGCGCCTCACCGACGTGAAGGTCAACGTGGGCGACCGCGTGCGCAAGGGGCAGGTGCTGGCGACGTTCGCGGGCGACACGCTGCGCGCCGAAGCGGCGCAGGCGCGCGCCGCGCTCGCCGAGGCCGAAGCCGCCGCGGCGGAAGCGGCCGCCAACGCCGAACGCGCGCGCGGCCTGCAGACCACGGGTGCGCTCAGCGCCGCCCAGATCAACCAGTACCTCACGGCGGAGAAGACCGCGCAGGCGCGCGTGCAGGCCGCCCGCGCCAGCTTCGAGGCGCAGCAGGTGCGCGTGAACCAGACCCAGGTGGTGGCGCCGGACGACGGCGTCATCTCGGGCCGCACGGCCACGGTCGGCGCGGTGGTGGGCAGCGGCACCGAGCTGTTCCGCCTGATCCGCCAGGGCAGGCTCGAGTGGCGCGCCGAAGTGACGTCCGCAGAACTGGGCCGCGTGAAGCCCGGCACGCGCGCCGTGGTCACCGCCGCGAGCGGCGCGCAGCTGGAAGGTCGCGTGCGCATGATCGGTCCGACCGTCGATCCGCAGACGCGCGCCGCGCTCGTGTACGTCGACCTCGTCAAGGCGCTGCCGGGTCCCGCCGAGGGCAGCGCGCGCGCCGGCATGTTCGCGCGCGGCGAGTTCGAACTGGGCCGCAGTCCGGCTCTGACCGTGCCGCAGCAGGCCGTGGTGCTGCGCGAAGGCTTCAGCTACGTGATGCGCGTGAACCCGGATGGCCGCGTCACGCAGGTGAAGGTGCAGACCGGGCGCCTGGTGAACGGCTCGGTGGAGATCGCTTCCGGCCTGCCGGCCGACGCGCGCGTGGTCGCCTCCGGCGGCAGCTTCCTGAACGACGGCGACCTGGTGCGCGTGGTCGACGCGCCGACGAAGGAGGCCGCCAAGTGATGAACGTCTCCTCCTGGTCGATCCGCAACCCGATCCCGGCGGTGATGCTGTTCGTGCTGCTCACCTTCGGGGGCCTGCTCGCCTTCAAGGGCATGAAGGTGCAGAACTTCCCGGACATCGACCTGCCCACCGTCAGCGTCACCGCCGCGCTGCCCGGCGCCTCGCCATCGCAGCTGGAGACCGACGTCGCCCGCAAGCTGGAGAACTCCATCGCCACGGTGCAGGGCATCAAGCACATCATGACGAAGGTGCAGGACGGCTCCGTGGCCGTCACCGCCGAGTTCCGCCTCGAGAAGCCGGTGCAGGAAGCGGTGGACGACGTGCGTTCGGCCGTCTCGCGCGTGCGCGCCGACCTGCCTGCGGACCTGCGCGATCCCATCGTGGCCAAGATCGACCTGGCCGGGCAGCCGGTGCTGGCCTACACCATCGCTTCGTCTCGGCTCGATGACGAGGCGCTGTCCTGGTTCGTGGACAACGAGGTGTCGCGCAAGCTGCTCGCGGTCAAGGGCGTGGGCGCGGTCAACCGCGTGGGCGGCGTGACGCGCGAGATCCGCGTGGCGATCGACGCGCAGAAGCTGCAAGGCCTGGGCGCCACCGCCGCCGACGTGTCGCGGCAGTTGCGCCAGGTGCAGACCGAGAGCGCCGGCGGCCGGCTCGACCTGGGCAACGGCGAGCAGCCGGTGCGCACTCTGGCGACGGTGAAGACCGCGCGCGAGATCGGCGAGATCGACGTCGCGCTGTCCAACGGCCGCAGCATCAAGCTGCGCGACGTGGCTGTCGTGAGCGACACCACCGCCGAGCCGCGCTCGGCCGCGCTGCTCGATGGCAAGCCGGTGGTCGGCTTCGAGGTCGCGCGCAGCCGCGGCGAGAGCGAGGTGGAAGTCGGCGCCGGCATCCGCGCGGCGCTGGAGGAACTCAAGGCCGCGAACCCGCACATCCAGCTCACCCAGGCATTCGACTTCGTGACGCCGGTGCAGGAGGAGTACGACGGCTCGCTGCACCTGCTGTACGAGGGCGCGCTGCTGGCGGTGCTGGTGGTGTGGCTGTTCCTGCGCGACTGGCGGGCCACCTTCGTGTCGGCGGTGGCCCTGCCGATGTCGGTGATACCGGCCTTCCTCGGCATGTACCTGCTGGGCTTCTCGATCAACGTGGTCACGCTGCTGGCGCTGTCGCTGGTGGTGGGCATCCTGGTCGACGACGCCATCGTGGAGGTCGAGAACATCGTGCGCCACCTGCGCATGGGCAAGACGCCGTACCAGGCGGCGATGGAGGCGGCCGACGAGATCGGCCTGGCGGTGATCGCCACCACCTTCACGCTGATCGCGGTGTTCCTGCCCACCGCCTTCATGAGCGGCATCGCGGGCAAGTTCTTCAAGCAGTTCGGCTGGACCGCGGCGCTGGCGGTGTTCGCCTCGCTGGTGGTGGCGCGGGTGCTCACGCCGATGATGGCGGCCTACCTGCTCAAGCCCATCACGTCCGACCATGGCGACCCCACCTGGATGCGCATCTACCTGCGCGCGGTGAACTGGAGCCTGCGCCATCGCATCGCCACGGTGCTGATGTCGGCGGCGTTCTTCGCCGGCTCGCTGGCGCTGATTCCGCTGCTGCCCACCGGCTTCATCCCGCCGGACGACAACTCGCAGACCCAGGTGTACCTGGAGCTGCCGCCCGGCTCCACGCTGGAGCAGACCCGCGTGGCCGCCGAACAGGCGCGCCAGCTGGTGGGCAAGGTGAACCACGTGAAGAGCGTGTACACCACCATCGGCGGCGGCGCCGCGGGCACGGACCCGTTCGCCGGCAGCGGCGCAGCCGAAGTGCGCAAGGCCACGCTCACCATCCTGCTCACCGATCGCGGCGAGCGGCCACGCAAGCAGCCGATCGAGAACCAGATCCGCGCCGCGCTGCAGGAGCTGCCGGGCGTGCGTTCCAAGGTCGGCCTGGGCGGCTCCGGCGAGAAGTACATCCTGGTGCTGACCGGCGAGGACCCGCAGGCGCTGCAGGCCGCCGCGCTGGCGGTGGAGAAGGACCTGCGCACCATCCCCGGCCTGGGCAGCATCGCGTCCACGGCCAGCCTGGTGCGGCCCGAGATCGCCGTGCGGCCCGATTTCACGCGCGCCGCCGACCTGGGCGTGACCAGCGCCGCCATCGGCGAGACGCTGCGCATCGCCACCGTGGGCGACTACGACGTTTCCTTGCCCAAGCTGAACCTCTCGCAGCGGCAGGTGCCGATCGTGGTGCGGCTGGAGGACGGGGCGCGGCAGGACCTGTCGGTGCTGGAGCGCCTGGCGGTGCCCGGCGCGCGCGGGCCGGTGATGCTGGGGCAGGTGGCCACGCTGGAGTTGACCGGCGGGCCGGCGGTGATCGACCGCTACGACCGGTCGCGCAACATCAACTTCGAGGTCGAGCTCTCCGGCCTGCCGCTGGGTGACGTGGCGGCGAAGGTGGAACAGCTGCCCTCGATCCGCAACCTGCCGGCCGGCGTGCGGCAGATCACCATCGGCGACGCCGAGGTGATGGGCGAGCTGTTCGCCAGCTTCGGCCTGGCGATGCTGACCGGCGTGCTGTGCATCTACATCGTGCTCGTGCTGCTGTTCAAGGATTTCCTCCACCCGGTGACCATCCTGGCGGCGCTGCCGCTGTCGCTGGGCGGCGCGTTCGTCGGGCTGCTGATCGCGCAGAAGAGTTTCTCGATGCCGTCGCTCATCGGGCTGATCATGCTGATGGGCATCGCGACCAAGAACTCCATCCTGCTGGTGGAATACGCCATCGTCGCGCGGTCGCAGGGCATGAGCCGGCTGGAAGCGCTGATGGACGCCTGCCACAAGCGCGCGCGGCCGATCGTGATGACCACCATCGCCATGGGCGCTGGCATGCTGCCGATCGCCATCGGCCTGGGCGCGGCGGACGCGAGCTTCCGCTCGCCGATGTCGATCGCGGTGATCGGCGGGCTGATCACGTCGACCGTGCTGAGCCTGCTGGTGATCCCGGTGGTGTTCACCGTGGTGGACGACGTGGAGGGATTGATCCGGCGCGTGATCGGCCGGCTGCGGCGCAAGCCGCCGGCGGTCAGCCGCGAATCTTCTTGACGAGAGCGGTGGTGGAGTAGCCGTCCACGAACGGCAGCGCCACCGCCCGGCCGCCCCAGCCCTGCACCAGCGGCGTCTCGGGCAGGCGCGCCATGTCGTAGTCGCCGCCCTTGACGTAGATGTCGGGGCGCAGCTCGCCCAGCAGCTGCACCGGCGTGTCCTCGTCGAACCAGGTGACCAGGTCCACGCAGCCGAGGGCGGCCATCATGATGGCGCGGTCCTCTTCGTTGTTCACGGGACGGTCGGGGCCCTTGCCGAGGCGGCGGGCCGACGTGTCGGTGTTGAGCGCCACCACCAGGCTGGCGCCCAGCGCGCGCGCCTGTGCCAGGTAGGTGACGTGGCCGCGGTGCAGCACGTCGAAGACGCCGTTGGTGAAGACCACCGGCCGCGGCAACGCGGCCAGCGATTGCGGCGCCCGGTCCCGCGCGACGATCTTGCGCAGGAACTCGGGCGGGTCCGCGGGCGCCATCAGGCCGGGTTGGCCGTGGGCTTGGCCGCCTGCGTCAGCGAAGTGGTCAGCTCCTTGCGGAAGCGGTTGAGCTCCTGCACGCTCTTGAAGCTCTGGTTCATCAGCAGGCTCATGTTGTGCAGGATGCGCTCGACCACCTTGGTCTCCCACACCGCATCGAAATTGATCTGCTTGTCCAGCCAGTGCTCCAGCCACTCGGGGTTGGGCAGGCGGCTCTGGATGGTGTCGCGCGGGAACAGCGACTTGTTCACGTGCAGGTTGGTCGGGTGCAGCGCCTGCGCGGTACGGCGGGCGCTGGCCATTAGCACGCCCACCTTGGCGAAGGCCGCCTTGGCCTCCACGCCGAAGTTGTTGATGGCGCGCTTCATGTAGCGCAGGTAGGCGCCGCCGTGGCGCGCCTCGTCCTGGCTGAGCGTCTGGTAGATGTGCTTGATGACCGGCTCGGTGTGCCACTCGCTGGCGCGGCGGTACCAGTGGTTCAGGCGGATCTCGCCGCAGAAATGCAGCATCAGCGTTTCCAGAGCGGGGGCGGGCTCGAACTCGAAGCGGATCTCATGGAGTTCCTGCTCGGTGGGCGCCAGGTCGGGGCGGAAGCGCTTGAGGTACTCCATCAGCACCAGCGAGTGCTTCTGCTCCTCGAAGAACCAGATCGACATGAACGCGGAGAAGTCGCTGTCGTCACGGTTGTCGCGCAGGAACATCTCGGTGGCCGGCAGCGCCGCCCACTCGGTGATGGCATTCATCTTGATGGTCTGGGCCTGTTCGTCGGACAGCTTGCTGGGATCGAATTTGTCCCAGGGGATGTCCTTGTCCATGTCCCATCGCACGGATTCGAGTTGTTTGAACAGTTCGGGGTAGAGCATAGAAAACTTTCGTTGCCTGAATTTTAAGCGGCGGGAGTGAAGGTTCCTTGACAAAGGGTCTGTGAGGCCCCAAGGGATCGGAGTGGCGTGCAAAATGGCACCATGGTCCGCCTACCCGCGCTGTGCCTGGCCCTCGCCGCCATCGCCCCTTCGTGGTCGTTCGCACAGTCCGCGACCCAGCCGGCCACCTCGTCCTGCCCCGCGCTGCTGAACCAGCAGTTCCCGCGGCTTCAGGACGAAAAACAACAGTCCCTGTGTCAATACGCGGGGAAAGTGCTGCTGGTTGTGAACACCGCGAGCTACTGCGGCTTCACCCCTCAGTACAAGGGGCTCGAAGAGCTGTACGGACGCTACCGCGGCCGTGGGTTGGTGGTGTTGGGCTTTCCGTCCAACGATTTCGCCCAGGAACGCGGCAGCAACCAGGAAATCGCAGAGTTCTGCGAGAACACCTTCGGCGTGAAGTTCCCGATGTTTGCCAAGAGCAGCGTGCGGGGATCGGACGCGAACCCGCTTTTTCGCGAACTGGCCGCGCGCACCGGCCAGGCGCCGCGCTGGAACTTCCACAAGTACCTGATCGCTCGCGACGGAACCGTGGTGGCCCAGTACTCGAGCATGACGACGCCGCAGGACGAGGCGCTGTTGGGCCAGATCGAGAAACTGCTCGGCCAGCCCTGAGGCGCCGACGCCTCACAAAACTTTACCGAACTTCTCCCGCTCGCTGCGGAACCCCGCCCCGCGGGGCCGTGTCCATAACTCACGGAGCGCGTCTCCGAATGAACTGAGTTATTGCTGCGAAGCCTTCCGGGCGCAGGACGTCCGGTTGCAATCCTGGGGCGACTCTTCTCCTCCTCCCTCCCTCCCTCCTTCGTTCCGGGGCGCTTCGCAGCATTTTTATTTCCCCCGGCCCGCGCGGCGGGTCAGCTGGGCTTGGAGTCTTGGAAGCTGGGACGCTGCACCAGTTTGGCGTAGAGCTTTTCCAGGTTGGGATAGGGCGTGCGCCAGTCGATATCCGGGAACCGGAAATCCAGGTAGCCGAGCGCGCAGCCGACCGCGATGTCGGCCAGCGTGAGATGGATGCCCGCGCAGAACGGCTTGTCACCCAGGCCCAGGTTCATGGCCTTGACGCTGGCCTCCACCTTGCCGATCTGGCGGTCGATCCAGGCCTGGCTGCGCTGCGTCTTGCTGCGGCCGGCCCAGTTGGCCTCCAGCCGCGCGAGGATGGCGGCATCGAGCACGCCGTCAGCCAGCGCTTCCCAGGTCTTGACCTCTGCGCGCTCGCGACCCACCACGGGAATCAGCTTGCCCACCGGCGACAGCGTGTCGAGGTATTCGACGATGACGCGCGAGTCGAACAACGCCTCGCCGCCTTCCATCACCAGGCAAGGCACCTTGCCCAGTGGGTTGGACTCGGAGATGGTGGTCTCGGCGGACCACACGTCCTCCTGCACGAACTGATAGTCCAGCTTCTTCTCGGCCATCACGACACGCACCTTGCGCACGTAAGGGCTGGTCACGGCTCCGATCAGTTTCATGTCGCTCTTGCGGTTGGGGGAACTCGACCGATTTTAGGGGCTGACGGTCGCGCCGCTGTCGCAGCCCGGCGACAGCGCCAGGCCCGGAAGGCGGGGGTGAGTGCGCGCCTACAATCCGCCTTCCCATGACGCTATCTACGATTTCGGCGCTCTCGCCGCTGGACGGCCGCTATGCCGCGCGGCTGGCGGCGCTGCGCCCTCTCATGAGCGAGCAGGGCTACATGCACCGCCGCGTGCAGGTGGAAGTCTGCTGGTTCATCGCCTTGTCCGACGCCGGCTTCGGCGAGTTCAAGCCGCTGTCGCCCGGAGCCCGCACCTACCTGCTCGGGCTGGTCAAGAACTTCTCCGAGGCCGACGCCCTGGCCATCAAGGAGATCGAGAAGACCACCAACCACGACGTGAAGGCGGTCGAGTACTGGATCAAGTCCAAGTTCGAGGCGCGGCCCGAGCTGCGCGCGGCCAGCGAGTTCGTCCACTTCGCCTGCACCAGCGAGGACATCAACAACACCAGCCATGCGCTGCAGCTGAAATACGCCCGCGAGCAGGTGCTGCTGCCCGGGCTGGACGCGCTGATCGCCCGCATGCGCGAGATGGCGCACGCCTATGCCGACGTGCCCATGCTCAGTCGCACCCACGGCCAGACCGCCAGCCCCACCACCGTCGGCAAGGAGATCGCCAACGTGGTGGTGCGCCTGGCCGCTGCGCGGGAGCGCATCGCCGCCGTCAAGCTGCTCGGCAAGATGAACGGCGCGGTGGGCAACTACAACGCGCACCTGGCGGCCTGGCCCGAGTTCGACTGGGAGGCCTTCAGCCGCAAGGTGGTGGAGACGCCGGAGCCGCTTGGCCTGGGCCTGACCTTCCAGCCTTACAGCATCCAGATCGAACCGCACGACTACATGGCGGAGCTGTTCGACGCCGTGGCACGCGCCAACACCATCCTGGTGGACTGGGCGCGCGACGTCTGGGGCTACGTCAGCCTGGGCTACTTCAAGCAGAAGCTGCGCGAGGGCGAGATCGGCTCGTCCACCATGCCGCACAAGGTCAACCCGATCGACTTCGAGAATGCCGAGGGCAACCTGGGCCTGGCCAACGCGCTGCTGCGGCACCTGTCGGAGAAGCTGCCGGTCTCGCGCTGGCAGCGCGACCTGACCGATTCCACCGTGCTGCGCAACATGGGCGTGGCCCTCGGCTACGCGGCGCTCGCGTACCACTCGATGGGCATCGGCCTGGCGAAGCTGGAACTCAATCGCGAGGCGCTGGATGCCGACCTCGACCATGCCTGGGAAGTGCTCGCCGAGCCGATCCAGACGGTGATGCGCCGCTTCGGCGTCGAGGGCGCGTACGAGAAGCTCAAGGAAGTCACGCGCGGCAAGGCCGTGCGCGCCGAGGACCTGCAGGCGCTGATCCGCTCGCTTGACATCCCGCCCGAGGAGCGCGACCGCCTCCTCGCGATGACGCCGGGCAGCTATCTGGGCAAGGCCGCCGAACTGGCGCTACGGGCCTGATGGCCCTCAAGTCCACCGTCTTCAAGGCGCAGCTGGCGGTCGCCGACATCGACCGCGGCTACTACGCCGACCACGCGCTCACGCTGGCGCGCCATCCGAGCGAGACCGACGAACGCATGATGGTGCGGCTGGCCGCCCTGGCGCTCAACGCGCACGCGCTGCAGACCGAATGCAACGGCGACGGCACGCTGGCCTTCGGCGCCGGCTTGTCCGATCCGGACGATCCCGACGTGTCGCTGCGCGACTTCACGGGCCGCACGCGCCTGTGGATCGAGGTGGGCCAACCCGAGGACAAGCCGCTGGCTCGCGCCTGCTCCAAGGCCGACCAGGTGCTGGTGTACGCGTTCTCGCACGCCGCCGAAGTCTGGTGGCGTGGCATCGAAAGCAAGCTCACGCGCCTCGACAGGCTGCAGGTGTGGCGCATCCCCGCCGCTGCGTCGCAGACGCTGGCCACGCTGGCCGAACGCAGCATGCAGCTGCAGGCGACGATCCAGGAAGGCGCGCTGATGCTCTCCGGTGCCAAGGGCACCGTCGACGTCGAACCGGTGCGCTGGAAATAGCAGCGTGACCGATCAGGGCTGCGGCATCGGCCGGCCGCAGTTCCAGCAACTCTCGAATCCGCCTTCCACGATCTCGCCGCAGGCGCAGGCCCAGCGGTGTTGTGGCGCGCTCTGGATCTGCGCGAGCAGTTCGCGCGCGCCGGCCTCCTGCGCGCGGTCGGCGATCCACACCTCGGGCAGGCATTGATCGGGCGGCAGTTCGCCTGCCGCTGCACCCAGGAAGTAACGCTGCAGCGAAGCGTCGAAGCCGGCCTGGCGCAGCAGGTCCACCCACAGCGCCGCGATCGCGATGTTCGGGGCGCGGGCCAGGCGCAGCATCAGGCTTTCTCGTCCTTCTTCGGCGGCGCCGGCCCCTCGGCGGCGCGCTCGGCGTAGCGGTTGAACCGCCAGGCGTCGCCCTGCAGCGTGATGCGGCGCCACGTCTGGCGCTTGGCCGCGGGCGTCATCTCGGGCCAGAGCTGCACTTCCTCGAAGCTGCGGCCGCACCCCTTGCAGCTGTCGTCGCCCTGGCTGGTGGAGCAGATCGCGATGCACGGCGTGTCGGGGGTGGTGTCGTACCAGGCCTTCCAGGCCGCGTAGGCCTCGGCGGGGAAGCCGTTCTCGTCGGCCTCGTCCTCGTGGTAGTACACCATCAGCGCGTACACCTCGGCCAGCGCGCGCAACTGCGGCGCCAGCGTCACGCCGTCGGGCGAAGGCTCGCGCTCGCGCCACCAGTTGATGGCGGCTTCGATGTCGGTGATGTGGATTCCGGCCATGGGTACGAATGGGGGCACGGATGATAGCCCCGGCCATGGGCCCGCGCCGGGCGGACCCGGTGATATCCTCGCCCGCGATGAAGCTGATCGCCAAATGGCTGCTCAGCGCGATGGCGCTGCTCTTCGTGGCCTACGTCTACACCGGCGTGGAGGTGAAGAACTTCACCGCGGCGCTGATCGCCGCCTTCGTCATCGGCCTGTTCAACATGGTGGTGAGGCCGGTGCTGGTGGTGCTCACGCTGCCGGTGACCGTGCTCACGCTCGGCCTGTTCCTGTTCGTGATCAACGCCCTGATGTTCTGGGCCGCGGCCACCGTCATGCAGGACTTCAACGTCAAGGGCTTCCTGCCGGCGCTGGTGGGCTCGCTGATCTACTCCGCCATCGGCGTGGTGATCGAATCAGCGCTCGAGCGCCTGTTCCCGAAGAAGTAGCTCCACCTGCCGCGTGCGGGTGTCGATGATCGAGGCCTCGATGTGGTCGCCGCCCCCGCCGCCGCGGCGCAGCAGGTCCTGCGCGGCCTTCAGCCGATCCACCGCCGCCTGGTAATCGAGCAGCGCGACCTGCGCCTCCGCCTCGGCCCGCACGGCACGCACCGTCTGGCCCTGCGCCTGGTAGGCGTGGGCCAGGACCTGCCAGGCCAGCGCGTCGCGCGGCTGCGTGGCCACCCAGGACTGCAGCTGCTGCGCGACTTCGGAGGCGCCGCCCGAAGCCAGCCGCGCCTGCGATCGCAGCAGCATCTCGGGCCGCGAGCGCGAGTTGGCATCGAGCAGCGGCAACGCGCGCTCGGTGCGGCCGCCGGCCAGGGCCACTTCGGCCAGCAGGAGACGTGCGTGGCGCGCGGCCGCGGGCGCATCGCGCTGTTCGTCCGCCAGGCGTTGCGCGTACATCACCGCAACGCCGTGATCGCGCAGCTTCGAGGCCGCCAGGCTGCCGGCGTAGAGCGTGGCCGCGCGGCGCTGCGCCGGTGCGCCGGAGGGCAGGCTGGCCGCTTCGCTGACCAGCGCGCGCAGGCTGTCCACGCCGGTGCTGGACAGCGCCCGCGCGCGTGCCGCCATCAAGGCGTGTTCCAGCTGCGCCGGAGCATCGACGCGCTCGCGTGGCGCGAGCTGCAGCCGCGCCTGCATGTCCGCGCTGCGCTCCGTGGTCATGGGGTGGGTGCGCAGGTACGGGTAGGTGCCGCTGTCGTTCAGGCGCGAGGCCTGGTTCAGCTTGTCGAACATCGACACGAAGCCCTGCGGATCGAACCCCGCCTGCGTCAGCACGCCGTAGCCCACGCGGTCGGCCTCGCGCTCCATGTCGCGCGAGAAATTCAGCTGGTTCTGCATCGCCATCGCCTGGCTGCCGCTGATCACTGCGTTGGCGGCATCGCCGTTCTTGCGGGCGGCCAGCGCGCCCAGGATCATGGCCGCGATCACCAGCGGACCCTGGCGCTTTTCCTGCGTCATCAGCCGCGAGATGTGCCGCTGCGTCACGTGGCTGAGTTCGTGCGCCAGCACCGAGGCCAGCTCATCGCGGCTGGCCGTCACGCTGACCAGCCCGAGGTGCAAGCCGAGCCAACCGCCCGGCAAAGCGAACGCGTTCACGCTGCGGTCCTTGCCCAGCAGCACCTGCCAGGCGAAGCGCTCGTCCAGCTCGGCATTGAGCTCTCCGCGCGCCCGCGCCGCGTCGAGCAGCGGCTGCCAGATGCCGCGCACGTACTCGACCAGGACCGGGTCGTCGATGTAGTCGGGGTCGCGGTAGAGCTCGCGCGCGATGCGCTCGCCGAGGCGGCGCTCGGCGGCGCTGGACATTTCGCTGCCGTCGCCGAGGGTGGGGAGTTGGGCGTGGGCTAGCGGCGGCGCCAGCAGCGACGCCACCAGCAGCAGCGTCGTGGCTTGGCGGAGCGAGTTCAGGGGTGAACGTGTCAAAACGAGTCCAGTGGCACGTAACCGAGCACCTTGGCGCTCGAACCATCGAGCAGCACCGTCCAGCCTTCGGCCTTGCGTGCGATCAAAGGCAAGTATGCGGCGCGCGCGGGATCGCTGCCGGCCTCGCGAACCAGTTGGTCGATCTCGGCGGCGCGCGGCGCGAAGCGGCTCTTCAGTTCGGAGACGGGCTTGGCGGCAGCCAGGATGGCCGCGCGTCCGTCCTCATAGGGTTGCCACAGGTCGGGGCGCGCCGCCAGGTGGACACCCCCGAGCGCGGCCAAGGTCAACTCCATCTGCTCGTTGGAGTTCCGGAACGGCCGGATCGACAGGAGGGTCGGTCCACCGAACGGAATCACTTCGATGCCGCGAGGGGTGCGGTCTGCGAGATCCATCGGTATTTCGACCTGATGCACCACCCGGAACCTGTCGTACTCGAACACCATGTGAACAGGACGCGCCAGATGGACGGTCCACATGCCATACACGAGGCCGGCCAGCTGCAGCAGGCCGACGACGGCCAAGTCCTTTCGCAGCTCCTTGCGCGGCTTGGACTTGTTGAAGATGGCGAACGTGATCAGCGGCCCCAGAACCACGTCGACGGCCACGACCAGGCGGAACAGCTCACTGCCACCGGAAATGTCGCGATACGGATAGGGGTACCAGAGTCCGAAGACCAGCAGGCCGGCCAGCGCGGCGACCAGAGCACTGAGCGAGAGATGGATGAGGGCGGCGCGCAGACGAGTGCGCCAGTCGAAGGCAGCCGTATGATGACCGGCCTGAACGGATGGTTGTTGCATGAGCGGATTGACCCATTTCGACGAACGCGGCCAGGCCCACATGGTGGATGTGGCGGCCAAGCCGGCGACACACCGCACCGCGGTGGCACGTGGCCGGATCGAGATGCTACCGGCTACTTTCGCGCTCATCCAGAGCGGGAATGTGAAGAAGGGCGACGTGCTCGGTATCGCACGCATCGCCGCGATCCAGGGCGCCAAGAAGACCAGCGACCTGATCCCGCTCTGTCACCCGCTGGCGCTGACCCGGGTGGCCATCGAGTTTGCCCTCGAGCCCGCACGGAGCGACTCACCCGCCGCCGTTGAATGCACTGCCACCGTGGAAACAGTCGGTCCGACCGGAGTCGAGATGGAGGCGCTGACGGCCGTCAACGTGGGCCTGCTCACGATCTACGACATGTGCAAGGCGGTGGATCGGGGGATGACGATCACCGGCATGCGGCTGCTGGAGAAGCACGGGGGGAAGTCGGGGAGCTTCGTTCAGTCCTGACGGGGAAGCGCGGCGTTGTTCCGCCAAGCCTCGTACTCACGGGGAAATGCCGCTCGGAACCGCGCCAATTGCAGCAGCGCCTCCGACTCTTTTCCGACCAGGGAGGCACTTTCCACGGCGCGCTCGACCACGCGCGGCTCCGGGGAGTAATGGAGCATCTTCTTCGACGCCTCATACATCCAGGTCGCGTTCGCCCGCGTCAGCTCGGTGGTCGTCAGTTCTGCGAAGGCGACCTGGTTGGCGAAAAGCCACGATCCGCTTGCCTGCGAAACCGGAGCCTCCCGCCAACGGCTCAAGCGTTGCTCCGGCTGGAGGTACGCCTGGCTCACTCTCACATAGTCCCAGCCGGCGTAGGCGGTAGCGACCAGCAGCAGCGTCGCTACGGCCGTCGAAAGCCTCGGAAAGCGAAGGACCGACGACGTTGATGCGTCCGTTCGCAACCAGCCGATGCTCGCGCCGAGGACAAGCTGGAACGGGCCGTACCACATCGGGTACTCCAGCATGCTGTGAAGCAGCAGAAGCAGCAGCAAGGCCCACGCGCATTGTCGCTGTTGATCCCGCTCCGCCCAGGGTCGCTGCCGAACTATCCACCCAATCACGAATGCCGAGATCAGCACCGCCGCAGGCACGCCAAGCTCGACGGCGAGATGGAGGGGTAGGTTGTGCGCGTTGTCGAGGATGTCGCAGAAGCGCGCTCCGGGATAGAGCGTGGCGAAATGGGCGTAGTCGAGTTCGCCCCAACCCCAGCCGACGAACGGCTTCTGAGCGATCAAGTGCAGCACGTTGGACCACAGCACGGCACGGCTGCTGCAGGAGTCGCCTGCGCCGAAGCGACTCCAGAGCGTCCTCGCAGGAAGCTCGCCCGTCAGTGTTTGAAGCAGCAATGGCAACAGCGCGGCCGCGCAGAAATAGGTGGCGAGTGCCGTGATGCAGAGCAACAGTCTTCGCCGGCGTGCATCGCCGGGCCACGCTACTGCCAGGACAAGAACCAGAAGTCCCTGCAAGAGGCCTGTGCGAGACGTCGACGCCGCCGCCGCCACGGCCAGCAGGACCGCTAGCGAAAGGGAGATGTTCTGCGAAAACTTTGGTCGGCCGAAAAGCAGCAGCGCGACTCCCATCCAGCAGAGCGAAACGTACTGATTGGGCTGACGCAAGTTGCCGAACGCCTCCCCTGCGTTGCCGGCAAAGACCCAAGGCTGCAGGTGCGGTGCAACTGCAAAGTATTGACCGAGCCCGATGAGCGCGTTCAATGCCGCAGCAATCAGAAGTCCGCGCTGGATCCCATCCGCGACGGAAGGCCTCGACGGAAGTGCGGCTGCAATCACCATCAAGACCAGCCCGGCGCCGAGGTAGAACGCCTCGGACCCAGCGTGGTGGACAACTGCGGTCCAGAGGACGCTCAGAGCAGTTGCTGCCGCGATACCCCAGTGCACCCGAGGGTCCGAGTGCCGCGCAAGCAACCACAGCAGGAGCGTGCACGCGAAGCTGACCATCCACGGGACCGCGCCCGACATCGGCCCGAACGTGAACGGGTTCAGCCAGGGGATGGCGGTCAGTGATGCCGCGAGCCAGGGGTTGGAGGCAGCAGGTCTGGCGTTCAACGGATCGGAGGGAAGGGCACCGCGCTGAGTTCCGGATACGACTCGCGCTGCAGGCGTTCCCAATTGTCGCGTCCTTCTTTGACGATGTCCTTCGGGAAGAGGTCTCTGATGACCTGCAGGTTCTCAGCGGCCTCTTTCGGTCGGCGATTCAATGCCAAAGCGAGTGCGGCGCGGAATTGCAGCGGCGCCCAGGTGTAACGCCGCGAAGCTCGGAGCAGCGTGTCGAGTTCCTCTTCGGGCATGTTGCGAGTGGCGCGCAATCGCGTGGCTGCCAGCATGTCGCCCAGTTGGGTCAGAAACTTCGGGGCGGGAGGGACATAGTCGCCAGGCGTTTCACCCAAATGCCGGTTCTCGAAACGAGTGATCCGGAAGTCCTCTTCGACCGCGGAGTACTCGTAGGCCAGAACGCCGAACAACGCGATCATGATCGCTGCAGCAGCCGCGATCACCGGGCGGGGAACTTCGATACCCTCTTCAGGGTTTCGCGTAGCTCCATCGAACACACCGAGCAGCAAGCCGACCGGAACCAGGAAGTACGAATACGCATGGGGAAGCTCGAGTTGCGCGTGGACGGCGAACGGTATCAGCATGAAGAGCGCACCCACCATGGCACCTTCGGCTGGGCGCTCGTGCCATAGACGGAGCGCGCGTCGCACAAGCCACACAGCCGCTGCCGCCAGCACCGCCACAGCGATCGGGATGCCGACCATGACGATGAGGTCGAGCATCACGTTGTGGGCGTAGTTGGTCTGCTCGATCCCAGGAAAGCGCATCGCGCCAGCCTGTTGCGCGGTGCTCACCTGGAGCCAACCGAACCCGAACCAGGGCTGCTGCAGGGCTGCGAGCGAGAGTTGCGCCCACAGGACGGGTCGCAACCCGACCGACACCATTGCTTCGGCGCCGATGGGCCCTTTCGTCCCTTGGACGGCGGGGGCGACCTGATACAGCCAAGTGGCAGCAAACACATAGCCCAGCCAGATGAGCGCGTGTTTGCGCCAGGGGCGCAGCGCAGGCACTAACAGGCTCAAGCCCACCAAGCCCGCCACCAGCATGCCCGTCGAAAGCAGTGCCGTGCGGGACTGTGTCACAACTACTGCCCAGCCGAGCAGGAGGAGCAACGCCCACCCTACGGCCCAGCCAAGGCGCCCTTGAATGACGAGAGAGCCGGCCGCCGCAACGGCCATCAACAGGAGTGTGGCGGTCTGATTGGGTTGCCCGAAATTGCCAACCGCGCGTGAGCTTTGAGCGGCCGGGAATACCCACTCAGCCCAGCGATCGTCGACTTGCGCCCATTGGGCGAGGCACTGGAACGCGGCCAGAAGCCCCATTGCCACCATCGCGACCGTGACCGCGTACATCAGTTTGGCTCGGTCTTCGGGGGAGGCCGCCGCGGCTCCGCCCAGCCATGCTGCGGCAAAGGCGGCCAAGTACGCCGTCACCACCCAGGCGTCCCCCGCATGCGGGATCAGCCCGCTTGCGAGTTGCGCCCACGCCAGCGCCGCTAGCGCGGCCACGAGCACGATACCTGCGCTAATCCTTGGCCGCTGAAAAGCGCACCCAGCCAGAATGAGCGTGCTTGCCAAGAATGGTGGGGCTTCCGCGTGGAACGAGGTCCAAGGCGGGAAGTGACTGGCATTCACGACGCCCAGCAGCAATAGGCAGAGCGCGGCCAGAAAGCAGATGCCGCTGAGGTTTGGGCGCATCAAAAGGAAAGGGCTCTTTCGAGCCCCTTTTTCCTCTGAGCCGGAGCACCGACTCTTGAATAGTTGGATCAGTTAGTGGCGGCGAAGCCGTTGGCGCCAGTGACTTTCGCGTCCGCGCTACGGCAGGAGCCGGGAAGGTACTTCGTGTGCTCGGCAGAACTGCCGGCGCCAGGACCGCACAGCCAACCAGAGATGGTCCCGCTGGGCGTAATGTTGTTGATCGGAGCCAGAACAACGTTCATACCGTTGACTTTCGGAATGGCGGTGCCATTCGGGGTCACGCGAATCGCACCGGCAGCGTTGGTCGCAATCTCATTCACGTACTGAGTGGTCGGCGCGGAGGCCTCGCAACCCCAGCCGCCAGCCACGAAGGCGGAGACAGCGGAAGCGCTCTGAACCGTCTCAGTGATGCTGGTACGGCACTGCGAAGCCGCCAGAACCACTTCAGACATCTTGGCGCGGACCGTGTAGTCCTGGTAAGCCGGCAGCGCGACGGCGGCCAGGATACCGATGATCGCGACCACGATCATCAGTTCGATCAGGGTGAAACCCTTCTGAATAGCACGCTTCATTGGAAACCTCCTTGTGAAGAAGCTCAGCTGTTGTGCAACTGCTGTGCCAGGGGGAAATCAGCAGTTTTTACAACCTTTGAACTACTCTTCGGTGACGAAAGCGTCTGCGCGGTGACAATTTCTGTCGCTACTTGATGCACACCGACCGAACCTGTTTCAAATCCGTCGCCCCCATCATCACCTTCTCCATCCCGTCCATCTTCAGCGTGCGCATGCCGGCCGCGACGGCGGAGACGAACAGTTCGGCGACCCGAGCGCGTTCCTGGATCAACTTCTTCATCTCGTCATCGCCCACTAAGAGCTCGTGCAAGCCCACGCGGCCCTTGTAGCCGCTCTTGTTGCACTTGTCGCACCCCACGGCCTTGTAGAACCGGAGCCGGCCGCTTTCGCCGTAATTCTTGACCCAGCCCTCGTAAAGCTTCTTGGCCTCGCATGCGTAGTCAGCCTTCCAAGGCGCGGTGTGCCGCAGGTCCTCCGCATACTCGGCGATGAAACTCTTGATCTCGTGCTGCTCAGGGAAGTAAGGCTCCTTGCAGTCGCACAGGCGCTTGGCCAGGCGCTGTGCCAGGATGCCGAGCAGGGCATCGGCGAAGTTGAACGGGTCCATGCCCATGTCCAGCAGGCGGATGATGGACTCCGGCGCCGAGTTGGTATGCAGCGTGGAGAACACCAGGTGACCGGTGAGCGAGGCCTCCACGCCCATGGACACCGTCTCCTTGTCCCGCGATTCGCCGACCATGATGATGTCCGGATCGGCGCGCAGGAAAGCGCGCATCACCAGCGCGAAGTCGATGCCCGCCTTCTTGTTCACCTGGACCTGGCGCAACCCCTTCTGCGTGATTTCGACCGGATCCTCGGCCGTCCAGATCTTCGTCTCCGGCGTGTTGAGGAACTTCAGGATCGAGTGCAGCGTGGTCGTCTTGCCTGAACCGGTCGGCCCGCACACGTAGAACAGTCCGTAGGGCTTGCTGACCGTCTTCTCCAGCCGCTCCTTGTTGACGGCCGTCAGCCCCAGCTTGTCGAGAGGGATGGGTTCACCGGCGGACAAGATGCGCATCACCACGTCCTCGACGCCACCGGCCGAAGGAATGGTCGCCACGCGCAGCTCGATGTCCAGCGGGCCGTACTTCTTGAACTTGATCTTGCCGTCCTGCGGCTTGCGGCGCTCGGAGATGTCGAGGTCGCACATGATCTTCAGGCGCGTAACCATCGCCTGGCGGAAGTGCGAGGGCACTTCGATGTACGGCACCAGCGTGCCGTCGATGCGGAACCGGATGCCGGTCTTGCCTTTGCCCGGCAGCGGCTCGATGTGGATGTCCGAGCAGCGCTGGTTGTAGGCGTCGATGATGACCTTGTTAACGAACTTGACCAGTTCGTTGTCCGAGGCAGCGGACTCCAGACTGCTGTCTTCGCCACCTTCGTCGTCCACCGGCGCGTTGAGATCCGCCAGCAGTTCGTCGATCGACTCGCCGGCGCCGGCGCCATAGAGCTGCGCCAGCGTCTCCTGGAACTCGGTCTGGGTGGTGACGCGATACGAGAACCTGGAATGCCGCGAGAAAACCTGCGGCACGATGCGCGAGCCGCGCACCGCCTCCGGGTCCATGCACATGACGACCAGGCCTTCGGGCGACTCCTCCAGCGGGATCCAGCCCTGCTCCTCGACGAACTCGCGCTTGAGCGGGCCTTGCAGCTGCTCGGAGCGGATGCGGCCCGCACTGAAAGGCTCGTACGGCACGCCGAAGAACCGGGCCAGCGAAGGGCCGATCTGCGCCGGACGAATCTGGTAGTCCGACATCAGCACGTGCTCGACCGGGTGGCCTTCCTCCCGCGCCTTGCCGATGCACTTCTGCAGCTCTGCCTGCGTGAGCACCCCGTCGGCGAGCAGGCCGTCGTATTTGGTGGCGCGTCGGCGCTGGTTCTCCAGCTCCTTTTGCATGCGCTGGCGGATCGCCGTCGCCAACGTCTGGCACAACTGCGCCGAGCCTTCGATTTCCAGGTCGCCGAACGGCTGGTCACTCTTGTTGTTGATCACCTGGATGACGCCGTGCAGCACGTCGCCATCGAGGACAGGCAGTACCAGCATCTGCTTGGTGCGGTAGCCCGAGCGCTTGTCCACTTCCTTCAGGAAGCTCAGGGTCGGATGGATGCGCTTGAGCGCCTCGTCGTCGTAGACGTCGGCGATGTTCACCATCTGCTTGCTGAAGGCCACGTAGCCCGCGATGCTCTGCGTACTGATCGGCAGCTTCAGGTCCTTCGCGGCGTTCAGGCCGGTCTTGACCTTGGAGACGATGGCGGTGCGGTCTTCATTGACGGCGTACAGCGTGAGCCGGTCGGCGTTGAACAGCTTGCAGATGTCCTGGCTGACCTCCAGCATGATCTGGTCGACGTTCTCCGTCGCATGAATCTTGGTGGTCACCAGCTGCAGCTGGCGGAAGAACAGCGCTTCGAAAGTGACGCCGCGCTTTTCGGGCGGCAGCTGCTGGGAATCGAAGAAAGCCTGCGAATCCCGCTCTGGTCTGAGGACGGCGCTCATGGGGAACTCCTGGGCCTGCCGACGGCAAGCAACTGGCTAAAGCTCGAACTCCTGGCCCGCACGCAGGTATCGAATGTCGTGGGAGACATCCTGGCCGAACGGCTGGGTCTGATCGAACCGCTGGATCTCGGTCATGATCAAGTCGGTCTCGGCCGGCTTGGTGTGCGTGATGAAGATCGGGAAGGTCTTGCCCTTGTCGATGCAGTCCAGTTCTTCGGCCAGGGCATGCGGCGACAGGTGGAGGCTGCGGCGCGCGAGGTCCTTCTCGCGATTGCTGAAAGCGGTCTCGATCACCAGCGCCGCCACGTTCATGGCGTTCACCCGCCGCCAGAAAGCCGGGTTGCGCTCCGTGTCGCCGGTGAACACCCAGCTGCCGCCGCCCGCCGAGACGGCGTACCCGACCGCCGGAACGGTGTGCACCGCCGGCAGCACCTCGATGCGTTTGCCGCCGATCTCCAGCACCTGGCCGACCTGGATCTCGTGCAGCGTCACGAACGGCTTGTCAGGCGTGGGGATGCGGCTGAAGTCCGGCCAGATGACGTTGTTGAAGACGTGGGCCTTGATCGCGGCGATGGTGCCGGGCAATGCATGAACGCAGATCGGGCGCGTCAGCTGCGAGGCGATCGAGTCGATCATCAAAGGCAGCGCCGCGATGTGGTCCAGGTGCGAATGCGTGAGCAGCACGTGCTCGATGCCGGCCATCTCCTCCAGTGTGAGGTCGCCCACGCCGGTTCCGGCATCGACCAGCACGTCGCGATCGACGAGGAACGATGTGGTGCGGCACCCCTTGGCGATCGCTCCCGAACAGCCCAGCACCCTCACGCGCATGTCAGCTCCCCCGACGGTCGCAGCCGTGGCGCACCATCGGCGCAATCACGGGGAGTAGACGGGAGGGGCGGGCCATGGCGGTCCTCATTTGTTCTCGAAGTTGGTAGCGCCGTCCCACTCCGGATCGAAGGGGAGCAACCTCATCGAGGCTACCCGCTCCTGATACAACTCGTAAAGGTATTTTTTGGGATTCATCCGCTGCAGGTTCAGGAGCATGAGATCGCAGCGGTCCCAGTCCTGCTCGCGGTAGGCCTTGAGGAAACCGTTCCAGGTTTTCAGTTCCTCGGCGCGCGCCGGTTCGAGCTGGTCCGCCGGTGCGATGGGCGTGAAGATCGCGACGGCTTGGTCCTTGCCCTTCACCCGCACCCGATCCAGCTCTTGCCAGGCGAAGGCGGGCGCCAGTTTCCGGGTGGACTCGCTGACCACGATCTCGACACCGTACGCCTTGGACAGGCCTTCCAGTCGCGACCCCAGGTTGACCGAGTCGCCGATCACCGTGTAGCTGCGACGCACCTGTGAGCCCATGTCGCCGACGCACATCATCCCGGTGTTCAGACCGACTCCGACGCCGATCTCGGGCAGGCCCTTGGCGCGATGTTCCTCATTGATCGCGCGCACCTCCTGAGCCATCTCCATGGCGCTGCGCACGCCCAGTTCGGCATGGTCCGCGGTCTCGACCGGCGCGCCCCAGAAGGCCATGACGCAGTCGCCCATGTACTTGTCGATAGTGCCGCGGTGAGATCGGATGATGTCCGTCAACCGGTTGAAGACGGAGTTGAGCAGTTCCTGCAACTGCACAGGCTCCATCCGCTCGGACATCTTGGTGAAGCCCCGCATGTCGCAGAACATCACCGTCAGCTCCTTGTTGAGGGCCTTCATGCTGTAGCTGTCCGGGTCCTTGACCATCTCGTCCACCAGTTCCGGCGGAACGTAGGTGCCGAACAGGTTGGCCAGTTCGCGCTTGGACCGGCTTTCGATGAAGTAGCCGTAGCTCATGTTCAGCGCGAAGGCCGTCAAGACCATGGCGAGCGCGGCGGCAAGCGGCATGACCAGGCCGGCGCCCAGGAAAAGCCAGAAGTTCAGGCCGACGACGGAAGCCAGTACGCCGACGCTCACCATCACCGCCTTGGGCGCGGAGATCAAGGGCAGGGTCAGTGCCAGCGCTACGCCCGCCAGCAACAGCACAACAACGTCGTAGCCGATCGCGTAATCCGGCTTGACCGCCAGGCGTCCGTCCAGCAGGCCCGAGATCATGTTGGCGTGCGTCTCCACGCCAGGATAGGTCTCTCCCATGGGCGTGGAGCGCAGGTCCTGCAGCCCGGGCGCGGTGGTGCCGACGAGGATGATCTTGCCCTTGAGGCTGCCCGGGGCGAGGCGCTGGGTGATCAGGTCGGCGGCGGAGACGTAGCGGAACGAACCGCCTTGCACACCGCCCGGCCCCCGGAAGGGCACGAGCGCCGCCACGCGATCGTCCACTGGGATAGCGAGCGACTTCTGACCGAGCCGAAGCACCACGCTCTCCAGGCCCTGGTAGCCGCGTGAGAGCACGCCTTCGCGTGGAAACCCGGCTTCGACGCTGGGCTGGCCCACGAGCTGGCGGAACATCGCCAGGGGCAGCGATTCGTAGTAGCCCTCGCCGAACTCGGCGATCAGCGGTACCGAGCGCACCACGCCGTCGATGTCGATGATGGGATTGAAGAAGCCGGCCACCGGCGCCGCGCGCGCGATCTGCTGGATGTTGGCCGCATAGCCGTTCCAGCTGGTCAGGCGGATGGGGCGGCCATCGAGGTCCTGGCGACGGATCACGGGGGCCGGCAGTACGCCCGTTTTGCCACCGCCGCGGTCGCTGCTGAAGTAGTAGCCGAGGACCACTGGCTTGTCCTTGAGCGATCGCGCGAAGACCGCGTCGTAGTCGAGGCTGGCGCCGAGCTGGTCGACACGGCTGGCGAAGCCGGGCTGGTCCTTGAGTTCAGTCTCGGCGAGCTGGCGCAGGCGCTTGAGGCCGGAGCTCTCGTCCGGCTCGGCGAACACGACGTCGAAGCCCACGACGCTGACCTGCTGGCGCGCGAACAGCTCGTCGGCCAGCTGGGCCAGGCGGTTGCGGCCCCACGGCCAGCGACCGATCTCCGCCAGGCTCTTCTCGTCGATGTCGACGATGACGATGCGCTCGTCCAGCGTGCGCGGCATGGTGGCGCGCAAACGCGCGTCGTACAGGACGTCGTCGAGACGCTGCAGGAAACCCAGCGGCATCGCCCCGCTGGCATGCAGCAGGGCGACGATCAACGGGAGAAGGGTGACCGCGATTCGGGTCCAGTGTCTGGCAAGCGTGCCCATCCCGCCCGGAACCTCGCTGACGTCTCTCTGGAACGCCGCGCCGGGGCGTCAGCCCTGCACGAACTGCATCTGGGTTCCGGCGAGTTCCAGCAGGTCGCCGCTCTTGAGCGTGACCGGCTCCGGCCCGATGGGCGAACCGTTGAGCGTGGGCTTGTTGCCACCGTCCACGTGCGCCACGACGAAGCCGTGGGGACGCTTGGTGATGGCGGCCACGGCCACGCCGGGTTTGCCGATGGTCGTGACGACCTTGACCAGCGGAACCTCGCGGCCGGCGGCAGCGCCGGACAGGACTTTGATGGCGCCCTTCACGTGACCCAGCTCGGCCGGGGCCGCCCCGGCCGCCGCGGCAGGCGCTGCTGCGCCGGCGTCGGCGGGCGGAGGCACCATGCCCGGCTTCATGATCACCGTCTTGTCGAAGGTGGCGCCCGGGACCTCGTTGATGTACTTGATCTTGTACTTGCCGATCTCGACCGTGTCGTTGTTCTGCAACAACTGCTTCTTCACGGCTTTGCCGTTGACGTACGTTCCGTTGGTGCTGTTGAGGTCTTCCAGGTGGACCTCGGTGCCGGCCATCTGCAGCACGGCGTGCTCGCCGCTCACCGCCAGGTTGTCGATGACGATGTCGTTGTAGGGACGCCGGCCCAGCGTCGTGCGATCTTTCGTCAGCTGGACTTCCTTGATGACGACACCGTCGATCGAGACGATCATTTTCGGCATAGCCCCACTCCTGTTCTATATCTCTGCCGGCGATTCAACACTGAAGAGCTATTTTCCCAGCAATCTGGAAATCAAGCCCTTCTTTTTTGCGCCGGAATCGGCCTGGGCCAGCATCACCGAGATGTTGTCGCGCCCTCCGTTCGCATTCGCCGCATCGACCAGCTGCACCGCTTTTTCCTCCAAGGTGACGTCCCCCGCCAGAATCCGGGCGATGCCGGGATCGTCCAGCATGTCCGACAGGCCGTCGGAGCACATGAGGTAGATGTCGCCGGGCTCCACGCGATGCTCGTTGACGTCCAGCAGCACCGCGTCTTCGACGCCCAGGGCGCGCGTGACGAGATTCTTGTTGGTGGACACCGCGGCCTGCTCGGGCGTGATGAGCCCGGCGTCCATCTGCTCCTGCAGCAGCGAATGGTCCTTGGTGATCTGCGCCAGCTCGCTGCCGCGCAGTCGGTAGCAGCGGGAGTCTCCGATGTGCCCCAGAAGCAGCCGGCCGTCCTGGAAGACGCCGACCACCAGCGTGGTGCCCATGCCGGAATACTGCGGATTGGAGTTGGCGGCGTTGAAGATGGAGCGGTTGGCATTGTCGACGCAGATCTCCATCGCCCGCCGGACTTCCTTGGCGTTGGCGTGACGGCCGGCCTGCGCGAGCCAGCGCCCCAGCTCGGACTTGATGAAGGTGGTGGCCATGCCGCTGGCGATCTCGCCGGCGTTGTAGCCCCCCATGCCGTCGGCGAGGATGGCCAGGCGCGTGGGCTCGTCGACGGTGACGGAGTCCTCGTTGTTCTCGCGGGCGAGGCCGGGATCGGTACGGATGCTGAACTCGTAATTCATGTCTGGCCGCTCATGCCTCGGGGTCGGTCCTGGAGACATCAGGCTTGTTGAATACCGCGGTCTTGGCAAATTCGTCGATGGACCCGCCACCCGTCTGCGGGCGCGCCGCATCATAGCCCGCGCCGGACTGGCCGCCGGTCGCGGCCAGAACCAGCGTCTTCTCGGCTTCGGCCTGGGCCTGGGCGGCCAAGGCCAGCGTCATCGCGACGGTCTTTTCCGGATCTTCCCCGGCCGCAGCGGCCGGCAGCCCGGCCATGAGGCCGCGAAGGTCGGCGGCGAACCGGTCGCCGTCCTGGAACCGGGTGTCCGGCTTCTTGGCCAAAGCAACGGCGACCAGCCGGGCCACCGGCTCGGGCAGTTCGCGGCGGATGGCACGCACGTCGGGCGCCTCTTCGTTGGCGATCTTGAACATCAGCTCGGCCATCGAATCGCCGCGGAAGGGCAGAACGCCGGTGAGCATCTGGAACAGCATCACGCCCAGCGAGTACAGGTCCGAGCGGCCGTCGACCTTCTTGCCGGCGATCTGCTCGGGCGACATGAAGCTCGGCGTGCCCAGCACCAGGCCGGTCTTGGTCTTGCTGGAATCGGTGATGCGCGCGATGCCGAAGTCGGTGACCTTGACCGTGTCCGACGCCGGCTCGTACATGATGTTGGCCGGCTTGATGTCGCGATGGACCACGTTCTGCCGATGGGCGTAGGCCAAGGCCTCGGCTACGCGGGCGACGATGGACAGCACGTTCGGCACCGGCAGCAGGTGGCCCGGCTTGCAGAACTCCGCGAGGTCCCGGCCGCGCAGGAACTCCATCGCGATGTAGGCCAGGTCGTGTTCCTCGCCCGCGTCGAAGATGGTGACGATGTTCTGGTGCTGAAGGCGGCCCGCAGTCTCGGCCTCGCGGAAGAAGCGCTCGCGCGCGTCCTTGAGCTCCTCGCCCTCGAACTCCTCGGACAGCGCCATCGTCTTGATGGCGACCACGCGGCCGATCTTGGGATCCTTGCCCATGTAGACCACGCCCATCGCGCCCTTGCCCAGTTCCTTCTCGACCTGGTAGCGGCCCAGCATCGGCTTTTCCACCGCGCCGCCGTCCAGCAGCAGGGTGCCGCCCGGATGGCCGGAGCCGCCGCCCAGGATCACGGTCTCCGAGAGGTTGCGGGCGCGATTCAGCTTGGACTGAAGATCACGGTAATTGGCGTTGTAGCCCGCCATGTACTCGTACACGGCCTGCGCCTTGTTGAACTGGCGCTTGCGCTCGAAGTCCAGCGCCAGGTTGTGCAGGTTGTCCATCAGCGCATCGCCCAGGGGCACGCGGCGGAAGCGGTCGAACGCCATGTCCAGCTGCCCCTGGCCCTGCAGCGCCAAGCCCATCATGCGGTTGGTCTCGGCGGACTCTTCATCGGCTTTCACCTTGCCGGCCTCGGTGACGAGGAATCGCTTGGTGGTGAGCGCCGCATGTCCGATGAGGAGCAGCACCGCCGGCAGTACCAGCCGCAGCCAGGTGCCGCCCGACGACAGCAGGAAGAACTCCGTGAGCAGCAGCGCCAGCAACAGTGCGCCCGTGGCCGCCGCGCCGGCGCCGGCCGACAGTCGCGGCAGCACCGCGATCAGGTACCCGGCCACGAACAGGAATGCGCCGAACGCCGCCAGCCCACCCCACGAAGGCTCGACGATGAAGTGCTCGCCCAGGATGTTGGAGACCACGTGGGCCATCATCTCGGCCGGGCTGAGCGCCGCATAGCCGGGCACCGGGAAGCTGGTGCCGACGCCCTGGGCCGTGGGGCCGATGAGGACGATCTTGTCGGCGTACTTGCTGGCCGGGATCTTGCCGCTCAGCACGTCGTAGAACGAGTCGACCGGGAAGGCCGCCTTGCCGTCGCGCGCCCGGTAGAACTGCGGCAGGATGCGCGCCGCGTCGTCGGTGTGGATGCGCAGCTTGCCCAGCTGCACTCCCTCGCCCGGCACGGAGCGGATGTCGGCGGGACCAAGGTTCAGGCTGCTGGCGGCGGCCAGCAAGGCCATGGAGGGCACACCCCGGCCGTAGTAGTTGACCAGCAGCGGATCGGCCCGCACGGCGCCGTCCGGATCGTTGGTGACGTTCAGGTGGCCGATGCCCGCGGATGCGCGGCCGATGGCCTCCAGCGGGTACTGGCCGCGCAGGACGGACAGGGCGAATCCGTTTTTCTCGTCGACAGTGGACCTGGCGACTTCGGCCGGCAGTTCACGGTCGGCCCGCCCCACCGGCTCGCCCAACACGAACGCCGAGGGCAGCAGCACGTTGCCGGCCTTGGCCATGCTGGCGGCCAGCTTGCCGTCGCTGTCCAGCGACTGCTCGGCCTCGGCCAGCAGTGCGCCGACGGCGCCGTTGTCGTTGGCGCCGAGCGCTTCCTTGATCTTGCGGATGAAGAGCAGGCCGCGGTCGGTCTGCGGTTCGAAGAAGAACGCGTTGTAGGCGATGGTCTTGGCCTTGGCCGCGGCCAGCTTGTCGATCAGCTCCGCGTGCACGTCGCGCGCCCAGGGCCAGCGGCCGATGTTGGCGATGCTCGTGTCGTCGATGGCGATGACCGCGATGCGGTCGGACGGCTGGCGCGCGCTCTGCGTGCTGGCGACGTCGTAGAAGCGCCGCTCCAGCGACTCGAACAGGTCGGTGGACTTCCAGAGCACGAACACGGCGGCGACGATGACGGCTCCGACGAACCAGTCTGCCCGCCAGAACCGGCGGCGCCTTGCCGATGAAGATCTGCCCACTTCTGCCCCTTGTCCTCAGGCTGCCCACTGCCTCTGGGACAGCTTCTCCACCCGCCTTGGCGGGACTCGTGACTGGACGTTAACAGAGCCCCCCAGGGCGGACAAGGCGATATGTGACGCTCGACGTACGTTTTGTTGCAAATTTGTGGCAAGCGTGAATTGCTGCTCGCCGACCCCATGAAAAAAGCCGACGCGGGGCGTCGGCTTCGTTCGATCGCAGGGGTCCGCGCTCAGAGCAGCGCCTTCAGCAGCTTGCCCATCTCCGAGGGGTTGCGCGTCACCTTGAAGCCGCACTCCTCCATGATCGCCAGCTTGGCATCGGCGGTGTCGGCGCCGCCGGAGATCAGCGCACCGGCGTGGCCCATGCGCTTGCCGGGGGGCGCCGTGACGCCGGCGATGAAGCCGACGATTGGCTTCTTCATGTTGTCCTTGCACCAGCGCGCGGCGTCGGCTTCGTCCGGGCCGCCGATCTCGCCGATCATGATCACGGCGTCGGTGTCGGGGTCGTCGTTGAACGCCTTCATGACGTCCAGGTGCTTCAGGCCGTTGATCGGGTCGCCGCCGATGCCCACGGCGCTCGACTGGCCGATGCCCAGCTCGGTGAGCTGCGCCACCGCTTCATAGGTGAGCGTGCCGGAGCGGGACACCACGCCGACGCGGCCCTTCTTGTGGATGTGGCCCGGCATGATGCCGATCTTGATCTCGTCGGGCGTGATCAGGCCCGGGCAGTTGGGGCCCAGCAGCAGCGTCTTCTTGCCGCCCTTGGCTTCCTTGGCCTTCATGCGGTTGCGCACTTCCAGCATGTCCTTCACGGGGATGCCTTCCGTAATGCAGATCGCCAGGTCCAGGTCGGCTTCCACCGCTTCCCAGATGGCCGCGGCGGCGCCCGCCGGCGGCACGTAGATCACGGAGACCGTGGCGCCCGTCTGCTGCGCGGCTTCCTTCACCGACGCGTAGATCGGGATGTTGAAGATGGACTCGCCCGCCTTCTTCGGGTTGACGCCGGCGACGAAGCAGTTCTTGCCGTTCGCGTATTCCTGGCACTTCTCGGTGTGGAACTGGCCGGTCTTGCCCGTGATGCCCTGGGTGATGACCTTCGTGTCCTTGTTGATGTAGATCGACATGTTCGTTCCTTACGCCTTCTTCACCGCCGCGACGACTTTCTGCGCGGCCTCGGCCATCGTGTCCGCGCTGATGATGGGCAGGCCCGACTCGGCCAGCATCTTCTTGCCCAGCTCCTCGTTCGTGCCCTTCATGCGCACGACCAGCGGCACGTTCAGGTTCACGGCCTTGCAGGCGGTGATGACGCCGGTGGCGATGGTGTCGCAGCGCATGATGCCGCCGAAGATGTTGACGAGGATCGCCTTCACCTTGGGGTTCTTCAGCATGATCTTGAAGGCCTCGGTCACCTTCTCCGGGGTGGCGCCGCCGCCCACGTCGAGGAAGTTGGCCGGCTCGGCGCCGAACAGCTTGATGGTGTCCATGGTCGCCATGGCGAGGCCGGCGCCGTTCACCAGGCAGCCGATGTTGCCGTCCAGGCTGATGTAGGCCAGGTCGAACTTGCTGGCCTCGATCTCGGCCGGGTCCTCTTCATCCAGGTCGCGCAGCGCGACGATCTCGGGATGGCGGAACAGGGCGTTGGAGTCGAAGTTGAACTTGGCGTCCAGCGCGACGATGTTGCCCTTGCCGTCGCGGTTGAGCGGGTTGATCTCGACCAGCGAAGCGTCGGTGTCCATGTAGCACTGATAGAGCTTCTTGAGCACGTCGGTGGCCTGCGCGGTGGAGCCCGACGGGATGCCGATGCCGTCGGCGATTTCCTTGGCCTGCGCGTCCGTCAGCCCGGCCAGCGGATCGACGAACACCTTCTTGATCTTCTCGGGCGTGCTGTGCGCCACTTCCTCGATGTCCATGCCGCCTTCGCTCGAGGCGATGAACGCGACCTTCTGGGTGGCGCGGTCGGTGACGACGGAGACGTAGTACTCCTTCTGGATGTCGGCGCCGTCCTCGATGTAGAGGCGCCGCACCTTCTGGCCTTCCGGGCCGGTTTGGTGGGTCTTGAGCTGCATGCCCAGGATCTGGCCGGCCAGCTCCTTGACCTGGTCGATGCTCTTGGCCACCTTCACGCCGCCACCCTTGCCGCGGCCGCCCGCGTGGATCTGGGCCTTGACCACCCAGACCGGACCGCCGAGCTTCTGCGCGGCCTCGACCGCCTCCTGGACCGTGAATGCCGGGATGCCGCGCGGCACGGGCACGCCGAAGCTGCGCAAGATCTCCTTGCCTTGGTACTCGTGGATCTTCATGGGGGTTCTCTCGAGGGGATCGTGGAGGGGCAGGCACCGTGAGCGCAGCAGCGGCGTCGCGCCTGCGCGGTGCAGCCGCGAACTGTATCATGGTGCATTGCACAAACCTGACGTCCGGCCTGCTCTGGCGCCGGGTGTCCATCAGGAAAAACCAATGGCCAAGGTCTTCATCGACGGCGAGGCCGGCACCACCGGTCTGCAGATCCGTGAGCGGCTCCAGAAGATGCCGCAGATCGAACTCGTGAGCATCGCGCCCGAGCGGCGCAAGGACGCCGGCGCCAAGCGCGAGCTGATGGCGGGCGTGGATCTCGTGATCCTGTGCCTGCACGACGATGCGGCGCGCGAGTCCGCGGCCATGGTCGACGCCATCGAGCGCGAGCAGGGCAAGGCCCCGCGCATCATCGACGCGTCCACCGCGCACCGCGTGGCCGAAGGCTGGGTGTTCGGCTTTCCCGAGCTCGCGCCCGGGCAGCGCGAGGCCGTGATCAAGGCGCGGCGCGTGAGCAATCCCGGCTGCTATTCCACCGGCGCCATCGCGCTGCTGCGCCCCCTGGTCGACGCCGGCCTGCTGCCGCCCGACTACCCCGTGGTGCTGCCTTCGGTCAGCGGCTACTCGGGCGGAGGCCGCACCATGATCGAGGCCTACGAGGCGGGCACGGCGCCGGCCTACGAGCTGTACGCGCTGGGCCTGAAGCACAAGCACCTGCCGGAGATCATGAAGTACACCGGCCTCACGCGGCGGCCGATCTTCGTGCCCTCGGTGGGCAACTTCCGCCAGGGCATGCTGGTGCAGCTGCCGCTGCACCTGGACACGCTGCCGGGCAAGCCGACGCCGCACGACCTGGAGAAGGTCCTCAAGCGGCACTACGAGGGCAGCGAGTGGGTGACGGTGGAATCGCCCACCGAAGACGGCAAGCTGGAGCCGCAGGCGCTCAACGACACCAACAGGATGGAACTGCGCGTCTACCGCAACATGGACTACGCCCATGCGGTGCTGGTCGCGCGCCTGGACAACCTGGGCAAGGGCGCCAGCGGCGCTGCGGTGCAGAACCTGAAGCTGATGCTGGGGCTCTGAGGCCCCGGCCGGCTAGTCGTCCAGCCGCAGCACGCGGTCGACGACCTCTCCGGAAAATCCACGCGAGACGAGAAAGCGGGCCTGCCTGGCCCGCTGCGCCGCGTCCTGCGGCGGCTCGCCGAACTTCTTGCGCCAGACCTCGCGTGCCCGCTCGAGCTCGGTGGACTTGAGGCTGGCCAGCGAAGCCGCCACGAGCTCCGCGTCTATGCCCTTGGCCTGCAGCTCCTGGCGGATGCGGCCGGCGCCCAGCCGGGCCGACCGGCGGTGCAACACCGACTCGGCCGCCCGCTCGTCGCTGATGAAGTCCTTGGCCTGCAGGTCGTCCAGCACCCGCTGCAGCTCGCCGGGCTCCTGCTCGTGGGACGCGAGCTTGCGCTCCAGCTCGGCGCGCGAGTGCTCGCGCATGCCGAGCAGGCGCAGGGCCCGGCCCTTGAGCGAGAGTTGCCGGGGCTGCATGCCGCGCTGCGGGCGAGGCCTTATTCCTCGCCTTCGCCCTCGACGGCCGGCAGCAGCGCGATGTTGAGCGATTCGCGGATCTTGTTCTCGATCTCGCGGGCCAGTTCGGGGTTCTCGCGCAGGAACTCGCGGGCGTTGTCGCGGCCCTGGCCGATCTTCTCGCCGCCGTAGGCGTACCAGGCGCCGGACTTCTCGATGATGCGGGCGGTGACCCCCATGTCGATGACCTCGCCCTCGCGGCTGATGCCCTCGCCGAATAGGATGTCGAATTCCGCCGTCTTGAACGGGGGCGAGACCTTGTTCTTGACCACCTTCACCTTGGTCTCGTTGCCGATGGCCTCTTCGCCCTTCTTGATGGTGCCGGTGCGGCGGATGTCCAGGCGCACGGAGGCGTAGAACTTCAGCGCGTTGCCGCCGGTGGTGGTTTCGGGGCTGCCGAACATCACGCCGATCTTCATGCGGATCTGGTTGATGAAGATGACCATGCAGTTGGTCTTCTTGATCGTGGCGGTCAGCTTGCGCAGTGCCTGGCTCATCAGGCGCGCCTGCAGGCCGGGCAGCGAGTCGCCCATCTCGCCTTCGATTTCGGCCTTGGGCACCAGCGCGGCCACGGAGTCGATGACGATCAGGTCCACCGCGCCGGAACGCACCAGGCTGTCGACGATCTCCAGCGCCTGCTCGCCGGTGTCGGGCTGGCTGATCAGCAGGTCGGGCAGGTTCACGCCCAGCTTGCTGGCGTACTGCACGTCCAGCGCATGCTCGGCGTCGACGAAGGCGCAGGTGCCGCCCTGGGCCTGCATCTCGGCGATGACCTGCAGGGTGAGGGTGGTCTTGCCGGACGATTCCGGGCCGTAGATCTCGACCACCCGGCCGCGCGGCAGGCCGCCCACGCCCAGGGCGATGTCCAGGCCGAGCGAGCCGGTGGAGACCACCTGGATGTCCTCGATCGCCTCGCCTTCGCCCAGCCGCATGATCGTGCCCTTGCCGAACTGCTTCTCGATCTGGGCCAGCGCCGCCTGCAGCGCCTTGCTCTTCTCGCTGTCGGCCGCCGCGACCTTGCTGCCCTTGACTTGTGCGTCCATGGAAATCTCCTTGTGAATCAATGAGTTGGCTGTGCCGGCACCCGCTGTTCCGATTCACAGGCTGGATGCATGGCCAGTACTCTAACGCGACAGGTTGAACGCCGTAAACCCGTTTTTTGGTCAGTTTGCCTTACCATCTGCCAATGCTCCTCCAAGCGGATGACGCCTGGCGCCAGACCCACCTGGGCCGCCTGCTGGGCCACGCGATGCGCCGGTTCGACGATCGCGTCCTGCACCTGATGGCGCACGACGCCGAGGTGCCGCTCGCCCTGTCCAACCTGGCCGCCCGCGCGCAGGTGGGCGCGGCCCACATCCACATCACCCGCCACCTGGCGCTGCAGGGCTCGCGCCTGACCGAGCTGGCCGAGCGCGCCGGCATGACCAAGCAGGCGATGGGCGACCTGGTCACGCAGTGCGAGGCCTGGGGGCTGGTGGTGCGCGAGCCCGATCCCATCGACGCCCGCGCCCGCCAGGTGCGGTTCACCGAGTCGGGCCTGTCCTGGCTGAACGCCTTCCGCGCGGCCGTGCAGCAGGCCGAGGCGGAATTCCGCGCCGAGGTGGGCGAGGAGGTCGCCACCGTGGTCGCCCTCGGGCTGGAAGCCTATGCCGGCCCCGCAGCCTAGAATTTCAGCAGCGGCGCCTTGCGTGACGGCGCCGGAAAAGCACAAGGAGACAAGGTCATGCGCATCCTCATCGCGGAAGACGACCAGGTGCTGGCGGACGGCCTGCTGCGCACGCTGCGCGCCTCCGGCGCCGCGGTGGACCACGTCGCCACCGGCAGCGAGGCCGACGCCGCGCTGATGACCAACAACGAGTTCGACCTCCTGATCCTGGACCTGGGGCTGCCGCGCATGCACGGCCTGGAAGTGCTGCGCAAGCTGCGCGGCCGCGGCTCCTCGATGCCCGTGCTGATCCTCACCGCCGCCGACAGCATCGAGGAGCGCGTGAAAGGCCTGGACCACGGCGCCGACGACTACATGGCCAAGCCGTTCTCGCTGCAGGAGCTGGAAGCGCGGGTGCGCGCGCTCACGCGGCGCGGCATGGGCGCCACCAGCAGCACCATCAAGCACGGCCCGCTGGTGTACGACCAGGCCGGCCGCGTGGCCACCATCGACGGCAAGATGGTCGAGCTGTCCGCGCGCGAGCTCGGGCTGCTCGAGGTTCTGCTGCAGCGCGCCGGTCGCCTGGTCAGCAAGGACCAGCTGGTGGAGCGCCTGTGCGAGTGGGGCGAGGAAGTGAGCAACAACGCGATCGAGGTCTACATCCACCGCCTTCGCAAGAAGATCGAGAAGGGGCCGATCCGCATCGCCACGGTGCGCGGCCTGGGCTACTGCCTGGAGAAGATCCCGGGCTGACGCGCCCGGGCAAGCCATGAAGATCTTCCAGCGTGAGCAGCGCTCGCTCTTCGGCGAGATCCTCGACTGGATGCTCACGCCGCTGCTGCTGCTGTGGCCGGTGAGCCTGGCGCTCACCTGGCTGGTGGCGCAGAGCATCGCCGGCAAGCCGTTCGACCGCGCGCTCGAATACAACGTGCAGGCGCTCGCGCAGCTGGTGCAGGTGCAGAACCAGCGCACCGTGTTCTACCTGCCGCAGCCCGCGCGCGAGCTGCTGCGCGCCGACGACTCCGACCACGTCTACTACCAGGTGCGCGGGCCCAAGGGCGAATTGCTCAGCGGCGACCGCGACCTGCCGCCGCCGCCCGAGGAGGAGTCGCAGGCCCCCGGCGAAGTGCGCCTGCGCGACGCCGAGATGCGCGGCCTGGACGTGCGGGTGGCCTACACCTGGGTGCAGGTCGACCTGCCCGGCGCGCAGCCGGCGCTGGTTCAGGTGGCCGAGACGCGCGAGAAGCGCTCGGTGCTGGCCACCGAGATCATCAAGGGCGTGATGCTCCCGCAGTTCGTGATCCTGCCGCTGGCGGTGCTGCTGGTGTGGCTGGCGCTGGTGCGCGGCATCAAGCCGCTGTCGCAGCTGGAGGAGCGCATCCGCGCGCGCAAGCCGGACGACCTGTCGCCGCTGGACGACCGTGCCGTGCCGCTGGAAGTCGCGCCGCTGGTGTCGTCGGTGAACGACCTGCTCACCCGCCTGAAGCACTCGATCGCGACGCAGAAGCGCTTCCTGGCCGACGCGGCGCACCAGCTGAAGACGCCGCTGGCGGGACTGCGCATGCAGGCCGACCTGGCGCAGCGCGAGGGCTCGAGCGCCGACGAGCTGAAGCAGTCGCTCAAGCAGATCGGCCGCTCCAGCGTGCGGGCCACGCACACGGTCAACCAGCTGCTGGCCCTGGCGCGCGCCGAGAGCAGCGGCCGCGCGCTGCCGCGCCACGACTGCGACCTGGCGCAGATCACGCAGGAGGCGGTGCGCGACATGGTCCCGCGCGCCATGGAGCGGCGGATCGACCTCGGCTACGACGGCGCCATGCCCGGCGCGCCCGGCGTGGCGGTCACGGGCAACCCGACGCTGCTCAAGGAGCTGATCCGCAACCTGCTGGACAACGCCATCAACTACACGCCTTCGTCACCGGCGCATCCCGGCGTGATCACCGCCCGCGTGCTGGCCGACCCGATCGGCGGCGTGGTGCTGCTGCAGGTGGAGGACTCGGGGCCCGGCATCCCCGCCGCGGAACGCGAGCTGGTGTTCCAGCCGTTCTACCGCTCGCTGGGGACCAACGTCGACGGCTCGGGCCTGGGCCTGCCCATCGTGCTGGAGATCGCGCGCCAGCACGGCGCCGAGATCCGCCTGGAGGACGCGCACCCGGGAGTGAATCCGCCGGGCACGCGCGCCGTGGTGCGCTTCGTCGGCGCGACGCTCGCCGCCGCGCCCGAGGAAACTCAGGCCGCCTTGTAGACGTTCAGCTGCAGCCGCTCGCGCTCGATCGCGCGCGCGACGGCGGGCAGCTGCGCCACCTTCTGCACGTGCGCCCACAGCGCCGGGAAGCCCGTCGGATCGATGCCCGCGAAGCCGCCCCACCGCAGCAGCGTCAGCGAATACGCATCCAGCGGTCCGAAATCCTGCCCGCCGAGAAACGGGCGGCTTTCCTTCGCGGCCTGCTGCGCCAGCGCCTCGATGTCGGCCAGCATCGGCCGGTACAGCTGCGCGTTGTAGGCCTTGATCTCCGCCTGCACTTCGGGCTTGTCGCTGTACTTGTACGGCATGAACACGTGGGTGAACGTGGGGTGCACCGTGTTGTTCATCCAGGCCAGCGTCTCCATCGTTTTGGCCCGCGCCAGCGGGTCGCGCGGCAGGAAGTTGCGCTCGGGGAAGCGGGCGTCCAGGTAGCCGACGATGGCCAGGATCTGCGTGATCGTCACGTCGCCGTCCACCAGCACCGGCACCTGTCCGCGCGGGTTGATGGCGCGGTATTCGGGCGAGTTCTGCTCGTTCTTGTGCAGCTTGACCATCACCGGCTCGAACGGCACGCCCGCCGTCTCCAGCAGGGTGTGCGGCACGAACGAGCAGGCGCCCGGGGCGAAGTACAGCTTGAGGCTCATCGCGAAAGTCTCCTTGGTTTGATTGCAGCGTCAGCGGCAGGCCCGCAGCGTCCGACCGCCGAGCGCGCCGCGCAGTTCGTCCAGGCGCGCGCGCAGCGCGTCGTCCACCGCCGGCAGCGTCAGGCGCTGGCCGCGCTGGTCGGGCCGCTCCTGCACCACGCGGGCGGTGCGCACGCCGCGCCCGGCCAGGCGCTCCATCTGCTGGTTGGCCCCGTCCTGCGTCGGATAACCGCCCAGCGACAGGCCGGGCTCCAGTTCGGGATTGGACAGCGCCTCGAAGGCCACGCCGATCTGGCGCAGCTCGCCTTTCTTGCGCTCCACGCTCTGGGCGTCGGGGTACTTGCCCATGTAGACGATCCAGCGACCGGGCTCGACCGCCGGCTCCAGCGTCCAGGAGCCCGCAGGCCAGGACGCGAGCGCCTGGCGCAGCGATTGCGCCGCGGCGTCTTCGACCGGGGGGGCTTGCAGGCACTCGGCGGTGCGGACCACCGTTCCGCCCGCGACGAGTTGCCGCGCCTCTTCCGGCGACAGCACGCGGATGGCTTCGGGCCGGATCTGCTGGGCCAGCCGGTGCGGCTCGGTCTGCGGCATCGGCCCACCGAGCCCCCACTGCAGCAGCAGGCCCTCGGCCCAGGCGTAGTACACGCCGTTGGCGAGCAGCAGCAAGAGGACGGCGAGGCGCAGCATCGGAAAAGAGAAAACGAAGCGGATCAGGCCGGCCGCACGCTCACCTCGGCGCTGGCGACCGCCTTCATGCCCGCGGCAGTATGCACGAGCAGCGCGCCGCGCTCGTCGACGCCGTGCGCCGTGCCCTCGGTGCCGTCGCTCAGGCGCACCGGCCGGTCGGCGAGGAGGTCGCGCGCCGCGAAGCGCGCGCGGAAGGGGCCGAAGCCGAACTGCTCGAAGGCCTGGAGCGTGGCGACCAGCGGCTCGGCGATGCGAAGCAGCGCTTCGCCCGGCCCCGCCTCGGGCACCAGCTCGCGCAGGCCGATCGGCGGGGTCGAGTAGCCGTCGCCCGCCGGCGTGGCCAGGTTGATGCCCACGCCGACGATCGTGTAGCGCGCCGCGCCGGGATCGGCCACGGCGGCGGTCTCGATCAGGATGCCGGCGAGCTTGCGGCCGCCCACCCACAGGTCGTTCGGCCACTTCAGGCGGATGTCGCCGTGCAGCGACTCGGCGATCACAGCGCCCACGGCCAGCGACAGCCCCGACCAGTCGGCCGGCGCCAGCGGCAGGCCGAGCGAGAACGTCAGCGCGTCGCCTTCACCGCTCTGCCACTGCCGGCCCAGCCGGCCGCGACCGGCCGACTGCCGCTCGGCCACCAGCAGTACCGGTTCGATGCGACCGGCCCGCGCCCGAAGCATCAGCTCGGTGTTGGTGGAATCCACCTCGGGCAGGACCTCGACCGTGAAGCCGGGCAGCAGAGGCGCCACCTGTTCCCACACCGCCTCAGCCGGCCAGCGCATGGCGGGCCTCAGCGGCGGCGCTTGGGCGCCAGCAGGGTGCCCCGGCAGTTGCGGGCGCCGCACCAGCAGGGGTATTCGGCCTTGAGCTTCTTCGTGTACGGCTCGTCGATGATCAGGCCGTAGTCGTAGTTGAGCTCCTCGCCGGCCTTGATGTTGCGCAGCGCCTTGATGAAGACCCGGCCCTCGTCCTCGTCGGCCTCGCAGTTGGGGTCGCAGGAATGGTTGATCCAGCGCGACGAGTTGCCCCCGTACAGCGCGTCGATCACCCGCTCCTCGTCCACGTGGAAGTAGAACGTGTGGTTGGGATCGTTCGGATCGTGGGGGTGGCGGCGCTGCGCCTCCTTCCAGGTGATGACCTCTCCGACGTACTCGATGATGGTCTCGCCTTCAGCGATGTCCTGCACGGCGAAGACGCCCTTGCCGTGGATGCCCGACTTGCGGGTCTGGATTTTTCGCCCGCCGACTTGGGCCTCTTTTGCTGGCATCGAAAAAACTCTGCTAAGTTGAATATGCACACACGCGTGCGCGCGCATGCGCACGCGTGAGGACCCGGGATTGTAGGAACATGGGAAAAACACTGGTCATTGCCGAGAAGCCGTCCGTCGCGCAGGACATCGTCCGCGCGCTCACGCCCAGCGTCGGCAAGTTCGACAAGCACGACGAGCACTTCGAGAACGACAGGTACGTCGTCACGAGCGCGGTGGGCCACCTGGTGGAAATCCAGGCGCCCGAGGAATTCGACGTCAAGCGCGGCAAATGGAGCTTCGCCCACCTGCCGGTCATCCCGCCGTACTTCGACCTGAAGCCGGTGGACAAGACCAAGACGCGCCTGAACGCGGTGGTCAGGCTGGCCAAGCGCAAGGACGTCACCGAGCTGGTGAACGCCTGCGACGCGGGCCGCGAGGGCGAGCTGATCTTCCGGCTGATCGAGCAGTACGCCGGCGGCGGCAAGGCGCTGGGCAAGCCGGTGCGGCGCCTCTGGCTGCAGTCGATGACGCCGCAGGCCATCCGCGACGGCTTCGACCAGCTGCGCACCGAGCGGCAGATGGAAGGCCTGGCCTCGGCGGCGCGCTCGCGCTCCGAAGCCGACTGGCTGGTGGGCATCAACGGCACGCGGGCGATGACCGCGTTCAACTCGCGCGACGGCGGCTTCTTCCTCACCACGGTGGGCCGCGTGCAGACGCCCACGCTGGCCGTGGTGGTCGAGCGCGAGGAGCAGATCCGCAAGTTCGTCAGCCGCGACTACTGGGAGATCCACGCCACCTTCCAGGCCGAGGCCGGCGAGTACCCGGGCAAGTGGTTCGATCCCAAGTGGAGGAAGAACCCCGAGGACGCCGAGCAGAAGGCCGACCGCGTCTGGACCCAGAAGGAAGCCGACGCCGTCGCCGACGCGGTGCGCGGCAAGCCCGCCACCGTCACCGAGGAGTCCAAGCCCAGCACCCAGGCTTCGCCGCTGCTGTTCGACCTGACCTCGTTGCAGCGCGAGGCCAACGGCCGCTTCGGCTATTCGGCCAAGACCACGCTGGCGCTGGCGCAGTCGCTGTACGAGCGGCACAAGGCGCTGACCTACCCGCGGACGGACTCGCGCGCGCTGCCCGAGGACTACCTGGCCACCGTCAAGGAGACCATGGGCATGCTGGCCGGTTCGGGCATGAACCACCTGGCGCCGTTCGCCAGGCAGGCGCTCGACAACGGCTACGTCAAGCCGACCAAGCGCGTCTTCGACAACAGCAAGGTCAGCGACCACTTCGCCATCATCCCGACGCTGCAGGCGCCGCACGGCCTGTCGGACGCCGAACAGAAGCTGTACGACCTGGTGGTGCGCCGCTTCCTCTCGGTGTTCTTCCCGAGCGCCGAATACCTGGTCACCACCCGCATCAGCCAGGTGGCGAACCACAGCTTCCGCACCGACGGCAAGGTGCTGGTCAAGCCGGGCTGGCTGGCCATCTGGGGCAAGGAAGCGGACGTCGAGGGCGAGGAGGGCAGCAAGACCCTGGTCCCGGTGAAGCAGGGCGAGACCGTCCGCACCGAGTCCGTGGACGTCAAGGGCCTGAAGACGCGGCCGCCCGCGCGCTACTCCGAAGCCACGCTGCTGGGCGCGATGGAAGGCGCCGGCAAGTTCGTGGAGGACGACGAGCTGCGCGAGGCCATGCAGGAGAAGGGCCTGGGCACGCCCGCCACACGCGCGGCCATCATCGAAGGACTGATCAACGAGAAGTACATGCTGCGCGACGGCCGCGAGCTGATCCCGACGGCCAAGGCGTTCCAGCTGATGACGCTGCTGCGCGGCCTGGGCGTGGAGGAACTGACCAAGCCCGAGCTCACCGGCGAGTGGGAGCACAAGCTGGCGCAGATGGAGCACGGGAAGCTCTCGCGCGACGAGTTCATGCGCGAGATCGCCGAGATGACGAAGCACATCGTCAAGAAGGCCAAGGAGTACGACCGCGACACCGTGCCGGGCGACTACGCCACGCTGCACACGCCATGCCCCAACTGCGGCGGCGTGGTGCAGGAGAACTACCGCCGCTACACCTGCGTGGGCAAGCCGCAGGCGCAGCCCTGCGGGTTCTCGTTCACCAAGATCCCGGCCGGCCGCGCGTTCGAGCTGGACGAGGTCGAGACCTTCCTGCGGGACAAGCGCATCGGCCCCCTGGAGGGCTTCCGCTCCAAGGCGGGCTGGCCTTTCACCGCCGAGATCGCGCTCAAGTTCGACGAGGAAGAGAAGAACTGGAAGCTGGAGTTCGACTTCGGTGACGAGGAAGACCCGGCGCAGACCGGCGAGCTGATCGACTTCACGGGCCAGGAGGCGCTCGGTCCCTGCCCGAAGTGCGGCGCGCGCGTCTTCGAATGGGGCAAGAACTACGTCTGCGAGCGCTCGGTGCCGACGGCGGAGCAGCCCACGCCCAGCTGCGACTTCAAGAGCGGCCAGATCATCCTGCAGCAGCCCGTGGACCGCGAGCAGATGAAGAAGCTGCTGGCCACCGGCAAGACCGACCTCCTGGACAAGTTCGTGTCGATGCGCACACGGCGCTCGTTCAAGGCCTTCCTGGCCTGGGACGCGGAAGCCGGCAAGGTGAACTTCGAGTTCGAGCCTCGCGAGAGCAAGTTCCCGCCGCGCAAGGGCGCGGCCGCCAGGGCGGCGCCCGCGGCGGCGAAGAAGGCCGCGGCGAAGAAAGCCGCACCGGCCGCCGCGAAGAAGGCGCCCGCTCCCAAGGCACCCCGCAAGACCGGGCCGGGCCTCACGCCCAGCGCCGAACTTGCCGCCGTGATCGGCAGCGAGCCGCTGGCTCGCACCGAGGTGATCAAGAAGCTGTGGGACTACATCAAGGCCAACGGCTTGCAGGACGCCAGGAACAAGCGCGCCATCAACGCCGACGACAAGCTGCAGAAGGTGTTCGGCAAGCCGCAGGTGACGATGTTCGAGCTGGCCGGCATCGTCGGCAAACACCTCAGCTGAGGTTCACGCCTCGCGCGCCCAGCGCAGCAGCGTCTCCACGTCCGGCGGAGGCTGCATGGGCGCGAAGGCGCTGACGGTCGACCGGCCGACATTGCCCGCGGGCAGGCGCTGCAGCGCGTGGCCCAGCGGCACCAGGGCCAGCCGCAGCAGCTGCCCGGCCACTTCACGCAGGTCGCGCTCGCGCCAGGCCTGGCCCAGCATGCGCACGTGGCTGTCCCAGTGCAGGCGCAGTCGGTACTGGCCGGCCACGTGGGCGGCCATCAGCAGCCGCCAGCGCTGGGCCGGGTCGGCGGTCTGTTCGAGTCGCGTGACCAGTCGGTCGTAGGACTGGATGTAGGCATTGATGGGATTCATGCCGCGATTGGAAACCTTGCCACCATGGCAAGGTCAAGCGCGGCTCAGCCGGCGCGGTCCTCGCGCGGCGTCGTGCCCTGGTTCGAATCGCCTTCCGCGTGGTGGTCGGCCGAGCCGCGCGGCTCCGGGGATGGAGGCGACCGGCGGGGCACGGACGTGGATCCGGGCGCTAGCGGACGGCTACGGCCGACCGGCGCAGGCGCGGCAGGGCGGCTTCTCGCGGCGGCTCGCGGGCTCATGCGACTTACCTCAGAGCGGCACCAGGCGCTCCACGATGAAGCGGTCGCGCGGCAGCGCGGGCGGCCGGTCCATCTGCAGGTCGAGGTCCTGCTTGGGCACCTGGTAGCGCAGGTGCACGGCCAGCTGGCGCGCGGCCAGCTTCATCAGCGCCAGCGAGAGCGGATCCTGTGCCGACCCCGCTCCGTGCGGGACGATGTCGAGCAGCCCCGGGATCGCGCCGAAGAACCGTTCGGGCCGGAACTCGTGCGGCAGCGGCCACGCGCGGTCGTCGTGGTTGGTGCCGTACAGGTCCAGCATGGCGCGCGCGCCTATCGGGAAATGCCAGCCGTCCCAGACGAAATCGCGGCTGACCTGCGCGGAGACCGCCGGGAAGAACGGGTAGAAGCGCCGCACCTCCTGCACGAAGGCCTGCAGGTCGTCGTCGAGGCCGTCGGCCAAGGCATCGCGCCAGCGCGGATGCCGATGCAGCGCGTGCGCGGCAAGCACCACGAACACCGAGACGGCGGCGACGGGGCGCAGCAGGTTCAGCAGTTCGGCAGCGGCCTGGCGGGCGGTGAGCTGCAATCCTTGCGCATCGATGAATCCGGCGGCGGCCGCTGCCGGCGAGCCCTCGGGGAACAGCGGGCGACGCCGGTGCGACTGGACCAGTCCCGCCAGCCAGCCCTCGGCTTCGCGCCGCGCGCGGCGGGCGCGCACGTACGCGGCGATGCCGCCGGCGGCGTTGTCGAACAGCGCCGCCAGTTGGGCCGTACGCACCGGCATCTCCGCCGAAGAGAGAGGAATGCCGGCCCAGGCGCAGGCCGTGCGGCAGAGCCAGTCCTGCGCCGCCGCATACAGCACGACGCGCGGACGCGAGCACCACGCGGGCAACAGCCGGTCCCATTGCTCCAGCGCCTGCGCGAGCAAGGCGGCGATCGGCAGCGGCTCGCCATCGCAAGAGATGACGTTGCGCTCCGAGTCCGCTGCCGCGCCCGTGCGGCGGAAGCGGTTCAAGTCGCTGAACAGCTTCGCCGCTCGCGGCCCGGTCAGGCACAGCGTGGGCTGCAGCATCAGCCGAGCCTGCACCAAGTCGCTGCCCAGGCGACGGCATTCGCGCCCGATGAAGCGGTACGGGTCGGCCAGGAACTGCAGCGAATGGTCCCAGCCTGGCACCGACGGGACGCGGCGCGAGACGGGCGCATGGAGGGCATCGGGGGCCATGCCGGCAGGGCGGCAAGCCGCATTCCCATCGCGAGCCGATGGCGGCGGCGCGCGAACAACTTCCGCCGTCAGGCGGTGCCGAGCAACCAGTAGGTGAGCAGGCGGCCGCGCCCCTGCAGTTCGACCAGGCCGCGCGCGTTGAAGGCAAAGCCCTCGCCGGCCTGCCGCACGACGGCCTCGCTGACCTGGATGCTGCCGGCGCGGCCTTCCGATTCCAGCCGGCTGGCCACGTTCACCGTGTCGCCCCAGACGTCGTAGAGGAAGCGCTGCACGCCCAGCACGCCCGCCACGGCCGGCCCCGCGTGCACCCCGATGCGCAGCGACATGCCGGTGCCGTTCGCGTGGTTGTAGCGCTCGAGCGCGGCGCGCAGGTCCAGCGCCAGGCGGCACAGCGCATCGATGCGACCCGGCGAAACCACCATGTAGGCGTCGCCGATCGTCTTGATCTTCTCCAGCCCGTGCCGCTGCACCTGGGCGTCGAAGGCCGAGAAGATCTCGTCGAGCACCAGCACCAGCGCGTCGGGCGGCAGACGGCTGGAGAACTGGGTGAAGCCGCAGAGGTCGGCGAACAGCACGCCCAGGTTGTCGAACTTGCGCGCCCGCGCGCGGCCCGACTGCTTGATCTCATCGGCGACGGCGCGCGGCAGCACGTTGTAGAGCACGCCGTCGGCGCGGTCGCGCTCGGCTTCGGCGCGCTGCGTTTCGCGCCACAGCGCCCGGTCGCGCGAGTACGTGAAACGGTCCAGCCACAGGCAGAGCACGACCACGCAGAACGGATTGACCAGCCCCGCGACCACGCGCACCGCGTCGCCCGCCTCGCGCTGCCAGACGGGGATGGCCAGCGCGAACAGGCTGGCCGCGTACATCGGCTGGCGCACGCGCCGCGGCGTGGAGGCGACGGCGGCCCCGAACGTCATGCCGGCGGCGTAGATCGAAAAGTCGCCCCGCATGCCGCCGTCGACCATGCCGATCCAGGTGCACAGGCCGATGAAGACGCCGCAGAACGTGTACAGCGCCCCCTCGCGGCCACGCAGCGCGGGAAGGCGGCGGTCCGCGGCGATGAGCACCAGGCACACCAGCTCGGCCGCCAGCTGCCAGGCCAGCAGCCAGCCCAGGCCGTCGATGCCGTGCTCGCGCACCAGCGGCACGTCGGTGGCCAGCGCCGCCGGCGGCAGCAGCACCGCCACCACCTTGCAGTAGCGCACGCTCATGGCCCAGCTCCTGCGCGTGAGCCACTGCCGGAATGCCGTGTCGTCCATGGGCGGCACGATAGGCACGGCGCCAATGAAAAACGCGCCCGGCGGGCGCGTTCTTCATCCGATCGGCGGAGGCCTTACTTGGCGCCGATCACGCGGACCATCTCCAGCACCTTGTTGGAGTAGCCCCACTCGTTGTCGTACCAGCTCACCAGCTTGACGAACGTGCCGTCCAGGGCGATGCCGGCCTCGGCGTCGAAGATCGAGGTGCGCGGGTCGCCGCGGAAGTCGGTGGCCACCACCTTGTCCTCGGTGTAGCCCAGCACGCCCTTGAGCGCGCCTTCGGACTGGGCCTTGAACTCGGCGCAGATGTCCTTGTAGGTCGCTTCCTTGTTCAGCTCCACCGTCAGGTCGACCACCGAGACGTCGGAGGTCGGCACGCGGAAGGCCATGCCGGTCAGCTTCTTGTTCAGCTCGGGGATCACCACGCCCACCGCCTTGGCCGCGCCGGTCGACGACGGGATGATGTTCTCCAGGATGCCGCGGCCGCCGCGCCAGTCCTTGTTGCTGGGGCCGTCCACGGTCTTCTGCGTCGCGGTGGCGGCGTGCACGGTGGTCATCAGGCCGCGCTTGATGCCCCACTTGTCGTTCAGCACCTTGGCCAGGGGCGCCAGGCAGTTGGTGGTGCACGAGGCGTTGGAGATGATCGCCTCGCCCTTGTAGGTCTTGTCGTTGACGCCGTAGACGAACATCGGCGTGTCGTCCTTGGACGGGGCCGACATGATCACCTTCCTGGCGCCCGCGGCGATGTGCTTCTGCGCGCCTTCCTTGGTCAGGAAGATGCCGGTGGACTCGACCACCACGTCGGCGCCGACGGCGCCCCAGTCGAGCTCGGCCGGGTCCTTGACGGCGGTCAGGCGGATCTTCTTGCCGTTGACCACCAGGGTGCTGCCGTCCACGGAGACGTCGCCCTCGAAGCGGCCGTGCACGCTGTCGTAGCGCAGCATGTAGGCCAGGTAGTCGGGCTCGAGCAGGTCGTTGATGCCGACCACCTCGATGTCCTTGAAGTTCTGCACCGCGGCGCGGAACACCATGCGGCCGATGCGGCCGAAACCGTTGATCCCGATCTTGATGGTCATCTTGCTTTCCCGAAGGTTGTGAAAATCGTCAGAACGTCCCGATTTTGCCGCGTCGCTCAACGCGACAAGGCCGCGCGCACCGTGTCGGCCACGTTCTCGGGAGTGAATCCGAAGTGCTTGAAGAGCACGTTCGCCGGCGCCGATTCGCCGTAGGTGTCGATGCCCACCACCGCGGCGCAGCCGTACTTCCACCAGAAGTCGGTCACGCCCATCTCGACCGCGATGCGCGGCAGGCCCGCGGGCAGCACCTGCTGCTTGTAGGCGACGCTCTGGCGGTCGAAGGTGGTGGTGCTGGGCATGGAGACCACGCGCACCGCGATGTTGTCCTGGGCCAGCAGCTCCTGCGCCTTGAGCGCCAGCTGCACTTCCGAGCCGGTGGCGATGATCACGGCCTGCGCGCGCGACAGGCCCACTTCGGCCGGCTCGGCCAGCACGTAGCCGCCCTTGCTGATGTCCTCGAGGCCCGCCTTTGGCGCGTAGGGCAGGTTCTGGCGCGACAGCAGCAGCGCGGTGGGCCGGCTGGCGTTCTGCAGCGCCACCGCCCACGACACGGCCGTCTCGGCGGTGTCGCACGGACGCCAGACGTCCAGGTTCGGGATCAGGCGCAGCGCGGCGGCGTGCTCGATCGACTGGTGCGTCGGGCCGTCTTCGCCCAGGCCGATGGAATCGTGCGTGAACACGTGGATCACGCGGCGCTTCATCAGCGCGGCCATGCGGATGGCGTTGCGGCTGTAGTCGCTGAACGTGAGGAAGGTGCCGCCGTACGGGATGTAGCCGCCGTGCAGCGCGATGCCGTTCATGACGGCCGCCATGCCGAACTCGCGCACGCCGTAGTTGATGTGGCGGCCCACTCGGCCGTTCTCGTCGCGCTTGACGTTGCCGGCCAGGTCGAAGCGCAGCGCGGGCGTGCTCTTGGTGTTGGTGAGGTTGGAGCCGGTCAGGTCGGCGCTGCCGCCCAGCAGTTCGGGCAGGGCGGCGGTGAACGCCTCCAGCGCCAGCTGCGACGCCTTGCGCGAAGCCACGGTCTCGGCCTTGGCGTGCGCGCCCACGGCGGCATCGACCGCGATCTGCGCGAAGTTGCGCGGCAGCTCGCCCTTCATGCGGCGGGTGAACTCCGCGGCGAGTTCGGGGTAGGCGGCCTTGTAGGTGGCGAAGCGGCCTTCCCACTCGGCCTGCGTGGCCTGGCCCTTGGCCTTGGCGTCCCAGGCGCCGTAGATCTGGCGCGGCACCACGAAGGGCTCGTGCGGCCAGCCCAGCGCTTCGCGGGTGAGCTTGACCTCTTCCAGGCCGAGCGCCTCGCCGTGCGCCTTGGCGGTGTTGACGCGGTTCGGGCTGCCCTTGCCGATCTGGGTCTTGGCGACGATCAGCGTGGGCTTGTCGGCGCTGCGGCGGGCGTCGGCGATGGCGCGGTCGACCGCGTCCACGTCGTGGCCGTCGATCGGGCCGATGACGTTCCAGCCGTAGGCCTTGAAGCGGGCCGCGGAGTCGTCCACGAACCAGGGCGTGACCTGGCCGTCGATGGAGATGCCGTTGTCGTCGTAGACCGCGATGAGCTTGTTCAGCTTCCAGGCGCCGGCCAGGGCGCAGGCCTCGTGGCTGATGCCCTCCATCAGGCAGCCGTCGCCCATGAAGACGTAGGTGAAGTGGTCGACGATGGCGTGGCCGTCGCGGTTGAACTCGGCCGCGAGCAGCTTCTCGGCCAGCGCCATGCCCACGGCATTGGTGATGCCCTGGCCCAGCGGGCCGGTGGTGGTCTCGACGCCGGGTGTGACGCCGACTTCCGGATGGCCGGCGGTCTTGCTGTGCAGCTGGCGGAAGTTCTTCAGCTCATCCAGCGGCAGGTCGTAGCCGGTCAGGTGCAGCAGCGAATAGATGAGCATCGAGCCGTGGCCGTTGGACAGCACGAAGCGGTCGCGGTCGAACCAGTGCGGATCGGTCGGGTTGTGCCTCAGGTGGCGGTCCCAGAGCGCCACCGAGATGTCGGCCATGCCCATGGGCGCGCCCGGGTGGCCGGAATTGGCCTGCTGCACCGCGTCCATCGACAGCACGCGGATCGCGTTGGCCATCTGCTGGGCGTCGGCGGCGGCGGCAGGGGTGGATTCGACCGAGGAAGTGGCGGAGGAGAGGAAGGACATGGGCGTGGGCGGGCGCGGGCGGCGGCTTGGGGGAAACCCGGAATTTTAGCGGTTGGGCTCATCTCGGCCGTCTCCAGGGCCAAGCCCGGAGCCATCGTCTACAGTCGCACGCATGCGGGGCCTGCACCTCACCGCCGACCTGTACCAATGCCGCTGCGAAGCGCAGTGGCTGACCGACGCTCGCCAGCTGGCCGAGTGGTCGCGGCAGGCCGCCCAGGCCGTGGGCCTGTCGGTGGAAGGCGAGCTGTTCCGCACCGACGCCTCCGGCGGCGCCACCGCCGCCTTGCTGCTGGCCGGTTCGCACGTCTGCCTGCACACCTGGCCGCAGGAGCGCGGCGTGACCGTGGACGTGTGCCTGGCGCACGCGCAGGACGATTTCTCCGCCAAGGCGCGCGGCCTGATGTTCGCGCTGGTCCAGCGCTTCCAGCCGGAATGGACCGAGCAGCGTTCGCTCGACCGCGGGGACGGCGAGTGACGCGGGCCCAGGCCATGGTGCTGGCGGCCGGCCGCGGCGAGCGCATGCGGCCGCTGACCGACAGCTGCCCCAAGCCGCTGCTGGAAGTGCACGGGCGGCCGCTGATCGGCTGGCACCTGCAGGCGCTGGCGCGTGCGGGTTGCACGCAGGCGGTGGTGAACACCGCATGGCTCGGCGAACAGATCGAGCAGCGCTGCGGCGATCGCCTCGACGGCCTGCGTATCGCCTACTCGCACGAAGGCCGCGACTTCGGCGGCGCGCTCGAGACCGCGGGCGGGATCGCGCGGGCGCTGCCCTTGCTGGACGACGTGTTCTGGGTGGTGGCGGGCGACGTGTACGTGCCCGGCTTCGAGTTCAGCCCGCGGGCGATGGAAGATTTCGCGCGCGGCTCGCGGCTGGCGCACCTGTTCCTGGTGCCCAACCCCGAGCACAACCCGCGCGGCGACTTCGCGCTGCGCGCCGACGGCCTTGCGTTGAACGAAGGCGATCCGCGCTACACGTATTCCACCATCGGCCTGTACCGCAAGTCGTTCTTCGACGAGCTGCCGGCCGGCAACCCGCAAGGCCTGAAAGTCCCGCTCGCGCCCATGCTGCGACGGGCGATGGACAATGGCCTGGTCACCGCCGAGATCCACACCGGACCCTGGACCGACGTCGGCACGCCGCAGCGGCTGGCGCAACTGAACGCATCATGAGCCCATCCCTCTACGCCGAGCGCCGCCGGCGCGTCGCTTCCGCCATCGGCCCCGATGGCATCGCCCTCGTGCCCACCGCGCCGGAGCGTCCGCGCAACCGCGACAGCGACTTCATCTACCGGCACGACAGCTACTTCTACTACCTCACCGGCTTCACCGAGCCGAACGCCTTCCTGGTGATCACCGGCGACGGCCGGAGCACGCTGTTCTGCGCGCCCAAGGACACCGAGCGCGAGATCTGGGACGGCTATCGACTCGGCCCCGCGGCCGCCCCGGGCACGCTGGGCGTGCAGGCGGCGCATTCGATCGACGAACTCGAAACCACGCTGCCGCGCCTGCTGGAGAACCGCGACGCGGTCTGGTACCCGTTCGCCATCCACGAAGGGCTGGAAGCGCGCGTGGGCGGCTGGCTGAACCGGGTTCGTGCCCGTGTGCGTTACGGCGCGCTGTGCCCGCAGGAGCAGCGCGACCTCTGCGCCGTGCTCGACGAGATGCGCCTGGTCAAGGACGCGCACGAGCAGGACGTGATGCGCCGCGCGGCGCAGATCAGCGCCGGCGCCCACGTGCGCGCGATGAAGCTGTCGGCCCGCATGCTGCGCGAGGGCCGCGACGTGCGCGAGTACCACCTGGACGCCGAGCTGCTGCACGAATTCCGCCTGGGCGGCTCGCAGTACCCGGCCTACGGCTCGATCGTGGCCGCCGGCGCCAACGCCTGCGTGCTGCACTATCGCGCCGCCGACACGCCGGTGCGCGCGGGCGAACTGGTGCTGATCGACGCCGGCTGCGAGCTCGATGGCTACGCCAGCGACATCACGCGCACCTTCCCGGCCGACGGCAAGTTCACCGGCCCGCAGCGCGAGCTGTACGACCTGGTGCTGGCCTCGCAGGAAGCCGCCGTCGCGGCCACCCGCGCGGGCGCGCGCTTCAACGATCCGCACGACGCCACGGTCAAGGTGCTGGCCCAGGGCATGCTGGACGTCGGCCTGATCGATCGCAACAAGGTCGGCTCGGTGGACGACGTCATCGAGCAGCGCGCGTATTTCCAGTTCTACATGCACCGCACCGGCCACTGGCTGGGCATGGACGTGCACGACTGCGGCAGCTACGTGGAGCCCGACCAGGTGGGCGAAGTCAGCGAGCGCAAGGACCCGCTGTCCGGCGAGGTGATCAAGAACCGCCCCAGCCGCGTGCTGCGGCCCGGCATGGTGCTGACCATCGAGCCCGGCCTCTACGTGCGGCCGGCCGAGGGCGTGCCGGAGAAGTTCCACCACATCGGCATCCGCATCGAGGACGACGCCATCGTCACCGACAAGGGCTGCGAGCTGATCACGCGCGGCGTGCCGGTGACGGCCGACGAGATCGAAGCCCTGATGCGCGGCTGAGCGCCGCGCGCGGCCTCAACCCTCCGCGAACCCCAGCACCCTTTCGGCCCAGCGCGGACGCTGCACCGTGTGCAGCTGCAGCTCATTGCCCATCACGGTGGCGACCAGCCGCGGCCCGCCTTCGTGGGCGTCGCAGCCATCGATCAGGAGCGCCAGGTCGGCCACGAAGACCGCGTGCCGCAGGTTCTCCAGCGTGCGGGCGTAGCGGGACAGCAGCTTGTGCGAGGGCACCGGATGCCCGCCGTCGCGCACCCGCTGGTTGCATCGCTGCAGGAGCTTGCGCGGCTCGTCCATCCCCATCGCGTAGAGCACCACCTCGAAGCCGAGCGTGCGGGCCTGGCCGATCAGCGCCACGCGCGAAGGGTGCGAGAACCCGGTCTCGACGACGAAGGAGGCGCGCTCGCGCAGCAGCGCCTGCCATTGCGCGTCGGCCCAGTCGCGCGCCGCCACCGCCCGCGCGTGCGGGTCCTCCAGGTGCTGCAGCTGGACGGCCGCGTGCGCCTGGACGTCGACGAACGGCAGTGCGGGATAACGCGGCGCCACCAGGTACTGGTAGAGCGACGTCTTCCCGACCCCGTGCGGCCCCGCGATCAGGTGCAGGACCGGCATCGGCCGACGCTCATGCGGACTTGCGCCCTTTGCCGCGGCCCGACCGGCCCTTGCCGGCGGCGACCGCGTCCTGCGCCCGGGCCGACAACGCGCCCGACTTGGACAGCGCCAGCACGTGGGCCTGCAGGTCGTCCAGCTCGGGCGACACGGGCTGGCCGGTGGGCGGCGCGCCGTAGACCGCGCGCTCCTGGCGCGCGATGAGCGCGCGGCTGTCGCTGGTGGAGAGTCCGGCGTGCTCCAGCGCCATGCCGAGCGTGGCCCAGTACTCGACCTGGCTGGCGACCGAGCGGCGCATGGTCTGCGCCGCGTCGCGCGCCTGATCGACGAGCCCGGCCGGCAACTTGACGGACACGTAGGCGGGCGGCGAGTCGGACATGGTCGGCTCCGGAAGGATGCTGAGTGGCGCAGTCTACGCCATGGCGCGCCATTCCGCACGGCCCCGCCGGCCGCCTCCGGGACCCGCTCGAGCGCAGGCCTACAATCGCGCACCCGCAAGAAGGACCGGCCGCCCGCCGCGGCGGTCAGAGGAGACACTCGCCGTATGCCCCCCACCGAATCGATGAAGAATTCGGCCGACAAGCGCGCCGAGCTGCGCCAGGCCGCCCTCGAGTACCACGAGCACCCGACCCCGGGCAAGGTCGCGATCCACGCGACCAAGCAGCTGAGCAACCAGCACGACCTCGCGCTGGCCTACTCGCCCGGCGTGGCCGCGCCCTGCGAGGAGATCGTCAAGGACCCCTCCGCCGCCTTCCGCTACACCGCGCGCGGCAACCTGGTCGCCGTCATCACCAACGGCACGGCGGTGCTGGGCCTGGGCGACATCGGCCCGCTCGCCTCCAAGCCGGTGATGGAAGGCAAGGGCGTGCTGTTCAAGAAGTTCGCCGGCATCGACGTCTTCGACATCGAGATCAACGAGAAGGAAAACCTCGACAAGCTGGTGGACGTCATCGCGGCGCTGGAGCCGACCTTCGGCGGCATCAACCTCGAGGACATCAAGGCGCCCGACTGCTTCTACGTGGAGCGCAAGCTGCGCGAGCGCATGAAGATCCCGGTCTTCCATGACGACCAGCACGGAACCGCCATCTGCGTGGCGGCGGCGATCATCAACGGCCTGAAGGTCACGGGCAAGAAACTGCCGGAGGTCAAGCTGGTGACTTCGGGCGCGGGCGCCGCGGCGCTGGCCTGCCTGAACCTGCTGGTGAAGCTGGGCCTGCCGCGCGAGAACATCTTCGCGACCGACCTGGCCGGCGTGGTCTACGAAGGCCGCAAGGAGCTGATGGACGAGGACAAGGTGCAGTTCGCGCAGAAGACCTCCGCGCGCACCCTGTCCGACGTGATCGAGGGCGCCGACATCTTCCTGGGCCTGTCCGCCAGCGGCGTGCTCAAGCCGGAGATGGTCAGGAAGATGGCCAAGGATCCGCTGATCCTGGCCCTGGCCAACCCGAATCCGGAGATCAACCCCGAGGACGCGCTGGCGGTGCGGCCGGACGCGATCCTGGCGACGGGCCGCACGGACTACCCGAACCAGGTCAACAACGTCCTGTGCTTCCCCTACATCTTCCGCGGCGCGCTGGACTCCGGCGCCACCACCATCACGGTGGAGATGGAGATCGCGGCAGTCCATGCCATCGCCGAGCTGGCCCAGGCCGAGCAGAGCGAGGTGGTCGCGGCGGCCTACGCGGGGCAGAAGCTGGCCTTCGGCCCGGAGTACCTGATCCCCAAGCCGTTCGACCCGCGGCTGATGATGAAGATCGCGCCCGCCGTGGCCCAGGCGGCGGCGGACAGCGGCGTGGCTTCGCGGCCGGTCAAGGACATGGACGCGTACCGCGAGAAGCTGCAGAGCTTCGTCTACGCCTCCGGCACCACGATGAAGCCGATCTTCACGGCCGCCAAGGTGGCCGCCCGCAAGCGCGTGGCGTACTGCGAAGGCGAGGAAGAGCGCGTGCTGCGCGCGGCCCAGATCGTGGTCGACGAAGGCGTGGCGCGCCCGACCATCATCGGCCGCCCGAAGGTCATCGCCCAGCGCATCGAGAAGTTCGGCCTGCGCCTGCAGGAAGGGCGTGACTACGACATCGTCAACGTCGAGCAGGACGATCGCTACCGCGACTTCTGGCAGACCTACCACCGCATGACCGAGCGCAAGGGCGTGACCATGCAGATGGCCAAGATCGAGATGCGCCGGCGCCTGACGCTGATCGGCTCGATGCTGCTGCACAAGGAACAGGTGGACGGCATGATCTGCGGCACCTGGGGCACGACCCCGATGCACCTGCAGTACATCGACCAGGTGATCGGCAAGCGCGAGGGCGTCTGCACGTACGCCTGCATGAACGGCCTGCTGCTGCCCAACCGCCAGGTGTTCCTGCTCGACACCCACGTGAACTACGACCCGACGGCCGAGCAGCTGGCGGAGATCACCGTGATGGCGGCCGAGGAGATGATGCGATTCGGCCTCAAGCCCAAGGCCGCGCTGCTGTCGCACTCCAACTTCGGCTCCAGCAACCAGCCCAGCGCGTTGAAGATGCGCGAGACGCTGCGGCTGTTGCAGGACAGCGCTCCCTGGCTGGAGGTGGACGGCGAGATGCACGGCGACGTGGCGCTGGACGGCGCCGGTCGGGCCCGGATCATGCCGCACAGCACCCTGGCCGGAGACGCCAACCTGCTCGTCTGTCCGAACCTGGACGCGGCCAACATTTCCTACAACCTGCTCAAGACGGCGGCGGGCGGAAACATCGCCATCGGCCCGGTGCTGCTGGGCGCCGCCAAACCGGTCCACATCCTGACAGCCAGCGCGACCGTTCGCCGGATCGTCAACATGACGGCTCTGACGGTGGCCGACGCAAACGCGACTCGGTAACACCTGACGCGACAGCTGGCACTAACTTAGCAAGCCGTCAACTGAGCCGTTAATGGCCTTGGCCGCTGCCCAAAAATTGGGCAGCGGCTTGCCTTTTGTGACCGGATGGTTCACACTAGCGCGCTTGATTTTCCGGGTTAACCCCGAGGGCTGGCGGGCCCTCGGGATGTCCCGGAAAGGCGTCCGCAAGGTCACCCAGAAGGTCCGAAGTTGTTCATGGCGCGCGTCGCCGCTCTCCAGTCAGCGCTCACCAGCGTCTTGGTAGCGGTCTCCCTCGCCGGCCCCGCGCCGGCGACAGCCAAGGGCCACCCGGATCGCCCCGCCGAAGGCGTTGCCGCCACCATCCAGGTGGCCGAGCTGCCGCGGCAAGGCCGGGAAACCTACGAACTGATCCGCCTGGGCGGACCGTTCCCGTACGAGAAGGACGGCACGGTGTTCTTCAACCGCGAGCGTTTGCTCCCGGCCGGAAAGCGCGGCTACTGGCGCGAATACACCGTGAAGACGCCGGGATCGCGCGACCGGGGGGCCCGGCGCATCGTGTGCGGCGGCCCGCCCCGGCAGCCGGACGCCTGCTACTACACCGCTGACCACTACGCCAGTTTTCGCAAGATCGTGGAGTGAACCCTGAAATGAAGCGGGACATGTTTTTGACATCCATGGAAAGAGACGCGGAGATGGATCCATCCCTTCGCCCCGACATCGCTGAAACGCCGCTGAAAGGCGTTCGCAGCAACATCGTGCAGTCGATCCGCGCGTTCCGCGTGCAGGACCTGCAGGACACCGCCCGCGCCGTCGGCCACCACTTCCTGTACGCCAACCTGGCCAACGCCCAGAGCAAGCAGGACGTCCTCGACCTGATCGCCCAGCAGTTCATGCTGCCCGCTCATTTCGGCAAGAACTTCGACGCGCTCTACGACTGCATGACCGACCCGCTGCACAAGTCGGGCCCGCAGCCCGGCTTCATCGTGGTGCTGGAGCAGATTCCCGCCACGGCCAAGTTCGACAAGGAAGCCCGCGAGCAGCTGCTGGACATCTTCCGCGACACCGCCGATTACTGGGGCGACCGGAAGATTCCATTCCGCTGTTTCTATTCTTTTCTGTAGCCCGTTCTGCACAAGCTGGCCAAGCAGAACGGGCGAACGAGGCCCAGGGCACCGAAGCCGCTCCCGCGGCGCCCGCCGTCACCGAAACCGGCGAGAAGATGCCGACCGACAAGCTGGTCGACGTGTCGCCGCTGGCGCTGCGCATGAGCAGCCCCTTCAACGCCGGCTACTGGCTGGCGGCGGCTTGAGATAAAGCCTTCCCCGAGAACGAAGCCCCGCGATGCGGGGCTTTTTTCTTGTCCGGCGTTCAGCTCAGCGAACCGCCTGGGCCAGCGCGACGTACTCGTCCACCGGCACTTCCTCGCCGCGCCGCTGCAGGTCGAACTCGCCGGGAAAGCCCCGCTGCTCCAGCCAGCGGCCGAGCGTGTGCCGCAAGAGCTTGCGGCGCTGGCTGAACGCCACCTGCACCAGCTCGGACAGCAACGCCGGATCCACCTCGGCCGGTTGCGCGCGCGGCACCATGCTCACCACCGCGCTGTCCACCTTGGGCGGCGGATCGAACGCCTCGGGCGGTACGAACAGCACGTCTTCCATCTCGTAGCGCCACTGCAGCATCACCGACAGCCGGCCGTAGTCGGACGTCGCCGGCGCGGCCACCATCCGGTCGACCACCTCCTTCTGCAGCATGAAGAGCTGGTCCTCGACCACCGCCACGTGCTCCAGCAGGTGGAACAGGACGGGCGTGGAGATGTTGTAGGGCAGGTTGCCGACCACCCGCAGGCGCGGCACTCCGAGGCGCTGCGCCAGCGCCGTGAAGTCCACGTTCAGCACGTCGGCCTCGACCACCTCCAGCTGCGGATGCTTGCGCAGCCGGGCGGCCAGGTCGCGATCGAGCTCCACCACGGCCAGCCGGCCGACCCGCTCGACCAGCGGTTGCGTGAGCGCCGCCAGGCCCGGCCCGATCTCGACCATCGCCTGGCCCGGACGCGGCGCGATCGCGCGGACGATCGCATCGATCACCGAGAGGTCGGCCAGGAAGTGCTGGCCGAAACGTTTGCGGGCGCGGTGTTCCAACGCCTATTGCGGCGGTTCGCGCAGGTCGACGAAGGCGCGGCCGCGCACATCCTGCGCCCAGCGCTCGTAGGCCTCGTCCAGCTTCTTCTCGCGCAGCAGGTTGCGCGCGGCTTCGCGCTGCTCGCGCTGCGTGAGCGGCGCGACACGCCGCTCCATCAGCTGCACCAGGTGCACGCCGAAGCGCGAGACCAGCGGATCGGCGATCTGCCCGGGCGAGAGCGAGTTGAGCGCGTCCTCGAACTCCGGCACGAACATGCCGGGCGAGGACCACCCCAGGTCGCCGCCGCGCTGGGCGCTGGCGTCCTGCGAGAACTCGCGAGCCAGCTGGGCGAAGTCGGCCTGCCCGGACTGGATGCGGCGCTTCATCTCGGCGAGCCGGTCGCGCGCCGCCGCTTCGCCGAGCTGGGGGCCCGTGCGCAGCAGGATGTGGCGCGCGTGGTTCTGGGTGACGGTCATGCCGGGCATGCCGCCCTTGCGCCGATCGACCACCTTCAGCAAGTGGAAGCCCGCGCCGGATCGCACCACGCTGCTCACGCCGCCTTGCGGCAGCGATTGCACCGCATCGAGGAACAGCGTCGGATAGCGGTCGGCGCTGCGCAGCCCCATCAGGCCACCGCTCTGCGCCGCGCCCGGCGCGTCGGACGACTCGCGCGCGAGCTTGGCGAAGTCCTCGCCCGCGCGGGCGCGCTCGAGCAGCCGGTCCGCCTTGGCGCGCGCTTCTCGCACCTGCTGCTCGCCGGCGTTCTCGGGCACGGCCACCAGGATGTGGCCGAGGTTCAACTCCAGCGGGCCGTCGGTGGAAGCGGCCTGTTCGCGCAGGAACTGCTCGACGTCCATCTCGGAGATCTTCACGCGCTGCTCGACCTCGCGCTCGCGCAGGCGGCCGAGCAGCAGCTGGTTGCGCAGGTCCTCGCGGAACGAGGCGACGTCGATGCCTTCCCCGGGAAGGCGCCGCCGCAGCTCGGCCACGCTCATGTCGTTCTGGCGCGCGAAGTTCTGCTCGGCCTGGTCGACCATGGCATCGCTCACGCGGATGCCCCCTTCCCGCGCGAGCTGCAGCTGCGCCTTCTCGCTGATCAGGCGATCGAGCACCAGGCGGGCGAGTTCGCCGCGCGGGGGCACGGCGGCGCCCTGCTGCACCAGCTGCCGCTCGAAGCGCAGCATGCGCGTGCGCACTTCGTTGTTGGTGATCGGCTCGGAGTTGACGACCGCCACGATGTAGTCGGCCGGGCGCTGCGCCGACGACGACGGCGCCGAGCGGACGCTGCCCAGGTCCGGGGAAGCGCGAAGCTGCGCACCGGCGGGCGCGGCCATGGCCGCGGCGGCCATGGCGAGGAGGAGGGCGCGGGCGTTCATGGAAAAGGTCGGTCTCAGTCGTAGTTCGTGAAGCGGCTGGGCGGCGGCAGGTTCGGGTCGCGCAGCAGCTGGTAGCGCGGGATATTCTGACGCAGCGCGCCGAGGGCGTTGGAGCCCAGGCGGCTGAAGCCGACGAACTCGAGCTGGAACATGATGCGCGTGTTCGCGCTGTTGATGTTGCTCTGCAGCCGCTCCAGCACCACGCGGCCGATCCAGCAGCAGGCGTCGTACTCCACGCCCAGCACGGTGTCCACCAGACGGCGGTCGCGCAGGCTGAAGTTCAGCCGGCCCACCGAATACCAGCGGCCCCCGCCCTGGCCGCGGCCGGGACCGAGATCCTGGCCCCGGTCGCCCCACAGGTCGTTCAGCGGCCACTGCCAGCCGACGTCGATCTGCTCGGAGAAGTTTCGCTGCAGGCGGTACGCGGCGCTGATCACGCGGTAGGTGCCGGGGTTGTAGCGGCCACCCAGCGTGACGCGCTCGGAGCGGCGCGTCTTCGGGTTGTATTGCACCGTGCTGTCGAAGGTCCAGCGCGGGTCCCAGGTGATGGTGGCGCCGAACAGCACGTCCGACAGACGTTCGCTGATCGGCTGGCCGCCGGGCAGCGTCACGAGCTGGTCCTTGAAGCGCAGTCGCTGCGCCACCCCGAACTTGGCCGCTTCGGCGCCCGTGTCCGGATCGATCAGGCGCGTGGTCGCGCCCACCGTCAGCAGGTTGTTGTCCGAGATGCGGTCCTGGCCGCCGAAGGCGTTTTCCGTAAAGACGGTCGCGAAGTTGAAGTCGTTGACGCCCGAGTCGTAGTTGGGCAGCAGCGACTGGTCGCGGAACGGCGTGTACACGTAGAACGCGCGCGGCTCGAGCGTCTGCACGAAGTTGCGACCGAGGAAGTTGGCCGGACGCTCGAACACCAGCCCGCTGTCCAGGCTGAGGGTCGGCAGGGTGCGGGCGGCGTCGCGGCTTCCGTTCGCCAGCGGCGCGTCGAAGGTGTATTGCGTGCTGTGCAGTTGGACCCGAGGCGTGAAGAACCAGCCGGGCGCCTGCCACGGTCTCTGCAGCGAGGCCAGCATGTAGCTGCGCTGGGCATTCGGCTGGTTGGTCAGCTCACGGATCGACTCGAACCTCGTGGTGTTCAGGTCGACGTTGCTTTCCATTCCCAGCGGCAGGTCCAGCCGGGTATGCCGCGCCAGGAGCTGCGGCAGCTGGTCGTACGGCGGCGTGATCGGCGAAGTGACGTCCTGCAGCGTCTGCCACTTCAGCGTGCGCGCCGACAGGTACCAGTTGCCGGTGCTCCACTGCATCAGCGCGTCGCTGGCCAGCAGGCGCTGCGTGAGAGACGAGGAGGCACGCGAGAAGTCGCGCCAGTAGTCATCGTCGCTGACGCGATTGAGGTTGAGGTACAGCGACGGGCTGCCCAGCGAAGGACTCAGCGTGCCGTCGTGCCGGACGTTGTAGCCCCAGCGGTCCCGGTCGCGCAGCTTGTCGCCGGGCATGTAGTTGGCCTTGAGCTCACCGCGGTACTGCGGCTCCAGGTAGCGGAACTCCGCGCCCAGGTCCACGCCGCGCTTGGCCATCAGCGTCGGGGTCAGCGTGGCATCGCGGTTGGGCGCGATGTCCCAGTAGTAGGGCTGCCGGTACTCGAGGCCGTTGAGGCTGTCCAGGCCGATCAGCGGCGGCAGCAGGCCCGACTTGCGCTTGTCCGACAGCGGGAAGCTCAGCTTCGGGAGCGGCAGGATCGGCACGTTGTAGAAGCTCAGGACCGCATTGGTAGCGGTGCCGACCTCCTCCTCCTGGTCGATGCTGATGCCGCTCGCTCGCAGGATCCACGCCGGCATCCAGCCGGGGTAGTCCTCGCGCTGGCAGGTGGTGTAGGTCGCGTCGCGGATGAACGCGCGGCTCTCGTCCAGGAAATCGACCCGCGTGGCCGTGCCGTGGGCATCGTTGCGCAGGAAGCGGTAGTTCGGCTGGGTGAAGAAGCCCTCGAAAGCGTCCACCTGCAGCTCGAGGTACGGCCCTTCGAACACGTTGCCGGCGCGGTTGATGTGCACGTTGCCGCGCGCCTTGGCCTGGTCGTCGGGCTGCCAGTAGTCCAGCCGGTCGGCGCGGATCACCGTGTCGCCACGCCGGAATTCGGCGTTGCCCTCTACGGCCGTGTCCAGGTCGGGGCGGCCGCTGATGCGGTCGCCGAACACGAAGCTGGGCTGCTGGCCGCGTACCGCGGCCGGCTGGTTCTCGCGCAGGAGCGGGGTGGGCTTGAGCTGCGCCGGCGGCGCGGGCGGCGACTCCTGCTCCTGCTGCGCCCATGCGGCGCCCTGCACGGCTCCCAGGACGGCCAACGCGAGCGGCGTGAGCGGGAAGCGGCGGCGGCGCGGAGTCCGGATCGGGTTCAAGGCTTGCTTGTCGGGAAGTCTTTAAGTCCGCGCGGAATCCGCACGACGGCGGAGACGGGGCCGTTTGTAGAATGGATTATCCATGAGCGACCCCCTCTCTCCCCCGGCAACCAACGCCGGTTCGGCCCCGGCCGTGCACTGGGATGACCCCCGACGCGAGCAAGCTTTCGGCCAATGGCTGAGCGGCGTCGCGCCGGCGCACGGCCTCGATCCCGCCACCCTCCGTCCGGCGTCCGCCGACGCCAGCTTCCGCCGCTACCTGCGCATCGACGGCGCCCAGGGCAGCCGCATCGTGATGGATGCGCCGCCCGACAAGGAGAACTGCCACCCCTTCGTCCACGTGGCGCAGCTCATGCGCGACGCCGGCCTGCTCGCGCCGCGCGTGCTCGAGTGGGACGAGCCGCGCGGCTTCATGCTGCTGGACGACCTGGGCCGGCACACCATGATCGAGGCGGTCGATCCCGAGCAGCCGCAGGCGGCTCAACCGCTGTACCTGCGCGCCGTCGATGCGCTGATCGCGTGGCAGCTGGCCTCGCGCCCCGGCGTGCTGCCGCCCTACGACGAAGCGCTGCTCTCGCGCGAACTCGCCCTGTTCCCCGACTGGTACCTGGCACGCCATCGCGGCGTGGCGGTGGAGGGGAAGCTGCGCGAGACGCTCGACGAGACCTTCCGGCAGATCGTGCGCCACAACCTGGCCTCGCCCGCGGTGTACGTGCATCGCGACTTCATGCCGCGCAACCTGATGCTGCCGGCCGACGGCACCGAGCGGCGCCTGGGCGTGCTGGACTTCCAGGACGCCGTGCACGGCCCCATCACCTACGACATCGCCAGCCTGATGCGCGACGCCTTCCTCACCTGGGACGAGGAGTTCGTGCTCGACATCACGGTGCGCTACTGGGAGAAGGCGCTCAAGGCCGGCCTGCCGGTCAACGCCGACTTCGGCGAGTTCTACCGCGCCGTCGAGTGGATGGGCCTGCAGCGTCACCTGAAGGTCGCGGGCATCTTCGCGCGGCTGACGCTGCGCGACGGCAAGCCCAAGTACCTGGACGACGCGCCTCGCTTCATCGCCTACATCCGCTCCACCGCCGGCCGCTATCGCGAACTGGCGCCGCTGCTGCGGCTGGTCGACGAGATCGAGGGCACGCAGGCGGCCAGCGGCTACGCCTTCGGGCGGATCTGACGCACCGCATGCCGCCGCGCCTGCACTGCCCCGTGCCCCTGCGCGAGGGCGACATCCTCGACCTGCCCGAGTCCGCGGCGCGCCACGTTCAGGTGCTGCGGCTGCAGCCGGGCAGCGAGGTCACGCTCTTCGAAGGCACCGGCGGCGAGTGGACGGCCACGGTCGAACGCATGGGACGCAGCGACGTCGCGGTGCGAATCGGTTCGCATCGCGACGTGGAACGGGAACCGGGCCTGGCGGTCCACCTCGCGCTGGGCGTGCCCGCCAACGAGCGCATGGACTGGCTGGTCGAAAAGGCGGCTGAACTGGGCGTCGCCAGCCTGCAGCCGCTGGTGACCGAGCGCAGCGTGCTGCGCCTGTCGGGCGATCGTGCCCGCAAGAAGCAGGCTCACTGGCAGGCGATCGCGGCGGCGGCGTGCGAGCAGTGCGGTGGCAACCGCGTGCCGGTGGTGCACCCCCTGGTGGACTTCGCCGACTGGACGCCGCCCCCCGGCGTGTCCAGGCGGATGCTGTCGCTGCATGCCGAAGCGCGTCCTCTGCTGGCCGCACGCCCCAACGCGCCGCTGCTGTTGTTGTCCGGCCCCGAAGGCGGCCTCTCGCCGCGCGAGCAGGAACTGGCCCTCGCCGCCGGCTTCGAGCCGGTGACGCTCGGCCCGCGCGTGCTGCGCTCCGAAACCGCACCGCTGGCCGCCCTGGCCGCGCTCACGCTCACCACCCCCCCGGAATCCGCCGCATGAACCGATCGCTCTGGCTGCTGGCCGCGTGCCAGGGCCTCTACCTCACGAACAACGTCACTTTCATCGCCATCAACGGCCTGGTCGGCCTGGCGCTAGCGCCGCTCGGCTGGATGGCCACGCTGCCGGTGATGGGCTACGTGGTGGGCGGCGCGCTGTCCACCGGCGTGGTGGCGCGCACGCAGCAGCACTGGGGACGGCAGCGCTCGTTCCAGGCCGGCCTGCTGGTCGCGATGCTGTCGGCGCTGCTGTGCGCTTACGCGGCCGTCACTCGCAACTTCTGGCTGCTGTGCGCCGCGACCGTGGTCGCGGGCTACTACAACGCCAACGCGGGCCTCTACCGCTTCGCCGCGGCGGAACTGGTGGAGACGCCGGCACGCGAGAAGGCGGTGTCGCTGGTGATGGCCGGCGGCCTGCTGGGCGCGGTGCTCGGTCCCAACCTGGCCGCGCGCACGCGCGACCTGTTCGCCGTGCCGTTCGCCGGCGCCTACTTGGCGCTCGCGGCCGTCGCGGTGCTGTCGATGGTGCTCATGGCGTTCCTGCGTTTCCCGCCGCCGACTCCCCGGGCCGCGCTTCCGCCCGGCCGCCCGCTGGGGGAGCTGATGCGCCAGCCAGCGTTCATCGTCGCAGCCGCGGCCGGCGCGCTGAGCTACGGCGTGATGAACCTGCTGATGGCCGCCACGCCCATCGCCATGCAGCAGTGCGGGCTGCCTTTCTCCGACGCCGCGTTCGTGCTCGAGTGGCACGTGATCGGCATGTTCGCGCCGGGTTTCTTCACGGGCAGCCTGATCAAGCGGTTCGGTCCGCTGCGCGTGATGGGCGCGGGCGTGCTGCTGAACCTGGCCTGCATCGCGGTGGCGCTGTCGGGCGTGGAGCTGCACCAGTTCACCCTCGCGCTGTTCATGCTGGGCGTGGGCTGGAACTTCCTCTTCACCGGCAGCACCACGCTGTCGCTCTCGACCTACCGGCCCGAAGAGAAGGACAAGGCCCAGGGCGCGCTGAACTTCTTCGTGATGATCACGCTGGCCATGAGTTCGCTGGCCTCCGGCGTGCTGGTCACGACCCAGGGCTGGACGTTGCTGAACTGGGGCTCGATCCTGCCGGTGGCGATCACCGCCGCGGCGCTGCTCTGGCTCTCTGCGCGGCAGCGCCGCTCGGCCGCCCCCGCCGCCGCCTAGAAGCGCTGGTCCAGCCAGTCCTGCAGCGTGTCGAACACGGGCTGCGGGTCGGGCTCGTTGAAGATCTCGTGGTACAGGTCGTCGAAGCAGCGGCTCGTGACCACGCCGGCCGGCGCCGCGGCGGCGAAGGCCCGGCTGCCGGACGGATCCACCAGGCGGTCGTCGCCCGCGTACATCAGCAGCGTCGGCACCTTCCAGTGAGGCGCCTGCGCCACCACCTCGGGACCGCCTTCGGCGATGAACCGCGCCAGCCGGGCACTGATGCGGTCGTGCACCAGCGGATCGGCGCGGTAGCAGCGTTCCACCTCGGGGTCGTGCGACAGCCAGCGCGTGTCCAGGCCATTGGCGACGCGCAAGTCGGGTGCGATGCGCGGCAGCGTGCGCAGCAGCAGGCGCTGCACGCCGGTGACGCGCGTGGCCAGGGCGGGCGACGAGAGCACCAGGCCGTCGACCGTGTTCGGATAACGCGCCACGTACTTGGCGGCGACCAGCCCGCCCATGCTGTGGCCCAGCAGAATTAGCGGCCGGCCGTCCGGCGTGCGGGTGCGGGCGGCTTCCACCATCTCGCGCAGGTCGTCGACCAGGCGCTCGTCGCTGGTGAGGGCGCCGCGTTCACCGCCCGACTCGCCATGGCCGAAGTGGTCGTAGCCGCGGACGTCGAAGCCCCACTGGTTGAAGCGCTGCGCCAGGCGCTCGTAGCGGCCGGCGTGCTCGCCCAGCCCGTGCACCAGCAGCATCACGCCGCGCGGCGGCAGCTCCTCGGGCAGGGCCCAGTGCTGCACGGCGAGGTTGTCGCCGTCGCTCGCGGTGAAGGTGGTCAGCGTGGACGTGGAGGCCGAGCTCATGATTCGCGACGAATCATCGGCCGCGCCGGGGCCGCGGACATCCGCAGTCACCCTAGCGCCACGCACCCGGGCTCAGGGCATGCGTGCGATCACTTCGGCCACGGCGGCCGTCAGCCGCTTGGCGTACGGCACGTGCAGGAACTCGTTGGGGCCGTGGGCGTTGCTGCGCGGGCCGAGCACGCCGCAGACCATCATCTGCGCGGTCGGGAAGCCCTTGCTCAGCATGCTCATGAGCGGGATGGTGCCGCCCTGTCCGATGTAGCCGCAGGGCGCGCCGAAATGGGCCTGGGAGGAGGCGTTGAGCGCCTGCTCGAACCAGGGCGCGGTGTCCGGCGCGTTCCAGCCGGTGGCCGCACTGCTGGGCTCGAAGGTGACGACCGCCTGGTAGGGCGCGTTGTCCTCCAGCAGCGCCTTGAGCTCCTGCACCGCCGCGGGCGCGTCCACCAGCGGAGGCAGGCGCAGCGACAGCTTGAAGGCGGTGTAGGGCCGCAGCACGTTGCCCGCGTCCTGCAGCGCCGGGAAGCCCTCGGCGCCGGTGACCGACAGCGTGGGCGTCCAGGTGCGGTTGACCAGCGCCTGCACCGGGTCGGTGGTGGTGGGCAGCGCGGTCTGCACCGAACCGCCGCAGTCGGCGTGCGCCCAGGGGAAGCGCTTGTAGACCTCTTCGCCCAGGATGGCGGCCGTGGCGCGCGCCTGCTGCAGTCGCACCTGCGGCACTTCGCAGTGGAAGCTGGCCGGCAGCATGCGGCCGGTCTTGCTGTCCTCCAGCCGGTCGAGCACCTGCCGCATGATGCGGAAGCTCGAAGGCACCAGGCCGGACGCGTCGCCCGAGTGCACGCCCTCGGTGAGGATCTGCACCTTCAGCGTGCCGGACGCCATGCCGCGCAGCGAGGTGGTCAGCCACAGCTGGTCGTAGTTGCCGGCGCCGGAGTCCAGGCAGATCACCAGGCCGACGTCGCCCAGGCGCGTGCGCAGCGCATCGACGTAGGGCAGCAGGTCGTACGAACCGCTTTCCTCGCAGGTCTCGATCAGGCCCACGATGCGCGGGTGCGGCACCTTCTGCGCCTTGAGCGCCTGCACCGCCGCCACGCTGGCGTAGACCGCGTAGCCGTCGTCGGCGCCGCCGCGGCCATAGAGCTTGCCGTCCTCGTACTTGGGCGTCCACGGGCCCAGGTCGGCGCGCCAGCCGGTGAATTCCGGCTGCTTGTCCAGGTGGCCGTACATCAGCACGGTCTGCGAGGCGCCGGCGTCGGCGCGGGTGCCCTCGATCTCGAAGAACAGCACCGGCGTGCGGCCGGGAAGGCGAACGATCTCCAGCTTCAGGCCGGGGACCTTCTGCGCTTCCACCCAGGACGCGGCGTTGCGCAGCACGGTCTCGATGTGGCCGTGCGCGGCCCAGTCGGCGTCGAAGCCGGGCGACTTGGCCGGGATGGCGATGTAGTCGGTGAGCTGGCGGACGATGTCGCGGTCCCACTGGTCGCTGGCGTGGGCCAGCGCCTGGGCCGCGTCGAGCGCGGCGGCGGGGATCTCGCGGTGCAGGGGAGCGTTCATTCGGGGGTTCTCCGGCAAAGCAGCCCGCCACTGTACGACGGCGGCTAAAGTGCGGCAATTCAAGAACAAGCTGGAGACTGCGGATGAGCACCACGGGCCGCATCCATGCCGGCGTCGGCGGCTGGAACTTCGAACCCTGGCGGGAAACCTTCTATCCCCCCGACCTGCCCCACAGCCAGGAGCTGCACTGGGCGAGCCGCCGGCTCACCGCCATCGAGGTGAACGGCACCTTCTACAGCACGTTCAAGCCGCCCACGTTCGCCAAGTGGCGCGACGAGACGCCGGAGGGCTTCGTGTTCGCGATCAAGGCGCACCGCTCCACCACCAACCGGCGCGAGCTGGCCAGCGCGCGCGAGGCGGTCGACCGCTTCCTCGGCTCCGGCCTCGACGAACTGGGCGCCAAGCTCGGACCGATCCTGTGGCAGTTCATGCCCACCAAGGCCTTCGACGCGCAGGACTTCGAGGCCTTCCTCGCGCTGCTGCCCACGCGCCTGGGCAGCCTGCCGCTGCGGCACGTGCTGGAGGTGCGGCATGCCAGCTTCGAAGACAGCCCGCGGTTCCTGGCGCTGGCGCGCCGCTACGGCTGCGTGACGGTGCACACCGATTCGCCCAAGTACCCGCGGATCGCCGACGACCAGGCACCGTTCGCCTACCTGCGTCTGATGCAGAGCCAGGCCGAACTGGAAACCGGCTACTCCGCGCAGGCGCTCGACGAGTGGGCGGCCGGCGCGCGCACCTGGGCGGAAGGCGGCCGCGACGACTACGTCTTCTTCATCAACGGCGCCAAGGAGCGCGCGCCGGCGGCCGCCATGGCCTTCCTGCGGCGCGTGAGCTGATCCGCCCCGTCCTAGCGCGAGAGTAGGAGCCGGATGACATGTTGTTGCTCCCCCAGCGGTCAGGCCCGGCGCGGCGGCCGATGCTCAATGGAGCCCGTCAAAGAATTCGCTAAACGGGAGCATCAGGCCATGGCCTTCGTATTCGACACCGTGCCCGCCAATCGCGGGCTCATCGACATGGACAACCCGCGCGAGGTCGCTTGGTGGACCAAGCGGTTCGCGTGCAACGAGTCGCAGCTGCGCGAAGCCGTGGAGCAGGTGGGGCCGAACGCGGCCCAGGTCGAGCAGCTGCTCGACGGCCAGGAATACATCCTCACGGTGTGAAGGCCGCGGCATGCGCGCGTTTCGCACGCGCGCTGACGGCAGAGGCTGACAGCACGGCCGGCTCAGCCGTGTTCCGCTGAGTCCATGTTCGACATGGACCTTCCCTGGTGGGAGTTCATCGCGCGCGGCGCGCTGATCTACCTTGCCCTGCTGGTCCTGGTGCGGCTGTCCGGCAAGCGCACCGTCGGGCAGTTCACGCCCTTCGACCTGGTCGTCGTGCTGCTGTTGAGCGAAGCGGTGTCCAACGGCCTTTCCGGCGGCGACAACTCGGTCACGGGCGGCCTGCTCGTCGCAGCGACGCTGATCGGCCTGAACCTCGGACTGGGCTTCCTGACGTCTCGCTCGCAGCGCGCCGAAGAGATCCTGGAAGGCCGCGAGGTCCTGCTGGGCCGCAACGGCGTGCTCTACGACGAGGTGATGCGGCGCGAGCGCGTGAGTGAGGCCGACGTGCAGAAGGTGCTGCGCGAGAACGACTGCCTGCTCAAGGAGATGCGCTGCGCGTTCCTGGAGGCGGACGGCAGCATCAGCGTGATCAAGCGCTAGCCGTTCCCGGCGCGCCAGCGGCGAAGCCAGCCCAGGCCTTCGCTGGTGCCGCCGGCCACCGCGCCGCGCGCCGGCCGGTACTCGCAGCCGATCCAGCCTTCCCAGCCCGAAGCGGCAGCCACCTCGTCGATCACGCGGAACAGGAACGGATGGTCCAGCTCGCCGTTGTCCGGCTCGTTGCGCTGCGGCACGCCCGCGATCTGGAAATGGCCCACGCGACCGGTCGGCAGGTACTGGCGGATCTTCATCGCCAGGTCGCCTTCGACGATCTGGCAGTGGTACAGGTCCATCTGCACCTTGACATTGGGCTCGCCGATGTCCGCGAGCAGCGCATGCGCTTCGTCCTGCCGGTTCAGGAAGAACCCCGGGATGTCGCGCGTGTTGATCGGCTCGATCAGCAGCTGCACGCCTTGCGGCTGCGCCTGCCGCGCCGCCCAGCGCAGGTTGTCGACGTAGGTGGCGCGCAAGTCGTCCTTCGACGCGCCCTGCGGAACCAATCCGGCCATCACGTGCACGCGCGGGCAGTTCAACACCTTCGCGTACTGCAGGGCCTGCAGCAGTCCCGCGCGGAACTCGTCCTGGCGCCCGGGCAGGCAGGCCAGCCCGCGCTCGCCCGCGGCGAAGTCGCCGGGCGGGGCGTTGAACAGCACCTGCTGCAGGCCGTGGGCGCGGAGGCGCGCGGCGATCTCTTCGGCGGGATGCTCGTAGGGGAACAGGTACTCGACGCCCTCGAATCCGTCGCGAGCCGCCGCCTCGAACCGGTCGAGGAAGGGCAGCTCCGGATAGAGCATCGACAGGTTGGCGGCGAAGCGCGGCATGTCAGCGCACCGGCAGCTTGATGGCCTCGGGGTTCTCGCGCACGTAGTCGCGCACGACCTGCTCGAAGCTGGTGTCGGCCGCCAGGCCCAGGCCGCGCGCGCGCTCGGAACGCACGTCGCCGGGCCAGGTGTCCACCAGCTTCTCGATGGCCGGATCGGCCTTCCAGTCGAGCAGGGCGGTGGCTTCGCGGCCCGCCACCTTCTCCAGCGCCGCCGCCATCTCGCCGACGGACGTGCGCAGCGAGGGCAGGTTCATGCCCGTGAGCGGTCCCCAGCGCTCGTCCGAGGTCTCGGCCGCGCGCACGATGCCTTCGATGGTGCGCGCCGGCGAGGCCAGCGCGACGGGCGTCTCGGCCTTCACCGGCACCTGGGCACGCAAGCCCGCGAGCGGCTCGCGCAGCATGCCGGACAGGAAACCGGAGGCCGCGCCGTTGGGGCGGCCCGGGCGCACGCTGACCGTCATCAGCCGCACGCTGCGGCCGGTGATGAAGCCCTTGCGGGCGTAGTCGGCCACCATCTGCTCGCCGATGAATTTCTGGATGCCGTAGCTGCTCTGCGGCGTGGGCAGGGTCTCGTCGGTGATCGGCTCCGGCATGGCGCGGCCCGGCTGCTTGCCGAACACCGCCAGCGAACTCGCGAACACGAAGACCGGCTTGGAGCCGAGCGCGCGGCAGGCCTCGAGCAGCTGGTGCGTGGCGGCGAAGTTGCTGCGCATGCCCAGGTCGAAGTCAGCCTCGCACTCACCGCTGACGGCGGCGGCCAGGTGGAACACCACGTCGGTGCCGGCGGCCGGCAGCGTGCGCGAGTTCACCTGTTCCAGCAGGTCACCGACGACCGCATTCACGCGCGGGTCGGCCGCCAGGTCGGCCGGCGGCGGCGCGCGGTCGGCGAGGGTGATCGATTTGATCGGCGCGGCAGGTGCGCCGGCCTTGGAGAGGCTGCCTTGCTGCAGCAGGGTGCGCGCGAGTCTCGCGCCGAGGAAACCGCTGCCGCCGGTGATCAGGATATTCATGCGGCAAGCATAGCTTCAGGCCAGCCCGGCCAGCCGCAGTGACAACCCGACCACGGCGCAGCCAAGGATCACCGGGATCACGCCGAGCTTGAAGCGCAGCAGCGCGACGGCAGCCACCGCCGCGATCGCGAGCGCGACCGCATCGAGCGGTCCGCCCGCCGTCGGCCAGGCGATGTGGCGCAGGAAGAAAACCGCCAGGCTGGCGATCACGCCGACCACCGCGGCCGTCACGCCGGTGAGCGGCGCGGTGAACCGCATCTGTCCGTGCGTGGCCTCCACCAGCGGTCCGCCGGCGAGGATGAAGACGAACGAGGGCAGGAAGGTGAACCAGGTGACGACGCAGGCCGCCAGCGCGCCGCCGAGGAACAGCGCATCCGGTCCCAGCACCTGGTGCGTCCAGCCGCCGACGAAGCCGACGAAGGCCACGACCATGATCAGCGGGCCCGGCGTGGTCTCGCCCAGCGCGAGGCCGTCGATCATCTGCGGACCGGTCAGCCAGTGGAAGTTCTCGACCGCGCCCTGGTAGACGTAGGGCAGCACGGCGTACGCGCCGCCGAAGGTGAGCAGCGCGGCCTTGGTGAAGAACCAGCCCATCCGCGCGAGCGTGGCGTCCCAGCCGTGCCACGCGACGATCGCCGCCATCGGCAGCAGCCAGAGCAGGGCGCCGGCAATCGCCACGCGCGCCAAGCCCGCGCGGCTGAAGCGCGCGTGCTCCGGTGTCGGGGTGTGGTCGTCGATCAGGGCGGGAACGTGTTCGTGCGCCTGGGCCGCATGCGCGTCGTCCGCCTGCAGTTGCCCCGGCCACCAGCGCCCACCGGCCGCGCCCGCGAGCGCGGCGGCCAGCACCACCCACGGGAACGGCACCTGGAGCATCGCGACCGCGACGAAGCTGGCGATCGCCACGCCCCACAGCAGCGGCGCCTGCGAAGGCCGCCGCAACGTGCGGCCGCCGATGCGCCACACCGCCTGCAGCACGATGGCCGCGACGGCGGGCTTGATCCCGTAGAACGCACCTGCCACCCAGTCCACATGCCCGAACGCCAGATAGATCCAGCTCAGCGCGATCAGCAGCACCAGCGACGGCAGCACGAACAGCGCGCCGGCCACGATGCCGCCCCAACTGCGATGCATCAGCCAGCCGATGTAGGTGGCCAGCTGCTGCGCCTCGGGACCGGGCAGCAGCATGCAATAGTTGAGGGCGTGGAGGAACCGGCGCTCCGAGATCCAGCGGCGCTGCTCGACCAGCTCGCGATGCATGATCGCGATCTGCCCCGCGGGCCCGCCGAAGCTGATGAAACCGAGCTTGAGCCAGAAGCGCAGCGCCTGCGTGAACGGCACCGGGCCCATGGCGGGATCCACGTCAGCCGCGCTCGAACTTGAACACCGCCGTGCCCGCCAGCAGGTTGGGCAGGCGGCGCACCTCGCGGCCTTCCTGCAGGCCGAAGGCGTCCAGGATGGCCAGCCGGTTGCGCGTGGCCAGCACTTCGAAGTCCTTGAACGTGCCCACGCGGATGTTGGGCGTGTCGTACCACTGGTAGGGCAGCCGCTTGGTCACCGGCATGCGGCCGCGCACGATCGACAGGCGATTGGGCCAGTGGGCGAAGTTGGGGAAGGCGACGATGCCCAGCTTGCCCACGCGCGCGGTCTCGCGCAGCATCGTCTCGGCATTGCGCAGGTGCTGCAGCGTGTCGATCTGCAGCACCACGTCGAAGCTGTCGTCGCCGAACATCGACAGGCCTTCGTCCAGGTTCAGCTGGATCACGTCGACACCGCGCTTGACGCAGGCCAGCACGTTGGCGTCCGCGATCTCCACGCCGTAGCCCGAGCAGCCGTGCTCGCGCTTGAGCAGGTCCAGCAGCGCGCCGTCGCCGCAGCCGAGGTCCAGCACGCGCGAGCCGGGGGGCACCAGGCGGGCGATGCTCTGCAGGGTTGCGCGGTCACTCATGCCGTGAACTCCGAAGCGATGCGTTCGAACCAGGCGCGCACCACCGACAGGTAGCGCGGGTCCTCCAGCAGGAAGGCGTCGTGGCCGTGCGGCGCGTCGATCTCCGCGTAGCTGCAGTCGCGCCGGTTTTCCAGCAGCGCCTTCACCAGCTCCCGGCTGCGCTGCGGCGAGAAGCGCCAGTCGGTGGTGAAGCTCACCAGCAGGAAGCGCGCGGTGGCGGCGGCCAGCGCCTTCGACAGATTGCCGTCGTGCCGCGCCGCCGGATCGAAGTAGTCCAGCGCGCGCGTGATCAGGAGGTAGGTGTTGGCGTCGAAGTACTCGCTGAACTTGTCGCCCTGGTGGCGCAGGTAGCTCTCGATCTGGAACTCGATGTCCTGCGTCGTGTAGCGGATGTCCAGCCCGCTGCGCAGCTGGCGGCCGAACCGCTCGTTCATCACGTCGTCCGACAGGTAGGTGATGTGGCCGATCATGCGGGCGATGCGCAGCCCGCGGCGCGGCACCACGCCGTGCTCGTAGAAGTGCCCGCCGTGGAAGTCGGGATCGGTGACGATGGCGCGGCGCGCCACCTCGTTGAAGGCGATGTTCTCCGCCGTGAGGTTGGGCGCGCTCGCGATCACCGCCGCATGCCTCACACGCTGCGGATGCTGCAGCGTCCACGACAGTGCCTGCATGCCGCCCAGGCTGCCGCCCATCACGGCGGCCAGTTGCACGATGCCCAACTGGTCGAGCAGGCGCGCCTGCGCGTTCACCCAGTCCTCCACCGTCACCACCGGGAAGTCCGCGCCCCAGATGCGGCCGGTGTCCGGGTTGCGGTGCATCGGTCCGGTGGAGCCGAAGCACGAGCCGAGGTTGTTGACGCCGATGACGAAGAAGCGGTCGGTGTCCACCGGCTTGCCCGGGCCGATCATCGTGTCCCACCAGCCTTCGCTCTTGTCCTGGCCCGCGTAGACGCCGGCCACGTGGTGCGAGGCGTTCAGCGCGTGGCAGATCAGCACCGCGTTGCTCTTGTCGGCGTTGAGCGTCCCGTAGGTCTCGTAGGCGAGGTCGTAGCCGTGCACCGAGGCGCCGCTGCGCAGCGGCAGCGGCTGCGTGAAGTGCATGGACTTCGGTTCGGCGATCAGCGTCATCGGCGGCGAGCGAAAAAAGAAAAACCCGGCATCGCTAAACACGAGGCCGGGTTGCCGGGGCTTCGTCTTTAGCTGAACTTGTTGAGCGCCCGCAAGCGGAAGCAAATCGGCGCTGTGCTGGGAAGTATAGCGCCCGAGGCTCAGCGCGCCGGCGCGCACTCTTGTGGCGCGCTTATTGCTTGTCTTTGGTGCGAAGCGCTCCCGGATGGCCGCTTCGCACCACAACGAAGCAGATTCATCGAAAGAGGGACTCATGGAAGCACTCAAACAGGGCTCGGACGCCCTGTTCATCCTCCTGGGCGGCATCATGGTGCTGGCCATGCACGCCGGTTTCGCGTTCCTGGAACTGGGCACCGTGCGCAAGAAGAACCAGGTCAATGCGCTGGTCAAGATCCTGGTGGACTTCTCGGTGTCCACCGTCGCCTATTTCCTGGTCGGCTACGGCGTCGCTTACGGCGTGAGCTTCTTCGTGGGCGCCGAGCACCTGGCGGCGCGCAACGGCTATGAGCTGGTGAAGTTCTTCTTCCTGCTCACGTTCGCGGCGGCCATCCCCGCCATCATCTCCGGCGGCATCGCCGAGCGCGCCCGCTTCGGCCCGCAGCTCATCGCCACCGCGGTGATCGTCGGCCTGGTCTATCCGCTGTTCGAGGGCGTCGCCTGGAACCGCGCCTTCGGCTTCCAGGACTGGATCAAGGCCGCCACCGGCGAGGACTTCCACGACTTCGCCGGATCGATCGTCGTGCACGCGGTCGGTGGCTGGCTGGCGCTGCCGGCGGTGCTGCTGCTGGGGGCGCGCAGCAACCGCTACCGCAAGGACGGCGCGGTGTCGGCGCATCCGCCGTCGAACATCCCCTTCCTGGCGCTGGGCGCGTGGATCCTCACCGTGGGCTGGTTCGGCTTCAACGTGATGAGCGCGCAGACCATCGACAAGATCTCCGGCCTGGTCGCGGTCAATTCGCTAATGGCGATGGTGGGCGGCACGCTGGCGGCGCTGGCGGTGGGCCGCAACGACCCGGGCTTCGTGCACAACGGACCGCTGGCGGGCCTCGTGGCGGTGTGCGCCGGCTCCGACCTCATGCATCCGCTGGGCGCGCTCGTGGTGGGCGCCGTCGCCGGCGCCATCTTCGTGGCCATGTTCACCGTCGCGCAGAACCGCTGGAAGATCGACGACGTACTGGGCGTCTGGCCGCTGCACGGCCTGTGCGGGCTGTGGGGCGGGCTGGCGGCCGGCATCTTCGGCAGCAAGGCGCTGGGCGGGCTGGGCGGCGTGAGCTTCGCGGCGCAGGCGATCGGCAGCCTGGCCGGCGTGGTCTGGGCGCTGCTGGGCGGCTTCGCCGTCTACGGCACGCTCAAGGCGCTGCTGGGGCTGCGGCTGTCGCAGGAGGAAGAGCACGAAGGCGCCGATCTCGCGATCCACCGGATCGGATCGACGCCCGAGCGCGAGGTGACCTGGTAAGCCAAGCGAACTTTCCGCCACGGATCCAGGATCGGCACCAGGTCGGTGACGCCAAGCCGGCGCGCGGCCCGCCAATGGATCAGCAAGGGGTCGGCGCCGGAAAACCGTTCGCCGCCCCGGAGCACTCCCCTTGCGTGCCCCTCGTATATCTGCTCCATAATGCCCGGACGTGGTTCTGCGGGATCACGCGGTCTGCGGTGAAAAGGTCTTGCGCTTGGCGCTCGGTTGATGCGTTTTCGGGACTCCATCGCTCTGGTCAATGTTCTTCTAGGAGTCCCTTTCAATGGGCAACAAACTTTATGTGGGCAACCTGCCCTACTCGGTGCGCGACAGCGACCTCGAACAGGCCTTCGGCCAGTTCGGCGCCGTCACCAGCGCCAAGGTGATGATGGAGCGCGACACCGGCCGCTCGAAGGGCTTCGGCTTCGTCGAGATGGGCAGTGATGCCGAGGCGCAAGCCGCCATCAACGGCATGAACGGCCAGCCCCTGGGCGGCCGCAGCGTCGTCGTCAACGAAGCCCGTCCGATGGAACAGCGTCCGCGCGGCTACGGCGGCGGCGGTGGTGGCGGCGGCTACGGTGGTGGTGGCGGCGGCGGCTACGGCGGCGGCGGTGGTGGCTACGGTGGTGGCGGCGGCCGCAGCGGCGGTGGCGGCGGCTACGGTGGTGGTGGCGGTGGCCGCAGCGGTGGCGGCGGCGGCGACGGCGGTTTCCGCAGCCCGTACGGCTCCGGCCCGCGCGGCGGCGGCAACCGCGGCGGCAACAGCTACTGACATCGCGCTTCGGCGCGGGCGCGACACCAGAGCCGCCCGCCGCCGAGCCGGCGATGCCAAAAGACAAGGGCTCCTTCGGGAGCCCTTTTTCATCGGCGCTCGAGATTCAGGCCGCCAACGCCGTCCCCAGCCGGCGCAACATCGTCGCGCCGTCGCCGGTCCACGCGCTGCCGTGCATGCAGGCCAGCACCGAGGGCTCCAGCCGCGCCAGCTTCTCCAGCAGCGCCGGCGAGTTGCGGCTGTGGGCGTAGTAGTCGTCCTGCCGCCGGTACGCTTCGCTCGCTTCGAGGATGTCCCACGTCACGAGCGGCTCGTCGCCCGTGCCAGGCTGGGTGAACAGGTCGCCGCAGAACAGAGTGCCGGTGGTGCAGTCGTGGAAGTAGCCGCACTCCCAGCCATGCGGCAGGTGCGGCGTGGCCTGCCACACCAGTTGATGGCGGCCAAGGTCCAGCACCTGGCCGTCTTCCACCACCAGAGGCGGAACCTCGACCATGTCGTTCACGTCCACCATCGCGCCGACGCGGCCGCAGACGGGTTGCGCCTGGGGCGCCAGCGCCAGGAAGTCGGCGAGCGCGCCGCACTCGTCCGCTTCCACGTGCGAGAAGGCGATGTAGCGCAGGAGCTCGATCGGCAGCTCGGTCTCGATCTGTGCGAGCACCAGCTCGAACAGCCTCTTCGGCCCCGTGTGGAACAGCAGCGGGCGCTCGTCCACCACGAGGTATTGGTTGAAGGAGAAGCCGCCGGGACACAGCTCGGGCGGCATGGCGACGCTGATGCGGAAGGTGTCGGGCGCGACGGGATGGATGGAGGCACGGGGAGCGTTCATGGCGGGTTCCTGCGGTCCGGACGTGTGGCGGGGTCCGCCGGCTGCGGTCCGGTGGCAGCCAGCAGCAGATGCGTGATGTGGCGCCGCGTGGCGGCGCGCGAGAGCCCGTGCCGCCGCACCAGCGCGTGCCAGAGAGCGAAGTCCAGCAACGCCTGCCACTGGGCCGCCATCTCGGCGAGCCCGGCCGAGCCGGGCAGGTGCCGTTGCAGCACCTGCCGGCACAGTCCGGTGAACGCCTCGCGCTCCTGCGCCTGCAACCGCGCCAGCGGCTCGAGGCGGGGCGACTCGCCCCAGGCCAGCCAGGGCTCGTAGTAGGCGTTGAGCTGGTCGCAGGCCTGGGCGAACGCCTGCGCCGCCTCGGCCAGGTCCTCGCAGGCCAGGAGGCGCTCGACCGGCAGCGGCGGCGCCAGCCGGGCCGCCTGTCCGGTGCAGGCGGGGATCAGGGTCTCGAAGTCGGGGAAGTGTTTGTAGACCGTGGGCAGCGACACGCCCGCGGCCTGGGCGATGTCGGCCCAGCTGGTGCCCAGCGCTCCCTTCTCGGCGTGAAGGCGGGCGGCGGCGGCGGCGATGCGCGACTTCAACTCGGCCTGAGACTGCAGGCGCGACTCGTTGTTGTAGGGGCGAGGCGGCATGACGGCATCCCGATTTGGATTGAAATTAGGTCAATCCAAATCGAATGCAAGCGCAGCCTTTCGCCGTTACTCGCCTTGCCGGTGCTTGCGCGGCCGACCGGCGAGCAGCCGGTCGAACAGGGCGTTGGGCAGCGCACGCAGCAGCTTGGCCGCCACGCCCATCTGCCAGGGGATGACGCGGTAGCTCACGCCGCGATCGATGGCGCGGTACGCGCGGTCGGCGAAGTCCTCCGCGCGCATGAGGAAGGGCATCGAATATCGGTTCTGCCGCGTGAGCGGCGTGTCGATGTAGCCCGGCCCGACCGTCACGACCTTGACGCCGGCGGGACGCAGTTCACCGCGCAGGCTTTCGCAGTAGCTGATCACCGCCGCCTTGCTCGCGCAGTAGGCGCCGTGCCCCGGCAAGCCGCGGATGCCCGCGACGCTGGCGACGCCGACCAGCGTGCCCGAGCGGCGCGCCGTCATCGCCGCGATGAACGGATGGAAGGTGGCGGCCAGGCCCACGTTGTTGGTGGCGAAAGTCCGCGCGATCACGTCCAGGTCTTCGCGGACGGCCGTGTCCACGCCGACGCTGATGCCCGCGTTGGCGATCACCACGTCGGGCACGCCCTGGCCCTGCAGGCAGCTGCGTCCGGCGCCCACGATGCTCTCCACATCGGCGACGTCGGCGCCGTACACCGCGTACCGCGCCGGGTCCAGTCCGCGCTGCGCCGCCCACGCCTGGATCTCGCCCGTGCGGCGAGCGACCAGCGCGAGCCGCCAGCCGGCCTGGTAGTAGCGCCAGGCCAGTGCCTGGCCGATGCCGCTGGACGCGCCGGTGATGAAGACGAGCCGCCCGTCCGCCATGCGTTCAGGGCTTGGGCTGCGGCATCAGCACGCCGCGCACCCGGCCGCGCAACTCCATCAGCCGGTCGAGGTTGTCGTAGTCGAGCTGGTCGGCGGTGAAGCGGTCGTTGCCGCGGATCAGCGTCACCGGCTTGTGCGAGCGCACTTTCTCGGTGTTGAGGAAGGCGTGCAGGAACTCGCCCTGGAACTCCATGCGCGGGGCGTCGCTGCCCTTGGGCGGCGTGCGCGTGACGACCGCATTGCCGATCAGCTGCACCTCGGAGCCGTCGCTGTTGCTGATGCCGGTCCTGGCCGTGGCCACCGTCAGCGAGCCGTTCTCGTCGTACGACAGGATGCGGGGCTTGTCGATCTCCAGCGTGTCGGTGTCGGGATAGTGGCGCGCCTCGGTGCCGAACACCTCGCTCTTGAGCCGGCCGCTGGGCTCGAAGGTCTTCACGGAGAAGTCGCGCATGAAGTAATCGGGCTCGTGGCTGACCGGGCGCTGGCTGGCCGACCCGCCCAGCAGCGACGGCGTGTTGCTCGCCAGCCAGTAGGTGCCCAGCGCCATCACGGCCATCAGCATCACCGGCAGGTAGATGGCGGCGCGGTCCCAGGCGGCGCGGAACCGGCGCCAGGCGCCGCCCACGCCCAGGGCGGCGGTCGTCACGCGTAGCGCTCCAGCAGCTGCGCGTAACGGCCCGACGCCACCAGCAGCAGGTCGCAGAACTCGCGCGCGGCGCCGTGGCCGCCGGCCGCCGTGGTGACGTAGGCGGCCGCGGCCCTGACCTCGGCGTGCGCGTTGGCCGGCGCGGCCGCGAAGCCGCAGCGGCGCAGCACCGGCAGGTCGGGCCAGTCGTCGCCGATGGCGGCGGCCTGCGGCCAGTCGAGGCCCAGCGCCTGCAGCGTCTTCTGCGCGGCGGGCGCCTTGTCCTCGGTGCCGTAGTGAACGTTCGTGATGCCCAGCGCGGCCAGGCGCGCGCGCAGCGGCTGCGAGTCGCGGCCGGTGATCACCACCGGCGTGATGCCGGCCTTCTGCAGCAGCTTCAGGCCCAGGCCGTCCAGGATGTGGAAGCGCTTGAGCATCTCGCCTTCGGCCGAGAGGTAGAGCCCGCCGTCGGTGAGCACGCCGTCGACGTCGAAGAAGGCGACCCGGACGCCCTGCGCGGCCAGCAGCAGTTCGGGCGGGAAGGTGAGGGACGGAACGGCGGCCAAGCTCAGATCACCTTGGCGCGCATCAGGTCGTTGCTGTTGACGGCGCCGCACAGCAGGCCTTGCTCGTCCACCACCAGCACGCTGGTGATACGGTGTTCTTCCATCAGCTCGGCGGCATCGACCGCGAGCGCGTCGCGGTTCACGGTGCGCGGCCTGTGATGCATCACCTCCTGCGCCTTGGTCGCCCGCAGGTCCACGCCCTTTTCGATCAGGCGGCGCAGGTCGCCGTCGGTGAAGATGCCCAGCACCCGGCCTTGCGGATCGACGATGGCCGAGGCGCCCAGGCCCTTGGCACTCATCTCGCGCATCAGGTCGGGGAAGGCGGTGTCGGGCGGCACGCGCGGCACGGCATCGCCGGTGCGCATGACGTCGCTGACGTGGGTGAGCAGCTTGCGGCCGAGCGCGCCGCCCGGGTGCGAGCGCGCGAAGTCCTCGGTGCGGAAGCCCCGCGCGTCCAGCAGAGCCACCGCGAGCGCGTCGCCCAGCGCCAGCTGGGCCGTGGTGCTGGCGGTCGGCGCCAGTTGCAGCGGGCAGGCTTCCTTGGACACGCCGCTGTCGAGCAGGATGTCCGCATGCTGGGCCAGCGTGGACTTCGGGTTGCCGGTCATCGCGACCAGCGTGACGCCGAGGCGCTTGATCACGGGCAGCAGGCTGGTGACCTCGTCGACCTCGCCGCTGTTGGAGATGGCCAGCACCAGGTCGATGGCCTTGATCATGCCGAGGTCGCCATGGCTGGCCTCGGCGGGGTGGACGAACATCGCCGGCGTGCCGGTGGAGGCGAGGGTGGCGGCGACCTTGCGGCCGATGTGGCCGCTCTTGCCCATGCCCATCACGACCACGCGGCCGCGAACCTGGAGCATGGCGTCCACCGCGCGGGCGAACGACTCGCCGATGCGGGCCTTCAAGCCCAGCACCGCGGCGGCCTCGATATCGAACGTCTCCTGGGCCAGGCGAAGCGCCTGGGCGGCGTCGAACGAGGGAGCGGAACCTGTAGGCATAACGGGTGATTCTAGGTGTCCAGTTAGCATCGGCCTCATGTCCACGCTTGAACTGACGCTGGTGTACCTGCTGGCTGCCGTGATCGGCGTGGTCGCCTGCCGCACCTTCAAGCTGCCGCCCATGCTGGGCTACCTGGTCGTGGGCGTGGTCATCGGCCCGAACGCGCTGGCGCTGGGCGACGACGCCGAATCGGTGCGCTACCTCGGCGAGTTCGGCGTGGTGTTCCTGATGTTCGTCATCGGGCTCGAGTTCAACCTGCCCAAGCTGCGCGCGATGCGCCAGCACGTGTTCGGACTCGGCCTGTTCCAGGTGCTCCTCACGATCCTGATCGGCACCGGCGGCAGCCTGATGCTGGCCGCGGTACTGCCCTCGATCTGGAAGATGAACTGGCAGACCGCGCTGTCCCTCTCGGGCGCGCTGGCCATGAGCAGCACCGCCATCGTGCTCAAGCTGATGGCCGAGCGGCTGGAACTGGAGTCCGAGCACGGCAAGCGGGTGGTGGGCGTGCTGCTGCTGCAGGACCTGGCCGTGGTGCCGCTGCTCGTGCTGATCCCCGCGCTGGGCAGCAAGCCCGAGTCGATGCTGATGGCGCTGGGCGTCGCCACGCTCAAGGCCGCGGCCCTGATCGCCCTGCTGCTGATGGGCGGCCAGAAGGTGATGCGCTGGTGGCTCACGCTGGTGGCGCGGCGCAAGAGCGAGGAGCTGTTCGTGCTGAACCTGCTGATGATCACGCTGGGCCTGGCCTGGCTGACCGAGCACGCGGGCCTTTCGCTGGCGCTGGGCGCCTTCATCGCGGGGATGCTGATCTCCGAGACCGAATACAAGCACCAGGTGGAGACCGACATCCGGCCGTTCCACGACGTGCTGCTGGGCCTGTTCTTCATCAGCATCGGGATGATGCTGGACTGGCGCCTGGTGGCCGACCGCTGGGGCCTGGTGCTGGTGCTGCTGGTGCTGCCGGTGCTGTTCAAGCTCGCCCTGGTGACTGCGCTGGCCTGGCAGCTCGGAGCGACACCAGGCGTGTCATTGCGCACGGGCCTTTACCTGGCGCAGGCGGGCGAGTTCGGTTTCGTGCTCCTGGCGCTGGCCAACGGCAACCAGCTGATCCCGCCCAACATGCTCAACCCAGTGCTGGCCAGCATGGTGCTGTCGATGCTGGCCACGCCTTTCATCATCATGTACAGCAACAAGCTGGTGATGAAGCTGGTGGCCAGCGAGTGGCTGCAGCAGTCGCTGCAGATGACCACCATCGCGCGCCGCTCGATCAACGCGAACCGCCACGTGATCATCTGCGGCTACGGCCGCTGCGGCCAGAACCTGGCGCGCGTGCTCGAGTCGCAGGGCATTCCGTACATGGCGCTGGACCTGGACCCGGACCGCGTGCGGCAGGCGGCGGCCGCCGGCGATTCGGTGGTGTTCGGCGACGCGGCCCGGCTGCAGTCGCTGATCGCCGCCGGCTTGTCGCGCGCCAGCGCGGTGGTCGTCACCTACCTGGACGTGGGCGGCGCGCTCAAGGTGCTGAGCAACGTCCGCACCCACGCTTCGCAGGTGCCGGTGATCGTGCGCACGCAGGACGACCACGACCTCGAGCAGTTGCAGGCCGCCGGCGCCACCGAGGTCGTGCCCGAGGCGCTGGAAGGCTCGCTGATGCTGGCCAGCCATGCGCTGGCGCTGGTGGGCGTGCCGATGCGGCGCGTGATCCGCATCGTGCAGGACCAGCGCGACGCCCGCTACAACCTGCTGCGCGGCTACTTCCACGGCGCCGACGACGACACGGTGGACGAACTGCAGCAGGAGCGCCTGTCCACGCTGACGCTTCCCGCGGGCGCCCGGGCCATCGGCCGGCACCTGGGCCACTTCGCGCTGCATGCGATGGGCGTGCGGGTGGTGAGCCTGCGGCGCGCCGACGGCAAGTCGGCACAGATCGAACAGGACCCGCCGCTGGCGGGCGGCGACACGCTGGTGCTGTCGGGGCGGCCCGAAAGCCTGGCCCTCGCCGAACAGAAGCTCCTAGCCGGTTAGCGCAACTCGCCGTGCTGGCTGACGCTCAGCGGCTCGCGGATCTCGGTGTCTTCGAAGCCCGTCAGCAGCGTGTAGCTCTGCGGGGCCTGCACCGCGCGAGCCGCAGGGCGTTCGACCCCTTCGGCCAAGGCCTGGCGGAAGGCGGCGATCTCCTCGGCCAGCAGGGGGTCGGCATCGGGCGGCAGCGGGTCGGCCGAAGCTGCTGCGACGGCGGCCACGGCGGCGGCGCCGGCCGGCCGGGCCTGCGAGGCCGGGGCGCTCGGCGCGGCCGCGCGCTGGCCGGCGGCTTCCGGCGCCTCGCGCCAGTACACCGCCTTGACGACGATGCCGTGCTGCACCTTGGCCGCCTGCTGCATCGCGGCTTCGATCCGGCCCAGGTCCGCGGTGTCGCCGCCCGGCGCGCCGACCAGGTCGACCATCACCAGGAACTGGCGGCCGCGCCCGTCCAGCGACAGCACCTTGAAACGGTAGGCCGACGACAGCACGCCGGCATTGGCCATCGAATGGCGGACCACGCCGTAAAGCCGTTCGCGGCGGACGTTCCGCTCGCTCTTGCGGCTCTCGGCGGCAGCCGGGCGGGAGTCGCGCAGGCCGCTGGAGGGCGCCGCTTCGGCATCCGGCTTGCGCGCGAACCAACGCAGCAAGGACATCTGAACCTTTCCTTCCCTAGTGCCGAGCCAGTGTAGCGACCGGGCATGAGCGATCTTTTCGCGGACGACATGCGGTCGCCGCCGGCGCAGGAACGGCTATTTGCCGATGCAGAAGCTGGAGAAGATCACACCCAGCAGCTCATCCGCGCCGAACTCGCCCGTGATCTCGTTGAGCGCGTTCTGGGCGAGCCGCAGCTCTTCCGCGAGCAGGTCCAGGGCCGGCGATTCACCCGCCAGGTGCGCCCCGGCTTCGCCCAGGTGCGCGTCGACCCGCCGCAGCGCGTGCAGGTGCCTCTCGCGCGCGATGTAGACACCCTCGGGCGCGGACTGCCAGCCGGCGATCTCGAGCAGGCGGGTGCGCAACGCTTGCAGTCCCTCGGCGGTTTTCGCGGACAGGCGCAGGCCGTCGGCCGGCATCGGCGCTTTTGGCGAGGCATCGGACTTGTTCCACAGCTGCAATACCGGCAGCGCGGGCGGCACGCGTTCGCGCAGCCGGCGCAGCAGCGCTTCGTCGGCCGCGCGGTAGTCCGGATCGGTCACGCGCGTCAGGTCGTGCAGGAACACGACCGCGTCTGCCTGGCCGATCTGGGTCCAGGCGCGCTCGATGCCGATGCTCTCCACGAGGTCCTGGCTCTCGCGCAGGCCGGCCGTGTCCACCACGTGCACCGGCACGCCTTCGATCTGGATGGTCTGGCTCACCACGTCGCGCGTGGTCCCGGGGATCGGCGTGACGATGGCGAGCTCCGCCCCCGCGAGCGCGTTGAGCAGCGAGCTCTTGCCGGCGTTGGGCTGGCCGGCGATCACCACCTTGATGCCTTCGCGCAGCAGCGCGCCCTGGCGAGCGCGCCGCAGCACGGCGGCCAGCGTTTCCTGCAGCCGCGTGAGCTGGCCCCGGGCGTCGGCCTGCTTCAGGAAGTCGATCTCCTCTTCCGGGAAGTCGAGCGTGGCTTCCACCAGCATGCGCAGGTGGATCAGCGCGTCGCGCAGCCGGTGCACCTCGCGCGAGAACTCGCCGGCCAGCGAGCGGCTGGCGCTGCGTGCCGCCGCCTCGGTGCTGGCATCGATCAGGTCGGCGATCGCTTCGGCCTGGGCCAGGTCGATCTTGTCGTTGAGGAAGGCGCGGCGCGTGAACTCGCCCGGCTGCGCCAGCCGCAGGCCCATGGCCGCGCCGGCTTCCAGGCAGCGCGCCAGCAGCAGCTGCAGCACCACCGGTCCGCCGTGCGCCTGCAGCTCCAGCACGTCCTCGCCGGTGTAGGAGTTCGGTGCGGGGAAGTGGATGGCGAGACCCTGGTCGATCGGCGAGCCGTCGCCGGCGCGGAAGGGCAGGTAGGTCGCTTCGCGCGGCTTCAGCGTGCGGCCGCAGACCGCCTCGATCACCGGCTGCACCGAGCGCGCGGACACGCGCACGATGCCGACCGCGCCGCGACCGGGGGCGGTGGCGATGGCGGCGATGGGGTCCTGGTGGCCGGCGAACATGGGGCGATTCTCGCGTTTCGGTTGCGTCCAAAGAAAAGGGCCGCTTGCGCGGCCCCGTCCTGGATCCCCGCATGCGCGGGGACGGCGATCAGGTCGCCTTCTTGCCGAACTTCGGCAGGTTGAACTCCGGCGGCACGCCCATGCGCGTGTTGATCAGCCACTGCTGCGCGATGGACAGCACGTTGTTGGTGATCCAGTACAGCACCAGGCCGGCCGGGAAGAAGAAGAACATCACCGAGAAGGCCAGCGGCATGAACCACATCATCTTGGCCTGCATCGGGTCCGGCGGCACCGGGTTCAGCGCCGTCTGCAGCAGCGTGGTGAGCGTCATCACGGCCGGCAGGATGAAGAACGGGTCGGGCGCCGACAGGTCGCGGATCCAGCCGATCCAGGGCGCGTTGCGCATCTCCACGCTGGACAGCAGCACCCAGTACAGCGCGATGAACACCGGGATCTGGATCATGATCGGGAAGCAGCCGCCGATCGGGTTGACCTTCTCCTCGCGGTAGATGCGCATCATCTCCTGCTGCATCTGCTGCGGGTTGTCCTTGTAGCGCTCGCGCAGGGCCATCACGCGCGGGTTGATGGCCTTCATCTTGGCCATGCTCTGGTAGCCCTTGGCCTGCAGCCAGTAGAAGGCGATCTTGATCACCAGCACCAGCGCCATGATCGACCAGCCCCAGTTGCCGATGAACGAATGCAGCTTGTCCAGCAGCCAGTACAGCGGCTTGGCCAGGATGGTGAACATGCCGTAGTCCTTCACCAGGTCCAGGCCGGGGGCGATGCGCTCGAGCATCTTCTCCTCCTGCGGACCGGTGAACAGCGTCGCCTGCACCGCCTGCGAGGCGCCGGGCGCCACGGCCTGCAGCGGGGCGATGGTGCCGACCGCGTACAGCGTGTCGTCGACCTTGCGCACGAAGTTCTCGCGCTTGACGCCGTCCGGCAGGATCCACGCGCTGGCGAAGTAGTGCTGCACCATCGCGACCCAGCCGCTGCTGGCTTCCTTCTGGAAGTCGGCCTTGTTCTTGTCGATGGCGGAGAACTCCACCTTCTGGTACTTGTGCGCCTCCGAATACACCGCCGGGCCGGTGAAGGTGCCGGTGGGGTTGGTGATGAACGAGCCGCCCGAGGTGGTGGCACCGCGCACGAGCTGCAGGTACAGCTGCGGCGAGGCGGGCGCCGTGCCCGTGTTCACCACCTCATGCTTCACGTCGAAGGTGTAGGCCCCACGCTTGAGCGTGTAGGTCTTGACCAGCTTCACGCCGCCCTTCTCGGGCGATTCGAAGCGCACGCTCAGCTGGTCGGCGCCGGGCTTGAGCTCGCGCTCGCCGCTGAACGCCATCACCGTCTTGTGGTTGGGGAAGTCGCCGCCGATCAGGCCCGACTGCGCCACGAAGACGCCCTGCGGCGACTCGTTCAGCAGCACGAAGGTGCTGGTGCCCTTGGCGGTGGTGGAGTCCGCGCTGACCTTCAGGAGTTCGGTGCGCACGACCGAGCCGCCTTCGCTGTCGAACGTCACGCGCATCGTGTCCGTGGAGACCGTGATGAGCTCGCGGGCCGCGGCCTGCGCCGCGCTGGGCGCGGCGGAGCCCGGCGGGACAGCGGGGGCGGCGCCCGGAGCGGCCGCCGGCGCCGGAACCGTCGAAGGCGCGCTGGCGCCGCCTTGCGGGGCCTGCGCCGTCGCGGCGGGCTTGGACTGCGGGAAGAAGGTGGCCTGGCGGCCGTTGTGCACCTGCCACTGGTCCCACAGCAGGACCAGGGAGAAACCGAAGACCACCCAGAGGATGGTGCGGCGAATGTCGTTCATGAAGTCTTCTTGGGCGAAGCCGTGGGAATGAAGCGCCGGAACAGCGCCGGCGGCTGGGCCGGCACCTCGTCGATGCCGCCGGCACACCAGGGATGGCAGCGCGCGATGCGTGCCAGCGTGAGATAGCTGCCCGCCGCCGCGCCGTGCCGCTCCAGCGCGCCGAGCGCGTAGACCGAGCAGGTGGGCGTGAAGCGGCAGGCCGAGCCCAGCCAGGGCGACAGCAGCAGGCGATAGCCGCGCACCAGCGCGATCAGCCCGGCGCGGATCATGGCCGCGCCCCGGCGAACAGGCGCTGCAGTTCCGCCCGCACGGCTTCTTTCAGCTCAGGCGAGGTGGAACTGCGGAACCGGGCCTTGTCGAAACCGGCCCGCAGCCGCACCACATGGGCGGCGGCGGGCAGGCGGGCTTCGAAATCCTGGCTCACGGTGTAGATCTGGCGCTTGATGGCGTTGCGGGTGACGGCGCGTCGGGCCCACCGCTTGGGAACGATGGCGCCGATCCATGGTTCCCCCTGGACAGCAAACAGGGCCTGGGATCCTTTGGATCCAGGCCCTGCGGAGGAACTCTCTTGGCCGGTGGGCTGGAATCCGGCGCGGTGCAGCGCGAAATGCTCGGTGCGGGCGACGGTCGCGCCGCCGGCCATGACGGCCTCGAACTGCGCCCGGGTCTTCAGCCGCTGCACTTGGCCGGTGCGGGCAGGCTCGGCCCGGGCGAGGCTCAGACGGCCAGGCGCTTGCGGCCCTTGGCGCGGCGGGCGTTGATCACGGCACGGCCGCCGCGGGTCTTCATGCGGACCAGGAAGCCGTGGGTGCGGGCGCGGCGCACTTTGGAGGGTTGGTAGGTGCGTTTCATGATTCTGTTCGTTCCAAGGAAACCCGCGATTATCGGCCAAACCGACTGTCCCGGCAAGAAAGGGGGCTGTCTCCAAGCCCCCGGGGAAGTCTCTGCAATATCGGAAACCCCATGTGGATAACCCCTTCATAAACTAGAATGGGGCGTTTGCGCACAGCACAACTATCCACAGAGGCGGCAAACCGAGATGAGTGAGGGGTATGGCAACAGCCTGGCGGCAGGCGCGCCCATGAACGGGGGTGGCGGCCTGTGGCAAGCCTGCGTCGAGCAGCTGGCGCAGGAACTCCCGGAACAGCAGTTCAACACCTGGATCAAGCCCCTCGCGGCGCGGGTGACCGACGATTTTTCCAAGGTCACGTTGTTCGTGGCCAACCGCTTCAAGCTCGACTGGGTCCGGGCCCAGTACGCCGGCCGGATCGCGGCCACGCTGGAGAAGCTCTACGGCCAGCCCGTGCAGCTGGAGTTAGCGCTGGCTCAGCGCGAAGCCCCCGCCAGGCCTTACGTCGCGCCGGTCGCCGCCGAAATTCCACCGGCACCGGAAGCGGCCGACATCGCGGAGGACAACTCCTCCGGCGGGTTCAAGAACCGGCTCAACACGGCGCTGACCTTCGACAACCTGGTCGAGGGCACGGCCAACCGCATGGCCCGGGCCGCGGCCATGCACGTGTCCGGCACGCCGGGGCAGCTCTACAACCCGCTTTTCATCTACGGCGGTGTGGGCCTGGGCAAGACCCACCTGGTCCACGCCGTGGGCAACAAGCTGCTGGCCGACCGCCCCGGTTCGAAAGTTCTCTACATCCACGCGGAACAATTCGTCTCCGATGTGGTTAAGGCGTACCAGCGCAAGACCTTCGACGAGTTCAAGGACAAGTACCACTCGCTGGACCTGCTCCTGATCGACGACGTGCAGTTCTTCGCCAACAAGGACCGCACCCAGGAGGAGTTCTTCAACGCCTTCGAGGCCCTGCTGGCCAAGAAGAGCCACATCGTGATGACGTCGGACACCTATCCCAAGGGCCTGGCCGACATCCACGAGCGCCTGGTCTCCCGCTTCGACTCCGGCCTGACGGTGGCCATCGAGCCGCCGGAGCTGGAGATGCGCGTGGCCATCCTGATCAACAAGGCCAAGGCCGAGAACTCCGAGATGCCGGAGGAGGTGGCCTTCTTCGTCGCCAAGAACGTGCGCTCCAACGTCCGCGAGCTGGAAGGCGCGCTGCGCAAGATCCTGGCGTACAGCCGCTTCAACCAGAAGGAGATCTCCATCCAGCTGGCCCGCGAGGCGCTGCGCGACCTGCTGTCCATCCAGAACCGGCAGATCAGCGTGGAGAACATCCAGAAGACGGTGGCCGACTACTACAAGATCAAGGTCGCCGACATGTACTCCAAGAAGCGGCCGGCCTCGATCGCCCGCCCGCGCCAGATCGCCATGTACCTGGCCAAGGAGCTCACCCAGAAAAGCCTGCCGGAGATCGGCGAGCTCTTTGGCGGCCGCGACCACACCACGGTGCTGCACGCCGTGCGGAAGATCGCCGCGGAGCGCCAGAACGTGTCCGAGTTGAACCAGCAGCTGCACGTGCTGGAACAGACGCTGAAGGGATGACCCCGCCGGCCTTCAAAACGGCGGCAAGTGCCTGAAGAAAAAGGGGAAAATGTCCCCCACTAACGACTGATACCCCTTTACACAAAAATCGAGAAAGAGGAGAGGCTGACCATGATCGTCCTGAAGGCCACCCAAGACAAAGTCCTCTCGGTGCTGCAGTCCGTCGCAGGCATCGTGGAGCGGCGCCACACCCTGCCGATCCTGGCCAATGTGTTGATCCGCAAGACGGGCGGCCAGGTGCAGCTGACCACCAGCGACCTGGAGATCCAGATCCGCACCACCGCGGAGATGGACGGCGATGCCGGCAACTTCACCACCACCGTGGGCGCGCGCAAGCTGATCGACATCCTGCGCACCATGCCGGCCGACCAGACCGTCAGCCTGGAATCCAGCCAGAACAAGCTGCTGCTCAAGGGCGGCAAGAGCCGCTTCACCCTGCAGACCCTGCCGGCCGAGGACTTCCCGCTGGTGCAGGAAGCCGCCAATTTCGGCCCGACGTTCAGCGTGCCGCAGAAGACCCTCAAGGCGCTGCTGGCCCAGGTGAGCTTCGCGATGGCGGTGCACGACATCCGCTACTACCTGAACGGCATCCTGTTCGTGGCCGAGGGCAAGCAGCTGTCGCTGGTGGCCACCGACGGCCACCGCCTGGCCTTCGCCAGCGCCACGCTCGACGTGGAAGTGCCGCGCCAGGAAGTGATCCTGCCGCGCAAGACCGTGCTGGAGATGCAGCGCCTGCTGTCCGACGCCGAAGGCGCCATCGAGATGCAGTTCGCCGGCAACCAGGCCAAGTTCTCCTTCGGCGGCATGGAGTTCGTCACCAAGCTGGTCGAAGGCAAGTTCCCCGACTACAACCGCGTCATCCCCAAGAACCACAAGAACTCGGTGACGCTGGGCCGCGCGCCGCTGCTGGCCAGCCTGCAGCGCACCGCCATCCTGACCAGCGAGAAGTTCAAGGGCGTGCGCCTGAACCTCGAGCCGGGCACGCTGCGCGTGGCCAGCAACAACGCCGAGCAGGAAGAGGCGGTCGACGAGCTCGACATCGACTACGGCGGCGACGCCATCGAGATCGGCTTCAACGTCACGTACCTCATCGACGCGCTGGCCAACATGGGCCAGGAGATGGTGAAGATGGAACTGGCCGACTCCAACAGCTCGGCCCTCATCACCAACCCCGAGGACGCCAACTTCAAGTACGTCGTGATGCCGATGCGCATCTGAAGACAAGCCGGCCCCGACACCCGACCAACCCGCCTTCACCGGCGGGTTTGGTCCTTCAAGCGATTCCGAAAAGCAGCTGTATGTCCGATACGAACACCCCGACGCCCGGCGACGAACCGACCCCGAACCGCATCGACACCAACCAGCCTGGTGCCTCCGACGGCTACGGCGAGGGCGCCATCCAGATCCTCGAAGGCCTGGAAGCGGTGCGCAAGCGCCCGGGCATGTACATCGGCGACACCTCCGACGGCACCGGCCTGCACCACCTGGTGTTCGAGGTGGTGGACAACTCCATCGACGAGGCGCTGGCCGGCCACTGCGACGACATCGTCGTCACCATCCACACCGACAACTCCATCAGCGTGGTGGACAACGGCCGCGGCATCCCCACCGGCATCAAGATGGACGACAAGCACGAGCCCAAGCGCTCGGCCGCCGAGATCGCCCTGACCGAGCTGCACGCCGGCGGCAAGTTCAACCAGAACAGCTACAAGGTTTCGGGCGGCCTGCACGGCGTGGGCGTGAGCTGCGTGAACGCGCTGTCCAAGATGCTGCGCCTGACGGTGCGCCGCGACGGCAAGGTGCACACCATGGAGTTCAGCAAGGGCGTGGTGCAGAACCCGGTGCTGGAAAAGCGCGAGGGCGTCGAGGTGCGGCCCATGCAGATCCTGGGCGACACCGACAAGCGCGGCACCGAGGTGCACTTCCTGCCGGACACCGAGATCTTCCGCGAGAACTTCGACTTCCACTACGAGATCCTGTCCAAGCGGCTGCGCGAGCTCTCGTTCCTGAACAACGGCGTCAACATCAAGCTGGTCGACGAGCGTTCGGGCAAGAGCGACGACTTCTCCGGCGCCGGCGGCGTCAAGGGCTTCGTCGACTACGTCAACAAGGGCAAGCAGGTGCTGCATCCCAACGCCTTCCACGCGGTGGGCGAGAAGAACAGCGACCAGGGCACCACCATCGGCGTCGAAGTCGCGATGCAGTGGAACAGCGGCTACAACGAGCAGGTCCTCTGCTTCACCAACAACATCCCGCAGCGCGACGGCGGGACCCACCTCACCGGACTGCGCGCGGCGATGACGCGCGTGATCAACAAGTACATCGAGGAGAACGAGCTGGCCAAGAAGGCCAAGGTCGAGATCACCGGTGACGACATGCGCGAAGGCCTCACCTGCGTGCTGAGCGTGAAGGTGCCCGAGCCCAAGTTCTCCAGCCAGACCAAGGACAAGCTGGTCTCCAGCGAAGTGCGCGGCCCGGTCGAGGACGTGGTGGCCAACAAGCTCACCGACTACCTGCAGGAGCGGCCCAACGACGCCAAGACCATCGTCGGCAAGATCGTCGAGGCCGCGCGCGCCCGTGAGGCCGCCCGCAAGGCCCGCGAGATGACGCGCCGCAAGGGCGTGCTGGACGGCATGGGCCTGCCCGGCAAGCTGGCCGACTGCCAGGAGAAGGACCCCGCGATGTGCGAGATCTACATCGTCGAGGGCGACTCCGCCGGCGGCAGCGCCAAGCAGGGCCGCGACCGGAAGTTCCAGGCCATCCTGCCGCTGCGCGGCAAGATCCTGAACGTGGAGAAGGCGCGCTACGAGAAGCTGCTCACCAGCAACGAAATCCTCACGCTCATCACCGCGCTGGGCACCGGCATCGGCAAGGCGGGCACCGCCAACTCCAACGGCAAGGGCGACACCGACGACTTCAACGTCGCCAAGCTGCGCTACCACCGCATCATCATCATGACCGACGCGGACGTGGACGGCGCCCACATCCGCACGCTGCTGCTCACGTTCTTCTATCGCCAGATGCCGGAGCTGGTGGAGCGCGGCCACATCTACATCGCGCAGCCGCCGCTCTACAAGGTCAAGGCCGGCAAGGAGGAGCTGTACCTCAAGGACGGCACCGAGCTCGACGCCTTCCTGCTGCGCATCGCGCTGAACGGCGCCAGCGTTTCCACCGGCGGCGACGCCCCGACCACGATCAACGGCGAGACGCTGGCGGAACTGGCGCGCAAGCACCAGGTGGCCGAACAGGTCATCGGCCGCCTGGCCAACTTCATGGACGCGGAAGCCCTGCGCGCCATCGCCGACGGCGTCAGCCTGAACCTGGACACCGTGCCCGACGCCGAGCAGAGCGCCGTCGCGCTGCAGGCCAAGCTGCAGGAGATCGACCGCGCCACCAACGCCGCCCCGGCCGAAGTGGCCGGCGAGTTCGACGCCCGCACCGACAAGCCCATCCTGCGCATCAGCCGCCGGCACCACGGCAACATCAAGAGCAGCGTCATCACGCAGGACTTCGTCCACGGCGCCGACTACAAGGCGCTGGCCGAAGCCGCCGACACCTTCCGCGGCCTGCTGCACGAAGGCGCCAAGGTGATGCGCGGCGAAGGCGAGCGCGCCAAGGAAGAGAAGGTCGGCGACTTCCGCCAGGCCATGCGCTGGCTCATCTCCGAAGCCGAGCGCGCCACCGCCCGCCAGCGCTACAAGGGCCTGGGCGAGATGAACCCCGAGCAGCTGTGGGAAACCACCATGGACCCGAACGTGCGCCGCCTGCTGCGGGTGCAGATCGAGGACGCCATCGAGGCCGACAAGGTCTTCACCATGCTGATGGGCGACGAGGTCGAGCCGCGGCGCGACTTCATCGAGACCAACGCGCTGCGCGCGGCGAATATTGACGTCTGACGGCGGGAAGGGCGGCGGGCGCCCCGACGTGGCGCGCCTGGCGGCCGAGGGCGAACAGGCCCTGCGGGCCGGCAACGCGCCGCTGGCCCGCTCGCTCTTCGAACGCGTCGTCGCGGCGCATCCGCGCCATTCGCGCGCCAACGAATGCCTGGCCTACATCGCGGGCCAGGCGGGTCAATGGGACGCGGCGCAGCGGTTTCTCACCATCGCGTGCGAGGACCCCTCCGCCTCGCCGCAGGCGCTGTTCCACCTGGGTTCGCTGTGGCTGCAGCGCGAGCAGCCGCAGGACGCCGTCCGTTGCTTCCAACGCGCGCTGGCCCGGGCCGGCGACTTCTTCGAAGGCCTGCACGAACTCGGCACCGCGCAATCGCGCGCCGGTGATGTGCGCGGCGCGCTGGCCAGCTACCGCAAGGCCGCGAAGCTGCAGCCCAACGCGTTCCAGGTCCACTTCAACATCGGCCGCATGCACGACGAGCTCGGCGAGCCCGAGCCCGCGATCGAGAGCTACGGGCGCGCCATCGCACTGCAGCCGGCCTTCGCGGCGGCGTGGACGCATCGCGGCATCGCATTGTCCGAACGCCGGCGACACACCGAGGCGCTGCAGGACCACGAGCGCGCCACGAACGCCGATGCGCAGGACCCGGAAGCCTGGGTGAACCTCGCCGTCACGCTGGGCCACCTGCGCCGCCACGCGGACGCGCTGGCCGCCTGCGATCGTGCCCAGGCGCTCGCGCCGGACCACCCGTTCGTGCTGACGACCCGCGGCGTCATCCTCGATGCGCTGCGCCGCCATGGCGAGGCGCTCGCCTGCCACGACCGCGCGCTGGCCCTGGTGGGCGGGCAGGAGGCTCGCGTCATCGCGAACCGCGCCGAATGCCTGGCCTTGCTCGACCGGCGCGCGGACGCGTTGGCCGAGCTGGACCGCGCCCTCGCGCTCGCGCCGAACCTGCCCGCGGCCTGGGCGAGCCGCGGCATCCTGCTCGCGGCGGCGGGCCGCTACGACGAGGCACTGGCGCACTACGACCGCGCGCTGCAGCTGCGCCCCGACGACGCGGCCACGCTCAACAACCGCGGCCTGGCCCGGGCCACGCTGGGCCGCCACGTCGACGCGCTGGCCGACTTCGAGCGCGCGATGCAGCTCGATCCCGCAATCGACTACCTGGCCGGCCAGCGGCTCAACGCGCGGATGGCGCTGTGCGACTGGACGGGCCTGCAGGCGCAAGCCGATGAAGTGGCCGCGCGCATCGAGAAGGGCGAGCGCGCGATGGCGCCTTTCCCCGCGCTGGCGGTCTTCGACTCGCCCGAGCTCGCGCGGCGCGCCGCCGAGACCTGGGTGCGCGATCGCTGCCCGCAGGTCGCGCAAGCCGCCGTGACGCGCGCCCCCAAGCAGCCGGGCGATCGCATCGTCCTGGGCTACTACTCGGCCGACTTCCACGACCACGCCACGTCCTACCTGATGGCCGAGTTCTTCGAACGGCACGACAAGGCGCGCTTCGAGCTCATCGCGTTCTCGTTCGGCCGCGACGTCGACGATGCCAGCCGCCGCCGGCTGCGCGCGGCCTTCGCCCGCTTCATCGACGTGCGCGACCAGTCCGACGAAGCCGTCGTCAAGCTCTCGGCCGAACTCGGCGTCGACATCGCCATCGACCTCAAGGGCTTCACCCTGGAGAGCCGCCCCGGCATCTTCGCGCGGCGCGCCGCGCCGGTGCAGGTCAGCTGGCTCGGCTACCCGGGCACGACGGCCATCCCGGCGATGGACTACGTCATCGCCGACGCGGTCATCGTGCCGGAGGGCGACGAACGCCACTACAGCGAGAAGGTGGTGCGCCTGCCGCACACCTACCAGGTCAACGACACCCGCAAGCCGCCTCCCACGCGCCAGTGGACGCGCCAGGAAGCCGGGCTGCCGGAGCAGGGCGTCGTCTTCTGCTGCTTCAACAACGCCTACAAGATCACGCCGGAGCGGTTCCAGACCTGGATGCGCATCCTGCGAAGGGTCGAGGGGAGCGTGCTGTGGCTGTTCCAGGGGGAGGCGCAGGCGATCGCGAATCTGAGGCGTGAGGCCGCGGCTGCCGGGGTCGATCCGGAACGGTTGGTGTTCGCCGGCTTCGTGCCGCTGGCGGAGCACCTGGGGCGCTACGCGCTGGCCGATGTGTTCCTGGATACGGCGCCGTACAACGCGCATACGACGGCGAGCGATGCGCTGTGGTGTGGGTTGCCGGTGATCACGCGCGAGGGCGAGGCGTTTGCGGGGCGGGTGGCGGGGAGTTTGTTGCGGGCGGTGGGGTTGGCGGAGGGGGTCGTGGGGTCGGAGCAGGGTTATGAGGATCTGGCGGTGGAGTGGGCGAGTGACGCTGCGCGACTCGCGCGGCTGCGAGAGCAGTTCATTGCCCAACGCGACAGCGCGCCGCTGTTTGATATCGCCAAGACCACAGGGGCGATTGAATGGGCGTTTGGAGAAATGGTGCGGCGCGAGCGCGCCGGGCTCCCACCCCAACATCTTTGCCCGCCCTAGTCTTCGAATTTCTCGCGAAGTGAGTTGATACAACGCCGCTCGCCAACACTTTCTGCGTACTTGAGCTTCCTCATGAAACACGCAAAAGTACGGCCCGACGATGCGCTATTGGTGGGTCAATCAAAACCAAACCATCCGGCATGAAGTGCCGGGTGGCTACTTGTGGTCACCCAAGAGAAACAGCAACGGCAGGCGCAATCCGTTCTATGAGTTCATGAAAGAAGTGTCGCCCGGCGACATGATCTTTTCTTTCGCGGACACGAAGATCCCTGCGATTGGCGTTGCTCTCTCGCACGCCTACGAAGCCCTCAAGCCGACGGAGTTCGGTCAAGTGGGCTTTTATTGGGACACCGTAGGCTGGCGGATCAATGTGAAGTTCACTTGGTTGCGCAATCAGATCCGGCCGGTCGAGCACATGGCTTGGCTGGGACCCTACCTTCCGGCCAAGTACTCTCCGCTTCAACCTTCAGGCGCCGGACTTCAATCCATCTATCTCACGCTGGTCAACGAAGGATTAGCCGGCCAACTGATCGACACCATCGGGACGGAGGCTCGAGCCATACAGCAGACCTGGAGGGTGAATGCATCGGACGCCGTCAGCACCCTGATTGGCCAGGCCGAGTGGGAAGAGCATCAGATCGATCAGATCAAGACATCCACCACCCTGACCGAAACCGACAAGAAGTCAGTCGTGCTTTCGCGGCGCGGGCAGGGAGTGTTCCGGGCGCGTGTTGCCGCCATCGAGAAAAGCTGCCGAGTCACTGGAGCCGCGAACCTGGAATACCTGCGGGCGAGTCACGCCAAGCCTTGGCGGGATGCGACCAACGAGGAGCGGTTGGACGGCGAGAACGGACTTCTGCTGACGCCTGATGCCGATTTCCTCTTCGACCGCGGTCTCATTTCATTCCACGACTCGGGGAAGGTGCTGGTCTCTCCCGTGGCCGACACCACTTCGATCAAGAAGATGGGAATCGATGTCTCGGCACTGCAGAACGTGGGCTCATTCTCCGCCGGCCAAAGAAAGTACCTGGACTACCACCGAGAGAACGTGTTCCTGGAAGCCAAGCTGAAGCGCTAACCGAGCCGAGGCACAATCCGCCCGCAACCTCATGAGGCAACCGCGATGGCGATCCTGGTACTCGGACTGATCCTCTTCCTCGGCGTCCACTCCCTCCGCATCTTCGCGAACGACTGGCGCACCCGCACCGTCGCCGCCCGCGGCGAGAAGTTCTACAAGGGCATCTACACCCTCGTCTCCCTCGTCGGCTTCGCGCTGATCGTCTGGGGCTACGGCCTCGCGCGCCACAACCCCGTGGTGGTCTGGAATCCGCCGCGCGGCATGAATCACCTCGCCGCGCTCTTGATGCTGTTCTCCTTCGTGATGCTCGTCGCCGCCTACGTGCCGCGCAACGCGATCAAGGCGAAGCTGCACCACCCGATGATCCTGGGCGTGAAGGTCTGGGCGCTCGCGCACCTGCTGGCCAACGGGATGCTGGCCGACGTGGTGCTGTTCGGAGCGTTCCTGGTGTGGGCGGTGCTCGACTTCCGCACGTCGCGTCAGCGCGATCGCGCCGGGAACGCGCGGTACGCGGCGGGGACGGCGAAGGGGACGACGATCGCGGTGGTGGTGGGGCTCGTGGCGTACGGCGTGTTCGCCGGATGGCTGCACGGGGTGTTGATCGGGGTGCGGCCGTTCGGGGTTTGAAGGCCGCTGAAGAAGGCGGATGCTCTGGATTCCCGCCTTCGCGGGAATGACGGGCAAGAGAAGGGCGCGCTCACCACGCGCCCTTTTTACCTTCTATCTCGAGACGATCGTCTCCACCGCCGCCGTGCTTCGGCTCTCGTCCTGCCCGCGGCCGGTGATCGCCTGCAGTTCATCGATGCGCCGCGATGCCTCGGCCTGGCTCAGGTTCTCGTCGAACGGCTGCTTCGCTTGCTCGCACAGCGTCTCGAGCTGGGCCCGCTGCGCTTGCGTCATGGGCTCTGCCATGTCGTGCTCCTGGACTGTCGATCGAACCAGTCTCCGGCTCAGCGCGTGCGGCGGCTGTAGGCCCGCATCGCCGTTGCGTGCGCTTGCAGCACGACACACCCCAACACCCAGCCCCGACGTCGTCCGACACCTGCGCCAGGGCACGGCTCCCAGAATCGTTCGAGACACGTGCACAAGGAGAACCTCCCCATGGCTGAACCCAAGGCGCCGCGACCGCTGGCCGTTGTGACCGGTGCCTCGTCCGGCATCGGCTACCACCTGGCGCTGATCGCGGCACGGCGTGGCTACGACCTCGTCGTGGCGGCGGACCGGCCGCTCGATCAGGCCGTGGCCGACTTCAAGAGCGCCGGCGCGCAGGAGGTGCATGCGGTGCAGGCCGAACTGGCCAGCCGCCAGGGCGTGGACGACCTGGTGAACGAGCTGCAGGGCCGCGAGGTCGATGCGCTGATGGCCAACGCGGGCCACGGGCTCGGCGGGCGTTTCCTCGAGCAGGACTTCGGCGACATCCAGCACGTGATCGACACCAACGTGACCGGCACGATCTACCTGATCCAGCAGGTGGCGCGCGGCATGGTGGCACGCGGGCGCGGCCGCATCCTCATCACCGGATCGATCGCGGGCTTCCAGCCCGGGGCTTTCCACGCGGTCTACAACGGCAGCAAGGCCTTCGTCGATTCGTTCGCGCAGGCGCTGCGCAACGAGATGAACGACACCGGCGTGACGGTGAGCCTGCTGATGCCCGGCGTGACCGACACCGAGTTCTTCGAGCGCGCCGATCTGCTGGACACCAAGGTCGGCGCCGACATGAAGAAGGACGATCCGGCGATGGTGGCGCGCGTGGGCTTCGACGCGATGCAGAAGGGCGAAGCCGACGTGGTCGCCGGCTGGAAGAACAAGCTGCAGGTGGCCGCGTCCAAGGTGATGCCGGCGCAGTCCACCGCGCAGATGCACCGCAAGCTGGCCGAGCCGGGCTCGGCGAAGCACGACCATCCCGAGCGCGAAGAGGTCCACCCCATCGGCGCGGGCAAGCACCAACCCAGCAGAGAGGACAAGCGATGATGAGCAAGAAGCAGGAGTTCCTGCAGAAGGAACAGAGCCGCGACAAGCATCCCGAGCGGATGATGAAAGGCACGGCGGCCGAGCAGATGGCGACCGCCAAGGGCAACCCCGCCGACCACCAGGTGCCGGGCACGGGCAAGGTGGCCAACGACCACAACAAGCAGGGCGAGCAGACACCGACGCAGAAGCACGAAGGCCAGCGCACGCCCGAGAGCCGCCACGACCGGCAGAACGTGAGCGGCGGCCACAACGAGGTGACGGCCCGCAAGGGCGGTGGCGGCGGCGCCAACGGTGGCCGCGAGCCGCGCGGCGCGGGCTAGCGCGAACGAAGCGGCCTAGGGCTGCTTCAGCGCCGAGTCCAGGTTGGCCAGGATCATCGTCCAGCCCTGCTCGGCGCCTTCCAGCATCTCGCGCGTGTCCTCGTCCATCGGGCCGAGGTCGTGGCGCAGCGTGAGCTCGCAGCCGTCGCCCTGCGGCTCGATGTCGATGATGACGGTCGTCTCGTGCGACTGGAACTGCGGCAGCCCGAAGCTGAAGGCGATGCGGCGCGGCCGGTCCAGCTGCAGGAAGCGGCCGGTGTGCTCGACCTCGATGAACTGGTCCGACGCGGCCTCGAGAGGACGGCGATCGACGATGGTGAAGCTGCCGTTGACGCCGGGTTCGATGTCGCAACGCACGATGTCGCCCTGCGCTGTGGCGAACCAGAAGCGGCACGCCAGCTGCGGGTCCAGCCACGCGTCGTACACGGTGTCGGCGGTGCAGGCGTAGGCGCGTTGCACGCGCACGATGGTGGAAGTAACCATGAGGTCGTTATCGCGCCGGGCCGTGGCGGGGTCAAGCCGGTCCCGTCCGACTCGGCTTGTAGGGCTGGGCGCTACGGTCCGATGAAGCGCAGCAGCGCCTCGGCCACCGCGGCCGGGTTCTCGCGAGGAGGGAAGTGGCCCACGCCTTCGAGCAATTGCCGCTCGTAGCGGCCGCGGAAGAAGCGCTCCTTGCCGGCCGAGGTGTCGGGATGGTTCACCGCGTCGGCCGCGCCGTGCAGCACCAGCGTGGGCACGTCCAGCACGGGCGCGGGCTGCAGCGCAGCTTCATCCTTGTCGTACATCGGGTCCGCGGGGGCGTTGCCCCAGCGGTGCTGGTACGAGTGCAGCGTCACCTCGCCCCAGTCGGGTTGGTGGAAGGCCTTCGCGGTCTCCTCGAACTCCTGCGGGTCGTACCAGTCCGGCGGCGACCAGGTGTCCCACATGAAGCGCGCGAATGCATGGCCGTGTTCGCGCACCGTGCGCTGCCCGCGTGGCGTGGCCATGTACCAGTGGTACCAGTAGTTGCGCGTCTGCGGCATGGTGAGCGGCTGGTCGGGCGTGTTGGTGCCGTAGCCCGTCGACAGCATGCACAGGTGGCTGGCCACGCCCGGTCGCAGCCCGCACGCATTCGCCGCCGCGCGAGCGCCCCAGTCATGGCCGACCAGCACGGGTTGCTTCAGGCCGAGTGCGTCGATGAAGTCCAGCGTGTCGCGCCCGAGAGCCGACAGCTGCCCGGTGCGCGGCGTGTCGGCCCGCAGGAACTGCGTCGGCAGGAAGCCGCGCAGCGCCGGGGCCAGCACGCGCCAGCCCGCCTCGGCCAGCGTCGGCGCGACGCCGGCCCAGCAGCGCGGGCTGTCGGGCCAGCCATGCAGCAGGATGACGGTGCGCCCGGCATCCGGATTCCATTCCGAGTAGGCGACGCGCAGCAGCGGGGTGTCGACGGTCTTCATGGCGGGCTCCTTGATGAAAAGGATGTCCCATCGTGCCGCAGTTCCGCCCGCCTCGGTGACGTCCTACAGCGCATCGCGCGCTTGGCGGCTGATGCCGCGGGAGGCCCTGCGCGACACTGGCACCAAGTCCCACTGCGCAGGAGGCTGACATGAGAAGGATGCAACCCACCGCCTGGTTCTGGGTGGTTGCGGCCGCCATCGTGGCCGTGGCGCTGTTCACGGTCAGCAACGTGCACGGGCAGACCTCTGGCTCGTCCGCGACGTTCGAAGGCCGGCCGGCGATGGCCGGTGCGCAGGGCGGCACCGGCGCGATGGCGGGTCCACCGCAAGGCGGCCTGGCACCGCAGAGCCCGTCCGACCCGGGCGGCGGCATCGCAGCTCGGCGCAGCAATCCCGAAGCCAATGGCCCGAGCGTGCCGCGCGACCCGGGAACCCTCCCGCGCGATCCCGGCATGGACAAGTCGATCGGCGGCGGCGAAGTGCGCCCGCAGCGCGACCGTGACGACGTGATCAAGCGCGACCGCGACGAGCATGGCCTGCAGCAGCAGAGCAAGGGCACCAGCAAGGCCAAGCGCGCGACCAAGCGCTCCGTCGAGCGTGCCCGCCGCGGCGTCAGCGGCGTGGACAGCTGAGTCCGGCTTCTACAGCACCGACTTCGCCTTCTTCAGATCCGCGACGAACGCCGCGAAGGCCTCTTCGCGCTCTTCCGACGGCATGCGCAGCAGCGCCGAGGGGTGCAGGGTGATCAGCACCTTGCGGCCGTCCGCGCGCGTGAGCCAGTTGCCGCGCTCGGCGGTGACCGACACCGGGTGACCCATCAGCGAACGCGCCGCCGTCGAACCCAGCGCCACCAGCGCCTTCGGCTGGACCAGCGCGATCTCGTCTTCCAGCCAGTGCAGGCAGGCCGCGGCCTCGCGCTGCGTCGGCGTCTTGTGGATGCGCCGCTTGCCGCGCAGCTCGAACTTGAAGTGCTTCACCGCGTTGGACACGAACACGATGTCGCGCGGGATGCCCAGCGATTCCAGCGCGCGGTCCAGCAGCTTGCCGGCCGGCCCGACGAAGGGATGGCCCTGCAGGTCCTCCTGGTCGCCCGGCTGCTCGCCCACGAACATCAGCGGCGCATGCAGCCGGCCCTCGCCGTTGACCGACTGCGTGGCGAACTCGCCGATGGGGCACTCGCGGCACTTCATCGTGGCGGACTTCAGCTGCTCCAGCGACGTGAGTCCGTCCTGCGCCAGCGTGTCCTCCGGTTCCACGGCCACCGGCTGCGGGATGCGGCGCCTGGGCGCCTGCGCCGGCCGATCGATCATGGCCTCGCTCCTTTGCTGGGCCTGCTGCGACAACTCGCCGATCAGCTGCGCCTCGGGCAGGTTGTGCCAGTACTTGCGCGGCATCTCCTTGTGCAGCTGCTGCATCTTCAGCCGCGCGGGATTGAAGATGCTCTCGTAGTAGGTCAGCCAGAGCTCCTCGCCGGCATCCGGCGCGGGAGCGTCGTGGCGGCCGCCGCCGGGGCCGAACAGCAGCTGCTCGCCGTCCCAGCGCACCGAACGCTCGGGCGTGAGGATGGCCCAGCGCATGTTGGCGAAGCGGCGCGCGAACCACGGCGCCACCGCTTCGACCACGTGGTGCGCCGGTTCGAACCAGGCCACGTGCAGCACCTCGCCGGGACGCTCCTGGTCGGCCACCTGGCGGAAGCGCACGAAGGCCTTCATCTTGTGCATGTCGCGCCGCACCGCCTGCGCCATCTGCTGGGCATGGACCATGTCGGTGTCCAGCGGGTCGTTGCGCAGCGACGGCTCGTGCACCAGCCGCCACAGCAGGCGATAGAGCAGGGCGAAGCGCTGCGCGTCGTGGTGCAGCACCACCACCTCGCACAACCTCAGGAAGGAGGCCGGCACGATGGCCGCGGCGGCGTTGGGGATGTGGCGCGACCGCGGCTCGGCGCTCTCGGGCGGCGGCGCGAACAGGTCGTCGCTGAGCGTGTGCACGGTCTCCCACTGCACCTCGTGGGGCGGCACCTGGTGCGCGAGCAGGTCGCGCGCTTCATTGCGAAAGCCCGCCAGGTCGATCTCGCTTTGAAGGCGCGGCATTCGCGGATCTCCGTCCGGTTCAGAACAGCGCGCCCTGCTCGGGCTGGCGTTTCGCAGGGCCTGCCGGCAACGGACCGCGCGGGACGTGGTCGGCCAGCAGGGCGAAGGGCAGCACCTTGCGCGTGGGCACGCGCAACAGCCGCAGGTCGTCGGTGCGCAAGCGGCGCAAACGCCGCGCGGCGATGAGGCGGTCCACCGCCTTCACGCCGAGGCCCGGCACGCGCAGCAGCAGCTCGCGCGGGGCGCGGTTGAGGTCCACCGGGAAACGCCCGGGATTCGCGCGCGCCCAGGCCAGCTTGGGGTCCTCGTCCAGCGCGAGCATGCCGCCCGCTCCGGCGGGCGTGATCTCGCGCGCCTCGAAGCCGTAGTAGCGCATCAGCCAGTCGGCCTGGTAGAGGCGGTGCTCGCGCACCAGCGGCGGCGCCTTCAGCGGCAGTGCCGAAGCGGCATGCGGGATCGGGCTGAAGGCCGAGTAGTAGACGCGCTTGAGGTCGTAGGCCGCGTACAGCTGGGCGCTGGTGGCCAGGATGGTGGCGTCGTCGGTCGCGTCGGCGCCCACGATCATCTGCGTGCTCTGGCCGGCGGCGGCGAACTGCGGCGCCTCGGCACGCCGGGGCGGCGCCTTGCCGAACACGGTGATGGGCCTGGCTTCGACCTCGCGGCGTTCCTCGCGCGCTTCATCGATGTGCACGCGCAGCCGCGCCATCGAGCGCTTGATGGCGGCCACGTCCTTCTCCGGCGCCAGCGACTGCAGGCTGCTGACCGTGGGCAGCTCGATGTTGATCGACAGCCGGTCCGCGTACATCCCGGCGCGCGCCAGCAGCTCGGGCGCGGCCTCGGGGATGGTCTTGAGGTGGATGTAACCGCGGAAATCATGGTCTTCGCGCAGGCGGCGCGCGACCTCGACCACCTGCTCCATCGTGTAGTCGGGGCTGCGGATGATGCCGCTGGAGAGGAACAGCCCTTCGATGCAGTTGCGGCGGTAGAAGTCCAGCGTGAGGTGCACCACCTCGTCGACGGTGAAGCGCGCGCGCTGCACGTTGCTGCTGGACCGGTTGACGCAGTACAGGCAGTCGAACTGGCAGTAGTTGGTCAGCAGGATCTTCAAGAGCGAGATGCAGCGGCCGTCGGGCGTGAAGCTGTGGCAGATGCCGCTGCCGTCGTTGGAGCCCAGGCCCTTGCCGGCCAGCGAATCCCGCGCGCGGCCGCCGCTGGACGCGCAGGACGCGTCGTATTTCGCGGCGTCCGCGAGCAGGGAGAGCTTGGCCTTGAGTTCCACTGGATGAATATACAGTATCAGGCCTCGCGCGTCTTGCGCATGCGGCCTTCGAAGAGGAGGTAGACCACCGCCGCGACCACCAGCGGGGCGATGTAGTAAAGGGCGCGGTAGGTCAGCAGCGCCGCCAGCAGCTGCCCCTCGGCCACGCGGTGCGACAGCAGGCCGATGAACACCGCCTCCAGCACGCCGAGCCCGGCGGGAACGTGCGTGGCCACGCCGGCCACGGCGGCCACCAGGAGCACGCTGAGCACGGTCGGATAGTCGACCTTGCCCTGCAGCAGCGTGTAGAGGATCGCGCCCATGATCATCCAGTTGGGCACCGCCATCGCCACCTGCAGCATCGCCATGCGCGGCGGCGGCAGCAGCAGCTCGTGCCCGCGGATCGTCACGCTGCGCCGCTTGGCGAAGAAGCAGGCGACCAGGTACCCGATGGCCACGGCCAGCAGCGTAAAGCCCAGCCAGCGCAGGCCCTCGCTGTCGATCTTCCAGTCCGGCGGCAGCTGCAGCGGCGCGATCGCGAACACCGCGCCGGCCAGCAGCAGGTAGCCCAGCCAGTTGGTCAGGATGCTCAGCGACATGATCCGCGTGATCGTGGCCATGCCCAGGCCCAGGCGGCCGTAGAGCCGGTAGCGGAAGGCCACGCTGCCCACCAGCGAGCCCATGTTGAGGTTGAACGCGTAGCTGATGAAGTTGACCTGCCACACCGTGGCCTTGGGCAGCGCGTGGCCGGTGTAGCGGCGGCCCAGCAGGTCGAAGCTGCAGTAGATCGCGTAGCTGGCGACCACACCGGCGATGGCGATCAACAGCACGTGGCGCGGCGTGTCCAGGATGGTCCGCCACACCTCGCCCCAGTCGACGTTGCGGGCGTAGCGGATGCTGAACCACGCGATGAGCGCGAAGAACGCGAGGGTCAGCGCGTGCCGGGTCCACGGCCACCAGTACTGGTCGGCAAGGATGAACTTGCGGTCGCGCCTGCGGTCCTGCCCATGCTCCCGCTGCGCGGCGTGCGCGGGCGTGAACGGGCGGGCATCGGCGGATCGGGAGCTCATCCGCTTTCCTTGGCTTCCTGGCCGGTGACGGCGCAGGCGGGCTGCAGCTCCTCGGGCATCGCCGGCGCCAGCCGCGGACGGTGGCGCGGCAGCCAGGAGCCCACGCCGGGATACAGGCGCACGAGGTGGAACGCGATGAAGCTGCGGACCACCTGCAGCCAGCCGGCTTTCTCCAGCTCTTCGTACACCACCTGCCTGCAGCTGTTGCGCATCAGGCGCTCCAGCTGATCGAGCAGTTGCTGGTTGAAGGCGCGGTCGCGGATGACGACGTTGGCCTCCAGGTTCAGCTGCAGGCTCAGCGGGTCGAGGTTGCTCGAGCCCACGGTGGACCACTCATGGTCCACCAGGGCCACCTTGCCATGCAGCGGCCGGTCGCAGTACTCGAAGATCCGCACGCCCGCCTTGGCCAGGTGGCTGTAGAGCGCGCTGGCACCCACCTTCACGATCGCCATGTCGGGCGTGCCCTGCAGGATCAGCCGCACGTCCACGCCGCGGCGCGCGGCTCGCCGCAGGTCGCGGATCAGCCGGTAGCCCGGGAAGAAGTACGCATTGGCGATGACGATGCGCTGGCGCGCCGCACGGATCGCGAGGCGGTACTGCTGCTCGATGTCGGTCGTGTGGTAGCTGTTGTCGCGCGAGACCAGCATGGCCCGCGCGGTGCCGGCGCGCGGCAGCTGGTCCGGCGCGGAACGCACCTGCCGGCGCCAACGCCACCAGCGGCGCGCCGGATTGTGCCGGGTGCCCGCCGCCAGGTTGGCATGCGCGAAGCGGTGGATCTCGGCCACGATCGGCCCACGGATCTCCACGGACCAGTCCTGCTTCGCCTCGGGTCCGAAGTCGGCCAGGTGGTCGGCCGAGTAGTTGATGCCGCCCATGAAGGCGGTCTGGCCGTCCACCACCACGATCTTGCGGTGCATGCGGCGCAGCATGTTGGGCCGCAGGCCGAACGGCCGCGGGCCGGGGTCGAACACGTGCAGCCGCACGCCGGCCTCACAGAGCGAGGCGATGAACGCGGGCGACAGGTCGGGCGAACCCCAGCCGTCGATCGTCACGTCCACCTGCACGCCGCGGCGCGCGGCGGTGACCAGCGCTTCATGCAGCTGCAAGCCGACCTTGTCCTCGAAGAGGATGAAGGTTTCGATCACCACTTCCTTGCGCGCATCGGCGATGCAGGAGAAGACACGCGGGAAGAACTCCTCGCCGTTCTCCAGCAGGGTGAAGTGGTTGCCTTCGTACCAGTGCGCGGCCATCGTCGTCCCCGTCACAGGTGGATTTCCGCGACCAGCGGCGCGTGGTCGGACAGGTGCGACCAGGGTTTGCGCGGCAGCACGACCGGCAGGTGCACCGATGCGTTGCGCACGTAGATGCGGTCCAGGCACAGCAGCGGGAAGCGCGACGGGAAGGTGCGGGCCGGCTCGCCGTACGCGTTGACGAACACCTCGTGCAGGCCGATCTCGCGCTTGAGCACATCGTTGGCCTTGCGGCGCCAGTCGTTGAAGTCGCCGGCCACCACGAGCGGCGCGTTGTCGGGCACTTCGCTGCGCACCATCTCGCACAGCAGGTCCAGCTGCTGCACGCGGTGCGACTCGGCCAGGCCCAGGTGCACGCAGATCACATGCACGTCCACGGCCTGACCGGGCACGCGCAGCACGCAGTGCAGGAGGCCGCGCTTCTCGGGGCCCGGCAGCGACACGTCGTGGTTCTGGAACCGGATGATCGGGAACTTGGACATCACGGCGTTGCCGTGGTCGCTCTTGGGCGCCACCACGTTCTTGCCGTACGCGTACTGCGGCCAGATGCTGTCGGCCAGGAATTCGTAGTGCGGCGCCTCCGGCCAGCCGTTGACCTTCTTCGCGTGGCCCTCGTGCGTGCCCAGCACCTCCTGCAGGAACACGACGTCGGCACCCACCTTGCGCACGGCGTCCCGCAGCTCCGGAAGGATGAAGCGGCGGTTGAACGACGTGAAGCCCTTGTGGATGTTGACCGTCATCACCGTCAGGGGAGCGGCCGCGGCCGAGGTGTCTGTCATGCGCAGGTGTTCTCTTCCCGGTAGGCTTTTTTTGTAGCGGCCCGCTCAACGGTGAGGTGTAGGACGGCACGCAGGGAACCCCTTCGCGGGGGCTGCGACCGGGCGTGCGACAAACAACTGCAATGGCCATCGCGGCCCCACTGGCGCAGCGGTTGGAACACAATCTTTCAACACCCCATAACGTCAAGAAAGTCGATGAAGCGAAGAACAACAACCAGTGGACGGCTCCGTACCCTGGGCCTCGCCGTGCTCGCGCTGGCCGGCGCGGCGGCGCCCGCGGCGGCGCAGGAATGGCGGCCCGCCACCTTCTTCGTGCAGGGCGGCAACGGCGACGGCGTGGACGCGGCTTCGGTGGGCGTGCAATGGCCTTGGGCCTGGCGCAGCACGGCGCTGCGCGGCGAATGGACGGCTCGCACCGAGCTGTTCGGCAGCCTGTGGCGAGCCCGCGCCGCCGACGGCGACGGTCGCGACAACTTCCTGCAGTTCGGGCTCGTGCCGCTGCTGCGCTACCGCTTCGCGGACGGCCGCTCGCCCTGGTTCGCCGAAGCGGGCATCGGCGTGTCGGTCACCAACAAGCTCTTCGTCTCGCGCGACAAGGCCTTCGGGTCGCGCTGGAACTTCAGCGACAACCTGGCGGTGGGCCGCAGCTTCGGCGAGCAGGGCCGCCACGAGATCAGCCTGCGCCTGCAGCACTCCTCCAACGCGGGGCTGAAGGAGCCCAACCCGGGGCTCAACCTGGTGCTGCTGCGCTACTCGAGCGCGTTTTGATCGACTGACGTAGCGCCGAGGTTCGGCCGCGCGCCGTCAACGCGACAAGTCCTACAGGACCCGTTTGGAGCGTCCGGCAATGCGGCCGTGGTCCGGCTCCTAAGGTGGGAACCACGAAAAGAAAGGAACCCACACCATGATCAAAGCCAAGACCACTGCATCTCTTCTGCTCGCGGGCCTGATGGCCGGCGGCGCCTGGGCGCAGACCGCCTCGGCGACTTCCGACGTGCCCGTGAAGGCCGGCGAGGCCAGCACCCAGACGCACGGCCAGCCGAACATGTCGACCGCCAACCAGCCTTCCGCCGCCGCTCCGGTGACGAGCGCGACCGGCGTGCCGGTGGACAGCGCCACCGCGCCGTCCACGGCCACCATGGGCGCGCCGCGTGAAGTGCCGCTGCACCGTGCGACCGTGACGAGCAACACGCCGACCATGGCCGGCGAGGCCAGCACGATGACGAACGGTGTGCCGAACATGTCGACCAACAACCCGGTCACGGACGGCTCGCGCGTCCTGGTGGCGCCGGAGCAGCGCGTCCAGCACGTGCCGCAGCAGGCCGGTGAAGCCAGCACCATGGTGGGCGGGCGGCCCAACGTGGACCCCAACGACCCGATCTACCGCCGCTAAGCATTGAAAGCCGGAGGGCCGGCTGCGGGGCCTTCGGGCCCCGCTTCTTCTTTCCAGCAAGAGAAAAAGCCTGCCGGCTCGCGCCGCGCAGGCTTTTTTCAATGGCCGCGAAGTCGCGGATCAGCCGTGGTGATGGCGCCCGCCCATGCCGCGGTGCTGGAACATGCGCGCGGTCTCGCTGTCGAAGGTCTTCTGCTGGTCGGCGTTGAGCTGGCCGTAGAAGGCCTTGGTGGCGTCGGCGCGGCGGTCCATCTCGGCGTTGCGCTGGTCGCGCAGGATTCGCATCTGGTCGATGCGGTCCGGCGTGGTCATGCGGGCGATCGCCTCGCGGTCGGGCTTGGCACGCTGCGCGGGCGGCTGCATCGCCGCGCTGAAGCTGGTCCACGCCTGCTCCTGGTTGGGCGTGATCTGCAGCTTCTGCTTGAGCTGGGCCAGGCGCTGGTTCATCCGTTCGGCACGCTTGGCCGGATCGAACTTGCCGCCATGGTGGCGCTCGGCCTTGGGCGCGCTGGCAGGCGGCGTGGGGGACGTCTGAGCTTGGGCGGACAGGCCCAGCCCGGCCAGCAGGGCACAGGCGATCAGGTGCTTGCGGAGTTGGGGCTTCATCGTCTTTCCATCCTTTCGGTTGCCCGGTGCCGATGCGACATCAGGTTGGATGCAAGTGTGGGACGGGCATGTAAGGCGGTCGTTCGTGCCAGGTTGTGGCTGTGTAAAGCCTGGCGTCAACCTTGTCACGATCCGGCGCTCGGCCGCGTGCACGCCCGTGCGGACTCTCCTACCGAAGAAACGGAGCATCGGCCACAGACAAAGGCTCATGCTGAGTCCATCATGAAAGCACCGACGACCCCAGGAGCCCCTCATGAAAGTGCCCCCTGCGCGGTCCTGGGCGGTGCTCCTTTTTGCCGGCGCGATGGCCGGCGCCTTCGCCCAATCCGCGCGCGACAACGACGCGCCGCAACCCTTGCCCGGCCAGGTGATGAGCGATGCGCAACCGCTGCCCGCGGAAGAGCGCGACAGCACGGGCGCGGTGGTGCTCGACCAATCCCGCGTGCGCGCCCAGCAGCGAGCCGGTTTCAAGGCCTCGGCCGATCGCACCGGCATCCCCTCGGCGATCGGCCGCAACGTCTCGCGCGTGGTGGAACGCGCACGCAGCTGGGACGAGCTGCGAGAGGCCGAGGCCTTGCAGGCGCCGCGCGACTGAGGCGTGGCCCTATTTCAGCCGGCCGTTGTTGAAGTCCTCGACGGCCTCGATCAGTTGCTGGCGCGTGTTCATCACGAACGGGCCGTACTGCGCGATCGGCTCGCGCAGCGGCTGGCCCGCGATCAGCAGCGCCCGCGCGGGCTCGCCGCCGGCGGCACGCAGCACCACGCCATCGCCCGCGTTCGACAGCACCGCCATGCGACCGCGCTCGACGCGCGTCGCCTCGCCACCGGCATCCACCACTTCCACGCTGCCTCGATAGACGCAGACGAACGCGTTGCGCGAGTCCGGCAGCGGCTGCTCGAAGCGCTGGCCACCCGCATCGAAGTGCAGGTCCAGGTAGAGCGGCAGCGTGACTTCGCGCTGCACGCTGCCCTGCACGCCGTGGCTCTCGCCCGCGATCACGCGCACGTTCACCCCTTCGGGCGTGCGCACCTCGGGGATCTCCTCGCTCTGGATGTCGCGGTACCAGGGGTCGCGCATCTTGTCGCCCGAGGGCAGGTTCAGCCACAGCTGGAAGCCTTCCATCAGGCCTTCCTCCTGCTCCGGCAGTTCGCTGTGCACCAGGCCGCGGCCCGCCGTCATCCACTGAACGCCGCCGTTCTGCAGCAGGCCCTCGTGGCCCGCGCTGTCGCGGTGGCGCATGCGGCCGCTGATCATGTACGTCACCGTCTCGAAGCCGCGGTGCGGATGGTTGGGAAAGCCGGCGCCGTAGTCGTCCGGATCGTCGCTGGCGAAGTTGTCCAGCATCAGGAACGGATCCAGCCGCTGCTGCAGGTCCTGCGTGAGGAGGCGCGTGAGCTTCACGCCGGCGCCGTCCGAGGTGGCCACGCCGGTGATGACGCGTTCGACGCGCCGGGGGTTGTCGACGGTGGTGTTCATGCGTCGATTACAGCGCGGCCGGCTTGTCCTTGCGGTTCATGGTGGTGTCGCCTGACGCCGTCGAACCGCCGGGATGCGCGGCTTGCTCAGCTTGCGAAAGCAGGGCTCAACCCACCAGCGCCGGGTAGTCGGTATAGCCGCGCTCGCCGCCGCCGTAGAAGGTGGTCTTGTCCGCCGGGTTGAGCGGCGCGCCCGCACGCAGGCGTTCCACCAGGTCCGGGTTGGCGATGTAGGGCCGGCCGAACGCGACCAGGTCGGCGCCCTCGGCCAGCGCCTGGCTCGCGAGCTTGCCGTCGTAGCCGTTGTTGACCATCCAGGCACCCTTGCCGCCGGCATCGCGATAGGTGCGGCGGGCCTGCTCGTAGTCGAACGGCCGGTCCGGCAGCTCGCGCGGGCCGCCGGTCGCGCCTTCGATCACGTGCACGTAGGCCAGGCCCAGCGACGCGATCTCGCGCAGCACATGGTCGAACAGCGGCTGCGGCTCGGGATCGTGGATGTCGTTGGCCGGGGTCACCGGCGACAGGCGCACGCCGGTGCGGCCGCCGCCGATCTCCTGCGTCACCGCATGCATCACTTCGAGCAGCAGGCGCGCGCGGTTCTCGATGGAGCCGCCGTAGGCGTCGTCGCGCAGGTTGGCGCCGCGCTTGAGGAACTGGTCCAGCAGGTAGCCGTTGGCGCCGTGCACCTCGACGCCGTCGAAGCCCGCGACGTTCACCGCGTCACGCGCGGCGCGGCGATACGCCTCGACGATGCCGGGCAGCTCTTCGAGCCCGAGCGCGCGCGGTGCGGACGTGGGCACGAAGCTGCCCTGGCCGTCCTGGATCAGGTAGGTCTTGGAATTGGCCGCGACGGCCGAAGGCGCGACCGGCGCGCCGCCGTCCGGCTGCAGCTCGGTGTGCGAGATGCGCCCCACGTGCCACAGCTGCACCACGATGCGGCCGCCGGCGGCATGCACGGCATTGGTGACGCGGCGCCAGCCTTGCAGCTGCTCGGGCGAATAGAGGCCCGGCACGTCGGCATAGCCCTGGCCCTGGTGGCTGATGGCGGTGGCCTCGGTGACCAGCAGGCCGGCGCTGGCGCGCTGCACGTAGTAGCGCGCCATCAGGGCGGTGGGCACGGCGTTGGGGGCACGGTTGCGGGTGAGCGGCGCCATGACGACGCGATTGGGCAGCGCCAGATCGCCGGCGCGGACGGGATCGAAGAGGGTGGGAGCGGACATGGCCACAGCGTAAGGCGGCTCGATTAGCCCAGGGTGAGCATGAGAAATCGGATGGCGCTAGGCGGCGCTTCCGAAGGCCCAGCCAATAATCCGGCGATGCCGCACTTCCGACTCGCCCTGGCCCTGTCGCTGGGCGCGGCCGTTTCGCTGGGCATCACGCGCTTTTCGTACGCGCTGCTGCTGCCGCCGATGCGCGAGGACCTGCAGTGGTCGTACACGCTGGCCGGCGCGATGAACACCGCCAATGCGCTGGGCTACCTGCTGGGCGCGCTCGCCACGCCGCGGCTGATGCAGCGTCTCGGGCCTTCGCGGCTGCTGGTGGCGGGCGCCTTGCTGGCGAGCGTGTTCATGGGCGTGACCGGCTTCTTCGCCGAGGCCGTGCCGCTGCTGCTGCAACGCGTGCTGGCCGGCGCGGCGAGTGCGTTCCTGTTCATCGCGGGCGGATTGCTGGCGGCGCGGCTGGGCGCCATGCAGCCGCGGCGCGCGGGCTTGCTGCTGGGTCTTTACTACGGCGGGACCGGCCTGGGCATCGTGCTGTCGGCGCTGCTGGTGCCGGCGGTGCTCGCGGTGCAGCGCTGGCCGTGGGCGTGGTGGGCGCTGTCGCTGTCCTGCTTCGTGGCGACGGCGCTGCTGGCGTGGCCGGCGCGTGCGCTTCATGACGGCGGCGGTGCCGCGAGCGCTTCCGCCGCGCACGACGGCCGCGCCTTCCACTGGCGCGATTTCCTTCCGGGCCTGGCCGGCTACGCGATGTTCGGCATCGGGTACATCGGCTACATGACGTTCGTGGTCGCGCTGTTGCGGGAGCAGGGCGTGGACGCCGCACGCATCACGCTGTTCTACGCGCTGCTCGGGATCGCGGTGGTCGCGTCGTCGCGCATCTGGGCCGGCCTGCTCGATCGCCACCGCGGCGGCGAACCGCTGGCGATGCTCAACGCGCTGCTCGGCATCGCCACGCTGCTGCCCGCGCTGACCTCGGCCTGGCCGCTGGTGCTGGCCTCGGGGCTGCTGTTCGGCGCCGTGTTCCTGTCGGTGGTGGCGTCGACCACCGCGCTGGTGCGCCACAACCTGCCGCCCGCGCAGTGGGCCGCCGGCATCAGCGCGTTCACCATCGTTTTCGCGGCGGGGCAGATCGTGGGCCCGACCGTGGTCGGCTGGATCGCCGACGGGCCCGGGGGACTGGCGCGCGGGCTGCTGTTCTCCGCCGGCGCGCTGTGGCTGGGCGCGGTACTGGCGTGGCGCCAGCGGCCGCTGTCCCGGCCGGTGCCCGTTACTTGAGCAGGCCCTCGAGCTTCATCGCTTCCTGCACGGCCGGTCGCGCGGCCATGCGCTCGCGGAAGGCGAGCAGGTTCCTGAACTGCGAGAAGTCGATGTTCATCGGCTTGGCCCAGTTGCTCACCGTGAACAGGTAGGCATCGGCCACGCTGAAGTGGTCGCCCATCAGGTAGTCGCGGCCCTCGAGCTGGCCGTCCACGAACTCGAAGCGCTGCGCGAGCTTGTCGCGGAAGACCTTCTTGGCTTCCTCGGGGATGGCCGGGTTGAACAGCGGCGAGAACTGCTTGTGGATCTCGGTGCCGATGAAGGTCAGCCACTCCTGCAGGCGGTAGCGCGGCAGCGTGCCGTTGGCGGGCGCGAGGTTCTTGGTGGGCACCTGGTCCGCGATGTACTGGATGATGGCCGGGCCTTCGCGCAGGCGCGTGCCGTCGTCCAGCTCCAGCATCGGCACGTAGCCCAGCGGGTTGATCGCGTAGTAGTCGCTGCCATCGGGCAGCTTGTGCGTCTTGGTGGGCGCCAGCACCGGCTCGAAGGCGAGGCCGGCTTCGCGCAGCACGATGTGCGGGGACAGGGAGCAGGCGCCGGGAGAGTAATAAAGCTTCATTTGCTGGGGATCTCGTCTTCTTTGTCGCGGGAAAGCGATGCTAGCGGGCGGGGAGATTCCCTGCAGGTGCGGGGATTGCGAGAATCCGGGCATGAACAGAGCAGTGAAGTGGGTTGTGGTCGCCGCGGTGGTGCTGTTGGTGCTGCTGGCGATGGCGTTGTTCGGCCTTTCGCGCTGGGCGTCCAGCGACGACTTCCGCACGCGCGCGCAGCAGCAGGCCACGCAGGCGCTGGGCGTGCCGGTGCAGCTCGGGCAGGTGGAGATCGCGCTCTTCCCGGCGCCTTCGGTCGCGGTGCACGACGTGCAGGTGCAGACCCGCCCGCCCCTCACGCTGCAGCGCGTGGAAGCGCGGCCGGTGTGGACGTCGCTGCTGGTGGGCAAGCCCGAGCTCGGTTCCCTGGTGGTGCGCAACGCGGTGCTGCCGCAGCAAGGGATCACGGCCATCGCCGCCGCCTTGCAGAAGCAGGAAGCCGCGGCCGGCAAGCCCGCGAAGCCGGCCGAGTCCGCGACCCCGCCGCAGCTGCCGCGGCGCATCGTGCTGGATCGCGTCACGTGGGTCGACGCCAAGGCGCAGAAGCTCACGGTCGATGCCGAGATCGAGTTCGAGGGCGAGCTGCTGCCGCAGACCGCGCACATCCAGGTGGTCGAAGGCCGCTTCGCCGGCGCCCGCGCGCAGCTGGAGCGACAGCCCGATGTCTGGCAACTGCGCAGCGAGATCGGCGGCGGCACCATCACCGGCCCGCTGCGCCTGCAGACGGTGCGCGGCGGCGGCGGCTGGCGCCTGAACGGCGACCTGGCCACCCACGGCGTCGAGGTCTCCGCGCTCACCACGCCCAGCCGCACGCTCACCGGCAAGCTGGAGGCACGCACCTCGCTGCAGGCCGAATTCAAGGACCCGGCCGCGCTGGCCGACGTGCTGCGCAGCCAGACGCGCTTCACGGTCCGCAACGCGCTGCTGCAGGGCATCGACCTGGCGGCGGCGGTGCGCACTCTGGGCGTCAGCCGCGAGGGCAACACGCCTCTGGACACGCTGACCGGCCAGGTCACGACCCAGGGGAAAGTGGTCCAGCTGACCAACCTGGTGGCCAAGTCCGGCATCCTGTCGGCCGAAGGCAACGTGACGCTGGCGGCCGACCGCACGCTCAGCGGCAAGGTCACCGCGTCGCTCGGCCAGATCGCGGGCGTACCGCTGGCCGTGGGCGGCAACATCGATTCGCCGTCCGTCACGCCGACCGGCGTGGCACTGCCGGGCTCGGCCGCGGCGTCCGAGCTCACCGACAAGGTCGGCAAGGGCCTGCGAGGCCTGTTCGGCAAGTAGGAAGGCTGCGCGGCTGGCCTACAACGCGCCGCGCTCGCGGCTGATGCACGCGAAAGCTCGCCTTTCCTAGCATGGCCCTGGACCGCGCCCTGCGAGCGCGGCGGGTTCCTCCATGCACTTATCGACCGTCGAAACCGTCCTGGCCTACCAGGTGCGCCAGCCGTCGCACCTGCTGTTCAACATCGAGGCCGCGCACTGGCCCAGCCAGGACATCGTGAGCGAGCACCTCACGGTCTGGCCGCCGGTCCCGCTGCGCACCTTCGTGGATGCGGAGAGCGGCAACCGCTTCATCCGCCTGGACGCGATGCCGGGCCCGCTGGAGCTGCGCTACAAGGCCGACGTGCAGGTCGACTGCGAGCCGCTCGACGTGCCCTTGCCCGAGGTGCCGGCCACCCTGGTGCCGGACTCCGTGCTGCGCTACATGATGCCGACCCGCTACTGCGAGTCGGACGTGCTGTGCGCCTTCGCGCGCGAGCAGTTCGGCCGGCTGCCGCCCGGGCTGGCGCGCGTGCGGCACATCGTCGACTGGATCCACCACCACATCGAGTACCGCGCCGGCAGCACCACGTCGACCACCACGGCGCACGAGGCGCTGTCGCAGCGCGCCGGCGTGTGCCGCGACTTCGCCCACATCGGCATCACGCTGTGCCGGGCGCTGAACATCCCGGCGCGCCTGGTGGCGGGCTACGTCTGGTTCGACGAGCCGCCGCAGGACTTCCATGCGGTGTTCGAGGCCTGGATCGGCGGTCGCTGGGTGATGTTCGATCCCACCGGCATGGCGCCGGTCGATCGCCTGGTGCGCATAGGCACCGGCTCCGACGCCAAGGACGTGGCGTTCAGCACCACCTTCGGCGAGGTGCAGATGACGCGCAAGGTGGTGACGGTGCTGGAGCACGACCCGCGCTCGCCGCTCACGGAGGCCGCCCCGGCCCCGGGCCTGCCCGCGGCGCCGACCGTGCCGGCCTGAGCCTCAGTCCCGGTACGAGGGATCGGCGCGATCCAGCTTGCGCAGCAGCGCGGGCCAGGCGAGGTTCGCGCCCTGGCCGGCGGTGACGGTCTTCATCACCTGCGACAGGCCCTTCAGGATCTCGGGATTGACCTGCACCAGTTCGCCGCCGGCCTGGGCATCGATCTGGATGCGGCAGGTGTTCTCGAAGGTGTACATCGCGAGGAAGGCCGTGGGAACGTCCCGGCCCACGGTCAGCAGGCCGTGGTTGCGCAGCATGAAATAGCTCTTGTCGCCCAGGTCGGCCACCAGCCGCGGCTTCTCGTCGTCGCGCAGCGCCACGCCCTCGTAGTCGTGGTACGCGAGGGAAGCCAGCACGAAGGTGCTCTGCTGGCTGATGGGCAGCACGCCGCACTTCTGGGCGCTGACGGCCACGCCGGCGCGGCTGTGGGTGTGCAGCACGCAGCCGACGTCGGGGCGGGCGTCGTGGATGCAGCTGTGGATGGTGAAGCCCGCCGGGTTCACCGGGAAAGGCGAGTCGATCACCTTGTTGCAGGCCTGGTCCACCTTCACCAGCGAGGAAGCGGTGATCTCGTCGAACATCAGTCCGTACGGGTTGATCAGGAAGTGGTGCTCCGGGCCGGGCACGCGCGCGCTGATGTGGGTGAAGACCAGGTCGCTCCAGCCGTACATCGCCACCAGCCGGTAGCAGGCGGCCAGCTGCACGCGCAGCTCCCACTCCTGCTCGCTGACCACGTGCTTCAACGACGCGATGTTCATCGCAGCCTCCTGATTGGACGAAAGACGGCCATTCTCGCGCGCCGCGCCGCCTCAGGCCGTCAGCGTTTCGAGCCGCTGGAGCCAGAGCAGGGCGTGCTCCTGCGAATCGCCACACATCTCGGCCTGGGGCCGCAGGCCGCCGCACACGGCAGGGCGTTCCGGGCGGCCGAACAGGCGGCACCGATTGAGTTCATCCAGCTGTATGCACCGCACGCCGGCGGGCTTTACCGCTAGGCAGTAAAGGGATACCTGTGCGATCATGGTGGGCTTAGCTCGACAGCACCCTCCCGATGACCAGCAGCTACGACGACATCGACGACGACTTGGCGCCCAGTAAACCCATTGAAGCAGGAGCCGAAGCGCACTCCTACCTGCGGTTTTCGGAAAAACGGCAGAGCCGTGGCGACAGCCGCCGCCGGCAGTTGGAAGAGACAAGAGAGTTCGCCGCGAAGCATGGGCTGAGACTTCAGGACAAGTCGTACGAAGACCTGGGTCTCAGCGCGTTTGACGGGACCAACGTCAAAAAGGGCGCGCTCAAGACCTTCATCGATGCTGTGGCCTCAGGAGCAGTTCGGCGCGGCGCCTACCTGCTAGTGGAAAACTTAGACCGGGTCTCACGAGCATCAGCGATGGACGCGGTAGTACTCCTGCACAGCCTAGTGAGCGCGGGCATCCGGGTGGTCACGATGACGGATAAGCAGGTATTCGACGAGGACTCAATCCAGGAACCTGGTGCAATCAACATCGCCGTCGGTACCTTCATCCGCGCGAACGACGAGTCCAAGCAGAAGTCGAAGCGCGTCAAGAAGGCACACATAGCCGCACGCAAGGAGAGAAAGCCTTTCGGGGGACATGTCGGCTGGGTGGCACCGGTCAGGGACGAACAGAGTGGAAGGACGACTGGTTGGAAGCTGGACCGGCCGCGGGCGGCCTCAGTGATCCGGGTATTCAGGCTTTTCCGGCAAGGGATGGGGTCGCACGCCATCGCCAAGCTCGCAAATGACCAGGGCTGGCCGATACCGGGAAGGGCAACGATCTGGCACAAGACACTGCCCTTGAAGCTGCTGCGGAACAGACGCGTGCTGGGCGAACTTCAGCCGACGGTCGTCTTGAAGGGCGGCAAGCGCAAAGAGATTGGGGAGACGTGGGGCGACTACTACCCCAAGCTCGTGAGCGAGCGACTTTTCTACGCGGCGAATGCCGCGGTGCTCCGCCGAGAAGGGCTGCCAAAGAAGCGGGATTCGGACTACATGAACCCCTTTCAGGGCATCCTCAAATGCGGCAATTGCGGAGGGACGTACAGCAGGAAAGGCAAAAGCGGCAAGCTCCCCAAGAGCGGGAAGCCGATGAAGAACAAGCCAGGCTACGGCATCTACGTCTGCGCCAACCGTGAGCTGAAAGTGAACGGGTCCGCGGAGTGCCCGAACTGGAACAGCGACGAGCTGATCGAAACGCTACTGCCAGGCGTAATGGCGTACGTGGATAGAGAAGTCGTCGCCGGCACTTCGCAGAAGAAGGCAAGCGACGATTTGGAGGCCGCGCGCGCTGAGCTCGCCGAAAAGAAGAAGCAGAAGGCAAGGCTGATCCATGTGACGATGTACGAGGAAAGCCTGCGGGATGACAAGGACATCGCCGCTAAATTGAGAACGCTGAAGGACGAGATTGAGGGGCTTGAAGTGGCGATCGCGAACCTCGTGACGAAGGCGGCGGAACCGATCTCACCGTCACTGGAGGAACACATCGACACGGCCGTTGACGAAGCCCTGCATGCCTTTCTAAAGAACCTGGACGGCGGGAAAGTCGAGCGGGCTCGACACCACCGCAACCTGATTCGGCACGTTAAGGAGATCTGGGTCTTCCCGCGCAGCCACGCATTTGTCCAACTTCATGACGGCCCGGAGCCTCAGCTGATACCGTTCACGGAGGACGGAGCAGTCGCAGGGGGCATGTTTGCCCTGAAGGACAAGGTCGAGAAGAAGCGCCGGGCGCAGCTGCCAGCGCGGTCTGATACGGGTGACTTACATCAACTCGCCATTGGCGAAAATCTAAGTCATTGATTTAATTGATTTCCCAGTCTGGGAAAGCCCCTGGGAGATCGAGAGCTGCCAGCAGTTCGCGATTGGCTCCGGCAGCGCGCGGTGAGTGCCGGCCGCAGCTGAGGGATTCGGCGGCAATGACTAACACCAGACTGGGATACCTGCGATGAGCATTGAAGACAGCGTTAACCAAGAGCTCACCCGCCTCAACCTGCTTCCGCTCGTCGACGAGCAGATCAGCTGCTTGCGCGACGGTTCACGCATCGAAGAAGCTTCCGACATGCTCGCTGACCTGCGTGACCGTTGCGGTGTACGGCTTCCTCTACCCTCGGGCACTCCGCTCGCCGGGCCCTTCGACGAGGAGGGCGACGCTTTCCATGAGGCCCGGCGGCAGGGAGCTGATTTCCCAGTTGTCGTCGTCGACCGCATAGCTACTGACGAATCGCGCAGCACAGGCGTCGGAGACGAGTACTACGTTACGGGCTATTCGGGTCCCGAGGCCGCGGTCGCGCTGGCCATGGAAGACGAGTGGGTTGCCTGCTGGGTCTTGGGCGAGGAGCGCACGGGGCAAGCCTGACACCTCTGCCGTCGAGCACCGAAGAGCGAGCGGGCTGCCGCCCGTCCAGCCTAGCGGCGCCAGCGCGGTAGCGGTCATTCCCGTACAGCTTCGATCTGCAAAAACGGCAGGTCAGGATTTCGGATGAACTGCTCAGCGAGGTCCAGGAGGTCTGCCCCGCTTAGCCGACCGGGCCCGCGTAAGGCGCACTCCCAGATCAGCAGCACGCGCCAGCCCCTGGTCTGGAGCGTCTCGACTGCGTTTCGGTCGCGCGCAGCGTTCCCTGCAAGCTTCATCTCCCAGAAAACTTGTCGAGTCCGCGGCAACTTGGACAACGTGCAGCCATGCGCGTGCCAGAAGCAACCGTGCACGAACACGACCGTGCGGTACCTGGGGAACACGAGATCAGGTCGTCCGGGAAGCGAACGGTCGTGAAGCCGGTACCGCAGTCCGCGTGCATGGAGACCACGTCGGATCAGCATCTCCGGTTTCGTATCGCGCCCGCGGATCCGGCTCATGTTGAGCTGGCGTTGCGCGGGGGTCAGCACGTCGGCCATTCAGGCCCCGGTGCCTGCTTCAGAAACAATGGCACGAAGACAAGTTCGCAAGTCGTCGGTCGACATGCCGGGCCGCATCGTGACAGCACCGAAAAGGAACTTCTCCCGGTGCTTGGGGTGGAACAGCCTGTCAGGTACTGGCGTGTCCCTGAAATCGTTCTGCATGGCCCCGGGGAGATGTGGCGTCAGTAGGTAGGCCGCGGTCACGATGCGTTCGGTCTGACCTCCATCCACTTCCTTCACCAGTGCGTCCCGGTAGGTGTGGATCGAGTTGAGTGCCTCGTTCAGGCCGGCATTGATCCGGTATTTGGCGTCGAGCACGACCAGGCGCCGCTCAATGCCGGTCACATCCAGCACTACATCGGGAACCATAGTCCGGGTGAGACTACCCTCGCGGCTGGCCTCAGCCCAGTACTCGCGGTATTGCCGCTGAAAGAACATCACGCGGTTTCCGCCGATCGGAACGCTGGCCGCGCCTGCAGCAATCGTCACGCCACCGGCGGCGTCCTCGAGGAACAAATTACTAAGGTCCACGCCGGCCGGGCCGTACTCTTCGACGGCAGCGCGTAGCAGCCGCAGGAAGCACCACAGCTCGTACAGCTCGTGGGTGCGAGCCAGCGGCATCTGGAGGAACTCCCCAAAAAGCGCGGCCAGGCCAAGATTCATGTCCTGCCAGAGCCGATAGAAGCGCTGGTAGACCGGATCATTGCGGAAAAGCGATGACAGGCGCAGCAGCGCAGGTCCTTCGCCTACATCAGCCATAAACCCCGCCGTCGAAGCGTCGTTCAGCCGGCGAGAGATGCGCCTAGCGCGCAAGGCCCAGCCTCCCGTCGTGATGACCGTCTCGGGGTCATCTTGAGCATCCGTCTTCCCCAGCAGGTCCGCAACACCTGACAACCATGCCCCCCAGGATCGCAGGCAGCCCTTGATCTGCCGGTGCTCTGCGAGGTCTACGCTGCTCCGACGGCGCCTCAGAGTAATCTGCGCGGGGAGCCGGCCGCCCAATGCAGCGGGCAGTCGTGAAGGCTTTACGGTCTCGGTCCTGACAACACCGGATCGAAAGGACTTAATGATTTCGGGCCCCGTCGCTCGTGTCGCCCGGTGCGCTGGCACCGTCACTTCTTCGGCGAGCAGATAGTGCCGTGGTGAACGTGCAATGGCCTCCACGGCGGCGGTGATCGCCTCGGCGCGGGAACACAGAAACTCCAGGCGGGCCAGCGGAGGCGGCCGGTTGCCTAGCTGTCGCGCGATGCCTTTCCGGAAAGCAGTCAGTGAGAAAAGGGCGAACGTGTCTTCAAGGACCTCGCGCACCATAGCGTCGAAGTCGTCTCGGGTGAGCTTGCGCTGATCGGGATCTGTCGTGACCTGGAATCGGCGCGTCCCAACCGCCGGCGTTCGCAGCGCGGCCTCGATCACGCCGGCATGGAAGCCAGGCTGCCAGCGCCAGCGGGCCACCCGCGGCTTACCGGAGCGCAGCGCCTCGAGTGGGCAGTCCTCGATCAGCAGGTCGGCCGCGGCGGCGTCGTCGCTGTCACGCAACTCAAAAAGGTAGGACGCACCTTCCCGCACGGCGCCGGCGGGCAGCGCATCCGGCGCCGGCCAGACCTGCCATGCAGGTCCGCCGCCTTCCGCCTGGATAAAAAGGGCTGCCACGCGTCACCGCATGGCCTGGAAGGAGCCGAAGTCATCAAGATCCGCCAACAGCTTCTTGATAAAGGCTTGCGCTCGAGGCAGACCCTCGCACGCTTTGTTCAGGCCGGTCAGCAGCGTGCGCTGTCGTTCGGCGCCGCGCAGCTTGACCAGTACCTTCTGCACGAGCAGCTGGTCGGTGACCTCTGCGGACGCGCTCCCGAGGTGTGTGGCGTCAAAGGCGTGATACCGGACGAATTCCTCCACCAGGCGGTATCCGAAGCCGAGGCCGAACTTCTGCATCAGGTCATGGATTTCCGTGAGCTTTGCTTCAGATGCCGCACGTGCGCCCTTGAGTGCGGGGAAGCGCCCTTCCAGCGACTCGAGAAAGCCGGGCACGTCGACGGCGGACATGTCAATCACCGACGCGCGGTCCAAAACCTTGTCGCTGACGGGATTGGTGGTCTCGTCGACGTTGATCGTGCCGACGATGAAGAGGTTTTCGGGCAGTGGCAACTCGGCGCGGATGCTGGCGCCTGTCGTCCCTTCGAGGGGGACGTTATTGGAGTGCAGTTGCAGGCGACCTCCGGTCTCCATTGCGGAGAGAACATCCGCCAAGTAGTACTCGATCCTTGCCAGGTTCATCTCATCGAGGATTACGAACACAGGCGACTCGCGGTGGGCAGTCGCCACCAGCACAGCCTCAAGGAAAGGGGGCACAACGTACCGGTTCGTCAGTACGTCGTAGTACCCCGTCAGCGCAGTCGGATCGGTCCATTCGGGCCGCACAGGGCACTCGAAGAGAAGGGGATCGTCGGCTTTGGTGGACGTGAGTCCATGGACAGCCCTGGCGTACTTCAGCGCGAGTTGCGTCTTTCCCGTGCCAGACAGTCCGGAGAGGATCACGAAGTGCTTGTTCGGCAGGAAATTGAGCGCCGCATGGAAGCGTCGGACTTCGCCGTGCGGGTAGTGGCCGCCGAGATCTTTGACAGCAGTCTCGATCTCCGCAACAGGGATGCTCGCCGGCATGCGGCGCATGCCGGGGCTGAGCGTGGCGGCGTCTGCCCAGACCGGCAGTTCGTGGATTTTCTGCGAGCCCACCAAGCTGCCCAGCCAGCCGATGAACTCACGTGCAAGCAGACTGCGCCTGGCTGATGCGGTTGGCGGATACAGAGCGACAACGATCTCGTCCGGCTCTGTCGCGGGCTCAAGTGGCGTTCTGTCGAAATCAAGGCTGGACCAGAAGCCCTTGTTTCGCAGCCACAGCTTGCCATCGTCGGCGATGTAGATCGGGACGTTGTTGTTGTCAGCCTTGTACTTGATCGCGGCGCCACCATCGTCAGCGCTCGCCTCGGTTAGTTCGAAGCCGGCGGCCGGGTCGCCGCCTTTGGCGCCACCGCCCAGACGCTTCATGTCCGCCAGACGCTTCACCAGGCTGGCCCTGTCCTTGCGCACGAGGACGGCAAAGTAGACCTCGTCCTCGGGCGGGAAGCGGATCACGCATCCAAAGATCAGCGCCTCGACATCGTCCTTGACGTTATCGAGGTTGACGACTCCGAGCTGAATACCGCCTTCGACAATCTTGGCGCTGTTCGAAACACCGAACAGCTCCCGCGGCCGGACCGCTTTCGACGTCCCGAAATGCTTTTGCGCAGCGTCAAGAAACTGCCGCTGCCGCTCTGCGAGGTTCATCCGCCGTCTCCCCTGGTGCTTGTTTGAGCGTCTTCATGATGTGCGTGGCGACGGCCTTCGCAAGCAGCGGCGGGACGGCATTGCCGATCTGCCGGAAGGCGGGATTCATCGTGCCGGAGAAGACGAAGCCATCCGGGAACGAGTGGAGCCGTGCCGCTTCCCTGACGGAGATCGTGCGGGCCTGGCGGCTGTCGTAGTGGATGTGGCTGTAGCTGTCCTTGCCGAGATGAGCCATCAGGGTGCGCGCCGGCTGGTCTCGCCACATCTTGCGCCACTTATTCGGGAACTTGCCAACGTCGTAGGGCGGCACGATCGAGGCTTTGACATCCTCGTACTGTTTCGAGCCGGGCTTGACCTTGACGCCCTGCTTTGCGAGAAGCTTCAATCGCTCCTGAAACATGGCCATCGCGTGCTCATAAGCCTGAGGGTACTGGTCGCCGGGGTTCATCCGCGCGAAAAGCGGATAGTCCCGCGGCAGATAGCGGATCACGTGGTCGGTCAGCGCCGCGGGCGCTTCGAACCCAGACCATGTACGCATCTGCCTGGCGTAGGGCGTGTGCGGCTCCTTATCGTAGGGCATCGGTGCATCGAAGCGGCGGGCGCCACGGCGTAGTGCACCGCTCTTTAGCAGCCTGCGCGCGTCAATCGCCGGAAGGTCCCCGAGCGCGTCTTCGGCGGTGACAGCAGGAGGCAAGGACGGTGTCGCTTTCGGCGCGTGGACGTAGTGGTGCGCGTCGTCGGCGATCTCGTTGTCCAGGAATCTGAGCGCCACGGAGCGCGTGCCCTCATAGCCAGGTGGCAGGTCGATGTAGTGCGTGGGGTCGGGGAACGTGACTGAGTCGGCCAGCTCGCGCCGATAAGCGATCAGGATCATGCGCTCGCGCATCTGCGGTACCCCGTAGAAAGCCGCATTCATCAGGGTGTACCGGCAGACGTACCCCTTGCTCTCCAGCACCTCGGCGATTTCTTCGGCGATGTTCTGGCCGCCGTGATTCAACACGTCGGGCACGTTCTCGACGAGAACGGCCAGGGGCGCGAAGGCCTCGACATACCGAAGATAGTCGATGTAGAGCTGTGCACGTGGGTCGTGCTTGAACGCCTCGGCGTGGTTGTCCACCTCGCGCAATTTGGGCCGGCCGACACGCGCGAAAGCTTGGCAGGGTGGGCCGCCGACAAGCACGTCGAATGCTTCGCCTGTGGGGCCTGCCTGGAACTCGGCTGCCAGCTGATCTGGGCCAGTCTTCGTGATGTCGCGGGCCTGGGAATGCGCAAAGTCGCCGGCGTGGAAGTTGCGGCCGTGGGACGCGGCAGCATCCGGATCGAACTCAACGGCGCCGGCGATACTGAACCCCGCAGCCGAGAACCCGAGCGAAATCCCGCCACAGCCCGCGAACAGGTCAAGCACGCGAGGCTTGCCGCCGGCCTGCAGGCGGGCGATCTTATTGCGAATGATGCGGGTGATGTCCGTCACAGGGTCGCTCCTCCCGGTGCGTGCTGGCCGGTAATGGCGGTTAGCTTCTTAGTCTTCTGCATAGTGCGGCGCTCACTGCTGCCGACGAAAAAGCGGGTACTGAGCCTCAACGTACTTCTCGACGGCGTCCCGAACGACCCAGGCGACTGACACCTTCTTCTCTTCCGCGATCCGTTCGATTTCGGCGTAAAGGTCAGCGGGAAAGGTTACCGACGCGCGGGTGCCTTCCTTGGCCGGCTGGTGCTGTTTCGTCGTGACTGCCATGTCGGCCTACCTGTCATTGAAGGGCTTGCACCATGTTACACCACTCCGGTGCACGCTCAACTGGCGCGCAGACGAAAAAGGCCCCCGAACCAAACGGCCGGGGGCGAACTCGAGGTCGTTCTCGAGGGAGGGACTCAGAGGGATCTGACGCGTATAGCTCCTACTGGTGCGCAATAGCGCTGCGCCTGCCCTGGGCTACCCGACGTCCCTGATCCAGGTCGACCACTCCGTGTAAGGCTCCTTGTCGCGGAGCCGGAAGCCCTGCTGCTGCACCCAGTGCGTCGCGAGTGCGCGGACTTCGCCCACATCCTTCCTGGTGGAAGAGAGGCGCTTGAGGACCCGAGGTGGGGATGAGCCCAGCTCGACGACCTGAACGCTTGCGCGATGTCCGTTGTGAAGGGCCCCTGCAAAGGATCGAATTTGAATGGTCTGTTTCATGATTGCCTCTGATCTGCAACGCGCGCATCGCGCTGCTCAGGAGCTATATGCACCGCTAGTGTGGTGAGAGGAGTCGCGAAGAGCGAGAACGCTTGGCAGGCGCTCGCGATAACGCGAACCTGGCGGCGGCGAAAGGCTTGTGAAAAGGGGTGGCCGTGCTGGCGAGTGCTTGAGGAAGCGCGAGCTCGAATCCGCAGTCCCGTTCAGGGACAAGGACAAGGACGGCGCGGCAGCGACGGCCGGCCGCAACCTAGATCACAAGTCGGACGCGCCCCAGCGCGTCAGTGGCCCGCGAAAGCGGACGCTGCCGACAGGCAGCGGTCCGGGCCGCGAGGCCCGGAGCCGGGGGGGCCGCCCCTGACGAAACGGAAGGACCGAAACAGGGACGCGAAGGCGTCCCTAGTTTTGGTCCTGGAGTGGTCCGCGCCCCGGCGCGGATCGACTGGGGTGGGGGCGAAGCCAGCGGGGTCCTGGGGCGAAGCGCCCGGGCTGAGCCCGTAAGCGGGGAGGACGAGCGAAGCCGAGGACGAGCCGCGGAACGGGCGAAGCCCGGGCGCGCAGCGACCGGAGCCCGCCCAATCAGGGAGCGCGCCCTAGCGCGCAGAGAGGGGAATCCGCCCTAGCGGACAAAGGGCTTAGCCCTTTGCCCTCTCGGTCCCGGTGCTATCGACACAGCCCAGATGGGCCGTAGGCTTGGCTACGGAGGCGCTGTGCAGCGCCTTCGGAGCCTTCACGGTGCGAAGCGCCGTGACAGGGGCTCAGGGCCTACGGAGAGATTGCGGAGGCAGGGGAGCTACACGCGCCATGAACACCCCTGCACAAGCTGGTAGCGCCCAGCGAAAAGAACAGCGCATCAAGTCCCTCAAGTCGCACAGGACAGGAGCTCCGACGACTAGGGCACGCGAAAAGGAAGCGATCACGCTGGCATGGCTTGGGGTCTTCGGGACCCTCACCACGCCGATGGTGAAACTGCTCCTGGCCATCGAGGGAGACGGCTACCTGCCGAAGCTCCAACGGGACGGCCTGGTGCAGTGCCAGGCGGTCGGAAAGATGATCCAGAAGGTCTGGACGCTGACCCCTCAAGGCCTCGTCGCCGCGGAACTGATCCTCGGCTGGGAAGCTAGCCGAGTGCGCGCCGACCGGCTGAACGTGTCAATTGCAACGCACGACGAGCTGGGCCAGCTGGCCGCCCTCCGACTGCTACAGGGCTACAACAGCGTGTCAGTGAACGCCATCCGCCGGCTACACGCCGAACGCGACCTCCGCCAAAAAGGCATCGCCGCGCCGGACGTAGTAATCGAAGGCACCTATAAGGAAACCGGAGGCCTCAGCTGGTACGCGATCGAGATTGAAACGAGCCACAAGGGCGACAGGGAACTGCGGGCGAAGATGGTCCGCCTCATCGAGCTCCTGGTGCAGCACGAGCGCTGCGACAGGCTGCGCGTGGCCTGGTACCTCGATGGCGAGAAACCGAAGCTGCGCTACCTACGCGTGTGGGAAGAAGCCTTGAATGAGGTCAAAGGTCACATCCGATCGGACGCGTACCCGGCCAAGGCGAAGGAGAGGATGCAGACGCTGCCCTATCCGACCTGTAGCGTCCACGACCTCCCAAAGTGAGCCGAAGGCTCACGAAGGGCTTTTAGTTCGGATAGTGGTAACCACTACCTTAGCTCTTGCGGTACCGGAAAAACGCTGCCCATAATGGCCCTAGCTCGTCAGTAGCAAGGCGGGCTGCCAAAGCGACGAAGCCAGCACAAGTGCTGGCTTCGGACGCCCGGCTGGAGGGCCAGAGTTGTCTTCCCTTGCGGGGTCGACGGGGTAGGAGCCTCGATTCTGCAGTGGAAGGCAGAACTGGTCTAGCTGTGTGTTTGACCAGTAGACAAAGGAGCCCAATCATGGGTTTGACTGCCTTTTACCAAGCGGGCAATGCCCGATTTACCTTCAACGTGCACCCGGCTGCTGCCCCGGGACCAGATGGTCCGGGGATCTACATGTTCACCACGTTCAACGTGCTGGCGAACGCCTACACGATTCACTACGTGGGACAAAGCGAGAGCGTCTTCGAGCGCTTAAGCAGTCACGAGCGCTGGGCGGAAGCCCGTGCCCGGGGGATGACACACGTCCTGCGGCTGACCGTGGAGAACTCGCTGCAACGCGACGAAGTCGAGAAGCTCTTGATCAAGAGCATCAACCCGCCGATGAACACGATCCATCGGCCGGCGCCGGCCGGCATATTCGGCTTCCAGGTTCGGCGTTAGACCAGCACTGACGGAAAGGGGCGCTTCGGCGCTCCTTTTCCTTGTGGGGCTCGAGGTGAGGGCGCAGTCTCTTGATCCAGACGATGCAGCCAGGCAAGAGCGTGCTCGCGGGTTTCGCCGCACATCTCTGCCGAGGGCTTCAACCCGGCACAAACCGCGGGGCGCTCTGGCCTCCCGAATATCCGGCACGAATTGTCAACAGCCAGCTGAATGCATCTCTCGCCAGCTCTCTTTCCGCCTGGCATTCCTGGGATAGGCGAGGTGATCGAAGGCGCGATGCAGCAAGCACCGCAGCCAGGGCGACAGTCAATGCTCATTCCCACTCAGCTGCTGAATCGATGCTCAGCGCAACGACCGGCAGATGACTCTTCTTCAGCGGATGCAGATTGAACCGTATCAGCCACGTGGGGCTGAGATTTGTCTCCGCCATTGGGGCTCCTCAGCGCTTGGGGGAAGGTGATCTCGGGTGAAGCGACGATCATCTCGACGAGCAGCTCGTGCATTTCCTGCCGGCGAGCTCGCCGCTCTTCGAGAATCCGGGGTAAGAGCACGCCAACCTCGTGCTCGATCCTGTCGAGCACCTCGGGGGCGTACGGGCCGACGGCAACGCGCAGGCGTGTGACCATGGTTCCCAGCTTACCGCAGTACCCTTCCTTGGAAGGGCTGCTTCGGCGGCAGACGCCGCCGGGGAAACGAAGTGGGTACAAACATCACTTCACAATTCAGTATACCGCCAAAGGCAGTAGCTAGACGCGTCGTCCTTCAGGACGGCGCAAATCTAGCTTCCTAGTCAATAACTTAGATTCAATACCAAGCAGGCAATAGCTTTTAAGACCTAGGTTAGACATGTTAGGTTTTATAAGGTTAAACACCTGCTTGGCTATTCAAGCTTTGATATCTCGCGCGCGCGAGAGCCCCTGCGACTGGCCGAGCCTGAAAGAATTGCCGCGCCTCACTCCAGACCGTGCGGCCCGAGTTCCGCCGGGCTGGCGGGGCTAGAAGCCGCCGTCGCGATGAGGCTAAGGGGGTCGGTGCGATCACACCCGGAACCCCGCCGTTTGGTGCGCCGAAACCCGGGAACTCTGCCTGGGCGCGGAACTGGGAGTGGGCCGCCGGGCAGGGCGGCGATCCGGCGCGCGCTGTGGCTGGCCGAGCAGGTACCCCAAAGGAGTTGCCGCGCCTCACTCCAGACCGTGCGGCCAAGTTCCGCCGGGCTGGCGGGGTTAGAAGCCGCCGTCCCGACGACGCTAAGGGGGTAGGTGCGATCACACCCGGAACCCCGCCCTTTCGCGCGCCCGAAACCCGGGAACTCTGTCTGAGAGGAACTGGGAGCCCGGTCCCCGGGGGGCCGCAATCCGGTGGGCGCTGTGGCCGGCCGAGCAGCTAGCTCAAAGGAGTTGCCTTGTTCTCGCTTACCCGAGACCGTTCGGGCCCAAGTTCCGCCGGGCTGGCGGGCCTAGAAGCCGCCGTCGCGACAAGGCAAGGGGGTAGGTGCGATCAACCACCGGAACCCGTCGTTTCGCGCTTCGACCCCTGGCTGAGCGCGGAGCCGGGAGCCCGGCCGCCGGCCGCGAGCCGTTCCGGGCCAAGCGCTTATCGGCTGCTCAACGCCGCGGGTCGCTTCGACCGCGGGGGCTGCGGTCTTGTTGGCAGCTTGGTGCCAAGGATCTCGGCGCGCCTACGGTTGGCCGCGTAGTCGAGCATGTTGATCTCGTAGGCATTCCGTCGATTGTCGTAACGACCGTGGTAGGCGCGCCAACGATCGCAGTTGACCCGGCTTCTGCGACGTCTTGGAAAGGAAGGGTGTGCACGATGCTCTCCTGGCTTGCCGGGTCGGTGGTGCTCGCTAGCCAGTGACCCGCAGGGAGTCGTGTTGATGACGGAAAGGTGCCAGACGTTCTCCATGTGCGAGCGGAAGGCCGTCTGCTGAGCCCGAGCCGGAGTTTACCGGCTGCTGTCGGCGTCCAGCAATTTCCCCAGCCTTCCGGCGCCCTAAGCGCCGCGTCAGCGCGAGCGAGCTCTCAAGCCCCAGCGACCGCCGTCCCGGCAAGGGCGGCTTCCATCGCGTCGTAAACCTGGTCCATCAGTTCGTCGTCTTGGCGCAGGTGCGCCTCAATCGCCCGCCTTGAGGGGAAGTGAGCCATCCGCTGTTGAAGGTCACTCACCAACTCGCGCGGCAACAGCGCCGTTCCTTTCAGAACCGGCTCGTACTCATCGAAAGGCGCGAGCCAGGTGTCGATGAACAGGCCGTTGTCGGACGAGTGCCACAGGGTGAAGGTAGGGTCTTGCATCACAAGCAGATACGACAGCGTGGTCTCGATGCGTTGGGGGGAAGGTTCGATCACTGTCATCAGGGTGCTGTGTGTGTGTGGGGCCGTCGGCGGCACATCTTTTCCGGATTGCCTGGTCCTCGAGCAGCAGATGTGGCTGCGGTCGCAGGACGCAAGGCGTGAGAGCCGTATAGCGCCCCTGGAGCAGCGCCAAGAACCAGCTGCGCCAGGTGCCCTCCTGTCTGCGCCGGCGCCCCTCAGAAAGGGTGTGACGGTGCAGCTTTCCCGGTGAGCGGCCTCGACCCGCCAGGAGTGGTGAGCCAATAGGTCATGTGCTGGCCACGCGCGCAGCATGTATCTCTTTACCAACTAGCCGGGTTGCCGCCTGCCATTCCGGGGATGGGTGTGGTGATCGACGGTGCAATGCAGCACGCGCCACAGCCTCACCGACAGTTCAATTCTGGCATCTCTAGAACTGACTGGCGGCGTGACAGCCCGCCAGACAGCATGCTTGTCAGGGCGAAAGAGAGTTGCTCTTGAATCCCCACTGATCTAGTGGAGTCGGCAATGCTGTTGCCCGTTGATATAGGGGGTGGCTCGGCATGCCTGACTTAGTCACGGCTAACGCGTGTAGCTGGTCGAAGTACCGGTCTTGGACAACTTGGGCGCGGTTCAAGAAAGCCCCGTCGTTCCCCCAGGCGGCCACCACCAGGTCTGCCGAATTGATGACTTGCTCGAGCCACAAGTCGTTCTGGTCCCCAATCGGGTCAGACGTCAATCTCAAGGCAGCGGGCTTTGTGGCTCTAAAGGCGAACAGGTTGACCATCCACAGGCTTGATCCGCCCCAGGCCTTGGCGAAGCCGATGCAGCGACGAATCGTTGGGTCATCGTTCGTCGCGTCTGCAGTGGATGGATTCAGGCCAATAAAGGCGATTCGTTTTCCCTTAGCTCCCCAACTCCGCGCGAGGAAATACCGATACCTCTCGTCCGAGGATAAGACCGCAGGAGGGATGTCCGACGAAAAGAGGCTCACGGTTTTCGATCCGACGAAGCGGCCTTTGCGGGGGCAGGTGCAGGCGGGGGAGCACTGGCCGTCGCAGGGGTACTTACAGCGGTAGGCGCGGCACTGGCGCCAGTTGCAGGGGCGTCGGGTTTCTGTCGGATCTCGTACCCTGCGGCGTCGAGGGTGCGGGCAGCAACGACTCCTACCCAGCTGGGCAGGAGAGCCACAGTGGCGACCAGGACGCCTGTGATGGCGAGGAGAGCTGAGGCTATGCCGAAAGCGATCGTTGTGTTCCGGTCCACGTTCGACATCTTGTCGTGGACAGCGTCAAGTTTCGTCTGCAAGATTTGCGGAGAGAAAACTTGGGACGTAAGGTTTGATACTAGGCTCGTCTTGATCGAGCTCTGGTCCTGGGCGTCGCCCTCGTACAGATATGGCTTCTTCGATTCGCGGTCGAGGTCGGCGTAAACGATAAGGAAGAGCGGTTCGCCCCGCTCAATGAGAACAGGGGCAGGTCCGGCGTTGTAGACGCTGAACACGAGCTTCCCGCGCCAGCCAGGGTCCGCGTGGAAGCCAGACACGTTGATGAGGCCCCTGAACTTGTACTTCGCCCGCATCGAGATCAATGCCATGGCGTTTCCAGGCACCTGAACTACTTCATCGGTGAGCAAGAATCCGAATTGCCCAGGGGAGATGCGAAGAAGGTTTTTCGGTGGGGCGCTCAAATGAGTTATGAGCTCCGCCTCAGGGACATCGGAAGACAGCCTGTCGGAGGTGACAAACGCTTGGTCGCCGACCGCGAGCCGGTACGAAGCGCAATCTAGCCTCTTCGGATTGAAAGGTGTGATGAGGTGGGGCAGCTCCGTGGCTAGCTTTTCACCGCTCCAGAATGCCACTGTGTGCCCTCATCGTCGGAAGATGGACTTGCGCTCAACGGCAGCGAGGCGCGCCCTTACTGAGTCCTCAAGGCCTCCATCCAGGTGTCCTAAGTGGGCGAGCACCGACCGAGTAAGCTCGGGAACCAATCTCGCCATATCGCTGCGCGGATCCCCTGGCTCCATGTGGTCCGCCGATTCGACCGCTTTAGCCATCTGTCCGCCGATCAGGACCAGGTCGCGCACAGAAGAAGCAAACAAGTCAGTAGGCTTGAGTTGCTTTGCGGATGCATGGGCAACACTATCAAGAGTCGGCGCCTCGACCACACCAGAAAGCACTTCGCCCAAGGATACGTTCAGCGAGTTTGCGGTTGCCAAGCAGATGATGAACGTATCCACCAAAATGCGACGGAGTTCTTGTTTGTCCTGCGCTTCGCCGGCGGCTTGGATCTTCCCTGCGTACTTGTAGAAGTGCAGGACCATGTGCTTCAGCCGCTTGTGAAGTTCGAAGCTCAGGATGTCCCGGTGTGCGATCTCGTCGTGCTGCTGCTGGAGGCGCTGCATGGGTAGCAGCACTTCTTCAAGTGCGAAGTTCATGTGGGCTCACCCCCTTTCATCAAGCGACCTTCCTATCTCGCGGTGCGTAGCGGTCCCGCCTTCGCCGGGACTGAATGTCAGCAGTCAGTTGCTGTACTTGGGTACCCCAATCGAACGCAAACGCGAGTTGGTGGCTCCCATCGAGCTTAACAAGTGCCTCCACTGAACGCTCGAAACGAAAGAGCGCCTTTCCGTCGGTAATTAGACGGACGCTTCCCAGCGTTCGGCCGGCTTGCACGGCCGAAGCTGAATCGATCTCGCACCTGAGCCTTTCTGCCGTGGCCTTGATGGCGGAGGGCTTCACTCCCGCCTTCACAAACGTGCTCACTGCGCGGATGGTGACTACATCTGCGAAGCAGAACCTGCGACGGCGCCTGCCCCCTTCTGTGTCGAGCGCCGCGTGGACCACGCCAGCTTTCAGCCAGTAGGCGAGTTGCCGGTAACTGACGCCAGTGAGGCTGACCACTTCCTTGGCTGAAAAGTACCCGAGCATCTCGAAATCTTATGCGCTTTCAAGGGGTTAGGCCATCTTTTCGCCCCGAAAGGACGTTTTGTGGCGCTGCTCGTTGATTTTGTGCAGCTTAGGACTGGGGGTGAGTCCCGAGAGGGGGGCGAGTGGGCTGTCGGGCTGGTGATGGGCTCGCCCCGGCGCGATGCCGCCGTTTTGAATCCTTCGACGAACAAGGCCGCCTGGCAGTTGGGGCAACCACCCCAGAAGGCGCCACCAGCCTCGTAGCCCAGGCCCCCCGGGAGCCGGTGGCAACCTACCCTGGGTGCGACGTAGGTGAGGCTCCTACCCGTCTTGGCGGGCCGGGGGCAACTTGCCGAACTGCTCCAGCAGGTCCGGACCGTGCTGGTTGCGCCCCGCAGCCCCGGGTGCTCGCTTCCGGGTCGAGGCCGAGGCTCCGCGAGCTCAAGGGCGGGGTGAGGCAACTGGCGCCACAAGCCTGGTCGCCAGGAGGTATCTCTTTAGCGCCTTTGGGGCTTGCCGCGGGGCATGCCAGGGATGGCGGAGGAGATGGAAGGCGCGATGCAGCACGCGCCGCATCCGGGGCGGCAGTCCATGTCTCTTATCTCTTTAATGTCTTATCTCTCAATTTAGTAGTAGTAGTAGGGGTCCGCCACTTGTGTGGATAACCTCATCTTTGCCTTGCGTGACAGGGACTTGCCGTGGTTTGAAGGGTGTGCGGAACGGCGCTTCCGTGCTGTCGCGCCAAAAGGGACAAGTCCGGCCCAACGGCTCAGCTTGTGGATAACCCAGCGGTTGTGCCGGATCGCTCAACAGAGTTGTCCCCGGAGAGCGGATTTTGGGCGACGACGGCAGGGCGTTCAGCTCCGGGACCGGCCCACCTTCTTTTTCGAGAGTCGCCAAAACGGGCCGCGCGGTTCCCCTGTCTTCTCTAGATGTTCTATTTCTTTTAATTAGTAGTAGTAGTAGAGCTCGGCCTTCGCTGTGGACAACGCCTTTTTTCCCTGGCGTGGCAAGGACTTGGTGCCGATTGAAGGATGTGGGGAAGGGCGCTTCCGTACTGTCGCGCCAAAAGGGACAAGTTCAGCGGAACGGTCGAGCTTGTGGACAACCCATCGGTTGTGCCGGATTGCTCAACAGGGTTGTCCCTAGGAGGTTCGTATTACGTTTCGTGCAGGCGCTCGGCCGCCCAGAGCACTTGGTCGATGACACCCTGCACCCGTTTGCGTGCGGTCTCGGCGATGAGGTTGCCGTCGGGGTCGAACGCATCACCCGCGCGTGAGAGTGCGTAGCTGATCGGAGATACCCAGCAATGCAGGTTCAGCAGCAGCGGCGCCAGATGGCTTTGTGAACGCAGCCCGCCCAGCGCGCCAGGTGAGGCGCTCAGCATCCCGACCACCTTGCCGCGCGTAGAACGAAAGTCGTCGTTCCAGAGCGGGTCGTTCCTGACCGGGCTGGAGATCCAGTCGAGCGTGTTCTTCAGCAGGGCGGGGTAACTGGCGTTGTATTCGGGCGCGCAGACGATCCAGGCGGGATGCTCGAAGAAGAGCTGCTTGAGCCGCATCACGTCGGCCGGCGTGCCTTGCGCCTCCAGGTCGGCGTTGTACATCGGCACGTCGAAGTCGCCGAGTTCGAGGTGCGTGACCTCGGCCCCGGCGGCCCGCGCCAGGCCGGCTGTCACTTTCGCCAGCTTTCGGTTGTACGACTGCTGCCGGGTGCTCCCGGCGAAGACGAGGAGTTTGACCATGGGTCCATTGCACCACGGTGTCCCGCGTGCTGCAGCAGTGGACGGCGCCCGGCAAGGACTTGCAGCTGAAAAGTAAAATCGAGGGTTCCCTGGTCTCGTTCCGACCGCCCGCGCCCGGCCAAAGGCGCCCACTCCATGCTCTATCCCGAAGAATTCGACGTCATCGTTGTCGGTGGCGGCCATGCCGGCACCGAAGCAGCCCTCGCCGCCGCGCGCATGGGGTGCAAGACGCTGCTCCTGACCCACAACATCGAGACGCTGGGCCAGATGAGCTGCAACCCGTCGATCGGCGGGATCGGCAAGGGTCACCTGGTGAAGGAGGTGGACGCGCTGGGCGGTGCCATGGCCATCGCCACCGACGAGGCCGGGATCCAGTTCCGCATCCTCAACAGCTCCAAGGGTCCGGCGGTTCGCGCCACCCGCGCCCAGGCCGACCGCATCCTCTACAAGGCTTCGATCCGCCGCCGGCTGGAGAACCAGCCCAATCTCACGCTGTTCCAGCAGGCCGTCGATGACCTGATGGTGGAGGGCGATCGCGTGGTCGGCGCGGTGACGCAGGTCGGCGTCCGGTTCCGCTCGCGCACCGTGGTGCTGACGGCCGGCACTTTCCTGGACGGCAAGATCCACGTCGGGCTGAACAACTACGCGGCCGGCCGGGCCGGGGACCCACCCGCCGTGTCGCTGTCGGGTCGGCTCAAGGAATTGAAGCTGCCGCAAGGAAGGCTGAAAACCGGCACTCCGCCGCGCATCGACGGTCGGACCATCGACTTCTCCCGGTGCGAGGAACAACCCGGCGACCTGGACCCGGTGCCGGTGTTCAGCTTCATGGGCCGGGCGGACATGCATCCGCGCCAGGTGCCGTGCTGGATCACCCACACAAACGAGCGCACGCACGAGATCATCCGTTCCGGCTTCGACCGCAGCCCGATGTTCACCGGGAAGATCGAGGGCGTGGGTCCGCGCTACTGCCCGAGCGTGGAAGACAAGATCAACCGCTTCGCCGACAAGGACAGCCACCAGGTCTTCCTGGAGCCGGAGGGGTTGACCACCAACGAGTTCTATCCGAACGGGATTTCCACCAGCCTGCCGTTCGACGTGCAGCTGGGCCTGGTTCGCACACTGCCTGGGCTGGAGAACGCCCACATCCTGCGGCCGGGCTATGCGATCGAGTACGACTACTTCGATCCCCGCTCGCTCAAGAGCAGCTTCGAGACGCGCCAGATCGGCGGGCTGTTCTTCGCCGGCCAGATCAACGGGACGACCGGCTACGAAGAGGCGGCGGCCCAGGGGTTGTTCGCCGGGATCAACGCCGCGCTGCGGTGCCAGGACCGCGAGGCTTGGCTACCGCGCCGGGACGAGGCCTATCTCGGCGTGCTGGTCGACGACCTGATCACCAAGGGCGTGACCGAGCCGTACCGCATGTTCACCAGCCGCGCCGAATTCCGGCTGCAGCTGCGGGAGGACAACGCGGACATGCGCCTGACTGAAGCCGGCCGCAAGATGGGCCTGGTCTCGGACGAGCAGTGGGATTCCTTCAACCGCAAGCGCGACGCTGTTTCACGTGAAACGCTGAGGTTGAAGTCGGCTTGGGTGAATCCCCGGAGCCTGCCGGCGGCTGAGTCGGAGCGGGTGCTGGGCAAGTCGATCGAGCACGAGCACAACCTCTTCGACCTGCTGCGCCGGCCGGGCATTGGCTACGGCCAGCTCATGACGCTGGAGCAGGGCAGGCATGCAACGGCTGAGGTTTCACGTGAAACACTCGGCGACCTTTTCGAGCCCGTGGTCGAGCAGCTGGAGATCGGCGCCAAGTACGCCGGCTACATCGAGCGGCAGAAGGACGAGGTGGAGCGGGCGGCTCACTACGAGAACCTGCGCCTGCCGGCCGAGCTGGACTACATGCAGGTGGCCGCGCTTTCGATCGAGGTCCGCCAGAAGCTCACCCGCCATCGCCCGGAAACCTTGGGCATGGCGTCACGCATTTCGGGCGTCACACCGGCCGCCATCTCGCTGCTGCTGGTGCACCTGAAGAAGAACAAGTTCAAGGGCTTCGCCGAAGCCGCCAACCAGGCGCAGCAGGCCGCATGAGCCTGGCGGTCCGACTCGATGCCGGGCTGCAGGCGCTAGGGCTGGACTTGTCCCAGGCCCAGCGCGACCTGCTGCTGCGCTACCTGGAAATGCTCGGCAAGTGGAACCAGGTCTACAACCTGACGGCCGTGCGCGACCCGAACGAGATGCTGACCCAGCACCTGCTCGACAGCCTTGCCGTGGTCGAGCCGCTGCGGCGGCAGACCGGCGGCACGCCCGGTCGCTTGCTCGATGTCGGCTCAGGCGGCGGACTGCCCGGTGCGGTCATCGCCATCTGCTGCCCCCAGCTCAAGGTGGATTGCCTGGATGCCGTCGGCAAGAAGGCCGCCTTCGTGCAGCAGGTCGCGGCCGGGCTGGCTCTGCCGAATCTTCGTGGCGTGCACGGCCGGGTCGAGCGGGTGGCCGACCGCTACGACGTGGTGAGCTCCCGCGCTTTCGCGTCCCTCGCCGACTTCGTCAACGGCTCTCGCCAGGCGTTGGCGGAGCAGGGCGTCTGGCTGGCCATGAAGGGCAAGCACCCGGAAGACGAGATCGCGGCCCTGCCGACCGACGTGGCTGTGTTTCACGTGGAACAGTTGAGCGTGCCGGAATTGGCTGCGCAGCGCTGCATCGTCTGGATGAGGCCGGTCGCCCAGAACCGCTGACATACACTCGGCGCTCCACAAGAGATTCCGGGGGATTCATGTTCGGCGTAGCTGACTACGGCGCCTTCGTCGCCGCGATCATCATCTTTCTCGCCATCCCCGGACCCGGCAACCTGGCCCTGATCACCTCTACCGGCAAGGGCGGAATCCCCGCCGGGCTGGCGGCGACGCTGGGCATCATCGCCGGCGACCAGGTGCTGATGTGGGCGGCGGTAGCCGGCGTCGCCGCGCTGCTGCTGGCTTATCCGACCGCCTTCCATGCCGTGCAGTGGCTGGGTGCCGCGTACCTGGCCTGGCTGGGCTTGAAGATGCTGCTGGCCAAGCCCGGCAGCGCGCCCATCCTGAACATCCAGCCGCGCCACTACTTTCGTCAGGCCGCGGTGATCACGCTGCTGAATCCGAAGGCCATCGTGTTCTACATGGCCTTCTTCCCGCTGTTCGTCGACCCGCAGCGGCACCAGGGCCTGGTCACGTTCGGCGCTATGGCGGTCACGATCGCCGTGCTGACCTTCGCGTACGGCCTGATCGCCGTGCTGCTCACCCACTTCCTCGCTGCCCGGATGCGGTCCAACCCGATGATCGGCCGGGTGCTGGAGAAGGTGGCCGGGCTCTGCCTCATCGGCTTCGGCGTCAAGCTCGCCATTTCCAGGTAAGCGCATGGCCAAGATCTTCTGCATCGCCAACCAGAAGGGCGGCGTCGGCAAGACGACCACCACCGTCAACCTCGCCGCCGGCCTGGCGCGCATCGGCCAGCGGGTGCTGATGGTGGACCTCGATCCGCAGGGCAATGCCACCATGGGTTCGGGCGTGGACAAGCGCAAGCTCGAACTCACGGTCTATGACGTGCTGCTGGAATCCGCCTCCGTCATCGAGGCGCGGGTGCACAGCGACAAGTGCGGCTACGACGTGCTGGGCGCCAACCGCGAACTGGCGGGCGCCGAAGTCGAACTGGTGGACGTGGAGCGCCGCGAGCGCCGCCTGCGCGAGGCGCTGGCCCAGGTGGACGAGAACTACGACTTCGTCCTGATCGACTGCCCGCCGTCGCTGTCCATGCTCACCCTCAACGGGTTGTGCTCGGCCCACGGCGTGATCGTGCCGATGCAGTGCGAGTACTTCGCGCTCGAGGGCCTGACCGACCTGGTCAACACCATCAAGCAGGTGCACGCCAACCTGAACAAGGACCTGCAGATCATCGGCCTGCTGCGCGTGATGTTCGATCCGCGCATCACGCTGCAGCAGCAGGTGAGCGACCAGCTCAAGGCGCACTTCAAGGACAAGGTGTTCGACACCGTGATCCCGCGCAACGTGCGCCTGGCCGAGGCTCCCAGCTACGGGCTGCCCGGCGTGGTGTTCGACCCCGCCGCGCGCGGCAGCCAGGCCTTCCTCGAATTCGCGAAGGAGATGGTCGAGCGCATCAAGAAGATGTGACGACCGGGCCCGCGGCCATGAAGCCTTCCAACGTCCTCGTCCTGCCCGGCTGGCAGAACAGCGGCCCGCAGCACTGGCAGTCGCTGTGGGAGCAGCAGCATGGCTACGTGCGAGTCGAGCAGCACGACTGGCTGCAGCCGCTGCGCGGCGACTGGATCACGCGGCTGGAGGAAGTGCTGCTCACGCGCGACGAGCCGGCCGTGCTGGTGGCCCACAGCCTGGGCTGCATCCTGGTCGCGGCCTGGGCTTCGGTGACGCGCAACCCGGAGCGGGTGAAGGCCGCGCTGCTGGTGGCACCCGGCGACGTCGAGCGGCCCGAGGTCCGCGCGCAACTTCGCAGCTGGTCGCCCGTGACGCTGAACACGCTGCCTTTCCCCAGCGTACTGGTGGGCAGCCAAAACGATCCGTACTGCACGATCGAACGTGCCCGCGCATTCGCCGGAGCCTGGGGCAGCCGCTTCATGGACCTCGGGCATCGCGGCCACATCAACGCCGATTCGGGACTGGGCAGCTGGCCGGAAGGCCACTTGCTGCTGCAGGACCTGATCGCCCTTTAAGAGAAAAGCATTCCCATGGTGACCAAGAAACCCAAGGGCCTGGGCCGCGGCCTCGAAGCCCTGCTCGGCCCCACCGCCAGCGAAAACACCGGCGCCGACGCGCCCGCCGCCAATCCCGGCCAACCCGCCACGCTGCGGCTGGCGGACATGGTGCCCGGCATGTACCAGCCGCGCACGCGCATGGACGAAGGCGCGCTCTACGAGCTGGCCGAGTCGATCAAGGCGCAGGGGATCATGCAGCCGATCCTGGTGCGGCGGCTGGCCGACGGCGCCAATGCCGGCAAGTTCGAGATCATCGCGGGCGAACGCCGTTTCCGCGCGGCCAGGCTGGCCGGCCTGGACAGCGTGCCGGTGCTGGTGCGCGACGTGCCCAACGAGGCCGCCGCCGCGATGGCGCTGATCGAGAACATCCAGCGCGAGGACCTCAATCCGCTGGAAGAAGCGCAGGGCCTCGCGCGGCTGATCCGCGAGTTCGGCCTGACCCATGAACAGGCCGCCCAGGCCGTCGGCCGCTCGCGCAGCGCCGCATCCAACCTGCTGCGCCTCCTCAACTTGGCCGACCCGGTGCAGACCATGCTGATGGCCGGCGACCTGGACATGGGCCACGCCCGCGCGCTGCTGGCCCTGGACCGCGCCGCCCAGATCACCGCCGCGCAGCAGATCTCCGCGAAGAAGCTGTCGGTGCGCGAAGCCGAGTCGCTGGTCAAGCGGATCGGCGCCGAGTTCAACCTGACCTCGCCCAAGCCCAAGAAGGAAAAGTCGCGCGACCTCAAGCGGGTGGAGGAGGAACTGTCCGACCTGCTGACCGCCGAGGTCGAGGTGCGGGTGAAAAAGCGCGTCAAACGCGCCGGCCAGTTCGAGGAGATGGGCGAACTGGCGATCCAGTTCGGCTCGCTGGATGCGTTGAACGGGCTGATCGAGCGCTTGCGCGGCTGACCTTCAGCCCTTCCGCATCCCCTAAATGGGGTATAGGCGGCGTCGCTGCAGATTGAAACAATATATGTCAATCTGCAACTGGAAGCGCCCGATGCCCCGATCGATCCGTTCCGCCGCGCTGCTGCTCGCTCTGGCCTCCGGCCTGGCGGGCTGCCAGACCAATCCGCCCCTCCAGAACGCCACCGGCGTCTCGTCGATGGAGGTCGATTCCAGCCGCAAGGGGCCCGTCTCGGGCGTCGGCGTCGAAGGCCAGGACATCGTGGCCATGACCGACCAGATGATGCGCGACATGCTGGCCGAGCAGATCTTCGCGGACACCGGCAAGCGGCCGCGCGTGATCATCGACAGCGCGTTCTTCGTCAACGAGAGCTCGCAGGCGATCAACCGCAACATCATCACGCAGCGGTTGATGGTCAACCTCAATCGCGCGGCGCGAGCCCGGATGCAGTTCGTCAACCGCCAGAACACGGCGATGGTCGAGCAGGAGCGCCAGTTGAAGCGCACCGGCACCACCGACGTCGGCACCACCGGCCTGACCAAGGCGCAGCTCGGCGCCGACTACCGCCTGTCCGGCAAGATCAATTCGCTGGACAGCCGCAACGTCAAGACGGGCATGGTCCAGCGCTACACGCAGATCTCCTTCGAGATGACCGACCTCGAGACCGGCGAGATCGTCTGGTCCGGCATCTACGAGTTCTCGCGCGCGGGCGCGGACGACGTCATCTACCGCTGAAGGAGGCCGCGATGAAGAGCCTCCTTTGCGCCGCGTTCGCCGCCGCCATGCTGGCCGGCTGCGCCACCACGCAGACCACGCCGCCCACGTTCGCCGGCTGCCGCACCTGGGACCAGCAGGCGGGGCAGGCCAACCTGTCCGCGGTGTCGGTGCTTTCGCCCGAGCTATCGCGCGTGATCGGGGTGCAGGAGGTCATGACCTCGCGCACCGGCACCGGCATGGCCGCCGTGCAGACCACGGTGCAGAACTGCAGCGACGTCGACGTGGTGCTCAGCGTGCGCACGCGCTTCACCGGCGATCGCGGCCAGACCGAGCCGCCGAGCGCCTGGAAGACGGTGTTCCTGCCGCCGCGCGGCCAGGCCGTGTACGGCGAGTCGGCGATCTCGCAGGCCACGAGCCGCGTCGCGGTCGACATCTACGACGCCAACCGCGGGCAGTCGCAGTTCGCCCCGCACCAGACCTACCAGATCCCCGCCACGATCCCGCCGGCGCGCTGAACCGGCTCTCCTCGAAAGGTCCTGCCATGCAGCTGCGCAGATTCGTCCTGCTCGGCACGGCGACGCTCGCCGTCGCCGCCGCCGCGCAAACCCAGCCGATCCCGGAGAGCGCCTACCGGCGCGGCATGCCGGAGGTGCTGACGCCCGCGCCGGCGCCCGTCGTCGCGGCGGAACCGGGGTTCGACCGGGCTTCGTTCGCGGCGGCTTACGCGCGCGCCGGCCGGCCCACCATCGCCGTGCTGTGGAACCGCGAGTTCACCGACATGCTGCAGCAGCAGACCGCGCAGCAGCTGGCCATCGACCACGTGCGTGCCGGCGGAGCCAGCCGTGAAACCGTGCGCATGCCGGGCTACACCGGCACCGAGGCGGTGGCCGCGGGAGCGAGCAGCACCACCATCACCTCGCGCGACGTGAAGACGGAGCAGGGCCGCCGCAGCGGTCCGGTCGAGCGCACCGACCTCGAGATGCGCAGCGCCTTCATGCAGACCATGACCGCGAGCGGCGTGCGCCTGGTCGACCGCAACGTCGTCATGCGCACCACGGCTGCCGCGAGCAAGGGCTCGCTCGACACGCAGCAGGTCGAGACGCAGGCCTTGAGCAAGCACGCCAGGCTGATGATGGAGGTGCTCAACACGCGGGACCCGGCGGCCGCCACCGGCTGGTCCACCTACGTGTCGATCAAGCGCCTGTCCGACGGCGTGGTCCTCGCCGAGGGCTACATGAACGGCCAGGAGGCCCAGCCCGCCGTCCCGCACACGCCGAAGTTCGAGGCCGATCCGCGCGGTGGCTTCCGCGAGGTCGCGCGACCCGCACGCACCGTCACCGACGTCGGCCGACTGGTCGCGCAGCAGACGCTGGCCCGCCTGGCCGGCGCCCTCTGATCCCTGTTTCTTTCCCCACTTCTGGAGTGATGACCATGAGCGTTCGTCCGTTCGCGCGCCTGCGCGCCACCTGTGTCGCGGCCTCGATCGCCGTCGGCGGCCTGTGGGCGCTTCCGGCCCACGCCCAGTTCGGCGGCTTCCTGCAGAACATCATGCAGATGCAGCAGCAACAGCAGGCCAAGCAGGCCGCCGAGCAGGCCGCGAATCCGAAGAAGAAATGGGGCGCGACCAAGCCGGTGGCGCCGGAGGTGCAGGCGTCGGCCACGGAGTTCGCGGGCAAGGTGCCCGCCGCCGACATGCGGCCGCTGATGGAGCGCCTCTTCATCGAAGGCGAGCGCAACGCCACGCTCAACCTGCAGCGCATCGGGATGGCCGCGTTGGCGGCCGGTGACGTGAACACGGCGGAGAAGGCTTTCGAGGCGGCCGTCGCCCGCATCGAGATGATCTACGCCGACAACCCGGAGGCGCAGAAGGCCAAGTCGCTCTGGTCGGCCGAGAAGGTCAAGGACTTCAAGGGCGAGCCGTACGAACGCGCGATGACGTACTTCTATCGCGGCCTGGTGTGGGCGGCCAAGGGCGACTTCCAGAACGCGCGCGCCATGTTCAAGCAGGCCGACTACCAGGACACGGTGGCCGAGGCCGAGCAGTACGCCGGCGACTTCGGCCTGATGCCCTACATGGCGGGCTGGGCCAGCTACTGCGACGGCAACACCGAGCTGTCGAGCGACTTCATGAAGCAGGCCGCCAAGGGCGACAAGGCCTACGAGGGCCTCACCGCCGACAAGCCGGTGCTGGTGCTGTTCGAGACCGGCCGCGCGCCGTTCAAGTACGGCGCCGGAAAGTTCGGCGAGGCGCTCAAGTGGCAGGCGCACAAGGATCCCGCGCCCACCGTGAAGACGGCGTGCGTGGAAGGCGGCGGCAGCTGCCTGGCCGACAAGTTCACCGTGGGCGCCGACATCGGCTACCAGGCCACCACGCGCGGCGGCCGGCCGGTCGACGCGGTGCTCGGCGGCAAGGCCTCGTTCAAGGAAGGCGCGCAGACGGTGTCCGACGTCGCGACCACCATCGGCGCGGTCGGCCTGCAGACCGCGCTGGCCACCGGCAGCAGCGACTCGGCCAACATCGGCATGCTGGGCATGTTCGCCGGCCTCGTCGCGCAGGGCGTGGCGCAGTCCACCCAGGCGCAGGCCGACATCCGCGAATGGGAGCAGCTGCCCGGCACCGTGTGGCTGGCCAGCGCGGACCGCAAGGTCACCGCCGCCAAGGTCGGCGTGACGATGGATACCGAGGGCAGCAGCTCGGTGCTGCCGGCGACGCGCCTGGTCGACTCGCAGCGCTGCCAGCTGTACTGGGGCCGCAGCCTGGCGCCGATGTCTCTGCTGTCCGAGGCCGGCCCGCTGGAGCCGGGCGAGCACCAGCGCGATGGCGCGTTCCGCCAGGAGATGCAGGCGCTGTTCGCGCAGTAAGCGGGCTGCGTTACGCTGCGGCAGGGGGTGAACCCATGCCGCAGCAATCGATCCGGGCACTGATGGTCGCGACGGCCCTCGCGGGGGCGAACGCCTTCGCGCAGACCGCGACCAACCACTTCGACGATCCCTTCCTGCGCGCCACGTCCGCGCTCCCCGGCTGCCCAGAGCCCGCGGGCCCGCGCTACACGCCCGAGCAGGTGCGCGAAGAGGCCCATTCGCGCGCGCAGCACGGCACGAGCTGCTACCACTCGGGCCGCTGCCGCCTGCCCAACGCCTACCTGTACGACAAGGAGATCGCGCCGCGCACCGTGCAATACCTGCAGCGCGACGACCGCCTGGCCGACAGCAGCGTGTGGATCACCGTGCAGCGGCGCATCGTGTACCTGCAGGGCTGCGCGAAGTCGCGCGAGCAGGCGGAAACGATGGAGCGGTCGGTGGGCTTGATCGACGATGTGATGGGGGTGGTGAACCAGCTCTCGGCGCCGGGGGAGGCGCCGAAGTATCCACTGGCGACCGATAGGCGCTGAGCGTCCCGCGCCGTCAGAGCGCGAAGATCTTCCCGGGATTCAGGATGTTCTTCGGATCGAGCGCGCGCTTGATCGTGCGCATCATGTCCACCGCGCCGGCGCCCGCTTCGTCGACCAGGAAGCCCATCTTGTGCAGGCCCACGCCGTGCTCGCCGGTGCAGGTTCCTTCCAGGCGCAGCGCGCGCGACACCAGCTTGTGGTTCAGGTCCTCGGCGACTTCGCGCTCGCGCGGGTCGTTGGGATCGAGCAGGTAGCCGAAGTGGAAGTTGCCGTCGCCCACGTGGCCGACCAGGAAGTAGGGGATGCCGCTGGCGTCGGCTTCCGCCACCGAGTCGAGCAGGCAGTCGGCCAGGCGCGAGATCGGCACGCAGGTGTCGGTGGAGATGGCGCGGCAGCCGGGGCGCGACTGGATCGCGGCGAAGTACGCGTTGTGCCGCGCGGTCCACAGGCGCGTGCGCTCCTCGGGCGTGGTGGCCCATTCGAAGGCGTTGCCGCCGAATTCGCTGGCGATCTCCTGCACGGTCTCGGCCTGTTCCTTCACGCCGGCCGGCGAGCCGTGGAATTCCATCAGCAGCATCGGCTCTTCGCGCAGGCCCAGCTTGCTGTGCGCGTTGACCATGCGCACGGTGTTCACGTCGATCAGCTCCACGCGCGCGATCGGCACGCCCAGCTGGATCACCTGGATGACGCTGCGCACCGCGGCCTCGATGCTCGGGAACGAGCAGATCGCGGCCGAGATCGCCTCGGGGATCGGGTACAGGCGCAGCGTGATCTCGGTGATCACGCCCAGCGTGCCTTCGCTGCCCACCATCAGGCGGGTGAGGTCGTAGCCGGCCGAGGACTTCTTGGCGCGCGTGCCGGTGCGGATCACCTCCCCGCTGGCCGTGACGACCTCCAGGCCCAGCACGTTCTCGCGCATGGTGCCGTAGCGGACCGCGTTGGTGCCCGAGGCGCGCGTGGCGCTCATGCCGCCGATGGTGGCGTCGGCGCCGGGATCGATCGGGAAGAACAACCCGGTGCTCCTGATCTCGTCGTTGAGCTGCTTGCGCGTGACGCCCGCCTGCACGGTGACGGTGAGGTCTTCGGGGTTGACCGACAGCACCTTGTTCATGCGGCCGAGGTCGATGCTGATGCCGCCCTGCACCGCGAGCAGGTGGCCTTCGAGCGAGGAACCGACGCCGAACGGGATCACCGGCACGTCGTACTGCGCGGCCAGGGCGACGGCATCGGCCACGTCCTGGGTCTTCTCGGCGAACACCACGGCGGCCGGCGGCGGCACCTCGAACGAGGACTCGTCACGGCCGTGCTGCTCGCGCACCACGGCAGCGGTCGAGCACTGGGCGCCGAAGCGGGCGGCCAGCGCGTCGAGCAGCGCCTGCGGCACCGGCCGCGGATGGAATTCGGGGACGAGGTGGGTGAGGGCGGTGGGCGCGTTCATGGCGGGTCTCCTGATCGCGGGCAGTTTACGCGCCCGGCGCGCCCCTCCGCCCGCGGGCAACTCCTCAGCGCAGGCTGTCTTCGTACTCCGACCGCGAGATCGAACCGTCGCGGTTGGTGTCCATGTCCTCGAAGGTCATCGTCGCCAGCGGCAGGCGCAGCGCTTCCGCGCGCGACAGCAGGCCGTCGCGGTCGCCGTCCGCCTGCAGGAAGAACTGCGCGACCTGCAGCGCGGTGAGACGCTGGCCGGGCGCCGCGCCCATGGCCGACACCGAGGGGACGCCACCGGTGAGGCCGCCCGCGCCGACCACGGTCGCCCCGGTCGTGGCGACGCCCGGCGTGGTGACGGTCGCCGTCGAGCCCGGCGCGCCGGGCGTGCCCACGCTGATCGCGGAACCGGCGTTGCCGGCCGAGGCCGCGCCGTTCGGATCCATCACGTTCGCGGCATTGCCCGCGGGACCGATCACGCCGGTGGCGAGCGGGACGTTCACCCCCGGGTTCACGACCCCTCGCGTGCTGCTTCGCCCATCATTGATCGTGCTGCTGCCGGCCACGTTGGGCGACACCGTCGTGGGCGCGGTGATCGCGGCGCTCGTGCCCGGCGCGGCGATGGTGGTCGAGGGGATGCCCGCGGGGAAGGGCGAGGGCGACGCCAGCCCGGAAGGCGAGGGCGCGCCGATCGGCAAGGCGGCCGTGCCCGTGCCGGGCGCGACGTTGACGGGGTTGCGCGTGTTCGGCGCGGTGACGGGCGAGGGCGTCCCGCCGGAGCTGAAGCCGACGCCGGCCGCGCGCGGCGAGGTGCTGCTGCGCACCGGCGCCTGCTGCGCCAAAGCGATGCCGGCGCACAGCGCCAGCGCGAGGAAGGGGACGGAATGCTGCTTCATGGCGGACTCCTGCTGCTTCCCATGGTCGCGCGGCTGGGCCAGGCGCGTGTCGCGCTAACGCGGGTGTGCGCGTAGGACAATGCGCGCAGCACCGAACGAGAGGAAGAGCACCATGGGCAAGCGCCTGACGCAGATCGCCACCCGCACCGGCGACGACGGCACCACCGGCCTGGGCGACAACACCCGCGTGCCCAAGAACAGCGCCCGCGTCGGCGCCATGGGCGACGTGGACGAGCTCAATTCGCACATCGGCCTGCTGCTGTGCGAGCGGCTGCCCGACGAGGTGCGCACTCTGCTGGTCGAGGTGCAGCACCAGCTGTTCAACCTGGGCGGCGAGCTGTCGATCCCGGGGTACGAGCTGATCAAGCCCGAAGCGCTGGCCGCGCTGGACGAGGCGCTCGCCGCGCACAACGCAAAACTGCCGAAGCTCGAGGAATTCATCCTGCCGGCGGGCACGCGGGCCGCTTCGCAGGCCCATGTCTGCCGCACGGTGGCGCGGCGCGCCGAGCGCTCGGTGGTGGCGCTCGGCCAGGGCGAGGCGGTGAACGAGACGCCCCGCCGCTACCTCAACCGCCTGTCGGACCTGATGTTCGTTCTGGCCCGGGTGCTCAACCGGATGGACGGCGGCGACGACGTCTACTGGAAGAGCGAGCGCATGGCGCGAGAAGGCGGCGAGGGCTGAGCCTCAGCGCGGCGCCGCTTGCGCCGGCTGCGTGGCAGGACGGCTGCCGCCGCGGCTGAGCAGCGCGTACAGCAGGATCGCGCCGAACGTCGCGGTGCCGATGCCGCCGAGCGCGAAGCCGCCGAACTTCAGCGTGAAGTCGCCGGTGCCCAGCACCAGCGTCACGGCCGCCACGAGCAGGTTGCGGTTGTCGGAGAAGTCCACCCGGTTGTCGACCCAGATCTTGGCGCCCGCCGCGGCGATGAGGCCGAACACCACGATGGACACGCCGCCCATCACCGGCAGGGGGATCGCCTGGATCACGGCGCCGAACTTCGGCGAGAAGCCCAGCACGATGGCGATGGCCGCGGCGAACACGAAGATGGCGGTCGAGTAGATCTTGGTCGCGGCCATCACGCCGATGTTCTCGGCGTAGGTCGTGACACCCGTCCCCCCGGACGCACCGCTCACCATCGTGGCCACGCCGTCGCCGATGAAGGCGCGGCCCATGTAGGCGTCGAGGTTGCGGCCCGTCATCGCGGTCACGGCCTTGATGTGGCCCAGGTTCTCGGCGACCAGGATCACGGCCACCGGCGCGATCAGCAGCATCGCAGGTCCGCTGAACACCGGCGCGGCGAAGGCCGGCGCGCCGAACCAGGCGGCGTTGGCGATGCCGCTCAAGTCGATCGGCTTGCCGAAGCCCAGGCCGTTGGTGAGCACCGCGTAGATCACGCTGGCGACGATCAGGCCCACCAGGATCAGGAGGCGCTGCACCATGCCGCGCGTGAACACCGCCACCAGCGCGACGCTCACGAACGTGACGGCCTGCATCCAGGAATCGAAGCTGCTGGCCGCCATGTTCTTGACGGGGATGCCGGCCAGGTTCAGGCCGATCACCGCCACCACCGCGCCGGTGACCACCGGCGGCATCAGGCGCTCGATCCAGCCCGTGCCGACGGCCTGCACGATGAAGCCGATGATCGTGTAGACCAGGCCGCAGGCGATGATGCCGCCGAGCGCCACGCCGATGTTGCCGTTGGGCCCCTTGCCCGCGTACGCGGTGGCCGCGATCACCACGCCGATGAAGGCGAAGCTCGAGCCCAGGTAGCTGGGCACCTTGCCGCCGGTGATCAGGAAGAAGATCAGCGTGCCCACGCCGCTCATGAGGATGGCCAGGTTGGGGTCGAACCCCATGAGGATGGGCGCTAGCACCGTCGCGCCGAACATCGCGATGACGTGCTGCACGCCCATCGCCGCCGTCTGCGGCCAGGGCAGGCGCTCCTCCGGCCCGATGACGCCGCCTTGCTGCAGGACCTGCGCAGGCCGCTCCGTCCAGTTGAACATTCCCATCTCCGCTCCTTCTGTTGTGAAGCGTCGATGCTAAGCGCCGCCCTCACGGGCGACAAGGCGACCCGTCAGCGCAGGAAGTCGGTGACCGCGTGCAGCACGTGCGTGTCCTTGAGCAGCCGGCGGTGGCCCAGGCCTTCGGTGGGCAGCAGCGCCGCGCCGGGGATGGCGTCGGCGAAGGCCTGGCCGTCGGCGAAGCGGTTGATGCTGTCGCCGCGATCGTGCACCACCAGCGTGGGCGCGGCGATGCGTGCGCCGACGGCGGCCGGCTCGAACTGCGCCATCAGGATGCCCTCGCGCGCCTCGAAGCGCGCCTGCATGCGCGCGCGGATGCTCTCGGACAGGCCGAACACCGCGGCGAAGAGGCGCGTGTACTCGCGCGGCGAGGCCGGCGGCGCGATCAGCACCAGGCGCTCGGTGGCCAAGCCGCGGCTGGCGGCATGGGCCGCGCCGTTGGCGCCCAGCGAATGCGCGACCACGGCGCGCAGCGCCCGGCCCTCCTGCCGCAGGCGCGCACCGACGTACTCGATGGCACGCGCGAACTGCGGCAGGTTGCTCACCGCGCCCGCGCTGCGGCCGTGGGCGGGCATCTCCACGATCACCGGCCGCAGGCCCGCCTGGGCCGCGGCTTCGGCCAGCGGCAGCAGCTGGCGGGCGTGGCCGCCCCAGCCGTGCACCAGCAGCACCGTGGGCGCCGGCGACTCGGCGCGCGGCGAATAGAGCGTGAGGCTCGCGTCCTCGAACGGCCAGCGGTCGATCCGCCAGCTCGCATCCCAGGAGGCGCCGCGCTGGAGCCACTTGGGCGGCAGCGGCGTGCCGAACAGGCGGCTGGCGGCCCGGACGGCGAACGCGGGCCACACGCGCTGCGAGGCGCCGAGGGCGGCGCGGAAGACGCGCAGCCCGGGGCTGGCTTGGTAGAAGTCGGACGTGGCCTTCAAGGCGGTGCGCGTCGTCATCGCGGATCCCCGGGTCAGTAGAAGACCATGTCTTCGTTGCGGCGCGGAAGGCCGCGCAGCGAGCGGAGGGCGGCGCGGCCTCCGGCGATGCCGCCCCAGGCGGCGGCGATGGCGAGGATGATCAGCATGGCAACTCCTTTGTTCGCACGGTCGTGCGAAATGAGGTCGAGGGAAGGACGGACTGCATGTTGTTCGAGTTGGAAGGGTCAGGCCTGGTAGGTCGACAACAGCCGGCGCCAGGTGCGCTGCACCCGCTCGGCGGTGCGTGGCTCCCGCAGGAACCGCACGTCGTGGACCATGCCCAGCATCAGCGAATAGATCTCGCTGACCAGCTGTTCGGGATCGGTGTCGGACTTCAGTTCGCCGGCTTCCACGGCCTGCATCACGGTGCGGCGCAGGGCGGAGCGCCAGCGCAGGATTTCGCCGTGCAGGTGGTCGCGCAGCGGGCCGTCGCGATCGTCCAGCTCGAAGGCGCCGGCCGAGAACACGCAGCCGACCTTGGACTCCACGTCGCGCGTGCGCACGATCCAGCGCTGCACGATGGCATCCAGGCGCGCAAGGCCCTTGGGCTGCCGCATGGCGGGGACGAACACGTCGTCGATGAAGCGGCGGCCGAACTCGTCGATCACGGCTTTCTGCAGCGTCTCCAGCGATCCCACGCGCGAGAACACGCCGCTCTTGGACAGGCCGATGCGATCGGCCACAGCCTGCAGCGAGATGGACTCCAGCCCCTCGGCCGCGGCGAGGTCCAGCGCCGCGCCGATGATGGCGGCGCGGGTCAGCTCGCTGCGTTGGGTCCTGGCTTCCATGCGGCGCACTTTAGCACGGGTGTGCGAAATCGCAAGCCGGGCGGTTCGAAACCCTGCTGCTACGCTTGCCGGCCATGAGCTCCGAGCCCGCCCGCATCCCCCAGATCCGCCTGTACCAGGAGTGGCTGAAGCAGCGCCACGGCCGCACGTTCGACAGCTACGACGAACTCTGGCGCTGGTCGGTGGAGGACCTGGACGGCTTCTGGCAGAGCATCTGGGACGCCTTCCGCGTCGAGTCGCCGACGCCGCATCGCGCGGTGCTGGAGAAGGCGCAGATGCCCGGAGCGGTCTGGTTCCCCGGCGCGCAGGTCAACTACGCGCGGCAGGTGCTGCGGCACGTGGACGCCGCGCATGCGGCCGGGTTCCCGGCTCTGGTCAGCCGCGACGAGGAAGGCGCGCATCGGGAACTCTCCTGGCCGGACCTGCGCCGGCAGGTCGCCTCGGTCGCGCTGCACCTGAAGGCCCAGGGCCTGCAGCCCGGCGACCGCGTCGCGGCCTACCTGCCCAACGTGCCCGAGGCCATCGTCGCCTTCCTCGCCGTGGCCAGCCTGGGTGGCGTGTGGAGCATCTGCGCGCCCGACATGGGCACCAACGCCGTGCTGGACCGCTTCCGCCAGATCGAGCCCAAGGTGCTGATCGCCTGCGACGGCGTGCGCTACGGCCACAAGGCCTACGACCGCGCGGGCGTGGTGGCCGAGCTGCGCGCGCAGCTGCCGACGGTCAGGCACCTGCTGGGCCTGCGCAACCTGGGCGGCGCGATGGAGGCGGACGCCTGGTTCGAGGAAGCCGCCGCGCGCGACGACCAGGCCACCGCCGCCTTCGAACCGCTGCCCGTGCCCTTCGACCATCCGATCTGGATCGTCTATTCCAGCGGCACCACCGGGCTGCCCAAGCCCATCGTGCACGGCCACGGCGGCATCCTGCTGGTGATGCTGGCCCACATCGTCCTGCACAGCGACATCGGCTGCAGCTACCACCCCAACACCTGGGGCGAGCGCTTCCACTGGTACAGCTCGACCGGTTGGGTGATGTGGAACGCGCAGATGGCCGGGCTGCTGAACGGCACGACCTGCTGCCTGTACGACGGCAACCCTGCCGGCGCGAAGGACGCGCCCGACTGGTCCACGCTGTGGCGCTTCGCCGCCGACCTGGGCGTCACCTTCTTCGGCGCGGGCGCCGCCTTCTTCGCCAACTGCATGAAGGCCGGTGTCGACTTCGCCGCCATGCCGGGATTGCGCACGGTGCGCGCGCTGGGCACCACCGGCTCGCCGCTGGCGGAGGACGTGCAGCGCTGGGTCAACGCGCAGTTCGAGCGCATCGGCAAGCCCGGCATGTGGTGGTCCAACATTTCCGGCGGCACCGACTTCGCAGGCGCCTTCATCGGCGGCAACCGCGAGTTGCCGCTGGTGCCCGGCGAGATGCAGTGCCGCCTGCTCGGCTGCTCGGTCGAGGCCTGGGACGAGAACGGCCGCAGCGTCATCGACGAAGTGGGCGAGCTGGTGTGCACCCGGCCGATCCCCTCGATGCCGCTGTACTTCTGGAACGACGAGGGCAACAAGCGCTACCTGTCCTCGTACTTCGACACCTATCCCGGCGTCTGGCGGCACGGCGACTGGCTGCGGATCACCTCGCGCGGCGGCTGCATCATCTACGGCCGCAGCGACGCCACCATCAACCGCCACGGCCTGCGCATGGGCACCAGCGAGCTGTACGGCGCGGTGGAGAAGCTGCCCGAGGTGCTCGACTCGATGGTGGTGGACCTGGAGTTCCTCGGCCGCGAGAGCTGGATGCCGCTGTTCGTGGTGCTGCGCCCCGGCGTGCAGCTGGACGACGGCATGCGCCGGCGCCTGAACGACGCGATCCGTACCGCAGTCAGCCCGCGATTCGTGCCCGACCAGATCTACCAGGTGGCCGAGATCCCGCGCACGCTCACCGGCAAGAAGCAGGAGCTGCCGGTCAAGAAGCTGCTGCTCGGGCAGCCGCTGGAGAAAGTGGTCAACACCGACGCCATGGCCAATCCGGCCTGCCTGGACTGGTACGTGCGGCTGGCCCGCGAGCGGCTCGCGGCGCGCTGAGCGCTACACCGCGGCCGACAGGCTGCCCTGCTGCGCGGATTCCTCTTCCAGCGCGTCGAGGAAGGTCCGCACCTTGGCCGGCACCAGCCGGCGCCCCGGCAGCAGCGCGTAGATGCGCAGCGGCGCGCATTCCCAGTTCGGCAGCAGCTGCACCAGGCGCCCCTCCGCCACGGCGCGCGCGCAGAAGGTCGCGGTGATGCGCGCGACGCCCAGTCCCGCCAGCGCCGCCTGCTGGCGCACTTCGGCGTTGCCGCTGCGCAGCGGCGGGTTGCGCACCTCGACCTTCACCGCGCCTTCAGGCCCGACGAAGTCCCAGGTGGTGTCGTCGCCGGCGGCCAGCAGCGGCAGCGCGTTGAGGTCCTCGGGGTTGGCGAACTCCGGATGACGCGCCATCAGCTCCGGCGAGGCGAACAGCGCGCGCTTGAGCGAGTAGACGCGCTTGGCCACCACGGTGGACGGCGCGAAGCTGTGCTCCAGCGCCGAGAACACGATGTCGTAGTGCCGCTCGAAGAGGGCCACGCGCGCGTGTTCCACGTCGACCTGCACCTTCAGCTGGGGATGGCTCACCAGCATCCGGCAGGTCACGGAGGCGAGGTGGTGCGCGCCGAACTCGTAGGGCGCGGCCACGCGCAGCGTGCCCTGCACCTGCGCGCCCTTGGCCATGGCATCCACCGCCAGTTCTCGCAGCTGCGAGAACGGCTTGGACATGTCGCGGTAGAGCGATTCGCCGGCGTCGGTCAGGCGCAGGCGGCGGGTGGTGCGCTCGAGCAGGCGGGCGCCCAGCTGCTCTTCGAGCCGCGCGACGGAGGCGCTGAGGCTGGACTTGGGCCGGTCCAGCGCCCGTGCCGCCGCCGTGAAGCCGCCGTGGTCGACCACCTGGCAGAACGCGTCGAAGTCGTCCCAGTTCATTGTTCAGGATTCGGAACACAGCGGCCATGCAGGCCTGTTTATCGGAGCCTCCGCTGTTCCTACGATTGTCACATTCCCGAACTAGGGCCCCGGAACGGGGCGTGGAGAGACAACATGTTCCTCAAGAACTGCTGGTATGTGGCCGCCTGGGACCACGAACTGCTCGACGGCAGGATGCTGCCGCGCACCATCCTGGAAGAAGCCGTGCTGCTCTACAAGAGCGAGACCGGCAAGGTCGTCGCCCTGCAGGACCGCTGCTGTCACCGCGGCGTGCCGCTGCACCTGGGCCGCCGCGAAGGCGACTGCGTGCGCTGCATGTACCACGGCCTGAAGTTCGACTCGACCGGCAAGTGCATCCAGATCCCCGGCCAGGAGGTCGTGCCGCCCAAGCTGGGCGTCAAGAGCTACCCCGTCGTCGAGAAGGACCACCTGGTCTGGATCTGGATGGGCGACCCCGCCAAGGCGGACCCGGCCGAGATCATCGACTTCCCCTACCTGCGCGATCCGCAGTGGAAGGGCATCCCCGACTACATGCACTACGACGCCAACTGGCTGCTGATCGTGGACAACCTGTCGGACTTCGCGCATCTGGCGTTCGTGCACACCAAGACGCTGGGCGGCTCGGAGGAGTACGCCTACGTCACCAAGCCGGTGGCCATCGAGCGCCAGCCGCGCGGATTCCGAGTCGAGCGCTGGCACATGGACGCGGCGCCGCCGCCGTTCCACAACAAGGTGCTGCCCGCCGACCTGAAGGGCAGGAACGTGGACCGCCGCAACATCGGCCACATGCACATCCCGGGGATCTTCTTCCTCGAGTCGATGTTCTCGCCGGCCGGCAGCGGCTCGGAGAACGGCAACCGCGAAGGCAGCAAGGAATACCGCAACTGCCAGTTCATGACGCCGGAAACGCGCCGCACGACGCACTTCTTCTGGACCTACCTGAACAACTGGGAGGGCGACGACCACAACATCTCGCGCTCGCTGCAGCAGAGCCTGATCGAAGGCTTCATGGAGGACAAGCACCTGATCGAGGCGCAGCAGAAGGTGCTGGACGCGGACCCCGAGTTCAAGATGCTGGCGGTGGCCGCCGACGCGGCGCTGTCGCACTTCCGCTGGACCTTCGACAAGCTGGTGGCCGCCGAGCGCGCAGAGGAAGCGACGAACAAGGCGGCAGCGCCCATCAACATCGTCAAGCCGCCGCACCAGTCCGGCATCGGCGCCTGATCGTCCGATGGCCGACCTCATCCTGCGCGTCGCGCGCATCGAAGCCGAGGCCCGCGACGTCGTCCGGCTGGAGCTGGTGAGCGCGAACGGCGCCGAACTGCCGTCCTGGGAGCCGGGCGCGCACCTGGCCGTTCACCTGCCGGGCGGCTTGGTGCGCCACTACTCGCTGTGCGGCGACTGGCGCGACCGCTCGCGCTACGTGCTGGGCGTGGGCCGCGCGGTGGACAGCCGCGGTGGATCCGACTTCGTCCATGGCCAGCTGCGCGAGGGCATGGAGATTCGCTGCGGCGCGCCGGCCAACAACTTCAAGCTGGTGGCCGATTCGCGCCGCTACCTGTTCATCGCCGGCGGCATCGGCGTCACGCCGCTGCTGGCGATGGCTCGCTGGTGCGAGGCCAACGGCAAGGACTGGCGCATGGTCTACGGCGTGCGCAGCCGCCAGCGGCTGGCGTTCTACGAGGAGCTGCGGCAGTTCGGCGACCGCGTGCAATTCCATTGCGACGACGAGGCGGGTTCGCCCGTCCACTTGCCGCCGCTGCTGGCCAACCTGATCCCGGGCACCGAGGTGTACTGCTGCGGCCCCGCGCCGCTGATGACGGCGGTTCAGCAGTGCGGCGCGCACCTGCCCTCCGACGCGCTGCACTTCGAATGGTTCTCGGCGCCCGCCGCGGAACCGGCCGCCGATGCGCCGCCCGCGGAAGGCTTCTGGGTCGAGCTGCGCCGCAGTGGCGGCCGTTACGCCGTGCCGCCGGACCGCAGCGTGCTGGAGGTGCTGGAGGAGAACGGCCACGAGGTTCCCTTCTCCTGCCGCGAAGGCCTGTGCGGCACCTGCGAGACCGCGGTGTGCGAAGGCCAGCCCGAGCACCTGGACTACGTGTACCCGCCGTCGCAACGCGACAGCCTCACCACCATGCTGGTCTGCGTCAGCCGTTGCAAGGGCGAGAAGCTGGTGCTGGACCTCTGAACTTCCTTTCCTTGTTCCTCCGTTCTTTCACAGGAGCCTCCCGCATGTCGATCGACCGTCGCCAGTTCATCCAGGCCTCCGTGGCCGCCCTTGCCGCCGGCGGCGGCGCGGCGCTGCCCGCCTTCGCGCAGGCGCCCGACGCCGCGAAGATCATCATCGGCTTCGCCCCCGGCGGCACGATCGACCTCGCGGGCCGCCGCGTGGCCGACAAGCTGGCGCCTTCGTACGCGAAGTCGGTGATCGTGGAGAACCGCACCGGCGCCGGCGGCCAGATCGCGGTGCAGTCGGTGAAGAACGCGCTGCCCGACGGCGCCAGCGTGCTGCTCACGCCGACCTCGCCGATGAGCCTGCACCTCTTCACCTACAAGAAGCTGCCCTACGACCCGGTGGCGGACTTCACGCCGGTGTCGGGCGCCGCGATGTTCGACTACGCGCTGGCGGTCGGGCCGATGGTGCCGGCCTCGGTGCGCACGGTTCCGGAATTCCTCGCGTGGTGCAAGGCGAACCAGAGCAACGCCAACTTCGGATCCGCCGGCCAGGGCTCGGCGGCCCACTTCATCGGCGCGGCGCTGGGCCGCATGGGCGGCGCCGACCTGCGCCACGTCGCCTTCCGCGGTTCGCAGCCCGCGATGGCCGACATGATCGGCGGGCAGATCGCCGCGGTCGTCGGTCCCACCGGCGAGTTCATGTCCAACGTGAAGGCCGGCAAGATCCGCCTGCTGGCCACCAGCGGTCCCAAGCGCGGCAAGTTCACGCCCGACACGCCGACGATGTCCGAGCAGGGTTTCAAGGAACTGGCCTATGTCGGCTGGTTCGGCTTCTTCGCTCCGGCCAAGGCGCCGACGGAAGTGGTGCAGCGCCTGAACACCGGCATCCGCAACGCGCTGGGTCAGCCGGACGTGGTGGACAGCCTGGCCACCGCCTACATGGAGCCGATGCCCACGGCGCCCGCGCAGCTGGCCCAGATGCTCAAGACCGAGACCGAGTTCTGGGCGTCGCTGGTGAGGACGCTGGGCTTCTCGCCGGAGTGAGCCGGGGCCTCAGCGCGCCGGCTTGCGGTTCACCAGGACGATGCCGGCCGCGACGCCCACCAACGCCAGCACGAGCTGCATCGTCAGCGGCTCGTGCAGCAGCACCACCCCGAACACCAGCGCGAACACCGGCGTGAGGAAGGTGAACGAGGACATCTGCGTGGCCGGGTAGTGCCGCAGCAGCCACATCCAGGCGAGGTAGCTGGCGAAGGCGCCGATCACGGTCTGCGCCGCCAGCGATCCCCACGCGTAGGCCGAGTAGTCCAGTGACCAGGTCTCGCCCAACGCGAGCGAGAGCAGGGGAGCGACCACCGCGGTCACTGCCACTTGATAGAACAGGGTCTTCTCGGCCGAGGCCGTGGCGAGCTTCGAAGCGCGGATGACCAGCGTGGTCAGTCCCCACAAGGTGCCCGCCGCCAACGCCAGTGCATCGCCGCGCAGCTGCCGCGCCGTGCTGCCGCCGGTGAAGCCTTCGCTGAAGGCGATCGCCACCGCCGCGAACGCGATCAGCAGGCCGACCCATTGCACCGACCGCAGCTTCTCCGACGGCACGAGGCGCGGCACCAGCAGCGCCACCACGAAGGGCGAGGTGTAGAGGAACACCGTCAGCCGCGAGGCCGTGGTGTCGCGCAGGCCCAGGTAGATGCAGCTGAACTCGCCGGCGAACAGCAGGCCGGCCAGCAGGCCCGCGCGCAGCGTGCCGTCGCGCTCGAACAGCGGCACCTTGCGCAGCACGCACCACAGCCACAGCAGCCCGGTCGCGCCGGCGAAGCGCAGCGCGGCCTGCCAGAGCGGCGGCACTTCGCCCACGGTGGTCTTGATCAGGATCTGCTGGAAGCCCCAGAAAAGGCAGCTGGCCAGGAGCAGCGAGACGGCCAGGCCGTCGAGATGTTGTTTTCGTTCGGTCATCGCCCGGCGATGCTAGCCGGGCCGCGCGTTACGCGCTCAGAGACGTTCCGGCTGCGCGGCCACCAGCTTCTCGAGCAGGTGCCGCAGCGCCTTCTTCTCGGTGGCGCCCAGCGCGCGCAAGAGGCGCGCCTCGTGCGCCTTGGCCTGCTCCACCAGCGGCCGCACGAGGCGGCGTCCCGCGGCGGTGGCGGACACCAGCGTGCGGCGCTGGTCGGCCGGGTCGGCCTGCATCGAGACCCAGCCCTGTTCGGCCATGCGCTGCACGAGCTTGGTGACGGTGGGCTGCTTGGACAGCACCTCCTGCGCGAGCTGGCTCACGTGCAGCGGCTCGCCGTCGTGCAGCGTGGCCAGCACGCGCCATTCGATCGAGCTGAGTCCCCGCGCGCGCACCTGCGCGTCGAAGTCCTTGTAGAGCGCGTGATTGGCCTGACCCAGCAGGTAGCCGAGGTAGTTGTCGACGAAGCGTTCGCCCGACGCAGCTGCCGTCACAGCGGAAGCTCCGTGTAGAAGCGGCCCCCATGGAACAGCAGCGGCGCGGCGCCGGAGCGCCACGAAACCCGCTCGACCTCGCCGACGAAGATGACGTGGTCGCCTTCCTCGTAGCGGCTGCGGTTGAAGCATTCGAACGTCGCGGCCGCGCCGGTGAGCAGCGGCGCCTGGCCGCTGCCGTGCGTGAACGCCACGCCGGTCCAGCGGTCGCCGCCCTTGACCGCGAACTTCTCGGCCAGCAGCTTCTGGTCGGCCGCGAGGATGTTGATGGCGTAGTGCGAGCCCGTGCTGAACGCCGGCAGCGACGCGGCCGCGCGCGCCAGGCTCCACAGCACCAGCGGCGGATCGAGCGAGACCGAGTTGAACGAACTGGCGGTCAGGCCGATCGGCTTGCCGTCGGTGGTCATCGCCGTGACGATGGTGACGCCGGTCGCGAACATGCCCAGCGCCGAACGGAATTCCTTCGGCGAGAAGGTGGGCGGCTGGGCCTTGCTGGGCGGACTCATCAGCGGCTTTGCATGAATTTTCATGTAGTATGAATCAAAGCCGAGGACCCATGTTGCAGGAGACCATCGAACCCGCCTGGCTGGAGGCCTTCGAGGCCGTGTTGCGGCGCTGCGCCGTGCAGCCGGGCGACACCGTCGCGGTGCTCAGCGAAAGCCAGAGCCGGCCCGTGCTCGTCACGCTGGCGCAGTTGGCCGCGGCGCGTTGCGGAGCCCGGGTGTTCGGCCTGACGCTGCCCAGCCGCTTCGCCAAAGGCATCCCGCAAACCCGCTCCACCGGGGCTTCCGACGCTCTGCAAAACATAGCGCCTGCGGTCGCCGCGCTGGCCGGCAGCACGCTGGTGGTGGACTGCACGGTCGAGGGCCTGATGCACGCGCCGGAGCTGCCCGCCATCCTGAAGGGCGGCGCGCGCGTGCTCTACGTCAGCAACGAGCATCCCGAGGCGCTGGCGCGCCTGGCTCCTTCGGACGATGGCTCGTTGGAGCTACGCGTGAAGGACCACGTCAAGCGCTTGCGCTCGGCGCGGCAGATGCGCGTCACTTCGCCCGCCGGCACCGATCTCACCATCTCGCTGGAGAACGCGGTCGTCGGCGGCAACTGGGGCTACACCACGCGGCCCGGCACCATGACGCACTGGCCCGGCGGGCTGGCGCTGGCCTTCCCCGCCGCCGGCAGCGTCAACGGCCGACTGGTGCTGGCGCAGGGCGACGTCAACCTCACCTTCAAGCGCTACCTGGAACAGCCGGTCACGCTCACGGTGGAATCGGATCACGTCACGCACATAGCCGGCGCGAATCTCGACGGCGACCTGATGCGCAGCTACATCGCCGCCTGGGGCGACCGCGAGGCCTACGCGGTGAGCCACGTCGGCTACGGGCTCAACACCGCGGCGCGCTGGGACAGCATGGCGCTGTACGACAAGCGCGATTTCAACGGCACCGAGCTGCGCGCCTTCGCGGGCAACTTCCTCTACAGCACCGGCGCCAACGAGGTCGCGGGCCGCCACACGCTCGGGCACTTCGACCTGCCGCTGCGCCACTGCACGGTCACGCTCGACGGCGCCAAGGTCGTCGACGAAGGACGGCTGGTCGAATGAGCACGCTTCCCACCTTCACCACGCTGGGCTCCGGACCCACGGTGCTGATGCTGCACGGCATCGGCGGCGGCCACCTGTCGTTCGCGCCGCAGGTGGAATCGCTGGCCTCCAACGGCTATCGCGCTGTGGCCTGGGACATGCCCGGCTACGGCCACAGCGCGCCGATCGAGCCCTACACCTTCAAGGGCCTGGCCGAGAGCTGCATCAACCTGATCGAAGGCCTGCGCTGCGACGACGTGGTGCTGGTCGGCCACAGCATGGGCGGCATGGTGGCGCAGGAGGTGATGGCGCGCCGGCCTGGGCTGGTCAGCCGCCTGGTGCTGTGCGGCACTTCGGCTTCGTTCGGCAAGCCCGACGGCGACTGGCAGCGCGAGTTCATCGCGCAGCGCACCGCGCCGCTGGACTCGGGCCAGACCATGGCGCAGCTGGCCGAGGTGCTGGTGCCGCAGATGGTCGGTCCCGGCTCGCTGCCCGAAGGCGTGCGCCTCGCGCAGCACTGCATGTCGCAGGTGAATCCCTCGACGTACAGGCGAGCGCTGGAGGCGCTGGTGACGTTCGACCGGCGGGCCAACCTGGGCAACCTCCACGTGCCCACGCTGCTGATCGCGGGCGAGCACGACCGCAACGCGCCGCCGGCCGTGATGAAGAAGATGTCGCAGGCGATCGTGGGCAGCACCTACTTCGAGATGCGCGGCATCGGCCACCTGCAGAACCTGGAAGCGCCGGAAGACTTCGACGCGGCCATCCTCAACTTTCTCGCGCTGCCTCGGCAGCTGCTGCACTGAAGAAGGGGCTTTCCATGGAAGCCGTGACCTCCCTGGGCTTCACGCCCGCCGTCGGTGACACCGACCTCACGCCGCGGCAACGCTCGCTGCTGTCGCTGGCCCACGAACTGGGGCGCACGAAGTTCGCGCCGCGCGCGGCCGAGTGGGACGAGAACGCCAGCTTCCCGTTCGCCAACTACGACGACCTGCGCGAGGCCGGCCTGCTGGCCATCTGCGTGCCGCAGGCCAGCGGCGGCGCGGGCGCCGACTTCGCGACGTACATGATGGTGGCCGCCGAGATCGGCCGCTTCTGCGGCGCGACCGCGCTCACCTGGAACATGCACGTGTCGTCCACGATGTGGACCGGCGTGCTGGCCGACGGCATCCCGATGACGGACGCCGAGCGCGCCGAACACGCGCGCCGTCGCGAGCTGCACTTCCGCCGCGTGGTGAGGGACGGCGCCATCTACGCGCAGCCGTTCTCCGAAGGCAGCGCCGCGGCCGCGGGCCGCGCGCCCTTCGGCACCACGGCACGCAAGGTCGAGGGCGGCTGGGTGGTCAACGGCCGCAAGATCTTCGCCTCGCTCTCCGGCGCCGCGAACTTCTACGGCATCCTGTGCACCGAGGACCGCGACGACCATCCGCACGATCCTCGCGACACGCTGTACCTGGCGGTGCCCGCCACCAGCGAAGGCCTGGCCATCAGCGGCGAGTGGAACCCGCTGGGCATGCGCGGCACGGTCAGCCGCAATCTCACGTTCAAGGAAGTGTTCGTTCCCGACGACGAGCAGCTCATGCCGCGCGGCGTGTACTTCAAGGGCGCGCAGACCTGGCCGGCGATGTTCTTCACGCTGGCGCCCACCTACATGGGCCTGGCCAACGCCGCCTACGACTTCACCGTGCAGTACCTGCGCGGCGAAGTGCCGGGCGAGCCGCCCGTGAAGCGCCGCATGTATCCCACCAAGCAGGTGGCGGTGGCCCAGATGCGCATCCAGCTCGAGAACCTGCGCAGCATCTTCCTGCGCGCGGTGCGCGAGGCCCGGCCGAATCCTTCCAAGGATGAGCGCATGCGCCTGTACGCCGCGCAGTACACGGTGATGGAAGGCGCGAACGACCTCGCGCGCCTGGCCATCCGCACCTGCGGCGGGCAGAGCATGATGAAGCACCTGCCGCTGGAGCGCATCTACCGCGACAGCCGCTGCGGCTCGCTGATGCTGCCGTGGACCGCGGAGCTGGTGCTCGATCGGATGGGCCGCGAGACGCTGTACGAGCCGGGCGAGCGCGACGAGTGAGTGCCGGGCACAATGCCCGCGCAACTCTCTCCTCGAAGGACTTTCCCGATGAGCGCAGACCTCCTGAGTTCCGATGCCGTGGGCCGCTTCGGCAGCGGCCGTGCCGTGCCCCGAATCGAAGACGAAGGTTTGCTCAAGGGGCTGGGGCGCTTCACGGATGACGTCCAGGCGGCGGACCAGCTGCGTGTCGCGTTCGTGCGCTCGCCTTATCCGCACGCGCGCATCCTGTCGATCGACACGGGCGCCGCACGCGGCATGCCCGGCGTGGAGCTGATCGCCACCGGCGCCGACCTGCTGCAGTCGAAGACCAGGCCGCTGCCGGTCGACCCCAACTTCAAGCGCGCCGACGGCTCGCCCAGCGTGTCGCATCCCCGCGCGGTGCTGGCGCACGACGTGGTGCGCTTCGTCGGCGAGGCCGTGGCCGTGGTCGTGGCACGGACACTGGAACAGGCGCGCGACGCGGCCGAGGCCGTGATGGTCGACTACGAGCCGCTGCCCGCGGTCGTGGACGTGCGAGAGGCCGTGCAAGGCCACGCGGTGCTGCACGAGAGCGCGCCGGACAACATCGCGGCCGAGACCCGCTACGGCGACGCGAAGAAGGCCGACGCCGCGTTCGCGCAGGCGGCGCATGTCGTGTCGCTGGCCATCACCAACCAGCGCGTCGCCGCGTTCTCGCTGGAGCCGCGCGCCGTGCTGGCCTGGGTCGCCGACGACGGACGGCTCACGCTGCAGATGAGCACGCAGATGCCCTCGGGCGTGCGCACCACCTTGTCCGAGGTGCTGGGCCTGCCCAGCGAAAAGATCCGCGTGACGGTGGGCGACGTGGGCGGCGGCTTCGGCATGAAGACGGGCGCCTATCCGGAAGACGTGGCGCTCGCGTGGTGCGCGTGGCGGCTGAAGCGCGCGATCAAGTGGACGGCCGAGCGCGGCGAGGAGTTCCTGGCCTCGCACCACGGCCGCGACGTCCGCAGCCGCGCGCAACTGGCGCTCGCTGCCGACGGCCGCATCCTCGCGCTGCGCCTGCACACGCAGGCCAACGTCGGCGCGTACGCCACCGCCACCGGCCTGGTCATCCAGCTGATGATCGGGCCGTGGGTGCAGACCAGCGTGTACGACATCCCTCTGATCGACTTCCACTACCAGGCCGTGATGACGAACACCGCGCCGACCGGCGCGTATCGCGGCGCGGGCCGGCCGGAGGCGATCTACGCGATCGAACGCCTGATGGACGAGGCGGCACGCCAGAGCGGCATCGACCGCGTGCAGCTGCGCCGCCGCAACTTCATCCGGCCCGAGCAGATGCCTTATCGCAACCCGATGGGCCAGGTCTACGACGTGGGCCGCTTCGAGCACGTGATGGAACAGGGCCTGGCGCAGGCGGACTGGCCGGGCTTCGAAACGCGGCGCAAGCAGAGCGAGTCGCGCGGCAAGTGGCGCGGCCTGGGCGTCGCCACTTTTCTCGAATGGACCGGCGGCAATGCGCTGCAGGAGCGGGTCACCGTCTCCGTGCTCGCCGACGGCGTGATCGAGGTGTTCTCCGCCGTCAACGCGATGGGGCAGGGGATCGCGACCACGCTGGCGCAGCTGGTGGTGGACGTGTTCGGCGTTCCGATGGACCAGGTGCGCGTGGTGCTGGGCGATACGGATCGGGGCGACGGCTTCGGCAGCGCCGGATCGCGTTCCATCTTCACCGGCGGTTCGGCGCTGCGCGAAGGCGCGGAGAAGACGCTGGAGGAAGCGCGGAAGCTCGCGGCGCAATCGCTGGAGGCGAGCGCGCAGGACCTCGATTACGCGGGCGGGCGCTTCTGCGTGCGCGGCACCGACCTCTCGGTGGACCTGTTCACGCTGGCGGGCAAGCAGCCGCAGGGCCGCATCTTCCTGGAGAGCACCACCACGGTGTCGGGCCCGAGCTGGCCCAACGGCTGCCACGTCTGCGAAGTGGAAGTCGATCCCGAAACCGGCACGGTGCAGGTGGTCGCGTACAGCAGCGTGAACGACGTGGGCCGCGTGGTGAATCCCATCATCGTGCGTGGCCAGCTCGATGGCGGCGCGGTGCAGGGCCTGGGGCAGGCCTTGCTCGAACAGGTGGTGTACGAGCGCGAGAGCGGCCAGCCGATCACCGGCAGCCTGATGGACTACGCCGCGCCGCGCGCCGACCTCGTCGCCGGCAACTTCGTGACCACGATGGACGAATCCACGCCCTGCAAGAACAACCCGCTGGGCGTGAAAGGCGTGGGCGAGCTCGGCACCATCGGCGCCACGCCCTGCGTGGTGAACGCGGTGGCCGATGCGCTGGCGCGGGCCGGCCACGGTGCGGTGGCGCCGCGGCTGGAGATGCCGCTGACGCCGGCGCGCGTGTGGTCGCTGTTGAACGAAGCGGCCTAGCCTTCAGTTCGGCGGCGGCAGGTCCTCGCCGAGCATCCGGCGGCCCAGCCACGACAGGCCCTGTTCCAGGTCGACCCGCGCGCCCAGGTTGAGCGGCGGGACCTCCGACCAGGACTCCTTCTCGCGCAGCGCCACCAGGAAGTCGAAGCTGTACCAGGGCTCCTGACCCATGCGCAGGTCGGCGATGAAGGCGCCGCCGTTCTGCGCGTGCACCTTGTAGAAGCCGCGCGAGAACCACGCCATGCGCTGCACGGCCCAGACGTCCTTCAGCGAGCCCTCCAGCTTGCGATCGGACGCGAAGTGCCGGAAGCGGATCGCCCGGCCGCGGTCCAGCAGCGAGTAGTAGCCCTCGTCGTAGCCGTCCTCGCGCATGGCGACCACGCGCCACAGCACGGTGTTGAAGGCCGTGGGCGTCACGAGGAGGTGCCTGGGTTGCGTGCCCTGCGCGGCGAGCGCGTCCTCGGCCACGTCGCGCACGTAGGCCTGCGCGAGCGCGCTCCACGCCAGGTAGCCGGTCGAGAGGACCAGGCCCCAGCGGTTCCAGGCCAGCCCCTCGGGCGAGCGCCGCGCGAGCGCGGCGATGACGCCGACGAGCAGCGGCAGCGTGTACAGCGGATCGATGATGAAGATGCTGCCCACGCCGAACGGCCGGTCGGTGAACGGCAGCAGCAGCTGCGTGCCGTAGACCGTCATCGTGTCCAGCAGCGGATGCGTGACGAGCGCCAGCCAGATCGCCAGCCACCAGCGCCGGAACTGGTCGCGCTGGCCGTGCACGCGGCTCGCGATCCAGGCGATCGCGGGCGAGGCCAGCGTCTGCCAGAACAGCGCATGGCTCTCGGCTCGGTGGTACGTCATGTTGCGCACCGCGTCGCCGTGGTCGATGAACGCGTCCAGGTCGGGCAGGGTGCCGGCGACGGCGCCCCACAGCGCCGCCTTCCAGACGGCGGTGCGGCGGCCCATCACGGCCACGCCGACGGCGGCGCCCAGCGCCAGTTGGGAAAGGGAATCCATGAGGGCCGCAGCCTAGCGGCGTGCGGCCCGGGAGTGAAGCCGTGGGGCTTTTGGTGCGATCAGGCGGTGCGGGCGCGCAGGCCCTCGCGCGGCGCCTCGTAGCCGTGGAAGCCGAACTCCAGCGCGGGACGCTCGCCGCTGATCAGCTCTGCCATCGCCTTGCCGGAGCCGGCGCCGTGCGTCCAGCCGAGGGTGCCATGGCCGGCGTTGACCCAGAGGCGTCCCACGCGAGTGCGGCCGATGAACGGGATGTTGGTCGGCGTGGCCGGCCGCAGGCCGGTCCAGAAGCGCGGATTGCCGCCTTCGGCTTCGCTGCGCGTGTCGCAGACGCCGGGCAGCACCTGCTCGATGCGCTCGGCCAGCATGCGGCAGCGTGCTTGCGCGACGGGGCTGCCGAGCGAGGTGTCGTAGCCGTTCAGCTCGATGGTGCCGGCGACCCGCAGCTCGTCGCCCAGCCGCGAGATGGCGCACTTCACCTCGTCGTCGATGGTGCTGACGCTGGGCGCGGCCTCGGGCCGCAGGATGCGGAAGGTGGCGCTGTAGCCCTTGCCGGGATAGATCGGTAGGTCCACGCCCACGCTGCGCAGCAGGGGCGCGCTGTACGAGCCGCAGGCGACCACCACCTCGTCGGCCTTCAGGCGCTGGGCGACCCCGGTGGCGCGGTCGCGCACCTGCACGGCGTCGATGGCGCCGCCGGACTTCTCCAGGCGCACCACGTCGTGTTCGAACAGGAAGCGCGCGCCGCGCGCCGCGCAGCGTGCGGCCAGGGTTTCGGTGAATACGCGCGCGTCGCCGCTCTCGTCGCTCGAGGTGTAGGTGCCGCCGACGATGCGATGCGCGAACGACTGGAACGCCGGTTCGATGCGCAGCAGCTCGTCGCGCGAGACCACGCGGCGCGCCACGCCGAAGTCCTGCATCAGCCGCGCCGCGTGCTCCGCGTCGGCGAAGGCGGCCTCGTCGGTGTAGTAGTGCGCGATGCCGCGCTGCAGCCGGTGGTACTCGATGCCGGTGGCGCGCACCACGTCCTTGAGCGCCGCGTGGCTGTACGAGCCCAGCGCCACCAGCTGGCGCACGTTGCGCTCGAACGCCTTGTCGTTGCACTGGGCCAGGAACTGCAGGCCCCAGCGCCACTGGCGCCAATCGAGCTGCGGTCGGAACAGCAGGGGGGCGTCGTTGCGGAACATCCACTTGAGCACCTTGGCCGGCGCCTGCGCATTCGCCCACGGCTCGCAGTAGCTGACCGAGATCTGCGCCGCGTTGGCGAAGCTGGTCTCGCGGGCCGCGCCGGGCTGGCGGTCGACGATGGTGACGGTGTGCCCGCGTTCGAGCAGGTGCCAGGCGGTGCTGACGCCGATGATGCCGGCGCCCAGGACAAGGACGTTCATGCGACGCAGTGTCGTCCGCGGCTTCGGCAAAATGAAGCGAAGTTAAATTTCCAGCGAAACCATCAGGAACGCTTATGAGCACGTTCGACCCCGCCGCGCTCGAATGCCTGGCCGCCATCGTCGAGGAGGGCGGCTTCGAGCGCGCCGCGCGGCGCCTTTCCATCACCCAGTCGGCGGTGTCGCAGCGCCTGCGCGCGCTGGAGGCGCAGGTGGGCACGGTGCTGGTCGTGCGCAGCCGGCCGCTGCGGCCGACGGCAGCCGGGCAGTTGCTGCTCAAGCACACCAGGCAACTGCGGCTGCTGCGCGCGGACCTGGAGCGCGACTTGGGCGAGCTGGGCCACAGCTCGGCCGCGGCGGCCATGCGCGAGGACGAGCGCATCTCGATCGCGATCAACGCCGACAGCATCGCCACCTGGGCCTTGCCCGCGCTGGGCGAGCTGGCGCGCGAGGGGCTGCCGCTCGAGGTGATCACGGATGACCAGGACTTCACCCACGAGTGGCTGCGCGAGGGCCAGGTGCTCGGCTGTGTGACCACGCTTCGGCAGGCGCTGCGCGGCTGCCGGGTGGCGGGCCTGGGCGCGATGGAGTACATCGCCATCGCAACGCCGCAGTACCGCGACGCGCACTGCCCGCGCGGCCTGACGCCGGCCAACTTCCGCGGGCTGCCCTTCGTCGCGTTCAACCGCAAGGACGACATGCAGAGCGAGTTCGTGGCCAAGGCGCTCGGGCTGCGTCGCGTCGTGCTGCGGCAGCTGTTCGTGCCGAGCTCGGAAGGCCAGGTGCGCGCGGTTCTCGCGGGCTGGGGCCTCGCGGTGGTGCCGCACCTGCTCGTGCGTGGCCTGCTCGAGCAGGGCCTGCTCGTCAACGTCCTGCCCGGCCATTCGCTGCCCATCCAGCTGTACTGGCATTGCTGGAACCTGCAGTCCGAAGTGCTGGATTCGCTCACGCGCGCACTGCAGGAGAACGCTGAACGAACACTGACACAGCATTAGAATTTCCGACATGAGCACCGTTGTCGCCCGGCCTTCCTTCAAGGAACAGATGCTGGCCGCGCGCGAAGAAGCCATCATCCAGAACGTCAATCGGCTGCTCGCCGAAAAAGGCTTCGACGCGATGACGGTCGATGAAGTGGCGGCCGCCGTCGGCATCGCCAAGGCCAGCCTGTACAAGCATTTCCCCAGCAAGGAAGATCTCGCCGCCGCGGCGATGGTGCGCGTGATGCGCCGGGCGCAGCAGTTCCTCGCCGGTATCGATGCGACCTTGCCGGTGCAGCAGAAACTCGAAGCGGTGGTGCGCTGGATGCTGCAGGTGCAGCTGGCCGGCCAGATGCCCTCGCTGCCCAGCCAGAACTCCTCGCTGCGTTCGGCGCTGATGTCCAACGGCGACTACCGCGAAGTACTGGCGCAGATCAGCGACCAGCTGTGCGCGTGGATCGAAGAGGGCCAGCGCGATGGCGTCCTGAACCCGCAGTTGCCGCGAACGGCCGTGCTCTACACGCTCTACGCGCGCGCCTGCGATCCGGTGGTCGAATTCCTCAAGGCCACCGGCGAGCACGGCGACGAGCAGATCATCGACCTGGTGCTCTCCACCTGCTTCAACGGCCTGCGCGCGCGTTGACGCCCGCCGGCGCGGCCGGCACTTCCACCATGAAATGCGGAAGGAACCCTTCCTGCTCGCCCTTGCGCGCGTAGCCCAGCGGATTGGCCACGACGCGGCAGCCTTCGACCTGGTAGTCGTGGTGGCAGTGGAGGTGCCCGTGCACCCACAGCTGCGCGCGCGGCAGCAGTTCGTCCAGCGCGTTGCAGAAGCCCGCGGTGCCGGGCGTGAGGCCGTAACGCGGATCGGCGCTGCGAAGCGAAGGCGCGAAATGCGTGATGACGACGGTGGTCCCGTCGAACGGCCGGGCCAGTTCGTCTCGCAGCCACTGCTGGCATTCGAGACCGAGCTCGCGCCATTCCTCCGCCAGCAGGGGCTGCCCGCGCCGCGTGGCGCCGGTCTTGGGCAGGTAGAAGTTGGCCGCGCGGAAGGCCTTCTCCCGCTGCTTCAGCACCCGCGTGGTGTCCGGTGCCTGCGCGGCCAGGGCGTCGAAGTCGGTCCACAGGGTGGTGCCGACGAATCGCACGCCGTCCAGCAGCAGCGTCTGGCGTTCCAGCCAGGTGATTCCCAGGCGGTCGCAGGTCTCGCGCAGGCGTGCGTGGGTGGCGTCGAAGTCGAGGTTGTCGTACTCGTGGTTGCCGGGGACGAACAGCACCGGCACCGGCCAGCCGTTGCGCGGCGAGAAGCGCTCCAGGCCGAAGTCCTCGCCCGGAAGCGCGCTGCCGGGCTGGTAGGAACCGACGTCGCCGGCCAGCACCAGGAAGTCGGCGCCGGGCGCCGGCGAGAACCGCTGGTCCGGCTGGGTTTCGAGGTGGAGGTCGGACAGCAGCTGGAACTTCACGGCCGCCATTGTCCTTGGCGGCCAGCGCGTCCTTATGTGCGACCCGGTCGCATCCATGCCAAGCCGGCATGGCCGAAAACCATGGCTGAGCTTGTGAAATGAGGGAAAACCCTTACTCTTGATTCATCCGTGTCCGACGCACCGACCTGGTGCTCTTCTTACCCATGAACCCCGTCCTCACTTCCATCGCCCGACTTTTCTCCATGCCCGGCATCGCGCCGGCCGCCGATCCCGTCCAGCGCCTGCTCGAGCAGGCCGCCGGCCGCCGTCCGGACCAGGCCGCCGAACTCCGCCAGGCCGCCGCGGCCTGGCTGCGCGTCATCCGCTGACCAGCTACTGCGGGTCGATCTCGAACGCCCTGCGCGCGGCGGTCCACACCGCCAGCCGCAGCCAGGCGTGTTCGCTGCGCTGTCCCTGGCGGTGATGCCAGAGCGACTCGACGTGCACCATCGGCACTTCGAAGGGCAGGTCGCGCACCGCCAGGTCGGTCGCCATGCCGGTCTCGTCGATGAAGTGCTGGGGCAGCACCGTGAGCAGGTCGGACCGCGTCACCACCCGGCCGGCGGTGAAGAACTGGTTGACCGTCAGCATCACGCGCCGCTTGCGGCCCCGCGCGGCCAGCGCCTCGTCGATGAAGCCGTAGGGCCGGCCCGAGAAGCTCACCAGCATGTGGCGCGCCTCGCAGAACAGGTCCAGGGTCAGCTCGCCGGCGGCCAGCGGATGGTCGCGCCGCATCACGCACCGGTAGTGGCCGTCGTAGAGACGCTGGTGGTCGAAGGCCGGCATGCTGCCCGCCTGCGATTGCGCCGTGAGGTCCGCCACCACGGCGGGGAAGAAGCCCACCGCCAGGTCGATGGCGCCTTCGTCCAGCAGCGGGCGCGGGTCGCGCGTGGTCAGCGGCACCAGCCGCATGTTGATGCCGGGCGCGTCGCCTTCGATGATTTCCACGAGACCCGGCATGAGCTTGGCGGCCGTGGCGTCGGCCATGGCCAGCACGAAGGTGTTGTTGGCCTGCGACGCGACGAACTGGCCGGGGGAGAGCGCACCCTCCAGCTGGCGCAGCGCGTCGCTCACGGCCGGCCAGAGAGCCAGGGCCCGGGGCGTGGGCTCCACGCCGTAGCCGCTGCGCGTCACCAGCTTGTCGCCGAGCGCGTCCCGCAAACGGTTGAGCGCATTGCTGACGGCGGGCTGGCTCATCGCCAGGTTCTCGGCCGCCCGCGTCAGGTTGCGCTCGGCCATCACCTGGTCGAAGACGCGCAACAAATTCAGGTCGAAGGTGCGGAAATTCGGCACAACTATCAGTCTCCTGAATGAATCACATCACAACCCGTGATTTGAAAAATATCAGGGGGAACCCTAATCTACGACCCATGCCGGCATTCGGCATTCACAAGGAGGAAAAACATGACCCAGTTCGCACACGTTGACTATCCCACCCAGCACCCCGGCGTCGAGCGCATCGAGCGCGCCGCCTCGGCTCTGCGGCAGATCGCCAGCGGCTTCGACGGCGCCCGCGGTGCCGCCACGCTGCTGCTCGCGGCGATCGTGTCGGCCCTGCTGGTCGTGGCCAACCAGGTGGTGGACACCTGGACCGAAGGGCACCTGCTGGCCGCGTGGATCATCCTGTGGACCATCGCCTTCGCCGGCATCGCCCTGTTCGCCGCGCCGGCCCGCCGCCTGGTGTCGAGCACCCGCAGCTACGCCAAGGGCGCCGCGCAGGCCCGCCGCCAGAAGGCCGAAGACCGCAAGTTCTGGGATGTCGCCCTGACCGACGCCCGCGTGATGGCTGACCTGAGCCGCGCCATGTCGGCCGACGCCACCCGCGACGTCCGCGGCTATTACTGAAAGGGACGGCCATGCTGATGCTTCGCGCCGCCCGCCTGGGCTGGAGCGGCCTGCTGGCCGCGATGCCCGGACCGATGATCGCCCGCCTCGACGCGTGGGCACGGCGTCACGCCCAGGAGCGTGCCCAGCGCCGCCTGCAGCGCCTGCTGGCCACCCAGCGCTGACCCTGCAAGGCTCCGCGCCATGAAGAAAAACAGCCGCCCTCGGGCGGCTGTTTTGTTTTGCGCTGCGCCCGATCAGGCGGCCAGGCGCTTCTCGATCTTCGCCTTGGTCTCGTCCAGCTCGCGCGGCAGGTGGTAGGACAGCTGCTGGAACAGCTCGGAGTGCAGTTCCAGCTCCTTCTGCCAGGCGGCCTTGTCGATGCTGGTCACGGTCTTGAACTGCTCGGGCGAGAAGGCCAGGCCGGTCCAGTTGAGCTCTTCATAGCGCGGGCTGACGCCGAACACGTGCTCCTGGCCGTCGGCCTTGCCTTCGATGCGGTCGATCATCCACTTGAGCACGCGCATGTTCTCGCCGTAGCCCGGCCACACGAACTTGCCGTCCTCGCCCTTGCGGAACCAGTTGGTCGTGTAGATGCGCGGCAGCTTCGCGCCGGCGCCCTTCAGCTTCTGGCCCAGTTGCAGCCAGTGCTGGAAGTAGTCGCTCATGTTGTAGCCGGCGAAGGGCAGCATGGCGAACGGGTCGCGGCGCACCACGCCTTGCTGGCCGAAGGCCGCGGCGGTGGTTTCCGAGCCCATGGTCGCTGCCATGTACACGCCTTCCACCCAGTCGCGCGCCTCGGTCACCAGCGGCACCGTGGTGGAGCGGCGGCCGCCGAAGATGAAGGCGTCGATCGCCACGCCCTTGGGGTCGTCCCAGGCGGAATCGAGCGCGGGGTTGTTGGTGGCGGCCACGGTGAAGCGGGCGTTCGGGTGGGCGGCCTTGGCGCCGGTGTCCTTGGCGATCTGCGGCGTCCAGTCCTTGCCCTGCCAGTCGATGGCGTGCGCGGGGGCCGGGCCCATGCCTTCCCACCACACGTCGCCGTCGTCGGTCAGCGCGACGTTCGTGAAGATCACGTTCTTGTCCAGGCTGGCCATGCAGTTCGGATTGGTGTCCGTGTTGGTGCCGGGCGCCACGCCGAAGTAGCCCGCTTCCGGGTTGATGGCGTACAGGCGGCCGTCCTTGGCCGGCTTGATCCAGGCGATGTCGTCGCCGATGGTCGTGACCTTCCAGCCCTCGAAGCCCTTGGGCGGGATCAGCATCGCGAAGTTGGTCTTGCCGCAGGCGGACGGGAACGCCGCCGCCACGTGGTACTTGCGGCCCTCGGGGTTGGTCACGCCCAGGATGAGCATGTGCTCGGCCAGCCAGCCCTCGTCGCGGCCCATGGTGGAGGCGATGCGCAGGGCGAAGCACTTCTTGCCCAGCAGCGCGTTTCCGCCATAGCCGGAGCCGTACGACCAGATCTCGCGCGTCTCGGGGTAGTGGACGATGTACTTGGTCTTGTTGCAGGGCCAGGACACGTCCTTCTGGCCCGGCTCCAGCGGCGCGCCCACGGTGTGCACGCAGGGGACGAACTCGCCGTCCACGCCCAGCACGTCGTACACAGCCTTGCCCATGCGGGTCATGATCTTCATGTTCACCGCCACGTACGGGCTGTCGGACAGCTCGATGCCGATGTGGGCGATGGGCGAGCCCAGCGGGCCCATGGAGAACGGCACCACGTACATGGTGCGGCCCTTCATGCAGCCGTCGAACAGCGGCTGCAGGGTGGAGCGCATCTGCGCCGGGTCCATCCAGTTGTTGGTCGGGCCGGCGTCTTCCTTCTTCTGCGAGCAGATGAAGGTGCGGTCTTCCACGCGGGCCACGTCGCTGGGGTCGGACCAGGCCAGGTAGGAGCCGGGGCGCTTGACCGGATCCAGCTTCTTGAAGGTGCCGGCGTCCACCAGCTGCTGGCAGAGGCGGTCGTACTCCTCCTGGCTGCCGTCGCACCAGTAGACGGAATCGGGCTTGCACAGCGCGACCATGTCGGCCACCCAGGCGATCAGCCGGGCGTTACGCACATGGGGCGGGGTGTTGAGGTTCAGTCCCTGCATCACGGGTGAGTTCATGGTCACAAAGCTCCTGAAAGTAAAGAAACCGGGTTTCAGGAAGGTGGAGCTCTGCAACAACGGGCCGAGCGCGCCTTCTTGAAACCAGGCTTGGCTCAGTCGGCGTACGGTGCGATCGGCGGTGGCGGCAGGTGTCGCTGCAAGGCCATCGGTCACGGGCCGCGGGTCGGCTGGAAGAACGGATTCTAGGGAGCGACCATCCCGCTGGGCTAGGACGAAGCCCCGATTCCATGCAAAACCTGCATGGGGTTATGCATCCCGCTAAACCCCTCAGCAGAAAGCAAACAGCCCGGCCGCTCGCGCGGCCGGGCTGTCGGAAGTGGGGCGTTTCGGGCTGGCCCGATCAGGCCATGTAGATCGCGATGAAGGCCAGCAGGAACATCAGCACGCCGCCCACCACGGGCAGCACGATCGGCATCAGCGGAACGATGCTCTCGACGGTGTCATGCGGTTCGGTGTCGCCGTGGCTGTGGCGGTGTTCGTGGCTGGCCATTGCTGTGTCCGGTGATGGGTTCTCGAAGCCCACGATTCTAATCGGCTGGCGCCGGTCGAGGCTCTACAGCAGGGCGTAAGTGGTGCTGGCGCGGCAGACGCTCTTGCCGTCCCGCGCGCCGCGGATGTCGATCTCGCCGAAGGCCAGCGCCTTTCCCGCGCGCACCACCTTGGCCTGCACCAGCGCGTCCTGGCCGGACAGCGGGCGCAGGAAGCTGGTGTTCATCTGCACCGTGGTGCAGGGCCGGAACTGGCCGAACTGGTTGATCAGCGCCAGCACCATCGCGGTGTCGGCCGCGGCCATCATGGCCTGGCCGCACAGCATGTCGCCGGTGCGCGAGAGCTGCTCGCTGTGCGGCAGCCGCAGCGTGACGCTGTCGGCGTCGAAGGCCTCGGCCCGCAGGCCCAGCGCCTGCACCCAGGGCGCGAAGTACTCGGGAAGGGCGGCTTGCAGCTGGTCGAGCGTCATGGGGCCGGATGATACGAAGGCCGGCCGCGGGTCGCGCTACTGCCTTTCGGCCTCGAACCCCGCCTGCCGCAGCGCGCCCAGCACCGCCTCGATGTGCTGCGGCCCGCGGGTCTGGATCACCAGCTCGATCTCCACGTTCTGCGCCGCCAGCATGGTGAACGCGCGCTGGTGGTGGACCTCGTCGACGTTGGCGCCGGCCTCGGCCACCGTGGCCGTGATGCGCGCCAGCGAGCCCGGCACGTCGCGCGCGCACACGCGGATGCGCGCCAGCCGGCCCGCGCGCGCCATGCCGCGCTCGATGATGGCCGCCAGCAGCATCGGGTCGATGTTGCCGCCGCCCAGCACCAGTCCGACGGTGCGGTCGCGGAAGCGCTCGGGGTGCTTGAGCATGGCGGCCAGGCCCGCGGCGCCCGCGCCCTCGACCAGCGTCTTCTCGATCTCGAGCAGCAGCACGATGGCCTGCTCGATGTCGCCTTCGTCGACCAGCACGATGTCGTCCACGCAGCGCTCGATGATGGCGCGCGGGATCTGCCCCGGCGTGCCCACCGCGATGCCTTCGGCGATGGTCGACTGGCCCTGCGGCAGCTTGGCCTGCTTGACCGCGTTGTACATGTTGGGAAAGCGCAGGGTCTGCACGCCCACCACCTCGATCTGCGGCCGGATCGCCTTGGCGGCGAGCGCCATGCCCGCGATCAGCCCGCCGCCGCCGACGGACACCACCAGCGTGTCGAGGTCCGGCACGTCCTCCAGCATCTCCAGCGCCGCCGTGCCCTGGCCGGCGACGATGGCCTCGTCGTCGTAGGGGTGCACGAACGTCAGGCCCTGCTCGGCGGCCAGCTGCAGCGCATGGCCGCGCGCCTCGTCCAGCGTGTCGCCGAACAGCACGATCTCGGCGCCGAAGCCGCGCGTGCGCTCGACCTTCACGCCCGGGGTGAACCGCGGCATCACGATCACCGCGCGCAGCCCCAGGCGCTGCGCGTGATAGGCCACGCCCTGCGCATGGTTGCCGGCGCTCATCGCGATCACGCCGCGCCCTCGTTCCTCATCGTTGAGCTGGACCAGCTTGTTGCAGGCGCCGCGCTCCTTGAAGGAGGCGGTGAACTGCAGGTTCTCGAATTTGAGGAAGATGCGCGCTCCGGTCAGCTGGGAGAGCGTCTGCGAGGCAACGCACGGCGTGCGCAGGACCTGGCCCTGCAGGCGCTGCGCGGCGGCGCGGATGTCGGCGAGTTCGAGCATGGCCCATTGTCGTGCGGCCGGCGGACCCCCCGGCCAACGGTTACGAACGCCTTCCACGCGGGGTGAAGCCGAGTTATCGTTAGGCGCCGCGAGTCCCCTGAACCCTGGAGCCCGCTCATGGTCAAGCGATCGGTCGATGTGCAGATGCTCCCCTCGCCGGGGCTGAAGGACGCGCCCGTGCTCGACCTGATGTGCTCGCACTTCGTGCTCACGCTGGCGGCCAAGCAGGGCGGCAAGTTCAACGTGCGGCGCGATCTCAATGGGCTGCTGTCGCTCTCGGGCCGGCACCTGGTGTGGCCCGCCCCCGCGCTGGCGCGCCTGCGCGAGTTCCTCGGGCGCCGCTGCAAGGACAACGAGTTCTGGCGCGGCCACGAGCAGCTGTCCACCGCCGAATTCCTGGAACGCCACGGCGTCTGGCGCGGGCCCTACGAAGAGGGCACGCTGTTCTTCTACCTGGACGAATACGCCAAGGACCAGCCCAAGGACCTGCTGTCGGTGCTCACCGTCACGGGCGACTGGCTGACCCATGCGCTGAAGAAGCAGTCCACGCTGGTGGAGAAGAACATCGACGCGCTCTCGGGCCTGCTGCAGCTCAACAAGGCCGAGCGCGCGCTGCTGCTCTACGGCACGCTGGCGCGCTACCAGCGCGACCTGCGCAGCATCCTGGTCGAGTTCAAGGTGAACAACGCGCCGGAGGCCTACGCCGCCATCGCCGACATCGCGGGCGTCAACGCGGCCGACGTGGGCGAGGCGCTGCGCGCCGGCTCGCGCCTAGAGCGCATCGGCCTGGTGGAGAACCTGATCTCCGAGCACAACATCACCGACCTGGCCGACCTGATGAAGGTCAGCGAGAAGCTGCCGCCGGTGCTGATGCGCGAGTACCGCGACCAGAGCGAGCTGATGGCGGTGTTCACGCGCCCCAGCGCCAAGAGCGAGCTGGGCCCGTCCGACTTCTCCTTCGTGCAGGAGGACGCGCAGGTCCTGTGCTCGCTGCTGCGAAACGCCGTCGACCGCAAGGAGCCGGGCGTCAACGTGCTGCTGTACGGACCGCCGGGCACCGGCAAGACCGAGCTCGCCAAGGTGGTCGCGCAGGCCGCGGGGCTGGAGCTGTTCGAGGTCGAATACGCCGACCGCGACGGCAACTCGCTCTCGGGCCGCGACCGCTACCGCTCGCTGCAGATCGCGCAGGTGTTCCTGAAAGGCAGCGCGCAGGCGGCGCTGCTGTTCGACGAGGTCGAGGACGTGTTCCCGCCCATCAGCTCCGAAGCCGCGCAACTGATCGCGCGCGCCGAGCAGGTGGCCGCGCCCTCCAGCGGCAGCGTGAGCGGCAAGGCCTGGGTCAACCAGATCCTGGAATCCAACCCGGTGCCCACGCTGTGGGTCACCAACCGCATCGAGCAGATCGATCCGGCGTTCCGGCGCCGCTTCGCCTACCACCTGGAACTGAAGTCGCCGCCGCCGGGCGCTCGTGAAGGACTGGTTCGCAAGACGCTGGAAGGCGTGGACGTCACCGACGGCTTCGTCGCCAAGCTGACCGAACGCAAGGGCCTGACGCCGGCGCAGATCCGCACCGCGGTTCGTTTCGCCGGCCTGGCTTCGGGCGCTTCCAGCTCGACGGAGCAGCTGATCGAGCGGCAGTTGCGCAACGCCGACCAGGCGCTGGGCAACCGCGCGGTCGCCGCGGCGCGCCCGGGCGTCACCACCTACGACCTGGCGATGCTCAATGTGGAGAGCCGCTTCGAGCTGCCGCGCATCGTCGAAGCGCTCAAGGCGCGCGGGCACGGCACGCTGTGCTTCTACGGCCCGCCCGGAACCGGCAAGACCGCGCTGGCCGAACACATCGCTCGCCAGATCGACCGGCCGCTGATGGTCAAGCAGGCCAGCGACCTCATGAGCAAGTTCGTCGGCGAGACCGAGCAGAACATGGCCGCGATGTTCCGCGAGGCCGAGGGCGAGAAGGCGGTGCTGCTGCTGGACGAGGCCGACAGCTTCCTGCAGGACCGGCGCGGCGCCCAGCGCACCTACGAGGTGACCGAGGTGAACGAGATGCTGCAGGGCATGGATCGCTTCGCCGGCATCTTCATCTGCACCACCAACCTCCTGGACCGGATCGACCAGGCGGCGCTGCGCCGCTTCACCTTCAAGATCCGCTTCAAGCCGCTGCTGCCGGCGCAGCGCGAGGCGATGTTCGTGACCGAGGCGCTGAAGGGCGATGCGACCGCGACGAACGACGAGATCCGTTCAAGGCTCGCGCGCCTGGACCAGCTGTGTCCCGGCGACTTCGCGGCGGTCAAGCGCCAGGTCGACATCCTGGCGGCCGCGGACTTCGGCCCGATGGAATTCCTGGAGCAGCTCGAAGCCGAGCACCGCATCAAGCCCGAGGTGCGCGAAGCGCGCGGCATCGGGTTCACGGCCTAGACCGTGCCCAGCACCCGGATCACTTCTTCGCCGTAAGCCTCGAGCTTGCGTCCGCCGATCCCGCTGACCCCTTCCAGCTGGTCGACCGAGGTCGGCGCCAGCGCCGCGATGGCCGCGAGCGTGGCGTCGTGGAAGATCACGTAGGCCGGCAGGTTGTGCGAACGCGCCACTTCCGCGCGCCAGGCCTTGAGCGCGGCGAAGCGCGCCTGGCCGCTGTCCGTCAGCCCCGCCGCCACCGAGCCCGCGGCCGGCGCGCGCTCCCGGCGCTTGCGGCCGCCCGGCTGCGCCACCGACTCGCGCAGCAGCACCTGCCGCTCGCCGCGCAGCACGGCGCGCGAGCCTTCGGTCAGGCGCAAGGTGTTGAACGCCTGCGCATCCACCTCCAGCGCGCCGACCGCGATCAGCTGGCGCATCACGCCGCGCAGCTGCTGCTCGCTGAACTCGGCGCCGAGCCCGAAGGTGGACACGCGCTCGTGGCCGTACTGCTTGACCTTGTCGGTGGGCTTGCCGCGCAGGATGTCCATCACGTGGCCTGCGCCGAAGCTCACGCCGCTCATCTGCTGCACGCGATAGATGGTGGACAGCAGCTTGCGCGCGGCATCGGTGCCATCCCAGACCTGCGGCGGCGCCAGGCAGTTGTCGCAGTTGCCGCAAGGCTTGGACGGCTCGCCGAAGTAGCCCAGGAGCCGCACCCGCCGGCAGTCCGTCGCCTCGGCCAGCGCCAGCAGCGCGTCGAGCTTGCCGCGCATGGCCTGCTTGTGCTCCTCGGCCGCGGGGCTCTCGTCGATCATGCGGCGCTGGTTCACCACGTCCTGCAGGCCGTACAGCATCCACGCTTGCGCCGGCAGGCCGTCGCGGCCCGCGCGCCCGGTCTCCTGGTAGTAGCCCTCGATGTTCTTGGGCATGTCCAGGTGGGCGACGAAGCGCACGTCGGGCTTGTCGATGCCCATGCCGAACGCGATGGTGGCCACCATCACCACGCCTTCGTCGCGCAGGAACCGGTTCTGGTTGCCCTGGCGCACCGCGGCATCCAGACCGGCGTGGTAGGGCAGGGCGTCGACGCCGCGCTCGCACAGCATCTGCGCCGTTTCTTCCACGCGCTTGCGCGACTGGCAGTACACGACGCCGGCATCGCCCTCGTGCTCCTCCTCGATGAAGCGCTGCAGTTGCGCGGACGGATCCTTCTTCTCCGCGATGCGGTAGCGGATGTTGGGCCGGTCGAAGCTGCTGACGAACTGCCGCGCCTCCTGCAGCTGCAGCCGCTCGACGATGTCCTCGCGGGTGAGCGCGTCGGCCGTGGCGGTGAGGGCGATGCGCGGCACCCGCGGCCAGCGCTCGTGCAGCACGGTGAGCGCGCGGTACTCCGGCCGGAAATCGTGGCCCCACTGGCTGACGCAATGCGCCTCGTCGATGGCGAACAGCGACAGCCGCCCGCGCGAGTTCAGCGTGTCCAGTTGCGACAGGAAGCGCGGCGTGTTCACCCGCTCGGGCGCTGCGTAAAGGAGCGTGATCTCGCCGGCCATCAGGCGCCGCTCCACGTCGACCGCCTCTTCGTAGCTGAGCGACGAGTTGAGGAACGCAGCCTCGACGCCGGCCTCGTGCAGCGCCCCGACCTGGTCGTGCATCAGCGCGATCAGCGGCGACACAACGATCGTCACGCCCTGGCCGGCGCGCTGGCGGACGATGGCGGGCAGCTGGTAGCACAGCGATTTGCCGCCGCCGGTGGGCATCAGCACCAGGGCGTCGCCGCCGCCGATGACGTGGTCGACGATGTCGGCCTGGGAGCCGCGGAAGTGCTCGTAGCCGAACACTTCGCGAAGGACATTGGAGGCGGTGGTCACGATGCGCGATTCTCCCAGCTGCGGTGGGGTCGGCGCCCGGTTTCTACAATCGAGGGACCATGAAAGCCATCGCCTACACCCGCGGCCAGACCCTGCCGACGCTGCTGGAGCAGCGCATCCTCATCCTGGATGGAGCGATGGGCACGATGATCCAGCGCTTCAAGCTCACCGAGGCCGATTTCCGCGGCGATCGCTTCCGCGACCACCCCAAGGACCTGAAGAACAACGGCGAACTGCTGGTGCTCACGCGCCCGGAGGTGATCCGCGACATCCACGAAGGCTTCCTGGCGGCCGGCGCCGACATCATCGAGACCAACACCTTCGGCGCCAACGCGCTGGCGCAGGACGACTACGACCTGGCGCCGATCTCGCGCGAGCTGAACGTGGTGGCCGCCCGCATCGCGCGCGAAGCCGCCGACAAGTTCAGCACCCCGGACAAGCCGCGCTTCGTGGCCGGCGCGCTCGGCCCCACGCCGCGCACCGCCAGCATCAGCCCGGACGTCAACGATCCCGGCGCGCGCAACGTCGACTTCGAGCAGCTGCGCGCGGCGTACTACGAGCAGATTGAAGGCCTGGTCGAAGGCGGCGTCGACCTGCTGCTGGTCGAGACCATCTTCGACACGCTCAACGCCAAGGCGGCGCTGTTCGCCATCGACGAGTTTTTCGCCGACAGCGGCGAGCGCCTGCCGGTCGTCATCAGCGGCACGGTCACCGACGCTTCCGGCCGCATCCTCAGCGGCCAGACCGTCACCGCCTTCTGGCACAGCGTGCGCCATGCGCAGCCGCTGGCCGTGGGCCTGAACTGCGCGCTGGGCGCCGCGCTGATGCGCCCCTACATCCAGGAACTGGCCAAGGCCGCGCCCGACACCTTCATCAGCTGCTACCCGAACGCGGGCCTCCCCAACCCGATGAGCGAGACCGGCTTCGACGAGACGCCCGACGTCACCTCGCGCCTGCTGCGCGAGTTCGCGGCCGAGGGGCTGGTGAACATCGTGGGCGGCTGCTGCGGCACCACGCCGGAGCACATCTCGGCCATCGGCCAGGCCGTCACGCCGCTGCCGGCGCGCAGCCGGCAGCGCGAGTTCTTCTACAAGGAAGCGGCCTGAGCCATGGCCTTCTCCACTGAAAACCATCCCGGCGTCCAGCAGGACGTCGCGCCGCAAACGAGCGGCTTCACGCTCAACCACTCGATGCTGCGGGTCAAGGACCCGAAGGTGTCGCTGGGCTTCTACTCCCGCGTGTTCGGCATGCGCGTGCTGCGCAAGCTGGACTTTCCGGAGATGAAGTTCTCGCTGTACTTCCTGCACCGCCCGGCCGAGGGCGAGGCCCCGCCGCCCGAGGACGTCGGCGAGCGCACCGCCTGGACCTTCGCGCAGCGCGGCATCCTGGAGCTGACCCACAACTGGGGTACCGAGGACGACGCCGGATTCAAGTACCACGACGGCAACGCGCAGCCGCAGGGGTTCGGCCACATCTGCTTCTCGGTGCCGGACCTCGACGCCGCGGTGGCGTGGTTCGACCAGCACCAGGTGCCGTTCGTGAAGCGTCCCGACCAGGGAAAGATGCGCGACGTGGCCTTCGTGAAGGACCCGGACGGCTACTGGATCGAGATCGTCGAGCCGGCCCGGCTCAAGAACCTGGGCCGCTGAGTCCCGTCACTGCGGCTGGAAGCCGCTCGCCTTGATGATCTTCGCCCAGGCCTGCGTATAGGCGCGCTCGCGGCTGGCCAGCTGCTGCTGCGGCTGGTAGCCCACGGTCAGGCCCATCGCGGTCAGGCGCTCGCGCACGTCGGGCATGGCGACCACCTTGGACAGTGCCTCGCCGAAGCGGTCGATCGCGGCCTGCGGCGTGCCGGCGGGCGCGAACAGGCCGTAGTAGGGCAGTTCCTCGAAACCGGCGATGCCCAGCTCCGCGAAGGTGGGCGCGTCGGGCACGGCGACCTGGCGCTTGTCGCCCATCACGGCAACCACGCGGATCTTGCCGGCCTTGTGGTTCTCGATGAAGTCGGGGATGGAACCGACGCCGGCGCCGATCTGGTTGCCCAGCATGTCGGCCATCATCGGCGCGCTGCCGCGGTAGGGTGCGGATTGCAGGTCCAGGCCGTATTTCTGGCCGATCACCTTGACCGCGAACTCCGGCACCGAAGCGGGCGCGGGCACGCCCACGTTGCCCTTGCCGCCCTGCGAGCCCTTCACCCAGCTCACGTACTCGTTCATCGACTTGGCCGGCGTGCCGCCGGACACCGCGAACGCATTGACGAAGGTGGCGAAGCCGGCCACGGCCACGAAGTCGCGCGCGGGCTCGAAGCCGGGGTTCTTCGTCACCAGCGGCAGGATGGAGATGCTGTGGTCGTGCGACAGGAACAGCGTGTTGCCGTCGGCCGCGGCGGCCTTGAGCGCCTGCGCCGCGATCTGGCCGCCGGCGCCGGCGCGGTTCTCCACTACCACCGGCTGGCCCAGCAGGTCCTTGAGCTTGTCGGCCAGCGTGCGGGCGATCGCGTCGGTGCCGCCGCCGGGCGGGAAGCCCACCAGGATGCGCAGGGGCGTGTCGCTGCGCTGGGCGAAGGCGGGCAGGGCGAGGGCCGCCGCGGTGGCGGCGAGCAGGTGGCGACGGGCGATCATGGGGAGGCGGCTTCCTTGTTGCTCTTGAAAACGGGAAGCAGGGATTGTGCCGTTCGCCCCTAGGCTTCGACCGCCTCCACGGGCCGGACCGTCGGATACAACGGCTGCGTCGTGCCGGGCCGCACGATCTTCAGCACGCAATCCCGCCCCACTCGTTCCGGTGCCAGCGCCTGGTAAAGGCCGTCGACCGATTCCAGCGGTTGCCCGTCCATGCCCAGCACCAGGTCGCCCGGTCGCAGGCCCGCGCGCTCGGCGGGGCTGCCGGGCTCGACGGAGAGGACGTGCACCGCGCGCGACTGCTGCAGGCCGAGCGAGACCACGATGCGCCGGTCCAGCACCATGGTGCTGCCGCCCAGGCCCAGGTAGCCGCGCCGCACGCGGCCATGCCTCAGCAGCTCGGGGATCACGACGCCGGCGATGTCCACCGCGACCGCGAAGCAGATGGCCTGGGCCTGCGGGATGATGGCCGTGTTGATGCCGATCACCTCGCCGCGCGAGTTCAGCAGCGGCCCGCCGGAATTGCCGGGGTTGAGCGCCGCGTCGGTCTGGATCACGTCGGGGATCAGGCGCCCGGTGGAGGCGCGCATGCTGCGGCCGAGCGCGCTGACGATGCCGGCCGTCACCGTGTGCTCGAAGCCCAGCGGATTGCCGATGGCCACGGCGATCTCGCCGCGCCGCACGTTGCCGGAGCGGCCCAGCGCCGCCGGCGTCAGAGCGCCTTGCGAGAGGCCGTCGACCTGCAGCAGCGCCAGGTCGGTGTGCGGGTCGTCGCCCACCCAGCGCGCGTCGAAGCGGCGGCCGTCGCTGAACGAGGCGTGGAAACGGCGCGAAGGCCCGGGCCGCGTGGGGCGACCGGCGCGCACGACGTGCGAATTGGTCAGCAGGTAGCCGTCGGCGGTGATGAGGAAGCCGGAGCCGCTGCCCGACGGCTGGCCGCGCCCGTCCTGCACCTGCACGGCCGCGACGCTGGGCCCGACGCGCTCGGCCACCTGCGCCACCGTCTGCGAGTAGGCGTCGAGCAGTTCGAGGTCGCGGGCTCCCATGTCGGCTCCAGCGACACAGATGGGGTGTGCCCCTGCGCAATCAAGTGGCACCCTCTCCGTTTAAAATCGACCCTGCTCAAGGAGCGCTGCAGCGGCGGAACGTGCCGTCAGGCTTGAGATGGATTCCAACCGCGCTCACCCCGGATCAACCTCGAGGTGAGTCAGTGCAAACGCAGCCCTCCGTTCCCCCCCTGAAGCTTTCCGGCCTGGAGCCCGTCGCCATCGGGCCCGGCAGCCTGTTCGTCAACGTCGGCGAGCGAACCAACGTCACCGGCTCCAAGGCCTTCGCCCGCATGGTCCTGGCGGGACAGTTCGAAGAGGCGCTGGCCGTGGCCCGGCAGCAGGTCGAGAACGGCGCCCAGGTCATCGACGTGAACATGGACGAGGCCATGCTCGACAGCAAGGCCTCGATGGTGCGGTTCCTCAACCTCATCGCGAGCGAGCCCGACATCGCGCGCGTGCCGGTGATGGTCGACAGCTCCAAGTGGGACGTCATCGAAGCCGGCCTGCGCTGCCTGCAGGGCAAGGGCATCGTCAACTCCATCTCCATGAAGGAAGGCGAGGCCGAGTTCAAGCGGCAGGCCACGCTGGTGCGGCGCTACGGCGCCGCGGCGGTGGTGATGGCGTTCGACGAGAAGGGCCAGGCCGACAGCTTCGAGCGCAAGATCGAGATCTGCGAGCGCGCCTACCGCGTGCTGGTGGACGAGGTCGGCTTCCCGCCCGAGGACATCATCTTCGATCCCAACATCTTCGCGATCGCGACGGGCATCGAGGAGCACAACAACTACGCCGTGGACTTCATCGAGGCCACGCGCTGGATCAAGCAGAACCTGCCGGGCGCCAAGGTGTCGGGCGGCGTGTCCAACGTGAGCTTCTCGTTCCGCGGCAACGACCCGGTGCGCGAGGCCATCCACACCGTGTTCCTGTACCACGCGATCAAGGCGGGCATGGACATGGGCATCGTCAACGCCGGCATGGTCGGCGTGTACGACGACGTGGAGCCGCAGTTGCGCGAGCGCGTCGAGGACGTGGTGCTCAACCGCCGTCCCGACGCCGGCGAGCGCCTGGTCGAGATCGCCGAGCAGGCCAAGGGCGCCGCGCGCGATGAAGGCAAGCGCAACGAGTGGCGCCAGGGCAGCGTGGAGCAGCGCCTGTCGCACGCGCTGGTGCACGGCATCACCGACTTCATCGTGCCGGACACGGAAGAGGCCTACCAGGCGGTGCTGGCGAAGGGCGGCCGTCCGCTGCACGTGATCGAAGGCCCGCTGATGGACGGCATGAACATCGTGGGCGACCTGTTCGGCGCCGGCAAGATGTTCCTGCCGCAGGTGGTGAAGTCGGCCCGCGTGATGAAGCAGGCCGTGGCCCACCTCATTCCCTACATCGAGGAAGAGAAGCGGCAGCAGGAGGCGGCCGGCCAGGACGTTCGCGCCAAGGGCAAGATCGTCATCGCCACCGTCAAGGGCGACGTGCACGACATCGGCAAGAACATCGTGACCGTCGTTCTCCAGTGCAACAACTTCGAAGTCGTGAACATGGGCGTGATGGTCCCCTGCCACGAGATCCTGGCTCGCGCCAAGGTCGAGGGCGCGGACATCGTGGGCCTGTCGGGCCTGATCACGCCGTCGCTCGAGGAGATGCAGTACGTCGCCAGCGAGATGCAGAAGGATGAGCACTTCCGCGTGAAGAAGATCCCGCTGCTGATCGGCGGCGCCACCACCAGCCGCGTGCACACGGCGGTGAAGATCGCGCCGCACTACGAAGGGCCGGTGGTCTACGTGCCCGACGCGTCGCGCAGCGTGGGCGTCGCGCAGAGCCTGCTGTCCTCGGAGCAGGCGGCGAAGTTCATCACCGACATCGAGGCCGACTACGAGAAGGTCCGCCAGCTGCACGCCAGCAAGAAGCAGACGCCGCTGTGGCCGCTGGCCAAGGCGCGCGCCAACAAGACGCCCATCGACTGGTCGGCCTACACGCCGCCGCAGCCCAAGTTCATCGGCCGCCGCGTGTTCCGCAACTTCGACCTGGCCGAGCTGGCCAAGTACATCGACTGGGGTCCGTTCTTCCAGACCTGGGACCTGGCCGGCCCGTTCCCCGCCATCCTCAAGGACGAGATCGTGGGAAGCGAGGCGGTGCGCGTGCTGTCCGACGGGCAGCGCATGCTCAAGCGCCTGATCGAGGGCCGCTGGCTCACGGCCAACGCGGTCATGGGCCTGTGGCCGGCCAACAGCGTGAACGACGACGACATCCAGCTGTACACGGACGAGTCGCGCGAACAGGTTGCCCTCACCTGGTACGGCCTGCGCCAGCAGACCGAGAAGCAGGCCGTGGACGGCGTGATGCGCCCCAGCCGCTCGCTGGCCGACTTCGTGGCGCCCAAGGGCGTGGCGCGCGACTACGTGGGCGCGTTCGCCGTCACGGCGGGCATCGGTGCCGACGTGAAGGAGCAGTACTTCCTCAAGGACCTGGACGACTACTCGGCCATCATGCTCAAGGCGCTGGCGGATCGCCTGGCCGAGGCCTTCGCCGAGTGCCTGCACCAGCGCGTGCGCCTGGACCTGTGGGGCTACGCGGCGGGCGAGACGCTGTCCAACGAAGACATGATCGCCGAGAAGTACCAGGGCATCCGTCCCGCGCCCGGCTATCCGGCGTGCCCCGACCACAGCGTCAAGGGCGACCTGTTCCATCTGCTGCACGCCGAGGAGATCGGGATGGGCCTGACCGAGAGCCTGGCCATGACGCCGGCGGCCAGCGTGAGCGGCTTCTATCTCAGCCACCCTGACAGCAAGTACTTCAACGTGGGCCGCATCGGCCGCGACCAGCTGGAAGACCAGGCGCGCCGCCGCGGCGCGGAAACGGCACAGCTCGAACGCCTGCTCGCGCCGAACCTCTGACGCGCGGCACCACCGTCGCGCGTCGGCGCGGTCCGACCCCATCCCCTAGCCGCCGCCGATAGCGCCCGGCTTTCGGGGACCGGATGCTGGCCGCATGGCCTGGCAAGACTTCGTGCCCCTGTGGCTGCGGCGAGCAGCCCGTCCGGCCCAGCCGCTGTACCAGGCGGTGCAGCTGTGGAGCGACGCCGGCGGCATGCGCATGAGCGCGGCCATGTCCTTCTACGGCATCCTCAGCCTGGCGCCGCTGCTGGTGGTGATGGTCGGCATCCTCGGCTGGTGGATGGACCGCAAGGTGCTGACGTCGACATTGGTCGCGCAGATCGGCGCGATCGTCGGCCCGCAGGGCGCGGCGGCGGTCCAGCAGGCGCTCGCCAGCGCGCAGCAGCCGTCCGAAGGCATCGTGGCCACGGTCATCGGTTTCGGCGTGCTGCTGTTCGGCGCGACGGGTGTGTTCGGCGAACTGCAGGAGGCCTTCGCGCGCGTGTGGGCCGACGGCGGGCCCGCACCCAAGCCCAGCTGGTGGCACTCGGCCACGCTGAGGTTGCGGGGCGTCGCGTACATCCTCGCGTTCGGGTTCCTGCTGCTGGTGTCGCTGGTGGCGTCCACGCTGATCACGGTGTTCTCCGGCTGGCTGGGGCAGTTCTTCCTGCTGCAGACGCTGTTGCGCGTGGTGAATGAAGCGATCGCCTTCGGCCTTTGCACCGCGCTGTTCGTGGCGCTGATGCGGCTGAGCGCCGGCCCCAAGCCGCGACTGCGCTTCCTGGTGCTGGGCGCGGTGATGGGCGCGATCCTGTTCAGCGTGGGACGGCAGCTGCTGGCGCTTTACCTCGCGACAGCGGCGGTCGTGTCCGCCTACGGCGCGGCGGGCTCGCTGGTGGTGCTGCTGATGTGGATCTATTTTTCCTCGGGCGTGCTGCTGTTCTCGGCGAGCTGCGCGAAGGCGGCGCAGGAGACGTGGCTGCGCAACACCGGCATGTATGCGCGGGAGCCGCCGCTGCGGGCGAACGGGTATCCGCATCTGCGGGCGGTGGGAGGGACGCGGACGATGTCGGCGCGAAGAGGCGGAGGGAACCGCGACGCACGTTATCGCTGAGCCGGCGCAGCTGTGACCTTCCGGCTTGGTGAATCGCTGGTGAAAAAAAAGACTCGGACTCCCTCAGCATTTCTGGAGTCCGAATGGAAAAGCCGATCCGCTCGCGGCGTGCAACGCTCGCCAGCCTGTTCTCGATTGTTCTGGGTCTCAGCCTTGCCGCTTGCGGTGGCGGCGGAGGAGGGGAGCTCGTGGCCCGGGGCCCCGCGCCGGCACCTGCACCCGCGCCGGCGCCTGCGCCGATGCCGCCGCGATTTACGGGGCTGCAGGACTTCCAGGCGGCGGTGGCGGTCATCGGGCAGGTGGATTTCGCGTCCGCTGCCGAGAACCAGGGCATTGGCAGCCCCGATGGCTCCTCGTTGTCGAACCCCTTCGGCGTCGCAATCAGCCACGAGGGCGTGCTGTTCGTGGCCGACGGCGACAACAGGCGGATACTGGCCGTGTCGTCGGTGCCAGAAGCCTCGCCTCCCACCATTCGCGCGCAATTCGTCCTGGGCCAGCCGGATGAGTTCCAGGACGGCCAGCAGTCGGAGCCGAAGTCGTACACCGCGCCGTCGTCGATTTCCATCGGCGACGGCAAGATGGCGGTGGCGGACCGGGAGAAGAATCGCGTGGTCATCTACGACACCGTTCCTTCGGATGGCACTGCAGCGCCGGCGGTGGTGGTGGGGCAGCTGACATTCGATGCGAATGACATCACCACCTGCGACGATGTCCACCTCTTGGGGCCCGGCGGCGTACACATCACGCCTGACGGCAAACTGATCGTCGCCGACAGCAGCCATTCGAGGGTCATGATCTGGGAGAACATCCCGACGACGGACGGCCAGCCCGCCGATGTCGTCCTGGGGCAGCCTGATTTCAACAGCTGCGACCAGAACGCCGGCAATGGAGCGACGCCCAGCCGGACCTCGATGCGGATCCCCATCGCTGTCTGGGGAGACGGGACCCGAGTAGCCGTCGCCGACATGGCCAACAACCGTGTCCTGCTGTGGGACAACGTGGTGATGAGCAGTCCTACCGGCCAGGAGCCTCAGACGGTGCTGGGGCAATCCGGCTTCGGGTCGGGGACGGTAAACCCACCGACGGAGGCTTCGCTGGGCTCTCCCCGCGCGATCGCCTTCAACGGAACGCATTTCGCCGTTTCCGATTCCAACCGCAACCGTGTTCTCCTCTGGGAGGGTTGGCCTTCGCAGAACGCTCAGCCTGCGCAAACCGTCATTGGCCAGCGTCTTTTCACGCATCAAGGTTCCAATGACACCGACGGCGATGGTTCCGGCGATGGGGCACCGAACGCGCAAGCGTTGAGCAACCCCACGGGTATTGCCTTCCATCAGAACAAGCTGTTGGTGACGGACCGCGACAACAATCGGGTGCTGATCTTCAAGTCCAACTGATCGTTCACGGATTGGCCCGACGCAACCGCCCGGCAACGATTCCTCGCGCCGGGCGGTTGCGTTTCCACCTGGCTACTGGCCTCCCAGCAGGCCCCGCCGATACTGCACCGCCTCCGCCACATGCCCCACCTCGACGCGCTCGCACTGCGCCAGGTCGGCAATCGTGCGGGCCACCTTCAGCACGCGATGTGTAGCCCGCGCGCTCCAGGCGAGTCGAGCGGCGGCGTGGTCGAGGAACGTGGCGGCCGCGCCGTCCAGGCCCGCATGCGCATCGACCTCGGCGCCTTGGAGCGAATGGTTGGACTTGCCCTGGCGGACCTGCGCGCGTTCGCGCGCCGCGATGCAACGGTGCCGCACCTTCTCCGTTGATTCGCCCACCGCCGCCTGCAGCAGCTCCTGCGGCGCCAGCGCCGGCACTTCCACATGCAGGTCGATGCGATCCAGCAGCGGCCCCGACAACTTGCCTTGATAGCGGGCGACCTGGTCCGGCGTGCAGCGGCAGTTGCGCCGCGGCGCGCCCAGCCAGCCGCAGGGACAAGGATTCATCGCCGCGATGAGCTGGAACGCCGCGGGGAACTCCGCCCGCCGCCCTGCGCGCGAGATCGTGATGTGCCCCGTCTCCAGCGGCTCCCGCAGCGCCTCCAGCGCCGCGCGCGGAAACTCCGGCAGTTCATCCAGGAACAGCACGCCGCGATGCGCCAGCGAGATCTCACCCGGCCGCGGCGGCGAGCCGCCGCCCACCAATGCGGCGGCGCTCGCCGAGTGATGCGGGCTGCAGGTCGGTCGCAGCGCCCAGCGTTCCAGGCTGAAGCGACCACCCAGGCTGGCCAGCGCCGCGCTCTCCAGCGCCTCGCGCACCTCCATCGGCGGCAGCAACCCGGCGAAGCGTTGCGCGAGCATGGACTTGCCCGATCCCGGTGGCCCCACCAGCAGGATGCTGTGTCCCCCGGCCGCCGCGATCTCCAGCGCGCGTTTGGCTGCGCCCTGGCCCTTCACCTCCGAGAGATCGGCATAGGCGGCCACGGCCTCCGGCGGCCGTGTCTCGACCCGCACCCAGCCCCCGCCCGGTTCCGCCGGCTCGCCGGACTGCAACTGGCCCACCACGTCCATCAGGTGCTTCGCCCGCCACACGCGGGCCCCCGGCACCAGGGCGGCTTCCTCCGCGCTGCCGGGCGGCAAGACCAGTTGCGTGGAGGCATCGCCTTCATGCAGCGCCAGGCTCATGGCCAGCGCGCCGCGGACGGGACGCAGCTCGCCGGACAAGGAGAGCTCGCCCGCGAACTCATAGTCCGCCAGCCTGGCGCCATCGAGCTGCCCGCTCGCGGCCAGGATGCCCAGCGCGATCGGCAGGTCGAAGCGGCCGGAATCCTTGTGTCCACCGACAATTCAGTCGTGAACTCCCCTGGTAGCAACGCTAAGTCCTTGCCTGGTAAAGACTTTTGCGCCTGCGCCGGGATGCTCGACGACCAAATTCTTGTTGAAGTGAGCTAGCGAACGCTCGTGAGAGTCACATACAAAACGCCCTGAACCGATCGGACAAATCCTTAGGCTTTCCCGCACCTGAGGCGGCCGCCATTTACGGCGCGAGGGCTCTGAGCAGCTGAAATGCAGCGATGCATTCCTCCCCGTCTTCGTCTCGGCGCTTCCAGTCCATCTGCAGGCACTTCTCGATCAGGGGCCGCAGGTAGTCTCTTCCTGATGCTGGAACAAACGACCGAAAAGGTATGGACCTGCGGCGTCTCCACGTTGCCTCAGCATGCGAGCCAGTACACGTCAGAAACCATGCCAATGCACCGAGCGAGTAAACATCCACCGCCGGCGTAACGCGGTCGTCGAGGGGCAGAAACTCGCTCCACCGAAAACCGAACCGTACGGAACCGTCGTTCAGGCGCGTCGCACGTCCGAAATCAATGAGAGTGGCCTGGTTATCGTCAACACAGATGTTCGTGGGATTCAGGTCACTGTGAACGATACCCTTATGGCGGAGGTAAGCTAGAGACCCGGCCACGTCCCGAAGGATGTCGCATGTAAGCGTCCAGTCGATAGCCCGTGGTCGCCGGGCAGCGAGCTCCATCAAGTCAACTCCAGCGTACGACAACGCGAGGTAGGGAGTGGCCTTGCGGGATCCATCAAGGAATTCGAATCGGTAAGTGCCGCTCGCATGGAGGCTCACAATGTTCGGGTGGCTGCACTGCTTCAGGATCCGTCTCTCATTCCGCAATGCCGCAGCTGCGAAGGAGACGGCCGGATTAGCCAGCTTGATGAGCTCGACCACTCCGTTTCGACGCGAAATGCCGAGAAAGGCATTCGCATGTGCCGGGTCTCCCGTTATACGTCTCGGGAGCGGTTCGACCGAGTACGGCCCGATCTTGTTGACGGAAACTCGAACTGTGTGAAATAGGTGCACGTCGCGTCAGAGGCCGACGTGTGAGACACGCCAGATTCATAGTAATCAGAAGCGTGACTCGATGTCGTTCAGCAGAGCCGCAGGGCTTAATCGGTGGAGCGCGGTGGAGTTGACGTCTTTGCTGTACATGTTCAGAAGGAAAAACGTACGTTCGGAGTTGGCGGCAACATTCCGATCCCGAGACGACTGACACAACTCAGGTGTCAACAAACCTAGTGGTACTGAACCGGAACTCCAGCCATCAACAACCGCGCGCTGGAGATTGCGCATGTGAGCACCGCACAAACTTAGTTCGCGCTTTCCTTCGACGGCAAATTTTCCGTTTGCCCTACGCTGGACGTCTCGGGTTCCACGAATATGCTTATCGATGGCGCCCGTGGATACCCATCCGTGTATGTCGTCGGGACAGTCGGCGCCCCTTTCCAGGAGTTCGCGCGCAACATCGTTATCCGCACCGCTAATGCGCTGAGCAACTGCACGGAGCCCGCGTTGATATCGACGTATGTCCCGGCGGTTTCTGCACGCCTTCTCGGCCACAGACATCGGGGTGCGTGGTTGATCAAGCGGTTCGACCCCGCGGAACTCCTTCATGACGTTCAGCACGAGGCCGCGACGCCTTATCTCTGACATCAGAACTAAGTCGATCCCGCAGCAGAACTCCTCCGCGTTGAGCAGAAGTGAGAAGTCAGCGCTGCTGCCGCCTACAGCGATGTAGCAATCCGCAAAATAAACGATATGGGCGAGGTCGTGCGTGACGTTGTAATGCTGAATCCTTGAGACATCGCCCGCAACGAAATACTTCTCGCCAAATCGCACACTGCGTGTCTCTGGATAGAACCAGTCAGGAGCGGAGCCGTGGTCAAGTTGTACGGTGACGCCTACATTAAATGCGTTAAATCGAATCGCCCGATATGTCGGGCTGAGGAGCAACATGAGCGTGTCATTGACGATTGTGAGTTCATGACCGATCACGCCAAGCTGCGGCGGCCCGCCGCAGCAGTGCACCACACAGATTCCGGCGGCTAACGCGGGCCACATTTCCTCTTGCCTCTGAGCGCAAAACGCAAGAAGGGTATCCACCGTGAGGAGGTATTCTCGCATCGTTGGCAGTTGCAGGGGCGTGCTTCTGCCGAGCGTGCGATGCAACTCGAGCAACGCGCTCACATATGCGTCAAATACCGACGGCGGGGTGTTTCGAACGGCGTCGATGCCATCCACCCAAAGGTCGGCACCCACTGGCGTGCTCTCCCACCGCCCGAAGTCTCGACTGAGCGCCCTAAGTTCAGCAAACTTGGCGCGGAGCTGTCTTTCAGCCGACGCCATTTCTCTGGCGTTAGCTGGTGTGCATGTACGGGACCAAGCGCGTAGTGACCTTCTTGATGACCGCTTCGTCGACGCCAGCCTTTTCCAGCAGACGCGTAGCAAGTCCCTTGGGAAGCTTGTGCTTCTCGAGGATTTTCCAAGCAAGGTCGCGCTCGACCTCCTCTTTGGGGACGCTCTTCAGCGTCGCCTTCTTGCCGCCCTTTTTTTCCGCAGGAGTCTTTCTGGTTGCCACGCACACCTCCACAAGAATTAGGAGAAGAAGCGAGTCCAAGCAAGCGCCGCTTGCACCGAATCAGCCCTTACCGCGCGCATTGTGCGCAATTATGTTGGCCGTGTCACTAGGCGCAAGCCGATCGCAGTCGCGAGGGTGGAGGAAGACGAGTTGTTCCGGGCGGCCAGCCTGGCGTGAGAACCCGACGTCGGTTCTGCAGTGCGTTCCAGCAACGTCCAGCCAGTACTACTCTCGTAGTCCGCGCATCCACGGCTCACGGCTTTTAGCCACTATGCTTGCCACTTAGTGTGACGCGAGGAGACCAAATGATCGATCCCCAGTGGGCCGACCTCCCCAGGAATCTCCCAATTCCGGTAGACGATGGCGCTGCGCAGCACCTTGAAGGCGCCTTGTTGCCCTCGGTCGTATTGCCCTCCACACACGCTTCTATGGTCGACCTCTCGATGGTTGGCCCCGCGGTAGTGTTCTTCTTTCCGCGCACAGGACGGCCTGGCCAGGCGGACCTTGTGCCAGAGTGGGACAGTATTCCGGGTGCCCGTGGATGCACACCGCAGGTCTGCGGATTCCAGGAGGGCCTCCCAGAATTTGAGAAGCGCGGGTACGCAGTGCTGGGCGTGTCGACACAGAGCACTGACTACCAAGCCGAAATGTCCAGGCGTCTTGGCGTCGAGTATCCGATACTGAGCGATGTGGCCCTTCGTCTAGTTCACGCGATGAGCCTGCCCGTTCTCTCCGTGAAAGGCCACACATTGATAAAACGGATGAGTTGGATCGTTCGCGACGGGCGCATCCATCACGTGTTCTATCCGGTTTTTCCACCGGACCGCTCTGCGGCGGAAGTGCTGAAGTGGATCGACGCAGCCCCGTAGGCATCACCTCTTTGGAGGAGGACAGGAGCGCCGATGTATGCGATAAACGCAATTCAATAGGCATTGCTCATTTGGTTGAGCATCACACAAGGAGGTGCCGACATGAAGGAAAGCGCGAGAAACTCGCAGGTGACGCTTGAGATTCTTCCTCCCCAAGCAACGGCCCCGGCGCTCACGATCGCAGGCGCTGTGGACCAACTGCATCAGGATCCCAAACGCATTCACCAGTTGCTGGACTTACTCGAGATGCCTAAGGGCACCGAAGTGCGCGTCGTCACGATGGCAGCGACTTCGATCGTCCGCTGAGAAGGAGCCGCCGGTGGTAGCACCGGGTCGGATCCGCCCAGAGGTGCGCGTCACCACGCATCCGGAGGCCGACCGCATTCGTTTCTCGCATTGGGAGTTGGCGCTTCCGGCCGGCTTCATTGCGGGCAATGCAGGCATACACCGAGTTCTGTGTGGGCAGGCTTCGGTGTTTTCGGTGCCGCCACAATCGCCGGAGGGGCAGGTGCTCGCGTTGCTTCGTGCACAGGGCTGCTTCTCCGAACTTGGCCGGGATGACCCCTGCACCCTTCGCGAGCTACGCAGGCATTTCGATAAGCTTAGATCGCTCTGGTACTCCCAGTACTATGCGCACCCACTGTGGCCCCGTTTGCGTGCAGGTCTGGCGAGTCGCAACGAGCTGGTGTCATGGCTGGTGCACAACTATCACGTATCCCGCATAGCCGGACCGGTCGCCGCCCGCTGCGCAGTCTCAGCCCACGCGAACACTTGCCGAGACCGTTTTCTCAGGGACACGCTTGACGAGTTTTGGCATGCCGATGCGTTCTACTTCGTGCGTCATCGAGCTTTGTCAATGTCGGACGAGCATCTGAAGGCGTATGTGCCTCTACCGGCGACTCGTGCGTTTGAGCTCCATACGTTGCAGACGGCCGAGAGAAACCCGCTCGGACACACGCTGATCGCGTACTTCCAGGAGTCCACCGTCCATTTCTTTGAGGACTGCGTCAAGTTCTACTCCGACGTAGAGCGGAGCTACGGATTGGACGGGTTCTTCGAGGCATGGAAGAGGCATATGCGGATTGATTTGGACGAAAGTCACGCAGCCGGCGTTTCGTCGCTCCTGGACAGCGACGAGGTGGTGTCATCGAGCGAGCGAGAGGCAGCTCTGAGAGCCGCATGGCTCGCGCACTCGTACTTGTACGATGCTCTTGACGACATCAGATGTGAGGAGCGCGCTGGATCTGAAGTTGAGTTGCGTCAACCAGAAGACTGGAAACAGTTTCTCGAAGGGCGCGCGATCTGCTCCGCCTTCAGCGAAGAAGATGTGCTGAACGCTGACCTTGTGCGCTGCTTCCATTCTGGCGCGCTGGATGCGTTGGCCCATACGGTAGTTCACGACCAGATTACTGCGATCGGGGTGCTCGCACGTTGTTTGGACGACCTTCAAGGCACGGACGAAGCCTGGCGTACGCCGCTGCATTCGAAATGGATGGAGGCCCTTCAAAACCAGCTGCGCGAGCGCGCTGACCCTGAGTTTCTTGCTCATGCCATGACCGCCCTTTGCTCTGAGTGGCGAAAGCACACGGGTCGAGATCTGGTTGACGAGCGCGTCGAAGCAGCGCTTCAGCGTCTGCACCGAGTCATAAGTACCTGCCAGAGACCCTCCTGGGTGTGTCTCGAGACCGCCTGGGCAACGCAGTTCTTGGGCCGGGCATTCCGCTCGCCTTTGCTCGATCCATCTGAATGGCTGCCATAGCGCCAAGACAAGCAATGGACTTTGACCTGCGGGGGCTATACCGGGTCCAAGGCTCACTAAGCGCTCAGGAATCCCGAGTCTCCGGGAACTGGCTAGTCAGCGATTCAGCAGCCTTGCTGAACGACGGTACAGTGAACCTTCATCTGCAGCAGCACAACTTGTGGGCTGGATCGTTTCTGTGCACGCTCAAGCCTGCGATCGTGAGCGCGAGGGAGGGGACTTTCGCTTCGCGGCCCGACATTTTGTACAAGCGGAGCTACTTGATACCGGCGCCCGGCTCTCAAGGCATGGAGACAGACATCGTCGACGTGTTAAAGGCCAAGGGGTTGTGGGAGCAGCGGAGCCGGTACTCGAAGGCCCTCCTCGGCGAAGAGGCATACGGGCAAGCCGTGCAGTGCATCGGGGACGTTTGTCTTACCATAGCTAACGAGTACTACGTGCACGAGGCCGGTCATGGCTTGGGCTATGACGTGGACAGGAAGTCTGCAGACGGGTATTTCTACCCCGGAGGAAGAGTGGCCCCCGGCCTCATCGCCCTTGAAGAACTGAGGGCGGATATGCATGCTCAAGGATGGGCGCTCTTGATTCTTCCAGAGAAGGAAGCGCAATCGGTGTTCGTTTACACCACCCTGCTTCGTTTCGGCGTCCACCTTGAGGCACTGGCCTCCGGCAAGCCTGCGCCCTACGGCCTGATACCGTACCTGCTGTTCCGTGAACTCCTGAATGCGGGGTTAGCCACTGATTGCACTTCGGGCGAGAAGATGTGGGTATCCAGTCCTCGGCTGCTAGCAGTCATGCACACCCTAGCCGAGGCTGCGGAGCGACGGTTCACCATCCCTGAGTGCACTGGACGCGATCCCATTGAGGCTGCTACTCCGGGCGCACGCTTCCTTCGAGAAGCCATAGATGACCACAACGCGCTGGATCGGTTCCACCAAATGATGGAAGGGGCACTGCGTCGCCTCACTTGCTGATTTGACATATGTGCGACTGTGTCGCGCAGCCGGATCAGCTCCGTCAACGTCGGGATTGGTGAGAAACCCAGTCCGCCTCGTGTGCATCGCCTAAGCTGCACGTGCGCTATCTCCCGCGGGTTTTGCGCCATAGCCCGTCGACCATCGTGCGCTCGTGATCCACGGTAAGAGGAACGGGCTTTTCATCGTCGTCCAGGTCCGGTTGCGGCGCGTCAATGCTCCGGATATGCGAGCCGCGCCGCAGTTGCGCAGCTTCCCAGCCTCGCTCCACGAATACGCGTCCGAACCATTTTAGAAGTTCGTCGGGTGGCAGCAGCTCCGCGCCGCCTCGATCGAACTCCTCATCAAGCCTGCGCTTCCATTCTTCAAAGCTGACGGGAACAGGGCGAGGGCTCTGAAGTGCGTCCGAGTAGTCGACGTACCCGGCCGAGCGGCACACGCCATTCAACGCGCGCGAGTGCAGAACAACTGCGGACCGCTTCACCACTTTGGCGAGCTTCTTCGCGTTTTGAAGGTGCAGCCACCGCTGCTCAGGACGTTCGTCTTCGGCTGGAACGCCATCACGCATCGAGCTTTCTCCTCTCGGGGCGCCTGTGGATGGAATGAAGGCCTGGTCCCCGCATGAGGACTGTCGTGCAGCGCCGCATGAAACCGCAAGATGGTCCGCATGAAACCGCAAGATGGTCCGCATGAAGTCTCGCTTCAGGTGTGAGTCGGTTATGGCGGCGGCCGCGGTGCACTCGTTTCGCAGCGAGGCGCGGCGGACGGGAGCATTTGGCACTGGGCGCGCCATCGTTTTGCTACTGCGCCGTGGGTCACGTGCCCATAGCGGTTCCGAAGGAGGGAGCCGACGCGGCTGGAGTGATGCCACTAATGGCGGGGCTCCCGCGCAGCATCCCCGGGGCGGACCTAACATGCTGAGTAGCGTCATGAGCCTTCAAGGGAAACACAGCCATGCACTTCCATCGCGGGCGGCATCCGATAGCCTTCGTCTTCAGTGCCCCTGGGGCAAGAGAAAAGGACAGTGGCAAGCCCGTCACCGGTGATACCGGCACGAACCTTGAAGAAGCACTAGGGTACTTGGCCCAGGGTCGACCCGACGTCTTTCCTTCATGTAGCAGGTACGACTACAGAATCACCAACGCCTTCGCCCGACCACTGGCGAGGAGTCTGGGCGACCGGCGAACCGAAGCCACTCGCGAGGAGATTCTCAGTCCTGAGAACGTCGTGCGCGTAAGACAGGAACTGAAGGGCATTCCGCTCGTCGTCCTGTGTGGAGCGAAGGCTGCATACCTGAAAGACGTGCTGCGTGAGTCCGGCTCTCGAGTGATCCTCTGCTCACATACCGGGAATCGAGGCCTCGTGGCTAAACACAATGCCGCCTCCAAAAGCGGAGCGACACCGGAGGCGAGACGAGCGCTGCGAGTACGCGCCTGGGCAGAGTGCCTTCTTGCGCAGCTCGCTGCGAAGCGTGATGTGTGATGCCGGACTTTGGTAAGGAGCAGATTAGTGCGGCCGCGGCCTGGCATTGACTGCGATCAGCACAGAGCTACCATCACCGAAATGAACGAGCCGATCACACGGGACATCAGGGATCTTGCGCAGGAAGTGCTGGCAAGTGGCCTGCCTCGTACGGAGCATGTCATCGACGATGTCTTGCACGCCATTGAGCACTCAGCGCGATGGCGTGCGGTCTATGAGGGGCTTTGCTCTCGATTCGGCAAGGCCCTTGTCAATCAGATGGTAGGGCGCTGGACCAGCAGCATCCTGGGTTGGCCAGCGCGCGCCGATCGGGCACAGGTACCGTCTCGCACCAACGCACTTTCCGAGAGCTATAGCGTCCTTGTGCCTTCGACCCGCGAGTTGTCCGCCGAGGAGACGCGCGTGCTGGCTGGAAATGAGGTTTTGGCATTCTTCCAGACCTATCGATCAGTGCTCGACCGCAGCGCGCTCGTGCCGATTCGAGGCGAGCTGGAAGGCCGGGTCCTTCAGGGTGACCCCGTCGAAGATGCGTTTCTATCCGTGATGGCGGCGCACGGCCTCAACACAAAATCACTGCAGGCCGCGCTAGCCGCCCGCAGCGACGGAGACTAGCCGCGGCTCTTCAGAGAGCTGGTGCGGCTCTTTCGGACTGCCAACGCCGGAAGTAGCCGTTTCTGAACGTCGACAGCGTCCCGGCGGCTGGTTAGTGCGGGGATCTGTTCAACATTTACTCGAAGGGTTGACGCCTAAAGCCACTCGCATCAGGGGCCACAACCATCTCCGAGAAGCGAACGTCGGAGCCGGCAGTTTTGCGCGCCTTGCGAATGTACTCTTTCCTTCTGTCGAGGGGCATCTTGAGCCCGAACACAACCTCGACCAGTGGCGCCGGCCAGGGAAACTCTCCACCTTTTTCCTCGATGTACCGCCACTCGTCTTCATATTGCCAATCAACTGGCTTAGTGCTGAACGCGGCACGAAGAACAGGGTCTTCGAAAGAGAATCGCTGCCTCGAGACTTGGCGGCCCTGATAGTCATACCCAATTTCGACCTGATTCCTAAAGCCAGCTTGGAATGTGGGCTTCGTATCACTGTATGACACCTGCAGGAGATGAAGAGGGTCAGCTAGTCGACAACCCTCGATCGGCGCGAAGCCGAGCGCCAGACCAGAGTGACTCCCACCATAGTGCGACCACATCAACTGACTATCCAGTTTGGCAGACATGCTAAAGATTCCGATCGCCGCCAACTGTTCGGAAAGCCGCTCAAAAATCTGGCCTGGCCTCGAGAGCTCGATCCCATGCTCGGAGTAAAGCTTGCGAACGGCCTTGACTCGCTCGGCGTGAGATAGCGCCTTGCACCGTTTAAGCCAGCGGCGAGTGTCTCTTGGTGAGAGGGAAAACAGAGTCTCGGGCGGGCGAAATGTGGGAGGAGCGCCCAAGACGCCCCAGATTTGACCTTGCTCCAGATCGCGGATGGTCTCCCGTTTCCAAGCCTCGGGAATCACACCGGTGCGGCACTCGAGGGGGTCATTCAGATTCGCCGCTGTCGCCAGCCAGACGGTCTTCTTCTCAAGGATTCCCTCCGTCCATTCTGAGTCTGCCCGGTACTTAAAGAGAATCTTTGGTATTGATGTTGGGGTCGTCTCCATCTACAAGATTATGCGATCTAACAACGCAAGGGCAGATTGCCCTCAGAGCGCCGCGGTGTCGTTCTTTTAAGAAGGGGATGTCCGCTTCCCGCCCGGAGCAGTTATCCCTGACGTGCAGGAGCCGTCGGACGGCCGGCCAGACGGAGTCATGAAGGTCTGATCGCCGTTTCGAGACGGCAATCCCACCGGCGCAGACCGCCTGGCAGCGGACGTGTGCGGCCTACTTGAAACGTGGCAAGGCCTCATGCGAGACAACGCTTCTGAGACGTTCCACCTCCGCCTCCCACCACTCTAGGCCATTGGTCCGTTGATGGGCCTCGGCCTCCCAAGGCAGTTCGAGATATGCGAGCTGCGCACCTGTGTCTCTAGCGGCAAGACCGGCGCCGATGCTCTCCATCCGATCTGTGACGTCTTCGCCTTTCCAGCGGAGGCGCTCTTCTTCGTCATACACTAAGTCCCCACGCACTCGCTGCTCCACGTGCACGAGTTCGTGAATGATGATGTAGCCTTTTTCGTGGAAGTCCTCCCGGGCGAGCAGACCCTCAGCGACTATGACTAGCGGCGGCCACGTGGCGAGGTGTGAGGCGTCGCCGTGCAGGATGGTTTTGCGCAGGACTTGCTGATCCCAGTCGCTCAAGCCGCTCGCAGCGACATCGGAATCGCGGATCTCGAGATAGGCGACGTCGACAGATGCAAGCAGCGGGAACGCGGCATCGGCTATAGCCGTCACGGCGTTGCCGAACTCGCCAGGAATCCGGGAAGAGGAGAGGCCAACAAGGAAGTCCTCGAGTGCCGAATGATCGCGGCACTCGGATAGCGCTTGCGCAGGGAAGCTTGCAAGAGGGATAAGCCGCACGTTGAATACTCACTTTCTGAGAACGCCATCCTATCCGGAGCCCCAAGTGGCTGCCAGTCTTGCTGCGGGGTTCGCTTTGGGTTCCGGAAGCAGCCGCCCTATCGATCCTTAGAAGGATTGGCTTGCTTCCCTTGATGCCCCACAAAGCTTTCGATAGCGATCTTGCCTTGGAGGTGATATGCCCTTGCCCGCAACGGCAACCCTGGCGATCCAAGTCACGGGTGTCGCCTGAAGGTAGTGAGCAATACCCACATGCTTTATGCGGGCCGCTCCAGCCCCGGATACGGACGGTAGAAGTCCTCCCAGAAGTACGGTTCCAGTCGCCGTGCGGCTTCTTCGAGGGAGAGCTCTGGTCCGGAAGTAATGGCGAAGCTCAGCATCAGGCGCCAGTAGCGTTCGCAGTTCTTGACACTGAACCCATTGGGCTTGACAGCGCAATCCAGAGCGAAGGCATCGCGGGCAATGAAGCCGGGAAGATCGCCGCAGCTGTCCCCGAGGGATGCCTGCAATGCATCTGCAAGGACGACGCGCGCTTGGTGAAACTCGTTGCTCCTCAGATGATGCTTGGCGCGTGCGTTGAGAAGCTGGGGCTTGCGTCGTTCGCGGGCAGGGTTTGACTCCGCTTCCTCGAGCAGTCCCTCGACCCGCTCACGAGTGTCCGCAGATGCATCACTCAGCAGACTGTTAAGGTGCAAGTCCAGTTCGACGAGGATTCCATCCAGCTTCTGAGCATCCGTTGAAGGGAGCTCACGCATGCGTTGGACTGCGAGGTAACGCAGGGAAGGTTCCGCACGCTGGTTGGAGGCGAGCAGACCAACGGCGTTGTAATTTGTCGTGGTCTGCAGCGCTTCCGCAGCCGGGTGCCTGCACAGCGATTCGACAAGCCGCTCGTAGTCCGCGAGGTCATTCATCTCGCGCGCGAACTGCTGCTTCTTGCGCTCTAGCAGTGGGGCCAAATCCTTCGGATCGGTCGCGGCCCAATCTTCCAAAGGAGCTCCCGGCTCCATGGCCCCGAAGCGCTTGGATAAGAGGTGAGCCAGTTCCAACGCTCCCTCGCGACGCTTTGAAGGCAAGATTGACAGAAACAGGTCTCTGCGATCCCACGGCGCCAAACGCTGCTCGAACCAGGCGTCCTGCTCCCTCCAATCCTTGCTGACGGACCAAGCGCGCAGGGTGATGTTGTAGATGCCACCATAGATGCCCACCAGCTGCATGACCTTGTTCCGCTTGGCGTCTGTTTCGTGAAGGGACGTGGCTGGGCAGAGCAACTGGTGGAGTGAAACGTAGGCGTGCTGCGTCGCGCGCGCAACGAGCAGCCGACGCCGGATTGTTCGCAGACTTGGCTGTCCATACCGAGCGTTGACCAGCGACAGGAAGCGGCTGACGTCCTTCGTTGTCCCATGCCCTTCCAGCACGGCCTCGATGCTGTGGGGTGCCGTCATGGGGATCTGCAACCTGAGATCGTCAGCGGTGAGGCCTTTGCGCCGCATAAAGGACTGAACTGCACAGAGTGCCGGGGCCGCCGACCAATCCTTCTCCAGGCGCAGGCAACCATGAAACACTAGGCGTGTCCCCTCGGCGAAGTAGCGCTCGATGTTCTCTCGTCGCGGAACATCGCCCTCGCGCCACTTGGCCAGCGACCGCTTGACGGATTCGGCATCCACCTTTGGATCGGGCCAGGTCTGGGTTGCCTTGTGCACAGGTTGCCCGAGAAGATCTTCGAGCCAGTCCAACACGCCCGCCAGCGGCATGCGAAGCCGGGGCTGCTCTCCTGTCGGGTCGACTTGGGGGAGGTACCAGAAGTCCCCGCCCGGCATGTCCGGATCGCTCGGCGCCGCCAGATGCCAGAACGCCACGCGCCGAGCCAAGCCGGGGACATAGACGCAGGCCAGAAGGTCCCACATGACTTGGCGAAACTCGGCGCCGAACGTCCACGTGGCAACCTCGAGCGTCTTGTGAAAGTGGCCGAACTCCTCCAGGTTGCCCAAGGCATCAAAGCTTGCCCGGGGGGCCAGCCCCATTTCGGAAAGGATGTCGTCCACCAACTGCCCAAGTTCCCGCAGGTGAATGTCGAAGGGTCGCTTCAGGTCCTTCAATTCCTGCTTCTTCCTAGGCGCGGGGCAGCCTAGTGCGGCGTGGACGGAGAGAAGGAGGGTTTCCAAGTTCGGAATGGCTGCCATGTGCGGATTTGCGAGTTGTGGGTTCGGAGCTTGCGCCGGGCGCGGAAATTGGGCGAGGAAACTCGCTTCCCACACCCTCCCAATCCCGGCCAACTGACCTGCAGGCGGGCAAACCTACCTCGACGCATTCGGTGGAGGACGACAAGGGCCGACTCCGTGGGAAAGGGGGGAGCGGGCGGCCAGTTTCGTATGCGCGGGGAGCGCTTCCCGGGACAGTTCGCGGACCCATTCAACGGAGATTCCATGAACGTCACCCTTCCCGGCAGCGAGCAGCCGATCGTCATCAACTGGCACGTCACGGAGGCGTGCAACTACCACTGCGGATATTGCTATGCGAAATGGGACGGCCCCAGCCCGGAGGATCTGATTCGCGATCCTTTCGCCACGCGGTCATTGCTCACCTCGCTGTACGCCCGTTTCGGAGGCGGGATCGCCAGGCCGCGGCTCAATTTTGCTGGAGGCGAGCCGCTGCTTCATGCTGAAAGGTTGTTGGCGGCCGCAAAGCTGGCGCGGGCGATCGGGTTCGACGTGTCGCTGATCTCCAATGGCAGTCGCTTGAGCGCGCGCTGGATGACCGAACTGGCCCCGCACCTGTCGGTCCTGGGATTGAGCATCGACTCGGTCCGACCGGAGGTCCTCGCGGCGATTGGACGTCAGAACCAGTCGGGTCGTCAGCTGAATTTCGAGATGCTTGAGGACCATGTGGCGCTGGCGCGATGCGCGAATCCGGCGTTGGAGCTGAAGATCAACACCGTGGTCTGCGCCGCCAACTGGGAGGAGGATCTGGCTGGCGCGATTCGGGCTTTGTCGCCCCGACGCTGGAAGGTCCTGAGGATGCTGCCGGTGGTCAGCCACGACCTGCAAGTCACGCCTGCGCAGTTTTGTGCTTTCGTCCAGCGGCATGCCGCCTTGGCCGATGTGATGTCGGTCGAGGACACGGAGCACATGACCGGCTCGTACATCATGATCGATCCGTCCGGACGCTTTTTCCAGAACCGCAAGGGGACACCTGGCTATGACTACAGTCCTCCCATTCTGGAAGTCGGCGCGAAAGAAGCGTTCAAGACCATTGGCTGGTCCGCAGTGAAGTTCCAGGCGAGGTACGCGCGCGGCGAGATCGCGGCATGAGGTACTCGTGCTCGAAGGAGATCCGCGAGATCGTTCGAAGCTACGTCCAACTTGACTGGACGTACCGGCGAGGTAAGAAGCACGGACTCTTGCGGCCGCCGAACTCCGGCTTGTTTGTCGTGATTCCGGGCACGCCCAGTGACATTCGGACGGTGAAGAACTTCGAACGTGACCTGAAGCGGGTTGGCGCGTTGGCCGCTTCTGTGGAGAGAGAGATGGCGACCAACTGAACAGCCGGGGAGAGACTTCCTGTCCATCGGCTATGGCGCCGCAGGGGAAGGGACCGCAACTGTCGTTTCTGTTGCTCACAAAAAAACACTGCCGCTACTCGGAGTAGCGGCGCGAGCGGGTAATGGGGGAGTTAGTGCAGGTCAGAAGCGAAGAAGGCCCGCCGCATTCATCTCAGTCATCTCCGCTACAAAGACTTCTGGATTCATCAGGTCCTCGAGTTCCGCGGGCACAGCGTGAACGATCGGGCTGGGATCCGAACGGCCTGCGCCTTGACGTGGGTCGCCCAGCAACTCGAAGGTATTGGGCAGCCAGCGCTCGAGTGCGTCCAGCATGTGCTCGTAGCATTCGCCGCCCTTCATGGCGTCTAGCATCTCGCGGATTTGCTGATCGTTCAATCCCCGGGCCCGGCCGACCCGCCTCGCGATTACGAGCAGATAGAAGCCTTGGCCGAAGTGCCAGCGGAGGTCAAAATTGAGCATCTAGTTTCCTTCCAGAGGGAGATGCACCCATATAGAGCCACATCGTTTGCTCAAAAATTGAGCACCCTGAAGGTATACTGAAAGTTCGCGTTGGGCTGGATCAGTTGGGCTGGATCAATGTGGGCAACTGTAAGTCGAGTGCGCGTATCGGCGACGTTGCCCTACTGAGCGATGTGCGCTTGCGGCCAAGGGCCGCCCCGGAGGAGTCACGGACGCCCAAGCAGATGTCAGCTTGCTTGCACGAGCCTGGTTCTCCACATTAGAGTGACGCATGGACACTGAAGAGCGGGACTACCTCTGGCAGCACTTCGTGTTCAACGCGGAGCAGAGACTCAAGGCTTTCAACTTCTTCGTCGTGTTTTCTGTCTTTGCGAACGGCGGCTTCTTCGCGGCGCTGGAGAAGTCACTGCCTGGCTGGGTATTCGTCGTTATCGGCATCTTCATCGTCGTCCTGTCGCTCGTGTTCGCAATCGTCGATGCGCGCAGTCAGAGTCTGTTAAAGCTCGCGGTACCTGGACTCAAAGAGTACGAGAAGCGGTTTTCAGAGCATTCGCGCCTCTTCGCACGGGACGCGGGTCGGCACGCAGGTATCGTGAGATACACGATCGCCTTCCGGGTTCTTTTCGCGATGCAAGCTGCCTTCGGACTGGCCGTCATCGTGTTTGGGTCGTTTCGGCCTCATTGACGGCTTTTCGCCGATAGCGGTCGCCGGGCACGCCTGAACGGGGCCAAAACGCAGGCCGCCGTCGAGGAGAGCTGCGAACTCGTTCACCGAGTTGCGTGACTGGCAAGATCCAGGCTGACGCCTGGCATGCGGGGCGAAGCCGGTGTAGAGCGAACGTGAGGGGAGGAACGCGATGAGCGACTGGGACTTTCTGCATGAAATGCACGCTCGGGGTTTTAGCCCCGAAGAAATCGCCGACGCAGCCGCCGTGGGTTACGCGCCTTGGGAGGAGGCTTACCTCAGCAGGGAGTGGATCGACGCCGAGCTTGAGGACCTTGCGCCGGACACCTGCAGTTCGCTCAATCCTAGGGGACAGCTTCGGAGTAGGGACGGATTCCCGCGCTCGATACTGGCGCAGGCGGAAATCCTTGAGGACTTGCTTGACTGCGCCGAGCGGCACTTCAGGAACACCGGCAGGTACCTGCAGATTTGGGGCGAGCTCGGAGAAATCTACGCAGAGATCAAGTTTGGGCTCTGCCGCCATGGGACACATCACCCGGGGTCAGATGGCAGCATCGCTGGCAAGCTCGTTGAGGTGAAAACCATCTCGCCCGAGAAGAGCAACGACCATGTTCTCGTCAAGCGTCAAGGCGACTTTGAGCAGCTGCTGATCGTACGCATAGACAGAGACTTCCAGTTCACGGGAAAACTCATCGACCGTAGCAGGCTCTTGAGTGGCGGCCCAAGGTTCCTGCGAGCAAGGCTGCAAGAACCCGAAGCAAGTCAGTGAGCTTGCGAAGCGTCGATCGCAGGCGCAGCTAATCTGAGCTCTCCTGGCCTTGCAGGTCGTTGTTCCGCAGCGGCTGTTGCCGTTCGACTGCTGGTTTCGACTGCTTCCGGCCATAAACAGCCATTGAGTGTTGATGCCGTGGAAGTGGCAGGTTGGCGGGGCTTCGCGACCCGGTACGATGACGCCAAAATGGAGGGCCGCCCGATGGCGATCAGGGACAAGTTGGCAAAGGGCAGGAGAGCGGTGGAAGAGGCCGCTGGCAAAATGAAGACGGCCGCAACGCAGATGGCGGACCGCGTGACTCCCGCCGCGCAGAAAGCAGGCCAAGCCGCTATGGAAGGTGCTAGCAAGGCCGCCGAGTACGCCACGCAGCAAGCTAAAGAGTTCGCATCCACGGCGCAGGGCAAGAAGATCCTCGGAGGCGCTGCGATGGGCGGAGCCGCCGGCGTGCCGCTTCCGGTGCTAGGCCCGATTACCGGTGCGTTAATCGGGGCCGCCGCGGGTTGGTGGGTCGGCCGCAAAGACACCGAGATCTCCGACGAACTCGAGAAGCGCTGCCGCTCCCTGACGCCTTCGCAGTGTCAGGAAGAACTCGAGACGTTGGAGACGCTGCACGCGAACAAGCAGATCACGGAGGAGCGCTACCTCGAGGTGCGGAGGGCCTTGTCAGGCAAGTAAGCCGGTGCCGCGTCCGACACTGCGGTCTCTGCACAGACAGAACGGCTCAACTTGCTGCAGTTCGCAACGCGACGCTCTTCCCGATCATAGGAACCAGAGCTGCGGAAGGTGCGCTGGCAAGGCCAGCTACCAGCTCAATTGAAACTCGTAGCTTCGGTAGTCAGCCGCGCGGACTTCAACCGAGAAGCCTAAGCTCTTGATGCCTTCGCATAGATGAAAAATTGCTTCAGAGTTGAAGAAGTAAGACGGATGCACGGTCCGACAGACTTCGGACTTCCGGTCGTTGTTCGCCTGTAGCGCGGCGCTGCCTAAGCAGGTCAGAACTCCTTGACCATCGTCGCTGGACAAGAAGCGAAGCCCCCACACGCTATGCTCTCCGGGGGGCGCTCTGTACGTCGAACGTTGGGCGCCACCCCAAGACATCGCGTGTAGTGACTGAACATCCTCGGGTCTGGTGTAGTTTGGATCTGATTCAAGCTCTTGAAGTTCGGTTTCCAGCTGCTCGATTTTCTTGCGAAGCTCTGCTTGTTTCTGGTGGTGCGCCAAAAAAGGTTTCTCGAAGAGCCGGACCAGCGCGATCAGTTGATGAAGCGCCTCTTGGCGCTCTGGATACTTGGTGCGCTTGGCGCAGTCTGCGGCAGTTGCAAGCAGATCCCGCAGGTCTTTCAAGTCAGATATACGCACCGAATCGAGGTTCTGCCCAAACCAACGTTCTAGGTCGCAAGCGTAGGCGAGCCAGGAGTGAATCTCTAGCCAATCAAAGAGCGGATCCCACGACGGTGAGATTCTTTTCGACTCGCAGCTTGCTAGCTTGCTCTGGAGAGTGGAAAGCTGGTGGGATACACGCTGGATTTCGCTAGCGACACCGCGCGCCTGCTTCGAGCGCCTGAAGAGACTCGCCGGCTTCAAACCTTGGGAGGCGAGGTAATCGACGTCTTGCACTTCCAAGTTTGCGAGCTCAGCCCGAGTCTCACCCTTGGCCGCGACAGCATAGAGGGATCGCCATAGGACTTCTCGCCGACGGGCGAGTCGAGCCTGCCGGGCTTTCTCAAGGCGAGCGTCACGCTCTCGTCGCGCTTTCAGCTCGAGCTCAGCTGCAGCTTGGACTTGAGCCGCAGCCCGTTGGGCGGCCGCCATTTGGTTCAACTCAGCCGCTGAGAGCATCGGACCCTCCTAGTGCTCAGCGCGCGATGGCCTCGCGTGATTGGATCGCGCGCCTGTGCTAATTTAGGGCAGTTCTAAGAGAACGTGTTGAGACATGATCCCAACCGTAGTTTTGGCCGATAACAGCACTTCGGGTGCGGGTGGCAGAAGAAGGGTATTTGGCTGTCGATGGTTGAGCTCGACTAGGCCAACCTCGTACGGGCAGGTGCTTCTACCCCCTGTTCTGTAGAGAAGTCGTAGAGCTCAGCGGCTCCGAAAGTTGGAACAGTCGCGTCATGAATAGCTTCCCAAGCCTCGGGGTTGCAATCTTGGCCGAGGCGGTTGCGGCCGGGAGGCTGAAGATCGCGCGGCGAACACGCGAGCCTTGGGCCAGGGCGCCGCGCTTGAAAATAAGCCCGCGCCTTGACTTCCGTTTAGGGTCGGAAGCAGACCTTTCCCGCCGGACGATCGGTCCGTGAATCGAGCTTGACGGGCGCATTGGGAAGGCGGCACTGTGGGGCATGTACCCTCGGAAACCCCTATCGCATGGCGAGCAACTTGCGCGCCTGAAGACCTACCTCCGGCGGGCGCGGACGGATCTGCGACGCAAGTACGACGACTTTTTCGAAGCCACGAAGGGCCGCCGTGATTGCCCGCTCGAGGTGCAGGTCCGACATCGCGCGGTCGATCACGCTCAGAGCATAGTTAAGCTGCTGGAAGCCTGTCTCGAGGAAGTGCAGCGGCAAGATGCGATGTTCTACGCGCCGTTCAAGCCCGGCGATCGCATCGAGGTCGAGCGACAAGGAGGAGAGGCATTCGACTCCTTTCTTGTTAACGACGTGCTGCCCGACAAGAATACCCGATACTGCTACGAATGCGTCGCGTTGACGAAGCACGGCTCGATGTACAAGAGAGGCGGGAACATAAGGGTGTGGCCCAAATCGTCGACGACCATTCGCGCTTCGGAGGCGCTTCTCAACGCCGAAGGGGCGCGGGAGTCGGAATATTTCCGGAGGTTCGCTGAAACGTCGCGCGTGCTTTCGATGGAGAAAGGCGACCTCAGGCTATTTGAAGCGCAGAAGACTGCTCTCGGGCTCGTTCACTACAGACGGAAGGACCTGTTGGATCCTTTGCCGCCAGAAACTCAGTAGGAGGCCGCCGCGCCGCATATGACGGAACATGGCTCCGGCGGTCGCAGTGAGCGGGCGCTTTCGATATGTCTCCTTTTCGCCAAGGGCAGCCCTTGTCCATTGGGCTTCTCGTGCGGACGACGCTTCTGTTATCTTGGCAATGTCGATCGCCGGCGCCTGAGTGGAACGTGCCAAGACGGAGGGCCCGCGGTTCCACGGGCCTTCGCTGTACTGCCGGCTGCGAAGTGGTAGGTCGAGGTGTATTCGAAACTCGGCTGGACGGCGGTGTCGCGGACATCGCTATAGCGTCCATCTGGAACGGATGGCGAGGCCTTCGGCATCGAGATCCGCCAGTCTTGCGAGTTTCGCTCTCCTTCGAAGAGGGTGGCATTTGCTCCTCGGTCGGAGCCGCCTGCTAGCGTCCGCCCTGAGGCCTCCACGGGGCACTCCACGCCTTGCGCGAGCTCCAGGATCCACTTCACCTGGCGGACGTCGTCGATCGGATTCTTGTCGGACTGGATCAACCAGTACGAGTAATCGCTCCGAGTCGTGCCGGCGTCCGTCGTCCGCGAGCTGGTCCTGCAGCAGTTCGAGGTGGCCGAGTGCGACGCCCTGGGCCGCGAGCGCGGCGTGGATCACCTGGTCGTACTGGTTGCAAGCAACACGCGTGTTCCAGCCGCGTCCGCCCAGCCATCGGGCCCATCGCAGCTCCCGCTCATAGCGCTCAGCGGCCCAGCACGGTCTAGGGCCGGCCGGCGACGCTGCGCGCCTGGCACCGCTTACCCATCCGCAGCCCGGCGCCATTCAAATGGAGCTGACTTGAGCGGGTCGTTGTAAGATTCGATGCACTGAGCCCCCGACGTCTCATCTGGCCTGACGGCGCACGTCGATTCGCTGTACGCCCACCGCGTACGGAATCGTCATGCACACAAGGAAGGTTCAGATGGAACATCTCATCCATTTTTCGCGGAATTCAGCCCTGCCAAAGTCGGCAGCTGACCGGCTTACGTTCGAGTCAGCGTTCGTGGTGACTGTCAGACCCGGCGAGCGGGCCGTCGCTGGTCGACTCACTGACAACACGACTTACGAGAGCCTCGAGGCGCTCGCATTCGTGTGTGGCTTCGAAGCATACCGCGAGCTCAGCAAGGATAAGAACGACACATCCAGACGTCCCACTCCGCTGGACGAAGATCTCTCGCCGGAGCAGCTCAAGGAACGCCGCGCCTATCAGGCAGATAGGCTTCAAACCTGGTTCGAGCGGCACGCCCCCGGGTTCGGCGTCCGCCTCGACTGTCTTGAACTGATCAATCGCTGGCAGCCTACCGCGCGCCACTGGGACGAAGACGCGACCGTTCACATCGAGGGCAACGAGCATGAGTTCGTCGCGGCCTGCGAAAGGCTGATCTCCTCGGGGCAGGCTTCAGGCAGAGAGCTCGCGCTCCTGAAAGCAGGACTCCGTCATGGTGCCGAGGCGTTGCTCCCCGGGTCCGTGAAGCTGATTCGCACGGCGTGCGTCGCGCTGGAATCGTCGAGAGAAGGAGAGCGCAAGCGGCTGGGCACTGAGCTGCTCGAAGCGCTTGCAGCCAACGGTGACGCGCTCGCGAGGGCGTACTACGCGATGCGCTTGAACGACTGCGAGGATTACGAAGCGGCGTTGAAGCACGCACAGGGGAGACCCGGCGACGACGTGCTGGTGCCGGAGCTACGCGCTGCCTTGGTCGTGCAGGAGGCGCGCGCTCGACTGACGTTCGCATATCGCGAAAGGAAATCGATTCGCCAAGAGATGCCACAGCAGCAGCAAGCTGTGCTCGAGAAGAAGAGCGACCGCGAGTTGCGGCGCGCACACGAGGCCCTGGCCGCGCTTTGCGAAGAACACTTCGAGACGCCCGAAGCTACGGGCGAATGGCTCACTTGGCTGACCGTCGCGAACTTCGTTTGCTCCTATCCACCAGAAGGTTACGAGGCCCACATCTCCAAAGTGCTCGAGTTGTTTCGGCAGATCACAGAGAAATACGGAAATCGCCACGCGCAGGAGTTCTATGCCGCTCTCATGAAGAAGCGGGCGAGCCGCTCTGGCAAGGAGGACCAGACATGAATCCCGCCGATTATCAGACCCGTCTCCAATCCGGAACCGAAGCAGCCCAGGAGGATGGCCCTCATTGCGCCGTCTGTGGCGAGGGCGTGCACCAAATGCCCCTGCTCGCCGTCGGCCACTCCATGAATCCGTCTGAGTATGTTCATCACCGCTGCGTCCCAGCATCTGGCGGTGAATTCGGCTTCTGCGACGTCTGCGGCGAGACCGTCGCCCATCGAACGGATGATCTGCACGTGCACGGAGACTACGTGGAGTGCGGCGAGCATGAAGGTGAGTTCTCTAGCTCGAGCCCGGAAGAAGAGGAAGACAGAGAAAGCTTCGCCGAGTATTTGCTCGGGCACCCTCCAGATTAAGGCGCAGTGCTCCCGAGTGGATAGCCCCGGACGACTGCAGCACGGACGACGGGGCTTGTCGCGCGGCCACGCAGCGCCGGGGCTCTTGAACACCGACTGAGAAGGTCACATTCTCGCCACCCCACAACCTATTGAATCCAGCGGCTCGCTGCACTGACCGGAGGCGGACCATACCTTTCGCGGCACCTCTCGACGATCTCATGGGTCTTCCGAACGAGGGAGTCTGCACGTGACGGCCATCTCGCAGGGTAGTCGCACGCAAGCGGATCCAAACATATCTGGCGTGAGGCGGAAGATGCATTGAAGATCAGGGCACCCTGGCTCAGGGTGTGACTGCCAATCTCCAAGGAGATGCGACACAGTTCCCGCTCGCTTCCAGACCAGGTCAAGTGAAGTAAGTACCTGTGCAGAACGCCGCCGCCGAAGTGGGCGTCATAGTAGTAGGCCGCCTGCATCGGCAAGGCTGGCACGAAGCGGATCCAGAGCTTGGTGTCAGACTCGCAGAACTCGGCGAAAAGCTGGTCTGGGTGGTCAGTAGGCATCGTGATCTCCAGTAGCAGCTGGTTAGCCTAGGGAGCCACTGGCTGCGAGCGAAGACCGAAAGTCACGCCCGCGGGCTTCTCGCCAGGATTTCGCGCACGGCCGCGAACGTGAGCGGCTCGCACATCCACCTCTGAGCCAGCCAGCGTTGACCGCCGTTCCACGGCCGGCACTCCAGTCCGCTGAAGCCCGCCTCGAGCTCGGTAACGACGCTGAATTGCGGACGCCATAACGACGCCAGAGGCTCGACTCCTGACTCGGCGCGCGCACTTAGAGGAAAGTCATAGGGCCACAGGTGCAGCACTGGCATGCCGCGGACCCACTCCGACAGCACTTTCCCGTACAGCGGGGGCCCCGCGTGGATTGGCCGGCGCACGCCCTCCGAGTAGCCGAGATACACCCTCGCGATCACCTGTATGAATATACAGCATCCGCTCATCTAGCCCGCCTGCGGCCGCATCGGGCTTGGAGCGCTACTCGCGACCACTGCGGTACTCAACCGGCATAGAGCTCCTGCTCAAGGTGATACCGAGCTGCGGCCAGCACAAGGTTCGGTTTCGTTCCGACTAGCTCGCGTGGCCGCGCTCCGCCCAGAAAACTTGAGGTGCTTTCGAACCACGCCGCCAATCCATGCGGGGAGCGCTTGTTCAGGACGCCCTGCACCTCGGCGATGACCGGCAGGGGCGTGCCATCGTCACCAAAGCAGTAGGCGGGGTACATCCGCGAGCCATCTCGCTGCAGAGAAAACAGCTTCAGCTCCGCCTCCCAAATGAGCAGCAGTTTGGGCGGGTGTCCGAACGTGACGGCCAAGGCTTTGACATCGAGCCACTCAGTGCCCGACCAGATCAGCCGAAGCGCCTGTTCCTCGAGTTGACGAGCTAAGTCAGATTCCATAGCGCTCATGGTTGGTGGCCCTGTGCCAGCAGTTTGCGGGCAACCAACCTGAAGCGACAAGTAGTTAGCCAGGAGCTGTGTTTCAGGTGCTTCCGTCAGGAGGGGGCGCGGGATCGGGAGTTAGGTCGCTAGACGTCGTGACAGCAATCCGCTGTTGCCTTCGAAGGTCATACATGTCAGAGAAAACAATCCGAGAAGCGGCGCCGTCGGACGAACAGCCTCTCCTGCGCGCCCTGATCACGGCTGCAGCCCGCAAGGGCGACACCCTTGCGCAGCTCGCGAAGGAGCTGGGCGTCACCTATGAGCGTTTGGCCCAGTGGCGCCGGGGCGAAGGTTCCATTGCCACCGCCAGACGCAGCGTGCACGAGAGCGCTGCGTTCTATCTGGGGATGCCCGTAGCTCTTGTATTGGTCATGGCAGGACAGATTGGCGTCGGTGACTTTGTCTGGCCGGCACGTGCACCGCTTCGGCAGCGAATCTCCTCAGAAATCGAGCGGCTGAAGGGCCACCCGCATTTCGGCGCCTTCGTCCCGCGTGAACTGAACGCCGCAGCAGAACCAGTCAAGCTGTTCGTCCTGTTCATCTGCCACGAGTTGGAAGGTGCCGGCGGGCTGGACCAGGACCGCTACCGCTGGTTGGCAGCCCTTCATCGCTCCGCGCTCGACCCGAGTCAGCGCAGCGCCTCCAGAGGGGGTGAGGACCCACTATCGCTCTTCTGACCAGGTCGTACTGGTTCGCGCCTCCTGTTTGGGAGGCGCTTCTTTTTGCATGAAGCGAGCCTTCGGGCCGGACTCCTTGCGGCTTTCTGCTGAGGTAGACGAAATTGGCTGAGCCAGCATCAATTTGAGTAGAAAGCATTCGAACTCATCCGTCGCGAGCAGTCAGGGGAGTACGGAAGAGCTCTTTTTCTGCTGAAGACCGAGTTTTGTTTTTGCACTGGCTATGTGAAGTTGAGCGTCAGGCTCATCAACGAAAGGTCACCATGTCACAAATCAGCACTCGCCATCAGCAGGCCGGCAAGCCCGGGCCGGGCTTGAAGGCACATGAATCCGAAAACCGCGACCAGCGGCCGTTCCGGTCAGCGGGACGGCATTTGCCCATCGCTCTGGCAGCTCCCGCAACCGTCCTCGTACTAGCCTGCGGGGCCAAGCTCCAGGCCGTCAGGGTGGAGCGCCCGGGCGCGGCCCCGGAACCCGGCACGAGGGAGCGGTCATGAACATCGTATGGACCGAGAGCCGCATCAGCCGGATGGCCAAAGAGGGTCGGGGCAAAGGAGCTGGAAGCCAGTACCGGCCCTGGCTCGAAGCCCCGGAGGTCTCCTCGCTGGGACTGGCCAGCCGTCAGTTCTGCCCCAAGACCGGGCGGATCCACCACTACCTGAGCAAGGGCGAGTCTGACTTCCACAGCCTGCTCGCCTGGAATCCCGACGTGGTCGACATCCGGGAGCAGTTCCCGCTTTCGAGGAATGTGACCAGGCCTGTGGCTGCGGAACTGGGCATCAAGCATCCGTACTACCCGGGAACGCACGTCGAGACGGTGATGACGGTTGACTTCATGGTCACCCGAATCCGCAACGGTGAGGAGATCACCGAGGCGTACGACGCCAAGTGTGCCGAGGATCTAGAGGACCCGCGCACGCTGGAAAAGCTCGAAATCATGCGCGCTGCCCTCGGACAGGGGGAGATCCTGCATCGGATCGTGTGTCACGAGACCCTCCCCAAGCGGAAGGTGGCGAATCTGCAGTGGATTGAGAAGGGCGCCGTCTTGCCCGCCGAGGCCGAAGAGCGCCAAGGCTTCTTCGACGACTACTGCCAACGGATGCTCTCTGACTTCCAGCGTGCATCGAAGGCAGTCCGCCTGAACGAGTACTGCGAGAGCTTCGACCAGCGTTTCGCCGTGAACACCGGGACCGGCCTTCGCCTTGCGAGGGTCCTCATGTCAAAGAGGGAACTCCTGCCCGATTTCGAGCAGCCGGAACTTGAGAACGCACCGCTGGGCTCGTTCAGCGTGGCTCCGGAGATGCAGCAGCAACGCTTCGCAGTCGGAGGTGCCCGGTGATCTTCAAGAATCAAAGTTTCACTCGGGGCTCCGAGGGCAAAGAGTACGTGCTACTCGGTACCCTGGGGGAAGGCCCGGATCACTCGGCAGTCATCATCGAGAAGCACTCGAAGCTGGCGTTCCCGGAAGTCAAGCCGATCGGTTGGCTGGAAAGCTGCAAGGCCGTGGCGGAGGCGGGCCTGCTAGTCAAGCTCACGATCGCGCGCGATTACGCGACCGACGCAAGCAAGCAGAAGGCCGACGAGCGCTGGGAACTCATCAAAGACATCGTCAATAACGCAGCGCTGTACTTCGAGGGCTCACGATGGGACCTAGTGGAAACGCATGCAGAGGAGAACGGCTGCGCGCCGAACACGATCCTCACTGCATTGCGTCTTTGGTGGCAGGGCGGGCAGACCAAGGATGCACTCCTCGGCTACCGTCCGGCCCCGAAGCCTGCGCAAGTTGCGTCGGAACAGCCGGCTGGTGAGGCCAAGCCCTGCATGCGCGGTCGGCCGGCGACCAAGCCGGGCGCGATTAACTTCCGGGCGACGCGAATTGATCACGAGAACTTCAAAAACGTCATCGACACCTTCTACTTGAAGGACGCGCGATGCACCGCCGCCGCCGCATACCGCGAGTTGCTGTTCCGCGACTACTCGTATCCCGACGGCAACGGTAAGCTGCATCAGAGGCCTCAAGGCGAGTATCCGTCGCTTCGGCAGTTCACCACCTATCTCGCGAAGAACTACACCACCGAACACAAGCTCCGATCCCGAAAGGGCAGCAAAGCGTTCGAGCGTGATCATCGGCGCGTGTTCGGAACCGTTGACGATGACTGCCGCAGGCCCGGTGAAATCTACGAGTTCGACTCCACGATCGCTGACGCGACGGTGGTCTCGTCCGAAGGGCGCGCCGACATCATCGGCCGCCCGACCGTCTTCATCATCATCGACCGCAAGAGCCGCCTCGTCGTGGGCTGGTACGTGGGTCTGGAGAAGCCGTCGTGGGACGCGGCGCTGCTGGCAATCTTCAGCGTCGCAGAGGACAAGCGCGCCATGTGTCGCCGCCTCGGTCTTGACTACGAGGCCGACGACTGGCCCGCGCAGGGCTTCCTGTGCGAGAAGCTGTTCGTCGACCGTGGCGAATCTACGACCCGCCGGGCAGACTCGCTCGCGCCTTTGGGCGTGACCATCACGAATCTGCCTTCGTGCCGTCCCGACTGGAAGCCGTTGGTCGAAGGCCAGTTCAAGCTCACCCACCAACAGATCAGTGACCTGCCGGGCTACAACCCCTCTTCGATGGCGATGAAGCGTCGCTCGCAGAACTTCAGCGATGGGGCTGCCCTCACGCTCCAGGAGTTCGAAGCGATCCTTGTGCGCTGGTTCATTGCGCATAACCGCACGATCCGCAAAGGCCACGAGTTCACGCGCGATCAGTACCGGGACCGAATCGAGCCGTCGCCCATCAACCTCTACGCACATGGGGTGCGCATGCATGCCGGTGAGATGCGCCGCTTTTCTGAGACGCAACTGAAGTTGGCACTGCTGCCCCGAGCAGACGAGGCGACGGTCGACGAGCACGGCATCTGGGTGAACAAGATGTGCTACCAGCCTGCAAATAACGAGCATCCGGAATGGTTCGTCGAAGGTCGGCGCGCGGTCGGTGCGGTTCGGGTCTCGTATGACCGCCGGCGGGTGGACACGATCCTCGTTCACGACCGCGATGCAGAAGACGGCTTCTTTGTCGCGAAGCTCGCGCGCCACAGCGTCAAGTACGAAGGTCTTTCGCTGGCGGAGGCGCAGTGGATGCAAAAGCAGGAGGAGCAACTCCTTGCGAATGCCGAGCACTCCAAAAACCAGGAATCGGTTCGCTTCAAGGATGACACGCGCCCGATCGTTGAGGCGGCCAAGAAGGACACGACCGCAGCGACCAAGGGGGTGTCCAAGACGGCGCGCCGTGCGAACGCCAAGGAGATCCGCGCGCAAGAACTCGACCGCGAGCGGGAGCGCTCGGCTGTCACTGCGTCGGCCGCCAAAGCGGCAATGCCCGCAGCACCCTCAGAAGCATCGGCGCACCCCGCCGAGCCGCGTTCCAACGTGATCGCCTATATGCGGCCGCAGGAACCCACCAAAAACCTTAGCGCAGCGCAAAAACAGCGCGCAAAACTCCTGGAAGGAACTACGTTTTGAAAAACATTGCTGGCCCCTACGCAGTGCGGGCCTCCTACACGCCCCAGAAGATCACTCGGATGCAGGCCAACATCCTCATTGAAGCGCTGCCTGCGGCGCTCAATGACGATGACTTGTTGCAGACGCTGTGTGCACTGCCTGACTTCTCGCCACTACAGCGTGAGTGGGAGGTCCACGAGCGCATTCAGCAGATCAAGGGTCTGTCGAGCTTCCTGGTGCCACTGAACAAGCACTTGGAGCTTGCTCGGACGTTGGACACCATGATCAGGGAAGGATACGTGAGTCGGTCTCCTCGGACGGCCATGCTGCAGGAGAAGCTCCAGCAGATGTACGCGCTTCAGAAGGCTGGCAAGACGTTCTCCCAGATGCCTCAAGCGATTGGGGCCCAGGATTCAGTGGCTCTGATCGGCATGCCTGGAATGGGTAAGTCGACGACGGTCAAGCGCTGTCTCGCCCGTTATCCCCGCGTCATCGATCATGGGGACGGGATCGTGCAGATTCCGTACATCCATGTGGACATGTCGTCGAACGGGACGAGCGTGAAGTCGCTGGCGATCGCCATCATTTACCAGATCGACCGCCTGCTGCCGGACTGCAAGTACGCGGAGCTCTATCTCACTGGGACTGGGCGCACCAGTACGGAGTCGCTCATTCATGCCGCAGCGCGGCTGGTCGCGATCCACCACGTAGGGATCATCGTTGCAGATGAGGTCCAGAACCTTTCGCCGGTCAAGGGGGTCCAGACTGTGATGACAGAACTGGTCACCATGTGCAATACCCTGACTGTCCCGCTCGTATTTATCGGCACGTACAAGGCGGAGAAGATCCTCGGCGCCGACTTCCGTTCTTGCCGGCGCGCCACTGGAGGGCTGGCTGCCTGGGGGCCTCTCTTGCGCTACGACTCCGGGGCACTCGTGCCTGGTGGGCAGGAGCCGAGCGAATGGGACGACTTCGTTCGCATCCTGTGGAACTACCAGTGGGTGAAGCACCCGGTGCCGCTCACCAAGGAACTGCTGGACTACCTGCACGACCGCACCCAGGGGGTTATCGACCTCGTCATCAAGCTCGTTGCGATCGCCCAGGTTCGCGCCATCACTAGCGGCGTCGAATCAGTGGGGCAGGAACTCCTTGAAGAGGTCTATCAGAGCAACTTCGGGCTGTTGCACGAGGCGCTTGAGGCCATGCGCAAGCGCAAGGGGAAGGCACTGGAGCGGTTCGCCGACTTGCGGCCGGTCGACCTCGACACCGCCGTGCGCAAGTACGAGGCAGGTGCGCAGATGCAGCAGCAGGCACTCCGTCCCAAGGATGCCGACTTCGCGCCGACGGTCACCAAGCTGCTGATCGACGGTGGGGTCAACCCGGAAACTGCAGCGCGCCTTGCTGACGAGGCGGTCAATTCCGGCAGGTCAGATGCCCCTCTCCAGGCAGTTGCCAAGATCGTCAAGGAGATTCAGCCTAAGCTGCCGCGGGCTCTGTCGAAGGGGAAGGCATCGGGGGAGGTTATCTACCCGGACTTCTCCACCCGACCTGATGACTACCGACGTGCGGCAGCGCTCGCGGCAGAGAAGAAAACCGACGTCGTGCAGCAGCTGAAGTCGTTGGGAATGTTGGTGGGGGCGGAAGAACTGGTCCCAATCTTCTAGATTCGAGGGCAATGTACTTCCCGACGCCATACCCGGACGAACTGCTCGGGAGCGTCGTGGGTCGGGCCGTTCGCCACCTGGCCTTGCCGTTTCGAGTCGTGCTGAGGAAGGTTCTGCTGCGGCCAGATTCGAACTTGTCCTTCTTTCTGCCCAGCAACCTCTGGCGGCTCGGCGAATTGACAGAACGGTCGCCGGAGACGCTCGCGATGGAGCACTCCCCATTCCCGTACTGGTCCGCTTACAGCTCGCCGACCGCCGCTTCCCGGATCCTGCGGTCCGTGGTCGACGGCCGCGAAGCAGGTCATCGCCGGGAGTACCTGAAGGTGACATGGTCCGCAGCTACTCGGTTGCGTTTTTGCCGAGAGTGCTTGGCGAACGACCTTCGCATGTACCGCGAAGCCTACTGGCACCGCACTCACTTCCTCCCGACGCTTCTTGAGTGCCCCGTTCATGGTGCGGTCCTGTTCGAGGATGTCGTTCCTTGGAGCGAGCGTCGGGCGTTTCGTCTCCTGCCTGACGACCTTGCCCAGGCACGTCCCATTGTTTCCACGCCAAACCACCTACTCAGGAGGGCTCTCGCTGACACCACGCTGAGCATGCTGTCCGCAGATTGGCAGCGCCGCTTAGACTGGGCTGAGGTATACCGAAGGACCGCAGCGTCTCTGGGCTACATCAGTTCCAGGGACACCACGGCAGCAGCCCAGCTCACCGGTGACCTGCAGGATTTTTACGGAGTGGAACTGCTTGACGCGCTGGGATGCGCAGTGGGCGGCGCTCCGGAACGCGCTTGGCCGGTGCTGATCCTCCGGCCCGGAGTCCACTCGGCGTTCTCGCCGGTCAAGCACGTCCTGATGAAGTGCTTCATGGACCTTTCGTCCGGTGCACGCCCGCGTACGCCGAAGAGACGTGGCCCGCCGCCTGTTGATACCGAGGCGCTCGATCCGGTACTCGCGGATCTCATTAGGAAGCGGTGGGCGGGCATCACCACAGCGGGCTCTCGAATGACGACTCGAGCCCTCTTGATCTCTCTAAAGGCGCGTTCAGTAGTCCGAAGGAACCGCAAAGAGCTCCCCCAGACGGACGCCGTACTCAAGCAGTTCCGCTCCTCTGAGCAGTGGCAGTCGGTCGATTTCCCTGCCGACACGCAGCCAGATTCAGGACACCGCCAGCAGCCGAGCTAACCCTCGCTACACGCCTCCAGATACTCTGGAGGCGCAAATTGCTCGGATGGCTGGAAGGTTTCGATTCACAAGCAGGGGAGCTCAGGGCGAGGCTTCGCTCGCGAGGCGAGGTTCGCGCGACATCCGCGTTTCGTGAGCTGTGGGAGGAGGGCGTACCGCAGGTAGACCAGAAGATCCGCAGGGCGTTTTCGACCGATCTCAAGGACTGGGGGCGCGCCTCGACGCGGCGCTACGTCGCGGAATTCGACGGCCTGAGCGCGGTCGACGAGGGTCACGAGGTTTTCAGCTTCCACTGCGGTAGGAGCGAGTACCTCGTTCCCGCACTGGTGCTGATGCGTGGGCTATTCCCCCTGGTTGCCGATGCTCTGGCTTACGCGTTCACGCCACGCCCTCTCGAAGCACTTTGCCTTCCCATCACGCGGGCGGGGCACTGGACTGTTGCGACTCCAGATCTCACGGGAGCCTACAACGGTCGCTTCCGACGCTCTGCGGTCGAGTCGCTGGCCTGGGCGAGCATCTACCCGAGCGCCCGCAACACTTGGGTTTCCGTCTACCGGGCCGCATGTGAGGGACGCATGTCGCTCGATCTTCCGAAAGCCACCGTGCGTCTCGTCCCGTATGGACTGCGTGTTGGCCGGACCGTTCATGTCACGCGCCTGGTTGTCAACGCCATCTTGGCCCAAGAGGAGCCGGAGGGCTTCGCGGCAGGTGCGGCGCGTTCGTTCGTCCTAATGACGAACTCGGAGCCTTTGGCTCCGAACCCGAACGACTACTACGGAAATCACTCGGGTGGGCCGGCCATTCAATACTGCCTGACCGACGAGGAATGGGCGATCGTGCGGGACTTTTGCGAGGTTACGCCAGCCATCAAGGGGCGCCAAGTGCGCGATGGTGCGAGGGAAATCGCTGATGGCCTCGTCATTCGGGCCGCCACGTCGTTGCCTTGGCAAGAGATCCCGGTGCAGGTGGCGCCCAACGCGCTGGCGCTGCACTCAAGAAACTGGCGCGGTGACGGTCGGCTCCACCGGCTGCTGAACGCACTGAGGCAGACTAGGGGGGATCAACCGTACTTGCTGGAGTGTGCCGCGGACGCCATTGCCGCCAAGCACAGTCGAAAGGCGGATAAGCGCCCCGCTTCTCAGTGACGGTGCTGCGAATGCTTGCCAGCAACGTTCGGGTCAGAAGCCTCGCCTATGCACCTTGATTCCGTATACCACGGGCACTCCTGTGCTTCCGCTCCATACAGAGATGTCAACCTACTCCAGGAGCTTGCCGTGAACTTCAGATTCAACCGTCCAAATCTGGGGCCCCCTCCTGACAGAGTACCTGGGCCCAGACAGCTTCGTCGGCGCCTTCTACCTGTGCGCAGACCCGTACCTTGAGGAGATCCTGATGGATCTCGAGTGCGGCGCCCGAGCACTCCTTTCGGACGCTGCCGGTGAGAGCGCCGTTGGCCACCGGATCCGTCGCCTGCTGGACGTGGAGGAACTGGACTTGTTGCACGAGTTCGGTCCACGAGAGCTGTTGGCGTCGTTGGAGATGCAAACGGGCGTCGCGGTGGGCCTGCAGCTGTACTTGCTGCTGCAGGTCTATGAGGAGATCGCAGAGCCGGAGGACCGAACCGACAAGCTGAAATTCGCGAAGTTCGCGACCGCCCAGATCTTGTTGAACCTCCGACCTGCTTCCTAGTGCGCAGGCTGGCGCGCAGCGCGCCGCCACTCGCATGAACAAGGTAATCAGGGCGGAACTTCCTCGCTGCCCGCTGGAGCCGCGTCGAGCCTCGAGTTCTGCCAGCCGAATTACTGGGCGCTATAGAGGGCATCTCTCAACGAATATGAAGGACACTACGTGACCAAAATCGACCTGCGCTCTCCTATCGGCAACGCTAATTGCCTGCTCATCGTTGCTTGCCGCCTCGCGCGCAAGCGCGGGATGAGCGACAAGGCTGTCCGCTCGCTGCTGAAAGACATGCGCAAGCGTGACTATGCGCACCTCCTCACGGTGATGCAGGATCAACTGCCCGGTGAATTCGAGTTCGCGAGCGATCCGCGGGCTCGCGATACCTGGAATCCGGAGGACCACATTGATCAACCGGATTCGCCCGAGCTTGTGGATCTGCTCGACCCGTTCGTCTTCTTCTCGGAGCTTCAGAATCTGGCGTCGCGCGGTCTTCTGGCCTGACACGCCGAGTTTGCTAGATGCCGATTGAGCTGCCCCGCGCGTTTCGGCGGGTTCAACCGGCGTTTCCCTTTTCTCGTGCGCGTTCCACGCTCCCAGGGCGCGCGCCGCAGACAAGTGGGAGCGGGCCTCGGCAGCCGCTACCCTGTCCAGGGTCTTGAAACTGCTGTGGAGACGATTCGATCGAACGTGAGCTGAGCGAACTTCGGGCTGCCCCGCCGGCGAACGGGTTGTTCGTCGGCACGCCACGGCCGCCGCACTGGCCTGATCCAGACGAGTGAGTCGTTGCTCCAATCGTGCAGCGCAGGCGGATGTCTCCGGGCCGGAGCAGCACGCCCTATGCACTGGAACCAGGAGCACAGAGGGTATACGACACAAAGGGAGCGGGTTGGCCGAGCAAGACCGGCAATCCGTCGGGCGCCGGCTGCGACAACAATCCACCCAGGAAAGTAAGAACGGTGAGGAGGCTTCGGTTAAGCCGCGGCCTTCTGCCATTCACGAAGACCACGCACAAGAACGACCACTATGATCCGTTGTCGCTGTGGGCGAAATCATCCCCGCCATCAAGCCATGCACCCGCGGCCAGCCACCACACCCCGCCAGACCTTCGCATTAGAGACGCCACGCGCGAAGATGACGCCATTTGCAGCGTCAGCGAAAGCTTGGCGCACGGGCTGGTGACGCGGCTGACAACTGAAATCGAACTTGTCCGCAAGCTCCTGGATAGCAATACGCAACTCGAGGGCCCGAAGGCAAAACGCGCCGCGGCCTACCGCTCTACCAAGGCCTACCTGGAAAGGGCCATTCCGGCCGACTTGGTGGTGCACCGTCATAGTAGGGGCGATCAGTCCGGCAAGGACAAGGATGGACGCTACCTCGTCACGCATTGGGGCATGCTCTATCAGGCCTTCGACGCCGCCAAGCCTGACATTGATCGCCTGGAGCTCGCGTTCACTGCTGTGGAAGCGCGGCACGCGACCCTCTGGAGCGAGCGCATGTGTGTGGTGACGCGGCACGCCATCATGCGGCTGTTTTTTCGGCTGCGAACAACCAAGCAGGCCGAGGTCCTGGCGGAGCTTAGGGACCTGGGCGACAGTTTCTTCCGATTTCTGCTCGTCTTGCGGCGGTTGACCTGGGAAGCAGAGTTGCTGGTGCCAAGTGCCCGCGGTGCCTTCGTCATTAGGAGGGATCGGCAGGGTGACAGCGGATTCGCTGTAGTGACCTGGATGTCTGACGAGCGAATGACGGACAACATGAGAAGGCATGACGCCGTGGTTCGAGCGCGCAGTGAACGCGGACTGGTTGTGAACTTCCCCAACGCCTTTTCGATCATCAGCAGCCCTCGTCTGGAAGCGGCGGGCAAGGATGATCAGATTTCCGCGCGGCTCCTGAACCGCTTGTGCGATCAATTCTTTGGGGAGTCGGCCAGGCTGCCGGCAGAGTGGCGCTTTCGCGAGCGTGAAGAGATTCCAACCGACCCGACCGCCGGCATGGCTCTGCTCACACGACCCGCGGTCGCTTCCTGAATCGCTATCTCTTAGGAGTGTGCCCGCGGCTCGAAGGCCGATAGCCTCTCTTTATTGAACTTAAAGCTAGCTGTGGCGACCCGCCCGCCACTCCACCGCCGCTCGTCGCGGCGGCCGTGATTTCGCTGCGAGGTCATCCATTTAGGTCATCGGCGAGCCTTATCCACCGCGCGAGCGTCTGCTTGGCTGTTTCGGGTCGGGCCTGAGTCGAACGGCTGAGAACCCGAGCTAGCATCGGCGATGCGGCGCGGAATGATTGACGAGTAGCCGATGACATGCAGGCCGCTCTGGGCTGACCGCGCAAGGGTGGGCGCCGCCCAGGGCCGGTGCTCGGCTCCTCAGGATCCGAGCACGTCGCCAAGGCGACCTGGGGGCCAGAACGCCACTGTCGCAGCCCTCCTCAGTATTGATTTGATAAATGGCAGAACCAACGAACACAGTGACCGAGGGCACGCAAGCCAACGACCCGCCGCCGGAGACCTCGACGGCAGAACGGCTTCGCGCGTTGCTCGACGAGCCCCAGCCGAAGGACGAGGGCTGGCAAGAACAAGCCGGCCGTGCTGTGGCGCGGTTGTCGGTCGAATTTCCTCAAGAGCCGGACGCAATACAGGCACTGCGCGCAGCCAGCCTGATCACCGCCGCGCAAGTTGCGGGGGTGAAGGATGCGAAGAAGCGGGCGCTGAAGTTGACGCGGTGGTCCGAGGACCGCCCGCCGGCACTCCATTTTTTGCCGAGAGAAGACGAACGGCTCGCCTGTATCGCCATGCTCTCGAAACTCAACGTCAGTTGGGCGAAGGAATATGTGGCGGAGGCGCTGGCGGACCCGCAGTTGCCGTCGTCCGCCGTTCCCGAGCTGCTGCGTTGGGCGCGACACCTCTACCCCGAGCTTTCGGAGCTCGCGCCGGCGTTCGCACAGTGGCTCCATGGGAGTGCCTCACCAGAGCGCCTGCTGTCAATGCTCAAGGAGGCGCCTCGCCTGTTCAAGGCGGGGGTGAATCATCGCAATCGCGAGCTGGCCGAGGCGTTCGCGAAGGTGGCCGAAGGGGCGCTCGCAGGCCTTGGCTCGCCAGCCGACGCTAAACAGGTCTCTGCCTGCCTCCTCGCCTCGATCGCGCTTGCGCAGGAACTTGCCACCTCCTGCCCTGCGATCCTTCTCGAGGCCCCGACGGTGGCGACGCTGGTGCGCTTGCGGCCTGGCGACGGCGCTCCGGTGGCCGCAAAGCCTCTGGACCAGCACCTAGCCGTCCTCGCTGCTGCGACTTTGTCTTTGCTGCAGGCGGAGGTGGAGCGTTACGGCGCGGCGGCGATTGCGCATTGGTTGCCGGTCATGCCGCTATTTCGGCAGGCGTACCCGACATGGAACAAGCTGCTGGCCGAGGCCGCCCAGCAATCACCGGCGCTACAGCAGTGGATGCGTTCCGCGCCGGCCGAAGCGCAAGGTCCTCAGAACTCCTCCTACGAGCACGAGGCCGTGTTCGCGCAGCTTCTTCCCGCCTGGCAGCAGTTCGTGTCCGAACTACCGGGTGCGCCTCAGACGCGCGCCCTCACGCAGTGGATCGAGGCTGCCGCCCGGCATGCCAACGTGGAATACCTCGGAACCATCGGAGAAGTTCTCGACTTCGACCCCTTGGAACACCAGATCGCTGAGGGCGCGGATTCACCTCCTCAGCGGGTGCGATTGGTGCGATCCGGCGTGCTGGCCCGCCGCAGCGACGGATCCTCGCGGGTTCTTGTTCGAGCCGTAGTGGTGCCGAGTTAGACGAAGTTCACTGCAGGAGAAAACGATGACCGGTGTGTTGTGCCTCGATTTCGGAACGAGTTCCGTGCGCGCCGTGCGGAGGCAGCCCAGTGGCAAGCTCAAGCCGCTCGCGATTGGTCGCGTCGTGCGCTCGCGCCTGGACGATGCGTCAATCCGCAGCGAGGTTCACATCGATTCCACGGGCAAGCAGGTGCGCTTTGGAGATGCTGCAGTCAGGCAGTGGGCGAAAGGTGAAGGCGCGCTGCTGTTCGAGCTCAGTCCGAAACTGTGGCTGCGCGACCTCGATCGAATCGACCAGCCTGCCGCGCCCGGTACAGCGCTCACGCGAGAGGATTTGCTCGTTGGTCTTCTCGCAAACGCCGTCCGCGCCGCTGCGGAGGCGGATGGAATCGGATTCGACACGCTGCGCAAGCTTGACTTGCGCATCGCGCATCCGGTCTGGGAGAACTCGGCCACCGAGGCGAACACGGTTTTAGCTCGCATCGCAGTCAAGGCGAGGCAAGTCGCTTTTCAACGCGACTGGAGCAGCGTCAGTGCCAGCACACTCAAGGATTGGGCGTCCATCGAGGTCGCGGACCGGGCGGCGATGATCGAAGTCGTGGAGCCGATCGCAGCGGCCGTCGAACTTTTGCCGAGCGAAGAAAACCTGATCCGCCTGTGCGCAGTCGTGGATGTGGGAGCGGGCACCACCGATATTGGGTTGTTCAGGTCGCTGGTGCCGGACCCCGACAGCGCCAAGCGTTCCCGCCTGATCCCGCTTGGAGTTGCGCGAAGTGTGTTTAAAGCGGGCAACGAGGTGGACGCCATCGTTCTGGAACTGCTCGAACGACGCACTCGAGTGCAGGACCCCGTGCAGTGGGCCAGTGTGCGCGGTCGCGTCCGTTTCATCAAGGAGACTCTGTTCAAGCAGGGGTCCGTCCAGGAGCTCGGGGTCGACGTTGCACTCGGGGATCTGGAAGCGCACCCTTCGGCCAGGGCAATGGCAGATGCGGTACGGTCGGCAATCGTCACTGCGGTGCAGGCGTGCGAGAAGGACGTCCAGCTCCTCATGAACCGGGCTTCAGGTGCCGTCCAAGAACTGGACCTAGTGCTTGCGGGTGGTGGTGCCCAGATGGGCTTTCTGCGCAACGCACTGGCGCCCGCGATCATCGTGGGAGGGAGGAACCTGCGCGTGCGCATCTCCGATCCGCTGGAGCGAGCTGGCATAGGAACGTTCGGCGCGGGCCGAAGCCGAATGGCGGTGGCTTTGGGTGGTGCCAACGAGGAGTACGACCTTCTCCAGACCCAAGAAGCGAAGCCCGAAAGATACCGGCTCGGCTCGTACTGACCAGGCGGCCCATCGGTTCTCGACGGACATACTTCAGAGGAAGGAATCACGTCGCCTGGGCGGCGTCCATACAGGGCGGCGCCTCCTGAATTCCCGCCTCGTCACTCCAGGGAAGTTGCCCCCACTGGTAGCCGCTCCATTCTGAATGTGCCAGGGCCACGGCGAACACCCTATCCGCGCCAGCACCTCTCAGAACTCGCGCGACGGAACGCACTGTCGAGCCGGTGGTGATGACATCATCAACGATCAGGGCGGCCGTCCCCGGTATCCACTCAGGACGCTTGCCAAGCTGGTAGGCAGAGTCCGTGAATGTAGACCTCGCCCATCGGGGCACATTCCTGAGCTCGAAATCCGGTCCATCGGTTCGGATGAATTCGTCATGCAGAGGAATTGCACAGCGTTGGGAGATCACCTCGGCGAGGAGCAGGGGAATCGAGTATCCGCGCTCACTCTCTCGTTCCGGCCTTGTGGGCACTGGCACGAGGTAGTCCACTGAGGCGAGTACATCGGTCTCGAAAAACAAGTAAGCGGCCAACAGATCCCCGAGCAAGCTGATGGTCGATTCGTTAACTCCCTTCTTGACCATTCGGATGAGGGTGCTCAAAGGATCACTGCGTCGTCGGTCATACCCGGAGCGATAGGCTGCCGGCGATCCGACGAAGTCGATCTCTGGCTGCAAACTCGTGGCCGGCAGGCGCTCGGGGACATCAACGTGAATTTCGGCGAGGCGCTTCCGGAGCGCGGGGACAGGAACTTCACTTCGTGACGTGATGCGTCCTACCAGGTAAGCGCGCTCTTGAGCGAGGCTGCGGAAGAAGGCGTTCGGATGCTGGGTCGTCACTTCAGCAAACAATCGCTGCGCGCTGCCATACCGCCCCGCCGCCACCTCAAACTTGGCGAATTCAAGCGTGACGTCCGCCAGAAGGCCAAGGGGTCTGTTCCGCGCCTTCAGCAGCAGATCCCTTGCCTCGCGCAAGCGCCCATCAGCCCTGGCAGTCGTCGCCAATGCAAGCAGGTGAGAGTCGCTAATCGTGATCATTGCCATTCAATGTCAGCTGCCGTACGATGTTACGAAACCTATCCTGATTCGGCTAGTTGATGAATGAAGCTTTCGGTGCCCGCGTGATGACGCTAGAGGGCCTGACTAACCTGTACGTGTTGGACAGCCTGAAAGGCTTTGGGCCGCAGAAATTCAAGCAGGTCTATGAAGCAGGCCTCGATCCGGCGCACATCATTGAGGATCCCAAGCTTTTGCCTGTTCCCGGGAAGAAGGGGGATCCGATCCGGGATCAGCTCAGCACGCAAAAGGGCGCACTGCTTGAGGAGTGCAGGAAGCGCGCTGAAAAGCAGCTCAAAGTGGCTGCGTCCACGCAGGCGAGCATCATCAGCTACGCCAGTCCGTTCTATCCTGCTCTTGGATTTCAGAGCAACAACCCGATCGCGCTGCTCTACGTTCGGGGAAACACAGAAATCCTGAAACAGCGACTGGCGGTGGCTTGCGTGGGATCCCGCCAGTTGCGGCCGCCGTTCAAGGAGGCACATGCCGCCTTCGCACGCACCGCTGTCGCCGAAGGGTTTGTGGTCGTCTCGGGCTTTGCCCTCGGTGCAGACACCGTTGGGCACGAGGCGTGCGTCGAGAGCGGAGGTAAGACGATCGCAGTGATGCCCTCGGGGCTGGATCGGCCATTTCCGCCGGAAAACAAGGCCCTGTGGGAGCGGTTGCTCGCCGCCGACCAGGCTGTGTTCGTTTCTGAATTCCCTTTCGGCACGGGTGCAGCGTCGTTGAATCTCCGCAAACGCAACAAGCTCATCGTTGCTTTGGCCAGGGGCGTTCTCGTGAGTCAGAGTTCCGCCACAGGCGGTGCGATGAATGCGTATCGGTTTTCCGTCGAGCAACGAAAGCCGTCGGCGACCTTCGAACCGGACGAGACGGAGGACACCTCGGGAAATCGACTCATGCTGAACGAGAGCCCCCCGGCCACGAGACTGCAGGTTGAATCGAACTGCGAGCGGGAGTACACACAATGGCTGGCGCTGCTTGCATCCTCGACCTAGATGGCACGGTTTGGGACAGCCACCCGTGGTACCAGCGGGCGCTGGAGCGGTGCATCGGCCGACCCGCAGAGGAAGTCGGTGATGCGCTACTGGAGGGCCAGTCCATTGTGCGCGTCGTCGAAAGCTACGGCGTTACGCGCACATCGTTTGTCAGAGCACTGCGCGCGACGTGCGATGGTGCGCTGTATCCAGGCATCGCTGACGCGATCCGTACTCTTGCCGCACAAGGCGTGGCTTTGGGCGTCCATACCAGTCTGCCAGGCTGGATCGCGGAACCCCTGCTGGCGCAGACAGGCCTTGCGCCTTTCTTTGGCCAGGCGGTCATTCACGCTGGCAATTGCCGTGCGCGCAAACCCAGCCCGGTGGGGCTACTCGCGGCACTGCGCGTCTTGGACACCGAACCGAGCGATAGGGTCTTCTATGTTGGCGATCGCGCCGTCGACGCTGAGACCGCGATCGCGGCTGGGGTCCGCTTTGCCTGGGCCGAGTACGGCTACGGCGAGCGCCGACCGTCCTATACCGCTATCAGCTTGAAGCGCGCTGAGGATCTCACCCGGCTGTGAGATTTCTCTACAAGATCTACAGCAACTACGACGGTTTCACGCCCGCGCGGTTACCCGATCGTATTCAAGGGCGAGGTGACCTCACACTTGGGTGGAAGCGCTACCTGGACGACGTCGAAGTAGGGGACGAGTGCTGGGTGTTCTTTCACGGGCGTCATGCTTTTCGCCATGGTGTCTACGTCAAAGGATTCATTCGCGCGATCGATGCCGAAGCGCAGGCGGTGCGCCTTCGTGTGCGCGAGTGGAGCGCTGATGCTCCACTCACAGACCCCGCGACCACGGCAAGGATCGCCGCTGCTGTCAGCACCCGATTCAGGCAGGTCTTCCTTTGGCCCGAGGACCTCTCGGAGATTCCCGAATGCGGGCGAGACGCCTGTCGAAAGCACCTGTGTCAGGATTGTCCCGTGTGGAATTCTTTCCGGACGGTAGCGGCTGGTGCATACCGTGCCCCGGGCGAAATTGCGGCCAAGGCAGTTGTTCCTGCGTACTGGCTGATTCCGAACCGGTGCTACTTGTATCGGGAGGGAAAGCGCCCGTCCGCCTGGATACAGCGGGTGTCGCACATGTTTGGAGAGCTAAAGCTGGGCGAGGCCGCCTATGCTTATCCGCTGGCCTTGGGGATCTTCGCAGCGCTCAGATCCCGCGACTTACTGGAGTTCGATGCAGTAGTTCCCGTTCCCTTGTCGCCTGACAAGATTCAGGCGGGCGAACTTCACCGCACACTGGAACTGGCCAAGCACATTGGCAGGCAACTCGGGGTCCCGGTTCGAGAATGGCTCACCCTGTCAGGCCCCGTTTCCAAGCGCCGCATGCAGGCCGCAGGATTCACCGCGAGTCAGTTTCGCGCGCGCTATGCGTCCCTTCTTCAGGCGAATGATGGGTTGGCGCGTATACGACGGGTTCTTGTGGTGGATGACACTATCACTCGAGGCTGGACGCTTACTTGCGCCGCTCAGAAGATTCACCAAGTAGCCCCCAGCGTCGAAGTGGTCGTGGCGAGCGCGGGTCAAATGATCCTGAAAGAGCATGTCCTCAGGGAGAATGAGCTCCTGGCGTGAACGGTAGCAGCGGATCGCGCCAGCACAGGATGGCTCAGATAATCATTGTTTCGCAAGAGCCCGGCAACACGGGCGGAGAGGGACGCATGGGTGAGGCCTTGGTGGCGGGAACTCCAGGCCAAGCCGGACTACTACATGGGCACCGTGCTCCTGCGCCGGAACGAAAGCAAGCGGCGGCGGTTCATCATAGACGGCCAACAGCGGCTCACGGCCCTCTGCGTCCTGCACGCGGCCCTCAAGGGAAGCGTGCCAGGCAACTGCGAAATGACCTACTCGCCGGGATCCGCGACCCGAATCCGTTCGGCTGCAGTCCTCTACGAGGAAGGATCGCGCGAGATCCACCCCGCGACCTTTAGCCGGATCGCCTTCACTGTCACCTGCGTCGACGACGTGGATCTGACATTCACATTTTCGACACCCAGAACAACCGCAAGTGGCTGAGCGTGCAGCGGAGCAAGTAGAGCGCGCAGTTCTTTTGGTCCCCAAGCTTGGACCTGCAATTGCTTCTCGGGGTCACTTCGATCCAGCAATTCATCACTCTCGATCCAGAGCCTCTTGCTCGGCGACGAACCCGGCTAGACGCATCGCTTGTCCCAGTTCGGACCATCCTGCTGCACGAGCGAAATGGTGAATACGCTCCAAGGTCCGTGCCGAGGCCCTAACCCGCATTTCCAGCGGCACATCCTCTGGCGACATCCGGTACGGCTGCAGGGAAAAACCTGCTGCTCTTGCCGCGGCCGCAATCGTGGAGGCGATTCGAAACCCCCCTTCATCAACGTCACCCCAGTGATGTATCGGCGTGGTCGGCGGCAGGCTCGCCAGCACACGCCCGTACATTGCCCGCCAGGCTGGCGAAGGCATGCCAGCTGTGTAGATCAGAAGCACCTCGTCGTCTTGCCGGCGCTTTGCTTCGCTGTGAAACGTGGTCTTGTTCTCGATGGTGATGACTTCAATGTCAGTGCTCGCCACCGCCTGAATGGTTGCTGCCGGAAGGCCCATGTAGGGCGCGTCAAGCAAAGCAGTAGAGCGCTCTCGTGTGACATGCACGTGGCCGGCCAACAGCACTGGATGCTCTTCCCGGAACAAGCCCAGCTCCTGCCATACCTGGGCCGCGGTCCTTGAGCTGGCCTCAACGCTGCCACACAGCAGGATGTCGAGCTGGGGTGTGAGCACCTCAATCCGCTTGCTGTCCAGAAACAGTCGCGCACTGAATTCGCGCACCGGGACGGCAATCGCATCCTTGCTACGCGCTGCACAGGCGCGGATAGTCTTGGCCGCATCGATCCAGGCGTCCACGTCCTGCGGGCCCAGCCCGCGCACCTTGGCCATATTGGTCCAGCGTCCAATCACTTCCAGGATCACTGGGAACTCCTCTTTCAGTGGCTCTAGTTTCCCAATGGTCTCGGCCAGCTGGTCGGCATAGGTACTGCATCCCAGAAATCTGGCTAGCGCCTGCACCTCCACCAAGTCAATACGCTCAATCAGTCCATCTTGCGGATTCAGCTTGTCGCGCTGCAACGTTATGGCCCCAGAATCACGCGCGGCCAGGAACGTCTCGTCGCATTCCTGCTTTTGTTGCCAGCTCCTGAGGTCGGTGTAGGGCTTCAGGTGCGTGGCTGTCAGTGCAGGTGCACGCGCACGTGCACCTGCAGCGTGCTTGTTGCCCGCGTGCAGCAGCTTGGCGAGCAAGTCCCTGGCGATGGTGCTTGCGCTCACGGTGTGGGAAGGGCCGCAGTTCGGGCGATGGGCTCCTGGCGGACGGCCAGTAGCTCAGCTTCCAGGAGCTCCGGGTGGTATTCCCACATGTCCTCCCGGAACTGCTCCCGCATGGCCTCGCTGACTCGGCGCTCTTCCACCTGAATCACATGGCGGGTTTCGTCCTTCATGATCTCGAAGTAGCGGTGCAAGAACGCGGTCAGCGTCGGTAGGTTCTCGCCCGGGCTGGCCAGCAGTACCTGCAACCCGAGTTTCTCGAGATAGCGCATAGTGGCCACGATGTTGGGTGTGTCCATCTTGTCGAAGGCCTCGTCGAGGAGGATTAGCCGCAGGCCGTCCTGGTTGTTCTCATCCATGCGGTAAGCCGAGGACAGCGCGGCACCCGCAATCACGTACAGCGGCGCGCGGTGCTCACCACCGGAACCGGGGCCAATGCGCTTGCTCAAGTGCCCAATGGTCTTGGTGACCCCTGTCACCGGATCGTCGGTTTCAATCTCGATGTCGAATTCGAAGAATTCTCTGTAGTCATCCAGCGGACTCTTGACCGCTGCATTGCCCACGGCGGTCTTCTCGCGCAGTAACTCTTCAAACTGGGCGGGTATAGCCCCAGGCTCGCCAAACAGTCCGCCGTCAGCGCCGAAATCGGCGATGTTCTCAATGAACTTCTTCAGCGGCAGCAGGTCGGGACGGACTTTGGCTTGGAACTGGTACCGCTCACCGTTGGTGAAGGCGGGGGAGGCCCTGAGCGCATCGTTCAAGCGCTTGAAGGTGGTGGTCTGGTATCTGAGGTTGGCATGCAGGGCTAGTGCAACGTCCTGCCGGAAGGTGTTTTGCGATGCGACGTACGCTTCCTTGGCCTGCTCCTTGTACTGCGGCAGCTCCGTGTTCTGCAGCTTGGCAACGTGCTGCGCCATCCAGATCATAGCCTTGCGCCAGTCTGACGTCACCTCATCACTGACGGCTTCGCGGTGGTCGGTCAGAAAGGTTCCCAGCAGCGTCTGTGCCGGACCCAGGTGGCGCACCATGGCTGAATTGCATCTCTTAGATTGACTCTCGCAATGGTCAGTCATCTCCTGGTAGCTCTCACCGAATTGCTCTAGTAGCGAGTCCCAGCGATCTGACGCAAAGGCCGGGTCGTAGTCGGCATGGCCGCGGCAAGCCTGGTGGACCGATCGCTTTTCTTGGACCTCCAGGTGCTTGGATTGACATTCAGTCGTCAAGCTATCCAGAATTGTTTGAGCGCGAACGACGGCATCCCGGGCGTCCCGAGCATCAGTTTCGAGTTGTGGCTTGCGTTCCTGCAGCGCGAGTAGCTTTGAACAAAGGGCCCTGTATTCGGCACTGGTGCTTCCGGAGATGCGCTGGTTGGCGAGATCCCTTTCTGTGAGCGCCTCGCCCAGCTGGCCCGCTGACGCTAGCAGGAGGCGCAACGTCTCTGGCGAGGACAAGCTCTGTATCGCTTGGCGAATACGGTTGATGGATCCTTCGCGTTCCTGCAGTCCGACAACTTTTCTGTTCAGGTCACGGGACTCAAATCTGAGCCCATCGACCTGACCTTTGGCGCCGGCGCCAATCTGCAAGTCCGCTTCCGGGACCAGCTTCAATCGCTCAAAGTCCCCCGGCCCCACCAGCATGCCGTCCAGCGTCAGCGTTCGTTCACCCCGGAGCGCCTCTTGGGCGGTATGCGCGCGCAGCAGGTTGCCCAGCTTGCCACGCAGATAGATCACAGCCTCCTGGTTGTTGCCCTGTATCAGGCTGGCCACCGTGTCGGCTGCCGGTTGGCCAGCGCGCGCCTTGTCCGAACGCACGATCTTCACACCATAGATAGTCCGTCTGCCCTGCAAGGACCGATAGATGTCAAAGGCTGCGCCCTCTTCCTCCTTGTCGCGCAACAGAATCGCCTCCACATTCCTGCCCAGGTAGGCTTCGATGGCCGGCTGCCATTGGGGATCGGTCACCTTCACCAGATCGCAGACCGGCGTGGGGTGCAGGCCATGGTCTGAGAACTCATGCATCAGTCGGGCAGTCGGTTCACTGACTTGCGCGCGGTTGGTTTTGGCGCGCTCCATGCCCAGTCCAATGGTCGCGAGTCGCTCTTTGGCGAGTCGGATCTGCTCCTTGACGGCGTCATGTTCCTCGGTCAGGTGCGCAGCCGCGGACTTCAGCGTTTCCGCCAGGCCCCGGATGAGCTGTCCCAGCCAATTCTGGTCCACCCCGTTCTGTTCCCACGAAAACTGGCGGAGCTGCTGCGCTCCGAGCGCAAGTGCAGGTTGCCATTGGGCCAGGAGGTCGTTGGTACTGGCGTTCTGAAGCAATTGCTGAAAGGTAAGCAGCTCACTCGTCAGGTCTGCTTCCCGGCGGGAGACTTTCTCCTGCGCTTGCGCCAGGGCCTGCTGAGCGACGGCATTCTCGGCGTGGTCCGCGTGGCCGAGTTGCAGTGCAGTCAGCCGGTCCACTTCGCGAGCCCAGTCCTGCAACGCTTGATCGGCGCTTGCGCTGGCCTGGGTGCATTTCTCAAGTACTTCTTCCTGATCAAACTTCTCGGACGTCAGCTTTTCGTGGGCCGCGCTACTCAGCTCGTAAGCCGCGGACGCTTGCAGACCAGTCCAGGTGACGGATTTCCGTGCCTCAATCAATGCGGAGTCAAAGTTCTTGGTCACCTCCAAGCCTTGGGCGATCTTCTGCTCAACCCCTTCGACCAACTGGTTGATCCGCTTAAAGGTCTCTACTAGCTGTTTGAACCTGGCGATGTTCGTAGGTCTGTCCTCCAGGACATCCTGGCGAACAATCTGGTCCACCGATTTGGAAAAACTCATGCGCAGGGCGAAGCGGAAGGCGCGTGCAAAAGCATCGTAGGAGGCTGGGCCCGCCTTGCCGCGCAACATAAAAAGCACCTGCTTGACATAGCTGGAACCATCGTCAAATAGCGGCTCCTCGCCAGTGACCTTCGACTGCTCCAGGAGCCGGTGGCGAAAGCTGCTCCACGGCAGGGGCATGGTCGCCCCATCCACCGTCTGCAGGTGTTCCGACATGGTGAGCTCCACGCCCCTGATGACGTAGCGCCCCAGCACCTTCTCCACGTCGTTGCCCAGCGAGGCCTCGATGCACACGCCCATGGATACGGGCTCGTTGGTTTCAGTGTCGCGCCAGACCAGGGTGACGTAGGTGGTGGCTTGCGGTCGCGCGCACTGTTCTATGGTGTCGCCGTACTGACCGAGGCAATACGACCGCAAGGTGCGGCTCTGATGCGACTTAGTGTCAGCTTGGGCGTTGAAATGCATCAGGTTCTTGTTAGCGCCCATCATCGCAATCTGGACGGCATCGAGCGCCGAGCTCTTGCCGCTGCCGTTGCGGCCAAACAGACCGGTAATCTCCTCCAGGCGGAATTCCTGCTGCTCGTACAGAAGGAACTGAACCAGTTTGACGCTCTCAAGTCGCTTCATTGCTCGCCCTTTGGTTGTCCTCGATCGCCTCAGAGTCGCCGGCGTCGGCGGATCCATCAGAGTGTGTCTCGTCCTTAGCTGTTCCCCATTGCGCCAGGCGTATCAAGGCGGTCTCGCCCAAGACGTCGACGATCGCCGGGCGGATGGCCACACCGCCAGCCGATTGCTCCTGCAAGGGCGTTAGGCTACCGGTGTCATCGTCTTCCAAGCGCCTGGCGATGCCCCAACGCTTGACGGTGCGCAGTAGCGTGTCGAGCTCACCACGCGTAGGCAGATCGCGACCGGTCATGAGCCGAAACTTCTCCTGCAGCTCGATGTAGTCGCAAAGGACCTCGCCATCTTCGGTGAGCCCGCCAGCGCGCACGCCCTCGTCATACAGTCCGCGCAGCACCAGGGAAAACAGCGTCTGAGCCACGGTTGCTGTACCGACCTTGGCGTGTCGCGGCAGGGCGGTGGCGTAGCGCAACTGCCGGTTGATCGATAGGATCACTCCGAGCGGAGACAGGACCTTGGCGAACTCGCGCTCGTAAAGATCCAAGATGGCATAGGTCACGCGGCTACTGCGGTCGGAGTGATAGATCACCTGTTCGGCGACCAGCCGGTATGCCGCGGTCTCGAAGTCTTCGACGGTATAGATGCCATCCAGCCGGCCGGCCAGCTCCTCCCAATTCTGTTGGGTGCTCATTCGGTCTCCCTACCTCTAGTCCTGCGTTTGCGCCAGCTCAGTGTGAATGTCTTGCCGCTCAAGTACGGGTGTTCGGCGGTTTCTTCACTGGTGTAGCGCAGCTCCACGCCCGGGGCTGACGCCCGGCCTTCCATTACCAGCCTGGCGATCCGGGAGTTGGTGGCCATGGCCACGCTGGTCAGGACCTGGAATGCGCGCAAGTCCTCAATGGATCCGCAAGGCAAGTCGTCACTGCTGGCGGTGGTCGTGTCTCGCAGCACCTTCTCGGCATAGGCACGCAGCTTGACGGGTGTGATGGAGCGGCGCTCTTGGGCACGGCGCACCAAGTTCCCAATTGCCCGCGTACGGTCGGAGATGATCACTTGGCGCAAAGGCGTGGGCGCCACCCGGGGTGCATCCTTGCGTGGTTGTGCCAGCCGGCCGCCACACATCAGGGCATCTGGGGGGAACACGGGCGCAACACTGATGTCGGGGTTGGCAATCAACCGGTCCATGGTGTGACGAAGTAGGTTGTCTATGGGGCGGATTGCGCGCAGCTTGTATTCCAGGAAGGCCAGTGCACGTTTGTTGGCACTGCGGATCTCTTCGTCCAGACGCTCCAGGTATTCCTCAATCCGATCGAGTTCGTAGAGGCGCTGCAAGTCGCGCTGGAACGCGGCCTGTCCTTTCTTGTCGTCCCCGCCGCAAAGGCGGTTCACGTACCAGTCCAGCAAGCGACCACGATGGTCAGCCCCTGTGTCAATGTCTGCGACGGCGTCCAGGATTTGCTGGCGTTTGGACAGCGGGTGCTCCCGTGTGCGCAGCTCCTGGTAATCGCCAATGAAAACCTGTTGGATGTAGTCCTGGAAGAAGGTCCGGACATATTGAGCAGTGGTGGCCTGTGCGCCTATGGCCGCCATGAGGTCGCGTACGTTGGTGCCGGTGTTCCGGATGTAGACCAATAGGTTTCGACACTGTTCAGCAGCCTCACGCAGCAGGTCGCCGCTGGCCACGCCCTTGTGCACTTGCGCCACGGCGGCGTCGATCGAGCGGATCTTGCCCGAAACGAAGACCGGTCCCGTCTCGGCAAAGTTGATCAACTGCGTAAGCAACTGACCTACCGCGGGCGCCATGTTGACGGTCTTTTCGATACCGTACTTCTCCAGGCGGAACCAGCCCGCTTCAAGCAAACGGTTGAAGATGCCAATGGCCCGGATGTTCAGTGGCGTGTCGTGCTGATCGCCAGACTCCGGCTGCCATTCGTCGGCATACTTGAGGTGCTCTTCGATCTCCTGGGTTATCTCGCGTTGCAGGAATCCATAACTGGGCGGCAGAGGCGCGTCGGGACCGAACCGCCGACGGTGCAAGTGGCACAGCAACGCCCAGTACCCGTGACGGTTCTGCGAAGCCAGCGGACCGAAAAGGCGTTCCGGGATACGCTGGAAGAGCGCCATGGAAGCAGGGGTCACGCTGGGAACAGCCATTTGCGCACCTGCTCGACGTTCTCTACCGCCAGCTGGTACTCAGGCGGCAGTTCCTTGGTGGCATCCAAGGCGAGTCGCAGCTCCTGGACCAAGTAGGGCAGCATGGCCCCTCGGCAGCTGAGCACGCGCGTCGCGGCCCCCTCGAAGTATTCGCTTCGAACCAGGTCCTGCTGGCCGGGCGTCATCTTCGGATGCGCCTGAATGCGCACTTTCACTACGGTGTTCCAATTCGAGTCCCCTGCGGGTGTGGATTCGGCTTTCTGGTCCAGCAGAGTGAGCTTTGCGATTCGCCCCAGCACGAAGTCCCGGAAGTCACCGGTTTCCAGGCAGTAGCCACGCATATGCCAGCGACGGCCGGCCTGAACCAGACTGTGCGGCTCCACGGTCCGCGAGTGCGGCTCGGGGGTGCGCATGGAGCGGTACTCCAGCCTCAATCGCGTGCCCTGCTCGATAGCTAAGCGGATGCGGGAGAAGGTGCTAGGGTTGACTCGGGAAAAGTCCCAAGGCGCCACGGTGACCGGGCCGGCACCTGGGCCGAGGTCCGCGTGGATGTCCGCCTCCGCCAGGTAAGCAGCCAAGCTCAGATCGGCTGTGCCGGCCTTGAGCTCAACTTGGGCCTTTCGGTAGGCGGCGGGCGTGACAAAGTAAGACTTGCTCTTGCTGTCCCACTCGAACCAGTCCGGAGTCTCCTCGCGGACTTCCCTGAGTAGCTGGCTCACCCGTATACCGCTCAGACCTAGGACCTCCATGAGCCGGCCTCGACTTAGGCGTCCCTCCCATAGCGCCATGCGCCGCATGACCCTATAGCGGTTCTTTTCAAGAAGACTGGTCAGACTCACCGCATTCTGCCAATGGTATAAAAAATAATATCATATAGGAAATCATATGATCTGCGGGTGTTTGTGTACCGAGGGAAGCGCTTTGCCGACGAGCGGGCCCTTCCGAGAGAGCGCTCACCCGGCCAAGACCGCTGCTGGACTGAGAACCGCACCTCCAAACGAGTCAGGAATCGCGGGTTGCTGTGCAGTCAATACCTGTGCCAGCGGATTGCCAGCCTACAAATGCGATCTACTCAGGCGTCCGACGGTGTTCCGCCTCGAGGTGGCTTGTTGCCGCGCCGCGGCCCGGACGGCTGCCGGTCTTGCCGGGTGCGTTTTCGAGGGTTTGGTCAATATGGGTCTGACCTGTCCCATGGCCGCCCCCAGGGAACCCGTCTCAGGCGATCGCGACCTAGATCCCGAATTTGTTCTTGACTGAAAGGAAGGCCGGACTCGCGTCACTCGATCCTGTTCGCCGCAACGTGACGGGGCGAAAGTCCGTCAAGACTGGATGCGTCTTACTGGGGGGCCGCCCAGCCCTCAGTTCATCCAAGAAGTCGGCCCACTGCTGCATCATGAGTCGCCTCTTCTCTAGAAACTGAGCACGGTTGTACGCTCCCTTGTTCGGATCTTTTGGTGTGTGGGCGAGCTGAACTTCCGTAACCTCCTCTGGCCAGTCAAGCAGCTCCACGAGCAGAGTGCGGGCAGTGGCGCGGAAGCCGTGGCCGGTCACCTCAGTCTTTGTGCAGTAGCCCATCCGGCGCAGCGCCGCATTGAGAGTGCTGTTCGATATGCAGCCGCCACGCTTCGTCGCCCCAGCGAAGACGAACTCGCCGGCACCGGTTGAGGCGAATAGACTTTCAAGTAGTTCTACTGCCTGGCGCGCGAGGAACACGATGTGCGGCCTACCATTCTGCTTGGACCTCTTGGTCCGCTTCATCCGCACGGAGGGAATGAGCCAGACGCCGGAGTCCAGGTCGAACTCCCCCCATCTCGCCATCCTGAGTTCGCCCGGTCTAACCATCAGCAATGGCGTGAGCTGGAGCGCGTGTCGGACTATCTCGGAACCCTCATAGCGGTCGATCTTTCGCAACAGATCGGCAAGAGCGCTGGGGTCCGTAACCGCGGCGAAGTGACGTTCATCCGGGTTCCGCAGAGCGCGGCGAAGGTCCCGGCAGGGGTCGGAAGAGATGATTCCCTCCGCCACGGCGAAACAGAAGATCCGGGAGCAAAGTTCCCGCACCCGCTGTCCGGTCTCCAGAGCACCTTGATTCTGTACAGCTCTGCACAGCGCAAGTACGTCTATCGCCCGGAGACGGTCGAGCTGCACGGAGCCAATCTTGGGGAAGACATGCAGTTCAAGACGGCGAATGACCTTGCTGGAGTACGAGGGCACCCAATCCGAGCTTGCGATCTCGAACCACCGGCGCCCAACTTCTTCGAACGAGCCTCGCGGGCAAACTTGCGGGGCACTGTTTACCCTCGTCCGTCTCGGCTGCGAAGGATGGATTCCAAGCGCCAGTTGGTTGCGGCAGGCCTGCGCTCGGTTGCGAGCATCTTCGAGGCTGATCTCAGGGTAGCAACCAAGGGAGATTGTTTGGCGCCGCCCTTCGTATGAGTAATCGAGGTGCCAGCGGTGGCAGTGCCCCGGCTTGGCCGCTCTTTTCAGGTAAAGCCCTCGACTATCGCTCGCGCGGCTTCGCAGCAGAAGGGCAGCGACGAGCGCACGTTCATCGCAGGTACTACCCGTCGTCATCCTTCTCTCTCCATACCTCGATTCCGCTGATTCTCCAATCCAAGCAGAAGGGACGCCGCCTCGCCATTGGGAGCTTCCCGGCGAGCTGCGGTTTGGTCTGTCGCCGCCCGCTTGGCCGCAATCGAGCTAGTTTCGAGCTTGAGGGACTAAGGGGGCTTCTGACTACCCCGAGTGAGAACGCGGCTCGCAACCACCAGCGCCTCGTGGCCCGGCTCTTGGCTCATGAGCGGCGCGAGCGCATCCCAGGCTCGCGCGGTCAGCCAGTTCGTTGTGAGGTTGTGCAGCGAGGTCGCAACCGTTCTCCACCTGCGCGGCAGCGCCTCGGCACGGTCATGTATTCGGAATCGGTCATTACAATTTCGCCATGTTGGCTCCCCGGTTAATTCTATGCAGGGCTCTTTACCGTGCGCTGCCGGCTGCGATGGCACTGGCGTCGGTGGCGGCCTGCGGACAGAAGGGCGATCTGTACCTGCCCACCGACCCGGCCGCCGCCAACCGTGCCACGCTGCCGCAGGTCCTTATTCCCGGACAGACTATCTCTTCCACGATGACGCAGCCCTCCGCCACTTCGCCGTCTCCTCCCGCGCAGACATCCGAGCCCATCGGTGGGCGAGGGGCGGGCACGGCCTCACCAATGGGCGCGCCATGACGACGCCCGGCCATCCCCATTTCGCGTGGCGCGACGGTGAGCTGCACGTTGAGCAGCTCCGCGTGCGCGATCTCGCGCGGCAGCACGGCACGCCGCTGTTCATCTACTCGAAGGCGTCGATGCTCGCGGCGCTGGCTGCGTACCAGCGCGGCTTCGCGGGCCGCAAGTCAAAGATCTGCTATGCGATGAAGGCCAACTCGTCGCTGGGCGTGCTTCAGGTGTTCGCGGGGGCGGGCTGCGGCTTCGACATCGTCTCGGGCGGAGAACTCGAGCGTGCCCTGGCCGCGGGCGCGAAGGCCGGAAACATCATCTTCTCGGGCGTCGGCAAGACGCGCGCGGAGATGGCTCGCGCGCTGGAATCCGATATCGGCTGCTTCAACGTCGAGAGCGAGGCGGAGCTGGAAGTCCTCAGCGAAGTCGCGGCTGCGCATGGCCGCACGGCGCCGGTGAGCATCCGCGTCAATCCCAACGTCGACCCGAAGACCCATCCCTACATCTCCACCGGCCTGAAGGGCAACAAGTTCGGCATCGCGCATGAGCGCACGCTGCACGCATACCAGCGCGCAGCGGAGCTGCCCGGCTTGCGCGTGGCGGGCATCGACTGCCACATCGGCTCGCAGATCACGGACAGCAGCCCCTACCTCGACGCCATGGAGCGCGTGCTGGACCTGGTCGATGCCGTCGAGAAGACCGGCATCCGCCTGCAGCACATTGACTTCGGCGGCGGACTGGGCATCGACTACCAGGGCGTGCAGCCGCCGGCAGCCGACGAACTGTGGTCGAAGCTGCTGGCCCGCCTCGATGAGCGCGGCTACGGCAATCGCGAATTAATGATCGAGCCCGGCCGCTCGCTGGTGGGCAACGCCGGCATCTGCGTGACGGAAGTGCTCTACCTCAAGCCCGGCGCACAGAAGAACTTCTGCATCGTCGATGCCGCGATGAACGACCTGCCGCGTCCGGCGATGTACGAGGCGTACCACGCGACGCTTCCGGTCGTACCGCGTTCCGGTGCCGCTTCATCGAGCTACGACGTCGTGGGCCCAGTGTGTGAGAGCGGCGACTGGCTCGGTCGCAACCGCGAACTTGCCGTGGAGCCCGGCGACCTGCTGGCAGTGCTGTCCGCGGGCGCCTATTGCATGAGCATGGCGAGCAACTACAACACGCGGCCGCGCGCCGCTGAGGTGCTGGTCGACAGCGGCCGGGCGCACCTGATCCGCGAGCGGGAGCAGGTCAGCGAGCTGATGCGGGGCGAGCGCCTGGTGCGCTAGGGCGGTGCCGCGCACCGCGCGTAAGCACCCGCCACACGCGCCAACCAGACAGAACTGAGGATCGCAGCACCGCCACGTCGGGGAAGTCGCTCTTGCCCGCGCCCATCCAGAAGAAAGTGCAGCATCGCCAGCCCGGCGACCATCTACACCACGCGATGCAGCGCTGCCATATCGGGGCGCCGAATGTGCGGATCGCGCGCAATGGCCAGTGCTACTCTGGTTTTGATGAGTCGACCATGCACCCGCGGGTGGCTGTGGCGGAACTTACTGTGACGGAACGGCGACAGGTTAGCCTTCGGCATACATTCGACCCAGCACCGTGCTTCATCGGCGGCCGGCTCAACTCCAACGAATATGAAGCAGGGTGCGTTTCGAAGCACCGCACCTCAGCCGCCGCCAGGTTCTTACATCAGAACTCGGTAATGTCGCTTGTCCGCGTCCGTCGACTTGATGATTCGGTACTCCATCCCGCTGGCGACGGCGATCTGCTGGGCGAATTCCTTCTTCGCTTGGACCACGGCATCTTCGATCTGGTTATCGGCTTTGACCTCGACGATCACGTACTTCTCGGTTCCGTCCGGCTCTTCGCGCAGGAACACAAAATCCGGGTAGTAGCTGCGCACCGTCCGCGAATCCGGATCTATGTACTGGATGAAGAAGTCGGACTGGCCGTGCGTGAGCATCCCGGTGAAATAGATCTTCTTCACCCGCTGCTCGTGCAGAAGGTCCCAGAAAAGCTGGCTCTCCGAACCGGAGTCAAAGCAGTAGGCGTCTAGGTGGAAGCTCTTGGCTCGTTCCTTATCCTTGATGACGCGGTCCCCTCTGCGAACGATCTTGTCTTTAGCGGCCGTGACCTCGTAGTAGCCGTTTGGCGGCAACTTAATCAGTTCGACTTCGTGCTCTTCTGTCTGCTGCGACTCGTCCAAGTCGTAGAGCTGACGGAACAGGCGAGGGATGATCTCGTCGTACAGCAGTTCGTTGAACTCGTTGACCATGGCGACCAGCTCGTCCGTTCCCTCCTTGGTCGAGTCGAGCAGATCCTCGATCTCTAACGGGCTGCGATTTAGGTATCGCGACACCTCGGCGACCAGCATCATCCTGGAGAAGATCCACTTCTCACGGCGTGACGTCAGATCGAAGGTGCGGCTGGTCGGCGCGCCCACGGCGTCGGCGACGTTCAAACCATCTTGTTGCGTTTCGATGAGACGGTACTTCTCAACCAACGTGTTCCAAGCTTCCTTGTTGGCGCGGTCCAAGCCAAGCGCCTGGCCCGCCGCGAGCGGCTTCTCGCGCATAGCGTACTGCTTACGCACGCGCACCAGCTTGATCTTGACTGGTGGCTCGACGACGCGGACTTCCACTCGCTCCTTGTTGCTGGCGGTCTTCTGCAGTTCCTCGGCGCTGATTCGGAAGTTCTGCTGGAGCTCGTCGTTGAGGATCTCGAGGTTGTGGTTCGAGAGGAATACGTGGCCCGTGTGCTGGGCCTGGCCGACCGAGCGCAGGCAACGCATCGTCGCCTGGAGGACAAACACGCGGGACTTCGGCTCGCGGAAGAGGCCAACACCGAACAGAGAGCGGCAGTTCCAGCCTTCCCGGCCCTTGTTCACCAGCAGGATGAATTGCTTCTCCGATGCCTCGGTGTCGAGGCGGTTGAACTCGCGGATGTCGTCGTTGGTGGTGAGCTTGTCGTCTCCGACGTTCACCAGGATGCGCGACGCGGAGACGCTGTATTTGGCCAACGCCTTCTCGACGGCGGGCTTCAGCTCGGTGGTCAGCTCTTCGATGGTCGCCGCAAAAAAGGCGAGCTTGGGCAGCATGCCGTCGGGCCGCAAGCTGCTCGACTCGGTCAAAAACCGGTCGACCACGATGTCCACGAACTCGTTTGTTCGCGTCGTCCCGTACCCGTGCAGCACCACCCTCTTCAAAAAGCCTTTGTCAATGGCTTCCTTCAAGCCGTAGGCGTAAACGACCTCCGGCAGCACCTCACGGCCGACGTAGGGCGTGCCCGTGTAGTTGTAACAAGCCACCACCCGCGTTCCGGCCCTGTTGAGGCTGGCCGCAAGGAGGTCGATGGTGGTGCGCAGGCTTGTGTCCGTTTCCCTCGCGCCTACGCCCATGTCCTTGGCCAGCGCTTTGCCGAAGGCATGATGAGCCTCGTCGACGTAGATCCCAAGCTGCTCCAGCCGGCAGAGCTTTTCGAAGCGTTGGTTAGTGGTGAGCTCGCCTTCCTCTTCCGGCTGGTCGAAGGCATACAAGTCTGCCGCGTCCGCATAGACGCCGTTGGCGGCCAGCGTGGTGCCAGTCGCGCCGAAGAGCTGATCGACGGCGGTCTTCTCCTTGCGCTGGCGCTTCAGGACGATCTTCTGCGTGTTCGAGACGATGATGTTGAACCGCGAGCGATCCATCGTGTCGAGCGAGGTGCCGGCTTCCTCCAGGTAGTGGAAGCGCAGGTGTGTGGTCAGGAAGTTCACGTACTCCGGAGGCACCACGCGCGTGAGGTCGAACGACTCGATCTCCTTGAGCGACTGGAGCACGGTCTTGTCCGGGGCGAAGACGAGGGCGTTGTGGCAGTAGCGGGAGTCCTTCTCGAACTTGTTGCCCAGCAGGAACTCGTAGAAGATGCAGGTGGCCATGAGGATGGTCTTGCCGGTCCCCATCGTCAGCGCAAAAATGTAGTTCGGGTAGACACGCGTGTTCTTGCGCATCGCGGCGAACACGGCCTTGTACTGGTCCTGGGTGATCTGATCGAGCAGGTCCGCTTGACGGGCGTTGCCGATCAAGCCGCCTTCCGCGCGGCCTGCGAACCGGCCCTTCTTCTCGAACCAAGCCTGGAAAATCTCCTCGACCTTGGCGTTGCCGAGAAATTCCTTCAGGAAGATGTAGGTTTCCAGCGCCTCGTACTGCGGTTGCCGCAGGAACGCCTTGGGGTTCTTCTCTGGGTTGTTGAAGTCGAGGAACTTTCGGGTGAGCTCTTTGTAGTGCGACCGGATCGTGCCCCGGTTGGACTGATAGAACTGCCAGAGAAAGTGGAAGAAGGCGAAGTCGAGCGACGCGCTCGTGGCCGGCGGACGCTTAGCCATAGCTCACGCTCCCCTCCCAGGACTCCGAAAGCAGGTCCGTGATCTTCACTCGGATTGTGCCGGCATCGTCGGGCACCTTGTAGGCGCCCTTCACCAAGTCGTCCTTTCCCGGAATGTCGACCACCGCCGGCTGCAACACCGCGCCGTCGTAGTTCCAGTCGATCAGGATGCTTTCGACGAGCTCGCGCCAGTCGCCGACGGCTTCCTTCTGCAGCGAGAGCTTCTGTAGGAGATTCATCGGGAAAAAGCGCTCAATGACCAGCTCGCCCTTCTTCACCACGACCTTTCCCTCGGAGTCGCGCTTGAACTCCAGATTGGCCTTGTCGCGCAGGATGTCCACCACCTCGACATCAACCTTGAAGGGCTTAGCCGCGAGCTCCAGCTGAGCCTTGAGATCGGGTTCGTGGCCCATGCAAACCAAGGTGATCTTCTCGACGGCGCGGTTCGGGTTCTCAGCGTACCGACGCTCCCACGCCTTGTAGTCGAAGCCGGCAACCAGCTCGTTTAGATCAGCGCGGGTCGCAATGCGGTTCACCGGCATTAGCTTGACCATGCGGCCATCTTTCTCGCCGTCGAAGACTGCGTTCATCTCAAGTTTCTGCACTTCAAGCGCTTCCATCAGCAAGTCTTTCGCTTGAACGGGATTCCGGAAGACGTCGTAGTGGTTTACGTTGTAAACCTCGAACCCAGTGAAGTGCTGCAGATGTTCAATTGACTGTTGACGAACTTCGCCTGCCGACTCTATCAGCCGCTTACTGGTTGTCTGAATCGCCCCGAGATTGATATCCGCGCCGATGAATCGGCGTCCACGTTTCATCGCTGCGGCTTGTGTCGTTCCCGAACCCATGAAGCAGTCAAAAACAAGCCCGCCCGGCTCAGTGGTCATGGCTATGATCCGCCCGAGAAGACCCTCAGGCTTCTGCGTTGGATACCCGTTCCGTTCTTTAGCAACCGGATTCACGGGGTGAACATCGAGCCAAAGGTCTTGGAGCTTCACGCCTTCGACTTCATCCAGATACTGTTTAAGTTGAATTCGGCCATCCTTCGACTCGGGGAAGATTAGTCGACCCTGTCGGTCGTATTCCTCCATCTTCTCCTTAGTCCACTTATAGCCGTTCGGGTGTGGCAGATATCCCTTGTACTCGTAGTAGAGATTGGGCCGCGGTCCCGGATTCCCCGTCGGGATCGGAATGTAAAGGCGGCCACTCGCGTCTTTCCGCGCGCGCTTCAAGTACTCTTCGTCGTGCGCGTGATACTGCATTTTGAAGAAGTAGTCTTCAGTCTTGGAGTACCAATAGATGGTGTCGTGCAGGGTTCCGCATCGCCTCGTTGCGAGTCCGGTCGCAGTGGAGCGTTTCCAGATGATCTCGTTCCTGAAATTGGACTCTCCAAAAATTTCACTCAGGATCGCGCGCAGTTGGAAGTTTTTAACATCGTCGCAGTGCAGGAAAATGCTCCCCGTGGGAGCCAGGAGCTCGCGCATTAGCGTGAGTCGCTCGTACATAAACTGCAAGTACTCGTCGTTTGTCCAGATGTCGGAGTACTGCTTGTCCTCGAACGAACTGTGTTCGGTCGTACCTTCGCGCCCCCTCATAGACACTTTGCGCTTGTAGTCAGCCTTAGAATCAAACGGCGGATCGATGTAGATAAGATCGACCTTGCCTCTGAACTCCTTCAGCAAGTGACTCATCACTTGAAGGTTGTCGCCCCAGAAAATCTTGTTCCTCCATCCGTCCACCTCCTGACCGTGGATCTCCTTGAGTTGTGCCGGAAAGTACTGGGTCCCGGTGAATGGCCTTTTTCCACGCCAGTTCAGCATCGGATAGCCCTTGATGGGCTGGAACTCGTACTTCTCGACATTGGTCGCTCGGTTCTCGGTTGCGGCGAGCTGTAGGATGGCCTGCGCCGGTTGTTGGTCGCTCATCATCGTTCTCTTCGGCGGATAGCTAAGTGTCTTTGAGTGTTTGGCCGACGGCCTCGTTGCAATGCGCACCGGGGGTGGCGCTGGAGACGCGGCCTCGAGCAATCGAGCAATCAGCGCGTTCTTGCGTCCCCTCGCATTGATACCTGCCGCTTCGCATACCTGCTTGATTTCGGGCTCGGCGAGGTAGTTGAGCAGATCCTCAGGCCGGCACTGTGACGCGGACGAGATCACGTCGACCAGCGTCTGCCGCTTGCGCCTGTCGTCCACCGGCAGTCGGAACTCCTCCACGATTTGTCGGAGCGTCGTCGTGCTAGCTACGCTAAGGATGTGCGGCTTGAGTCTCATCGTGTTTCGCTGAAGGTCCAGTTTTTGTTGTCGCAATACGCGCGCATGTCGCAGTTCTGGCAGAGTTTGGCCGGGCGTGCCGTCATGCGATAGTCCTGGCGCTCGATGCGCGACACGATATCGTCGAACTGTGCAATGGTCTTGCCGATGGCGCGGTCGTCCTTGGTGAAGCTTACATAGGGGTTGCCCCCATCTTCGCCCGTGTAGTACAGATGCATCCGGCTAACCTTCTGGCCAGTGCGCCCTTCGACCAGATGTGCGTAGACCTCGAGCTGGTGCTGGTACTGACGCAGCCGCTCGCGATCCTTCTCCATATCGGGCTTTTTCTCTGACTTGAAGTCGATGATTTCCACGGTGTCGTGCTCGCCCCGGATCAGGTCGACGCTGCCTTTGAGGATGTACTGGTCCTTTACCAGCGAGATCTCGACCTCAGCCTCCTTGATGCGGCCCCAGTTGCCGTTCTCGCGCTCGTAGTAGCGAAGGACGTGCAGCAGCGCAGCCTGTTGCGAGCTGGGCGCGAGATAGACACGTTCCTTTTTCGACAGCATCGCGTAGTTGGTCGAGAACCAGGTGCGGATGGCGTCCTGCGTGATGGTGTGTTCTTCGCCGCGCAGAACGGATTTGTGAATATCCTCGATGGTCTGGTGCACCAACGTACCGAACAGCATTGGGCTCTCGCGGATCGGCGCGAACTCAAGCTCCTTGAAGAATCTGTACTGCTCGGCGCAATTCTCGAACACAGTGATGTGCGAGGTGAACGAGTACTCTCGCTTGAGGTTGATCTCCTTCATCGCCTCGAAGGTGAGCACTTCCAGCGGCACGGTGCGCCAGCTTGGCACCTCATAGAACAGGCGCTCGAAGTACTTGGACGGCGAGCTGCGCTGCCCTCGACCATTGCGCTCCTGCGCGGCCAGCACTAGGAGATTCTGCGCGCGTGAGAAGGCGGTGTAGAACAGACGTCGGAAGTCGAAGTGCTTGATGTGCTCCAGCGGTTCGAATCGAGGCTTCGAGAGATACCCGCCGTCCTCCAGCAGTTCGTCGAGCGCGGTGTGCTGTTTCCTCGGTACGGCTTCTAATGAACCGCAGACGACCACCGGAAACTCCAGCCCCTTGGACTGGTGCACCGTGAGGAACGAGACGCAGCCCTTCGGCGCGTACTCTGCATCGTCCTCGTACTCGCCGATCCCGCCGTCGCTGAGGAAGCGCAGAAAGTGGTTGAACAGATCTCGCAGGTTTTTCTCAAGCCACTCTGGGTTGAGCACGCTGACGTAGTGCAGGTATTCGAACTTGGTGAGCAGCTTGGAGAAGGTGGCCAGGTTGCGCGCCGCGCGCCCCTTGTCTACTCCATGCAGCGCCTCCTCTGAGAGGAAGCGAGAGAAGAGCGGGAACTGCAGCAGCTGGTAAAACAAGCCCGAGAAGGCGTAGTCGGTGTTCTGCGCCAGCACCGCGTGGCGCTTGGCCATCGGACGGACCCAGTCGAGCAGTCGCTTGTTCTCCGGCTTGCGCAGCTCGTCGGTGAACGGCTTGAAGCAGAGATGGTCGTAGTAGGCCCAGATGTCCAGATGAGCGCCGTCGGACCACTGCCGGGCCTTCGGAAACTGAGGGAACAGGAAGATCAGGGCGCCTATCATCAGGCGGATCTCTTCGCGCTCGAAGAACATGTTCGAGCGCGGCGAGTAGACTGGAACGCCCTGTGCCTCAAGGACACGCGCCAGCGCCACTACGCGATCGTTCTTGACCGACCGGAAGAGGAAGGCGACTTGGTTCCAGTCGGCGAGGCGGCCGGAATTCCTGAGGCCGTGCAGGAAACTCAGCACCTCGGCATGCCAGTTGGTGCTGTCGTCGGGTGCATCCGTGGCCGCGAGCCGAACGGCGGTGGTGACGGTGGGAAACACTTCGTCCCGAGGCACGATCGTTTTTGCGAAGCGGAAGCTGCGCTCTCCGTCGTTCCAGGGCTGCTCCTGCATCCATTCGTTGTAGAAACGGATGATGTCCGGGTGCGACCGGTAGTTGACGGTCAGCGTGATGCGCTTGCATAGCCCCTCTGGGAAGAGTGCGGGGAACTCCAAGATGTTGCGGATCGTGGCTCCCCGGAAGCGGTACAAGCCCTGATCGTCGTCGCCCACCACACACAGATTGCGCCGCTCGCCACCCAGCAGCAAAAGGATTCGCTCCTGGATGGTGTTGGTGTCCTGGTACTCGTCGACCATCAGGTACGAGAACTTATCTCGCAACTGCGTCAGCACCTCGGGCCGCTTCTCCAGGAGCTGCAGCGCCTCGTACTGAATGCCGGAGAAGTCCAGGCAGTTGTGCTCGTGCAGGAGCTCCTGGTACTTGCGGAAGCAAGCCGCGAGTGCCCGCACTTCGGCGTCGGCGGCTCTTTCCAGGTCGGCGACGGCAAGCGCTTCTTCGCTGACCTTGTTCAGCACTTTCATCAACTGCTCCGATTGCGCCCAGCGCCCAGACTGCTCGTCCCCCATCACCAGCTGCGAGCCAGCCAGCGGCCGGAACTCGTTGATGCGCTGGTATAGAAAGTACTGCTGATCGAACTGGTCGAACAGTGTGAAGCTGCGCTTCAGCCGCGTGAACTCTCGGAATTCGTCCAGGATGCGCAGGCAGATCGAGTGGAACGTGCCGAGGTACATCTCGTTCAGGTTGAACTTGATACCCAATTCGCCCAGTCGGTTAGATATGCGCGTCGTCAGTTCCCTCGCCGCCTTGTCGGTAAAGGTGACGACGAACAGCGACTCGGGCGCGACGCTCCTGTGCGTAATCAGGTAGACGATCCGCTCGACGAGGGTGAAGGTCTTGCCCGACCCAGGGCCCGCGATGATCAGGACCGGGCCGTCCGTGGCCAGGATGGCCTCAAGCTGCTGTGGATTGGCCTTGCTTTCAAGCGGCGAGGTGGCATCGGTCATCGCTTGCCTCCGCCCTCGCCGCCCACAGCCGTCTTGCCGAAGCGGCTGCCAATCCAGTGGTCCAACTCTGCCCGGCGGAACCGCCACGTGCCACCAAGTTTGAACGCAGGGATCTTGCCCGCAGAAGCCAAGCGGTAGACGGTGCGCTTACCCGCCTTCAGGTATGTGGCGACGTCGTCGATCGTAAGTATTTCGTCTGGCTGGTCGCTCATTTGAGCCCCTCGATGACAGGCGATAGAAATGATGCATGTTGTCACGCTTGGTGGTTTTGGGCAAACTTGGCCAGTTTTGAGCAGGACTGTAGCGGAGTCTTGCCGAGGTCCCGAGCAGGGCGGCGCGGAGACGGTCAACAACAACGAGGGAGCAGCAGTGGCATCCAACTACGAGGCGATTTGCGAGGAAAACCGGCAGCGCTATGGCACCGACATCGGCCGAATCGGGCCGATGCTCCTCGCCGATCGGTACGACGACCGGACGCACTTCATCTTCGAACTGCTGCAAAACGCCGAGGATGCGCTGGGTAAACGAGGCTCGTGGAGCGGCCCGCGTAGCGTGAGCTTCAACCTGTCGTCGGGTGTGTTGAGCCTCTCGCACTTCGGTCGCCCGTTCGACGAGGCAGATGTCCGCGGTGTTTGCGGCATTGCGGAGAGCACGAAAGACAAGTTCTCGATCGGGCGCTTCGGGATTGGCTTCAAGTCTGTCTACACGTTCACTGAACGGCCGGAGATTCACTCGGGGGAGGAGGACTTTGCGGTCCAAAACTACGTCCAGCCGCAGCGGGCGAGCAGGACCGACCGAGCGCCAAATGAAACACAGATTCTCTTGCCGCTGAAGCCGGAGGACACGACAGCCCGAGGCGAAATCACCGACGGGTTCAAGCGTCTGGGGGCGGGCGCGCTGCTGTTCTTGCGTCACATCGACGAGATAAATTGGAGCGTTCAGGGCGGCGCCTTCGGCACATACCTGCGCGGCAGCCCGGAGCACCTCGGCCCGAATGTCCAGCGCATCACCGTGATTGGCCAGGAGAGCGGGCACGCGGACGTCGATCAGAACTGGCTAGTGTTCCACCGTGACGTGTTCTCCCTTGGTCAAGAGAAGGTCGGCGGCGTCGAACTGGCGTTCTCGCTGCAGCCGGTCAAAGATCAGCCGGAATACTGGACCGTCGTGCCCGTTACTACGTCTCCCCTGGTGGTGTTCTTTCCGACTGCTGTGGAGACGAATCTCGGATTCCTCGTCCAAGGTCCCTACAAGACCACACCGAGCCGAGACAACATTCCCCGGCATGAGCCTTGGAACAAGTACTTGGTCGCACAGACCGCTGAGTTGCTGGTGGAGGCCATGCGGTGGCTGCGAGACAAAGGAATGCTCGATGTCTCCGCGCTGCGTTGCTTGCCGCTGGATCGCGATAAGTACCCAGAAGGTTCAATGTTCGAGCCTCTCTTCGCTGCCGCGCGGCAAGCAATGTTGGACGAGCCGCTGTTGCCAACATTCGACGGCGGCTATGTGCCCGCGTCACATTCGAAGTTGGCGAGAACGCAGGAGCTTCGTGAGCTTTTCAACGCACAGCAGGTTGCCGTCTTGTTCGGATCCGATGAGGCAGCTTGGCTGACCGGGGACATCACCTCGGACCGAGCGCCAGAAATTCGGCAGTACGTCATGCGCGAGCTTGGGATCGCGGAGGTGACGCCGGAGAGCGTTGTGCCTCGCCTGACACAGGACTTCCTTGAAGCCCAGGCCGATGATTGGATCTCAAGGCTGTACGAGTTCCTGAACGGGCAGGCTGCGTTGAGGCGGCGGCTTGACGGTCTGCCGTTGGTAAGGCTTAGCGATGGCTCGCACGTCATCGCGCGCGTCAACGGCAATCCGCACGCTTTTCTTCCGAGCGACATCGAAACGGGTTTCCCCACCGTCCGTAGGGCAGTCTGCATCAGCCCTGAAGCGCGGTCGTTCCTGATCTCGCTGGGATTAACGCAACCGGACTTGGTCGACGATGTGGTTCTCAACGTGCTGCAGAAATACCGGAGTGAGACGGTTGATGTGGACGACGAGCAGTACGCCAAGGACATCGACCGGATCCTCGCAGCTTTCAACACGGACTCGAAGACCCAGCGTGAAAAGCTGCTAGGTGCCCTGCGGGCGACGACCTTCGTGATGGTCGTCGATGCCGGCGACGGGGCAGTCTACCTAGACAAGCCCGGGAAGATCTATCTCGCCGCAGACAGGTTGAAGCTGCTGTTCAATGGGGTCCCGGGCGTCATGATTGTCGATGACGCCTATGCCTGTCTGCGCGGAGAGAACGTACGCGAGCTGCTGGAAGCTTGCGGCGCATTGCGCTATCCGCGCCCAATGGAGGCCCCACACGAGCCGCATTGGAGTGAGAGGCTGAAGGAGCTTCGCATCCGGGCAGGACACCCGGAGACTTCAGGCTACAGCGACCGAGTAGAAGACTGGGTGCTGCAAGGACTGGAGGAACTACTCGAGCGACTGCCGAAACTCAAACCGGATCAGCGTATCGAGCGCGCGCGCGTGCTCTGGGAAAGCCTGGGAGATCTCGAAGAACGTCGCGGAAGCGGGATCTTTGACGGCCGCTACACATGGACGCACAACGGCAGATACGCTGCGACCTTCCCGTCTGCCTTCGTGCGTCGTCTCAATGAGGCGGCATGGGTGCCCGACGCAAGTGGCGAACTGCAACCGGCTCGACTTGTCGACTTCGAGAGCCTCGGATGGAAGCCGAACCTGTTCCTGTTGTCGAAAATCCAGTTCAAACCGCCCATCATCGATCAGCTGGCAAAGGAGGCAGGGATCGATCCCGCGGCGCTGGATCTGCTCAGGAAGTACGGCATTACCAGCGTTGCGGAACTGGCCTCGCGCCTTGGCATCCACGAGACGGCGCCTGACCAGGAGAGCGAGCCAGCCGCGGAGCCAGAGACTCCCGAGCAGCAAGAAGATGCGGACGTCTACAGCGACGCAAAGGATCTATACGGCGACGATATGCCGGAAATTCCACCCGGCAGTCCTGACCAGGAAGGCGGCGACGAGGAGGGGCATCGAGGTGGTGGCGGTCGCGGCAACGGCGGTGGAGGCACTACGGGATCGTCGAACGCTGGCGGCGGTGGTGCAAACGGGTCTAGAGGCGGCAATGCGCGGACCGGCGACAAAGGCAGTAGGGGCGGTAACGCCCCTGGGAAGAGAACGCCTGGCCGAGACGGGAGTCGCCCCTTCATCTCCTATGTCGGTACGCGCCCGGATGAAGAGGAGTCTGACCCCGACGGTGTTGATCAGGCAACGCGGATGGCCATTGAGAACCAGGCCATCGCCAAGATCATCGCGTTGGAGCCATCGCTCAAACGCACTTCCGACGGGAACCCGGGCTTTGACCTGTACGAGGCCGACACGGCGGGAAGTCCAATTCGCTGGGTGGAGGTGAAATCTATGACGGGCTCCCTTGCCGACCGGCCGGTATGTCTGTCACGGACTCAGTTCGAATGCGCCCGGGAGCGTGGGGCCGCCTATTGGCTGTACATCGTCGAGCATGCGATCGATGCAGAGCAGGCCCGCATTCTTCGAATCCAGGATCCGGTCGCGCACGCTCGGACTTTCACCTTCGACAGGGGGTGGGCCGAAATCGCGCGGACGGCGCCGCTTACTTGAATCGCTTCAAGAGAGCAAACGCGAACGCGCCGCGGCCAGAGCAGACGGCCTCTGAGGGCGCAGCTCAATTGACGCGAGAGGACCGTAGCTCGCGGGAGGGTGGACTTGCCAGCGCTGCAGCAACTCCTTCCCCCGGGACGGGTGGCGTCTTGATCGACGTCGCCGTACGCAGGCCCGGCGCGGGAGGACGGTACCCCGAGTGCGCGGAGGTCGGCGCGCGGCGCGTGGGAATTACACTGACGAGCATCCCCCCTTGCCGCCAATGCGCCCGCTTGCCTACAACCCCAGCTACGCACTCAACGCGATCTGCCCGTACTTCACGATGTTCCCTCTGGAGTACCCGCTGAGGGTGCTGAAGCCACATCGCGAGCGCAAGGCAGTCGTCATGGACCCATTCTGCGGCCGAGGCACGACGCTTTTCGCCGCTCGGAGCATCGGCCTTGAGAGTTGGGGCATTGACACGTCGCCAGTCGCAGTCGCGATAGCAAAGGCCAAACTCTCGAACGCCACAGCTGAAGATGCTTTGTGCTTGGCTCAGGTGCTGATTGAGGGGATCGAGCCTAAAAGGATCCCAGAAGACCAGTTCTTCCGAGCAGCGTACCACTCGCAGACTCTGCGCGACATCTGCGCTCTGCGAGAGGGGCTACTGGACACGAACGACACGGACGCCTCCGTACTACTGCGGGCCGCGATCCTGGGGTGCTTGCACGGGCCACTGCTGAAGAGCGGAGCGGCGTCGTACTTTTCGAACCAGATGCCGCGCACGTTCGCGCCGAAGCCGGACTACGCCGTGTCGTTTTGGAAGATGCGGAAGCTGGTGGCTCCGCGCGTGGCCGTACTGCACGTTCTAGAGCGCAAGCTCAACTTAGTGGCGGCGTCGAAGATCCTGAGGGCGGCGAAGTTCACCAACGTCATTCACGGCAACTCGACCAAGGCGCAAGCGTTGCCGCGGAAGCGGGACTTTTCAGTCGTCGTAACTTCGCCCCCGTACTACGGCATGACAACTTACGTGCAGGACCAGTGGCTGCGAAACTGGTTCCTCGGCGGGCCGTCAAGCGTGGACTACAACGCGGGCAGCCAGTTGGAGCACACCGGGCAAGCTGTCTTCGCCAATTCGCTTGGGAAGGTCTGGGCGAATATGGCTCGTTCAGAGGCCGAAACGTTGGACATGTACGTTCGGTTCGGCGTCATCCCGTCGTCGAAAGTCGATGCGAAGGCGCTGATGCTGAAGTCGATCGAGGCCTCCGGGGCTCGGTTCAGAATAGTCTCGTGTCGGAACGCGTCATCGGCTCACTCGGGCAAGAGACAAGCCGATCAGATGCGCGCCGACTCAGGGGCCTGCGATGAGTACGACTTCCATCTGGCGCGCCACTGACTACGCCTTGAATCGCAGCTTTCCGGCGCGCGTCGATCCGCCCGGGAGCGCGATCGTGAGCGAGGTCTCCTGATCGCAAAAGTCGTCCACGTAGTCCTTGATGGCATGGGCCGTCAACAAGGCTTTCTTGTCCTGGGGCACGTGGCCGGCCAGGGTCGACGGCATGATGACGATGCACTTGGCTTGTGCGCGTGAGATCGCGACGTTCGTGCGCTGTAACTGCATGAGGAACGCTTCCTCGCCGGAGATGACATCGGCGTCGGCAACGCCGAACGAGACTATGATGACGTGGCGCTCGCCACCCTGAAACTTCTCCACCGTGTCCACGGCCTCGTCAATGAGCGCGGCTTCGGTGGGAAACAACTTGGAAAGCTCCCGGACGACGAGCGCGCGTTGTGCGCGGTGCGGCGTCACGATGCCCAGCGACCGCCTCCAGAACTGGTCTGCTGTTGGCTTCGCGTGAACGACGCCCGGTAGCTGCCCATCGAGTTGGGCGCTGATCGTCTCGCGCAGACTCCAGGCGATAGACGCCACTAGCTGCGCTTCGATCTCGTTGCCCTGCGACGAAAGATCATCATCGTGGAGCAGGGTCATCACGGCTGGCGATGCGACCACCATCTTGGCGAGATCTGGCCAGTAAGGCAGTGAGGCAGGGAAACCGGCCGTGGAGCTCGGCAGCGCCTTAAGCGGGTGCACAGCCGTGGTTGGGTAATGCGCCTTCAAGCTGGAGGGGTAGCCGATGCCGCGTGCATAGGCGACGATGTCTTCGTGCGATCTGTAGTTCTCAACGAGGTCGCAGGTCGTCACACGTGTGCCGAAGGGGCGCTGGAGCAGGTAGGACTGAACGCTGCCGACCAAGTACTCCGCCCCAACCGGCGGCTCGAGTGCGGCGATCGGAGGCATCTGGAGGTGGTCGCCGGCGATGACGGCACGACCGCCGTCCTTCAGCACTGCCAGCGGCGCAATGGCTTTAGTGACCTCGACTTGCGAGCTTTCGTCGATCACAACAACATCAAACACCGGTGCGACCAATGCTCCGTGTAGCAGGTCTCCGAACTTGTGTGCCTGCTGGACGCCGGTCGCGATAATCGTGATCTTGGTCGTGTCGGACAGGCTTTGCAGGCAGCCGGTGGTGAAATGGGGATCCTGGTCACCGATCTCCACTGTCAACGCCTTGAGGTGGCCACCGCCGATTGCAACGGCCATGCGTTGACGGTCGCCTCTATAGCAGACGTAGACCTCACTCCTGCACGCCGGATCGGCATCCAGTTTCTTGATGACGCGGCCAACAAGCTCCTCTACTGCCTTGTACGTCTGGGCGGTGAGCAGAATCTTCAGCCCCTTCTTGTCCTTGGCTGCGGCAGCGACCAATGTGTGGACGTAAGCGGACAGAGTGTTTGTCTTCCCGGTGCCGGGCGGTCCCCACATGATGGTGAGGGCTCGTTCCATAGCATGCGCAACTGCGGCCTCCTGGCTGGGATTGAGCTGATGCCGCGCAGCGGCGGCCTTGGCCAGCGTAGCGGCTTGGCCTGCGGGCAGGACAACAGCCGCCTGCAAAGCTGGGGCTGCCCATAGCACCTTGGCCAGCTGTGTGAGCGGGCTGGTGCCGACCTTCGAAGGCGGCGCTGCACCCATGGCCTTCGCCGCAATCGGGTCGGGAGTGGCAATCGGAGGGTCGCCGACCAGGCGCAGGATTTCCGAGCTTGTCTTAGACCAGTCGAACGAGGACTTCCCGGTCGTTAGGAACACGTCGGCCGACAGATCGAGAACCTTGTGGCGAAGTAAGTAAGGCAGCAGCGCAGGCGAGGCGCCATACCCGACGTGCACTTGAACCGATGCACGCTTGGCGACGCGATCGAACGAAACCAGCCGAGCCTGAACAGTGCTGTGGAGCGGCATGGACAAGTCCTGGCCCTGGCCGGCGTATGTTGGAGCCGGGTTCGGGAGGTGGTCGAGCGCCCTGGTGAGGGGGAATCCCGGCACTGCTTCTATGCCGATGGCTAGATAGGCGTCGCCTGGCTCGATCTTGGCCTCGGTCGATGTCGGCAGCACATCGAACTCCCAGACGTTAGTGGTGCCAACGCGCTTGCCGTTGCGCAGGCGTAGGGCCTCGTAGTTCGCTTCGAGCGCCTGCCCGTCCAGGGCCAGCCGCTGGTGCGCGGCAGCCTTGGAGGTCGCAAGCCCGAGCTTGTCCCACCAGATCCACAGCTTGGCATCGAAGGCGACGCCACGTGCGCCACTGGGATAGGACAGGTCGATGGTCGGGTTGCTGGCCTTGATGCTACCTTTGAAGTCCTGACGCAGCCTTTCGGCGACGCTTGCGATCGAGTTCGACTGCTTAGCGAGAGCAGTCACGTACTCTGCAATGACCGAGTTGCGCGACTTGAATTGTTTGCCGCGCTCGATCATGGGCTCGTTGCTCCAGATCTCGTAGATGCGCTCGCGCGGGATGCCGTTGGTCAGAAACTCTCGGTAGAACGCGTCCTTCTCAACGGGGTTGAAGGTGCCGGCGTGATAGTGCTCCGCCGTGTCAAAGAGAGTGATGACGTGAGCGACCGGTGCGAATACGGCTCGGCGCACGATCTGGTCGATGAAGACGACGCACGGGGGAACAGCTCCCGCCTCCTTCTCCAGCAGCTCTTCCGGCGGGAACATCCAAGCCAAGGCGCGCTGCTTCTTGTCGGCGAGCGCAAGAACCTTGGGCAGGTGGCGGCCCACAGCGTTGCAAAGCTCCTCGTACTGCCGCGCTTCCCAGAAGGCAATCTGGCCCTTGAGGCCTACCTTCCCCAGGCCTTGAACGTACGCGGTGGCCTGGATGATGTAGTCGGACAAGGTGGACAGGAACGCCTTCAGCTCGTTCCATTCCGCCGCCAGAGACTTCTGATCGACCACAAACCCTTGGTGCTTCCAGATGAGCGGCTTCTGGCCCTTCACATAGCCCGTTGCTGAGCCGCCGAGGGCCAAGCCAGTCAGGAGCCCGGAGCTGGGATCAAAGTTGACGGCAACGGCCAGCGTCAGCTGCGGCCAGGGCGCCAGCGTTGCCAGTAGCGCGGCTGTGTCCACGTCAAGCGAACCGGACGCGAGTGCCTTGGCCCGCGCCGGGAGCTTGCTCCCCTCCCGCTTCAGGAAAGTGTGCTTCGCGTAAACAGGCTCCGTGCCGGAAGTGGTCGCGACCGCGGCCGTGGTGTTGATGGCGGCCATGTGCAGCGTCTTGCGTCCGCCGCGGGTCATCCCAGCAATTCGGCTCAGATGCGCGATCAACTCGGCGCCGGGGTAGCAGTAGTGATCGGGGTGGGCCGCGATCTTCTGCTTGAACTGATCGGGGACCCAGCGCGCGTAGCCGAGGAAGTCGCAAGCCGAACACCGAGAGTCCACGTGCCACTCCAGCCCTCGCCAGCCGTCCTGCTTCGCGTCCCCGGTCGTGACGACGCGCGGAAGGTCCTCGCGGAAGAATCGGAGCACCGTAGGGAGGTAGAAGCGTAAGTTGGCGTCCTCGCAGTCTTCGATCAGTGCGTCCAGCAGGATGTTCGCCGAAGGCTTGGGCTTCTTGGCGCACGTGGCGTCGAACACCGACTCGCCTTCCTTGAAGCGCGTCCAGAGAGCGCAGCCAACTTCGACAAAGTAGTCCTTGTCGAAGCCGGTCTCCTCTAGCCAGTTCGCGAGCATGACTGCGTACAGGGCGACCTCGGCGGAGTAGCTCGGGTTCGCCTCAGAAGTGTGCTTGACGTCGATGACGACGAGGGCTCGGCGGGCACTATCGGCACCGGTCAGTGTCCGCCGGCTCCCTTTGGGCGTGACTTCTTCGTCCTCGGGGCGCGCGTCCCGCACGATGACGATGTCGGGGATCATCCCGTCCATGGGCGGGATGAGCTTCTGCTGCGCGGGTGTCACACCCAGATTGGTAAGCACGCGGCTCTGGAACTTGCCAGGTTCGATCTTGCCCTGGAGGAGGAACGCCGGCCGTCCCGCAACTACCTTGAGCAGAGACTCCAATGAAGTTTGCGTCGGTTGGCCCTTCGTCCCTTTTGAGTAGATTACGCTGCCGCCGAACGCCGCAATCAACTTGTCGTTGCGCTGCTCCTCAAAGGTCCGACCTTCCGACTGCAAAAGCCCAACACCAGGACGCGCCGGCATCGGCTCTGGCAGGCCCGCGGCAGCCAGCACTTTGGGCTGGTGCAACGAGAGGAATAGCTGCCGGTCGCACTTGGTGCGCAGGTACTGGGACAGCGTGCTCTTGGCGATGCGTTTGGGCAGTGGGACAGAGGTGGCCATGCGCAGTCTTGTTTGCTGAACTCGACAGCATACTGGTAGATGCGAAATCATGGTCTCGCAGATCGCCTGCTCCTGCATGCGCGAGCCGGGATGCCCAGCCGCCGGCCCAAGCTCAACACGTCAACCCGGCCAAGCCCGGAGACCCTGCAATTCCGCCTCGCTTCAAGATCAATTGGTCGGCCGCCCACGCGCTTCAGCGGAATAAGCGGTGCACAGCGTCGAGGTAGTTCAAAAGAATTCAGAAAACCGATGAGCGGTTCCGGCGCATGCCGAGCCGGAGCGACGAAGATGAGCCGGCGTGCCGAGGCGAATCTCGACCCACGCTCCAATACCCGCGTCATTGCTGCACTTCAACACCATGGCCGATCCGCGCTAAGGCGTTCTGCTGCAGGACCATTTGTCTGAAGCGTCCGCCTCAGGAAAAATTGTCCGATTCAAGACTGACTTGTCTCGGTCCACCTTGGGCAGGTCCGCCGGGGCCAGGTTGACCGTGATGCGCTTGTTGTGCGGGAAGTCCAACCCGCAGGTCAGCAGCGCCGAGCGCACCCGTTCGCGCGCTTCCTTCACTTCCACGTCGGCCAGCCCGACCAGCGAGAAGCTGGGCAGCCCGTTGGCCAGGTGCACCTCGACCTCGACCCGCGCCGCGTCGAGCCCGAGCAGTGCGCGGCTGCGCACGAGGGACAAGCTCATCGTTCATTCCTCCCCGCTTGGGTGCATGGGCGAGGCTGGTGCGCACGGTCGCGCTGGGGCCGCACTTGCTTGGTGCGACGGGTGCCCCGCTGCCCCGCAGCGCCCCACAACGGGTCGCCCAGCGGTCGGGCTGACCCGTCGGGCTGGGCTTGTGATCAATGGCACGGCTCCTGCTTAGAGGGGTCGCACAACCCAATTTTCAAGACGGAGAAGAGAACCCCATGAAACTGAAGGCCACCCTGCTGCTGTCCACCCTCGTCTTGTCGGGCGCCGCGTTCGCCCAGACCAAGCCCGAGCCGGACTACACCCTGTCGTTCAACGTCGGCGCGGTGACCGACTACCGCTACCGCGGCATCTCCCAGTCGCGCCTGAAGCCCGCTCTCCAGGGCGGCGCCGACTTCGCGCACAAGAGCGGCTTCTACGTGGGCACCTGGGCGTCCAGCATCAAGTGGATCAAGGACGCGGGCGGCAGCGCCGACGCCGAGGTCGACATCTACGGCGGCTACAAGTTCAACGCCGGCCCGGTGGGCCTGGACGTGGGCGCGCTGACCTACAACTACCCCGACCACCAGCTGTCCGTGAGCCCCAACACGCAAGAGGGCTACATCGCCGGCACGTTCGGTCCCGCCACGCTGAAGTACTCGCATTCGTTCAGCAACCTGTTCGGCTTCTCGGACAGCAAGAACAGCTACTACGTGGACCTGTCGGCCGCCTTCGACATGGGCAGCGGCTGGTCGGTGGTGCCGCACATCGGCTACCAGAAGGTGAAGAACAACAGCGCGGCCGACTACACCGATTACTCGGTCACGCTGAACAAGGACTTCGGCAACGGCTTCACCGCCAGCGCCGCCCTGGTGGACACCGACACCGACGCCTACGTGGCGCCCAACGGCAAGAACCTCGGACGCTCCGGGGTCGTGCTGGGCGTCAAGTACTCCTTCTGAGTCGCGGCAGCCACTGCCAAAGGAGAACGCATGAAACTCATCACCGCCATCATCAAGCCCTTCAAGCTGGACGAAGTGCGTGAAGCCCTCTCCGCCATCGGCGTGCAGGGCATCACCGTTACCGAGGTCAAAGGCTTCGGCCGGCAGAAGGGCCATACCGAGCTGTATCGCGGCGCCGAATACGTCGTCGACTTCCTGCCCAAGGTGAAGATCGAAGCGGCCATCTCGGAAGACCTGGTCGACCGCGTGATCGAGGCGGTGGAGGGCGCGGCCCGCACCGGCAAGATCGGCGACGGAAAGATCTTCGTTTACGACCTCGAGCAGGTCGTGCGCATCCGCACCGGCGAGACCGGCAAGGACGCCCTGTAGTACCCACCCCCAGAAAAGAGACGACACCATGAGAAAGCTTCTCGCCTCCCTGGCCCTCGGCCTGGGTCTGCTGGCCGGGTCCGCCGCCGTGATGGCGCAGTCGCCGGCCGCTCCCGCGGCCACGGCCGCGGCACCGGCGGCCAGCGAGCCCGCCGCGGCCGCACC
>JAEWIF010000011.1 GCA_023387335.1 Pseudomonadota bacterium | reverse complement strand
TGAGGTCCCCGATCGCGTCGAGCAGCTTGACGAGCCGCTCGTTGCGCTTGGCCACCGTGGGCCCGAGCTTGTTCGAGTTGACGTCCATGTCGTCGAACAGGCCCTTGAGGTCGTTCTCCGCGACCGTCCCGACGGCGGACCCCTCGATGTTGCGGAACGCCCGCTCCAGCGTCTCGTTGAGGTTCGGGTCACGGGGCGCCCGTGCGCGGACGTTCGCGAAGAGCTCCGACGGCCGGATGAAGAACCCCTTCTCCGCCACGATCTCCCGCACGAGGTCGGGGTCCTCGGCGTCACGGTTGGGGACCTTGGCGTAGTCGAAGCCCGGATTGCCCGACGCGTGCTCATGGGAGTTCAGGTAGTCGGTGAGGTTCTCCGAGATGTACCGGTAGAACAGGAACCCGAGCACGTACTGCTTGAAGTCCCAGCCGTCGACGCTGCCGCGGAGGTCGTTCGCGATCCTCCAGATGGTCTTGTGCAGCTCTGCCCTCTGGGTCTCGCGATTCATGCGGGTGACCTTAGCCCCGCTCGCCGACACGTCCGCGGGAACGACGCCGGGAGCGCTACGGTGACGCGAGCTCGTTCACCGATGAGAGCCCGGAGGCGCACGTGGTCAAGGCGACGGAGACGAGCTTCGCGGGGGTCCTCGAGGGCAGGAAGCAGTACCAGGTGCCGCTCTACCAGCGGACGTACTCCTGGGGCACGAAGCAGCTCGACCAACTCTGGGACGACGTGCTCGAGCTGGCGGCCGCGCGGCGCACAGAGCCCGGGACGAGCCACTTCATCGGCTCGCTCGTCCTGGCCACCAGTCCCGACTTCAACGCGGTCGGGATGTCGAAGCTGCTCGTCGTCGACGGTCAGCAACGTCTGACGACGCTCACTCTCCTGCTCGCGGCCTTGCGTGACCACCTCGCGGAGACCGGGGACACCGAGGGCGCGCAGGGCATCCACGCCCAGTACCTGGCTAACGTCTACGACAGGGGCAAGCCGCCCAAGGTGCTGCCCACGCAGGCAGACCGTGAGGCGTACAAGGCGGTGCTGACGTCTTCGCCGGATGCCGGTGGCTCCGATCGCATCGGCGTCGCCTACAACCATTTCCGGGCCAAGATCGCGGCAGCGGACGACCCTGACGACCCGCACGACCTCGAGGAGATCGAGCACGCCGTCGTCCACGGGCTGGCTGTCGTCGTGGTGACGGCCGAACCCGGTGACAACGCGCACCGCATCTTCGAGTCGCTCAACAACACGGGGTTGCAGCTCAACCAGTCGGACCTGCTCAAGAACTACCTGTTCATGCGCCTCGGCGGGCGTGCGGAGGAGGTCTACGACGCCGTCTGGCTGCCGCTGGAGAAGAAGCTCACCCCGGACCAGCTCGAGCTGCTGTTCTGGCTGGACCTGGCCCAGCGTGACGAGCGTGCGAAGCAGTCGGACACCTACGCCGGCCAGCAGAAGCGCCTGGAGAAGCTCACGAGCCCCGAGCAGATCGAGTCCGAGGTGCGCCGCTTCGCCGCTCTCGGCGACCTCCTCGCGACGATCCTCGACCCGGTACGGGTGCCCGACCCGGCGATCCGCCGTCGCCTGGAACGCATTCAGGCTTGGGGCTCGACCACCGCCTACCCGGTCGTCATGGCGCTCCTCGCCCGCCGAGCCGCGGGCACCGCGACGGCCACCCAGGTCGCGGCCGCCCTGCTGACGCTGGAGTCGTACTTCGTGCGACGCATCGTCGTCGGTCGCGCGACCGCCGGCCTCAACCGCAGCCTCCTCCAGGCCGTCGGTGCGGTCACCGACGCCCCGGCCGTCGACGTCGCGCTGCGCGACTACCTGTCGCGCGGGCGCCGGCACTTCGCCACCGACGCGCAGATCCGCGGAGCCGTCGGGGTGGTGGCCTTCTACTGGCAGGGCCGCGCCGCGCAGAAGAAGCTCATCCTGCAGTGGATCGAGGAGTCCTATGGCTCCAAGGAAGCCGTGGTCCCCACGCGCCTCACGATCGAGCACGTCCTGCCCCAGACCCTGACCGACGCCGTCCGCCGGGAGTTCGCGGCAGGGCTGGCCGAGGACGCGGACGTGCGAACCGAGCACGAGCGCGTCGTCCACACACTGGGGAACCTCACGCTCAGCGGCTACAACAGCGAGCTGAGCAACCGCCCGTTCTCCGCCAAGCGGGCCATGCTCGCCAACTCCGGCCTCCGGATGAACCACGAGGTCGCGGCGCACGAGACGTGGAGCGTGCACGAGATCGACGCGCGCGGGGCGGCGCTCGCCGAGCGGATCATCGACCTCTGGCCGGGGCCGAACGAGGCCCTCACCGGCGGGAGCTACGAGGAGCCGTCGGAGACCCGGCGGTTGGTCGCCTCGATCGTCGCCGAGATCCCCGCCGGGCGGTGGACGTCCTACGGCGAGGTCGCCTTGGTCGCCGGCTCCTACCCCCAGCCCGTCGCGGCGATCATCACGACGCACCTCATGCAGGGAGCGTGGCGGGTCCTGCAGACAGGCGGGACCATCTCCCCCGGCTTCCGGTGGCTCGACCCGGCCCGCACCGAGGAACCCCGCGCCTACCTCGAAGCCGAGGGCCTGAGATTCGACGCGGAAGGACGTGCCGACACCGAGCAGTTCATCGACGCCACCGGGCTTGCCTCCCTCGTCGGTCTCGAAGTCCCCGACGAGGCACCCGCTTGGCGGGCCGCCGGCACCCGGCCGCTGCTGGCCCAGCGCCAGGCGTTCTTCCAGCAGGTGCGAGAACTCGGCGAGTCGACGGGCACTGTCATCCGGTCCTGGCCCAGCCCGTCGACCCAGGACTCCGTGGACGTCAACATCGGGGTCCCCGGCTGCATCGTCGTGCTCTCGCTCTCGACCCGGGAGCCCGCGGGCATCCAGTGCTCCTTCTACATCCGGGACGACAAGGCACTTTTCACGCAGCTGCACGCACGCCGTGAGGAGATCGAGGAAGCACTCGGGGCCACGCTGGAGTGGCACGAGAACCCCACGTACAAGGCCAGCAGGGCGGCGCTGCGGCATGACGGGGACTGGCGGGACGAGAACCTCGCACCCGGCCTTGCGCAGTGGCTCGTGAGCACCGCCGAGGTGTTCGCCACGGTGTTCACGAAGTACGTGAGCGAGGTGCGAGGGCTCAGCTGACAGCGCTCGACGAGGTCAGGTACCCACTGCCGACCATCCACGCGAGCACGTCGAAGAAGCGCAGCACCGAGACCTCCGGCCCGAGCCCCGCCGCCAGACGAAGCTCCTTGAGCCGCCGGTGCTGGGCGCGGTCGTTCGCGGTGAGCCACGCATGCAGCGGCGCCCAGTACCGCCCCCTGACGACGGACAGCTCGTCAGTAACGACCCCGTCGAGGATGGGAACGAGATGCGGCCGCTTGCGAGCCAGCAGCTTGGTGGCGGTCGTCTCGCCGATGCCGGGGATCGCCAGGAGCGCCCGGTAGGCGTCCCGCACGAGCCATGAGTCGCCCACTTCGTCGGCCGTGAGATCGGCCAGCGCCGTGTCCGTGGGTATCTTGACGAGCAGGTCGCTGAGTTCGGGTCCACGTGCCTCGAGGAGCTGCAGCGCCGCCGGTGCCGGCACGGTCACGGACAGCATCGACACGGCCACGACGTCCTCGGCGGTGAAGGTGTCGGCCACGTCGGCGCGGTCACCGCCGCCTCCGAGCCGCTCGAAGTAGGCACCGGTGAATCCGCCCGTGGGCAGCGGCGCGAAGTAGCGCTGGAGCGCGGCTACCGCCACATGCTCGTCTGCCGGCGCAGGAGCGCCTCAAGTCGTCCGCTGACCTGCACGTCGTCTCCTCGTCGT
>JAEWIF010000017.1 GCA_023387335.1 Pseudomonadota bacterium | reverse complement strand
CGCCCGGGCCAGCCCGCCGCCGCGCCGCAGCCCGCGCCTTCGCGCTGGGGCGGCATGCTGGGCGGCCTGGCCGCGGGCCTGGGCCTGGCCTGGCTGGCGCACACGCTGGGTTTCGGCCCGCAACTGGCGCAGTTCATGATGTTCGCGCTGCTCGCGCTGGTGGTCATGGCCGTCATCGGCTTCGTGATGCGCAGCCGCCGCGGCGCCACAGCGGGCGGTCGCCCGATGGCCTGGCAGGGCGCCTCGGCCCCCGACCTGGCCACCGCGCCGCGTCAGTACAGCCCGGACAAGGTGGGCAACGACGCCTCGGCGCGTCCCTGGGAACGTGGCGGCATGGCGTTCGAGGCCAACAAGTCCACCGGCGGCGGCGTGCAGATCGGCTCGGCGCTCGCGGGCTCGCAGAACTGGGGCATCCCGGCCGGCTTCGACGTCGGCGGCTTCGTCGCCGCCGCCAAGCGCAACTTCCTGACGCTGCAGGATGCGTGGGACCGCTCGGACATCCCGACCCTGCGTTCGATGATGACCGACGAGATGCTCTCGGAGATCCGCACCCAGCTGACCGAGCGCGAGAAGCACCTGAACGGCCAGCCGAACAAGACCGACGTGGTCCTGCTCGAGGCGCAGCTGCTGGGCATCGAGGACCTGGGCGACGCCTACATGGCCAGCGTGGAGTTCTCCGGCCTGATCCGCGAGCAGCCCTCGGCCGGCCCCAGCCCCTTCCGCGAGGTCTGGAACATGACCAAGCCGAAGGACGGCAACAGCGGCTGGCTGGTGGCGGGGGTGCAGGCGCTGCAGTGACGCCGCCCTTCCACCGCTGAAGAAATCGAGGGCTCCCGCGGGAGCCCTCGGCGTTTGGGCCCTGCCCATCATCAATAATCCGGGGCCATGGCAACACGGTCCCCCTTTCCCTTCGTCGACGGCCTGATCGACGCGGTCGGCCAGCGTCTGGCGCCGCCGCCCTGGGCGATCCAGGAGGCGCAGCGCCGGCTCGTGCTGCTGCTGAACCACGTGCTGATGCAGGAGCCCCAGGCGATGGAGCGCCTGCGCCGCCAGGCCGGCCGCGTCGTCGAGGGCCGCTGGCGCATCTTCCACGTGCGGCTGGTCGCCACGCCCGCCGGCCTGCTGGATCTCGCCGGTCCCGCCGGCGCGCCGGACCTCACGCTCACCGTCACCGAGGACTCGCCCTGGGCGCTGGGCCAGGCGGCGCTGCGCGGCGCCAAGCCGCCGGTGCGCATCGAGGGCGACGTGCAGTTCGCCGCCGAGGTCAACTGGCTGGTGGACCACGTGCGCTGGGACCTCGAGGAGGACCTCGCTCGCGTCATCGGCGACGCGCCGGCCCACGCCCTGGGCCAGGCGGCGCGCGGCATGGCCGAAGCGCTGCGGCGCTTCATCCCGTCCGGCGCGGCCGCCACGCCCGCCGGTTCCTCGCCGTCGGCCGCACCGGCCGCGACGCCCGGCGGCACCGGCCCGGGACCCGCATGACGCGCTACCTGCGCGGCGCCTTCATCCTCTGGGTGATCCTGCGCTACGGGCTCGACGAGCTCGTCCTCAACAGCTTCCAGCGGCCCTGGCTGCACCGGCTGGCCCGCATCCTGAGCTTCGGCCGGCGCCTGGACGCGCCGCGCGGCCAGCGGCTGCGCGAGGCGCTGGAGCGGCTGGGCCCGATCTTCGTCAAGTTCGGCCAGGTGCTCTCCACCCGGCGCGACCTGCTGCCCGCCGACGTCGCCGATGAACTGGCGTACCTGCAGGACCGCGTGCCGCCGTTCGACCCGGCCATCGCCATGGCCACCATCGAGCGCGCTTTCCGCCGGCCGGTGGACACCATCTTCGCCACCTTCGAGCGCGAGCCGGTGGCCAGCGCGTCGATCGCCCAGGTGCACTTCGCCACGCTGCGCGACCGCCAGGGCCTGACGCGCGAGGTCGCGGTCAAGGTGCTGCGCCCCGGCATGCTGCCGGTGATCGAGAACGACCTGGCGCTGATGCGCATGATGGCCGGCTGGGTCGGCAACCTGTCGTCCGACGCCAAGCGGCTCAAGCCGCGCGAGGTGGTCGCCGAGTTCGACAAGTACCTGCACGACGAGCTGGACCTGCTGCGCGAGGCCGCCAACGCCGCCCAGCTGCGCCGCAACATGACGGGCCTGGACCTGGTGCTGATCCCCGAGATGTTCTGGGACTGGTGCCACTCCGAGGTGATCGTGATGGAGCGCATGTACGGCGTGCCCGTCAGCCAGAACGACCGCCTGGTGCAGGCCGGCGTCGACCTGCGCAAGCTGGCGCGCGACGGCGTCACGATCTTCTTCACCCAGGTGTTCCGCGACGGCTTCTTCCATGCCGACATGCACCCCGGCAACATCCAGGTGAGCCTCGACCCGGCCACGTTCGGGCGCTACATCTCGCTGGACTTCGGGATCATCGGAACGCTCACCGAGTTCGACAAGGAATACCTGGCGCAGAACTTCAACGCCTTCTTCCGGCGCGACTACAAGCGCGTGGCCGAACTGCACATCGAGTCCGGCTGGGTGCCGCCGACGACACGGGTCGACGAGCTGGAATCCGCCGTGCGCGCGGTGTGCGAGCCTTACTTCGACCGGCCGCTCAAGGAGATCTCGCTGGGCATGGTGCTGATGCGCCTGTTCCAGACCTCGCGCCGCTTCAACGTGGAGATCCAGCCCCAGCTGGTGCTGCTGCAGAAGACGCTGCTGAACATCGAGGGCCTGGGCCGCCAGCTCGATCCGGACCTGGACCTCTGGGCCACCGCCAAGCCGTTCCTCGAGCGCTGGATGCTGGAGCAGGTGGGGCCGCAGCGCCTGCTGGACGAGCTTCGCGACCAGGCGCCGCGCTGGGCCAAGCTGCTGCCGGAACTGCCCCGGCTGATGCACGACTTCCTGCGGCACCGCGCGCAACCCGAACGGCGCGAGCTGCAGAACCTGATCGACGAACAGCGCCGCACCAACCGCCTGCTTCAGGCTTTTCTTTACGGCGGGGTAGGGTTCGCCCTGGGCCTGCTGGCGATGCAGGTCATCGCGCGAATCCGGATTTTTTAGCCCTTCCACGGGGGGCATAATCCGCCCGCCCTTTGTCGCGGGCTGGAGGTCCGTTGGTGAACTACACGCTGATAACTTTCGTCGTCCTGTACCTCGTGGGCACGCTGGCCATCGGGGTCTGGGCGGGCACTCGCATCAAGAACACGACCGACTTCGCGATCGCCGGCCGCAGCCTGCCGCTGGTGATGGTGGTGACCACCACCTTCGCCACCTGGTTCGGCGCCGAGACCGTGATGGGCATCCCCGCAAAGTTCGTGCAGGGCGGCCTCAACGCCATCGTGGAAGACCCGTTCGGCGCGGGCACCTGCCTGATCCTGGTGGGCGCCTTCTTCGCGGCCAAGCTTTACAAGCAGAACCTGCTGACCATCGGCGACTTCTACCGCCAGCGTTACGGCAAGGGCGTCGAAGTGTTCTGCTCGGTCGCCATCATCCTGAGCTACCTGGGCTGGGTGGCGGCGCAGATCACCGCCCTGGGCCTGGTGTTCTCCGTGCTCACCGGCGGCGCGATGTCCGAGACCACCGGCATGATCGTCGGCACGCTCGCGGTGCTGGTCTACGTGGTCATCGGCGGCTTCCTCGCCGTGGCCTGGACCGACTTCATCCAGATGATCGTCCTGGTGGTCGGCCTGGCCATCATCGCGGTGTTCTCGGCCCAGCTCGCCGGCGGCGCCGACCAGGTGATCTCGATGGCCACGTCGAACAACCTGTTCAACTTCTTCCCGCCGCCGACCTTCACCGACATCGCCTTCTTCATCGGCGCGGGCCTGACCATGATGCTGGGCAGCATCCCGCAGCAGGACGTGTTCCAGCGCGTGATGTCCGCCAAGGACGCCGACACCGCCCGCAACGGCGCCATGATCGGCGGCTTCAGCTACATCCTGTTCGCCTTCGTGCCGATGTTCATCGTGGCCAGCGCCGTGGTGGTGATGGGCAACAGCGCGATGGAGATGGCCAAGGACGACTACCAGCGCCTGCTGCCGACGTTCGTGCTCACCAAGATGCCGCTCGTCATGCAGATCCTGTTCTTCGGCGCGCTGCTGTCGGCGATCAAGAGCACCTCGTCGGCCACGCTGCTGGCGCCTTCGACCAGCTTCGTCGAGAACATCCTGAAGAACCTGCGTCCCGGCATGAGCGACCGCCAGCAGCTGATGGCCATGCGCGTCACCATCGTGGCCTTCACCGGCATCGTGCTGGCCTACGCCATCGCGATGAAGGGCACCTCGATCTACGACCTGGTGTCCTCGGCCTACCAGGTCACCCTGGTCGGCGCCTTCGTTCCGCTGGTCATGGGCCTGTACTGGAAGCGCGCCACCACCCAGGGCGCCATCTGCTCGATCGCCGCCGGCATCGCGGTCTGGGTGCTGTTCTTCCCGCAGATCAACCACGCGCTCAGCGAGCAGTTCCCGGGCCAGCTGGCCGGCCTGATCGCCGCGCTGGCCGGCATGGTGGCGGGTTCGCTGGCGCCGCAGGTGCTGCGCAACCGCCACGAGCCGCGCAAGCCGCTGCACGCCTGACCGGCGCGCGTGGGGGCAGGGCGGCCGCGGCGGGGTTGAACTCCGCCCCGCCGCCTATAATTGAGGGCTTTGCCACCTCGCATCACTTCCTTACAGCCATGCCCATCTACGCCTACAAATGCGGCTCCTGTGGCCATGCCAAGGACGTCCTGCAAAAAGTGTCGGATGCGCCCCTGACCGACTGCCCCGCCTGCGGCGCGCCGGCGTTCTCCAAGCAGATCACGGCCGCCGGCTTCCAGCTCAAGGGCTCCGGCTGGTACGTCACCGACTTCCGCGGCGGCAACAGCGGCGGCGCTTCGTCGTCCACCTCCAAGCCGGCCGAGAGCTCGGGCGACGCCAAGCCGTCCTCCGATTCCAAGCCCACCGAGGGCGGCTCCTCCTCCACCAAGTCCGACACGCCGTCCGCTTCGGCCGGCGGGTGCGGCGGCTGCGCCTGCCACTGAAGGCGAGCTGCGCAACGTGATGGCCGCTCTCCGCCGTTGGCTGTTTGCCGGCCTCCTCGTGCTCGCTCCGCTGGGCATCACCCTCTGGGTGCTGCAGTGGATCGTCGGCACGCTCGACCAGACCCTCCTGATCCTGCCGCTGGCGTGGCAGCCCGACCGGCTGCTGGGCTACCGCATCCCGGGCCTGGGCGTGCTGCTCGCCCTGGGCATCCTGCTGCTGGTGGGCGCCGTCACCAGCAACTTCGTCGGCCGCAAGCTGGTGAGCTGGGGCGACGCGATCCTGCACCGCATCCCGGTGGTGCGCTCGATCTATTCCAGCGTCAAGCAGGTCTCGGACACGCTGTTCTCGCCCTCGGGCAACGCTTTCCGCACCGCGGTGCTGATCGAATGGCCCCGCCAGGGCGTGTGGACCATCGCCTTCGTCACCGGCGCGCCGGGCGGCGACGTGGCCACCCACCTGCCCGAGGACTTCGTCAGCGTCTACGTGCCCACCACGCCCAACCCCACGGGCGGCTATTTCGTGATGCTTCGCCGCAGCGACTGCATCGAACTCAAGATGAGCGTCGACGAGGCGCTGCGCTACGTCATCTCCATGGGTGTCGTGGTGCCGAGCGCGCCCGCCGTCAACGCCCGCTGAACGCGCCAACCGAGCGCGTCGCGTCCCCTTCCGGAAGGTTCTCTCCATGTCCTTACAGCAGCAAATGCGCACCACCTACAGCGGCCTCGTCGACGAGACGCTGCTCGGCCAGACCGTCACGCTGACCGGCTGGGTCAATCGCAGGCGCGACCACGGCGGCGTGATCTTCGTGGACCTGCGCGACCGCGAGGGCTACGTGCAGGTGGTCTGCGACCCCGACCGGCCGGACATGTTCAAGACCGCCGAGGGCCTGCGCAACGAGTTCTGCATCCAGGTCACGGGCCTGGTGCGCGGCCGCCCGGGTGGCACCACCAACGACCAGCTGCGCAGCGGCAAGATCGAGGTGCTGTGCCACGAGCTCAAGGTCCTCAACCCCTCCGTCACGCCGCCGTTCCAGCTGGACGACGAGAACCTGTCGGAGACCACCCGCCTGCTGCACCGCGTGCTGGACCTGCGCCGCCCGTACATGCAGAAGAACCTGATGCTGCGCTACAAGGTGACGATGGAGGTGCGCAAGTTCCTCGACGCCAACGGCTTCATCGACATCGAGACGCCGATGCTCACCAAGAGCACGCCCGAGGGCGCGCGCGACTACCTGGTGCCCAGCCGCGTGCACGACGGCATGTTCTTCGCGCTGCCGCAGTCGCCCCAGCTGTTCAAGCAGCTGCTGATGGTGGCCGGCTTCGACCGCTACTACCAGATCACCAAGTGCTTCCGCGACGAGGACCTGCGCGCCGACCGCCAGCCCGAGTTCACCCAGATCGACGTGGAGACCTCCTTCATGAAGGAGGAGGAGATCCGCACCATGTTCGAAGGGATGATCCGCAGCACCTTCCAGAACGTGCTGGGCATCGACATCGGAGCGTTCCCCGTGATGAAGCACGAGGACGCGATGCGCCTGTACGGCTCCGACAAGCCCGACCTGCGCGTCAAGCTGGAGTTCACCGAACTCACCGACGTCATGAAGGACGTCGACTTCAAGGTGTTCTCCGGTCCGGCCAACCAGGAAGACGGCCGCGTGGTGGGCCTGCGCGTGCCGGGCGGCGGCGAGATGCCGCGCAGCGAGATCGATGCGTACACCGAGTTCGTCAAGATCTACGGCGCCAAGGGCCTGGCCTACATCAAGGTCAACGAGCTGGCCAAGGGCCGCGACGGCCTGCAGTCGCCGATCGTGAAGAACATCCATGACAACGCGATCAAGTCGATCCTGGAGCGCACCGGCGCGAAGGACGGCGACCTGGTCTTCTTCGGCGCGGACAAGGCCAAGGTCGTCAACGACGCCATCGGCGCGCTGCGCGTGAAGATCGGCCACAGCGAACTGGGCCGCAAGAACGGCCTGATCGAAGGCGAATGGCGTCCGCTGTGGGTGGTGGACTTCCCGATGTTCGAGTACGACGACGACGCCCAGCGCTGGAACGCCGTGCACCACCCGTTCACCTCGCCCAAGGACGGCCACGAGGACTGGTTGGTGACCGACCCCGGCCGCTGCCTGGCCAAGGCCTACGACGCGGTGCTCAACGGCATCGAGCTGGGCGGCGGCTCGGTCCGTATCCACCGCGAGGACGTGCAGAGCAAGGTGTTCCGCGCGCTGAAGATCGGACCGGAGGAAGCCAAGGCCAAGTTCGGCTTCCTCTTGGACGCGCTGCAGTACGGCGCCCCGCCGCACGGCGGCATCGCCATCGGCCTGGACCGCTTCGTCATGCTGATGACCGGCGCCGAGAGCCTGCGCGACGTCATCGCCTTCCCCAAGACCCAGCGCGCCCAGGACCTGCTGACGCAGGCCCCGGGCCCGGTGGACGAGAAGCAGCTGCGCGAGCTGCACATCCGGCTGCGCAATCCGACGCCGGCGCAATAACGCTGCGTCATTCCCGCGAAGGCGGGAATCCAGGAAGGCGGCTTGGGCCGCCTTTTCTTTGCGCGGAGCTCGTCCTCGAGTGCACGCGCAGTCCCTCAGTCCATTGCAGGCATCGTCAAGATGCTTCTAACCTCCCGCAATGGCACATCACACGCTCGGCACCATCGCGGAGTACTACCGCCTCGGTCTCCAGGTTGGACTGCTTCTCCCGGAGCATGCGTCTGGGTGGGCCGATTCCGTTGTCGCAGCGATGGTTTCCCGCCGATGGAAGTCATCGAGGTTTCCTGGAGCAGGGGACCTCACGCCATGATCGACGCGCTTTCTGCGGTGGGTGGCGAGAGGGATAGGCAACTGGCCGGCAGTTGGTTGGTGGGTCTCCTGCGCGAGTCCTTGCCAGAGTCGGAGGATGGCCTGCAAGTCGCCCTGCGACGTGCGACTCAGATCGCCCGAGAGGCGGGCTTGGACGAAGACATCTGCTGCCGGTTGGATGTCTTAGAAGACGAGTTGTCACTGGCGCGGACCGGTATTTACGGGACCGTGCAGCAATGCCGCGCTGATGCATTGCGAGTACTCGCGGATTTACCGACCATTGACGTGCCTTGCGGTCCCGGGAGGAATGGCTAAAATGGCCAACAGGAGTATCGATATGCAAGTCACCGCCACGGAAGCCAAAAATCGGTTCGGCTACCTCTGCAGCCAGGCCAAGATCGAACCCGTGATCGTGGAAAAGGATGGCCGGCCCGATACCGTGCTGCTGGCCTACGACGAGTTCCAGACGCTCAAGGCGGCTGCCGAGCGAAAGACTCTGGCCCAGCGGCGCAAGGAGTTCAATGACACGTACCGCGATTGGATCCGCGCGCAGAACGAGGACTTCGAGAAGAACGGCATCTGGTCCGACGGACTCGTTCCCTGGCAGAAGGGCTGACGTGGCCCAGTACGACGTGTTCGTCAATCCGCACCCGGGCAGTCGTGACACGGTGCCTTTCGTGGTCGATGTGCAGAGCGGGTTGATCGACCAGTTGCCGACGCGGCTTGTGATGCCGCTGTCGCGCGTAGGTACGAACGAAGGCCATCTGCCGATCAGCCTTTGTCCCCTCGTCGACATCGAGGGCGAATCTTTGTCGCTGATGGCCCATCTCGCCGCCGCCGTTCCCGCCCGATTGCTCAGGAACCCGGTGGCCTCGATCGGCCATCGTGCCGGTGACGTCCGCTCCGCGATGGACGCTGTCATCAGTGGAATCTGAACCACGCCCGTTCAAGATCCCCCAATCCGTCCTGGTCGTGATCCACACGCCGGACCTCGGCGTCCTGCTCATCAACAGGGCCGACGCGCCCGACTTCTGGCAGTCGGTGACGGGTTCCAAGGACCGCGAGGACGAACCGTTCGAGGAGACCGCGATCCGCGAAGTCTTCGAGGAAACGGGCATCGACGCCCGCGCCGGCGTGCTCCTCGACTGGGGCCTGGAGAACGTCTACGAGATCTATCCGCGCTGGCGGCATCGGTACGCCGGGGGCGTGACGCACAACACCGAGCACGTGTTCGGCCTGCGCGTGCCCGCCGGCACCGAAGTGCGGCTCAACCCGCGCGAGCACACTGGATTCATGTGGCTGCCCTGGAAGGAAGCGGCCGACCGCTGTTTCTCGCCCAGCAACGCCGAGGCGATCCTGCTGCTGCCACAATTCAATCAATGACGTTGCTGCGCGTCGCCACGTACAACATTCACAAGGGCGTTCAGGGATTCGGGCCGACGCGGCGGCTGGAGATCCACAACCTCGGCCATGCGGTCGAGCAGCTGGATGCCGACATCGTGTGCCTGCAGGAAGTGCGCAAGCTCCACCGCCGCGAGGAGCGCTACTTCACCCGCTGGCCGGAGCTGCCGCAGGCCGAGTTCCTGTGCCCGGAGGGCTATGCCGCCGTCTACCAGACCAACGCGACCACGCGCCACGGCGAGCACGGCAATGCGCTGCTGTCGCGCTGGCCGGTGGTGTCGCACGGGCACGAGGACATGTCCGACCACCGCTTCGAGCAGCGCGGCCTCCTGCACGTCACGGTGCGCGTCGCCCGTCACGAGGTGCACGTGGTCGTGCTGCACCTGGGCCTGATCGCCGCGAGCCGGGTGCGCCAGGTGGAGCAGCTCGGGCGCTTCCTCGAACGCGAGATCCCGCGCCGCGCGCCGCTGGTGGTCGCCGGCGACCTCAACGACTGGGGCGGCAAGCTGCGTCCGGTGATGGCGCAGTTCGGTCTGCGCGACTTCGTCGAGGAGAAGGCGCGCACCTATCCCTCGCGCCTGCCGCTTACGCAGCTGGACTACGTCTATTCGCGCGGCCTGCGGCCGGTGGGCGTGGAGATCCCGCGCGGCCGGGTCTGGGGCCAGATGTCCGATCACCTGCCGTTGATCGCGTCCTTCAGGATGTAGGGGAGGGCCGCCGCGATGCCGCACCGGATCCCGCCGCTGCGTGCCGGACACGCCCTCCGGCTGCTGGAAGGCAGCGCGGCCTACTTCCCGGCGCTGGTCGAGGCGATCGACGCGGCCCGCAGCGAGGTCTGGCTGGAGACCTACATCTTCGACTTCACCGGCGCCAGCGCCGAAGTGGCGTGGGCACTGGAGCGCGCCGCGCGGCGCGGCGTGCACGTGCGGGTCGCGGTCGACGGCTTCGGCAGCGAGCCCCTGCCGCCGGACTGGCGCTTGCGGATGCTGGCCGCCGGCGTGGACTGGCGCGTGTTCGCGCCCATCGGCCAGCTGGGCGTGCTGCGCCCCGCCAGCTGGCGGCGCCTGCACCGCAAGCTGTGCCTGGTCGACGACCGCGTGGCCTTCTGCGGCGGCATCAACATCCTGGACGACCTGCACGATCCCAACCACGGCCCGTTGTCGGCGCCGCGGCTGGACTTCGCGGTGCAGGTCACCGGCCCGCTGGTGATGCAGGTGCGCGTCGCCATGCAGCGCCTGTGGCAGCGCATGCGCACCTTCGAATCGCTGCGGCATGCGGAGCTGAGCGGCGCCCTGACCTCGCTGCGCTCTCGCCCCGTTCCGCTGCCGCGCCAGGCGCCGCCGGACACTCGGCAAGGCAGCCGCGCGGCGCTGGCGCTGCGCGACAACTTCCGGCACCGCTCCGACATCGAGCGTGCCTACCGCCGCGCCATCGGCCGCGCGCGCGACGAGGTCATCATCGCCAACGCCTACTTCGTGCCCGGCCGCAAGATGCGCGCGGCGCTGGTCAACGCGGCGCGGCGCGGCGTGCGCGTGGTGCTGCTGCTCCAGGGGCGCTACGAGTACTTCATGCAGTACTACGCGGCGCGGCCGATCTACGGCGCGCTGCTGCGCGCGGGCGTGGCCATCCACGAGTACTCGCCGAGCTTCCTGCACGCCAAGGTGGCCGTGATCGACGGCCGCTGGGCGACCGTGGGCTCGTCCAACATCGATCCGCTCAGCCTGCTGCTCGCGCGCGAGGCCAACGTGGTGATCGAGGACGAGGGCTTCGCGCAGGCGCTGCGCACGCGGCTGCTGCACGCGGTGGCGCACGAAGGAACGGCGATGGAACCGGCGCAGTACGCGCTGCGGCCGTGGCGCGAGCGCTTTTTCGAGCGCATCGCGCAGGCCGTGATGCGCGTGGCGCTCGCCATCCAGGGCAAGAGGACCTACTGGTGAAGCCGGGCGACCTGGTCGTGCAGCGGCCCGAGGGCCTGTACTGCCCGCCGGGCGACTTCTACATCGACCCCTGGCGGCCGGTGGCACGCGCCGTGATCACGCACGCGCATGCCGACCATGCGCGCATGGGCAACGGCCACTACCTGGCCGCCGCGCCGGCCGAAGGCGTGCTGCGGGCGCGGCTGGGCGAGATCGACCTGCAGACCCTGCGCTACGGCGAGGCGATCGAACACAACGGCGTTCGACTGTCGCTGCATCCCGCCGGCCACGTGCTCGGCTCCGCCCAGGTGCGGCTGGAGCACGGCGGACGGGTCTGGGTGGCGAGCGGCGACTACAAGGTGGCGCCGGACCGCACCTGCGATCCTTTCGAGCCGGTGCGCTGCGACGTCTTCATCACCGAATCGACCTTCGGAATGCCGATCTACCGCTGGAGCCCGGACGAGCAGCTGTTCGCGCAGGTCAACGACTGGTGGTCGCGCAACGTGCTCGCCGGGCGCGCGAGCGTGCTGGCCTGCTACAGCTTCGGCAAGGCGCAGCGCATCCTGAGCGGGGTCGATCCGACCATCGGGCCGATCGTCGTGCACGGCGCGGTGCGTCCGCTCAACGACGCCTATCGCGCCGCCGGCGTGCCGTTGCCCGACACGCGCATGGTCACGGAGATCGGCGACAAGGCCGAGCTGCGCCGCGCGCTCGTGCTGTGCCCGCCCAGCGCGGTGGCCAGCACCTGGCTGCGCCGCTTCGGCGACACCAGCACCGCCTTCGCCAGCGGATGGATGCAGCTGCGCGGCGCGCGCCGCCGCGGCGGCTACGACCGCGGCTTCGTGCTCTCCGACCATGCCGACTGGCCCGGCCTGCTGGGCGCCATCGGCGCGACGGGCGCGCAGCGCGTGATCGTCACGCACGGCAGCGTGCCGGTGATGGTGCGCTACCTGCAGGAGCAGGGGCTCGAGGCCGAGGGTTTCGACACCGAGTACGGCGACGACGTGGTGGAGGCGGACCAGGCGCCGCAGGAAACGGCAGGCGAGGGCCAGTGAAGCAGTTCACCCGGCTCTTCACCGAGCTCGACGCCACCACCTCCACCAACGCCAAGGTCGAGGCGCTGCAGCGCTACTTCGCGGCCGCCACGCCCGCCGACGCGGCTTGGGCCGTGTACTTCCTCGCCGGCGGCAAGCCGCGGCAGGTGGTGAACATGGCGCTGCTCGCGCAGCTCGCCTGCGAGGAGGCCGGCATCGAGGCCTGGCTGTTCGACGAGTGCTACCAGGCGGTGGGCGACCTGGCCGAGACCATCGCGCACGTGCTGCCGCGAGCCGCCGAGACGTCGGACGTGGGCCTCGCGGTATGGATCGAGGAGCGCCTGCTGCCGCTGCGCGGCCTGCCGCCGGAGGAAGTGGCGCCGCGCGTGCGCACGTGGTGGCGCGAGCTGGACGACATGGGGCGGTTCCTGCTCACGAAACTCGTGGGCGGTGGCTTCCGCGTCGGCGTGAGCAAGCTGCTGGTGCAGCGCGCGCTGGCCGCGCACGCCGGCATCGACGCCAAGCGCGTGGCCCAGCGGATGATGGGCTACACCGACGGCAAGGTGATGCCTTCCGCCGAACGCTTCGCGGCGTTGATCGCGCAAGTGGAAGAGGGCGCGCAGGAACGCGCCGACGAGGGCCAGCCCTATCCCTTCTTCCTGGCGCACCAGCTCGACGGCACGGCCGAGGCGTTCGCCTCGCGCCTGGGTCCGGTGACGGACTGGCAGGTCGAATGGAAGTACGACGGCATCCGCGGGCAGGTCGTGAAGCGCGGGGGCAAGGTGTGGATCTGGTCGCGCGGGGAAGAGCTGGTGACCGAGCGCTTTCCCGAGATCGTCGCGCTCGCGCAGCCGCTGCCCGATGGCACGGTGCTCGACGGCGAGATCATGGTGTGGAAGGACGAAGAGGAAGGCCCCGGCCGTCCCGCGCCGTTCTCGCTGCTGCAGCAGCGCATCGGGCGCAAGACGCTGACCAAGAAGATCCTGGCGGATGCGCCCGTCACCTTCATGGCCTACGACCTGATCGAGCAGGGCGGCATCGACCTGCGCGAACTGCCGCAGCGCGACCGTCGCGCGCGCCTCGAAGCGCTGCTGTCCGGCACGCGCCTCAAGCTGTCCCCGATCGAGACGGCCTCGTCCTGGCTCGAGTTCGCGCGGCGCCGCGCGCGATCGCGCGAGCTCGGCGTCGAAGGCTTCATGCTCAAGCGCCTGGACGCCGCCTACGGCACGGGCCGCACCAAGGCCGACGGCCTGTGGTGGAAATGGAAGATCGACCCGATGACGGTGGACTGCGTGCTGGTGTACGCGCAGGCCGGCCACGGCCGTCGCGCCTCGGTCTACACCGACTACACCTTCGCGGTGTGGAACCGCCCGCCGGTCGACAAGGCCGAGGCCGACGCGGTGCTGGAGGCCATCGCGCGCAAGGAGCCGCCGCAGCCCGGCACGCTGCAGCTGGTGGCCTTCGCCAAGGCCTATTCGGGCCTGACCGACGAGGAGTTCCGGCAGGTCGACGCCATCATCCGCCGCACCACCCTCGAGAAGTTCGGGCCGGTGCGCAGCGTGCGCCCTTCGCTGGTGTTCGAGCTCGGCTTCGAGGGCATCAACCGCAGCACGCGGCACAAGAGCGGCATCGCGGTGCGCTTCCCGCGCATGCTGCGCATCCGGCACGACAAGCCCCTGCACGAGGCCGACACCCTTGCACAGCTGGAGGTATTGCTGGGCGCGGGGCGCTGAGACGGCAACCTTGTTACCATCCCGGATGCTCATGAAAGCCGACCCGACCCAGCAGCTGCAGCCGGCCGACGAAGGCACGCCCGTCTCGGTGAAGATCCGTGAGCGCCTGCTGGCGGCCCGCAAGCGCTTCCATTCCAACGACAACATCTCCGAGTTCATCGAACCCGGCGAGCTCGAGGCGCTGCTCGAGGAAGTCGAGCACAAGATGCAGGGCGTGCTGGACAGCCTGGTGATCGACACCGCCAGCGACCACAACACCGGCGACACCGCGCGCCGCGTCGCCAAGATGTACCTGAACGAGGTGTTCCGCGGCCGCTACACGCGCGCGCCCAGCATCACCGAGTTCCCGAACGCCGAGCACCTGAACGAGCTGATGATCGTCGGCCCGATCACCGTGCGCTCCGCCTGCAGCCACCACTTCTGCCCGGTCATCGGCAAGGTGTGGATCGGCGTCCTGCCCAACGAGCACACCAACGTCATCGGCCTGTCCAAGTACGCGCGCCTCGCCGAATGGGTGATGGGCCGTCCGCAGATCCAGGAAGAGGCCGTGGTGCAGCTGGCCGACCTGATCATGGACAAGACCCAGCCCGACGGCCTGGCCATCGTCATGGAGGCCAGCCACTACTGCATGGCGTGGCGCGGCGTGAAGGACATGGACAGCAAGATGATCAACTCGGTCATGCGCGGCGTGTTCCTGAAGGACGCCGCATTGCGTCGAGAATTCCTCGCCCTGATCCCGAAGCGCAACGGAGGCTGAGATGCTGGTCCGTCTCCTGTACTGCAGTCGCGCGGTCAACACCTCCGCCGACGCCATCGAGTCCATCCTCGCGCAGGCGCGCGAGCACAACCCGGTCAGCGGCATCACCGGCATCCTCTGCTACGGCGGGGGCATCTTCCTGCAGGCCATCGAAGGGGGCCGCATGCAGGTGTCCGACCTGTTCGGCCACATCCAGAAGGATCCGCGCCACAAGGACGTGGCGCTGCTGCACTACGAAGAGATCCTGGAGCGCCGCTTCGGCGGCTGGACCATGGGCCAGGTCAACCTCAGCAAGCTCAATCATTCGATCCTGCTGAAGTATTCCGAGAAGCCCGAGCTCGACCCCTACGCCGTCTCCGGCAAGGTGTCGCTCGCGCTGCTGGAGGACCTGATGGCCACCGCGGCCATCTGCGGCCGCGCCTGAAACCGTGGCGACGACGTTCCGACTGAAGCGCTCGCTGAGCTGGGGCGACTGCGACCCGGCCGGCATCATCTTCTATCCCACCTACTACCGCTGGATGGACGCGGCCACCTGGTCGCTGCTGGCCGAGTGCGGCTGGCCCGGCACGCGCATGCGCGCGGAGCACCTGAGCATCCCCCTGCTGGATTCGCAGTGCAGCTTCGTCGCCTCGCCGATGTTCGGCGACGAGATCGAGGTGCGTTCGGTGCTCGACCGCGTCGGCCGCAGCTCGTTCGCGCTGCGGCACGAGTTCTTCCTGCTCGGCGCGCAGGAGAAGCTGCTGGCCCGCGGCCTCGAAGCGCGCGTGTGGGCCCGCTACGAGAACGGGCCCGGCACGCCGCTGCGCAGCACGCCCGTGCCCGATCCGCTGCGCGCGGCGCTGGGCGCCCCTCCGGCGTGAGCGCGGCCGCGCTGGTCGGCTGCGATTTCTCCAGCAGCCCGACGAGGCGCAAGCCGATCGTGCTGGCCCATGGCCGCGACGACGGCGCCCGCGTGGTGCTCGAGCGGCTCGACAAGCTCGACAGCCTCCCCGCGTTCGCCGCCTGGCTCTCCCGGTCAGGCTCCTGGGTCGGCGGCTTCGATTTCCCCTTCGGCCTGCCGCGCGAACTGGTCGAGCACCTGGGATGGCCGCTGACCTGGCGCGAATGCATCCGGCACTACGGAGGCCTCACGCGCGCCGAGATCCGCACCACCTTCGCGGCGTTCTGCGACGCGCGGCCGGTGGGCGGCAAGTTCGCCAACCGGCGCTTCGACCGCCTGGCCGGCTCCAGCCCATCGATGAAGTGGGTCAACCCGCCGGTGGCTTTCATGCTGCACGCGGCCGTGCCGCTGCTGCTGGAGGCCGGCGTGCACCTGCCGGGACTGCACGATGGCGATCCGCAACGCGTCGCCCTGGAGGCCTACCCCGGCCTGCTGGCGCGCGAGCTCATCGGCCGCCGCAGCTACAAGAGCGACGAGCGTTCGAAGCAGACGCCCGACCGCCTGATCGCGCGCAAGGACCTCATCAACGGGCTGGAAGCCGGCAACACGCGTCTGGGCGTTCGCCTGAAGCTCACGCACGCGCAGCGCGACGCGTTGACGGAAGACGCCACGGGCGATTCGCTCGACGCCGTGCTCTGCCTGCTGCAGGCTGCATGGGCGCAACGCATCGGACCGCCGCGCTGGGGCCTGCCGGATGAGCTCGACCCGCTGGAAGGCTGGATCGTCTCCGCGTAGGAGGCCGCCGCGTCCAATGGCCGAGCCATGGCCCGATGGAGCCAAGCGGCGTTTTCGACCGCCAGGGCCGACCTAGCATGCGCCACTTCGACGAGGAACTGCCCAGGCAGCTTCCGCTGTCGCTCTGGAGCTTTTGATGCTGAATGACCTGAATGCCGTGGACATCGCGGTGATCATCCCTTGCTACAACGAGGAAGTCGCGATCGGCCGCGTGGTGGAGGATTTCCGCCGGGCCCTGCCCCGGGCGCGCGTCTACGTGTACGACAACGCCTCCACGGACCGCACGGCCGAGGTGGCCGCGCGCGCGGGCGCCATCGTCGGCCACGAGCCCTTCAAGGGCAAGGGCAACGTGATGCGCCGCATGTTCAGCGACGTCGACGCCGACGTGTACGTGCTGGTGGACGGCGACGACACCTACGACGCCTCGGTCGCGCCCGCGCTGGTGCGCGCGCTGCTCGACCAGCAGCTGGACATGGTGAACGGCGCGCGCGTCACGCAGATCAAGGAGGCCTACCGCTTCGGCCACCGCTTCGGCAACCGCCTGCTCACGGGCCTGGTGCAGCGCATCTTCGGCAACCGGTTCGGCGACATGCTGTCGGGCTACCGCGTGTTCTCGCGCCGCTTCGTCAAGTCGTTCCCCGCCACGTCGAGCGGCTTCGAGATCGAGACCGAGCTCACCGTGCACGCGCTGGAGCTGCGCATGAAGACGGCCGAGCTGCCCACGCGCTACAAGGACCGGCCGGAAGGCTCGTCCTCCAAGCTCAACACCATCCGCGACGGCCTGCGCATCCTGCGCATGATCGGCCTGCTGGTGAAGGAGGAGCGGCCGCTGATGTTCTTCAGCTGCGCGGCCTTCGCGCTGGCCCTGCTGTCGGTCGGCCTGGCCGCACCGATCGTGATGGAGTTCCTGCGGACCGGCCTGGTGCCGCGCATGCCGACCGCCGTGCTGTCGGTGGGCATCATGCTGGTGGCCACGCTGTCGATGGTGTGCGGCCTGGTCCTGGACACCGTGACGCATTCGCGGCGCGAGCTCAAGCGGCTCGCCTACCTGGACATCGCCGCGCCGCGCTGGCCGGCGTCGGTGGAGCGCACGGCGCCGGTCCACCGTCCCAACGCCGTCGCCCGGCCTGAGGAAACCGAGGCGGCGGCCATGCCCGAGCCGTCGCTCGCCGTCTCCTGATGAAGGACGCCGTGCAGACCGATTCGGACTTCCTCTTCGGCGGCCCGCGCCGGGTGGCGGGCACGCAGGCCGGCCCGCTGGCGGGCTGGGTCCTGGCCTCGCTGGTGTTCGTGCTGTTCGCGGTGAACGCGGCGCTGCACTTCCCCGGCGTCATGAACAACGATTCCATCGGCCAGTACCGCGACGCGGTGAGCGGCCGCTACGGCGACTGGCATCCGCCCATCATGGCGTGGACCTGGTCGTACCTGCGCTTCGTCGGCGAAGGTCCGGCGCCTTTCCTGCTGCTGCACCTGGCGCTGTACTGGACCGGCTTCGGCCTCATCGCCGACGGACTGCGCCGCGCGGGCCATCCGAAGACCGCGCTGGCCGTGACGCTCGCGGGCGCCTTCCCGCCGTTCCTCTACGTCAACGCCCAGGTGGTGAAGGACGTGGGCATGGCGGTGTCGTGGCTGGCCGCGGTGGGCGGGCTGTTCTGGTTCCGCGTGCAGCTGCGCCGCGTGCCGGTCGGCTGGGGCCTCGCGATCGCGGCGGTGGTGTTCTACGGCGCGATGGTGCGCACCAACGCCATCTTCGGCCTGGGCCCGCTGCTGCTGCTGGCGTTCGCGCCCAACCGCTGGCTGCGCAGCGTTCGGCTGCTGGTGGCCGCGGTGCTGGTCGCCATCGTCGCGCTGCCGGTCGGCGCGGTGGCCAACCGCCTGCTGTTCAACCCGATCCCGCAGCACGCGGTGCAGTCGCTGTTCATGTTCGACCTGATGGGCATCGCGGTGCACACCGGCGATCCCGCCGTGCTGGAGCCGCGCGCCACGCTGGCGAAGGAAGACCTGCACGCGTGCTACTCGCCCTACTGGTGGGACAGCATGAGCCCCTGGGGCCGATGCGCGGCCAAGGTGCACAGGCCCGCCGGCGTCGACATGCCCACGCTGCCCGACGGCCTGGCCGCGCAGTGGGCGCGCAGCATCGCGGAGCACCCGGTCGCGTACGCGCAGCACCGCCTGAAGCACTTCAACTCCGCGCTGCTGTTCGCGGTGCCGCTCAAGCACATCCGCCTGACGCCCGAGTACGGCACCGGGGATCCGCGCGTGGCGCCGCTTGAAGTCGTCACCGAACGCGACGTGCGCATGGACCTGTTGCGCAAGAACCCCGCGGTGTGGCCGGTCACCTGGCTCGCGTGGGCCGCCTGCCTGCTGGTGCTGCTGCGGCGCGAGCCGCCGGTGGCCCACGTGGCGCTGGCGCGCGTGCTCGCCGTGTCCGCGCTCGGCTATTCCGGGGCCTACCTGCTGATCGGCGTGGCGACCGACATGCGCTACCACTACTGGTCCCTGCTCGCGGTGCTGCTCGCCACGCTGGCGGTGACGCCGCGCCTCGGCCAGTGGCTGCGCAAGCGCGACCGCGAGCTGCTGGCATCGGCCGCGCTGGTGGCGCTCATCGTTGCGATCGGCCTGGCCGCGCGACTGTCCGACTTCCGGGGGCTGATGTGATCGCTGCCGCCCGGATCACGCAGTTGCCGCCGCTGATGCGTTTCGCCCTGGTGGGCGCCGTCGGCTTCGCGGTGGACGGCGGCCTGCTGCAGCTGCTGGTGTCGCTGGGCTGGGGACCGATCGCGGCACGCGCGCTGTCGTTCCCCGCGGCGGTGCTGGCGACCTGGTGGCTCAATCGCAGCATCACCTTCCGCGGCCGCGAATCGGGCGGCCTGCTGCGCAGCCTGCTGCGCTACGTGGCGGTGAGCGTGGTGGGCACGGGCGTCAACTTCGGCATCTACGCCTCGCTGGTGCTGGCGTCCGCGACGATGGCGGCGCATCCGCTGCTGCCGTTCGCCATCGCTTCCGGCGTCGCCCTGGTCTTCAACTACCTGGGCAGCAAGCACTTCGCCTTCAGGGGCTGAGACGCCCGAAGGCCAGCAGCGCCTCCACGTCGGTGCGGTACAGGCGCAGCAGCGGCCCCTCGGGCAGCTCGCCCGCCTTGCGCAGCACAGTCTCCACCGGCAGCTTCATGCCGCTGACGTGCAGCGTGATGCCGCGGCCCTGCAGCAGGCGCCGCAGGCGGCCGAACACTTCCACGCCGGTGGCGTCGATGCGGTTGATAGGCTGGGCGAACAGGCACACGTGCCGCACGTCGGGGTGGGCCGCCAGGAACTCGACCATCACGCGCTCGAGCGCGGAAGCGGAGGCGAAGTCGAGTTCGGCGTCCATGCGCAGCGCGTAGGTCTGCGGCGCGATCGGCGACAGGTGCCACAGGTGGCGGTCGCGCAGGCTGCCGTCGGGATGCAGGCCCACCTCGATGATGCGCGGGTGCAGCCGCAGGTACAGGAAGTGCGCGAGGCCGACCACCACGCCGGTCAGCACGCCCCAGTAGATGCGCGGGGTCGACAGCAAGGTGGCCGCGAAGGTGATGCCGGCGGTGACGCCCTCCACGCGGTCCACGTGCCACAGCGAGACGAACACGCGCGGCTTGAGCAGCCCCGCCACGGCGCTGACCACCACCGCGGCCAGCACGCCCGCGGGCACGTGGTGCAGCGCGGGCGTGGCCACCAGCAGCACCAGCAGCACGAACACGGTGACGGCGACGGTCGCCCAGCCGGTGCGTGCGCCCGAGGCCAGCGTGATGGCCGAACGCGAGAACGAGGTGCTGGTGGGGAAGGCGCCCGAGAAGCCCGACACCAGCTTGCCCACGCCCTGGCCGATCAGGTCCTGGTTGGCGTCCCAGCGCTTGCCGTCGCGCTGGCTCTCGATCTTGGCGCTGGCCGCCATCTCCAGCGAGCTGACCAGCGCGATCACCACCGCCGGCGCGAGCAGCGCGCTGAACGTGCCCCAGTCCGGCAGGCCGGGCCAGTAGAAGTCGGGCAGGCCTTCGGGCAGCGCGCCGACCACCCGGCCGCGCGTGGCGTAGCCGGTGAACCAGCTGATGGCTGCCGCGGCGGCGAGCACGATCAGCACGGTCGGCAGCCTGGGCACGACGCGCTTGCCGACTTCGAACAGCGCCAGGCTCACGACGCCGTAGGCCAGGCCTTCGAAGTCCATCGCGACACCGCCATGCAGCAGCGATGACAGCGGACCCTTGAGCCCGAACAGCGAGGGCAGCTGCGACGCGATGATCAGCACCGCCGCCGCCTGGCTGAAGCCGGTGAGCACGGGGGAGCTGACGAGGTTCAGCATCCAGGCCGACCCGCTGGCGCCGACGGCCAGCTGCATCGCGCCGGACAGCAGCGCCAGCCAGACCGCGAGCATCACCCACTGGGCGGTCCCGGGTTCGGCCAGGCCGATGAGCGAGGCGCCGACCAGCACGCAGCTGAGCGCCGAGGGGCCGACCGAGAGCCGCGTGGAGCTGCTGAACAGCACGGCGGCCAGCGCCGGCAGGAAGGTGGCGTAGAGGCCGGTGACGAGCGGCATGCCGGCCAGGCCGGCGTAGGCCACCGACTGCGGGATCATCACCACGGTCACGGTGAGGGCCGCGATGGTCTCGCCGCGAAGCAGCGTGGAAGTGGGGCGCGGCCAGCGGAGGAAGGGGAACCAGCGGATCAAGCTCTGCGGCATCACGCGAGCTTAAGGCACCTTTTGCTCGTCATCCCCGTGAAGGCGGGGATCCAGAGCGTCCGCTTTCGGCGACCGTCATGGAAGCACTGGATTCCCGCCTGCGCGGGAATGACGAAAAATTTCATCGCTGCGGCATGTCCTTGATGCCGTAGCCCAGGCTCACCGTCGCGTCCTCCGGGATGGCCGGCATGCCGGCATTCCAGGCCTCCCACGCCGCGCGCATCTTCTCCAGCCGCTGCGGCTCGCGGCCGCCCAGGTTGGCGCGCTCGCGCTCGTCGGCCTGGATGTCGAACAGGTAGTCGTTCCCGTCCACGCGCAGGTACTTCCACTTGCCGTCGCGCAACGCGCGCTGGCCGCGGTGGTTCATGCGCCAGTGCAGCGGGCGCGCGAACGCCGCCTTCCGATCGCGCAGCACCGGCAGCAGCGACACGCCGTCCAGCGGGTAGTCGGGATGCGCGCCCACGCCCGCCGCATCGAGGAAGGTGGCCGACCAATCCATCGTCATGCAGTGCTGCGCGCTCACGCCGCCCGGCGCGATCGCCGCCGGCCAATGGGCGATCCAGGGCACGCGGATGCCGCCTTCGGTGAGGTCCATCTTGCCGCCCACCAGCGGCCAGTTGTCGGAGAAGCGCTCGCCGCCGTTGTCGCTGGTGAAGACCACCAGCGTGTCGTCGGCCAGGCCGTGGCGCCGCAACGCCTGCATCACCCAGCCGATGCCTTCGTCCATGTGATGGATCATCCGGCGATAGGTCTCGACGTTGCCGCCGTGCAGGTGGAAGAGGTTGTCCTTGACCTCGCCGGCCAGGTGCGCGTCGTCGCGCGTCTCCCAGGGCCAGTGCGGCGCGGTGTAGTGCAGGCTCAGGAAGAAGGGCGCGTCGCCCGCGGCCATGCGGTCGATGTAGTCCACCGCGCGGCGCGAGATCAGGTCGGTGAGGTAGCCCTCTTCCTGCTTCTCCTCCTCGCCGACGTACAGGTCGTGCGTGCCGTTGTTGCTGGCGTGGCTGAAGTAGTCGACGCCGCCGGACATCGGGCCGAAGAACTCCTCGTAGCCCGACTTCAGCGGTCCGAACACCGGCGGATAGCCCAGGTGCCACTTGCCGATCAGCGCCGTGCGGTAGCCCGCGTCCTTCAGCAGCGAGGGCAGGGTGGGGTGCTCCGGCGGCAGCCCCAGCGTCTTGCTGCCCTTGCTGCGGCTGTTGATCGGCTCCTCCGCCGCGCCGCGCAGCCGGTACTGGTAGCGCGCCGTCATCAGCGCGAAGCGCGTGGGCGAGCACACCGGCGAGTTGGCGTAGCCCTGGGTGAACTTCATGCCCGCCGCGGCGAGCGAATCGAGCACCGGCGACACCGCGCCGAACGCGGCTTCGCGGCCGCCGTAGCAGCCCAGGTCGGCGTAGCCGAGGTCGTCGGCGACGATGAAGATGATGTTGGGGCGTGCGTTCATTCGACTTTCATTCCCGTGGCGCGGATGACCTTGCCGTAGCGGTCGGACAGGTCGGCCAGCCGCTTGGCCGCGGCCGCGCCTTGCTGGCCTTCAAGGTGCATGTCCAGGCTCTGGAGCTTGCCACGCATGTCGGGCCGGGCGAGCGCGTCGGCCACCGCCTTTTGCAAGGTCTGCGCGACCGGCTCGGGCGTGCCCGCCGGCACCATCACGAGGTAGAGCACTTCCTGTTCCAGCTGCGGCAGGCCGGCTTCGGCGACCGTCGGCACGTCGGGTGCGAGCGGCGAGCGCTGGCGGCTGGTCACGGCCAGCGGCGCGATCTTGCCCGCCTTCACGTGCGGCAGCATGCCCGGCGTGGCCAGCACGCCGCCCGTGACCTCGCCGGAGAGCACCGCCGTCACCGCCGGCGCGTTGCCCTTGTATGGCACGTGCGTGATCTTCATGCCGGTGGCGTCGGTGAACATCTCGGCCGCCAGGTGGCCGGGCGAGCCGCTGCCGGCGCTGCTGAAGCTCACGCCCTTGCCCTTGCCGGCGGCGACCAGGTCGGCCAGCGACTTGAAGCCGTTCGACGGATTCGTGCCCACCAGCAGTCCCGACGAGCTCATCACCACCAGCGGCCGCAGGTCGGCAGGCTTGAACGCCATGCCCTTGTAGATGTGCGGGTTCACCGTGAACGTCGAGTCGATGCCCATCAGCACGGTGTGGCCGTCGGGCTGGGCCTTGGCCACCGCGTCGGCGCCGATGTTGCCGCCCGCACCCGCGCGGTTCTCGACGACGAAAGGCTGCTTGAACTGGCCCTGCAGCACTTCGCCGACCGAACGCGCCAGCACGTCGAGCGGTCCGCCCGGCGGGAAGTTGACGATCAGCTTGACCGGCCGCGAGGGCCAGTCGCCTTGCGCGAAGGCGCCGGAGACGGCCGCCAGCGTGAGCGCCGCGGCGAGGACGAGTCGTTTCATGGGGCTGCTCCTCTTCGCGTCATTCGGCCTTCAGGTCCAGCCGCTTCACGAGCGGCTCCCAGCGCGCGATCTCGGTCTTCATCTGCTGCTGCGCCTGGGCCGACGACGTGCCCTGCGCGACCAGGTCCGAGGCCTGCAGCTTCGAGCGCACCTGCGGGTCCTTCATGATCTCGGCGGCGTGGCGCTCGATCTGCGCCAGGACGGCGGGCGGCGTGCCTCGCGGCGCCTGCAGCACCAGGCGGAAGGTGGCATCGAGCTCCGGCTGGTTGAGTGCCTTGGCGAGCGTGGGCACGTCGGGCGCCAGCGGCGACGGCGTCGCGGACGACACGGCCAGCGCGCGCAGCTTGTCGGCCTTCACGTGCGGGATCACGGTCGGTGTCGCCAGGAAGCCGCAATCCACCTCGCCGGCCAGCACGGCCTGCGTGGCCGGCGCCGGACCGCGGTAGGGCACGTGCTGCATCTTCGCGCCCGCGGCCTGCAGGAACATCTCGGCGGCGAGGTGGCCCGGCACGCCGGGGCCTCCGCTCGCGTACGTCATGCGGTCCGCCTTGGCCTTGGCGACGAGTTCGTCCATCGTCTTCACGCCCACCTTGGGATTGCACACCAGCATTTGCGTGAAGCTCGTGAGCACCGAGGCCGACACCAGGTCGTTGCGCGCATCGAAGTTCTGGGTGCGATAGACCAGAGGGTTCACCGTGAGCACTGTGTCCGGGCTGAGCACCAGCGTGTGCCCGTCGGCCTCGGCCTTGGCGGCGACGCCGGCCGCGAGGTTGTTGCCCGCGCCGGGGCGGTTCTCCACCACCGCCGGCTGGCCGGTGCGCCGGGACAGCTGGTCGGCGAACACGCGCGCCGTGATGTCCGACGGGCCGCCGGGGGGCGAGCCGACCAGGATCCGCACTGCCTTGGTCGGCCAGGTCGGCCCCGGGCCGGTCGATGGGGCCTGCTGGGCGAAGGCGGTGCCGGCCAGCAAGGCCAGCGCGGCGGCAATGGATCGATTCATGGATGGGGCTCCTGGAAGGGGGTTCATGGCTGGTAGCCGGACTTGCGCACGACCGGCGCCCACTGCGCGCGGTACGCCTTGAGCAGCGATTCGCTCTGCGCGCGCGAGCTCACGACGGGCGTCAGCTTGCCCTCGGCGAACCTGCGCTGCGTCTCGGGGTCGCGCATCGCCGACTGGATGGCCTGCGAGATCCGCTCGACGCGGTCCGCGGGCATGGTCGCCGGCGCGAAGAACGCATTCCAGCCGGTCGCCACGAGGTCCAGACCGGACTCCCTGAAGGTGGGGACGCCGGGCGACCAGGGCGAACGCCTGGCGCCCGAGCTGGCGAGCACGCGCAACTTGCCCGCCTCGTGGTGCGGCAGCTGCGTCTCCAGCGTGTCGAAGGCCACGGGCACCTGTCCGCCGATGAGGTCGCTGACGAGCGGGGCCGAGCCGCGGTAGCCCACCACCTGGGCCTGCACGCCCGCCTTCTCGCCCATCATCAGGGCGAAGAAGTGCGGCAGGCTGCCGGTGGCGGGCACGCCGAAGTTCGCCTTCTCGGGGTTGGCGCGCAGCCAGGCGACCAGGTGGCTGAGCTCGCGCACGGGGACCGCCGAGGCCACGGCCAGCCCGAACTCGTATTCGTTCACCACGGACAGCGGCACGAAGTCCTTCTCGGGGTCGTAGCCGGCGTCCTTGAAGACCATGGGCGCGACGAACATCACCGCCGGGTTCGCGATCAGGATCGAGTTCTGGTTCGCCGGTGCGCCCTTGAGCTGCTGCGCGGCCAGGCGGCCGCCCGCGCCGGTGCGGTTCTCCACCACCACCGGCACGCCCATCCCCGCCTGCAGCTTGTCGCCGACCAGGCGCGCCACCTTGTCGGTGGCGCCGCCCGGCGCGTACGGGACGACGATCCGCAGCGGGCCGTCCGCGGGCTGCGCCGCGGCCATCCTCGCGAAGGGCAGCGCGCCCAGTCCGAGCGCGATCGATCTTCTTTTCACGGGTGGCGTCTCCAACGACCTAAACGGACGATTCTGGTCGGGAGACAATCGATTGATCAAATCAACCATGGCTCGCGTTAACCCTAGACAGACGGCGCGACTGCAGGCGCCCGTGCTGCTGGCCGACCTGTTGCTCTACCGGCTGAGCCGGTTGCTCGCGACCGGCGGCCATCCCGTGATCCGCCTGTGCGAAGGCCGGTACGGCATCACGCGGCGCGAGTGGCGCGTGCTGTCGCTGCTCGCCGAGCAGCCCGGCGTGCTGTCCTCGCAGCTGGCGCAACTGGCGCAACTCGACCGCGCCCGCACGTCGCGGGCCATCACTTCGCTGGCGGCCAAGGGGCTGCTGAGGCGCGAAGCCGGGCCCGCGGACCGCCGCCAGGTGCGGCTGTCGCTCACCGCGGCGGGACAGGCGCTGCACGATGAGCTTTTCCCGCAGGTGGCGAGCGTCAACCGCGAGCTGCTGGCCGTGCTGGACGAGCAGGAAGCCGCGGCCCTCCAGCAGGCGCTGGAGCGGCTGCAGGCCCGCGCCGACGAATTGCTGGGCTCGGCCGCGGCCCTGCCCAAGGCCGATCGCCGCCGCGGCCGCACGGCCCGCCGGGCGCCGGGATGACGGCGGGGGAGGGACCGGTCGGGACGTGGATGGCCGCGCGCGGCTGGGAGCCGTTCGGCTTCCAGCGCGAGGTGTGGCGGGCCATCGCCGAAGGCCGCGGCGGCCTGCTGCACGCGACCACCGGCGCGGGCAAGACCTACGCCGTGTGGCTGGGCGTGCTGGACGAGCTGCTGCGCCGCCATCCGCCGGGGCGCGGCGCCGAGCCGCTGCGCGCGATCTGGCTCACGCCGATGCGCGCGCTGGCCGCCGACACCACGCGCGCGCTCACCCAGCCGCTGCAGGACCTGGCGCCGAACTGGACGATAGGCCAGCGCACCGGCGACACGCCCTCCGCTGAGCGCGCCCGGCAGGACCGGCGATTCCCCACGGTGCTGGTCACCACGCCCGAGTCGCTCAGCCTGATGCTCACGCGCGAGCACAGCCGCGAGGAGCTGGGTTCGGTGGAGTTCGTGATCGCGGACGAGTGGCACGAGCTGATCGGCAGCAAGCGCGGCGTGCAGGCGCAGCTCGCGCTCGCGCGGCTGCGGCGCTGGAACCCGGGCCTCGTCACCTGGGGACTCAGCGCCACGCTGGGCAACCTCGAGGAAGCGATGGCCGTGCTGTGCGGCGAGCGGGCCGAGCCCGCGCCCGCGCTGGTGCGCGGCCGCATCGACAAGTCGCTCGTGATCGACACCCTGATCCCGCCCGATCCCGGCAAGTACTCATGGGCCGGGCACCTGGGCGCGCGCATGCAGCAGCCGGTGGTGGAGGAGATCGCGAACGCGCCGGGCTCCACGCTGGTGTTCACCAACGTGCGGTCGCAGGCGGAGATCTGGTACCAGCTGCTGCTGGAGGCGCGGCCCGGGTGGGCCGGGCAGATCGCCCTGCACCACGGCTCGCTGGACCGCGCGACGCGCGAATGGGTGGAGCTGGGCCTGAAGGAGGGCACGCTGCGCGCGGTGGTCGCCACTTCCTCGCTGGACCTGGGCGTGGACTTCCTGCCGGTGGAGCGCGTGCTGCAGATCGGCTCGGCCAAGGGCGTGGCGCGCATCATGCAGCGCGCCGGCCGCAGCGGCCATGCGCCGGGCCGCACCAGCCGGCTGACGCTGGTGCCCACGCACACCATGGAGCTGATCGAGGCCGCGGCTGCGCGCGTCGCGGCGTACGAAGGCCGGATCGAGAAGCGCGAGTCGCCGGCCAGGCCGCTCGACGTCCTGGTGCAGCACCTGGTGACGGTGGCGCTGGGCGGCGGCTTCCTCGCCGACGAGCTGTTCGAGGAAGTGCGCGGCGCCTGGGCCTATCGCTTGCTCACGCGCGAGGAGTTCGACTGGGCGCTGGTGTTCTGCGAACGCGGCGGCGAGAGCCTGACCGCCTACCCGGACTACCACCGCATCCGGCAGGACGAGGAAGGCGTCTGGCGCGTGCCGGATCGCGGCGTCGCCAGGCGGCATCGCATGTCGATCGGCACCATCGTCAGCGACGCGGCGATGCAGGTGAAGTACCTCTCCGGCGGCACGCTGGGCACCATCGAGGAGGGCTTCATCGCGCGGCTGCGCAAGGGCGACCATTTCTTCTTCGCCGGCCGGCTGCTGGAGTTCGTGCGGGTGCGCGAGATGGCCGCGTACGTCCGGCGCGCGACGAGCAGGAAGGGCACCGTGCCGACCTGGCAGGGCAGCAAGATGGCGCTGTCCACCGAGCTGGGCGACGCGGTGCTGGAGATGATGCGGATGGCCGCCGCCGGCCGTTATCCGCATCCCGAGCTGGAGGCCGCGCGGCCGATGCTGGAGACCCAGGCGAGGCTGTCGCGCATCCCCACGCCCGACACGGTGCTGGTGGAGAGCTTTCGATCGCGCGAAGGCCAGCACCTGTACGTGCATCCCTTCGCGGGCCGCCACGTGCACCTGGGCCTCGCCAGCCTGCTGGCGTGGCGGCTGGCGCGCGAGCGGCCCAACACCTTCAGCCTCTCGGTCAACGACTACGGCTTCGAGCTGGTGAGCGCCGAGCCGTTCGACCTGGCGCCGGTGCGGGACAAGTCGCTGTTCGCCACCGGCGGCGAGCTGCTGCACGACGTGCTGGCCTCGCTCAACTCGACCGAGCTGGCGCGGCGGCGCTTCCGCGAGATCGCGCGCGTGGCCGGGCTGGTGTTCGCGGGCTACCCGGGGCAGCCGCGCAGCGCGAAGCAGCTGCAGGCGTCCAGCGGTCTCTTCTACGAGGTCTTCCGCAAGTACGACCAGGGCAACCTGCTGCTGTCGCAGGCCGAGCAGGAAGTGCTCAGCCAGGAGCTGGAGGTCTCGCGTTTGCGGGAGACGATGGAGCGCATCCGTGCCCGAGAACTGGTGCTGGTCGAGCTGCGGCATCCCAGCCCGCTGAGCCTGCCGCTGATGGTCGAGCGTTTCCGCGAGAAGCTCACCACGGAACAGCTGTCCACGCGGCTGGACCGCATCCTGCGCGACATGGAGCGCGACTCCGGCTGAGGGCCGAGCGGTTGCGCGAGTGCTCCTACAGGCGCTTGCGGGATGGACGGCTGCGCGCGGGCGCGGTCGCGGCCTAGAGTGCCTGCATGGACATCCGACCGATAGGCTTCGCCGCCTGGGTCGCCGCCGTGGTGGCGGTTGCGGCCTGCAGCCCGCGCGACGACGGGCCGACCCCTGAATTGAAGACGAGCGCGGCCTCGACCGCCGCCACGCGCGCCGCGTCGACCAGGCCGCCTGCGCCTTCCACGGGCGGCTCCGCCGACGCGCGCGTGCAGCACAGCGATCCCGCGGCCGCGATGGGCGCGGCCCCGGCCTCCGGGGTCTCGGCGGCCAGGGATGCGCAGATCACCCAGCAGGTGAAGGCGGAACTGGCCGCGGCCCGCGACCTGTCGGGCGCGCGCATCGACGTGGACACGCGCGACGGCGTGGTGACGCTCAGCGGTCCGGTGCGAACCGCGGCCGTGAAGGCCCGCGCAGCGGAGATCGCGCGCACCGTGCAGGACGTGCGCGACGTCAATGACCAGCTGACGCTGGCCACCATCTGACCCGCGTTCAGCCGGGCTGCGACACCGGCTGCGCGGCCGGTTCCGTGGGCTGCATGGCGGACTGGCCCGACGGCTGCTGCGGCTGTGCCTGCTTCGGCCGGCGCGGGCTGTGGATGACCTCGTGCACGAAGCGCAGCTTGGCCAGCGAGCCCGTCGTCAGCGCGAACGGATAGCCGTCCTCCTGGCCCAGGCTGCGGTTCATGCTGTTGACCAGCAGCGTGACCGGCACCCATTGCTCCACCAGGCGGTCGAAGCTGCCTTCGCTGGACTCGAACGGATCGCCCACCTTGTCGCCCTCCGAGCCGGGCACTTCGACGTGCGTCTTGAACGAGGCCGCGGTCTCCAGCAGGTCGACCATGTGCAGGTAGTGAGCCCAGGTCTCGGCCCAGTCCTCCCACGGGTGCGAGGTGGCGTACGCGCTGACGAACCGGTCCTGCCAGCCCTGCGGCTGGCCGCCGCTCGCGTAGTGGTTCTGGAGCGCCTGCGCGTAGTCGATGCTCTCGTCGCCGAACAGCTGGCGGAACTCGGCGACGCGGCCTTCCTCGTCGATCAGCCGGTCCCAGTAGTAGTGGCCCGATTCGTGGCGCAGGTGCCCCAGCAGGGTGCGATAGGGCTCGTGCATCTCGACGCGGCGCTTCACGCGCTCGGCGTCGTCGGCCTCGGCCACGTTCAGCGTGATCACGCCGCCGGCATGCCCGGTCATCACCATGTTGCCCGGCGTGTCCGCGAGGAACTCGAACACCGGGCCGTCGCGCTCGCCGTTCGGCGGGCAGGGCTTCACCAGCCCCAGCCGCGCCAGCGTGTAGAACAGGCGCCGCTTGGCGACCTCGATGCGGTACCAGCGGTCGGTGTTCTCCGGGATCGACAGGTCGGGCAGCACGCGCGTCTGCCGGCAGGAAGCGCAGAAGGCGTTGGGGTCGTCCTTCGGCACCGCGAAGTTGCAGGCCTGGTGCTCCACGTTGTTGCGGCACAGCCGGTAGTAGTGGCCGGCCGGCTCGCGGCGCTGGGGCAGCTTGCGCTGCCACAGGCCCTGCTCGGGCGCCGGCTCGATCGCGCACAGCGCGAGGCGATCCGGCAGGAACGCCAGCGCGCTGCCGCACTGGAGGCACTGCACGTTCTCGAAGAAAAGCGGATGGCCGCAGTGGTCGCAGCGGAAGGTTTTCATGGCTCGCGATTCGGGGCAAGTCGCATGCCGCCGTCGGCGAGCGGCCGGCGGCACGCGCGTTGTGGCTGGACGTTCAGGGACGAACGCGGATGTCGTTCTTGACCGAGCGCACACCCTTGGTGTTGCGCGCCAGGTACTCGGCCTGCGCCTTCTCGGCGTTGGACTTGGCGAAGCCGGACAGCTGCACCGTGCCGTTCAGGGTCTCGACCTTGATGGCGCCGGCGTCCACCGACTTGTCTTCCACGAACTTGGCCTTCACCGCGGTGGTGGTTGCGGCGTCGTCCACGTACGCGCCGGCGCTCTCCTGGCCCCGCATCACCGCGCAGCCGGTGCCGGCCAGCGTGGCGGCGGCCAGGGCCGCGGCCACCAGCAGGGTCCTTGCTTGCATCTTCATCGTCTTTCCCGTGTCGTCTTTCCGGTGCGAAGGTTCTCTCGCGCTCCCCGGCCGGGTCGCACCACCCCCGCCGGTTCGCCTGTCATTCATCCATGGGTTCGTCGCCCTGCGGGTTCTCCGAGGAGGACATGGCCCGCATCACGAGTTCCGCCACGTGCGGCGAACGCGCCACGGCCACCAGGACGCCGGTGACCGAGATCAGTTTCCAGGGCCGCAGGTAGAACAGGCCCGCGCCCGCCAGCGCCGCCAGGCCGAGGTACGTCATGGGCTTGCGCCGGGCATAGGAGCCGAGCACCGGGCGCGCGATGTCCACGGCCATGTGCGCCGGGTGGTACTTCCACCAGTCCTGCAGCACGTCGCGCGCGGTCTCGAACCAGCCGCCGGCGCCGGGCGGATTCGCGCGGCGATGGCTTTCCCACATGCCTTCTTCCGGCGGCTGGCCGCCACCGGCATGGGCGGCGGCCTGGGCACTGGCGTTGGCGTGGTTGGCGTCGTTCGAGTTGCGACCCTGGCGGCGCTGCTCCTTGCGATGGAGGTGCTCGAGGATCGCGAGCCGGCTTCGTTCCAGGCTGTCGGATCCGGCGGTCACGGCCGGCCCCCGAGCGTGCGCAGCACCTGCGCGTCGGCATCGAGTTGCGCCTTCAGTTCGGCGAAGGCCTTGGCGGGCAGGGGCTTGCGGGCGATGCTGAAGGCGACCAGCGCCGCCACCAGCGGGATCGCCGGCACGACGACCAGCGTCCAGTGGAAGGCCTCGTGCATCGCGCCGAGCATCGCCGCCACGCCCGCGAACACCAGGAACAGCAACGCGCCGACTCCGGCGGCGGCCCACGCGATCCCGCGCTTGGCCACCTCGGTGCCCACCGAAGTCGCTTCCTCCTGGGCCAGCGTGGCGTAGCCGGCGACGTGGTCGATGACCAGATCGGGCCGGCTCACCAGCACCGAAAAGATCGGGTGCACGAGGGCCATCGCGCCGCTCAGTAGTAGTAGCGGTTGGCGCGGCGGCTGCGGGCCACCATCACGATCGCCGCGACGGCGGCGCCGACGGCGGCGGCGATGAGCGCCGACTTGACCGGCTGCTCGGTGACGTAACGCCCGGTGGCGTTGGCGTAGCGGCCCAGGCGCTCCTGCGCGACCGAGGCCGATTCGCTGGCCGCGCTCATGCCGCGGTTGGCGAAGTCCTGCACGCCGTAACGCAGGTCGCGCACGCGGCCCATCGCGTCGTCGGCAAGGGATTGGACGGCGGCTCCGGCGCGAGCCGATCGGGTGGTGTTGGCCATGTCGTGTTCCTCTCGTTCGTGGTTGTGATGCAGGCCGCACGCGTGCGCGGCCCCGTCGCAAGCGCGCGTGGATGGCGCTTTCGAGAGGTGAGCGTACGCGGCGAAGTCAGCCGTAAATGATCAGCCTTGGGCGTGACCGGCTGTCGGCTGGCGAGGCGCGGCCACGTAGGAACCGGCCGACAGCCGCGGCGGGAGATTCTTCCCGCTTCAGGCCGGCCGCGGACGCGTCGGGAGGACCGCGGCGACGCGCGTGCCGCTGCCCGGTTGCGTGTCCACCTTGAAGCGGCCGCCGGCCGCCTCGACCCGGTGCCGCATGCCGGCCAGCCCGTGCGTGGACGGACGGATGCCCGTCGCGTCGAAGCCCTTGCCGTCGTCGCGCACCGAGACGTCGACGTGGTTGGGATAGGCGCGCACCTCGATCTGCGCGTGGCTCGCCTGCGCGTACTTGGCGATGTTGGTGAGCGACTCCTGCACCAGGCGGTAGACCGTGAGCTGGTTGGCGTCGTCCAGGTCCACCGGCTCCAGGCTGGTGTCCACGTCGACGCCGGAGCGCTCGGAGAACTCGCGCGCCAGGATCTCCAGCGAAGCCGTCAGGCCCAGGTTGGCCAGCGACGACGGACGCAGGTCCTCGATGATCCGGCGCTTGAGGGCGATGCCGCTGTTCAGCGTGTCGGTCAGGTGCTGCAGGCGCTGCGACACCTCGTTGGGCTGCGTATGCAGGCGCGACTTCAGGCGGGCCACGTCCAGCTTGGCAGCGGTGAGCAGGGCGCCGAGTTCGTCGTGCAGCTCGCGCGCGAGATGGCCGCGCTCGTCCTCGCGCACCTGCTGCAGGTGGGTGGCCAGTTCGGCCAGGCTCGCCGTGCGCTCGCTCACCTGGCGCTCGAGCAGGTCGCGCTCCTTTTCCAGCGCGAGCTGCTGCCGCTCGCCGGCGGCGCGCAGCGCGGTGGTCTGGCGCAGGTACAGCCAGAACGCCAGCAGCGCGGCCACGGTGACGAGCGCGATGCCCAGCCGCGAGTACAGCAGCGAGGTGCGCACCTGGTCCTGGCTGGCGTCGATGCGGTGGCTGGTCGATTGCAGCAGCCGCGCGGCGTGCCCGCGGATCGACTCCATCTGCTGCTGGCCCACGTCGGACAGCACCACGAACTTCCAGGCATCCTCGTTGCCCTCCCTGCGCATGCGTACCGACAGTTCCATCTCGGCCAGCTTGCGCTGCACGTCACGGTTGAGCTCGGAAAGGATGGCGGATTCCTGCGCGGCATCGGCGTATGCTGTACGCAAGGTTTGCAGGCTCTGCCCGATGTCGTTCACCGCCCCGTCGTACGGCTTCAGATACCGCGGATCGCCCGTCAACAGGAAACCGCGCGACCCCGTTTCGGCGTCGAGCACCTGCTGCAGCAGACGGTTCAGGGCCGTGCGCGTGGCGAATTCGCGCTCCACGCTGTCGAGTTCGGCGCGCGCCCGGTTGTGGGCGGTTTCGTTGATGCCGATCAGTACGCATGCGGCCAGCAGAGCCAGCAGCAGGCTGATCGCCGTCCTCGGTAGTGCTTTCGAGTGGAGGAAGTTCACTTGGAAGCGCACCCAATGACAATAAAATCCAGAATAATCATGACTGAAGGGTAGGCCATTCCAGACGCTGGAAGCCGCTCAAGAGACGCCCCGTTCAGGGCACTGAAAGAGAACAGACATGATCAAAGTCGGCATTGTGGATGACCACGCCATCGTCCGGTCGGGACTCAAGCAGTTCTTCTCGGAGCAGGTCGATCTGCGCGTGGTGGGAGAGGCGGCCAGCGGCCGCGAAGCCATCGACCTGGTCCGCACCACCGAACTCGACGTGCTGGTGATGGACCTGTCGATGCCCGGGCAGAGCGGCATCGACGCCCTCGGCATGATCCGCGCGAAGGCGCCCGACGTGGGCATCCTGATCCTCTCGGGCTACCCCGAGGAGCATTACGCGATGAACCTCATCCGCCAGGGCGCGAGCGGATACCTCAACAAGGAATGCGAGCCGATGGAGATCGTCAACGCGATCCGCACCATCGCGCTGGGCCGCCGCTACATCTCGCCGGCGGTGGCCGAACTGCTGGCCCAGCAGCTCAACCGCAAGGAAGGCGGCGCTCCGCACGAGCAGCTGTCCGAGCGCGAGTTCCAGGTCTTCCTCAAGCTCGCCAAGGGCGAGACCGCGGGCGACATCGCCAAGGCGCTGTCGCTCAGCGTCAAGACGGTCAGCACCTATCGCACGCGGCTGATGGAGAAGATGAGCCTGGCCTCCAACAGCGACCTGACCTACTACGCGCTGAAGAACAAGCTGATCGATTGATCGGCTGACCGGCGGGGAGCTTCGGCTCCTTTTTTTTTTGGGCGCTCGCGCCTCAGGCGCGCGAGCGCGAATCGGCCTGCTGCACGCAGTAGTCGATCAGCGCATCGATCTCGTTGGACTTGTCGAACACGGCATCGGCGCCGAGTTGCGAGCAACGCTTGCGCATGTCGGTGGTGGCGTAGTTCGACAGCACCACCACGCGCTGCCCGGGCTCACGCCCGCGGAACGCTTCCAGCACGCCCAGCCCGCTGCCCTGCTTGAGGAAGAGGTCGATCACGGCCAGGTCCCATTCGCCCGCGGACTGGCGCAGCCATGCGCGCGCGTCGGCCTCGTTGTCCGCCCAGCCCAGCGAGCGGATGCACGCCAGTTCCTCGAGCGTACCGATCAGGTTCTCGCGGATGGTGGCGTTGTCCTCGACGAAGAAGGTGCGCAGGTCCAAGGGGTGGGGCTCGTGGGGCTTCTCGACGGTCGCGCGCGGAGCGTCGCTCGACGCGACCATTGTGCCAGCGGCCCCCCAGCGCAGCCGTAGGAGCAGGACTACCGGCGCGCCTCTTTGGAGCCCCTTTCCACGGGGCGCGCCTGTAGGCTCGGGACGACAGGAGCTGACGCCGGGAACTGACCGTTCCTCCACTCCTCAGCAGCCACACTGCGGCAACTTACCCGCGTGCCGCCGCACGCATCGCCCATGAAGCTGGTCCTGCACTCCTTGATGATCTTCTTCGGCACGCTGATCGCGGCGGCCGTTGTGGCCCTGGGCGAGCCCGGGCCGGCGCCCGTGTCGCCGGCGGCGGGCCAGGCCGCCGTGGTCATGACGGTCGACGAGTGAGCCGGAGCATGGGCACGGCGGCCGCACCGACGCTGACATCGCGCCTCTGGTTCAAGGTGCTCGCCGGCATCGTCGTGGTGCTGCTGGCGCTGGTGCTGCTCGCCGTCTTCTTCCCCTGGGACCTGCTGCGCGGGCCGGTCAACCGCTACGTCTCCGACAAGACCGGCCGTGAGTTCGCCATCACGCGCCACCTCGACGTGAAGCTGGGGCGGACCACGCGCGTGATCATGGACGGCCTGGAGTTCGCCAACCCCGACTGGGCGCAGGACCGCCACCTGGTCAAGGCCGACGGCGCCGAAGTGGAAGTGCGCCTGTGGCCGCTGATCTCGAAGCGCGAGATCGTGCTGCCTTCGATCCGCCTCACGCGTCCGCAGCTGGGATTGCAGAAGGAGCCGGACGGCCGCCGCACCTGGGCGCTGGGCAGCGATACCAAGGACGAGAGCAACGTGCCGTACATAGGCGCGCTGGTGATCGACGAGGGCAGCATCCACTACGTCGCGCGCGAGCAGGGCGCGGACATCCGCGCGCAGGTGGCGATGGACCGCCAGTCCGCGCCTGCCGGCGCACCGGACGCCGGCGCGGCGATGCCGCTTCGCTTCAAGGCCCAGGGCCGCTGGCGGGAAGAGGCCTTCAGCGCCGAAGGCCGCACGGGCGACGTGCTGTACCTGAGCGCGCCGCTGCAGAAACCTTTCCCCGCGGAAGTGAACGTGACGGCGGGCGGCACCGTGCTGAAGGCGCGCGGCGCGATCGCGAGCCTGGCCACGCTGGACGGCGCCAACGTCGATTTCCAGATGCAGGGGCCCAACCTCGCCCAGCTGTACCGGCTGGTCGGCGTGACGCTGCCCGACACGCCGCGCTACGACATCGCGGGCAGGCTGTCCAAGCAGGGCGAGCAGTGGCACGTGCGCGATATCGCCGCGCGCCTGGGCCGCACCGACATGGCGGGCGAGATGTCCTTCGACAGCTCGCAGCAGGTGCCGCGGCTCACCGGCAAGCTGCAGTCGCGCATGCTGGACTTCGTCGACCTCGCGCCGGTGATCGGCCTGGACGACGACCGGCGCGGCGCGCCGGGGCAGCAGCAGCGCGTGGTGGCCAAGGCCGATGCCAAGGACAGGAAGGGACGCGACAAGCCGAAACCCGATCCCGATCGCAAGGTGCTGCCCGCCGCGCCGCTGGACGTGAGCCGCCTGAAGTCCATGAACGCCGACGTGCGCCTCGATGCCGCGAAAGTGGTCAACGCCAAGGGCCTGCCGCTCGACCGCATGGGCGTGCGCGTTCGCCTGGACAACGGCCTGCTGGTGCTGGACCCGCTGGACCTGGGCGTGGCCGGCGGCCGCGTGGCCGGCCTGCTGCGCATCGACGCCAACGCGAAGCCCGCGGTGGTGCAGACCAAGCTCGATGCGAGGTCGCTGGAGCTGAACCGGCTTTTCCCGCGCTCGGAGTCGGCGCGCAACAGCTTCGGCAAGATCCAGGGCCAGGTGGACCTCAGCAGCCGCGGCGGCTCGGTGGCGCAGATGCTGGCCAACGCGAACGGCAACGTGGCCATGCTGATGGGCGAGGGCGAGATCAGCAACATCCTGCTGGAGATCGCCGGCCTGGACGGCGGCGAGATCATCAAGTTCCTGGTGAAGGGCGACAACCGCGTGCAGCTGCGCTGCGCGGCCACGGCGTTCGACGTGCAGAACGGGTTGATGACGTCGCGCGCGCTGTTGCTCGACACGGGCGACACGGTGTTCTACGGAGATGCCAAGGTGAACCTGGCGCGAGAGAGCATGGACGTGCTGATCAAGCCCCAACCCAAGGACACCAGCATCCTCAGCCTGCGCTCGCCGCTGCGCATCGCGGGCACCTTCGGCGCGCCGGACATCGGCCTGGAGAAGAGTGCGCTGGCCGGTCGCGCGGGCCTGGCCGTGGCGCTGGGCGCGATCAATCCGCTGCTGGCGCTGGCGGCCACCATCGAGACCGGTCCGGGCCATGACGCCGACTGCGTGGGCACGCTGAAGCAGACCGCCGCGCCGCGCGCCGAAGCGCGCGTGGAACGCAGTGCTCCGCCGGTCGCGGGCTCGGGTGGCAAGACGGTGGACGAACGCGGCACGCGGATGGGGGCCGCACCGGCCAACGCCCCGGTGGCACAGAAGGGCGCCGCGGTGGATCCGCAGGGCAACGGCACGCCGGGCAAGCCGATCGGGCCGTAAGGATCCAGGTTTCTAGAGCAGCGGCCGGTCGCGGCAGACCGGGCAAGCCGCCCGCCGCGGCGTGCGCATCCGCGTCCACTCCATCGTCCGCGCATCCAGCATCAGCAACTGGCCCGCGAGCGATTCACCGACCTGCGCGAGCAGCTTGAGCGCTTCGGCCGCCTGCATGGCGCCCACGATGCCCACCAGCGGCGCGAACACGCCCATCGTGGCGCAGCGCGTCTCCTCCGGCGCGCTGTCGCCGGGGAAGAGGCAGGCGTAGCACGGCGAGTCGGCGCGGCGCGGATCGAACACGCTCAGCTGCCCGTCGAAGCGGATCGCCGCGCCCGACACCAGCGGCACGCCGTGGCGGAAGCACGCGGCGTTGACCATCTGGCGCGTGGCGAAGTTGTCGCAGCAATCGAGCACCACGCCGGCCTTCGGCACCAGCTGGTCGAGCAGGGCCGGGTCGGCGCGCTGCACGACGGCATCGACCTGCACCTGCGGGTTGAGGCCCGCTATCGCTTCGCGCGCCGACAGCGCCTTGGGCTGGCCCACGCGCGCCATCGCGTGGGCGATCTGCCGCTGCAGGTTGGTGAGGTCGACGTCGTCGTTGTCCACCAGCGTGATGCGGCCCACGCCCGCGGTGCCGAGGTACAGCGCCACCGGCGACCCGAGGCCGCCGGCGCCGATCACCAGCGCGTGGCTGCGGGCCAGGCGCTCCTGGCCTTCGACGCCGATCTCCTCGAGCAGGATGTGGCGGGAATAGCGGAGCAGGTCGTCGTCGGTCATGGGGGCGGATTGTGCGGAAAAAGAAAAAGCCGGCTCTCGCCGGCTTTTTGCTGAGGGTGCGGAGATCAGTTCTCCTTCTTCTCCGCCTTGCTCTCGATCACCTGGGTCTTGCTGACCAGGACCGGGCGGCCCTTGAGCTGGTTCAGCGCCTGCACCAGCATGAAGTCCTTCTCCGGCACGCCGAATTCGGGCGTCTTGCGCTCGGACACCGGCTTGCGCGATTCCTCTTCGGCGCGCTTGATCGCTTCCTGGCGCAGGCGCTCACGCACAGGGTCCTTGACCTCGGGGCCCTGGCCGCTGCCGAGGTGCTTGTCCAGGTCGGCCTCGCGGGTGCGCAGCATGGAGAACAGGTTGCCTTCCTCGCTCTCGTCGACCAGCACGTCCGGCACGATGCCGCGCGCCTGGATCGACTTGCCGCTGGGCGTGTAGTAGCGGGCCGTGGTGAGCTTGAGGCCGGTATCGGGGCCGAGCGGGCGCACGGTCTGCACCGAGCCCTTGCCGAACGTCTGGCTGCCCAGGATGGTGGCGCGCTTGTGGTCCTGCAGGGCGCCGGCCACGATCTCGCTGGCCGAGGCCGAGCCTTCGTTGACCAGCACCACCAGCGGCACCGTCTTGATGCCGGCCGGCAGGCGCCGCAGAGGGTCGCTGCCCGAGCGGCGCTGGTAGAACTCCGGCGAAGCCTTGTAGACGAACTTGCTTTCCGGCAGCTGGCCGTTGGTGGACACGACCGTCACGTTCTCGGGCAGGAAGGCCGCGGACACGGCGACGGCCGCGTCGAGCAGGCCGCCCGGGTCGTTGCGCAGGTCGAGCACCAGGCCTCTCAGGTTGGGATCGGCCTTGTAGACCTCCTCGACCTTGCGCACGAAGTCTTCGACCGTGCGCTCCTGGAACTGCGACAGGCGGATCCAGGCGTAGCCGGGCTCGATGGTCTTGCCCTTGACCGACTGGGTCTTGATCTCTTCGCGCGTGATGGTGACCGGGAAGGTGCGGTTCTCGTCCTTGCGGAAGATGGTCAGCGTCACCTTGGTGCTGGGCTCGCCGCGCATGCGCTTGACGGCCTCGGACAGCGACAGGCCCTTCACGACGGTGTCGTCGATCTTGGTGATCAGGTCGTTGGGCTTCAGGCCGGCGCGGTAGGCGGGCGAGCCCTCGATCGGGGACACCACCTTGACCAGGCCGTCCTCCTGCGAGATTTCGATGCCGACGCCGACGAAGCGGCCGGACGTGCCCTCGCGGAATTCCTTGTAGGACTTCTTGTCGAAGTACTGCGAATGGGGATCGAGGCTGGCCACCATGCCCGAGATGGCATCGGAGATCAGCTTGCGCTCGTCGACGGGCTCGACGTAGTCGCTCTTGACCATGCCGAACACGGCGGCCAGTTGCTGCAGCTCTTCCAGCGGAAGCGGAGCCAGCGTGCCACGCGCGACTGTCTGCAGCGAGACCGTGGTCAGGGCACCGGCCAATGCCCCTGCCGAAATCCAGCCGACGATCTTCAGTTTGTGGCTCATGCGAAACCCAAGTCCTCTCGAAGATTCAATATACACCTGAGAAGACACTAAGACGCTCCGGTTACCTCGCGGTTCCGGAAGAGCGCGTCGTGGCGTGAAAAAAGCAGCCGCTTTACCTGCCCTTGACGGGCGCCGGCTCAGCATTGGCGCGGGTCCCCGCAGAGCTAAGCCTTGCCCTGGTTGGCCACCGCGGCGGCTGCTTTCGCCGCCGCTTCAGCATCGCCGAGGTAGTAGTGGCGGATCGGTTTCAGGTCGGCGTCGAGCTCGTAGACGAGCGGGATCCCGTTGGGGATGTTGAGGCCCACGATGTCCTGGTCGGAGATGCCGTCGAGGTACTTCACCAGCGCGCGGATGGAGTTGCCGTGCGCGGACACCAGCACGCGCTTGCCTGCGCGGATGGCGGGCGCCATCGATTCGTTCCAGAACGGCAGCACGCGCGCCACCGTGTCCTTGAGGCACTCGGTGAGCGGCACTTCGCCGGCGGCGAGGCGGGCATAACGCGGGTCGCTGCGCTCGGCGCGCGGGTCGTTCGGCTCCAGCGCGGGCGGCGGGATGTCGTAGCTGCGGCGCCAGACGAGCACCTGGTCGTCGCCGAACTTCTTGGCCGTCTCGGCCTTGTTCAGGCCCTGCAGCGCACCGTAGTGGCGCTCGTTGAGGCGGTACGACTTGACCACCGGCAGCCACTGCCGATCCATCTCGTCGAGGCAGTGCCACAGGGTGTGGATGGCGCGCTTGAGCACGCTGGTGTGGCAGACGTCGAACTCGTAACCCTCGGCGCGCAGCAGGCGGCCGGCGTTCTTGGCCTGCTCGACGCCGGTGGCGGTGAGCGGGACGTCGGTCCAGCCGGTGAAGCGGTTTTCCAGGTTCCAGGTCGATTCGCCGTGGCGGATCAGGACGAGCTTGTGCATGCGGAAGATGAGCCGGGCAAAAGCGTCGATTCTAGAATCCCTGGTTTGCGCCGAGGGGGCGCTTTAAGCAGGACAACGATGGACTTCTTGATTCACAACTGGGCGCTCATTTCGGTCGCCCTCGTCTCCGGCGGCATGCTGGTGTGGCCGATGGTCAAAGGCGGCGCGGCCGGCGGCCTCAACACCTCCAACGCGGTGCAGCTCATCAACCGCGAAAAGGCGGTGGTGGTGGACGTGAGCGAAACCGAGGAATTCGCGGCGGGCCACATCGGCGGCGCGCGCAACGTGCCGCTGAACCAACTCGAGGCGCGCCTGCCCGAGACCGTGAGGAACAAGGCGCTGCCGGTGCTGCTGGTGTGCCCCACTGGCGCACGCGCCGGCCGCGCGCTGGCCATCGCGAAAAAACTCGGCTACGAAAAGGCCCAAGTGCTGGCCGGCGGGCTGAAAGCGTGGAAAGAAGCTAACCTGCCGGTCGAGAAAGCCTAGAAAGCCCCGACCCCATGCAAGCCGTCACCATGTACACCACCGCCGTCTGCCCGTACTGCATCCGGGCCAAGCAGATCCTCAAGGCCCGCGGCGTGGACGACATCAACGAGATCCGCGTCGACATGCAGCCGCAGGAGCGGCTGAAGATGATGGAGATCACCGGCCGCCGCACCGTGCCGCAGATCTTCATCGGCGACACGCACGTGGGCGGCTGCGACGACTTGATGGCGCTCGACAGCCGCGGCGGCCTCGCGCCGCTGTTGAACGGCGGCTGACGAACGGGCCTGAGATAATCCCGGCCTGACTCCGAATCCCGGCCCGCTTCGGTTGCACCCGGCGGGCCTTTTCCTTTTGCACGAAAGCACCGACATCGCCATGGCCGACTCCCAGGACCCCGTCTTCCAGATCCAGCGCGTCTACCTCAAGGAGGCCTCGCTGGAGCAGCCCAATTCGCCCGCCATCCTGCTGGAGCAGGAGCAGCCCGCCGTGGACATCCAGCTCGGCGTCGAGGCCTCGCAGGCCGCCGAGGGCATGTACGAGATCTGCGTGACCGCCACCGTCACCACCAAGCTCAAGGAGCGCACCGTGTTCCTGGTCGAGGTGAAGCAGGCCGGCATCTTCGAGATCCGCAACGTGGGCGACCAGATCAACGCCATCATGGGCATCGCCTGCCCGCAGATCGTCTACCCGTACCTGCGCGCCAACCTGGCCGACATCGTCACCCGCGCCGGCTTCCCGCCCGTGCACCTGGCCGAGATCAACTTCCAGGCCATGTTCGAGCAGCAGCAGGCCCAGCAGGAGCAGCAGGGCTCGCCCATCATCACCACGGCCTGACGGCCGCGGGCGGCACGGATGAGGCTCCTCGTGCTCGGCGCCGGCGCCTGGGGGACCGCGCTGGCGGCCAGCGCCGCGGCGCGCCACGAGGTCGTGCTGTGGGCCCGTGACGCCGACCAGGCGCGCGAGATGCAGGCGCGCCGCGAGAACGCCCGCTACCTGCCGGGCATCGCGGTCCCGGCGTCGCTTCGCATCGCGTCGGGACCGTTCTCGCCCGACGGCCACGACCTCGTCATCGTCGCCACGCCGATGGCCGGGCTGCGCGAGTCGCTCTCGGCCCTGGCCGGCTGCATCGCGCCGGTCGCCTGGCTCTGCAAGGGATTCGAAGCGGCCGCCGACGGGCCGGGCCTGCTCGGCCATGAAGTCCAGCAGCAGGTCGCGCCCCGGCTCGCCGCCGGCGTGCTCACCGGTCCCAGCTTCGCCCAGGAGGTCGCGCGCCGCCAGCCCACCGCGCTGGTGGCCGCCAGCGCCCATGCACCCGTGCGCGAAGCGCTGGTGCAGGCCTTCCACGGCGACCACCTGCGCGTCTATGCCAATGACGACGTCGCCGGCGCCGAAGTCGGCGGCGCGGTCAAGAACGTGCTGGCCATCGCCACCGGGCTGTGCGACGGCCTGTCGCTCGGCCTGAACGCGCGCGCCGCGCTGGTCACGCGCGGGCTGGCCGAGATGACTCGCCTTGGCGTGGCGCTCGGCGGCCGGGCCGAGACGTTCATGGGCCTGTCGGGTCTGGGCGACCTGGTGCTCACGGCCACCGGCGACCTCAGCCGCAACCGGAAGGTCGGGCTGCTGCTCGCGCAGGGGCGCACGCTGCAGGAGACGCTCGAATCGCTGGGCCACGTGGCCGAGGGCGTCTACTGCGCGCGCACCGTGGTCGCGCGCGCGGCCCAGCTGAAGGTGCAGATGCCGATCGCGCAGGCCGTGACGGCCGTGCTGGAAGGCCAACTGCAGCCCAAGGATGCGGTGCGCCTGCTCATGCAGAGAGATCCCGCTCCGGAATCCCCCTGAGGCGCAAGGCGCGCGGGCGGAATAGCCTGCGGCATCCTCGTTCCAGGAGATGCCCCATGTCGCGCCCCTATCCCACCGTCCTCGCCCTTTGCGCCGCCGCCCTCGTCGCGGCCTGCGCCGGCAGCACCACGTCGACCGCCGGCAGCGCCGGCAGCACGCGCACGGCCAGCGCCTCGAGCGCCTCGAGCGCCTCGGGCACGGGTAGCGCGGCGAGCGGCTCGCGCGGCGGCATGAGCTTCTTCGTCACCAGCGCCAACCCGGGACAGGGCGCGAACTTCGGCGGCATCGCCGGCGCCGATCGCCATTGCCAGGCGTTGGCTTCGGCCGCGGGCGCAGGCGGCCGCCAGTGGCGCGCCTATCTCAGCAATCCCGCGACGGGTGGCGGCGCCGCGGTGAACGCGCGCGATCGCATCGGCCGCGGTCCCTGGCAGAACGCGAAGGGCCAGACCATCGCGTCCGGCGTCGACCAGCTGCACGGCCAGAACAACCTGAACAAGCAGACCGCGCTCACGGAAAAGGGCGAAGGGGTCAGCGGCAACGGCGATCCGGTGAACACGCACGACATCCTGACCGGCAGCACGCCCGAGGGCCGCGCGTCCACCGCGACCGGCGACACCACCTGCCGCAACTGGACCTCGGGCACCGACGGGTCGGCCATCGTGGGCCACCATGACCGCAGCGGACTGCGCGACGACGATGCGTCCAAGTCCTGGAACTCCTCGCACGGCTCGCGCGGCTGCAGCATGGACGCGCTCAAGGCCAGCGGCGGCGCCGGCCTGCTTTACTGTTTCGCGGCCGACTGAGCCGCTCAGGCGCCGTCGATGCGCGCCAGCGCGTCGGCGATGCCCTGGTGGTCCTGCGGCCGCACCAGCCGCGCGACCTCGTGGCCGTCGCGCAGGAACACCAGCGTCGGCCAGAGCTTGATGCCGAACGAGCGGCCCAGCCGCCGGCCGCTGCCGTCTTCCACCTTCACGTGGCGCACCGAGGCGTGCGGCTCGAGCGCCTGCGCGATCTTCGGCTGCGCGCCGCGGCACCAGCCGCACCAGGGCGCGCCGAATTCCAGCAGCGTGGCGCCGGTCCAGCCGTCGACTTCGGCGCGGGTGGGTTCCTTGTCGAGATAGGCGGTTTCCATGCCCCGATTGTCCCGGCTCCCGCCGCGCGCGCTCGTCAGCCTTACGCCGACGGAGCCATCGGCGTAAGGCTATGCTCGCCGCATGGAACGCTTCGATTTCAGCCCCGCGGCCGTGGCCGACCTGGCCCGGCAGGATGCCGGGCGCGCGCTGGCGGAAGACGTCGGCGCGGCCGACCTCACGGCCGGCCTCGTGCCCGCCGGCCGCCAGGCCCAGGCGGTGGTCATCGCCCGCGAGCCCGCCATCGTCTGCGGCGGCCCGTGGTTTGTCGCCGCCGTCCGCCAGTGCGACCCGCAGGCCTCCATCACCTGGGCCGTCCCGGAAGGGCGCCGCTGCGCCGTCGGCCAGCCCGTCGTCGAGATCCGCGGCGACGCCCGCGCGCTGCTGACGGCCGAGCGCACCGCGCTCAACTTCCTGCAGCTGCTCAGCGCGGTGGCGACCAGGACCGGCGAGTACGTGGAAGCCGTGCGCGGCACCCGGGCGAAGATCGTGGACACCCGCAAGACGCTGCCCGGCCTGCGGCTGGCGCAGAAGTACGCGGTGCGCACCGGCGGCGGCGCCAACCACCGCATCGGGCTGTACGACGCGGTGCTGATCAAGGAGAACCACATCGCGGCGGCGGGCGGCGTCACGCCGGTGCTGCGGGCCGCGGCCGAGGTGGCGGCTTCCGCCGACTTCGTGCAGATCGAGGTCGAGAACCTCGACCAGCTGCGCGAGGCCCTCGCGGCCGGCGCGAAGATGGTGCTGCTGGACAACATGGACATGCCGACGCTGCGCGAAGCCGTGCGCCTGAACGAAGGCCGTGCCGTGCTGGAGATCTCCGGCGGCGTGACGCTGGAGCGGGTGCGTGAGCTTGCGGAAACCGGCGTCGACCGCATTTCCATCGGAGCGCTGACCAAGGACGTGAAGGCGACCGACTACTCCATGCGCTTCAAGGAGCTGTGAACTGACATGAGCGCCGTGATCCCGATCTTCGACGTCGAGTACGAACAGCCGGTCGGCAACGCCTGCGACACGCGCCACGCGTGGGCGCGCATCCCGCAGGAGCCCACGCCCGCCGAACGCACCGAGCTGAAGGCGCGCATCAAGCGCCTGCTGAAGGAGCGCAACGCCGTCATGGTGTCGCACTACTACGTGCATCCGGACCTGCAGGACCTGGCCGAGGAGACCGGCGGCATCGTCAGCGATTCGCTGGAGATGGCGCGTTTCGGCCGCGACCATCCGGCTCAGACGCTGGTGGTGTCGGGCGTGCGCTTCATGGGCGAGACGGCCAAGATCCTGTCGCCGGAAAAGCGCGTGCTGATGCCCGACCTGGACGCCACCTGTTCGCTGGACCTGGGCTGTCCCATCAGCGAGTTCAGCGCCTTCTGCGACCAGCATCCGGACCGCACCGTGGTGGTCTACGCCAACACCAGCGCGGCGGTGAAGGCGCGCTCGGACTGGCTGGTCACTTCCAGCTGCGCGCTGGACATCGTCAGCGCGCTCAAGGACAAGGGCCACAAGATCCTGTGGGCGCCCGACCGCCACCTGGGCAGCTACATCCAGCGCCAGACCGGCGCCGACATGGTGTTCTGGAGCGGCTCGTGCATCGTGCACGACGAGTTCAAGGCGTTCGAGCTGGAAGCCCTGATGAAGGAGCACCCGAAGGCCAAGGTGCTGGTGCACCCCGAGTCGCCGGCGGACGTCGTGGCGCTGGCCGACGCGGTGGGCTCGACCTCGGCGATCCTGAAGGCCGCCCGCGAACTCGATTCGAAGGAGTTCATCGTCGCCACCGACAACGGGATGATGCACAAGCTGCGCACGCTCAACCCGGACAAGATGTTCTACGAAGCGCCGACCGCCGGCAACAGCGCGACCTGCAAGAGCTGCGCGCACTGCCCGTGGATGGCGATGAACGGGCTGGCGGGCTTGGCGCAGGTGCTGGAGAGCGGCGCGAACGAGATCTTCGTGGACCCGGCCTTGGGCGAACGCGCGCGGCTGCCGATCGATCGGATGCTGGCGTTCACCGCCGCGCTTAAGAACGGCCAGCCGGCCGGGGCGCTGGTGCCGAACATCGGGGCCGCCTGAGCCCCGACACGTCGCAGGCCGTCAGATCGGCCTGATCTCCACCTTGCGGAACTTCACCGTTCCGCGTCCCCACTGCAGGGCGACCGGGCCGCTGGCGAACTTGCGGTCCCGGTGGTCCACGGTCTTCTCGCCGTTGAGCACGACCACGATGTGGTCGCCCTTGAGCGTCACTTCCATGGTGTTCCACTTGCCGCCGGCCTTGGGTGGCGGCTGCCGCACGGGCGCCACCTTCACGATGGAGCCGGTGCCGTAGGTGGGGTCGGGCCGCTGGTCGAAGATGTTGGCCTCGTAGCAGGTCTCGTCGTTGATGTCGGCCGGCTTCTGGCAGCGCATGAACAAGCCGCTGTTGGCGTCGTCGCTGGCCCAGAACTCGGCGCGGATCGCGAAGTCCTGGTACGACTCGCGGGTGACCAGGTAGGCGTTGCCGCTCCCCTTGGTGGCCTGCAGCGCGCCGTCGACCAGCGCCCAGTCCGCCTCGCCGACGCGGTTGAGCTTCTCCATGCCCTTGCCGGCGTCCACGATGGGGACCCAGTTGCCGCCGCCCGGCAGGTTCGCGCAGGCCGTCAACGCGAGCGCCGCGGCCAGCGCCCCGGCGCGCAGCGCCGTCTCGATTCCGATGCCCATGGGCCGTCTCCTGGTTCGTGTTGGGACGGCCATGCTAGAGGCAGGAACTCCTGCCGAGCACCGGGTGCAAACCCGAGTCGGAGGGCTTAGGGCGTGAGGGTCGTCGGCTGCGCGACGGGATCCAGCTCGGGGTAGTCCCGGCTGAAATGCAGCCCGCGGCTCTCGTGCCGCGACTGCGCCGACCGCACGATGAGGTCGGCCACCGTCACCAGGTTGCGCAGCTCCAGCAGGTCGCGGCTGACGTGGAAGTTGGCGTAGAACTCCTGGATCTCTTCCTGCAGCAGGCGGATGCGGTGCGCGGCGCGCTCCAGGCGCTTGTTGGTGCGGACGATGCCGACGTAGTCCCACATGAAGCGGCGCAGCTCGTCCCAGTTGTGGGAGATCACCACCGATTCGTCGGCGTCGGTGACGCGGCTCTCGTCCCAGGCCGGCAGCCGCGGCACCGCCGGCCGCGGCGTGGCGCGGATGTCCTGCGACGCCGAGCGCGCGAACACCATGCACTCCACGAGCGAGTTGCTGGCCAGCCGGTTGGCGCCGTGCAGGCCGGTGTAGGCCGTCTCGCCGATGGCATGCAGGCCGGGCAGGTCGGTGCGGCCCGACAGGTCGGTGTGGATGCCGCCGCAGGTGTAGTGCGCGGCCGGCACCACCGGGATCGGCTGGCGCGTGATGTCGATGCCCAGCTCCAGGCAGCGCGCATGGATGTTGGGGAAGTGCTCGCGGATGAATTCGGCGGGCTGGTGCGAGATGTCCAGGTACACGCAGTCCAGGCCGTGCTTCTTCATCTCGAAGTCGATGGCGCGGGCCACCACGTCGCGCGGCGCCAGTTCGGCGCGCGGGTCGTGCTGCGGCATGAAGCGCGTGCCGTCCGGCAGCAGCAGCCTGCCGCCCTCGCCGCGCACCGCCTCGGTGATCAGGAAGCTCTTGACCAGCGGGTGGTACAGGCAGGTCGGGTGGAACTGGATGAACTCCATGTTCGTCACCCGGCAGCCCGCGCGCCACGCGGCGGCGATGCCGTCGCCCGTCGCGGTGTCGGGGTTGGTCGTGTACAGGTACACCTTGCCCGCGCCGCCGGTGGCTAGGATGGTGTGCGGCGCGCGGAAGGTGACGACCTCGTCGGTGCGCTCGTCCAGCGCGTACAGGCCCAGGCAGCGCGGCGGCTGCTCGCCGCCCAGTCGCCGGCTGGTGATCAGGTCGACCAGAGTGTGGTGCTCGAACAGCTGGATGTTGGGCGTGCGCTGCACGTGCTCGATCAGCGTGCGCTGCACGGCGGCGCCGGTGGCGTCGGTGACGTGGACGATGCGGCGCGCGCTGTGGCCGCCTTCGCGCGTCAGGTGCAGCTGGCCGTGCTCCTGCGAGAACGGCACGCCCAGCTGGCGCAGCCAGGCGATGCTCTCGGGCGCGTGCTCCACCACGAAGCGGGTGGCGGTCGGGTCGGACAGGCCGGCGCCCGCGACCAGCGTGTCGTCGACGTGCGACTCGAAGCTGTCGCCGCGGTCCATCACGGCGGCGATGCCGCCCTGGGCCCAGCCGCTGGAGCCGTCGGCCAGCGCGCGCTTGGTGATCACGGCCACGCGGTGCGTGGGCGCGAGGTGCATGGCGGCGGACAGGCCGGCGAGGCCGCTGCCGACGATCACGACGTCGAAATCGAGCATGGTCATCACGCCGGCGAGTACGCCAGGCGCACGTAGATGGGGGCGAAGGCCTCGGCCTGCGTCACCTCGATGAGGGTTTCCTTGGCCAGTTCGAGCATCGCGATGAAGGTGACGATGAGCACCGGCATGCCGCGCGTGGTGTCGAACAGGTTCTCGAACTCCACGAACTTGCGGCCCTGCAGCTTGCGCAGGACGATGCTCATGTGCTCGCGCACCGAGAGCTCCTCGCGCGTGATCCTGTGGTGCTGGACCAGCTTGGCGCGCTTGAGGATGTCGCGCCAGGCTTCCTGCAGGTCGACCACGTGCACGTCGGGGAAGCGCGGCTGCAGCGACTGCTCGATGTAGACCTGCGCGCGCAGCACGTCGCGGCCGACCTGCGGCACCTCGTTCAGGCGGGCGGCGGCCATCTTCATCTGCTCGTATTCGAGCAGGCGGCGCACCAGCTCCGCGCGCGGGTCTTCGGGTTCCTGCCCCTCGGCCACCTTCTTGGGCGGCAGCAGCATGCGCGACTTGATCTCGATCAGCATCGCGGCCATCAGCAGGTATTCGGCCGCCAGCTCCAGGTTGCGCGAGCGGATCTCCTCGACGTACACCAGGTACTGGCGGGTGACGGCCGCCATCGGGATGTCGAGGATGTTGAAGTTCTGCTTGCGGATGAGGTAGAGCAGCAGGTCCAGCGGGCCTTCGAAGGCCTCGAGGAACACCTCCAGCGCATCCGGCGGGATGTACAGGTCGGTGGGCATGGCGAACAGCGGTTCGCCGTACAGCCGCGCCAGTGCGACCTGGTCCACCACGTCGGGCATGCCCGTGAGCTCCGGCGAAACGGGCTCGGGCAGGCTGGCCTGTTCGCTGTCGTTCACGTCAGGTGCGGTTGTCGTCGCCGCCGCTGCCGTACACGTACGGTTTCTGCGGCACCCGGGCCTTCTTCCACTCGCCCAGGGCGTCGCGGTCGATGTGCTTGTCCCACCAGATGGCGCGGCCGGCGCGCTGCTGGGCTTCGATGTCGGGGCGCTGCGCCTTCAGCTGCTCGATGAACTGGGTAACGTCGGACTTGTAGTCCGGCCGGCGGAAGATGCGGAGCAACTTGGACATAGACTCGGTCGGGTGAGTCGTCGATTTTACCTACGGTGGTCCATGGGGCTCGTCAGTGGAATCCTCGCGGCCCTGGCCGCGCTCGTCGGCTGCGACCAGCGGCGCATCGAAAAGCTCGAGGAGGGCGTGTCCACCGAGGCGGACGTGCGGGCCCAGTTCGGCGCGCCGGAGAACGTCTGGGACGAGGCGGGCGGCGCCCACACGCTGGAATACAACCGCAATCCGTCCGGCCACCAGAACTACATGATCACCATCGGCGCGGACGGCAAGATGACCGCGCTGCGCCAGGTGCTCACGCCCACCACCTTCGCCAGGGTCCAGCCGGGGATGAGGATGGAGGAAGTGCGGCGCATGCTGGGCAAGCCGGCAAAGCGGACGCCGTACGCGCTGAAGAAGGAAGAGGCCTGGGACTGGCGCTACATGCAGCCGCCCGGCACCTCGATGATGTTCACCGTCTGGTTCGATCCCGACATGAAGGTCGTGCGGACGTCCTCCGGGCCGGACCCCGAAGCTCCGGAGAACCGGGGCGGCCCCAGCCGCTAGGCGTTCACTTCCCGCGCGATCTTCTGCACGCAACCGATGGCGCGCTCGGCCATCGGCGAGGGCGTGCGGTTGGCCAGCTGCACGATGCTCATGTCGGACGGCACCTCCGGCAGGTCCTGCACGTCCAGCCGCACCAGCACGCCGGCGTCGATGTCGGCGCGGTAGGTGGCTTCGGAAGCCCCGACGAGCGTGTCGGTCGCCAGGGCCAGCTGCCGAAGCAGGCTGAAGTCGTCGCACTCGATCGCCGGCACCGGCGACGCGCCGGCCGGCTCCCCGACCAGGCGGGCCACCAGGGCCTGCAGCGGCTGCGGCCATTTCGGCGACGCGATGCCGTACTGCCAGGCCTGCGCCAGCGTGCAGGGCCGGCCGGCGAGCGGATGCCCGGCTCGCGCGAACACCTTCGCCTGCTGCCGGCCGAGCGGCGTCATCTCCAGCCGGGGATCGGGCTTGAGGTCGCGCGCGTCGTTGACCAGGAACTCGAGGTCCTCGTCCAGCAGGCGCTCGCACAGGAGCGACCAGTTGCCGATCTCCAGCCGCAGGTTCACGCCGGGGTATTCGTTCCGCAGTTCGACCAGCGCCCGCGGCATCAGCGTGGCGGCGGGCAGCGGGCCGGCGCCGAAGGCGGTGTCGCCCAGCCTGCTGTCGCGATAGAACTCGGTGTCGCGCTGCAGGCTGCGCGCATCGAACAGCAGGCGGCGCGCGCGATCGACCAGGAACAGGCCGGCGGGCGTGGGCTTGACGGTGCCCGAGTCGCGGTCGAACAGCTGCATGCCGACCTGGTTTTCCAGCAGCTGGATGCTGCGGCTGAAGGCGGGCTGGCTCAGGTGGACCCGCTCCGCCGCGCGCGCGAAATGGCGCTCCTCGGCGAGGGCGACCAGGTGCGTCCATCGCTTCAGTTCGACCATGGCCGCACGATGCTGGGCGCGCATTGGGCCGATGTCAACAATGCATTGGACGCTCCGATGCGCGTTGAAGCGTAATAACGCCCTTCGCCACGCGAGGCCGCCCGGGGGCCGACAACGCCGTCACCCCGATCCAGCGGAAGCGCCGCCGCCGGCGCCCCCACTTCCCGCTTCTCCGTTTCCGCCATGTTGTACGACGTCCTGCCGGGGCATCCTCCCTGCCTGCGCCTCGTGGGCGCGAGTTTCTGGTCCTCCCGAGGTTCGCCGCTCGACCACCTGCTGGGCCTGCGCCGGCGGTTGCTGCGCGCCGCGCTCGCGCGCGACGTGCGGATCGCGGTGCTGCACCGCGCGCAGTGGCTCATCCACTGGATCGAAGGGCCGCCCCGCGCGGTGGAATCCGCGTGGCGGCGGATGCAGCGGCTGCCCCAGCAGGATGCGTTCCGCCTGCTGCATCGCAGCCCGGGCCGACCGACGCTGCGGCAGCCGCTGCACATCGCCTCGGTGTTCCGCCCCGAAGCCCCGCAGGAGCTGGCGCGCCACCTCGCCGCGCTGGCGGTGGTCCACGCGCCGGCGGCCGAACCTTCGCGCCTGTGGCACGAACTGTCCGCGCCGGCCGCCTCGCCGCCGTGCAGCCGCGTCGTGATCGCCAGCGCGCTCGAGCACGACGGCATCGACCTGCTGCGCCGCGTGGCGCACCGCAAGCACGCCGAGGTGGTGTACCAGCGCTTCGCCGATTCGGACCTGACGCAGTTCGACAGCGGCGCCGCGTACGCCGACCTGGACCTCGGACACGATTGCGCCGTGCGCGCGCAGGTGCTGTCCCGGCGCGGCCTCGGCCACCCGCTGGTGCGCGACGGACTGCCCGCGGTGCGCGAGGTCGTGCTGCTGCCGGGCAACCAGGAGAGCCGCTGCGCGCGCATGGTCGACGCGGTGCGGCCGCTGCTGGACGACGCCGTCGACCCGGTCCGCGTGCACGTGCTGGGCCGCGAGTCGGCCATGGTGGCGCTCGCCGCCGGCCTGCTGCGCGCGACGGGAAGCACCGCGCCCCTGCTGCCCGGCATCGTGCGGTCGGTCCACGAGAGCGCCGCCATGGTGGAGCAGGTGCTGCTGGACGCGGCCGCCGCGGACGGCTGCCTGCCGAAGGCGCGCGCGGCCTGAGTTTCGCCCGCTAGACCGCCACTTCAGGCGAGGGCTGGTGCCGGGCCAGCTCCATGTGGAAGCCGGCGCGCTCGATCACCTCGCGCGGCTGCTCCTGCAGGTTCTCCAGCCGCAGCGTGCCCCCGCGCAGCAGCACCACCTTGTGCAGCTGGCGCAGCGCGTCCAGGCCGGACGTGTCCAGGTGCACCAGCTGCAAGGCGTCGAGCACGACCTCGGGCGCTTCGGGTCCGTTCTCGACCGCCTGCACCACGCTGTCGATGCGCGCGACGGCGCCGAAGAACAGCGATCCGTAGAGCCGGAATCGAAGCTGCGTTCCTTCGGCCGCCACAGCCTCCACCTGGAACAGCGAGCTCATGCGCCGGATGAACAGAGCGCAGGCGGCCACCAGGCCAACCTGCAGCGCCACCGTGAGGTCGAACACCACCGTCAGGAAGAACGTGCCCAGCATCAGCATCCGGTAGTGCACGCTGTAGAGCCGCAGGTGCGCGAACTCGCGCCACTCGCCCATGTTCCAGGCGACGAACAGCAGGATGCCGGCCAGCACCGCCAGCGGCACGTGCAGCGCCAGCGGCGCCGCGGCCAGCACCAGCACGGCCACCGTGAGCGCATGCACCACGCCCGCCACCGGCGTGGTGCCGCCCGAGCGGATGTTGGTGACCGTGCGCGCGATGGTGCCGGTGGCCGGCATGCCGCCGAAGAACGGCGCCACCACGTTGGCCACGCCCTGGGCCATCAGTTCCTGGTTGGGATCGTGGCGCGGCAGGCCGCTCACCTGGTCGGCCACGCGCGCGCACAGCAGCGACTCGATGGCGCCCAGCATCGCGATGGTGAGCGTGGGCGCGACCAGCTGCTTGACCGTCTCCCACGAGAACTCAGGCAGCGTGAACGCCGGCAACCCCGCAGGGATGCCGCCGAAGCGGCTGCCGATGGTCTCGACGGGCAGCTTCAGCGCCACCGCCAGTGCCGTGAGCGTGACCAGGGCGACGATGGGGCCGGGCACGCGGGCGCCCACCTGCGCGGCGCGGCGGAGGCCGGGCAGGTCCAGCGCCTGCGCCACCGGCGAACTCGCGCCCCACAGCCGGGGCCAGAGGAACAGGCCGAGCAGGCAGGCGCTGCCCAGGGCGAAAGCGTGCGGGCTGAAGCTGTGCAGGTTCCCGCCCAGCACGTGCAGTTGCGCGAAGAAGTCGGCCGGCATCTTCGCCACGCTCAGCCCCAGCCAGTCCTTCAGCTGCGACATGGCGATCAGCACCGCGATGCCGTTGGTGAAGCCGATCACGATGCTCACCGGCACGTAGCGCACCAGCGAGCCCAGGCGCAGCAGGCCCAGCACGAACAGCAGCACGCCGGCGCAGGCGGTGGCGATCAGCAGGTTGGCCACGCCGTAGCGCTCGATGATCCCGTACACGATCACGATGAACGCGCCGGCCGGGCCGCCGATCTGCACGTTGGAGCCGCCGAGCAGCGCGACCAGCAGCCCCGCGATGATGGCCGTCCACAGCCCGGCGGCGGGCGGCAGGCCGGAGGCGATGGCGAACGCCATGGCCAGGGGAAGGGCGACGACGCCGACGGTGAGGCCGGCGCCCAGGTCGCGCAGGAAGCGGTCGCGGTCGTAGCCGCGCACGGCGTCGAACAGGCGGGGACGGAAGGAGAGGGAGGGAATCAAGCGGATCTCCGGAAGTGGAAGGCCAGGCGGTTGGCATTCGCTTCCGGAGGGCCGCAGTGGTGCAGCCGGGTGATGAACCGCCGGCGCCGCGAGAGCGGCAGCGTGGGGAGGGCGGCGGGCGGGGCCATCGGCGTCCAGTGTACGCCCGGGTCCCGCGCCGCCGCGGCGGCGCTCAGCGGGCCGTGCGCTTGCGCAGGTCCTCGGCGATGGCCTGCAACAGCTCCGTGAGGTCGTTGCGCAGCGCGTCGAAGCCGTCGTGGCGCTCGCGCGTGGCCTCGTCCATGTAGAGCGGGCGGCGGATCTCGATCTGCAGGCTGTGGCGGTTCTGCGCCGGCCGGCCGATGCGCTCGATCAGCTGGACGCCCTTGTACGGGTCGTTGCGCGCCACCGTGTAGCCGAAGCCGCGCAGCCTGCTTTCCACCAGGTCGACGAACGCCGGCTCGCAGGTGGTGCCGTCGCGGTCGCCCAGCACGAAGTCGGCCAGCGGATGCGGGCTCCTGATCTGCAGCCGCTCGTAGGCGTCGTTGGGCATCGAGTGCAGGTTCAGGTGCCACACGCCGCCGAACCGGCGAACGCTGTCCTCGATGCGCTCGGCCAGCGCCGCGTGGTAGGGCTTGTAGCAGCGGTCGATGCGCGCCTGCACCTCGGCCACGGAGAGCTTGCGGTCGTAGAGCGGCACGCCGGCGCGCAGGTTGCGCCAGATCAGGCCGAAGCCGAGCCGGCTCTTCTCGCCGGGCGACAGCGGGGTCGGCCAGGGACCGTCGAGCAGCTCGGGGTCCAGGTCTTCCAGCGTGCGGTTGGCGTCGATGTAGGTGCGCGGGAAATGCGCGTGCAGCAGCGTGCCGCCCACGGAGGGCACCGCTTCCCACAGCGCCTCCACGTGGGTGTCCTCGCCGCGCCGCAGCTGGTCGCGCGGCACGGCATGGCGATAGTCGTCGGGATACCAGGTGCCGCTGTGCGGCGAGTCGCACACCAGCGGCACCGCCGGCGCCGTCGGCGCCAGCAGGGTGAAGGTTTCCATCCGGAAGGAATCAGTCGTTGCGGATGTTCGCCATCTGCGAGACGCGCTGGTAGCGGTCCATCGCCTGCTGGATCTGCTTGCCGAACTCGGCCGGGGTGGTGGGGATCAGCGACGCGCCGGACTCGTCCATCTTCTTGATGAAGTCGGACTGCTTCATGGCCTTGTGGAAGGCCGCGTTCAGCTTGGTGACGATCTCCGGCGGCGTGCCCTCGGGGGCCACCACGCCGAACCAGCCGCCGCCGCCCATCTGGGGGAAGCCCAGTTCGCCGTAGGTCGGCACGTCGGGCAGGGCGGGCGAGCGCTTCTCGGACAGCACCGCCAGCGGACGCAGCTTGCCCGCCTTGATGTTGGACAGGGCCGAGGGCAGGTTGTCGGTGATCGCGTCGACCTGGCCGCCCAGGGCGTCGTTCATCGCGGGGCCGGCGCCCTTGTACGGCACGTGCAGCAGCTTGATCTTGGCCAGCGCGGCGAAGTGCTCGATGTTGGCGTGGCCGAGCGAGCCCGCGCCCGGCGAGGCGAAGCTGTACTTGCCCGGGTTGGCCTTGGCCAGGGCGATGAACTCCTTCATGTCCTTGGCGGGCACCTTGGGGTTGATCGCGAACACGCTGGGCGTCGTCGCCACGTTGGTGACCGGCACGAAGTCCTTCACCGGGTCGTACTTGAGCTTGCTGCCGTACACCGCGGGGTTGCTGCCGTGCGTGCTGACGGTGGCCATGCCCAGGGTGTAGCCGTCCGGCCTGGCCTTGGCCACGAACTCCATGCCCAGCGAGCCGCCGGCGCCGGCGCGGTTCTCGACCACGATGGTCTGGCCCAGTTCGCGGCCGCCGTACTCGGCGATCAGGCGCGCGGCCAGATCGGTGGAGCCGCCGGGGGCGAACGGGACGATCAGCTTGATCGGCTGGCTGGGGTAGTTGCCTTGCGCGAAGGCGGCGGTGCCGGTGGCCAGCAGGGCGGCGCCGGCGACGGCGAGGAGGGTGCGTCGGGTGGTGGTCATGAACGGCCGAGGGTAGGAGTCCGTGGCGGCGCGGACAAACGACTTTTTCGTGTCATGTGATGACATGTTGTAATCGGGAGCATGCCGATCCGGAGTCCCTCGCTGGTGGAACTGCATGCCTTCCTGGCGGTGGCCGCGACGGGCAGCTTCCGCAAGGCCGCCGACCAGTTGTTCGTCACGCAGGCGGCGATCAGCCGGGCGGTGATGCGGCTGGAGGAGCAGCTCGGCGTGGACGTGTTCGCGCGCTCCGGCGCCGGCGTGCGCCTGACGCCGGCCGGCGAGGAACTGCGCCGCCTGGTCGAGCGGCCGGTCGCCGCTCTCGAGGACGCCGCCGCGAAGCTGCAGCGCAGCCCCGATCGCCTGCGGCTGCGGCTCTCGGTGGTGACCAGCCTGGGCAATCTCTGGCTGCTGCCGCGGCTCGAGGACTTCCGCGCCCGCCATCCCGAAGTCGAGCTGGAGTTCCGCCCGTACCAGCGCGAGGACGATTTCCAGCGCGACGACGTCGACCTGTGGATCGTGCTCAAGCGCCAGGCGCGGCAGGGCTGGCCGCGGCAGGTGGCCGCCAGCTACCTGGTCGGCCGCGAGATCGTCGCCGTCGGCGCGCCGCGCTTCGCCGGGCTGACCGCGCCCGCCGAGCTGCTGGCGCAGCCGCTGCTCTACCACTCCAGCTATCCCGACAACTGGACCTTGTGGGCCAATGCGATGGGGGCCGGGCTGCCGGCCCGCTGGCGCGGCACCGGCTTCGACCTGGTGGTGAACCTGATCGAAGCCGCGCGCGCGGGCATGGGCGTCGCGGTCGTCCAGAAGTGCATGGTGGAAGCCGACCTGGCCGCAGGCCGGCTGGTGATGCCGGTGCCCGGCTTCGCTTCCACCGGCCGCGGCTACTACCTGTGCCGCCGCCGCGCGATGGGCGCGCATCCGGCGGCGGAGCGCTTCGAAGCCTGGCTGCTGGGCCAGGCCGCGGTCAGCGAACCCGCATCCCGGGCTGCGCGCCCGGCCACGGGTTGAGCACGTAGATCCCCGGCTGGGCCTTCTCGTCGGCGTGGCTGGCGGCCAGCACCATGCCTTCGCTCACGCCGAACTTCATCTTGCGCGGCGCGAGGTTGGCGACCATCACGGTGAGCTTGCCGACGAGGTCCTCCGGCTTGTAGGCCGAGGCGATGCCCGAGAACACGTTGCGGGTGCGGCCCTCGCCGGCGTCCAGCGTCAGGCGCAGCAGCTTGGTCGAGCCTTCGACGGCTTCGCACTGGACGATCTTCGCGATGCGAAGGTCGATCTTGGCGAAGTCGTCGATCGTGATCGCCGGCGCGAGTTCTTCGCCGCCCGGCACTTCCTTGGGGGCCTCCACGCTCGCCTGCGCCGGCGGCTCGAACAGCAGATCCATCTGCTTGGGATCGACGCGCTGCATCAGGTGCTTGTAGTCCCCGACCACATGCCCCGCGCCCAGCGGCGTGGTGGCGTTGTCCCAGTCCAGCGGCGCGCACTTCAGGAACGCCTCGGCTTCCCTGGCCAGCGCCGGCAGGATGGGCTTCAGGCAGGCGGTCATCACCTTGAACGCCTCCAGGCACTCGGAGCAGACCAGCGCGGCCTTCTCCTGCTGGCCTTCCTTGGCCAGCTTCCAGGGCGCGGCGCCGTCGAAGTGCAGGTTCACGTCGTCGGCGAAGGCCATGATCTCGCGCACGGCCTTGCCGTACTCGCGGCCTTCGTAGAGGTTGCGCACGTCGTCGACCAGCCGGGTGGCGCGTTCTTCGAGCACCGAGAACGGGCCCAGCAACTTGCCGCCCGGCACGAACTTGGCGGCGCGGCTGGCGATGTTCACGTACTTGCCGATCAGGTCGGCGTTCACCCGCGCGACGAAGTCCTCGGGGTTGAATTCCACGTCCTCGACCTTGCCGTTGAGCTTGGCCGCGATGTAGTAGCGCATCCACTCGGGGTTCATGCCCAGCGCCAGGTAGCGCAGCGGGTCGATGCCGGTGCCGCGGCTCTTGCTCATCTTCTCGCCGCCGACGTTGATGAAGCCGTGCACGTTGATCTGGCTGGGCGTCTTGCGGCCGGAGAACTGCAGCATCGCCGGCCAGAACAGCGTGTGGAAATACACGATGTCCTTGCCGATGAAGTGCACCTGCTCGACGGCCGGGTCGGCGATGAACTGGTCGAAGGACAGCGGCGTGCGCGAGGGCTCGTGCCAGTGGTCGCGCGCCTGGCCCTTGTCGAAGTGGTTCTTCAGGCTGGCCAGGTAGCCGATGGGCGCGTCCAGCCAGACGTAGAAGTACTTGCCGGGCGCGTCGGGGATCTCGATGCCGAAGTAGGGCGCGTCGCGGCTGATGTCCCAGTCGGCCATGCCGGCCTCGAACCACTCGCTGGCCTTCTTCGCCATCTCGGCCTGCAGCTTGCCGTCCTGGGTCCAGCCCTTGAGGAACTCGACCACGGCGGGATCGGACAGGCGGAAGAAGTAGTGGTCGGAGCTGCGCAGCTCGGGCTTGGCGCCGGTCAGCACCGAATAGGGCTCGATCAGCTGGGTGGGCGAGTAGACGCTGCTGCAGACCTCGCAGCTGTCGCCGTACTGGTCCTTGGCGTGGCAGGTGGGGCACTCGCCCTTGATGTAGCGGTCCGGCAGGAACATGCCCTTGACCGGGTCGTAGAACTGCTCGATGGTCCGCGTGGACACCAGCCCGCGCGCCTTCAGCGCCTTGTAGATGCCCTGGGCGAGGTCGGTGTTCTCGGGGCTGTCCGTGGAGTGCCAGTTGTCGAACCGGACGTGGAAGCCGTCGATGTATTCCTTGCGCCCGGCCGCGATCTCGGCCACGAACTGCTGCGGCGTCTTCCCGGCCTTCTCGGCCGCGATCATGATCGGCGCGCCGTGCGCATCGTCCGCGCCGACGAAATGCACCATGTGCCCGCCCATGCGCTGGTGGCGCACCCAGATGTCGGCCTGGATGTATTCCATGATGTGGCCGATGTGGAACTTGCCGTTGGCGTACGGCAGGGCGGTGGTGACGAAAAGCTTGCGCTGGGGCATGGTGTTGTGGGGGCGCGGGGAACCGGCGATTTTAGGCGGGGGCTCCCTCCCCTTGGCCCGGCACCGCCGCTGTCATGTCGGCCAAGAGCTTCAACTGCGTCCTGCGCCTCTACGCCATTGCCCGAGGGAAGGCCATCGGCCGGTCGCTAAACTCCTTGTAAAGAGAGACACCGATGCCAACGCAAGAGCAAGTGCTGGCCGCCCTGGCGGCCGTGAAGGACCCGAACACGGGCCACGATTTCGTTTCCACCAAGGCGGTCAGGAACCTGCAGGTGAACGGCGGCGACGTCGCGTTCGACCTGGAGCTCGGTTATCCCGCGAAGAGCCAGGTGCCCGCGCTGCGCCAGGCCGCGGTCGCCGCGGTGCGCGGCGTGCCGGGCGTGTCCAACGTGTCGGTCAACGTCAGCACCAAGGTGATCGCCCATGCCGTCCAGCGCGGCGTGCAGCTGATGCCCAACGTGAAGAACATCATCGCCGTCGCCTCGGGCAAGGGCGGGGTGGGCAAGAGCACCACCGCCGTCAACCTGGCGCTGGCGCTGGCCGCCGAGGGTGCTTCGGTCGGCCTGCTGGACGCCGACATCTACGGTCCCAGCCAGCCGATGATGATGGGCATCGACGGCCGTCCCGAGAGCGAAGACGGCAAGACCATGGAGCCGCTGGAGAACTACGGCGTGCAGGTCATGTCGATCGGCTTCCTGGTCAACCAGGACGAGGCCATGATCTGGCGCGGCCCCATGGCCACGCAGGCGCTGGAGCAACTGCTGCGCCAGACCAACTGGCGCGACCTCGACTACCTGGTGGTCGACCTGCCGCCCGGCACCGGCGACATCCAGCTCACGCTGTCGCAGCGCGTGCCGATGACGGGCGCGGTGATCGTCACCACGCCGCAGGACATCGCGCTGCTGGACGCGCGCAAGGCCGTGGCCATGTTCGAGAAGGTCGGCGTGCCGATCCTGGGCCTGGTGGAGAACATGGCGGTGCACGTGTGCAGCAACTGCGGCCACGCCGAGCACATCTTCGGCGAGGGCGGCGGCCAGCGCTACGCGGCCGAGCGCAATCTCAACTACCTGGGCGCGCTGCCGCTGGACATCAACATCCGCCAGCAGGCCGACGCCGGCCGTCCGACCGTGATGGCCGATCCGGACGGCAAGCTGGCCGGCATCTACAAGGACGTGGCGCGCCAGGTGGCGATCCGCATCGCGTCCAAGGCGAAGGACTTCTCGGCGAAGTTCCCGACCATCACCGTCTCCAAGAACACCTAGGAGCCAGCCGTGAATCCGCGCCCGGGCCTGGACGTCGCCGTCGTGATGCGGCGCGTGAAGCAGGACAACCGCTGGCAGCCGTTCCGCTGGGAGCTGGCGGACGTGGTGCCGCAGGAAGCCGCGTTCGGCAGCGAGCCGCGCCGCATCTTCGTGGACGAGCGCGAGGAGCGCTGGCTGCATCCGGGCTTCCGGGTCGAGCTGTTCCGCGACGACTGCGAGGGCTACTACCTGAACGCCACCACGCCCGCGCCGTGCTGGTTCGTGATGTGGCGCATGGAGGAGCGGGCCACCGTGGCCGAAGAGCCGATCGCGCGGCCCGAGATCGTGACGCTCAGCTACCACGACGCCGGCCGCTGGCTCGACGCTCAGGAGACGGTGGAGCAGGTGCCCGCGCCGGCCGAGGTGATCGCCTGGATGCGCGAGTTCGCCGACCACCACTACGTGCCCGAGCCGCGCAAGCGCAAGCGGCCGGAGAGCTTCAAGCCGCTGCAGGACCGCTTCGGCAATCCGGCGTCGGTGACTACCGGCAAGAAGTACGGTGGAGGCGAAGGTGGCTGACGGCTTCCTGGGCCGCTGGTCGCGGCGCAAGCTGGATGTGAAGGAAGGGCGGCCCGTGGAGGCCGAGCCGGTGCGGGAGGCGAAGGTCGAGGTGCCGCCGCAGCCCTCGCCCCCGCCTTCTCCCGCGGCCGGGAAGGCGAGCGAAGAGGTCGCCGCGCCGTTGCCGCCGCCGCCGCCCACCCTGGAAGACGCGCACGCCCTCACGCCCACCTCCGACTTCACCCGCTTCGTCAAGGCCGACGTCTCGCCCGAAGTGAAGAACGCCGCGATGAAGAAGCTCTTCTCCGATCCGCACTTCAACGTGATGGACGGACTGGATGTCTACATCGACGACTACGGCAAGCCCGACCCGATCCCCGAATCGATGATGAGGCAGTTGGTCAGCGGCCGCTTCCTGGGGCTCTTCCGCGACGAGGAGCGTGAAGAAGAACGCAAGGCCGTCGCGAAAGACGAGCCGGCTGCCGGGGCAAGGGATGGTGCGGAGATGAAGGGCGAGGTTTCCGTGGCACAGTCCGGTTCATCTTCGGCCTATGGACCGGAGAACCTATCTCCGCCTGCAGTACCCCCTGAATCCGATGCCGACCCTGATCTGCGACTGCAACAAGACGATGCCGCTGGACCCGCAGAAGCTGGGCGCGGCACTGGGTGAGCCCGGCCTGCCGCTGCACAGCAGCCTGTGCCGGCGCCAGGCCGGCGCCTTCCAGCAGGCCATCAAGTCCGGCGAGGACGTGGTCGTCGCCTGCACGCAGGAGAAGAAGCTGTTCGCCGAAGTCGGCTCGCAGACCGAAGGCGCGGTGTCGCCCGTCCACTTCGTCAACATCCGCGAGACCGGCGGCTGGAGCCGCGACGCGCGCGAGGCCATGCCCAAGATTGCGGCCCTCCTGGCCGCCGCGCGCCTGCCCGAGCCCGAGCCGGTCCCCACCGTCACCTACAAGAGCGAAGGCCGCGTCCTGATCATCGGCCGGCTGCAGGATGCCGAGCGCGCCGCGGCGATGGTCGAGGACGTCCTGGACGTCACGCTGTTCTCCACCGGCGGCCCCGGCATGCAGGAGCACAAGTACCCGGTGCTGTCGGGTCGCGTCGATTCGCTCACCGGCTGGCTGGGCGCCTTCCAGTTCGACTGGACGGCCACCAACCCGATCGACCTGGACCTCTGCACCCGCTGCAACGCCTGCGTCGCCGTCTGCCCCGAAGGCGCCATCGGCCTGGACTACCAGATCGACATGGACCGCTGCAAGAGCCACCGCGCCTGCGTGAAGGTGTGCGAGGCCGCCGGCGCCATCGACTTCCAGCGCGAGCCGCGGTCGCAGAGCGAAACCTTCGACCTCGTGCTCGACCTGCGCGAGGCCTCGGCCTTCTCGCAGCACGCCGCGCCGCAGGGCTACCTGCGCTGGGACGGCCGCGACCTGCCCACGCTGCTGAAGCTGCGCGAGCTGGTCGGCGAGTTCGACAAGCCCCGCTTCTTCGTCTACAAGCAGAAGCTGTGCGCCCACAGCCGCAACGAGAAGATCGGCTGCAACGCCTGCGTCGAGATCTGCTCGGCCGCGGCCATCTCCAGCGAACCGTCGCGCCAGCAGATCAAGGTCAATCCGAACCTGTGCGTGGGCTGCGGCGCCTGCACCACGGTCTGCCCGACCGGCGCGCTGACGTACGCGTACCCGCGCGCCGGCGAGCAGGGGCTGAAGCTGCGCACGCTGCTGGCTTCCTACCTGCAGGCCGGCGGCCGCGAGCCCACCGTGCTGTTCCACAGCCAGGAGGCCGGCCAGGCGATGGTCGAGGACCTGGGCCGCGCCGCGCGCCTGGGCCAAGCCCAGGGCGTGCCCGCCAACGTGATCCCGGTGGCGCTGTGGCACACCGCGAGCCTGGGCGTCGACCTGTGGCTGTCCGCCATCGCGTTCGGCGCGCGGCAGGTGGTCGTGCTCACCACCGCCGAGGAGGCGCCGCAGTACCTGGACGGGCTGAAGGCCCAGATGGCGGTGGCGCAGGCCATCGTCAGCGGGCTGGGTTATGCCGGCGTGCATTTCGAACTCGTGCAGGCCGGCTCGGCGCTGGCGCTCAACCAGGCGCTGCAATCGCTGCGCGCCACGCGGCAGCAGGGACCCAAGGAGCCGGCGCGCTTCGCCGTCGCGGCCGAGAAGCGGTCGACGCTGGATCTCGCGCTCGACCACCTGGTCGCGCTGGCGCCCGCGAAGCCGGACGCCATCGAGTTGCCGCCCGAGGGCTCGCCCTTCGGCAGCATCGTCGTCGACAAGGACCGCTGCACGCTGTGCATGAGCTGCGTGAGCGCCTGCCCATCCAGCGCGCTGCAGGACAACCCGCAGGCGCCGCAACTGCGCTTCATCGAGAAGAACTGCGTGCAGTGCGGTCTTTGCGCCACCACCTGCCCGGAGAGCGCCATCACGCTGCAGCCGCGCCTGCTGCTCACGCCCGAACGGCGCGAGCCGCGCGTGATCAACGAGACCCGGCCCTACGGCTGCGTGCGCTGCGGCAAGCCGTTCGGCACGCTCAAGGCGGTCGAGGCCATGCTCGGCAAGCTGGCCGGCCACTCCATGTTCCAGGGCGCCGCGCTCGAGCGCCTGAAGATGTGCTCCGACTGCCGCGTGATCGACATCTACTCGGCCCAGGACGAAACCAAGATCACCGATGTCCGCTGACCTGCTGCAGACCAGCTCCGCGCTGGACGAGGAAACCGCCCGCGCCGAGATCTACGGCCTGCTCGCCCAGCTCTATTACGCGCCGCCCGGCCCCGAACTGCTCGGCGCGCTGCGCGTGGCCGTGACCGAGGCGCCGGCCGCCGGCGCGTTCCTCGAGGAGCCGTGGCGGCAGCTGGTCGGCTCGGCGCGCGCCGAGTCCGACGCCGACATCGCGTCGGAGTACGACGCGTTGTTCGGCGGCGTGGGCAAACCCGACATCTACCTCTTTGGTTCTCACTACATGAGCGGCTTCCTCAATGAGCGGCCGCTCGCGCAGCTGCGCGACGACCTGCAGGCGCTCGGCCTGTCGCGCGACGAGGCGATGCCCGAGACCGAGGACCACGTCGCGTATCTCTGCGAAGTGATGCGGTACCTCATAGCCGGCGACGACGTGGAAGTTGCCAACCTCACTCGCCAGCGCGAGTTCTTCACTCGCCACCTGCAGCCCTGGACGGGCGCGCTGTGCGAGACCATCACCGCGCACCCCCGCGCGCGTTTCTATTCGGCGTTGGCCGGCTTCACGCAGGCGTTCATCAGCGTCGAACAGCAGGGTTTCGACCTGCTGTCCTGAGCCTCGCTCTCCCATTGGGGTTTTTCCCGATGCTGCACGCGCGCACCGTGCAGCCTCGCGGCGTACCCTGCGCATACCCGAGCAAACTTTCTGGTTGAGGCTTTTCCCTGTCGTGCGGATTGATACGTTTAGATATGCTCGGCCCTGCATAAGCATGCCAACGCGCGCAGTCATCCAAGGAGACCAGCAATGAGCCAGTCCCACAACAAGCTTTCCCGCCGGACCCTGTTCGGCGCGGCGGCCACCACCGGCGCCGTCGCCGCGGTGGCCAGCCTGGTGCCTTCGCAGAAGGTCGAGCCCGAGGCGCTCGCCGAGCAGCCGAAACAGCCGCCTGCGCGCGGCGGCGGCTACCAGCTCTCCGAGCACGTCAAGCAGTACTACCAGACCACCCGCCTGTAACCCGACCTCCGGGAGCCTTCCATGTTGCTGACCAAGAAACAGGGTGCCGCCCAGGGCGGCGCTCGCGCGCTCGGCGAATCGCGTTCGCCTTTCATCCACAGCCTGCAGCGGGGCCTGTCGAATGCCATCCCCACCATGGACCGTCGCGCGTTCCTGCGCCGCTCGGGCCTGGGCGTCGGCGTCGGCATCACCGCCGGCAGCCTCACGCTGGTGAAGAAGGCGCGCGCCGCGGACGCCGCCACCGGCATGGGCACCGGCAAGATCGAAGTCAAGCGCACCGTGTGCACGCACTGCTCGGTGGGCTGCGCCATCGACGCGGTGGTCGAGAACGGCGTGTGGGTGCGCCAGGAGCCGGTGTTCGATTCGCCTATCAACCTGGGCTCGCACTGCGCCAAGGGCGCGGCCATCCGCGAGCACGGCCACGGCGAGTTCCGCCTGCGCTACCCGATGAAGCTGGTCGACGGCAAGTACACGCGCATCAGCTGGGACCAGGCGCTCAACGAGATCACCGGCCGCATCCAGGAGATCAAGAAGGCGAGCGGCCCCGACTCCATCTACTGGATCGGCTCGTCCAAGCACAGCAACGAACAGTCGTACCTGATGCGCAAGTTCGTCAGCCTGTTCGGCAGCAACAACTGCGACCACCAGGCTCGCATCTGCCACTCCACCACGGTGTCCGGCGTCGCCAACACCTGGGGCTACGGCGCGATGACGAACTCGTACAACGACATGCAGAACAGCAAGTGCGCGTTGTACATCGGCTCGAACGCCGCCGAGGCGCACCCGGTCAGCATGGTGCACATGCTCCACGCCAAGGAGACCGGCACCAAGATGATCGTGGCCGACCCGCGCTTCACGCGCACGGCGGCCAAGGCCGACGAGTACGTGCGCATCCGCTCGGGCTCCGACATCCCGTTCCTGTTCGGCGTGCTGTACCACGTGTTCAAGAACGGCTGGGAAGACAAGAAGTACATCAACGACCGCGTCTACGGCATGGAGGACGTCAAGAAGGACGTCATGGCCAAGTGGACGCCGGACAAGGTCGAGGAGGCCTGCGGCGTGCCGGAGGCCCAGGTGGCCAAGGTCGCCGAGATGATGGCCAAGAACCGGCCGTCCACCATCGTGTGGTGCATGGGCCAGACCCAGCACTCGATCGGCAACGCCATGGTGCGCGCCTCCTGCATCCTGCAGCTGGCGCTCGGCAACGTCGGCATCTCGGGCGGCGGCGCCAACATCTTCCGCGGCCACGACAACGTGCAGGGTGCCACCGACGTGGGCCCCAACCCCGACTCGCTGCCCGGCTACTACGGCATCGCCGAAGGCGCGTGGCGCCACTACGCCACCGTCTGGGGCGTGGACTACGACTGGATCAAGAGCCGCTTCGCCAGCCCGGCCATGATGACCAAGCCCGGCATCACGGTCTCGCGCTGGATCGACGGCGTGCTGGAGAAGAACGAGGTCATCGACCAGGACCCGAACCTGCGGGCCGTCGTCTACTGGGGCCATGCGCCGAACTCGCAGACGCGCGGCGCCGAGATGAAGAAGGCCATGGACAAGCTGGACCTGCTGGTCGTGGTCGACCCGTATCCGTCCGCGACGGCCGCCATGGCCGCCATGCCCGGTGATCCCAAGGACCTGAACCCGAACCGCGCGGTGTACCTGCTGCCGGCCGCCACCCAGTTCGAGACCAGCGGTTCCTGCACGGCGTCCAACCGCTCGCTGCAGTGGCGCGAGATGGTCATCGAGCCGCTGTGGGAGAGCCGCAGCGACCACATGATCATGTACCAGATGGCCGAGAAGCTCGGCTTCGGCAAGGAACTGGTCAAGAACTACAAGATGCAGAAGGTCAAGGGCATGGACGAACCCCTGCCCGAGGACATCCTGCGCGAGATCAACAAGTCCAACTGGACCATCGGCTACACGGGCCAGAGCCCCGAGCGCCTGAAGGCCCACATGCGGCTCATGGGCCACTTCGACGTCAAGACGCTCAAGGCCAAGGGCAGCGTCAAGGACCCGGAGACCGGCTACGACATCCAGGGCGACTACTTCGGCCTGCCGTGGCCCTGCTTCGGCAACCCCGAGCTCAAGCACCCGGGTTCGCCGAACCTGTACGACACCACCAAGCACGTGATGGACGGCGGCGGCAACTTCCGCGCCAACTTCGGCGTGGAGCGCAACGGCACCAACCTGCTGGCCGAGGACGGCTCGCACTCGGTGGGCTGCGAGATCACCACGGGCTATCCGGAGATCGACCACGTCTTCGTCAAGAAGCTGGGCTGGTGGAACGAGCTCACGCCCACCGAACAGGCCGCGGCCGAAGGCAAGAACTGGAAGACCGACCTGTCCGGCGGCCTGATCCGCGTGGTCATGAAGAACCACGGCGTGCACCCGTTCGGCAACGCCAAGGCGCGCGCGGTGGTCTGGAACTTCCCGGACCCGATCCCGCAGCACCGCGAGCCGATCTACAGCACGCGGCCGGACCTCGTGGCCAAGTACCCGACGCACGACGACAAGAAGGCCTTCTGGCGCCTGCCCACCCTGTACAAGACGCTGCAGGACAAGAACGTGCAGGACAAGGTGGCCGAGAAGTTCCCGCTCATTCTCACCTCCGGCCGCCTGGTCGAGTACGAGGGTGGCGGCGAGGAAACCCGCTCCAACCCCTGGCTGGCCGAACTGCAGCAGGAAGCCTTCGTGGAGATCAACCCGAAGGCCGCGGCCTCGCGCCAGATCCGCAACGGCGATCGCGTGTGGCTGGTCAGCCCGACGGGTGCACGCCTGAACGTGCAGGCCATGGTGACCGAGCGCGTGGGTCCCGACACGGTATGGATGCCGTTCCACTTCTCGGGTCGCTGGATGGGCGCGGACATGCTCGCCTACTACCCGAGCGGCGCGGCGCCGGTCGTGCGCGGCGAGGCGGTCAACACCGCCACGACCTACGGCTACGACAGCGTCACCATGATGCAAGAGACCAAGACCACCATCTGCCAGATCGAGCGGGCCTGAGGAGAACACCATGGCAAGAATGAAGTTCATCTGCGACTCGGAGCGTTGCATCGAATGCAACGGCTGCGTGACCGCATGCAAGAACGAGCATGAGGTGCCGTGGGGCGTGAACCGCCGCCGCGTGGTGACCCTCAACGACGGCGTGCCGGGCGAGCGTTCCATCTCGGTGGCGTGCATGCACTGCTCCGACGCGCCCTGCATGGCGGTGTGCCCGGTCAACTGCTTCTACCGCACCGAAGAGGGCGTGGTGCTGCACGACAAGGACACCTGCATCGGCTGCGGCTACTGCAGCTACGCCTGCCCGTTCGGCGCGCCGCAGTTCCCGGCGTCCGGCACGTTCGGCGTGCGCGGCAAGATGGACAAGTGCACCTTCTGCGCCGGCGGCCCGGAAGCGCACGGCTCGCAGGCCGAATTCGAGAAGTACGGCCGCAACCGCCTGGCCGAAGGCAAGCTGCCGGCCTGCGCCGAGATGTGCTCGACCAAGGCGCTGCTCGCCGGCGACGGCGACGTCGTTGCCGACATCCTGCGCAACCGCGTGCTCAAGCGCGGCAAGGGCGCCGAGGTCTGGGGCTGGGGCACCGCCTACGGCTCGCGCCAGGGCGGCCAACCGCAGGGGCAGAAGTCGTGATGCGCGCCACCCTCGTCATCACCGCCGCCCTGTTCGGACTCGCCGCGTGCGGCGAGTCCCCGCAGACCGCCAACCGCGTCAAGCAGGATGCCGCGCTCTTCCAGGGCACGGGCAAGCCCGCGCCCTTCGTGGCCGGTGGCTGGAAGGCCGGCGACCGCACCAGCTGGGAGCAGCAGCTCAAGACCCGCGCGCAGCAGGGGCAGAACGACTATGCGAAGGTCAACTGAGCTGCTGGCGGCCGCGCTGATCGCGCTGGCCGCGGTGTCGTCCGCGCCGGTGGCGCTGGCGCAGGCATCCGCTCCGCAACAAGGGCAGGGCGCCTCCACCCAGACCAAGCCCATCGACGACCCGGCCCCCGGCCAGTCGCAGGGCGGCATCCAGGGCCAGAACATCTTCGACGTCAAGCCGGAGGTGAAGCGGGACGCGTCCAACGACCCGGGCTACATGGAGCAGAACAACGCCCAGCGCAACCGGGTCCAGCCCGGCAACAACGCGCCCATGTGGCGTGACGTGCAGCGCGGCATCGAAGGCTTCACCACGCTGCCCAGGAGCCAGGCGCCGGAAGCCGGCGTGCTGATCCAGGGCCAGGTGCAGTACCCCGGATCGCGGCTCACCACGGCGGGCGAAGCCTGGCGGCAGGTGCGCAACAACTGGATCATCCCCTACGGTGGCGCGCTGGTCCTGATCAGCATCGTCGCCCTGGCGATCTTCTGGTTCACGCGCGGCGCCATCGGCCACAACCCGGCGGTCGGCGGCGGCGGCCGGCGCATCGAGCGCTTCACCCCGTTCGAGCGCGCGGCGCACTGGACCAACGCCATCGCTTTCGTGGTGCTCGGCCTCTCGGGCATCGTGATGGCGTTCGGCAAGTTCTTCATCCTGCCCGTCATCGGCGGCACGCTGTTCGGCTACTTCACGTACCTGCTGAAGAACCTGCACAACTTCTTCGGGCCGCTGTTCGCGGTGTCGCTGCTGATCGTGATCATCACGTTCATCAAGGACGAGTTCCCGCGCAAGGGCGACCTGCGCTGGCTGGCCAAGGCCGGTGGCGTGTTCAGCAAGTCCGGGGAGCTGCCCTCGCACCGCTTCAACGCGGGCGAGAAGGTGGTGTTCTGGATCGGCGTGGTGGTGCTCGGCATCGTCGTCGTCGCGTCCGGCCTGGTGCTCGACAAGCTGATCCCGTCCATCGAGTACGTCCGCGCCACGATGCAGCAGGCGCACATGATCCACGCCGTGGCCGCCGTGCTCATGGTCTGCCTGATCGGCTTCCACATCTACCTCGGAACGATCGGCTACCGCGGTGCCTACCGCACCATGCGCGACGGCTACGTGGACGAGGCGTGGGCGCGCGAGCACCACGCTTACTGGCTCGAGGACATCCAGGCCGGCAAGATCCCCGCGCAGCGCAGCGGCCCCAAGCCCGACGCCGCGCCCGTGCCCGGCGAACCGGTTCGCACCGCCTGAAAGAACGACGAACATGAGCATGCGACTCCTCTCCCTCCTCCTGCTCGCCGCTTTCGGCACCGGCGCCTGGGCCAAGCTGCCCGCGCCCCAGCTGGACGAAGCCGCCAAGGCCAAGGCGGCCGAGACCGCGGCCAAGGCCGCGTGGCAGGCCAAGGTCGACGCGTTCCAGCTGTGCAAGTCACAGGACCGCATCGCCGCCAAGTTCAAGGGCAACGGCAATGCCAAGGCCGTGCCGGTCGTGGCTTCGGCCGCGTCCGCTCCGACGGCCTCTGCGTCCGCACCTGCTGCGGCGGCTTCGTCTCCGGCGGCCGGCGCTTCCGCGCCGACCACGCCGGTCGCGGCCAAGCCGCCCACGCCCTGCGCGGACCCGGGCCCGTTCGCCTACAACCCGCCCGAGCAGAAGCCGCTGGAGACCTCCGGTGCGCATTCGCCCACCGGTACCGCCGCGAGCCCGCCGAGCGTGCGCCCGGAATCGGCCCAGATGGCGCCGACGAAGCCGCTCACGGCGCCGGCCCCGGCCGCCTCGGGCGCCTCGGCCGCCAAGAAGTCCTGATCCCGACCGGGGCGTGTCCCCGTCATACACTGCCGCGATGCTTCCGCGGTTGACCCAGGCGCGCGCGCCGCTCACGCGCGAGGTGGACGTGCTCGACGAGCACGGCCACGCCCAGCGCATCGCCATCCCGGCCGAGCGCGACCTCACCGTCTACGTCGACAGGCGCGAACTGGTCACGCTGATGACACTGGGCGCGCATCCCGAGTGGCTGGTCCTCGGCTACCTGCGCAACCAGCGCCTGGTGCGAGCTGTCGAGGAGGTCGAATCCGTCACCGTCGACTGGGAAGTCTCCAGCGCCGCCGTGAAGACCCGCTCCGGCATCGACCGCATCGAGGAACGTACCGCGCGCCGCGTGGTCACCACCGGCTGCGGCCAGGGCAGCGTGTTCGGCGCGCTGATGGACGACGTGGCCTCGCTCAGGCTGCCGCCCGCGGTGCTCGGCCAGTCCGCGCTCTACGGCATCCTCGAAGCCATCCGCCGCCAGGAGAGCACCTACAAGTCGGCCGGATCGGTGCACGGCTGCGCGCTGTTCCGTGGCGCCGAGATGCTGCTGTTCGTCGAGGACGTCGGCCGCCACAACGCCATCGACACCATCGCCGGCTGGATGTGGATGCAGGGCGTGTCCGCCGAGCAGGCTTGCGAGGACGAGCCCTACGTCTTCTACACGACGGGCCGCCTGACCAGCGAGATGGTGATCAAGTCGGCGCAGATGGGCGTGTCCATCGTGGTCTCGCGCAGCGGCACCACGCAGATGGGCCACCAGATCGCCGAGCAGCTCGGCCTGTGCACGGTGGGCCGCGCCCTCAACCGCCGCTTCATCTGCTACACGGGCGCGCAGCGCCTGCGCTGGCAGCCCGAGCTCGCCGGCTCAGGCGGCTGAAGCGGCCGAAGCGGGCTGCCCCGCCGTGGCCGAGGGGTGCAGCGCGTAGTAGCCGCGCGAAGTCGGCTGCGTGTTCCACTGCCTCATCCGCCAGTCCTCGTAGTCCGTCGTGATGCGCGCCATGAAGGCGGGCAGGCGGTCGTGCAGGTGGACCGAGATGCGCGGCAGCCGCATCAGGTCGTCGCCGGGCCGTGCGCGTGAGCTCACGACCGCCGTCGCCGTGGTGAAGCCCGCCTGCGCCGCCATCGCGGCGTGGTCGGCGCGGTGCTCGCCGTAGGGATAGCAGAAGCTGCTCACCTCGGTCTGCAGCAGCGACTCCAGGTCGTGCTTGCTGCCGAAGATCTCCCGCCGCGCGGTCGCATCGTCGACCTTGCACAGGTTGACGTGCGAGCGCGTGTGCGCGCCGATCTCCATGCCCGCGAGCATCCAGTCGCGCAGGTGGTCGGCATTCATCAGCGGGACCGCGGGCGCGCCCTGTCCGTGGTCCCAGGCGTTGGTGCCGCCGATCTGCGAGGTCACGATGTACGCGGTCGCGGTGAACCCGAGGTCTCGCAGGATGGGCAGCGCGTGCTGGTGGTTGTTGAGGTAGCCGTCGTCCAGCGTGATCCCGAACACCTTGCCCGTCGCCGCGCCCGTCAGGTACGGCGCCAGGTCGCGCATGGAGAGCCCGCGCCAGCCGAGCATGCGCAGCGTGCGCAGCTGCAGGGCGAACCGCCAGGGCGGCAGCACGAGCGAGCGCACCGGCGTTCCGCGCGGCGGCACCTGACCCGTCTGGTGGTACGAAAGAACGGCGATCGGTCGCGTCGGCCGTGCCGTGGTTCCACGGGTTTGTCTCTCTTCGTGCTGCATGGGCGCGCTTCCCTCTAGCTGTGCCATTGCCATCTTCCGGCAAGGGTGAGCAGTCCCTGTAGGAGCGCTTCCCGAGCCGCTGTAGGGTCGGCAACAGGTAGTCCGTCCGGGCCACTCCCGCAACCCCACAAGCGGGAGAGCCCATGCAAACATCCCTGTGACCAGACGCAACGGGTGCGTCGCAGGAAAGGTGCATGCAGTCAGGTGGCGTGGAAGTTTGGACGGCGCGTCCGCAAGCGCTCGGGAAGGAAGCCTGCGAGAGTCTCGCGGGGGTCCTCGGGCAGGACGAACGCGACCGCGCCGCGCGGTTGCGCTTCGAGGCGGACCGTCACGCGTTCGTGGTGTCGCGGGCGATGCGTCGCGTCGCGATCGGTCTCGCGCTGGGCATGGATGCGCAGGAGCTGCGCTTCGGAACCGGCGCGCAAGGGGAACCGACGTTGCTGGATCCGCGGGCGGGCTCGCTCTCGTTCAGCCTGTCGCGCACGCGCGACCTGGTCGCGTTCGCGCTGTGCCCGGGCGGGCAGGTGGGGGTCGACGTGGAGGCGGTGCGCGACGGCGTCGAGGTCGACCTGCTCGAGCCCTACATGGACCTGCCCCATCCGGGCGAGCCGATCGGGCTGGAGGACTTCTACGTGCGCTGGACGGCGCTGGAAGCCTTCTGGAAGGCGCAGGGCCTGGGCCTGTCGCGCACGCATCCGCGCATCGCGCTGCGCGACACCGGCGAAGGCCGGCTCGAGGTGCGCGTGGGCGGGGCGGCCCGGCCTTCGGGCCTGTTCGCGGTCCGGCTGCCGGCACCGCCGACCCACGTGCTGAGCGTGGCGTGCCAGCACGTGGACAGCGTGCGCATCGTCGAGCTCGACCGGCTCGCGCCGCCGCCGGCCGAGAGTGCCGGGCAGGCGCTTACCAATTGCAAGGAGGGTCACTGCGTCGTGGCAAACGCTCCTGGAATTTTCAGCTCATAACCAACCGTGTAGAAGGCAGGACAGGGATGTTGAAGACAAACGCGGTGTTCGTGGGAGATGGCAGCCTGTTGGTTCAGTGCGCCGACGCGTTCCGCAGGGCAGGACATGGCATCGTGGCGGTGGTCTCCGCCAGCCAGGCGAACCTGGACTGGGCGGCGGCCGAAGGACTCCCCGCGATCCGCATGGAAGGCGAGTGGGCCGCCGGCCTGGACGGCCTGAAGTTCGATTACCTTTTCAGCGTGGCCAACCTGCGCATGCTGCCGCAGGCGGTGCTCGATCGCGCGGGGCGCATGGCGATCAATTTCCACGACGCGCTGCTGCCCCGCTACGCGGGCCTGAACGCGACCTGCTGGGCCTTGATGGCGCAGGAGCCGGTGCACGGCATCACGTGGCACGAGATGACGGCGCGCGCCGACGCGGGCCGCATCGTCCGCCAGGCGTCGTTCGAGGTCTCGCCGCAGGAAACGGCGCTGAGCCTCAACGCCAAGTGCTACGAGGCGGGCCTGTCCGCCTTCGCGCAGATCGCGCAGGACCTCGCGCAGGGCGAACTCGCGCTGCAGCCGCAGGCCGGCGAGCGCCAGTACTTCGGACGGCACAAGCGGCCGGCGGCGCTGGCGACGCTCGACTTCCACCGGCCCGCGCGCGAGCTCGTCGCGCTGGTGCGCGCGCTGGACTTCGGCACGTACGCCAATCCCCTCGGTCGCGCCAAGGTGTTCGACGGCCGCCGGCTGCTGCTGGTGCGCGGTGCGTCGGCCGGCGACAGCACCGGCAGCGCGGCACCGGGCACGGTGCTCGCGGGCGAAGGCGACACGCTGCGCGTGGCCGCTCTCGACGGCGAGCTCACGCTCACCGGCTGCACCGACCTCGAAGGCCATCCCGGCGCGCACGGCATCCAGGCCGGCGCCATGCTGCAGGCTCCATCCACCGAGGCGGCAAGCCGGCTCATGCAGCGCGCCGAACAGATCGCCAGGGGCGAGCAGCACTGGACCGATGCGCTGCACGCCACCGCGCCGGTGGAATTGCCGTACCCGCGCCGCAATGGTGGCGAAGCCGCGGCGCCGCTGCGCTTCGCGCTGGACAGCGCGCCGCACGGCGCGACCACCGTGGCCGCCTTCCAGGCCTGGCTGTCCGCGCTGACCGGACACGAGCGCGTGTCGGTGCTCTACACCGATGCCGTGCTGGCCGACGGCTGCGCGGGCCTGCAGCCCTGGCTCACGGCCTGGGTGCCGCTCACCTCGGAGAACAGCGCTCGACTCACCACGCTGGAAGCCGCGAGCCGCGCCGAGGCGCTGGTCGCGCGCACGCGCGCCGCCGGCCCGATGACGCGCGACCTGCCGCTGCGCATGGGTGATCGCCACTCGCCGCTGCCGGCCGTCTCGCGCATCGCGCTCGCGCTGGCGCCCGCCGAACTGCCGGCCGGTTGCGAACTGCTGCTGGTGCCCGATGCCTCCGGCCAGAAACTCGAGCTCGTGATCGACGGCGGCGTGTTCACCGCCGACACGGGCATCGCCATCGCGGCGCACCTGTCCACCTGGCTCGACGGTTTCGCGCGGTCCGGCGGACCGCTGGCACGACTGCCGCTGCTGCCCACCGTGGAGCAGCAGGCGCTGGAGAAGCTGAACGCCACGCAGGTCGCGTTCGATGCGGACGGTTCGGTCGACCAGGCCATCGTGGCGCAGCTGCGCCGCACGCCCGAGCAGCTGGCCGTCACCACCGGCGCCGAGAGCCTGAGTTGCACCGAGCTCGACGAGCAATCGACCGCGCTCGCGCATCGCCTGGTCGCCCGCGGCGTCAAGCCCGGCGACATCGTCGGCCTGTGCGTGCCGCGCACGCCCCAGCTGCTGGTGGCGGTGCTCGGCGTGATGAAGGCCGGCGCCGCCTACCTGCCGCTCGATCCGGAGTACCCGCGCGACCGCCTGCAGTTCATGGTCGAGGACTCGAACGCGCCCGTGGTGCTCGTGAGCGCGGCGACGGCCCAGGTGCTGGAGCTGGACGCCTCTCGCCAGATGCGCATCGACGACGGCGGTGCCGCCACCGCCACCGGCGAGCTGCCCGCGCCGGACGCGCGCCGCCCCGCCTACGTCATCTACACCTCGGGTTCCACCGGCAAGCCCAAGGGCGTCGTGGTCACGCACCGCAACGTGATGAACTTCTTCGCGGGCATGGACGAGCGCGTGCCGCACGAGGCCGGCGCGCGCTGGCTGGCCGTGACCAGCCTGTCGTTCGACATCTCCGTGCTGGAGCTGTACTGGACGCTGGCGCGCGGCGTCACGGTGGTGCTGCATTCGGACGCGGCCGCCGCGCCCGTGAAGGCGCCGGAGTTCAGCCTGTTCTATTTCGCCAGCGACGACTCGCGCGATCCGCGCCGCCACTACGAGCTGCTGATCGAAGGCGCCAAGTTCGCCGACCGCGAAGGCTTCGCGGCGGTGTGGACGCCCGAGCGCCACTTCCACGCGTTCGGCGGCCTGTACCCGAACCCGGTGGTGACCAGCGCCGCGATCGCCGGCATCACCAGCCGCGTGCAGATCCGTGCCGGCAGCTGCGTGCTGCCGCTGCACCATCCCGTGCGCGTGGCCGAGGACTGGGCGTTCGTGGACAACATCTCCAACGGCCGCGTCGGCATCTCGTTCGCCTCGGGCTGGCAGCCCAACGACTTCATCCTCATGCCCGACGCTTTCGCCAAGCGCCAGGACGAGATGATCGAGCGCATGGACGTGGTGCGGCGCCTCTGGCGCGGCGAGGCCGTGGCCTTCCCCGGCCCCAACGGCAACCTGGTCGAGACGCGCACGCTGCCGCGCCCGGTGCAGAAGGACATCCCGGTCTGGATCACCGCCGCGGGCAACCCCAAGACCTTCGAGCAGGCCGGCCGCATGGGCTGCCGCCTGCTGACCCACCTGCTGGGCCAGAAGGTCGAGGACGTCGCCGAGAAGATCGCCATCTACCGCAAGGCGTGGCAGGAAGCCGGCCACGCGGGCGAGGGCCACGTCACGCTGATGCTGCACACCTTCATCGGCGCGGACGAGGAAGCCACGCGCGAGACCGCGCGCGAGCCGATGAAGAAGTACCTGCGCAGCTCGGTGGACCTGATCAAGAAGGCCGCCTGGTCCTTCCCCACCTTCGTCGAGCGGGGCGCCGCCAGCGGCAAGACGCCGCAGGAAGTGATGGAGTCCGCACCGCTGTCCGACGACGAGATGGACGCGCTGCTGGACCACGCCTTCAACCGCTACTACGGCACCAGCGCGCTGATCGGCACGCCCGAGCGCTGCCTGGAGCTGGTGGACAAGGTGCAGGGCGCGGGCGTGGACGAGATCGCCTGCCTGATCGACTTCGGCATCGCGCCCGACACGGTGATCGAGCACCTGAACGACCTGAAGGGGCTGATGGAAGCCACCCGCGCGCCGCGCGCCACGGGGCGCCGCGTCTCGGTCGCCGAGCAGGTGCTGCAGCACGGCGTGACGCACCTGCAGTGCACGCCGTCGATGGCCGCCATGCTGCTGGCCGACGGGCCCGGCCGCGCCGCGCTGCAGAAGCTGCAGGCGATGATGGTCGGCGGCGAGGCGCTGCCGCTGGAGATGGCGACGCAGCTGCGCTCGCTGGTGCCCGGCGCGCTGCTCAACATGTACGGCCCGACCGAGACCACCGTCTGGTCCACCGTCTGCAACCTGCAGCGCATCGACAACTACGTGCCGCTGGGCCCGCCGATCGCCAACACGCAGCTGTCGATCCGCACGCCCTGGGGCGCGGAGTGCCCGGCGCTGGTGCCCGGCGAGCTGCTGATCGGCGGCGACGGCGTCACCGACGGCTACCTGCACCGCCCCGAGCTGAACGCCGAGCGCTTCGTCGCCGACGCGGCGGATCCCGCGCGGCGCTGGTACCGCACCGGCGACCTGGTGCGGCGCCTGCCCGACGGCGCGATCGAGTTCCTCGGCCGCATGGACCACCAGGTGAAGATCCGCGGCCACCGCATCGAGCTGGGCGAGATCGAGAGCGTGCTGCTGCGCCAGGACGGCGTGAAGCAGGCCGTGGTGGTGGCGCGCGACGACAGCGCGGGCCAGAAGTTCCTGGCCGGCTACGTGACGGCCAAGCCCGGCGCCACGCTGCAGGCCGGCGCGCTGCGCGACGCCGTGGCGCAGGCGCTGCCCGAGATCATGGTGCCGCAGGCCGTGCTGGTGCTGCCCGCGCTGCCGATGACGCCCAACGGCAAGATCGACCGCAAGCTGCTGCCCGATCCGCGCCTGTCGTCCGACACCCGCACCCCGACCGGCGCTCCGCCGCCGGCCGCGGGCGTACCCGACAACCCGCTGGAGAAGACCATCGCCGGCATCTGGCAGGACGTGCTGGGCCTGGCGTCGGTCGGCACCACGGAGAACTTCTTCGACCTCGGCGGCCACTCGCTGCTGGTGGTGCAGGTGCAGCGCCGGCTGCGCGAAGCCACCGGCCAGGAAGTGGCGATCACCGACATGTTCCGCCTGCCCACCATCCGGGCGCTGGCGGAGCACCTGGGCGGCGGCGGCGCATCGACCGCGGTGGCCCAGGGCCAGAGCCGGGCGCAGGCACGGCGGATGCTGCGCAACCGGGGACTGCAGACCCAGCAGACGGCCTGAGGGGAGTCCATGACCGACAACAACGAACAAGGCATCGAACCCGGCTGCATCGCCATCGTCGGCATGGCGGGCCGCTTCCCCGCCGCGCGCACCCCGGCCGAGCTGTGGAAGCTGCTCGCCGGCGGCCGCGAGGCCACGCAATGGCTCACCGACGAGGAGTTGCGCGCCGCCGGCGTCAGCGACGCCGAGCTCAACGACCCGAACTACGTCAAGGCCAGCCTGGTGCTGCCCGACATGGAGATGTTCGACGCCGAGTTCTTCGGCTTCTCCAGGCGCGACGCGGCCATCCTCGACCCGCAGCACCGCCACTTCACCGAATGCGCCTGGGAGGCGCTGGAGGACGCGGGCCATCCGCCCGAGAAGTTCGAGGGCGCCATCGGCGTGTTCGCCGGCTGCGGCATGCAGGCCTACCTGCCGTACAACCTGCTCACCAATCCGGAGCTGAAGAAGTCGGTGGGTCTCTTCCTGCTGCGGCACACCGGCAACGACAAGGACTTCCTCTCCACGCGCGTGTCGTACCTGCTGGACCTCAAGGGCCCGAGCCTCGGCATCCAGACCGCATGCTCGACCTCGCTGGTGGCCGTGCACGTGGCCGCGCAGAGCCTGCTGGCCGGCGAGTGCGACATGGCGCTGGCCGGCGCGTCCAGCATCGAGCTGCCGCACCGCCACGGCTACCGCTTCGCCGAAGGCGAGATCCTTTCGCCCGACGGGCACTGCCGCGCGTTCGACGAGAACGCCAGCGGCACGCTGTTCGGCAGCGGCGCCGCGGTGGTGGTGCTGCGCCGCCTCGAGGACGCGATCCGCGACCGCGACAACATCTACGCCGTGATCCGCGGCTCGGCCGTCAACAACGACGGCTCGCAGAAGGCCGGCTACCTGGCGCCCAGCGTGGACGGCCAGGCGCGCGCGGCGGTGGAGGCGCTGGCGGTGGCCAACGTCGAGCCCGGCAGCGTGCAGTACATCGAGGCGCACGGCACCGGCACGCCGGTGGGCGACCCGATCGAGATCGCGGCGCTCACGCAGGCCTATGGCGAAGGCGGCAAGGGCTACTGCGGCATCGGCTCGATCAAGACCAACATCGGCCACCTGGACACGGCGGCCGGCGCGGCCTCGCTGATCAAGGTGTCGCTGGCGCTGCGCAACGGGCTGATCCCGCCCACGCTCAACTTCAGCAAGCCGAACAGCCGCTTCGACCTGGACAAGACGCCGTTCCGCGTCATGGAGCAGGCCAAGCCGTGGGTCCGCGGCCAGCAGCCGCGCCGCGCGGCGGTCAACTCGCTCGGCGTGGGCGGCACCAACGCGCACGTCATCGTGGAAGAGGCGCCCCCCATCGCTTCGCAGGCGCCGGCCCAGCAGCCTTGGCAGGTGCTCACGCTGTCGGCGCGCACGCCTTCGTCGCTGGAGCGGCTCAAGGCCAAGTGGAGCGACTTCCTCGCGCAACGGCCGGCGGACTTCAGCCTGTTCGACGCGGCCTTCACGCTGCAGGAAGGCCGTCGCGGCTTCCAGCACCGCTGCGCCGTGGTGGCGCAGGACGTGGAGGGCCTGGCCGCCGCGCTGGACACGCGCAACCATGCGCGCGTGGCCACGGGCAAGTCGGCGGGCAACGCGCCCGGCGTGGTGATGATGTTCCCGGGCGGCGGTGCCAGCTACCCGGGCGCGGGTCGCGAACTGCTCACGCAGCCGGCCTTCCGCGCCGCGGTGGACGATTGCTTCCGCCGCATGCCCGCCGATGCGCCGGCCGACCTGCGCGCCCTGATGTTCGAGCGCGAGCCGGGCGATTCCGAGGCCTCGCGCACGCTCGAGCAGCCGCGCTACAACATTCCCGCGCTGTTCGTCGTGGAGTACGCGACCGCGAAGCTGTGGGAAAGCTGGGGCGTCAAGCCGGCGGCCGTGATCGGCCACAGCGCCGGTGAATACGCCGCGGCGGTCATCGCCGGCGTGATGAGCCTGCAGGACGCGCTGTCGGTGGTCGTGCTGCGTGGACAGCTGTTCGAACAGGTGCCCGCCGGCTCGATGCTGTCGGTGGACATGAGCGAGGCCGAGCTCAAGCCGTTGATCCAGGGCCTGGCGCTGGACATCGGCGTGATCAACGCGCCCGACCTGTGCATCGCCTCGGGCCCGGCCGCCGCCATCGAGGAGCTGGGCCGGCGCCTGGCCGCGCAGGGCCGCGAAGGCCGGCGGCTGCACATCAAGGTGGCCGCGCATTCGCGGCTGCTCGACGGCATCCTCGAGCGCTTCCGCCAAGGCGTCGCGAGCATCAGGCTGTCGGCGCCCGCGATCCCCTTCATCTCCAACCTGAGCGGCGACTGGGCCGATGCCGCGCTGCTGTCCGACCCCGACTACTGGGTGCGCCACCTGCGCCAGCCGGTGCGCTACGCCGACGGCCTGGCCAAGGTGCTGGAGATGGGCGAGGCCGTGCTGCTCGAGGTCGGTCCCGGCCAGGGCATGTGCGCGCTGGCCCGCCAGAACCTGCAAGGCCAGCAGCGCACCGTGCTGCCGTCGACCTGCAAGGCGAACGAGCCCAACGCCGACCTGTCGCTGATGCTCACTTCGCTGGGCGGGCTGTGGACGCGCGGCGTCGCGCCCGACTGGAACACGGTGCGCGGCGGCGGCAAGCCGCGCCGCATCTCGCTGCCCACCTACGCGTTCGACCACCAGCGGCACTGGATCGAGCCGGGCAAGGTCGTGGTCGAGGAAACGACGCTGCAGGAAGCCGTGCCGCCGCAATCGGTGCGCCGCCTGCCGCAGATGGACGAATGGTTCGGCGTGCCGCAATGGAGCCCGGCGCCGCTGCCGCACGTGCCGGCGGCGCAGGCCGGCCAGCAATGGCTGGTGTTCGGCGGCGCCGATGCCGCGACCGCGGGCGTGCTGCGCCGCATCGCGGAGGAAGGCGGCAAGGCCGCGCTGGTGCGCCACGGGTCCGCGTTCGCCGCGGGCGCGGACGGCTACACGGTCGATGCGCACGACGAGGCGCAGTTCGAGCAGTTGTTCAACGCGCTGGAGCAGGCCGGCCGGTCGCCGGACCACATCGTCCACCTGTGGTCGCTGGAGACCGGCGCGCAGGGCCAGGGCGAAGGCCTGCTGCTCGGCCAGGCGCTGGTGTTCGACAGCCTGGTGCACATCGCCAAGGTGATGCAGACGCTGGACCTGCGGCAGGCCGTGCGGCTGACGGTCGTCACCGCGGGCGGCCAGGCCGTCAACGGGTCGAAGGTCGAGCATCCGGTGCGCAGCCTCGCGCTCGGGCCCTGCCGCGTGATCCCGCGCGAGCTGCCGAACGTGAGCACGGTGCTGGTCGACCTGGATCCGGCCGACACGGCGTCCGCGGCGATGTCGCGAGCGGTCGTGTGCGAGGCGCTGGCGGGTGCGGGGGCCGACCTGGTCGCGTGGCGCGCGGGTTCGCGCTGGGTCGCTCAGCTGGTGCGTTCGCCCGCCGCGACGTCGTCCAAGCCGCTGGCGCGCGAAGGCGGCGTTTACCTGATCACCGGCGGCCTCGGCGACATCGCGCTCGAGCTCGCCTCGTTCCTCGCCGGCCGCTACCAGGCCAGGCTCGCGCTCGTCAGCCGGCGCACGCTGCCGGAACGAGGCGTGTGGCAAGCGCTCGCCTCCAGCCGCGACCAGGGCGAGCCGGTTCGCCTGGTGCGTCGCCTGCTGGAGATCGAAGCGGCCGGCGGCCAGGTGGCGACCTACAGCGCCGACGTGGCCGACGCGGCCGCGATGGCACGCGTGGTCGAGGACATGCGCCGCCGCTGGGGCGTGATCAACGGCGTGTTCCATGCCGCAGGCACGCTGCAGGACGCGCCCATCGCCGCCAAGACGGCCGCATCGCTGCGCCAGGTGATGGCGCCCAAGGCGGTCGGCGCGCAGGTGCTGCACGAGCTGCTGCCGCCGGGCCAGCTGGACGTGTTCGCCGTGTTCTCCTCGACCAGCGTCTACCTCGGCCCGCCGGGGCAGGTCGATTACGTCGCCGCCAACGCCTTCCTGGACGCGCTGGCCGCCGCACGGCCCGACGGCCTGGCGATCCACTGGGGCATCTGGGGCGACAAGGGCATGGCCGCGCGTGCCTACGGCCGCGCGTCGGGCGCGCCCTCGCCGCAGGGCGGGCATCCGCTGCTGGGCGTGCGGCGCGACAACGACGACGGTCCCGCCTTCGAGGCGACCTACTCGGCGCAGGACCTGTGGGTGCTGCGCGAGCACGCCGTCGCCGGCCGGCCGGTGCTGCCCGGCACCGCCTACATCGAGATCGCGCGTGCCGCTATGGCGCAGCTGCATCCCGGCGCCGACGTCGAGATCCGCTCGCTGTCGTTCGAGGAAGCGATGGTGTTCGAGGCCGGCGGCCGCCGCGAGGTGCGCATCGTGATGCATCGCGCCGGCTCGGGCTACGAGTTCGTGGTGCGCAGCCGCGCGGACGCCAAGGAGCCGTGGCAGGAACACGCGCGCGCCAAGGTGAGCCGCTTCACCGGCGCGCTGCCGCCCGACACGCAGCGCGCGGGCGGCACCTGGCGCGAAGGCGAACTGCCGCAGAGCGGCGTGGCGTTCGGGCCGCGCTGGCACAACATCGAGCGCATGCAGCTGGACGGCCGCCGCGGCGTCGCCGAGATGGCGCTGCCCGAGCGGTTCGCCGCCGACCTGCAGCCTTACGCGCTGCACCCGGCCGTGACCGACATCGCCGCCACCTTCGGGCTGCACCTGCTCGACGCCCAGCAGCGCGAGGCCAACCTGTTCGTGCCGCTGTCGGTGGACCGCATCCGCATCGTCGCGCCGATGCCGCTGCGCAGCATCAGCCGCGCCGAGCTGAAGGGCCCGGTGAAGGACCGCTTCGCCGCCTTCGACGTCAGCCTGCACACGCCGGAAGGCGCGCCGATCGCCACCTTCGAGGGCTTCAGCCTGCGCGGCGTCGATCCGCAGGCGATGTCGCGCAACGCCGCCAGCCATGCGCGCAAGGAGCCCAGCCTGGCCGAGGCGATGCTCGCCTGCGGCCTGCGCGCGGAAGACGCGCCGGCCCTGTTCGAGCGCGTGCTCGGCGGTGCGGCCCGCGACGTGGTCGTGTCGTCGATCTCGCTGTCCGCGATCAAGCGCGCGATGAGCGAGGCCGCGCCCAAGCCGCTGCCGCCGGTGGCGGCTTCGCGCGCGCCGGCGGCTTCGGCCGCGCTGCTCAACCCGGTGGAGGCCGTCATCGCCGAGGCCTGGCGCGAACTGCTGGGCGTGGACGAGGTCGGCCGCGACGACGACTTCTTCGCGCTGGGCGGCCACTCGCTCGCGGCGGTGCGCCTGTTCGCGCGCATCCGCAAGCAGTGGAACGTCGACCTGCCGCTGGCGACGCTGTTCCAGGGCTCCACGCTCTCCGGACTGGCGGCCATCGTGGCCGAGGCCGGCGGGCTGGACACCAGCATGCCGAGCGCGCCGGCGCCCACGTCGGCACCCGCGGCGTCCAACGTGATCCAGCTGCCGCGCGCCTGGTCGCCGCTGGTGGCCATCTGCCGCGGCGCGCCCGACAAGCGGCCGCTGTTCTGCGTGCACGGCGCGGGCGGCAACGTGCTCAACTTCAAGGTGATCTCCGACCGCCTGGGGCCGAAGCAGCCGTTCTACGGCCTGCAAGCGCAGGGCGTGGACGGGCGCCTGTCGCCGCTGACCAGCGTGGAGGCGATGGCCGCGCAGTACATCGAAGCCATCCGCACGGTCGATCCCACCGGGCCGTACCGGCTGGCCGGCTACTCCGGCGGCGGCGTCATCGCCTACGAGATGGCGCAGCAGCTGCGCCGCGAAGGCCTGCGGGTCGAGACGATCGTCATGATGGACACGCTGGCGCCGGAGGCCGCGCGCCGCAAGGTGCCGCTGCTGCAGAAGCTCTGGCTCAAGCGGCACTGGACGCTGGACTTCATGCTCGACTGGCCGAACCGCCGCCGGCGCGGCCGCGAGATGCAGCGCCAGTACCAGGTGGCGCTGGAGAAGCTGGCGCGCGGCGAGGCGCTGCCGCCCGAGCTGGCCGACTTCCACCTGTTCCGCACCTTCACCGACGCGCAGGAGCGCTACCAGCCCCAGCCCTACGACGGCGACATCGTGCTGCTGCGCGCCGAGCTGGCCGAGACCGTGTACCTGTACGCGGGACCGCAGCTCGGGTGGAACGAGACCGTCTCGGGCGCGATCCGCGTCACCGAGATCGGCGGCTCGCACTTCAGCATGATGGCCGAGCCCGGCATCTCGGAAGTGATCGAGGCGTTCCGGCGCGAGCTGGCCCGCCTGGACGGCGAGCCGCCGCGGTCGGGGCAGGGCGGCGACGAGGAGGACACGGGTCCGATCCCGACCCTCATCCCGGCCTAAGGCACACCTGATAAGGTCCGGCGCCATGGAGATTTCTGCCTGGCGCCTGGGCTGGCGCACCCTGTGGCGCGACCTGCGCGCCGGCGAACTGCGGCTGCTGCTGGTGGCGGTGACGCTGGCCGTCGCCGCGCTCACCGCCGTGGGCTTCTTCGCCGACCGGCTCAAGGGCGGCCTCTCGCGCGACGCGCGGCAGCTGCTCGGGGGCGACGCGGTGGTCGCCAGCGACAACCCGACCCCGAAGCTGTTCATCGAACGCGCGCAGGCGCTGGGCCTGCAGGGCGTCACCACCGTCCTCTTCCCGACCATGGCGCGCGCGCCCGACGACAAGGGCGGCGGCGCGCGGCTGGTCTCGCTCAAGGCGGTACAGGCGGGCTATCCGCTGCGCGGCGAGCTCACGGTCGCCGACACCGCCGATGCGTCCGGCACCCGCACGCGCGAGGTGCCGCAGCGCGGCGAGGCCTGGGTCGACCGGCCGCTGCTCGAAGCGCTCGGCCTCGCGCCGGGCGACCTGCTGCTGCTGGGCGACACCAGCCTGCGCATCGGCCGCGTCGTGCTGCTGGAGCCGGACCGCGGCACCGGCTTTTCCACCTTCGCGCCGCGCGTGATGATCCACGAGGCCGACCTGCCGGCCACGCGGTTGATCCAGCCCGCGAGCCGCGTCAGCTATCGCTTCGCGGTCGCGGGACCGGACCGCGCCGTCAAGAGCTTCGTCCAGTTCGCGAGCACCGAAGCCACGCGCACCGACGTGCGCGGCGTGCGCGTGGAATCGCTGGAAAGCGGCCGGCCCGAGATGCGCCAGACGCTGGACCGGGCCGAGAAATTCCTCAACCTCGTGGCGCTGCTCTCGGCGCTGCTCAGCGCAGTCGCGGTCGCTCTCGCCGCGCGCGGCTTCGCGGCCGGCCACCTGGACGACTGCGCGATGCTGCGCGTGCTGGGCCAGTCGCAACGCAAGATCGCCTCGGCCTACGCGGTGGAGTTCGGGCTGATCGGCCTGGCGGCCAGCGCGATGGGCGTGGCGTTCGGCTTCGCGGTGCACTTCGTCTTCGTGCTGATGCTGTCCGGGCTGGTGGAGACCACGCTGCCGGTTGCCAGCCTGTGGCCGGTGGGTTTCGGATTCGGCATGGGCCTCACGCTGCTGTTCGCTTTCGGCCTGCCACCGGTGCTGCAGCTGGCGCAGGTGCCGCCGCTGCGCGTGATCCGCCGCGATGTCGGCAACCTCAAGCCGGCATCAGCCCTGGTGCTGGGCATCGGCGTGCTCGGCTTCGCCACGCTACTGCTGGCGGCCAGCAGCGACCTCAAGCTCGGTGGCATCGCCGTCGGCGGCTTCGCGGGCGCGGTGCTGCTGTTCGCGGTGCTCAGCTGGGGCGCGGTGAAGCTGCTGCGCCTGTCGGTCAACGAGGCCACGGCGCCGCGCTGGCTGGTGCTGGCCACGCGCCAGCTGTCGGCTCGCCCGGTGTACGCGGTGGTGCAGGTGAGTTCGCTGGCCGTCGGCCTGCTGGCGCTGATGCTGCTGGTGCTGCTGCGCACCGACCTGGTGTCCAGCTGGCGCGCGGCCACGCCGCCGGACGCGCCCAACCGGTTCGTCATCAACGTCATGCCCGAGCAGGCCGGCGATTTCCAGAAGGCGCTGCGCGCGGGCGGCGTCCAGCGCTACGACTGGTACCCGATGTTCCGCGGCCGCCTGGTGGCGGTGAACGGCCGCGCCGTCGGCCCGGACGACTACACCGAGGACCGCGCGCGCCGGCTGGTGGACCGCGAGTTCAACCTCTCCAACGCGGCGACCGCGCCCACGCACAACGAGATCGTGGCCGGCCGCTGGCAGCCGGAAGAAGCCGGCGCGGTGAGCGTGGAGGCGGGCATCGCCGAGACGCTGGGCCTGAAGCTGGGCGACATGCTGCGGTTCGACATCGCCGGCGTGACCAGCGAGGCGCGCATCACCAGCCTGCGCAAGGTGGACTGGGGATCGATGCGCGCCAACTTCTTCGTCATGTACCCGGTGAGCCAGGTGCCCGACGTGCCGGCGACCTTCATGACTTCGTTCCGCGCGCCGGAGCGCAAGGGCTTCGACAGCGGGCTGGTGCGCCAATTCCCCAACATCACCAACGTGGACATGACCAGCACGATCAACCAGGTGCAGTCGGTGCTCGACAAGGTGGTGCGCGCGGTGGAGTTCCTCTTCGGCTTCACGCTCGCCGCGGGCCTGGTGGTGCTGTTCGCGGCCGTCACGGCGACGCGCGAGGAGCGCGCGCGGGAGTTCGCGATCATGCGGGCCGTCGGCGCGCGCGGCTCGCTGCTGCGGCAGGTGCAGCGCGCCGAGCTCGCGGGCGTGGGCCTGCTCGCGGGGTTCCTCGCGAGCGTGGTCGCGTCGCTGGTCGGCTGGGGCCTCGCGCGCTACGTGTTCGACTTCAGCTGGACGGCTTCGCCGCTGGTGCCGGTCGCGGGCGCGCTCGCCGGTGCCGCGCTGGCGCTCGGCGCGGGCTGGTGGGGTCTGCGGGAAGTGCTGCGGCGGCCGGTCGTCGAGACCCTGCGGCGGGCGGCCGAGTAGGCGTCAGCGCGAGTAGGAGAACGCGAGGGGCTCGAAGCCCCAGGCATCGGCCTCGTCGGGGAACGGCATGCGGGAGGCGCAGCCCGACAGGACGAGGGTCGCGAGCGACAGCGTGATCGCAGCGAGAAGAGGGCGGCTCATGCCGCCAGTGTGGGCTTGCGGCGCAGGCCGGCCGTCGCCCGAAGGCCTAGGGCCGCGTAGGAAAAAAGCAGCGCACGCTGCCCGTGGTTCGCTCGCCGGTCCGCATGCGGATGCCTCCTTCGAACCAAAGGCCCAATCCTGGGAGCCCGCCGAATAAAATCCAGCGATGCTCGACATCTCCCTGCTTAGAAAAGACCTGGGCGCCGTGGTCGCCCGGCTCGAGGCGCGCAAGACGCCGCAGACCTTCCTGGACGTTGATGCGTTCAAGTCGCTGGAGGCCGAGCGCAAGACCATCCAGAGCCGCACCGAGGAACTGCAGGCCAAGCGCAACCAGCTCTCCAAGCAGATCGGCCAGCTCAAGGCCAAGGGCGAGTCGGCCGACGCGGTCATGGCCGAGGTGGGGAACATCAAGTCCGAGCTCGACAGTTCGGCCCAGCGGCTGGAGCAGATCCAGCCGGAGATGCAGGCGCTGCTGCTGGCCATCCCCAACCTGCCGCACGAGAGCGTGCCGACGGGCGAGGACGAGAAGGGCAACGTGCAGGTGCGCGCCTGGGGCACGCCGCGCAGCTTCGACTTCCCGGTCAAGGACCACGTCGACGTGGGCGAAGGCCTGGGCCTGGACTTCGGCACCGGCATCAAGCTCAGCGGCTCGCGCTTCTCGGTCATGAAGGGGCCGATCGCCCGCATGCACCGCGCGCTCGCGCAGTTCATGCTGGACGTGCAGACGCGCGAGCACGGCTACACCGAGTGCTACACGCCCTACATCGTCAACGAGGCCACGCTGCGCGGCACCGGCCAGCTGCCCAAGTTCGAGGCCGACCTGTTCGCGGTGAGCAAGGGCGGGCAGGAGGGCCTGACGGAAGAGGACAAGCAGGCGCTCTACCTCATCCCGACCAGCGAGGTCTCGCTGACCAACTTCGTGCGCGACGAGGTGCTGGCCGAATCGCAGCTGCCGCTGCGGCTCACGGCCCACACGCCTTGCTTCCGCTCCGAGGCGGGCAGCGCCGGCCGCGACACGCGCGGCATGATCCGCCAGCACCAGTTCGACAAGGTCGAGATGGTGCAGATCACGCACCCCGACAAGAGCTACGAGGCGCTGGAGCAGATGACCGGCCACGCCGAGGCCGTGCTGCAGAAGCTCGGTCTGCCGTACCGCGTCATGCTGCTGTGCACCGGCGACATGGGCTTCGGCGCGGCCAAGACGTACGACCTGGAAGTCTGGCTGCCCGCGCAGGACACCTACCGCGAGATCAGCTCGGTCTCCAACTGCGAGGCCTTCCAGGCCCGCCGCCTGCAGGCGCGCTTCAAGACCGCGCAGGGCAAGAACGAGCTCGTCCACACCCTGAACGGCTCCGGCCTGGCGGTCGGCCGCACCCTGGTGGCCGTGCTCGAGAACTACCAGAACGCCGACGGCTCGGTCACCGTCCCCGAGGCGCTGCGGCCTTATCTCGGCGGCGAGGAGCGCCTCGTTCCCTGAGCCTTCCGCGGCTGCGTTAGAATGGCGGGCTTCGCACCACGCGAAACCGAATAAACGGAGCGGTGGCAGAGTGGTCGAATGCGCCGGACTCGAAATCCGGTATACGGTTTCACCGTATCGAGGGTTCGAATCCCTCCTGCTCCGCCAGAACACTGGGCCTGATGCTAGCAAATAGAGAGCATCAGGCCCTTTTCCTTTGGGGCTGTGGCGGGATTTTTCTCGCCGATCTGGCCCTTCGACGCCTATGGCGAGTGCGTAGAACCTTGCGCGCTGTCGCGTCTTGCCCTGGACCGGGAAGTGCCTGATATCATGACTTTGTGATAAACCCGGTTTCCGTCTTCCAGAAGAGCCGTGTTCCCCTGTATCTGCAGGTCGCCCACCTGATGCGCCAGAAGATCGAGCGTCAGGACTGGCCGATGGACGCGCAGATTCCCACGCTGAACGAGCTGGAGGGGGAATTCCAGGTGTCGCGCATCACGCTGCGCGAAGCGCTGGCGCGCCTGGAGGAAGAGGGTCTGATCCGGCGCACCCGCGGCCGCGGCACCTTCGTCATGAAGGATCTGTCCCAGCAGCGCTGGTTCAAGCTGGCCACCTCGTTCGAGGAGCTCGTGCGCTCCGTATCGGAACTGAAGATCCGGATGCTGGCCATCGACCAGGACGAAGACGACCACCCTCTGGTGCCGCATTTCGCCGCCGGCGACGTCGCCGGGCCGTATCGCCGCCTGCGCCGTGTGCACTACCGCGACGAGCGGCCCTATTGCCTGATCGACATTTTCCTGGCCCAGCACGTGTTCGCCCTCGATCCCAAGGGCTTCAGCAGTGAACCCGTGATCCCCAGGCTGGCCGCGCTGCCCCAGGTGCAAATCGCGGCCGCACGCCAGATCATGCGTGTCACCGTGTCCGACGAGCAAACGGCGGCGCACCTGGACATCGGCGTGGCCGACCCGATCGCCGACGTGTGCCGCTCGCTGCAGGACCCGCGGGGGCGCATCGTCTATTACGCGCACATCCAGTACCCCGCCCAGATGATCCAGATCGAGCTCGACCTGTTCGCCGGGCGGCCCCAACCCAGGCAACCCGCCGTCAAGAAATAGATGACCAGCCTTCCGGCCCTCGCGGCCAGTTCCACCTCGCCCGTGCGGCTTGCGAAGCTGCAAGCCTTCGTCTTCCGGGTACCGATCGACGAGCCCGTGCAGACCTCCTTCGGCATCATGCATGACCGACCCGCCGTGCTGGTGCGCGCCGAGGACGGCGAAGGCGTCGCAGGGTGGGGCGAGATCTGGTGCAACTTCCCCGGCGTGGGGGCGGAGCACCGCGCCCGGCTGTTCGAGTCCGCCGTTGCCCCCATCTTCCTGGAGCGGCCGTGGAGCTCGCCGGAAGAAGCCTTCCGCGAGGCGACACGCCGACTGCACATCCTCGGCCTGCAATGCGGCGAGCCCGGGACGGTGGCCCAGGCCATCGCCGGCGCCGACATGGCGCTGTGGGATCTCCTGGGCCGGCGGCTGCGCCAGCCGCTGTGGCGGCTGCTCGGCGGCGGCGACAAGGTGGCGACCTATGCCTCCGGGCTCAGCCCAACGCAGCCGGAACGGCTGGCCGCGGCCAAGCGCGACGAGGGCTTTCGCGCCTTCAAGCTCAAGGTCGGCTTCGGGGCTGAACGCGACCTCGCCAACCTGCGGGCCTTGCGTGAGCTGCTGGGCGCGGACGCGCCCCTGATGGTGGATGCCAACCAGGCCTGGAGCGTCGAGGAGGCGGTCGAGATGAGCCGTCGCATGGCGCAGTTCGGACTCCAATGGCTGGAGGAACCGCTGGCGGCCGACCGGCCCTGGACGGAGTGGAGGCGGCTCGCCGCCGAATCGCCGCTGCCGCTGGCGGCCGGAGAGAACATGCGCGGGGCCCAGTTCGCCGAGGCCCTGGGCAGCGGCGCCTTCGCGGTGGTGCAGCCCGACCTGGGCAAATGGGGTGGCTTCAGCGGCTGCGTGCCCGTCGGCCGGGAAACGCTGGCGGCGGGCCGCTTGTTCTGCCCGCACTGGCTCGGCGGCGGCATCGGACTCGTCGCCTCCATGCACCTCAAGGCCGCCGTCGGCGGGCCGGGTTACGTCGAAGTGGACTCGAACCCCAATCCGCTGCGCGAGTTGCTGGCCGTGCCGCACCCGCGGGTGGTGGAGGGCGTGGTCACGCTGTCGGACGAGCCCGGCCTCGGCGTCGCCCCCGACATGGAAGCGCTCGGCCAATTCCGCGTGAGGCACCAATGGCAATGACGGCGCCACAACCGATGCGCAGGCGCATCGTCATCTCCGAATTCATGGACGCGGCGGCGGTCCAGGCGCTGCGCGATGCATTCGACGTCGTGTACGACCCGGACCTGGTGGACCGCCCGGCCGAGCTCGCCGGCGCGCTGCGCGATGCGGACGCGCTGATCGTGCGCAATCGCACGCAGGTCAACGGCGAACTGCTCGCGGGGGCCACCGGGCTGGTCGCGGTGGGGCGGCTCGGGGTGGGCCTCGAGAACATCGATCAGGCGTACTGCGGGAGTCGCTCCATCGCCGTGCTCCCAGCCGTCGGCGCCAACGCCGCGGCCGTGGCCGAGTACGTGGTGGGCCTGGCCATGGTGCTGCTGCGTGGATTCCTGTTCTCCTCGGAAGAGGTGGCCGCGGGTGGATGGCCGCGGGCACGCCTGGCCTCCGGACGCGAGATCGCCGGCAAGGCGATCGGCCTGGCGGGCTACGGTTCCGTCGGCCAGCGCGTCGGCGAACTGGCGCGCGCGGTGGGCATGCGCGTGCTGGCCTACGACCCCGTGCTGCCGCCGACGCACCCGGCGTGGCGAGATACGGCCCGATGCGAAGAGCTGGACGACCTGTTTCGCCAGGCCGACGTCGTGAGCCTGCACATGCCTTACACGCCGCAGAACGCCGGCCTGGTGGACGACCGGCGGCTGGGCCTCATGAAGCCCGGCTCCGTGCTGGTGAACACCGCCCGCGGCGGGATCGTCGACGAGCCCGCCCTGGCCCGGGCGCTGCGTTCCGGCGCGCTGGGCGCGGCCGCGGTGGACGTGTTCGCGCGCGAGCCGCTTCCCCCGGGATCCGCGCTGGCCGGCTGTCCCAACCTGTTCCTGACGCCGCACGTCGCGGGTGTGACGCACGAATCGAACGAGCGGGTGTCGGCCCTGATCGCGCAGCGCATCGCGGAAATCCTCCGGCGGGCCTGATCCGCCGGAAGTCCAGTCCATTACCCAAGGAGACCTGATGAAAGTTTGGAAGTTGCTCGCCGCCGCGGCGGCGGCCCTCGGCTGCATGGCCGGTGCCGGTGCGCAGGAGTGGCCGCAGAACCCGGTGAAGATCGTCGTGCCCTACCCGGCGGGCGCGGGCGTCGACCCGGTGGCGCGCCTGGTGGGCCAGAAGCTGTCCGAGCGGTGGAAGCAGACCGTGATCGTGGACAACAAGCCGGGCGGCAGCGGCACCATCGGCGCGACCTATGTCGCGCGTGCGCCGGCCGACGGGCTCACCATCATGATGTCGGCCACGGCCGAAGTGGTGATCAACCAGTTCATCATGGACAAGATGCAGTACGACCCGGAGACCGACCTGGTGCCGGTGACGCTGGCGGTGCGGCTGCCCTTCATCCTGGTCACGCATCCGTCCAACCCGTACTCCAACATCGCCGAACTCGTCGCCTACGCGAAGAAGAACCCGAACAAGGTGACCTACGCATCCTCCGGTGCGGGAACGCCGCAGCACCTGGCCGCGGTCCTGCTGGAGCAGCTGAGTGGCGCGCAGATGGTGCACGTGCCCTACAAGGGCATCGCGCCATCCATCACCGACCTGCTGGCCAACCATGTCTCGATCGGCTTCGCCGGGCTGCCCGCGGGCCTGCCCCACGTGCAGAAGGGAGCGTTGAAGCCGCTGGCCGTCTCCTCCAGCACCTCTTCGCCGGCCGCGCCCAAGGTCCCCGCGATCGCGGCGACGCCGGGGCTGGAGAAGTTCGAACTGAACCAGTGGTTCGGCATCTGGGTTCCGAAAGGGACACCGGAGCCGGTGGTCGCCAGGATCCAGAGTGACATCGCCGCCGTGCTGAAGATGCCTGACGTCAAGGAGACGCTGGAAAAGCAGGGCGCCCAGCCGAGCGGCATGCCGACGGCGGAGTTCGCCAGGTTCGTCCAGGCCGAGCGCAAGAAATTCGAAGCGATCGTCAAGGCCGCCAACCTCAAGTAGCCAAGACAGTGCTGCTTCACGCGCGCCAGCGGCGGGGTCGCGGCAGCACTGATACACAAGCGATACGCCGCGAGCCCGCCGCGGATACCGCGGGATTACATGACTCCGGCAGATTCCACCTGACGCTCCACAGCTGAAGGAGAACGCCATGTCAGACCAGGTCGCTTCCGCCCTGCAGCAAACCTTGCGCGGGCGCGTCGTCGGGCGAGACGCCCCCGACTACGATGCCGTGCGGGCCCTCTACAACGGGATGATCGACAAGAAGCCGCGCCTCATCGCGCGCTGCGTCGATGCGGCCGACGTGATCGCCGCGGTGAACTACGGCCGCGACCAGGGCTTGCTGATCGCGATCCGCGGCGGCGGGCACAACGGCCCCGGCCTCGCCAGCTGCGACGATGGCCTGATGATCGACCTGTCGTTGATGAAGAGCGTGCGGGTGGATCCCCAGGCGAAGACCGTACGAGTGGAGCCGGGCTGCACGTCGGGCGACGTGGATCACGCGACCCACTCGTTCGGCCTCGCGGTCCCGTTCGGCATCGTCTCGACCACGGGCGTGGCCGGCCTGACGCTCGGCGGCGGCACCGGCTATCTCACGCGCAAGCACGGCCTGACGATCGACAACCTGCTCGAAGTGGACATGGTGCTGGCGGACGGCAGCTTCGTGTCGGCGAGCGAGCGCGAGCAGCCCGACCTGTTCTGGGCGGTGCGCGGGGGTGGCGGCAACTTCGGCGTCGTGACCAGCTTCCTTTTCCGCGCGCATCCGGTCCGCATGGTGTACGCGGGACCGGTCTTCTGGGAAGCCACCCACGCGAAGGCGGTGATGGCCGCCTACCGGGACTTCCTGCCGACGGCGCCGGAAGACCTGGGCGTGTTCGTCGGGCTGAAGACCGTGCCTCCGATGGACCCGTTCCCGAAGGACTACTGGGGACGCCGCGCCTGCGCCGTCATCGGCAGCTACAACGGCAGCGCGGCGGAAGGCGAGAAGATCATGGCCGGCCTGCTTGGAAAGCTGCCCGCGCCCATCTTCAACTGGATGGCGCAGATGCCCTTTCCCGCCATCAACTCACTGTTCGATCCCTTCTTCCCGAAGGGACTGCAGTGGTACTGGAAGGGCGACTTCGTCAAGAACCTGTCCGGCTCGGCCATCGACACGCACATCGCGCAAGCCGCCAGTGCGCCCAGCGACTTGTGCCTGATGCACCTGTACCCGATCGACGGCGCCGCGCAGCGTGTCGCCAGGGACGCCACGGCGTGGAGCGCGCGTGACGCGACCTGGTCGATGGTGATCGCGGGGATCGACCCCGACCCCGGCAAGGCGGAGGCGCTCAAGAGCTGGGGCCGCACCTACTGGAAGGCGGTCCACCCCTTCAACCTGGAGGGCGCGTACGTCAACTTCATGATGGATGACGAAGCGGACGGACGTGTGCAGGCGACCTACGGCGACAACTACGCCCGCTTGGCGGCGGTGAAGGCGAAGTACGACCCCGGCAACCTCTTCCGCGTCAACCAGAACATCAAGCCGGCCGTCTGACCGGCTCAGGCGAGCCAGGGCTGCTCCTCGAGGTATCGTTTCTCGAACGCCAGGATCCGCTCCGCGCTTTGCAGCGTCAGGCCCACCGCGTCGAGGCCCTGGAGCAGCATGTCCCGCCGCAAGGGATCGAACTCGAAGCGCAGGGTGCGGCCGTCGCCGGGAGTGGCGATCTCCTGCCGCCGCAAGTCCACCGTCATCTGGCAAGTGGCCGGGTCGCCGGCCAGCGCCAGCAGGCGCTCCACTTCCGCGGGCGGCAGCGTGATGGCGGGCACGCCGTTGCGCGCGCAGTTGTCCGCGAAGATGCCGCCGAACGTGGACCCGATCACGCAGCCGATCCCCAGCTGGCGCATGCCCCACACCGCATGCTCGCGACTGGAGCCGCAGCCGTAGTTCGGCCCGGTCACCAGGATCTTCGCTCGCGTCCACGGCTCGCGATTGAGCACGAAGTCCGCGCGCGGCCGGCCCGGCGCGGAGAAGCGCAGGTCGTGCAGGAAACCCTCGCCCAGCCCGCTCTCGCGGTCCACGCCCCGCAGGAACTGCTTGGGCATGATCTGGTCGGTGTCGAGGTTGGCCATGGGCAGCGGCGCGGCCACGCCCGTGAGGGTCTTGAACGGTTGCATGCTCATCGCGCCTCCGGCAGCAGCTTGCGCACGTCGGTGAGCGCGCCGGTGACGGCGGCGGCGGCGACCATCGCCGGGCTCATCAGGTGCGTGCGTGCGCCCGGGCCTTGCCGGCCCTCGAAATTGCGGTTGGTGCTGGAGGCGCAGCGGTCGCCGGCGGCCAGGTGGTCGTCGTTCATGGCGACGCACATGGAGCAGCCGGCCTGGCGCCATTCGAACCCCGCCTCGCGGAACACCTCTGCGAGGCCCTCGGCCTCGGCCTGCGCGCGCACCTGCGTCGAGCCGGGCACGACCAGCGCGCGCACGCCGGAGGCGACCCGGCGGCCGCGCAGCACGCGCGCGGCATCGCGCAGGTCCTCGATCCGGCTGTTGGTGCAGGACCCGATGAAAGCATGCGAGATGGGCAGGCCGTCGAGCTTCTGCCCGGGCTGCAGGCCCATGTATTCCAGCGCGCGGACGGCGCTGCGCTTCTTCGTCGCGTCGTTCTCGTCCGCCGGATCCGGCACCGCCATGTCGATCGTCGCGCCCTGGTCGGGGCTGGTGCCCCAGGTGACCATGGGCGAGATCTGCGACGCGTCCAGCGTCACGGAGCGGTCGAACACCGCGTCGTCGTCGCTGCGCAGCGTGCGCCAGCGCGAGACGGCCCGCTCCCAGGAGGCCCCCTGCGGCACGCGCCGGCGGCCGTGCAGGTAGCCGAACAGCACGTCGTCGGGTGCGACGATGGCACCGCGCGCCGCCGCTTCCACGCTCATGTTGCAGAGCGTCAGGCGGCCTTCCACGCCCATGGCGCGAATGGCTTCACCGGTGTACTCGATGACATGGCCGCCGGCCCCGTCGGCGCCGATGCGACGGATCAGTTCGAGCACGAGGTCCTTGGCGGTGACGCCGAAGCCCAGCCGTCCCCGCACGTCCACCTGCATCGACTGCTGCGTGGTGTAGACCAGCGTCTGCGTCGCCAGCAGGTGCTCGATCTCGCTGCTGCCGATGCCGAAGCCCAGCGCGCCCATCGCGCCGTGCGTGGTCGTGTGGCTGTCGCCCGCGGCCATCACCATGCCGGGCAGCACCAGGCCCTGCTCGCTGGCGACGACATGCTCGATGCCCTGGTCGGCGTCCAGCATGTCGTACAGCTCGATGCCATGCCGGCGGCAGTTCTCCGCCAGCGTCTTCACCTGCAGCGAGCGCTCGGCGTCGGCGATGACCATCGTCTTGGCGCTGCGCTCGGGCGTGGTGGGGTTCACGTGGTCGACCACGGCGATGGTGGACTTCGGCCGCCACACCGCGCGGCCGGCCGCGTGCAGCGCGGCGAACGCCTGCGGGCTGGTGTACTCGTTGAGGATCTGGCGGTCGACGTAGAGCAGGACCTGGCCCTTGTCGCCCAACGGGCGAACCGTGTGCGCATCGACGATGCGCCGGTACAGCGTGCGGGACATGCCTACTTCTTCTGGCCCGCGGTCGCGGCGTAGGCGGCGGTGGCGGCGACCACGTCGGCGACCTCGATCTCCGCCTCGGTGACGCCCTCGGGCAGCACGATCACGCCGTCGTCGTCCGCCACCAGGCGGCGCCCGGGCACGAAGGTGACGCCGCCGAAGGCCACGGGGACGTCGACTTCGCCGGCGCCGGTGCGTTCGCCCCGCTTGGGCACGGTGCCCAGCGCCTTGACGCCGATGTCCATGCCGTCGATCTCGTGGCCGTCGCGGATGGCGCCATGGATCACCAGCCCGGCCCAGCCGTTGCGGCTGGCCACGCCGGCCATCACGTCGCCGAAGATCGCGCGGTTCAGCGAACCGCCGCCGTCGATCACCAGCACCTGGCCGTGTCCCGGCCGGCCGACGGCGTCGCGCATCAGGGCGATGTCCTCGTGCACGCGCAGCGTCCGGATGTTGCCGGCGAAGGCGCGGCGCTGGCCCCAGCCGCGGAAGGGCAGGGCGCAGGGCAGCGCGTCAGCGCACGCGTCGCAGAGGTCGGAGGTCTTGAGCGTCATCGGCTTATTCGAGGGTGATCTTCGCGTCCTTGACCAGCTTGGCGAACGCAGCGCTGTCGGTCGCGAGGAACTTCGCGAAGTCGTCGGAGGAGCCGCCCATGATCTCGCCCCCCTGGGAGGCGATCTTCTCCGCGACTTCCGGCATCTTCAGGATGGCCGCGATCTCGCTGTTCAGCCGCTTGGTGATGTCCGCCGGCATCTTCGCCGGCCCCATCACCGCGAACCACTGCAGCATCTCCGCGTTCTTCACGCCGGCTTCGGCCATCGTGGGCACGTCGGGCAGCAGCGGCGAGCGCTTGTCGCTGGTGATCGCCAGCAGGCGCAGCTTGCCTGCCTTGGCGTGCGTCATCACGTTGGGCGGGCTCTCGAAGTTCAGTTCCACCTGGCCGGAGAGCAGGTCCACGATGGCCTGGCCGCTGCCCTTGTAGGGGATGTGCGTCATCTCGGTGCCGGTGGCGAGCTGGAACCGCTCGGCCGCCAGGTGCTGCGCGCTGCCCCCGCCGGAGGAGGCGAAGCGCAGTTCCTTCGGCTTGCTCTTGGCCAGCGCGATGAACTCCTTGACGTTCTTCGCCGGCACGTTGGGGTTCACCGTCAGGATCAGCGGCGTGTTGGCCACCGGGATGATCGGCGTGAAGTCGGTGAGGATGTTGTACGGCAGCTTGGGATAGAGGGACGGCGCCACCGAGTTGGAGTTGCTGTGCGCGAGCAGCAGGGTGTAGCCATCCGGCCTGGACTTGGCGACCAGGTCCGCCCCCAGCGTGCCGGCGGCACCGGGCTTGTTCTCGACCACCACCGGCGTGTTCAGGCGTTCCGAGAGCTTCTGGCCGATCAGGCGGCCGAGCACGTCGGTGAAGCCGCCCGGCGCGAAGCCGACGACGATGCGGATCGGCTTGTTGTCGGGCCAGGCCTGGGCCTGCGCCAGCGTGCCGGCGAACGGGAGGGTGAGGAAGGCGGCCGCGGCCAGGACGGCGCGGCGGGAGGGCAAGCGCATGGTTGTCTCCAATACTGCTGTTGTTCGAATCCCGATTGTGCCCTCCGGCCTGCATGGTCCCGCCACAGCGCGTCGGTGCGGATGTCCCGGAAGAACGTGCCCGTCCCGCTGGCCTCCAGCGCCACCTGCATCCGCTGTTCGGCCGACTTCCACTCGCCGATGTCGAGGATGGTCCCCAGCATCAGGGTGGGTTCGCCGTGTTCGTCGTAGCGGGCCCGCCCGCGGTTGGAGACCCAGGCGATCTTTCCCTCGGGCCTCAGGATGCGGAACTCGCAGTGGTAGAGGGCGCGGTCCGCGATCGCGGCGCGGACTGTGGCGCCGACGCGGTCACGGTCTTCGGGATGCACCAGCTGGAAGAAGTGATCCGCCGTGCCGCCGAACTGGCCCTCCGCCATACCGTGGATGCGGTAGCAGTGGGCGTTCCAGGTCACCGCGCGGGTGCGCACGTCCCACGTCCACAGGCCGCTCTGGGACACCTCTTGAGCAGCTCCAGGTGCTCTTCGCGTTCGGGTGTACGCAGACCCGGAGCTTCCGGGGGGTGGGTGCTGTCCATCGGGTTTCGGGGGAAAAAGTGATCGTGCCGCACAGCTCAACTGCATGGGGGCCGCGGTTCCTGATGAGCTGCCGCACGTGGCGAACGTCCGCGCGTGCCACGCACGCGATGACGCCGCACCGGAAGGCGGGCACCATCCACGCGATGAAAAGCAACATGCCCATGAAGCGCCGGGCCCTGCTCGCGGCGGCCTTGGCGGCGGCCTCCGTGCCAGGCGCGGCACAGGTCCGCGCGCCGCTCGTGGAATCCGCCGGCCGCGGCGAGCTGACCCGGGTGGAGGCCCTCCTGCGCGAGGGTGCGGACATCGAGCAGCGCGATGCCGCCGGCCGCACGGCCGTGCTTGCTGCCACGGACGGCCATCACGTGGCGGTCGTGCGCGCGCTGATCGCGCGCGGGGCCGACGTGAACGCGCAGGACGGCCAGCGGGACAGTGCATTCCTGCTGGCCGGCGCCCGCGGTTATACCGACATCGTGCGTGCGGCGCTTTCGGCCGGAGCGGACCTGAAGAGCACGAACCGGTATGGCGGCACCGCGCTGATCCCCGCTTGCCACCACGGCCATGTGGAGACGGTGCGCCTGCTGCTCACCACCGCGATCGACGTCGACCACGTCAACAACCTCGGCTGGACCGCGCTGCTGGAGGCGGTAATCCTTGGCGACGGCGGCCCCGCGCACGCCGAGATCGTGCGCCTGCTGGTGGCTCGGAAGGCCGACGTCCGACTGGCCGACCGCGAGGGCGTCACGCCGGTGACGCACGCGCGCCGGCGCGGCCAGCGAGTGGTGGAGGAGATCCTGGTCAGGGCTGGAGCACGTTGATGGTGCTTCGTTGAAAAGGAAACAGGCGAGGTGTGCTGCCCCGGCTGCATCGGGCCTTCAGCGTTGGCGGGGCGCGGCACCGGGCGTGAGCTCGGTGCCGGACTGCTTCTCGACCCAGCGCACGAGCTCGCTGACACTGGCGCCGGGGCCGGCGGCGTGGTCGGCCATGCGCCAAAGCTGCTGGCCAAGGCCCCAGATCGGGGCGGGCGTGGCGGTTTCGCGAGCGAGCTCCACGGCGATGCCCATGTCCTTGAGCATCAGTTGTAGCTTGAAGGGATCGTCGAAGGCGCGGTTGAACACGCGCTGATTGAAGTGGGTCTGGGTGATCCAGGAACCGCCGGTGGATTCATTCAACACGTCCACCATAACCTTGGGATCCAGCCCGTAGCGCTTGCCCGCCACCAGTCCTTCGGCGGTGTTCACCAACGTGACGGCCGTGATGCAGTTGTTGATGCACTTCATGGCGTGGCCGCTGCCCAGGCCGCCGAGATGGAAAACCGCGCGACCCATCACGTCCAGGAGCGGACGAATGCGCGTGACGTCCTCGTCGGCCCCGCCGACCATGAACACGAGCTTCGCCTCCTGCGCGCCCCACGCGGCGCCGGAAACGGGCGCGTCGACCATGGCCGCCCCGCGCTCGCTGAGCGCCTTGCCGGTCTGCTCGGTCAGCCAGGGTTCGCAGCTGGAGGTGTCCAGCAGGATGGCGCCGCGGCGCAGGCCCTGCGCAAGTCCGTCCTCGCCCAAGGCGACCTGCTGCACCACTTGGCCATTGGGCAACATGGTGATGATCACCTCGCTTCGGGCGGCGACTTCGCGCGGCGTCGTGGCGGTCACGGCGCCCGGGCCCAGCCTGGCGGCCAGGTCCCGCGTGAGGGATGCATTCGCGTCCAGAAGTGTCAACCGATGGCCTGCGTGCGCCAGGTGAGTTGCCATGGGGGCGCCCATCACGCCCAAGCCGATGAAGCCGATGTCCATTCGAAACCTCCTTCGAAGGCAGTCCGTCGGGTGCAGCATGCCCGAGAAAGCGGGTAGAGGGCGCAAGAAGCGGTCAATCGCCGAGCGACGTCTGCTCTGGGTCGGAAGGCGCCTTGGCGAGCTCGCATCTCAGGGGCGGTCGCGTCGGTCGTGAACGCCAGGTTCAAGACGGGCTACCAGCGAGAAAGCGGCGCAAAAGTACGGTCTCCCCCTTCCCACGTTCGTGCACATCCACAAGGCCAGGGACTGGCTTGAAAGCTGACGGCAGCGCTCGCAGTCAGGGAAGCCTCGGCTTTTCGGCGCCCGTGACGGCTGCCGCCAGGGCGCTGCGGGCCAGCCATTCGGAGGTCCGGGGCGGCAGGTGCGACTTGTCGTAGGCGGTCAAGCCATCGAGGAGCCGATCGCCCAGGTACACAAGGCACCCCAGCGAATTGCACATCCGGTCGACGACGCTGAAGTATTCGACGTCGGGGTTCCCCGCCAGGCGGGCCTTCATCTCCGCATCCCGTTGCAGGAAATGGCGGTCCACGCCCGTCCACATGCGCCGGGGCGTCTCGCCCCATGCCTCGCGGACGACGACGGCAGGCAGGTCGGTCGTCCAGTGCGGCGTGGGTCCCACGAAGATGAGCTTCTGGACGCCGGCCCCGCGCAAGCGCGCCCCGATCGCCTGGATGGCCTCCTCGTCGTGCCGGTCGGCCTGCGCGATCACCACCACATCCGGCCGCGTCGCCTCGATCGCCCTCAACGCGAACCAGTTCGAGTGGCGGCACGAGTCCTCGTCGTCGCTGCGTTCGATGCGGGCCACGCAGCCGGAACTGGCCACCTGCAGCAGCTGCCAGTCGGGCGGCAGCGCTGCGCTCAGCCCCGGACGCAGCTGCTGTGCATGGCTGTCGCCCCACAGGAACGCGGCGTGGGCGATCGCCGGGTCGCGCGTGTGGCACGACGCCGCGATCGAGGTTTTCGACTTCAGGGTGGTTCGCCCCCGGGTCTCGGCCTCCAGGTCGTAGAAATTGCAGTCGTCCCGGAATCGGTGGGTGAGTTCCCGCATGTGGAAGGACAGCTCGGGCAGCCGGTTGTCGAAATGCTCCAGGAAGCGGCGCTGGTCGGCGGGGAGCCGGTAAGCGAACCCGTCGGTCCACTGGCCGGCCAGGCCCAGAGCGAGGAACAGCGCACTTCCCGCCGCCGCGAATCCGAACACGTGCGAGCGGCTGATCTTGCCGCGATCCCGGAAAGGCAGCTCCACGTACTTCCAGCTCAGCGCGGCCAGGGCGAGGGAAGCCACGACGAGGCTCGCGGCCAGGAGCCCGTCGACCTCGCCCAGCGACCGGTGGCGCGCGAGCGCCAGCAGAGGCTGGTGCCACAGGTGGCCGCTGTAGCTCACCAGACCGATGCCGACCAGCAGCCGGCTGGCGAGCAGCCGGCCGGTCCAGGAGCCGTTGCCGGCGAAGCAGATGATCAGCGCCGTCCCCAGCGTCGGCACGAGTGCGTACCTGCCGGGGAACGGCGTGGCGTCGTCGAAGGCCAGGACCGCGAACGCGATCAGGGCCAGGCCTAGCAAGGCCGCCATCTCGCGGCTTCGCGAGCCCCCCGCGGGCGGCTCGCGCGAGGACAGGTAAACCGCGGCGAGCGCGCCCAGCGCGAGTTCCCACGCCCGCGTGGGCAGGAGGTAGAAGGTGAACGACGGACTCAGGTCCGCGCCCCACTCGGCCAGGGCGAAACTGACGACCGCGCCGACGGTCACGATCCCTGCGAAGGCCTTGCGGCCGCGCACCCACACCAGCACGAGCAGCAGCGGATAGAGCACGTAGAACTGCTCCTCCACCGCGAGGCTCCACGTGTGCAACAGCGGCTTGAGTTCGGCCTGCGCATCGAAGTAGCCGCTGGTGCGCCAGAACAGGATGTTGGAGCCGAAGAGCGACACGCTGGCCAAGCTGGCCGAATAGGCGTCCATGTCGGACGGCACATCCAGCCCCACGCGAACAGGAACGACACGAGCAGCACCAGGAACAGCGCCGGGAGGATGCGCCTCATCCTGCGCTCGTAGAACCCGAGGATCGAGAAGCGGCCTTCCTCCAGGCTCCTCTGCACGATCGACGTGATCAGGTAGCCGCTGATGACGAAGAAGACGTCCACGCCGACGTAGCCGCCGCTGAACGTCTCGAATCCAGCGTGGAACAGCATGACGGGGATGAGGGCGACCGCCCGCAGCCCGTCGATTTCCCTCCGGTACTCCATACACGACCCCCGCGAGGAGGCACACGCAGCGGGCGCTGCGATGCGCGAAGACGGAGAACGGGCGGGCTGCACCGCGCAGGCGCCGCCCGAAGGCCTATGGATGGGGAGCCAGGTTCAGGGCGGCGCTACCGAGCGGAAGCGGCCGCGCGGCATCGCGGCGCCACGGTAGGCGATGAAGAGCTTCGCCTGGAGAGCGAGAGCAATGGCCATGCCCCATCGTAGTGGGGCGGGTGCAGGCGCGGCATGGCCCAGGAGAGCTAGTGATTCAAGCGAATGGCTGGCTCGACGGCAGGTTGCCGTTCAGTCGTCGTAGGCCAACCCAGCTCTCAACCAGATCGTGCAACAGCAGACCAAGAAGGGCTGATCGCTATGGCGGCGGGCCCGCCTCCGCGGTGGGCACCTCCGCTCGCGGTGGAACGCAGCAGGCCGCCGTCTTGAGCTCAATAAGAGTTGAGCGGTTCGAATTGGGCGACTCGGTCGCGGTGGCTGGGCAGCAACGCGTCGCCTCCAGAACTCGGAAAGATGGCCGCCAAGCCCTCACGGACTCGGACAGGATCGGACATCGGTTGGGGCAGAATCACCGCCTCGGGCACGCATGCGGTGCTCTGCAACGCAGATGCTTGGGGCCCGCAAATGTCCTCGGAGAAGGCAGACATCAACGCCTGCGTTGCGCCTGCAGCCAGCCTTTCACGGCATCCCCGTCCAGCAACGTCTGGACTTGGCGACGCAGCA
>JAEWIF010000010.1 GCA_023387335.1 Pseudomonadota bacterium | reverse complement strand
GGGCTGGCCCGGGCGCGCCTGCTGCGTGGCCTGCGCCGGCTGGCCGGCCTGTTGCTGCTGCGGCGCGGCGTTGTTGGCGGGCGGCTGCGCGGGACGCGCGGCCTCGCGCTGCGTCACGTTGCCCGATTGCCTGCCGATCGAACTGCCGCCGCCCAGGCGGCGTGCGGCATCGGCGTCGACGCTGGCCATGACCAGGGTGGCGGCGAGAACGGCGGTCCACAGCTTCATGATCGGTCCTTCCTTGTTACTGCCCAGATTCGGTTCATCGCCCCAGATGGGGCTTCAGCACTTGATTCCAACATGCAGGGCGACCACGCCCCCTGTCAGGTTGTGATAGTCCACGTGGCCGAAACCGGCTTTCTTCATGAGGGTCTTGAGCTCTTCCTGCCCCGGATGCATGCGGATCGATTCGGCCAGGTAGCGGTAGCTGTCGCCGTCGCCCGCCACCGCCTGGCCCAGCCGCGGCAGCACCTGGAACGAGTACCAGTCGTAGGCGCGCGTCAGGGGCTGCGCCACGCGCGAGAACTCCAGCACCAACAGCTTGCCGCCCGGCTTGAGCACGCGGTTCATCTCGGCGAGCGCCGCGTCCTTGTGCGTCATGTTGCGCAGCCCGAACGCCACGGTGACGAGATCGAAGCGGCCGCCGGCGAACGGCAGCTTCTCGGCGTCGCACACCATCGTGGGCAGGACCACGCCCTCGTCGATGAGCCGGTCGCGGCCGGTGCGCAGCATGGCCTCGTTGATGTCGGTGTGCAGCACGGTGCCGGTGGGGCCGACCTTGCGCGCGAAAGCCCGGGCGAGGTCGCCGGTGCCGCCGGCGATGTCCAGCACGTGCTGGCCCGGTTGCACGTTGGCCACCATCACCGTGTAGGCCTTCCAGACGCGATGGAGGCCCATCGACATGAGGTCGTTCATCAGGTCGTAGCGCGGCGCGACCGAATCGAAGACGCCGCGCACCTTGCGGGCCTTGTCCTGCTCGTCGACGGTCTGGTAGCCGAAGTGGGTGCTGCTCATGCCGCCATGGTAGGGCAATCGCCTGCCGCGGGGCCCGATCCCCGCGAGGTGTGTCAGTGTTTGCAACCGTGGCCGTGGACGTGCCCGCCCGCGGGCGCCATCGGGGCGTCGCGGTCCACGCCGGCCTCGGAGAGGCGCCGCTGGTAGTCGGCCCACAGCTGGTCCTGCTGCGAGCCGAGGAAGTACAGGTAGTCCCAGGAGAAGATGCCGCTGTCGTGGCCGTCGGAAAAGCGCGGCTGCACCGCGTAGTTGCCGACGGGGTCGAGCGTCACGATCTCCACTTCGCGCTTGCCGGTCTGCAGCACTTCCTGGCCCGGGCCGTGGCCCTGCACTTCGGCCGAGGGCGAGTACACGCGCATCAGCTCGAACGGGATGCGGAACTGGCGGCCGTCGGAGAAGCCGATCTCCAGCACGCGCGAGCGGCCATGCAGGGTGATCGATTGCGGCGATGCGCCGGAAGGGGGTGCGGAGGCCATGCGGGTCAGACTCAGAAGCGGATGCCGAGGTTCAAGTACACCCGATCATCGCCGCGTTCCGGAGCGGCCGTGTTGAAGGCGCGCGACACCTTGCTGCCGGTGACCAGCCGGCCGTATTCGACCGAGGCGACCACGGGCCCGCGGCTGAACCGCAGGCCGGCGCCCACGCTGGCCAGCCGGTCGCTGGAGAGCTTGACCAGGCCGTCGGGATCGTTGTTCCAGAGCTGGCCCGCGTCGGTGAAGCCGAACAGGCGCAGGCCCGGCGCCAGCTCCGGCGTCGAGAGCTCCAGCGTGCCGGCCAGGCCCTTGTCGGCCGACAGCGGCCGCTCGATGCCGGTGCCGCGCACCGAGCCGTAGCCGCCCAGCCCGAACTGCTCGCCCGCGACCAGCACGTCGGGGCTGTACTGGTACTGCGCCTGCGCGGCGAACAGCCAGCCGCCCTGCCCGACCGGCGAGGTCCAGTGGATGCCGCCGCGCAGCGCCTTCCAGCGCGTGGTCTCGACGCGGGGGTCCTCGCTCCGGTACGACGCCAGGTCGTTGCCCCGGCCGCCGCCGAGGTTGAAGGCCAGCGCGACGTCGTAGCCCCAGACGGCGGAGTTGCTCTCGGTGCGGGCGTTGTAGCCCAGCACCAGCGGCCGGCTGCGGCGATCCAGCGCGCCGGGCACCAGCAGGTCGTTGATGCGGGTGGCCTCGAAGACCTTGTCCTCCAGGCCGATGCTGACGTAGCTGCGGCGGCCGCCCTGCGGCGGCAGGTAGTGCGTGTAGCTCAGGCCGGCCGTGTGGCCCGCGCCGGTGCTGGTGAACGCGCCGAAGTCGCCGACCACGTCCGATCGCGTGTAGCTGGCACCCACCACGCCGCCCAGTTCGTAGAGCGGCACCTTGTACGCCAGGCCCAGCTGGCGCACGTCGTCGGTCTGTTCGATCGACGTGGTGTACGCGCCGGTGAACTGGTGGTCGCGGTCGAACAGGTTGGTGTGGCTGCCCGCGACGGTCAGGCGGTCACGGCCGGTCGATTCCGAACCCGTGTTGGACGCGTTGACCGCGAAGCTCCACGGCCGGCTTTCCTTCACGGTGACGGTGGCGTCGATGCGGTCCGGCTCGGCGGCCTCGCGCAGGCCCACCTGCACCTGCTTGTTCGGGTTCTCGTTGGCGATGGCCGTCTGCACCGCCAGCCGCTTGAAGTTGGGCGTCTGGCCTTCCTGCAGCTCCGGCACCGTGCGGCGGATGTTGTCCGCGCCGTAGACCTGCGCGCCCTCGATCGCCACCCTGGAGACGGTGAAGCGCACGACTTCCAGCCGCACCGTGCCGCCACCCACTTCCTGCGGCGGCAGCGCCACGCGGTGCAGGCCGTAGCCGCGTTCGCGCAGCGCGGTCTCCAGCGCCACGGTGGCCTGCTGCAGGCTGGACATGGTGGCGTCGGATCGGATGTAGGGCGCCAGCACGCGCGCCGTGTCCGACGCCGGCAGCGGGTTGTCGCCGGTGACCTGGAAGCCGCGGATCGCGAACACCGGTTCCGGGGCCGGCGCCAGCGGCACGGGCGCGACCGGCGCCTGGGCTAGGGCGGACCCGCAGGCCCCGCCCAGGGCCATCGCCAGCACGGCGGCGGATGCGCGGTTGCGCTCCTTCATGTTCTTCTCCTCTGGCCCGTCAGCCCGTCAGCTGCAGGTGTTCTTCGGCTTGATGTTGTTGTCCCGCAGCACGCTTTCCAGCAGCGGGTTGGTGCTGCCGGGCAGCGGCACGGTGTCGAAGTCGATGAACTTCGGGATGTCGAGCGGCCGCGCGGTGCCGCCCTGCGGGCCGGCGAAACCCGCCTCGCCGCGTCCCAGGTGCAGAACCTCGCTCGCGGTCGCCACTTCGATCTGGCCGTCGCGCACGTAGATGAACAGGCCTTCCTGCGAGTCGGGCACGTTCTCCATGGCGAACAGCTTGGGCGGCACGTTCACCTGGTCGGGGCGGGGGCCTTCCATCGCGGGCGGCGCGGTGATCGGCAGCACCTCGCCGGTGGGCGAGACGAACAGGCCCTGGCCGGCTTGCAGCACCTGCAGCGCGGTCTGGCCCTGCGGCGTGACAGCGATCGAGCCCAGCCAGGCGAACAGCGTGAGGTTGTTGCCCGTGCAGTCGCCCGGGCAGGAAGCATCGAACCCGGTGCCGCGGATGCCGATGGTGGCGGTGGCGGTCGAGAAGCCGACGTTGCGGTTGTTGGCCTTGGCGATCAGGCCCGTGAGCGCGCGCACCGAGCCGCGCAGCAGCGAGGCGAGGAAGCGGCCCTCGCCGGCGTTCTTGTCGTCGAAGACGAAGTTGTCGATGCGAAAGCGCGTGGACGATCCGAGCGTGACGCGGCTCTCGTCGCGGAAGGCCACCACCGCGCGCGCGCCGGCGCCGGTCTCGATCACGTCGCCCGGGTAGATGCTGCCGCCTTGCACCAGGCGGCGGCGCTGGTTGTTGGCGTCCACCGCGAAGAGGTCGCCTTCCACCTGGATCGCCTTGGCGCTGGCCAGCACCGCGTTGGGCCGGGCGAATTCGTTCACGCGCGCCGACTCGGCGCCGCAGTCGCGGGTGCACAGGCGCGCGTCGAAGTCGGTGCCGCGGATGCCGATGGTGGCGGTGCTGGTCTGCACCTTGGCCGCGTGCGGGGACGACTTCGCGATCAGGCCGGTGACGGCGCGGAAGCCCCCGCGCACCATCTGCAGCAGCAGGTTGTTGTCCGTGCCGGACTCCTGGAAACGGAACTGCGAGATCACGATCTCGGAGTTGGGCCGCACCGTCATGCGGGTGCCGTCCGCCAGCCGCACGATGGCCGACCCGCCCTCGGACGTGGTCAGCCGGTCGCCTTCGCTCAGCGGCAGGCCCTTGCCCAGCGTGCGCGGCACCTGACCCGGCGTCTGCGCGAAACCGACGCCGCGCGCGAACTCCACCTCACCGGCCGCCTGGGCCAGTGCGGACTGCCCGGCGAGCATGAGCAGCGCGCCCATGGCCAGCCCGGCCCCAATGCGATCGAACGTGCGCCGCAGCATGAAAACCTCCGGAAGGACAGGTTCCGCCCGAACCTGTAACCAGACGTTTATACACGCTGTTGGGCTGAAAACCCGCGGCTCGCAAGGCCGTCCGTCACCCCGCGCGTGCGGAATTCACGCCCGTGCGCTGGAAGCCGTCCCGTGCCGGACTCAGACCAGCACGCGCTCGATGCCCCCCGCATTGGCGGCATGCACGTATTCGGCCATCCAGTTCTCGCCCAGGATCTTCCCGGCCATCTCCACCACGATGTAGTCGGCCTCCAGCAGGCCGTTCTGCAGGTCGTGCCCGTAGCGGGACAGGCCTTGCAGGCAGCTGGGGCAGCTGGTGAGGATCTTGATGTTGTCCTTGGGGCCGACGCCGCCGGTCTCACGCAGGGCCGCCTCGTCCATGCGCAGTTGCTCCTCCTTGCGGAAGCGCACCTGGGTGGAGATGTCGGGGCGGCTGATGCCGAAGGTGCCCGACTCGCCGCAGCAGCGCTCGGACTTGCGCACGTTGTCGCCGACCAGCGCCTTGACGGTCTTCATCGGCTCCTGCAGCTTCATCGGCGTGTGGCAGGGGTCGTGGTAGAGGTACGCGCCGCCGCCCGGCAGCGTGATGCCCTTCTCCAGCAGGTACTCGTGGATGTCCACGATGCGGCAGCCGGGGAAGATCTTGTCGAACTCGTAGCCCTGCAGCTGGTCGTAGCAGGTGCCGCAGCTGACCACCACCGTCTTGATGTCCAGGTAGTTCAGCGTGTTGGCCACGCGGTGGAACAGCACCCGGTTGTCGGTGATCATCTTCTCGGCCTTGTCGAACTGGCCGGACCCGCGCTGCGGATAGCCGCAGCACAGGTAGCCCGGCGGCAGCACGGTCTGCACGCCGGCGTGCCACAGCATCGCCTGCGTGGCCAGGCCGACCTGCGAGAAGAGGCGCTCCGAGCCGCAGCCCGGGAAGTAGAAGACCGCCTCGCTGTCGGTGGTAGTGGCCTTGGGGTCGCGGATGATCGGGACGTAGTCCTTGTCCTCGATATCCAGCAGCGCCCGCGCGGTGCGCTTCGGGAGCCCACCGGGCAGCTTCTTGTTGATGAAGTGGATCACCTGCTCCTTGATCGGAGCGCGCTCGTGGGTGGAGGGCGGCAGCGTCACCTGCTTGCGGGCCAGGCCGCGCAGCAGGTCGTTGCCCAGGCGCTGCGCCTTGAAGCCGACGTCCACCAGCGCCGTGCGGGCCAGCTTGATGGTGTCCGGGTTGGTGGCGTTGAGCATGAACATCGCCGCGGCGTTGGCCGGGCGGAAGCTCTTCTGGCCCATCTTGCGCAGCAGGTTGCGCATGTTCATCGACACGTCGCCGAAGTCGATCTTCACCGGGCAGGGATTGACGCACTTGTGACAGACCGTGCAGTGGTCCGACACGTCCTCGAACTCCTGCCAGTGCTTGATCGACACGCCGCGGCGGGTCTGCTCCTCGTACAGGAACGCCTCCACCAGCAGCGAGGTGGCCAGGATCTTGTTGCGCGGGCTGTACAGCAGGTTGGCGCGCGGCACGTGGGTGGCGCACACCGGCTTGCACTTGCCGCAGCGCAGGCAGTCCTTGATGGAGTCGGAGATCGCGCCGATGTCCGACTGCTGCATGATCAGCGACTCGTGCCCCATCAGCCCGAAGCTGGGCGTGTACGCGTTGGTCAGGTCCGCGTACACCGACATCGGGCCCTGCTGGGTCGACGGACGCAGCAGCTTGCCCTTGTTGAAGCGACCCTCCGGATCGACCTTGGCCTTGTAGTCGGCGAACGGGCCGAGCTCGTCGTCGGTCAGGAACTCCAGCTTGGTGATGCCGATGCCGTGCTCGCCGGAAATCACGCCGTCGAGCGAGCGGGCCAGCGCCATGATGCGTTTCACCGCGTTGTGCGCGGCCTGCAGCATCTCGTAGTCGTCGCTGTTGACCGGGATGTTGGTGTGCACGTTGCCGTCGCCGGCGTGCATGTGCAGCGCCACCCACACGCGGCCCTTGAGCACGCGCTTGTGGATCGCCGTCAGCTCCTCCAGGATCGGCCGGAATTCCTGGCCCGAGAACACCTGCTGCAGCGGCGCGCGGATCTGGGTCTTCCAGCTGGCGCGCAGGCTGTGGTCCTGCAGCTGCGGGAACAGCGGCTCGACCTCGCGCAGCCAGCCTTGCCACTGGGCGCGCACCTCGCCGATGACGGCCAGCGCCTGCTGCACGCGGTCTTCCAGCAGCTCCGCCGACGGGATCTCGCCGGCGTCGTCCAGCTTGCCCAGCGGCAGGTTGCCGCGGCGGAAGAATGCCTCCAGCTCGTCGGCCAGGCGGATCTTGTTGTGCAGCGACAGCTCGATGTTGATCCGCTCGATGCCGTCGGTGTACTCCGCCATCCGCGGCAGCGGGATCACCACGTCCTCGTTGATCTTGAAGGCGTTGGTGTGCTTGCTGATGGCGGCGGTGCGCTTGCGATCCAGCCAGAACTTCTTGCGCGCTTCCGGGCTGATGGCGATGAAGCCTTCGCCGTTGCGCGAGTTGGCGATGCGCACCACCTCGGAGGTGGCGCGCGCCACGGCGTCGGGCTCGTCGCCCACGATGTCGCCGATCAGCACCATCTTGGGCAGGCCGCCGCGCTTGGACTTGGTGGCATAGCCCACCGCGCGCAGGTAGCGGTCGTCCAGGTGCTCCAGGCCCGCCAGCAGGACGCCCGAGCGGTCCTTCTCGGCGAACATGAAGTCCTTGATCTCGACGATGCTGGGCACCGCGTCGCGCGCGTTGCCGAAGAACTCCAGGCAGACCGTGCGCGTGTGCGCCGGCATGCGGTGCACGACCCAGCGCGCGCTGGTGATCAGGCCGTCGCAGCCCTCCTTCTGGATGCCGGGCAGGCCCGAGAGGAACTTGTCGGTGACGTCCTTGCCGAGGCCTTCCTTGCGGAAGGCGGCGCCGGGGACGGACAGCGTCTCGCGGCGGCGCTCGGTGCGGCCGTCCGGCGCGAACCAGCGCAGCTCGAAGGTGGCGACCGGCGCGTCGTGGATCTTGCCGAGGTTGTGGTCGAGGCGGCTGACTTCCAGCCACTCGGCCTGCGGCGTGACCATGCGCCAGGACACCAGGTTGTCCAGCGCCGTGCCCCACAGCACGGCCTTCTTGCCGCCGGCGTTCATGGCGATGTTGCCGCCGATGCACGACGCCTCGGCCGAAGTGGGATCGACGGCGAACACGAAGCCCGCGCGCTCGGCGGCGTCGGACACGCGCTGCGTCACCACGCCGGCCTCGGTCCAGACCGTGGGCACCGGCTGGTCGTGGCCGGGGATGGCGACGACCTCCACCTCGCTCATGGCCTCGAGCTTCTCGGTGTTGATGACCACGCTCTTCCACGTCAGCGGGATCGCGCCGCCGGTGTAGCCGGTGCCGCCCCCGCGCGGGATGATGGTGAGATCCAGCTCGATGCAGGCCTTGACCAGGCCGGCCATCTCGGCTTCGGTGTCGGGCGTGAGCACCACGAACGGGTATTCGACGCGCCAGTCGGTCGCGTCGGTGACGTGCGAGACGCGCGAGAGCCCGTCGAACTTGATGTTGTCGCGCGCCGTGTGCTTGCGCAGCACGCGCTGCGCCTGGCGCCGCAGGTCGGACGTCTCGCGGAACGAGACGTCGAAGGCCTGCACGGCCTGCCGCGCGGCCACCAGCAGTTCGCCGACCAGCGCGTCGCGCGTGGGGTCGTCGCCGGGCGTGCGGCGCTTCTCGATCTCGGTCAGCCGGTGGTTCAGGGCCTCGACAAGTTGGCCGCGGCGCTTGGGGTTGTCCAGCAGGTCGTCCTGCAGGTAGGGATTGCGCTGGACCACCCAGATGTCGCCCAGCACCTCGTAGAGCATGCGGGCGGAGCGGCCGGTGTGGCGCTCGTCGCGCAGCCGGGAGAGCACTTCCCAGGCCCGCGGTCCGAGCAGGCGGATGACGATCTCGCGGTCGGAGAACGAGGTGTAGTTGTACGGAATCTCGCGAAGGCGGGGCGCTTCGTCGGAAGCCGCCGCCAGAAGCTGGTCGAGCGTGGTCGGTGCGTTCATCGTGGGCGGGGGTCAGCCGAACGATCGCTAAGGCGGCTGACCGGGGATGTTACCGCAGTGCAACATGACCTCACTCCTCCAAGGCTCCCGAAGGACTGCCGTGCTCATGGGAAACCCCGTTGATGCCTCGGCGTCAGCCCGCTTTAATGACCTGTCACAAATCGACTGTAGAGTCACGCACCTTTCGTGACCGTTCTCATCCAGGAGTTTTCATGAAGCTGAAGTTCGCCGCGGTGGCTCTCGCCGCCGCCTTCACCCTGCCCGCGTCGGCGCAGACCGAGATCCAGTGGTGGCATTCGATGGGCGGCGCCCTCGGCGAGTGGGTCAACGACCTCGCCAAGGACTTCAACGCCAGCCAGAAGGACTACAAGATCGTGCCGACCTTCAAGGGCAGCTACGACGAGTCCATGACGGCCGCCATCGCCGCCTTCCGCGCCGGCAACGCGCCGCACATCCTGCAGGTGTTCGAAGTGGGCACCGCCACCATGATGGCCGCCAAGGGCGCCGTCGTGCCGGTCGGCAAGGTGATGGGCGACGCCGGCCTGAAGTTCGACCAGAACGCCTACGTTCCGGCCGTCTCGGGCTACTACACCGCCCCCAACGGCCAGATGCTGAGCTTCCCGTTCAACAGCTCGACGCCGGTCTTCCACTACAACAAGGACGCGTTCAAGGCCGCCGGCCTGGACCCCGAGAAGCCGCCGACCACCTGGCCGGAAGTGGCGCTGGCCGCCGCCAAGCTCAAGGCTTCCGGCCACAAGTGCCCGTTCACCACCAGCTGGATCAGCTGGACCCAGCTGGAGAGCTTCTCCGCCTGGCACAACGTGCTGTACGCGACCAAGAACAACGGCTTCGGCGGCACCGACGCCCGCCTGGCGTTCAACAGCCCGCTGCACGTGCGCCACATCGAGAACCTGGCCAACATGGCCAAGAGCGGCCTGTTCGTCTACAAGGGCCGCAACAACGCCGCCGACGCCACCTTCGTGTCGGGCGAGTGCGCGATGGCCACCGCCTCCTCCGCGCTGGCCGGCAGCGTCAAGCGCAACAGCAAGTTCTCCTACGGCATCGGCACCCTGCCCTACTACCCGGACGTGGCCGGCGCGCCGCAGAACACCGTGATCGGCGGCGCCAGCCTCTGGGTGATGTCGGGCAAGAAGGCCGAGGAATACAAGGGCGTGGCCCAGTTCTTCCAGTACCTGTCCAACGCCGAAGTGGCGGCCAAGAGCCACCAGCGCACCGGGTACCTGCCGGTGACCAAGGCCTCGTTCGACCTGACCGACAAGTCCGGCTTCTACAAGCAGAACCCCGGCTACGACGTCTCGGTGAACCAGATGATCCGCAAGACCACCGACAAGTCGCGCGGCGTGCGCCTGGGCAACTTCGTCCAGGTCCGCACCATCATCGACGAGGAACTCGAAGGCGTGTGGCGCGGCGTCAAGCAGCCCAAGGAAGCCCTGGACGCGGCCGTGCAGCGCGGCAACGAGCAGCTGGAGCGCTTCCAGAAGGCCAACAAGTCCTGATCCCGCCAGGGCGTCGAGGAAGCCCCGCAGCCGCGGGGCTTTCTCTTTATGGAAGCACCGGATTCCCGCCTGCGCGGGAATGACGGATCAACTCAACAGTTCAGAGACAATAGCCACCCATGGAGAAGCGGGTTCTGTTCAAGTCGGCGTGGCTGCCGTGGGTGCTCATCGCGCCCCAGATGGCCATCATCCTGGTGTTCTTCTTCTGGCCGGCGGGCCAGGCGCTCTACCAGAGCGTGCTGCAGCAGGACGCCTTCGGGGCCAGCAGCGTGTTCGTCGGCCTGGAGAACTTCCAGCGCCTGTTCGACGATCCGAGCTACCTGGACTCGTTCCGCATCACCGCCATCTTCTCGGTGCTGGTGGCGGTCGGCGGCTTGGCCATCTCGCTGCTGCTGGCCGTGATGGCCAACCGCGTGGTGCGCGCCGCCGGCATCTACAAGACGCTGCTGATCTGGCCCTATGCGGTCGCGCCCGTGGTGGCCGGCGTGCTGTGGCTGATGATGTTCGCGTCGCCCTATGGCGTCATCCGCTACGCGCTGATCGAGATGGGCTATGACTGGAACCACCTGCTCAACGCCAACCACGCGATGGCGCTGATTGTGATGGCGGCGATCTGGAAGCACATCTCCTACAACTTCCTGTTCTTCCTGGCCGGCCTGCAGTCCATCCCGCAGTCGCTGATCGAGGCCGCCACCATCGACGGCGCCTCGCCCTGGAAGCGGTTCTGGTCCATCGTGTTCCCGCTGCTGTCGCCCACCACGTTCTTCCTGCTGGTGATCAACATCATCTATTCGTTCTTCGAGACCTTCGCGATCGTGGACGCCGCCACCCACGGCGGTCCCGGCAAGGAGACCTCGATCCTGGTCTACAAGGTCTACTACGACGGCTTCAAGGCGATGGACATCAACGGCTCGGCCGCGCAATCGGTGGTGCTGATGCTGATCGTCGTCGCCCTCACCGTGGTTCAGTTCCGCTTCGTCGAGAAGAAGGTGCATTACTGACATGATCGAGCGTCGCCCCATCCTCGACTTCTTCTCCCACCTGATCCTGATCATCGGGGTCGTGGTCATCTTCTTCCCGATCTACGTCACCTTCGTCGGCTCGACGCAGACCGCGCAGCAGATCTCCACCGCCAACCCGATCTCGCTGCTGCCCGGGAACAACTTCTTCGAGAGCTACAGCTTCGCCCTGTTCGGCGGCAAGACCGAGGCCGGCGCCACCGTCGCGCCCGCCCTGCCGATGATGGGCATCTCGCTGGCCAGCGCGCTGATCATCGCCATCGGCAAGATCGCCATCTCGCTGCTCTCGGCCTTCGCCATCGTCTACTTCCGGTTCCCGGCCAAGGGCATCGTGTTCTGGATGGTGTTCGTCACCCTGATGCTGCCGGTGGAGGTGCGCATCGGCCCGACCTACGAAGTGGTGTCCGACCTCAGGATGCTCAACTCCATGGCCGGCCTGACGGTGCCGCTGATCGCGTCGGCCACCGCCACCTTCCTGTTCCGCCAGTTCTTCCTGACGGTGCCCGACGAGCTGGTGGAAGCCGCGCGCATCGACGGCGCCGGCCCGATGCGGTTCTTCAAGGACGTGCTGCTGCCGCTGTCCAAGACCTCGATGGCGGCGCTGTTCGTCATCCAGTTCATCTACGGCTGGAACCAGTACCTGTGGCCGCTGCTGGTGACCACCGACGAGCGCATGTACCCGATCGTGATGGGCATCAAGCGGCTGATCTTCGGCGAGGTCTACATCGAGTGGAACGTGGTGATGGCCACCGCCATCCTGGCCATGCTGCCGCCGGCCGTGGTCGTGATCCTGATGCAGAAATGGTTCGTCAAGGGCCTCGTCGACACTGAGAAATAAAGCATGGCATCCATTTCCCTCAAGAACGTCATCAAGCGCTACGGCAAGGGCAAGCAGGCGCTCCAGGTGATCCACGGCGTCAACGCCGACATCGCCGACCGCGAATTCATCGTGATCGTCGGCCCCTCGGGCTGCGGCAAGTCCACGCTGCTGCGCATGGTGGCCGGCCTGGAAGAGATCAGCGACGGCGAGATCTGCATCGGCGACCGCGTGGTCAACCAGCTGGAGCCGGCCGAGCGCGACATCGCCATGGTGTTCCAGAACTACGCGCTGTACCCGCACATGAGCGTGTTCGACAACATGGCGTACGGCCTGAAGATCCGCAAGATGCCCGCCGACGAGATCCGCATGCGCGTCGACAAGGCCGCCAAGATCCTGGAGCTGGGCCACCTGCTCGATCGCAAGCCGCGCCAGCTGTCCGGCGGCCAGCGCCAGCGCGTGGCCATGGGGCGCGCCATCGTGCGCCAGCCGCAGGTGTTCCTGTTCGACGAGCCGCTGTCCAACCTGGACGCCAAGCTGCGCGCCCAGACCCGCCTGGAGATCCAGAAGCTGCACCGCGAGCTGGGCATCACCTCGCTGTTCGTGACGCACGACCAGGTCGAGGCCATGACGCTGGCGCAGCGCATGCTGGTGATGAACGCCGGCGTGATGGAGCAGTTCGGCACGCCCGAGGAGGTCTACCACCGCCCCGCTTCCACCTTCGTCGCCAGCTTCATCGGCTCGCCGCCGATGAACCTGCTGAAGAACGCGCCCGGCGGCCGCGCCGGCGCCATCCTCGGCATCCGTCCCGAGCACCTGGACATCGGGAGCTCGGGCTGGGAAGTGCGCGTGGAAACCGTGGAGCTGCTGGGCGCCGAGCGCCTGATCTACGGCCGGGTCGGCGACGAGCAGATCATCGTGCGCAACGAGGAAGGCGAAGCGGCCCCCGCGCCGGACAGCATCATCCGAGTCACGCCCCGCCAAGACCGCCTGCACTGGTTCGACACCGCCAGCGGCAAGCGCATCGGTTCATGAGCGCTGCCGCCTGGCCCTATCCGCGCTGGGTCGCCCACCGCGGCGCCGGCAAGCTGGCGCCCGAGAACACCCTGGCGGCCTTTCGCCTGGGCGCGCAGCACGGCTACCGCATGTTCGAGTGCGACGCCAAGCTGTCGGCGGATGGCGTGGTGTTCCTGATGCACGACGCCACGCTCGACCGCACCACCAACGGCACGGGCATCGGCGGCGATCGCAGCTGGAGCGAGCTCTCGCAACTCGATGCCGGCGGCTGGCATTCGCGCGCCTACGCCGGCGAGCCGCTGCCCACGCTGGAGAGCCTGGCGCGCTTCTGCATCGCCAACGACCACTTCCTCAACATCGAGATCAAGCCCACGCCGGGCCTCGAGCAGCGCACCGGCGAAGTGGTGGCCGCGCAGGCCGCGCGCCTGTTCGCCGGCCGCACCCCGCCGCTGCTGACCTCGTTCCGCCCCGAATCGCTGCTGGGCGCGATGCAGGCGGCTCCCCAGCTGCCGCGCGGCCTGCTGCTGGACACGCTGTGGGACGGCTGGTTCGAGCACGCGACCAGGCTGCAGTGCGTGGCCCTGGTCTGCAACCACGCGCTGTGGGACGCCGCGCTCGTGCGCAAGGCCAAGGACGCCGGCCTGCGCTGCCTGAGCTACACGGTCAACGACGACTGGGCCGCGCAGCGGCTGCTGGCGCTGGGCACCGACGCGGTCATCACCGACCGCGTGGAACTCTTCGCGCCTACCTGAGGTCGCCGGCCAGCGAGGCCAGCGTCTCCGGCGGAATCGCCAGGTGCGCCGGGTAGTTGCGGTGGTCGCACCCCAGCTTGACCGCCGCGCCGGCCTTCACCGCCTGCACCGCCGCGGGCGGGAATTCGAACCGCAGGAAGTGCACGGCCGAGGTCTTCTCGTCGTTCTCGCGGTCGAGGTCCTCGTCGGCGATGGCGTGGATGCGCGGGTGGCCTTCCACCTCGACGAACATCCGGTCCTCCACGCCGATCAGCCGGGCCAGCTCGCGCTTGCGCTCGTTGACGTCGGGGTACTCGATCAGCATCGTGGCCTTCCAGTTGGCGCCATCGGGCACCAGCGGCGCATAGGCCTCGATCTCGGCCTCGATGCCCTCTTCCTCGAAGATCTTCTCGAGCCGCAGCATCTCCTGGATCTGGTAGCGGATGCTCGTCTCGCTCTCGAACTGCACCGTGAGGTGCTCGCCCAGGTGCACCGTGCGCAGCTTGCGGTGGGCGATGACGTCGGGCTTGTGGGCCTTGCGCCATCTGGCGTAGGCCTCCAGCGTCATCAGGCTGTCGCGGGTGATCTTGCCGGTCAGTTGCATGTTCAGATGCCGTAGGCCTTGCGCACCAGGCTCAGCGGATGCGCCAGCTGCGGCGTGCCGAGCTGGTTCACCTCGAAGCCCTGCGCGATGTGGTGCCCGCCCAGCGGGCAGTCGGAGCTGATGTAGTCGGGCGCGCCGCCCGCCGGGTGTTCCGACATCCGCTTGAAGAGCGGCTTGCCGATCTTCATCGCCATCGGGTGGTAGGCCTTCTTCACGCCGTAGGTGCCGGCATGGCCCGAGCAGCGCTCGTGCGTGGCGACCTGCGTGCCCGGCACCAGCTTGAGGATTTCCTCGGTGCGCTTGCCGATGTTCTGCACGCGGCCGTGGCAGGGCGTGTGGTAGCTCACCTTGCCCAGCGGCTGGTTGAAGTCGGTCTTCAGCAGGCCGTCGCGCCGGCGCGCCGAGAGGTATTCGAACGGGTCCCACATCGCCTCGCGCACCGCCTGCACGTCGGCGTCACCGGGGTACATCAGCGGCAGTTCCTGCTTGTACATCAGCGTGCAGCTGGGCACGGCCGACAGGATGGCCCAGCCCTCGCGCGCGTAACGGGCCAGCACCGGGATGTTGGCCTGCTTGAGCTTGTCCACGCCCTCCAGGTCGCCCAGCTCCAGCTTGGGCATCCCGCAGCATTTCTCCTTCTCGACCAGTTCGTAGGGCACTTGGTTGTGCTCCAGCACCTTGAGCAGGTCGTGCCCGATGCCGGGCTCGTTGTAGTTGATGTAGCAGGTGGAGTAGATCGCCACCTTGCCGGGGGTCTTGGTGCCATCCTGCACCGGGAAGGGCTGCGACTGGGGCGCACCCGACCGGAACTTGCGCGTGGCCAGGTCGGGCAGCCAGGCGTCTTGGTGCACGCCCAGGACCTTCTCCATCGCGGCCCGCGCGGGCTTGGCGTGGTTCACCGCGTTGGCGACCTGCACCACCACAGGGATGCCCGCGAACTTGCCGTGCACGTCGGTCGAAGCGAGGAACTTTTCGCTGGCCGGGATGCCTTTCTTGTACTTGATCGCCTTGGCCCGCAGCATGGTGTGCGGGAAATCGAGGTTCCATTCGTGCGGCGGCACGTACGGACACTTGGTCATGTAGCACAGGTCGCACAGGTAGCACTGGTCGACGACCTTCCAGTAGTCCTGCTTGTCCACCCCGTCCACTTCGCCGGTCTTGCCCTCGTCGACGAGGTCGAACAGCGTGGGGAACGATCCGCACAGGCTGACGCAGCGGCGGCAGCCGTGGCAGATGTCGAAGATGCGTTCCAGTTCCTGGAAGGTGGCCGCCTCGTCGTAGAAGGCGGGGTTCTGCCAATCGATCGGATGCCGGGTGGGCGCCTCGAGGCTGCCTTCGCGTGCGGGCATGTTTTCCTCGCAAAGGAGAGCGGCCCCCGAGGGGGCCGCGGCATTCAGTTCAGTCCACCAGCTCGTTCAGCGCCTTGGTGTACCGGTTGGCGTGCGAGCGCTCGGCCTTGGCCAGCGTCTCGAACCAGTCGGCCACCTCGTCGAAGCCTTCCTCGCGCGCCGTCTTGGCCATGCCCGGGTACATGTCGGTGTACTCGTGCGTTTCGCCGGCCACGGCGGCCTTGAGGTTGTCGCGGGTGGCGCCGATCGGCAGGCCGGTCGCGGGGTCGCCGCACTGCTCCAGCCACTCCAGATGGCCGTGCGCGTGGCCCGTCTCGCCCTCGGCCGTGGAACGGAACAGCGCCGCCACGTCGTTCTGGCCTTCCACGTCCGCCTTGTTCGCGAAGTAGAGATAGCGCCGGTTGGCTTGCGATTCGCCGGCGAACGCGGCCTTCAGGTTCTCTTCCGTCCTGGACCCTTTCAGTGCTGCCATCGGAGTTGCTCCTATACGGGTTGATCGATCAGAAAACGACGCCTCGGACGGGCACGCCCGGAGGACCGCCCCAATGTAGCGCCGCCGCCGCGATCCGGCCTAATAGACCTTGACTAACGGGCCGATAGCCGCCATCGCGGGCGCGCCCCGTCGCGCTTCGCCCGCTCGAGTCATTACGGTATAGTAAATGCGTTACGCATTGTTGAACGCAGGAGAGACTCATGGCCGCCGTTCTGAAGGACGCGGGCGCCCTGCCCGCCCCCGCGCCGATCCAGCAGCTCCACCATTACGCCTACCGCGCACGCGACGCCGAGGAAACCCGCCACTTCTACGAGGACATCCTGGGCCTGCCGCTCTACCACATCATCCAGAGCGACCACGTGCCCAGCACCGGCGAGTACTGCCCGTACACGCACTTCTTCTTCCGCCTGCAGGACGGCTCGTTCATCGCCTTCTTCGACCTGGGCGACGACCAGGCCTGCGAGCCCTCTCCCAACACGCCCAAGTGGGTCAACCACATCTCCTTCCGCGTCGACTCCATGCAGGCGCTCAAGGACATGAAGGCGCGGCTGGAGGCGCACGGCGTCGAGGTGCTGGGCATCACCGACCACCACATCTTCCACAGCATCTACTTCTTCGACCCGAACGGCGTGCGGCTCGAGCTCACGGCCCAGCTGGCCGATGAGTTCCAGATGCTGCAGGAGAGCAAGACCGCCCACGCCCGCCTGGACGAGTGGACGGCGCGCAAGGAGCAGTGGCGCCGCGAACGGGCCGAGGGCAAGGCCGCGCAGCCGCTCAAGCCGCAGCAGAACGACCGCCCGGAGTACTCCAAGAAGTAGCCATGGACGAGTTGCGCACCGGCTACGCCGACACCACGTTCAGCAACGGCTACGAGTTCACCCAGGGCCGCGGCTACCAGCTCCCCGAGTACCCGTTCACCGCGCCCGCCGAGCTGCTCGAGGGCCGCACGGGCGAACACCCCATCGTCATCGTCGGCGCGGGCCTGGCCGGGCTGACGGCCGCCTGCGCGCTGGCGACCTACGGCGTCCCCGCGGTCGTGCTGGACGAGGACAACACCGTGGGCGTCAAGGGCGCCTCCTCGCGCGGCATCTGCTACACGCAGAAGTCGCTGGAGATCTTCCACCGCCTGGGCGTCTACGAACGCATCGCCCGCAAGGGCATCCAGTGGAGCGTGGGCCGCACCTTCGCCGGCAAGGACGAGGTGTACTCGTTCGACCTCAGGCAGCAGAGCGCCTACAACCTCTCGACCCAGCCGCCCTTCATCAACATCCAGCAGTTCTACATCGAGGGCTACCTGGTCGAGCGCATCCAGGAGCTGCGCGGCGTGGAGCTGCGCTGGATGAACCGCGTCACCGGCTTCGAGCAGGACGCGAACGGCGCCACGCTGTCGGTCACCACGCCGGCCGGCGACTACAGGATCCGCGCCGCGCACGTGATCGACGCCAGCGGCTCGCGCAGCCCGTTCCGCCAGTGGGCGGGCGCCGCGGTCACGGCGCGCAAGGGCGACGACCGCTGGTGCATCGCCGACGTGCGCTTCTCCAAGCATCCGCCGGTGGAGCGCCACACCTGGATCGAGGCGCCGTTCAACGAGAACCGGGCGGTCTGGCAGCACCTGATGGGCGACGACGTGTGGCGCATCGACTACCAGATGGCGCCCAACTGCGACCCCGAGGAGGTCAGCCGCGAGGAGGTGGTGCGCGAGCGCCTGCGCCGCCAGTTCGGTCCCGATTGCGAGGTCGAGATCGTCTGGGTCGGACCGTACGCCTACCGCAGCGAATGCGTGGACGCGATGCGGCACGGCCGCCTCTATTTCGTGGGCGACGCGGCCAAGGTGGTCAGCCCGTTCGGTGCGCGCGGCGGCAACACCGGCGTGGCCGACGCCGACAACCTGGCCTGGAAGCTGGCCGCGGTGCAGAAGGGCCGGGCGCCCGAGGCGCTGCTGGACAGCTACCACGAGGAGCGCCACGAGGCGGCCCAGCAGAACGTGCTGGTCACCAACCGCACCGCGCGTTTCCTGCGGCCGGCCGACGGCATCGAGAAGGTCTTCCGCACCGCCGCCGTCGGGTTGGCCAAGCAGTACCCGTTCGCTCGCCAGCTGGTCAACACCGGCCGCATGGCCATCGCCAACCCGTACACGCGCTCCAGCGTCTGCGAGAAGACCGGCGGCCAGTCGGTGCAGAACGTCGCCTTCCAGTGGCCCGACGGCACGCGCGGCGTGGTCAACGAGCTGCTGCAATGGGCCGACGGCCGGCTGCTGCTGCTGGTGTTCGGCGACCCCGGCCGTGCCGGCCTGGCGCGGCTGCGCGAGCTGGTCCAGGCCGCGCCGCTGCGCTGCGTGCAGGTGCTGGGCCCCAGCGACCGGCCCGGCGCGCTGGAGCACGTGCGCGACCCCGAGGGCCACCTGCAGGGGGCCTGCCACGTGTTCGGCCATGCCTGGGCGCTGGTGCGGCCCGACAGCTACGTGGCCGCCACCGGCGAGAGCGTGGACGCGGCCGTGATCCAGGCCGTGGCGCGCGCCCTGGCCGCGAACGGAGACGCCTGATGAAGATGCCGACCTCCATGAAGACCACCCTGAACTTCCAGGACGCCGACGCCTTCTACGAACAGCTGCTGGACGCCCACCAGGGCCTGGACCGCGACCGGTCGGAGCTGCTCAACGCCCGGCTCATCCTGCTGCTGGCCAACCAGGTCGGCGATGCCGAGGTGTTGCGCGAGTGCGTGCGGGCGGCCGCCCGGCCACCCGAATAAAATCGGGGCTTCCCCCCATCACCCATCAGAGCGGCATCCTCGGGTGCCGTTTTCGTTTTCCGCCATGAGCGACACCCCTGCCCAGCCCGGCCTGAACAGCCTGCCCAAGTCCTTCGAACCCGCCGCCATCGAGGCGCGCTGGGGCCCGGCCTGGGAGCAGCGCGGCTACGGCCGCGCCGGCTACCGCGGGACGGGCGCGCCGAAGGACGGCGAGCCATCCTTCGCCATCCAGCTGCCGCCGCCCAACGTGACCGGCACGCTGCACATGGGCCACGCGTTCAACCAGACCATCATGGACAGCCTGACCCGCTACCACCGGATGCGCGGGTTCAACACGCTGTGGGTGCCGGGCACCGACCATGCCGGCATCGCCACCCAGATCGTGGTGGAGCGCCAGCTGCAGCAGCAGGGCCAGAGCCGCCACGACCTCGGCCGCAAGAACTTCGTCGAGCGGGTCTGGGAGTGGAAGCAGCAATCCGGCAACACCATCACCATGCAGATGCGCCGCATGGGCGACAGCGTGGACTGGTCGCACGAGTACTTCACGATGGACGAGAACCTCTCGAAGATCGTGACCGAGACCTTCGTGCGCCTGTACCAGCAGGGCCTGATCTACCGCGGCAAGCGGCTGGTCAACTGGGACCCCGAGCTCAAGACCGCCGTCAGCGACCTGGAGGTGGAAAGCGAGGAGGAGGACGGCTTCCTCTGGCACATCCGGTACCCGCTGTCCGACGGCAGCGGCGCGCTGACCGTCGCCACCACCCGCCCCGAGACCATGCTGGGCGACGTCGCCGTGATGGTCCACCCGGAAGACGAGCGCTACCGCCACCTGGTCGGCAAGACGGTGAAGCTGCCGCTGTGCGACCGCGAGATCCCGGTGATCGCCGACGAGTACGTGGACCGCGAGTTCGGCACCGGCGTCGTCAAGGTCACGCCCGCGCACGATCCCAACGACTACGCCGTCGGCCAGCGCCACGGCCTGCCGATGATCGGCGTGCTCACGCTGGACGCGAAGATCAACGACAACGCGCCGGCCGCGTACCGCGGCCTGGACCGCTTCGACGCGCGCAGGAAGGTCGTGGCCGACCTCGAGGCGCAAGGCCTGCTCGCCGAGACGAAGAAGCACAAGCTCATGGTGCCGCGCTGCGCCCGCACCGGGCAGGTGGTGGAGCCGATGCTCACCGACCAGTGGTTCGTCGCGATGAGCAGGGTGGGCGAAGGCGATCCCACCGGCAAGTCCATCGCGCAGAAGGCCATCGACGCGGTGCAGACGGGCCAGGTGCGCTTCGTTCCCGAGAACTGGGTCAACACGTACAACCAGTGGATGAACAACATCCAGGACTGGTGCATCTCGCGCCAGCTCTGGTGGGGCCACCAGATCCCGGCGTGGTACGACGAGCAGGGCAACGTGTACGTCGGCCGCAGCGAGGAGGAAGCCCAGGCCCAGGCGCCGGGCAAGCGGCTTCGCCGCGACGAGGACGTGCTGGACACCTGGTACTCGTCGGCGCTGGTGCCGTTCTCCACGCTCGGTTGGCCCGACAAGACACGCGACCTGGAGCTGTACCTGCCCTCGACGGTGCTGGTGACGGGCTACGACATCATCTTCTTCTGGGTCGCCCGGATGATCATGATGACGACCCACTTCACCGGCCAGGTGCCGTTCCGCGACGTGTACATCCACGGCCTGGTGCGCGACTCGCACGGCAAGAAGATGAGCAAGTCCGAGGGCAACGTGCTCGACCCGGTGGACCTGATCGACGGCATCGCGCTGCCGCCGCTGCTGGAAAAGCGCACCACCGGCCTGCGCAAGCCGGAGACGGCGCCGCAGGTGCGCAAGAACACCGAGAAGGAGTTCCCCGAGGGCATCCCGGCCTACGGCGCCGACGCGCTGCGCTTCACCTTCGCCTCGCTGGCCTCGCTGGGCCGCAGCATCAACTTCGACGCCAAGCGCTGCGAGGGCTACCGCAACTTCTGCAACAAGCTCTGGAACGCGTCGCTGTTCGTGCTGATGAACTGCGAGGGCCAGGACTGCGGCCTGAAGGAACACACCAAGGCCGAGTGCCAGCCCGGCGGCCCCGCGCACGGCTACATGAAGTTCTCGCAGGCCGACCGCTGGATCGCCTCGGCGCTGCAGAAGGTCGAGGCCGAAGTGGCCCAGGGCTTCGCCGACTACCGCCTCGACAACGTGGCCAACGCGATCTACGACTTCGTCTGGAACCAGTACTGCGACTGGTACCTCGAGATCGCCAAGGTGCAGATCCGAAACGGCGACGAGGCCGAGCAGCGCGCCACCCGCCGCACGCTGATCCGCACGCTGGAGGCCATCCTGCGCCTGGCGCATCCGGTGATCCCGTTCATCACCGAGGAGCTGTGGCAGAAGGTCGCGCCCGTCGCGGGCCTGTCCGGCGAGTCGGTGAGCACCGCGCGCTATCCGCAGGCCCAGCCCGAGAAGATCGACGAGGCGGCCATCGCCTATGTCGACCGGCTCAAGGCCATGGTGGACAGCTGCCGCCAGCTGCGCGGCGAGCTGAACGTCTCGCCCGGCACGCGGCTGCCGCTGCTCGTGTCCGGCGACACCGCCTTCCTGCGCGAAGTCGCGCCGGTGCTGCAGGCGCTCGCGCGCCTCTCCGAAGTGAAGGTGTTCGACGACGAGGCCTCCTGGGCCGCCGCCGCCAAGGCCGCGCCGGTGGCCGTGGTGGGCGATGCGCACCTGTGCCTCTTCATGGAGATCGACGTCGCCGCCGAGAAGGCGCGCCTGTCCAAGGAAGCGGCGCGCATTGAAGGCGAACTGACCAAGGCCAACGGCAAGCTGGCCAACGAAGCGTTCGTCGCCAAGGCGCCGCCCGCGGTGATCGAGCAGGAGCGCAAGCGCATCGCCGACTTCGCCGTCACGCTGGAACGGCTGAAGCAGCAACTCGCGCGTCTCGGTTCGAATTGACACACCGCGGCTGAGACGTTTTTCTGCTGGGCGCGAGACGGCGCCTACGCGGCCGCCTCGCCTCCTCCTACAAGCACGTCGGCGCGAGCCGACGTCGCCGTAGGACGCCGCCTCTCTCGCGCTTCTACTGAGAAGCCCGGCGTGCCGCGCCCCGCGCGGCCCTCCTCCTGATCAGTTCACGGTCCGTGTGCCCGCGCACGCACCGTACGGATGAACCTTCCTAGACTGTTTCGCAAGCGTTCAAGAGGAAACGCTTTGTACAAGACCCCGTGTGCTGTCGAGGGAGGACATCCATGGCGCAACTGCTGTTCGAAGGCACCGTCGGCCCGGCCGCTAGGCAGGTCCCGCCCACCCGGCTGCCGTTCTCGCTGACGGGGCTGCTGCCCGGCGCCGGCCACTGGGGCTTGCGCGTCGGCGTGGAGCGCAGCCGGCCCGAGATCCCCCGCGGCAAGGTGCTCTGCGTCGTGGGCACGCGGCCCGAGGCGATCAAGATGGCGCCCGTGATCCTGGCCTTGCGCGAGCAGCCCGCGATCGACTGCCGCGTCCTCGCGACCGCGCAGCACCGCCAGATGCTGGACCAGGTGCTGGACTTCTTCCACATCGCGCCCGACATCGACCTGGACCTGATGCGGCCCAACCAGAACCTCGCGGAACTGACCTCCCGGCTGATGTCCACGCTGGACGGGGTGCTCGCCGAGGAGACCCCGGACGTCGTGCTCGCCCAGGGCGACACCACCACGGTGATGGCCGTGGCCCTGGCCTGCTTCTACCGCCGCATTCCGTTCGGCCACGTCGAGGCCGGGCTGCGCACCGGCGACATGGACAACCCCTTCCCCGAGGAAGCCAACCGAGTGATCGCCAGCCGCCTGGCGCGCTGGCACTTCGCGCCGACGGCGGGCTCGCGCGACAACCTGCTGAAGGAAGGCGTTGCCGCGGAGGACGTCTTCGTCACCGGCAACACCGTGATCGACGCGCTGCTCTCGACCGCCGCCCGCCCCGATGCCCGGCTGCCGGTGTCCATCGCCGAGGGGCGGCGGATGGTGCTGGTCACGGCGCACCGGCGCGAGAACTTCGGCGAGCCGTTCCGGCAGATCTGCCGGGCGGTCGAGAAGCTCGCGCGGGCCTATCCGGACACGGCTTTCCTGTACCCGGTGCACCCGAACCCGAACGTGCGCGACGTGGCGCACCGGATGCTGGGCGAGCTGCGCAACGTGTTCCTGTGCCCGCCGATGGACTACGCGCCCTTCGTGGCCGCGATGAAGCGGGCGCATTTCATCATCAGCGACTCGGGCGGGGTGCAGGAGGAGGCGCCGGCGCTCGGCAAGCCGGTGCTGGTGCTGCGGGACGAGACCGAGCGGCCGGAGGCCGTGGAGGAAGGGGTGGTCAGGCTGGTGGGCCCGCACTGCGACGCGATCGTGGAGCAGGCGCGCCGGCTGATGGACGACGAAGCCGCCTGGCGGAGCATGGCCCGCGGCGTTTCGCCCTATGGCGACGGCAAGGCTTCGGCGCGGATCGTCGACGTCATCGCGCAGCACCTGCACGCGAAACGAGGCGCGGCGGCAACAGATCGCATTGCGCCTGCGGGAGCGCTCTGCTAGAAACAAAGCCTCAGCGTGCGACAACTGTCGGCGGTCAGGTCACCTGCAAAAGAACGCGCCGGCCACAACAAATTCGAGGGGTTTTGCCAATCATGTCGATCCGAAGCGCGGCCGCCGTGGCCGTCGTCGCCCTTGCGGGCACTTCAACGGCGTTCGCCGCCGCCGATGTCGGCGTCGAGTACAGCCACACCGACGACTACGCCGGCTTCGGCGCCATCGACCACGTGGCGGTCGGCATCACGGTGCCGGTGTCCGACAAATTCAAGACCACGCTGAAGCTGGAGCGCCGCGAGCAGGAGGCCGTGCCGGGCAACCCCGGCGCCAAGGGCAACTTCGTCGAAGGCATCTTCAACTACGACCTGGGCACGTCGCTCTACGGCATGACCCGCATCGGCGTCACCGACGAGAACACGCTGTTCGTCGACGACTCGCTGTACCAGGAGTTCGGCTGGAAGGCCGGCAAGGTCGGCCCCGCCTTCCTCGACCTGAGCGGCGGCATCGGCACCCGCAAGTTCACCACCGGCCGCGAGACCTTCGTTTCCGTCGGGCCGACCTTCTCCTGGTCCAACGGCGCGCTGTGGCTGCGCCGCGAGCAGTCCACCACGGGGGGCGGCTACCGCCACCTGGTGACGGTGCGCCAGGAGTTCCTGCCCGGCTGGCACGTCGAGGCCTTCGCGCTGGACGAGAAGCGCAAGAAGTACACCCTGCCCATCGGGCCCGGCGTCACCGGCACCGATTTCGAGGGCCAGCGCTATTCGCTGGGCGTCGGCCACCAGCTGACGCAGGCGATTTCGCTGTACGCCCGCGCCGAGAAGGTGTCGCTCGAGAGGGTGGGCACGCCGGGCAAGTACTACGCGCCCAAGGGCTACAGCCTGGGCCTGAACTACAAGTTCTGAGGCGCGCGGCACCCCCCACCGACGAGAGAGCAGTCCGTGACCCAGTGGCTCCTCGTCGGCAAGCGGTGGATCCTGCTGCTGCCCGCTCTGCTCGCGGTCTCCACGCTGTCGGCCGCGTCGGTGACGGCGTGGGAGCCCAGCCTGCGGGTGGACCTGAGCACGCCCACCGCGATCATCTGGATCTTCGTGAGCACCGTGGCCATCGCGCCGGCGGTGCTGTTCATGCTGGCCGGGCTGGTCCGATCCTTCTCGCGGCCGATGGCCGTCGCATCGCAGTCTGATCGCGAGCCGGCGACGCGCTTCGTCGTCATCGTCCCGGCCTACAACGAAGAGAAGGTCATCTCCAATTCGGTCGGCTCGCTGCTGGCGCAGGACTATCCGCGCGAGCTGTTCACCGTCACCGTGGCCTGCAACGGCCGGGACGGCACCGCGAGCATCGCGCGTGAGATGGGCGCCCAGGTCCACGAGACCCGGCACAAGGGCATCGGCAAGTCGGCCGCTATCGACGAGACGCTGCAAGCGCTGGCGCCCGTTCCCGACTCGTACATCGTCATCTTCGACGCCGACAACCTGGTGTCGCGCGGCTTCCTGCGCGCGCTGGACGCCGAGATCCAGGCCTCCGGCGCCCTCGCGCTGCAGGGCAACCACCAGCCGCTGACCGCGTCCGACAACATGGTCTCGGTCGGCATCCGCGCGGCCTACCGGGCCTCGTCGATGTTCTACAGCGTGGGCCGCAGCTTCCTGCTGCGCAGCGCCCTGCTCTGCGGCACCGGCTTCTCGGTGCAGGCTGGCCTGTTCGCGCAGATCTGGTCCAAGATCCGCACCCAGACTGAGGACATCGAGTCCAACGCCTTGCTGCAGCTGGACCACCAGCTGGGCGTGGTGTGGGTCGAGGCCGCCGAGTTCTTCGACGAGAAGCCCGACCAGGTGGTGATCGCCATCCGCCAGCGCGTGCGCTGGATGGTGGGCCATTTCCATGCTTCGCAGCTGTACACCTGGCCGCTGATCAAGCACGCGTTCCGGCACCGGTCGCTGCGGTCGCTGGAGCTGGCGATCTACTACCTGTTCCCGCTCGCCCTCTTCCTGTCGACCGCCTGGTACCTGCTCGCGCTGCCGGCCATGGCCGTGGGGCTGGGCCACTTCCATGCGGGGGCGGCGGCGATGACGGTGGCCGGCACCGCGCTGGGACTGGTCTACATCGTGGCGATGCCGGCGCTCGCCTGCCTGCTGGAGCAGCGCTCGCTGCGGCCGCGCGCGCTGGCGATGGCGCTGCGCGAGACCCTCGCCGCGCTGCTCATCTCGCTGCTGGTGTGGTCCATCGCCATCCTGCTGGCCGCGGCATGCCTGCGCCGGCGCGACTGGATCTTCCACACGCCGCACAAGGCGGCCGTGCCGCTGCCGCGCCCATGAACCGGCGCGACTTCGGTCTTTCCCTGGCCGCCGCGCTCGCCGCGCAGGGAGCGCGCGCCGAAGAAACCCCGGCGGGACAGCTGGTGCTCGCCCGCCGGCGCTTCCGCGCCTGGCTGCGATCGCTGGAGCGGCCCGGCGCGCGCGGCCTGTACCCGTACATGGTCCGAGGCAACGGGCAGCACATCTCCGGCCTCTCGCCGCTGGCCAGCGCCGACGTCGCCATCTGGGCCATGGGCGCCGGCGACGACGAGCTGGGCCTGCAGGTCGCCAACGGCCTGGTGCACTGGCAGCGCGAGGTCGAGCGCCAGCTGCCGTCGCGCGTGCACGGCGGCCTGCCCAGCGACCTCACGCCCGACGGCGGGGGCTGGAAACCGGGTTCCGCCTTCTACGCCGGCGACAACCTCATCTGCATGGCCGTGCTGGCGCGGGCCTACGTGGCTTCGGGCCGGGACCGGTTCGCGCAGGCCGCCCTGAAGATCGCGCGCTGGATGCGCGGCACGCTGCTCGACGGCCGCCGCGCCGGCGTCTGGTCGCGCAACTACGGCCCGCCGATGCACTACATGACGGCGGCGGGCGCCTACGACAACGCCATCCACACCGCGGTCGACTACCTGTGGCTGGGCGCGCTGCGCGAGGTCGACCTGCTGGACCCGCGGGGCGGCTGGGCGCAGATGGAGAGCGAGGCCGCCAGCTTCCTGGCCACGGGGCAGAGCGCCTTCGGCAGCTGGCACTCGTTCTTCCGGCCCGACAAGCCCGGCAGCGCCGCGGGCCAGTGGCACTTCTACCGCGGCACCGACGTCACCGTGGGCGACGACAACCTGCGCGCCGCGCTCGCCGCGCACCGCTACGGCCGCGCGGACCAGGTGCGCGGCTTCCTGGAATGGCTCAAGCCGGTGGACGGCACCTTCGTGAACGGCTACCTCGATCCGCTCACCGGCCGCGCGAAGTTCCTGCCGACCGACGCGCCCTACTTCGACCTGGTCTGCACCGGCCTCCTGCGCACGCTGTACGAGCGCCTGGGCCAGCGCGAAGCGGCGGCCCGCTGCGAAGCCGCCGTGCTGCGCTGGCAGGCGGAGGACGGCGGCTGGCACTGGGGCCGCCGCCAGGCCGACATGCAGCCGCTGCAGGACGAACGCGCGGTGATCACCGGCGTGTGGGCCGTGGGCAGCGCGATCTGAATCCCCTCATCCCCGCGGAGGCGGGAATGACGGAATCACTGCGGCGGCCGCCGCAGCCGGATCAGCTCCAGCAACCGCTCGAACGACGCGTCGTAGAGGCCCTCCAGGTGCCGCAGCTCCGACGCGAGGCGCTCGAGCGACTCGTCCGGCGGCTGGTCCTGGCGCTGCCTCAGCTGCTGCTTGAACAACCGCAGCCGCAGCCGCTGCTCGTCCCACTGCCGGAAACCGGCCTGAACCTGCTGGTCGAGCGGATCCATGGTGACCTCCTGCTGTGCTGCATCACGCTTCAGCCGCGCGGGCCCGGCTTCAGGTCCACGTGCTGGATCATCGAGACGATCTGCCGGGGATCCGCCAGCGACGGGGCCATGCCCCAGCGCCGGTACGGGTCGTTGCCGATGCGCACCATGCCGACGTGCCGGCCTTCCTGCTGGTCGACCTTCGGGTCGGGGTCGTAGAAGCCCAGGGCGTATCGCAGCTGCTCGATGTCCTCGGGCGCGCCCGTCAGGAACAGCCAGCCCGGCTGCACCGCATGCGACCGGGCGTACGCGGCCAGTTCGCGCGCCGAGTCCTGCTCCGGCTTCAGCGTGATCGAGTACATGAAGATGTCCTTGCCCACGCGATCGCCCAGCATCTGCTGCACCCGCAGCAGGTTGTGCGTGGTCGGCGGGCAGGTGTTGGTGCAGCCCGCGTACATCATGTTGATCACCACAAGCTTGCCCTGCAGCAGGTCGTCGTAGAAGCGCACCTTCTTCCCGGTGTGCGTCTCGAGGACGACGTTCGGGAGGCGGCCCGCGCTGCCGCCGCCGGCGGGCCGGGGCGCGGGAGCGCGCGCCTTTTCGCCGGGCCGGGCCAGGAGAGCCACGCCCGTGCCGAGCAGTGCCGCGGCGCCCGCGGCGACCAGTCCGAGTCTTCGCGCGTTCATGTGCATCTCCTCAGACGATGTCCCAGCGGATCATCATGGCGTGGTCCTCGTGCGTGAGGTTGTGGCAATGCATCATGTACTTGCCCTTGAAGTCGCGGAACCGCATCAGCACCCGGATGGTCATGCCCTCGCCGACGACGAAGACGTCCTTGCGCCCCCGCTCGTGCGCGGGGATCGGCACCGGCACGCCGTCCACCGACTTGCTCAGGATCAGCCCCTCCTCGAAGTGGATGTGGATCGGGTGCTGCCAGCCGTTGTCCGGATTGGTCAGCTCCCAGATCTCGGCGCTGCCCAGCTTCGGCGTGGCTCGCGCCTCGAACATGTTGAAGAACTGCTCGTTCACCGCCCACATGCCGCCCGACCGCGCGAAGACGAAGCGGCGCACCGGCAGCGCGGCGAGCTCCGCGGCGCTGGGCAGCGGCCGCAGCGGACGCAGCATCGCCGGGACCTTGCTCATGTCGGCCTCCGGCGGATTGCGGTCCACCACCAGCTTCAGCACGCGCGTGCCGGGCGCACGCGACTTGTCCGGCCTGCGGGTCGAGGTCTGCTCGAGCAGGTTGACCAGGTAGAGCTCGGTGCCCAGCGGGAACCGGGCGAAGTCGATGACGATGTCCGCCCGCTCCGCCGGCGCGAAGCGCACGCTGGTCTGGTTCAGCAGCGGCGCGGGCAGCAGGTTGCCGTCGTTCGCGATGTAGGTGAACGGATAGATGGCGTTGGCCGACCTGTTCTGCAGCGCCAGCTCGTAGAAGCGCGTGGGTCCGCCATTGAGCAGGCGGAAGCGGTACTTGCGGCGCGCCACCTTCAGCACCGGCTCGAGCTTGCCGTTGCACATGATCTTGTCGCCCAGCACGCCTTCCGGATTGAGCTGGTCGAACGTCAGCAGGCCGTTCACGTCGAAGCGGCGGTCCGCGAAGGTGAGCGGATAGTCGTACGCGCCGCTCGGCAGGCGAAGGCCGCTCTGCTCGCTGCCGGAATCGAGCTCGTCGAAGATGTTGTAGCGTCCGACGAGGCCCTTGAGCACGTTGGGCGCCGTCACGCCTTCGGTGTGGTCGTGGTACCAGAGCGTGCCCAGCGCCTCGCGCACGTCGCCGATGCCGCCGAGCTCGTCGAAGCCGGCATAAAGGTTGGGATAGAAGTGGTCGCGGAAGGCGCCGGGGCCGGTCAGGGTCGGCCCGTTCCTGAACGCGCTGTAGTAGTCCCCCGTGAAGCCGTCGCTCTCGGAAGGCGTGTGCAGGTTGTGCAGGTGCGTGGTGATCTCGGGCGAACCGAAACCGGTGTGGAACTGCGGCAGCCGGTTGTAGATGCGGCAGATGATGGGCTCGCCGTAGCGCGCTTGGATGGTCGGGCCGGGGGTGACCGCGTCGGGCATGTTGGCGCCCTGGTAGCCCCAGATCGGCTGCGGCGGGTAGTACGGGTTGTCGCCGTTGAACCGCCAGGAAGGGTTCTCCCGGACGGTCAGCTGGTGGTAGATCGCGTCCTTGCCGGTGCGGCCCATGGAGCCGCAGAGTTCGCCGTAGCGCTGGTGCTCCCCCCGCCCGCATTCGCCGCCGGCGACGTTCGCACCCAGCATCGGCCCGGGATTCAGGGAGGCGAGCGGCGTCAGCGGCGTGTCCTGCAGCGGCAGCTCCTCGACCCAGGGCGTGGTAGGCGGACTCGGTGGCAGCACCGGCGGCAGCTGCGCCAGCCCCTTGCGTGGCGCCAGGACGAAAGGCGCGGCGCCCGCCGCCACCGAAGCCTTCAGCACCGTGCGTCGCGCCAAGCCCGGCGACTCGGGTTGGCTGGGAGTGAGATCGCGGTTCTTCATGATGGGACCCCTGGTTGATGGACACCGGAAATGCGCGTCACATCTGCCGCCCTGCCCTGCGCAGGGTGGTGGTGACGGGTTCGATCAGGTACTGGAGCGCGGTCTGCTTCGAGCCTTCGATGTAGACCTCCGCGGGCATGCCGGCCTGGAGCTTCAGGTCGCCGACCGCGGCGATCGCTTCGGGGTCGGCCAGGATCAGGGCGTTGTAGTAGGGCGTGCCGGTCTGGCGGTCGACCAGCCGGTCGGCCGACACGTACGTCACCTTGCCGCCCACCATCATGGTGTTGCGGTACTTGAAGGCGGTGAACTTCACGCGGGCGCGCTGCCCCAGCTGCACGTTGGCGATGTCTTCCGGCCGCACCCGGCCTTCCACCATCAGCGGCGTGCCGCTCGGCACGACGTCCGCGATGGCCTCGCCCGGGCCCACCACGGCGCCGGCGGAGGTGAACTTGAGGTCGATGATCTCGCCGCTGGCGGGCGCCACCACCACCTGGCGCCTGGCCGCGTCCTCCGACTTGCGCTGCTCCTGCTCGATCTCGCCCAGGCGCTGCACGGCCGCCTTGAGCTGGTCGCTCGCGGCCTTGACGTAGTCGTTGCGCGTGGACTGGATCTTGAGGTCGAGCTCCGCCAGCCGCTGGTCGGCGCGGGCGAGCTCGCTGCGCCGCTCCTCCATCCGGGCCGCGTAGTCGATCACCACCGCCTCCATCTGCGAGATGCGGCTGGACGAGATGAAGCCCTCGCGGATCAGGCCGCGGTTGTTCTCGAGGTCGCGCCGCTGCAGGTCGAGCGACTTCTGCGCCTGCTCGATCTGCGACTTGACCGCCGCGATCTCCTGTTCCACGCGCTCGCGCTGGGTGCGCATCAGGGCCGTGCCGCTGTCCAGCGACTGGCGCTGGGCCTTGAAGAGCGAGCTCTCCTTGGCCAGCGCCTCCTCGATCCGCGCGTCGCGCCGGGCCGCCCGCAGCAGGTCGTCGGGGAAGCGCACTTCCGGCGCCAGCCTCTGCTCGGCCTCCAGGCGCGCCAGCGCGACGCGCTCGACCTGCACGCGGTAGTCCAGGCGGTTGCGGTCGGCGTCCACCCGCACGTCGCCCAGCACCAGCACCGGGTCGCCGGCCTTGACGTGCTGGCCGTCGCGCACCAGGACCTCGCGCACCGTGCCGCCTTCCAGGTGCTGCACCGGCCGCCGGTTGAGGTCGACCTTCACCACGGCCGGCGCGACCACCGCCATGGACAGCGGCGCGAGGCCCATCCACAAGGCCATGGGCATCAACGCGCCCACGACGATCCAGCATCCCGCGCTCACCAGGCGGCCGGCCTGGCGTCGGCTGTCATGCGGCGGGGCTCCAGCGCCCGGGGCGACTGCGATGTTCATCTCGGTCCTCCTCGAGCCGCCTTCAGGCGGCCTTGCGTTCCACGACCGCCAGGTTCTGGCGCTGCATTTCCTTCATCACTTCGCCGGCGGGGCCGAACTGCTGGATGCGTCCGGCGGCCACGACCATGATCTTGTCGACGTGCGCCATCAGCGACGGCCGGTGCGTGACGACGACGGTGGTCACGCCGGCTTCGCGCAACGCGCCCATGGCCTGGGCCAGCGCCATCTCGCCGGCGCCGTCCAGGTTGGAGTTGGGCTCGTCCAGGACCACGAACTGCGGGTTGCCGTAGACGGCTCGCGCGAAGGCGACGCGCTGGCGCTGCCCGGGCGACAGGCGCACGCCGTGTTCGCCCACCGGGGTGTCGTAGCCGCGCGGCAGCGCCAGGATCATCTCGTGCGCGTTGGCGCGCATGGCCGCGGCGACCACCGCTTCGGAATCCACCTCGGCGAGGCGCGCGATGTTCTCGCCCACCGTGCCGTCGAACAGCTCCACGTCCTGCGGCACGTAGCCGATGTGGGGCCCGAGGTGCTCGCGCGGCCAGTCGGCCAGGTCGGCGCCGTCGAGGCGCACCCGGCCCGCGGTGGGCGCCCAGACACCGGTCAGCAGGCGCGCCAGCGTGGACTTGCCGGCCGCGCTGGGCCCGACGATGGCCAGCGATTCGCCCGCCGCCAGCGCGAAGCTGATGTTGGCCAGGATCTGCGTTTCGCCGCCCGGCATGCGGAAGGACACGCCCTCGGCGGTCAACCGCCCCGTGGGACGTGGCAATGCCACGCGCGGTTCCTGGCGGTCGAAGTCCTCGGCCAGCTTGCGCAGGCGCCCGAAGGCGGCGCGCGCCTCGATCAGCACCCGCCAGCTGCCCACCAGCTGTTCCACCGGCTGCACGGCCCGCCCCAGCAGGATGCTGGTGGCGATCATGATGCCGGGGGAAGCCTGCTGGGTCAGCACCAGCCAGGCGCCCAGCGCCAGCATCAGCATCTGGATCGCCTGGCGCACGGTCTTGGTCAGCGCGCTGAACGCCGCGCCGTTGCGGCTGGCGCTGGTCTGCATGCGCGCCACCTGGTTCTGCAGGGCGCGCCACCGGGCCAGCAGCCGCCCGGTCATGCCCAGCGCCTGCAGCACTTCGGCGTTGCGCAGCGAGCTCTCCACGTACTGGGAGGCGCGGCGCCCTTCCTTCTGCAAGGTCTCCAGCGTGCGCCGGCTCAGGCGGTCGTTCAGCCAGGCGAGGCCGAGCATCAGGGCCGCCGACAGCGCCGCCCCGATGCCCAGCATCGGATGGAACATCCAGATCACCGCCACGTAGACCACCGCCCACGGGGCATCGAACAGGGCGATGAGGCCGGTGGCGGAGAACATGGAGCGCAGCGACGCGACGTCGCGGATCGCGTCCGTGCGCGCGCCGGGAGCCTTGGTCGCGCGGACGACGACCGCGTTCACCACCGGCGGCGACAGCTGCTCGTCCAGCATGTTGCCGATCACGTTCTGGAGGCGGGTGCGCACGTAGTCGAGGAACATCAGGACCATCAGCGCGATGCCGGTGCCGGCGAGCAGCACCAGCAGGGTCTCGTGGCTGTTGGTCGAGATGACCCGGTCGAACACCTGCATGCTGAAGAACGCCGGTGCCAGGTACAGCAGGTTGATCACGAACGAGAACGTCGCGATCCACCCCATCAGCGGGCGCAGCTCGCCCCAGAGGGACTTCATTGCAGCGTACCCACCGGTTCCTGGGCCGTGGCGGCGCTCGCGCCCGCCGCCTCCTCCAGCGCCTTCACGCGCAGGCGCAGGTGCTCGATCGCCACCAGCTGCGCGCCGTAGCTGCGCGTGAGCTGCTTGGCGACGTCGATCAGGCTGTCGATCGCGACCGCCAGTTCATCCTTCTTCGCGGTGACCTGCCTGGTCCGCGCCAGCACCAGCGCGGCGACTTCGCGCGGGTCGGATATCTCCCGCCGCACCGGCTTCTGCGCGGCCGGCTGGGCAGGTTGTTGCGTCGCTTCCTTGGTAGTCGCTTGCTCGCTCATGGTTGCTCTCCTTCAGGTTGGGATGGCCCTGCCTCCATGGGCCGGCGATGCCGCCCCATGGAAGCGAGGTTGCGGGGTCAGGCCAGGATGAAGTCGGCCTGGTTGATGGCGTTGCCGGCCACGCCGTCGACGCCGTGCAGCGTGATGGACTGGGATCCGATCGTGATCAGCGTGTCGAGGTAGCCGACACCGCCGTCGAAGTCGCCGACGGTGATGGAGACCTGGTCGCCGAAGTTGTCGAACGTGACGCCCAGCGCGGTGAGGTCCATGCGGTCCTGGCCACCGGCGCCGTCGGCATCGAAGTCGACGATGCGGTCCTGCCCGAACGAGGCCCCGAACACGAAGATGTCGGCGCCGGCGCCGCCCGCCATCGTGTCGTCGCCGACACCGCCGTTCAGCAGGTCGTTGCCGTCGCCTCCGTTCATCACGTCGTTGCCGACGCCGCCGGAGAGGACATCGGTGCCCGCGCCGCCGTCCAGCTGGTCGTCGCCGTTGCCGCCGTTCAGCACGTCGTCGCCCTCGCCTCCGGCCAGCGTGTCGGCGCCGTTGCCTCCGACCAGGATGTCGTTGCCGTCGCGGCCGTCGATCACGTCGTCGCCGCCCTGGCCGCTCAGGATGTTGTCCTGCGCGTTGCCGATCATCCAGTTGCCCTGCTCGTTGCCGGTGCCGTTGGCGGCCGCGCCCATCAGCTCCAGGTTCTCGACGTTCGCGGAAAGCGTGTAGCTGTCCGACGTGCTGCGCACCCAGTCCAGGCCCTCGCCCGCGGCTTCGGTGATCACGTCCGCCGCGTTGTCCACGACGTAGGTGTCGTCCCCTTCGCCGCCGGCCATCTGGTCGACGCCGGTGCCGCCGTCCAGGAAGTCGTTGCCCTGGCCGCCCGAAAGCTGGTCGTTGCCGGCGCCGCCATCCAGGTAGTCGTTGCCCTGGCCACCGTTCAGCTGGTCGTTCCCGGCGTCGGCGAGCAGGAGGTCGTCGCCCCCGTTGCCGACCAGGACGTTGTCCAGCGCGTTGCCGGCGATCCGGTTCGACTGCTCGTTGCCGATGCCGCTCACCGCTGCGCCCATCAGCTCCAGGTTCTCGACGTTCGCGCCCAGCGTGTAGCTGGCCAGAGTGCTGCGCACCCAGTCCAGGCCCTCGCCCGCGGCTTCCGTGATCACGTCCGCGGCGTCGTCCACGAGGTAGGTGTCGTCGCCCGCGCCGCCGGCCATCTGGTCGTCACCGGTGCCGCCGTCCATGAAGTCGTTGCCTTGGCCGCCCGCCATCTGGTCGTTGCCGGCGCCACCAGACAGGTAGTCGTTGCCCTCGCCGCCGTCCAGCTGGTCGTTGCCGGCATCTCCCAGCAGGAGGTCGTCGCCGCCGTTGCCGCTCAGCACGTTGTCCAGCGCGTTGCCCGCGATGCGGTTCGCCAGCTCGTTGCCGGTGCCGCTCACCGCGGCGCCCAGCAGCTCCAGGTTCTCCGCGTTCGCGGTCAGCGCGTAGCTGGCCAGCGTGCTGCGCACCCAGTCCAGGCCCTCGCCCGCGGCTTCGGTGACCACGTCCCCGGCGTCGTCCACGAGGTAGGTGTCGTCG
>JAEWIF010000068.1 GCA_023387335.1 Pseudomonadota bacterium | reverse complement strand
TGAACTTCACTTCTTTTCGCATTGAGCGTTTGATAGTTCCGAAGAACCTTGGCAATCCGCCATCAAACGCCCACGCTTATCGGCTGTATGTTTTTAACGAACCCGATTCGACTCAATCGCTCAGCGTCTCCGCCTTGCTTTTTTTGTCTGACTCGCTGCGATCAGCGAAGCCCTCGATTATGACAGATTTTTTAGCGTTCTGTCTACGCCCTTCGCTTTTTTCTTTTCGCTTGCCGCTCTTGCGAGCTACTTGCGAATCGCTTTCGGCGAAGCCCTCGATTATGACATGCTTTTGAAAGACCTGTCAACCTCTCGGGTTGTTGCTGAACTTCGATCTGCTTGTTCGGCGGCTGTCGCCGCCGGGCATTTCGTTTCCAGCGAAGCCTTGAATTCTATACCGGGAAAACCCTCGGCAGCAACTCAACACTTCTTTTTTCTCTGCCGTTTCAGCTTCGCATTTCTGCGGTGCCGTCGTCAGCGAAGCCCGCGACTATAGCACTGTTTTGAGCGCCCCTCCGGTCGATGCACCAGCTTACGCGTCGGCCGCAGGGTTCAGCGGCAAGCGCCTCACCCGCTGATGAGTCAGCACGAACAGGGCGTTCGCAACGGCCGGTGCGAGGGGCGGCACACCCGGCTCGCCCACACCCGCGGGCGGACGCTCACTGGGCACGATCCATGTCTCCACCCTGGGCGCCTGCCTCAGCGACAACAACGGCTGATCCGGGAAGTTGCGCTGCCGCACCGCCCCCTCTCTCACGTCGATGCGCCCATTCAGCGCGGCGCTCAGGGCGAATACCACCGCCCCTTCCATCTGCTGCGCCACGATCTGCGGATTCACCGCGGTCCCGCAATCGATGGCACACACCACCCGGTGCACTCGGACCTTCCCCTGCTCGATCGACACCTCGGCCACCTGAGCCACGATGGATCCGAACGACTCATGCAGAGCGACCCCGCGCGCCCGCCCCGCCGGCAGGACGGAGCCCCAGCCCGCCTGCCGCGCCGCCAAGTCCAGCACTGCCCGGTACCGCGGCGCATTGTTCAGCAAGCGCCGCCTGAATTCGACCGGATCCACCCTCGCCTCGCTCGCGAGTTCGTCGATGAACGACTCGGAGAAGAACGCGTTGTGCGAATGTCCCACCGACCGCCAGAACCCCACCGGCACCCCCGAGCGCGTCGCCACATGGTCCATGCGCTGGTGCGGGATCCCATAAGGAAGGTTGAAGAGGCCCTCTGCCGCGGTCTTGTCGGGCAGATCCAGCGGCCCCGACAAGGAGGACACACCCGGCAGCACCGCCGGCGCCGTGAGCTGCAGCCCGCTCAGCGTCGCCCGCAAGCCCACCGGCAGCACGCGCTCGAACCAGCGCGGCGAGATCGCGTCGCCGGCCGATTCGATCCTGAGCGACAGCACCTGCCCTTCCGCATCCAGCGTTCCGCGCAGCCGCGCCACCTGCATCGGCCGGTAGAAGTCGTGCGTCGCATCCTCCTCGCGGCTCCACGACAGCTGCACCGGCGTTCCCGGCACATCCATAGCGACACGCACCGCCTGCGCCGCGTAGTCGACCTCGAGCCTTCGCCCGAAGCCGCCGCCCAGCAGCGTGACGTGCAGATCCACGTCCTCCAGATCCACGCCCGCGACCATCGCGGCCGCGGCGCGACAGAGCTGCGGCGCCTGGGTCGGCACCCACAGCTCGACCCGCCCGCCCGCCACCCGCGCCGTGCAGTTCATCGGCTCCAGCGCCGCGTGCGCGAGATAGGGTGCGTGGTACCAGGCCTCGACCTTCCTCGGCGCCCGCCCCTCCACTTCCTCGACGTCGCCGCTGTGGTGAAAGGTGAATCCCCGCTGCGTCTCCACGGCCTGCCGCAGCGATTCAGCGATGCGCTCCGAATCCAGCGCCCCCGCGGGCCGACCTTGCCATTCCACGTCGACCGCGTCCGCGGCCCGCCGCGCATGCCAGGTTGTGCGACCGATCACCGCGAAGCCCGCCGTCGAGCCGCCATACGCCGGCAGCTTCACGATGCGCTCCACACCCGGCATCGCCAACGCCCGCGCGGCATCGATGCGGCCCGGCGATCCGCCGAGCATCGGACACAGCCGCACCGCCGCGAACTTCATGCCCGGCACCCGAACGTCCAGCCCGTACACCGCGCTGCCATCCACCTTGGCCGGCACGTCCAGCCGCGGCGCGGGCCGCCCGATCAGCGTCCAGGCCGATCGCTCCTTCAGCGCCACGTTCCCGGGCGGCGTGGCCGCGGCATAGCGCGCCATCTCCGCATAGCCCGCCGACTTGCCCGACGGATGCGAGATCACGCCACGGCGCACCTCCAGTTCGTCGACAGGCAGCCGCCAATGCAAGGAAGCCGCTCCGACCAGCGAAGCACGCGCGGTCGCCGCCGCCAGGCGCACCACCGGCCAGGCATCGGCCACGCTGGTGGACCCGCCGGTGGCGTTGATGCCGATCTCGCGCGCCACCTTCCCCACGATCCAGCGGCTCGCCTTCACGCGGCCGAAGCCGTCCTCGCGCTCGATCTCCGTCGGATGGAAAGGCAGGTTCACCACCGAGTACGCCACGTTGCCGTAGATCGCATCGCTGCCCGCCTGCTCGAGGCGCACGCTCACCAGCGGCACGTCCAGCTCTTCGGCCGCCAGCATCGCCAGCGCCGTGTGCACACCCTGGCCCATCTCGCTGCGCGGCATGGCCAGCACCACGGCGCCGTCGGGCGCGATCTTGATCCAGCCGTTCAGCGCGACTTCGCCTTCGCCGGCCTTCATCAGCCGGCCCCGCCCCAGCCGCGATCGCTGCGGCGACGCCACCCAGCCGACCACCAGCGCCCCGGCCGCCGCGCCCCCGGCCACCAGCAGCGTGCGCCGCTTCATGCCTTGATGCCCGCCGCGCGCTTGATCGCGGCGCGCACGCGCTGGTAAGTGCCGCAGCGGCACAGGTTGGTGATCGCTTCGTCGATGTCGGCGTCGGTGGGCTTGGGCTTTCGCTCCAGCAGCGCGGCGGCGGCCATCAGCATGCCGCTCTGGCAGTAGCCGCACTGCGGCACCTGTTCGGCGATCCAGGCGGCCTGCAGCGGATGCGGCGCGGCCTTGGTACCCAGGCCTTCGATGGTGACGATCCTGCGGCCCGCCACCGTCGACACCGGCGTGACGCACGACCGCACGGGCTGGCCGTCCACGCGCACCGTGCAGGCGCCGCACGCCGCCACGCCGCAGCCGTACTTGGTGCCGGTCATGCCCAGCACGTCGCGCAGCACCCACAGCAGCGGCATCGCGGGTTCCGCGTCAGCCTCCACCGTCCGACCGTTGATCGTCAGCTGCAAGAGCACCTCCTCCGTTGTCGAGCCACTCTAGCAGCCCGGGCGATTTCCACCCACGCCGATAATCGCGCGCTCCATGGCGCTCATCACCCTCTCGGAAGCCCAGCTGGCCTTCGGCCACGTCCCCTTGCTCGACCGCGCCCAGTTCGCGCTCGAATCGCAGGAGCGCGTCGGCCTGATCGGCCGCAACGGCGCGGGCAAGTCCTCCCTGCTCAAAATCCTGGCCGGCCTCGAACGTCTCGATGACGGCACGCTGCAACTGCAACAAGCCCTGCGCGTCGCCTACGTGGCGCAGGAGCCGGCGCTCGACGCGGACGCCTCCATCTTCGACAGCGTCAAGGCCGGCCTCGCGCCGGTCCTCGACCTCATCACCCGCTACACGCACGGCGAAGGCGACCTCGACGCGCTGCAGGCGCGCATCGAGGCGCAGGACGGCTGGACCTGGGAGCAGCGCGTCAACGAGACGCTGCAGCGCCTGCGACTGGAGCCGGCCGCGATCGTGGGCACGCTCTCGGGCGGAACGCGCAAGCGCGTGGCGCTGGCGCAGGCGCTGGTCGCGCGGCCCGACGTCCTGCTGCTCGACGAACCCACCAACCACCTGGACCTCGACGCCATCGAATGGCTCGAAGGCCTGCTGATCGATTTCCGCGGCAGCGTGGTGACGATCACGCACGACCGCGCGTTCCTGGACCGCGTGGCCACCCGCATCGTCGAACTCGATCGCGGCCAGCTGCGCTCCTACCCCGGCAACTTCACCCGCTACCAGACGCTCAAGGAAGAACAGCTGGCTCAGGAAGCGGTGATCAACGCCAAGGCCGACAAGCTGCTGGCGCAGGAAGAAGTCTGGATCCGCAAGGGCGTGGAAGCCCGCCGCACGCGTGCGCAAGGCCGCATCACGCGCCTGCAGCACCTGCGCGAGCAGCGCGCGGAGCGCCGCGAGGCCGTCGGCCGCGTGCGCATGGAAGTCGCCGCGGGCGCGCCCAGCGGCAAGCTGGTCGCGGAGCTGGACGACGTCTTCAAGGCCTTCGGCGAGAAGACCGTCGTTCGCGACTTCACCGCCACCCTCCTGCGCGGCGACAAGGTCGGCCTGATCGGACCCAACGGCGCCGGCAAAACCACGCTGCTGAAGCTGATCCTGGGCGAGCTCGAGCCCGACCGCGGCACGGTGCGCCGCGGCAGCAACCTGCAGGTCGCTTATTTCGATCAGATGCGCGAGGCGCTGGACCCCGACGCCACGCTGGAGGACTTCATCAGCCCCGGCAGCGAGTGGATCGAGATCGGCCGCCAGCGCAAGCACGTCAAGAGCTACCTGGGCGACTTCCTGTTCTCGCCGGCGCGCGCCGGCTCGCCCGTGCGATCGCTCTCGGGCGGCGAACGCAACCGCCTGCTCTTGGCGCGCCTGTTCGCACGGCCCGCCAACGTGCTGGTGCTCGACGAGCCCACCAACGACCTGGACATCGACACGCTGGAACTGCTCGAGGACCTGCTGCAGGACTACGAAGGCACGGTGTTCCTGGTCAGCCACGACCGCACCTTCCTCGACAACGTGGTCACCAGCACCATCGCCTTCGAGGGCGAGGGCCGCTGGCGCGAATACGAAGGCGGCGTGCAGGACTGGCTGGCGCAGTCGCAGCGTTCGCGCCAATGGGCCGCGCTCTCGGCGCCCCCCGCTCCGGCGCCGGTGGCGCCGAAGCCCGCGGCCGAACCACCCGCCGCGGCGTCCACCGCGCGCCGCAAGCTCAGCTACAAGGAGCAGCGCGAGCTCGAAGCCCTGCCCGGCCGCATCGAGGCGCTGGAGCAGGAGCAGGCCGCCCTCACCGCCGAGCTGGCCGACGGCACGCTCTATTCGCGCGACGGCGCCCGCGCCGCGCAACTGGCCGCGCGCAGCGCCCAGATCGAGGACGAGCTGATGGCCGCCCTCGAGCGCTGGGAGGCGCTGGGCGCGCTGTAGGGCTTGGCCGTCGCCAACTGGCGGCTACCGCTGACCTGCGCCGACCCCCACGCACCTGAGCCGGCCACTACAGTGGCCTGGCCATGTACGCGTCGCTCGCATTCCGTTCTCCCGGCCGGGGCCTGGGCTGGTTGTGGCGCCTGCTGGTCCTGCTCACGCTGTCCACCTGGGCCGCCGGTTGCGCCAGCCTGCCGGCCAACGTGCAACGCACGCCGTCGCAGGCCTTCGACGCCCCCGACGAGACCGTCCTGGGCCGCCTGGTCCAGGCCCGCCGCACCCAGGCGCGCGCCCGCAGCGACTCCGGCTTCATGCTGCTGGACAGCGTGGACGCCGCCTTCACCAGCCGCCTGGCGCTGATCGACCGCGCCCAGCGCAGCCTCGACCTGCAGTACTACGCGATCCACGCGGACGCCAGCACCGCCGTGCTGATGGAACGCATCCGGGCGGCGGCGCGCCGCGGCGTGCGCGTGCGCATCCTGCTGGACGACTTCAACACCGTGGGCGAGGACGCGCAGGTGCTGCGCCTCGCCTTCGAGCCCGGCATCGAGCTGCGCCTGTTCAACCCGGTGCCCGGTTCGCGCGGCTCGCTCGTGACCCGCGTGCTGGGCTCGCTGCACGACGTCGAAGGCATGCAGAAGCGCATGCACAACAAGCTGTTCATCGCCGACAACGCCTGGGGCATCACCGGCGGCCGCAACCTCGGCGACGCCTACTTCGGCGACGACGACAAGAGCAACTTCGTCGACCTGGACGTGCTGGCCGGCGGGCGCATCGTGCGCAACATGTCGGCCAGCTTCGACCGCTACTGGAACGACGAGCTGGCCTATCCGGTGCAGGCGCTGCTCGAGGCGAAGGACCTGGAGCGGCTGCGCAAGGACGTGCCGAAGGCGGCCGATCCGGCGAGCGCGCCGGCGTCGGCGCAGCAACCCACCCTTTCGCCTGCGAAAAGCACGGTGCTGCCCAACGTCACGGCCACCGAAGTCGTCTCGGCCGAGCGCCCGCCCATGGACCTGCAGCGCGTGCCGCTCACCTGGGCGCCTTCGCTGCTGCTGGCGGACAAGCCCGGCAAGATCGGTCCGGGCGACGAGGAAGCCAATGCCGGCGAAACCGTGGTCGACGGCCTCCTGCAGCTGATGCGGCAGGCGCAGCGCGAGCTGCTGATCGTCTCGCCGTACTTCGTGCCCGGCGAGGCCATGATGAAGGAGTTCGCCGAGCTGCGGCGCCGCGGCATCGCCGTCCGCGTGCTCACCAACTCGCTGGCGTCCAACGACGCCCCCGCCGCCCACGCGGGCTACCGACGTTATCGGCGCGACTTGCTGGCCATGGGCGTGGAGCTGTACGAGATGCGCGCCGATCCGGCCTCGGCCGGGCTGGAGAACTCGGGCTCGTCGCGCAAGAGCGGCGGCAGCGGCGTCAGCCTGGGCAGCACGGCCGGCGGTTCCAAGAGCGGCAGCTCGCGCGCCAGCCTGCATTCCAAGGCGGTGATCATCGACCGCCACCTCTCGGTGATCGGCTCGATGAACCTGGACCTGCGCTCGCAGCGCAAGAACAGCGAGGTCGCGCTCGTCATCCGCGGCCCGGCGCTGGCCCAGGCGTGCGCCGGGCTGATAGAGAGCACCTTCGCGCGCGGCGCCTACCGGGTGGAGCTGGCAGAGGGCGGCGACCTGCGCTGGCGCGCGCCGCCCGGCGCGCCCTTCAAGGACGCCACCAGCGAGCCCGAGGCACCGCTCAAGCTGCGCGCGCTGGTGAACCTGCTCGCGCCGATCGCGCCCGACGAGATGCTGTGACCGCGGCGCCGCCTACATGCGGCGCACCATCTCCGAGTACTTCTTCCAGAACGCCGCGTCCTGCGTGCTCGCGAAGTTGATCCGCATCAGCGTGCCCGGCTTGCGCTCGGCATGGAACAGCGCGCCCGGCGCGAGCAGGTAGCCCTCGTCCAGCATCCGCTGCGCCAGCGCATCGGTGTCCACGCCGGTGTCGACCCAGCCGAACAGGCCGGCCGGTTCCGCGGCGAAGCGGCAGCCCGCGTTGATCGCCAGCTTCACGCTGCGGCTGCGCGCCGCGTCCAGCCGGGTGCGGATGCGCTCGGCGTGGCGGCGCAGCTGGCCCTGCTCGATGCACAGCGCCAGCGCGCGTTCCAGCAGCGCGGGCGTGGTCAGCGTCGACAGCAGCTTGGTGTCCAGCAGCCGCTCGATCAGCGAGGGATGCGCCGCCAGGAAGCCGACCCGCCAGTTCGGCGCCAGGATCTTGGCGAAGCCGCTGACGTGGATGGTGCGCTGCAGGCCGTCCAGCGCGCACAGGCGCGTCGCGTGTTCGGGACCGATGTGGCTGTAGGTGTCGTCCTCGACGATGTGGAAGTCGTACCGGCTCGCCAGCTGCAGCACCCGGTGCGCCGCGCCCGGCGACAGGCAGTAGCCGGTCGGGTTGTGCAGCACGCTCACGCTGACGTACAGCTTGGGCCGGTGCGCCTCGCAGTAGCGGGCCATCACGTCCAGGTCGGGGCCGTCGGCGCGCCGCGGCACCGGCAGCAAGCGCATGCCCAGCGCGGTGAGCCGCGCGAATTCCACCGCCCAGCCGGGCTCTTCGACCATCACCGGGTCGCCGGGCCGCAGCAGCGTGCGGCTGACCATGTCCAGCGCATGCGTCGCGCCCACGGTGGTGATGATCTGGTCGGGCGCGGCCGGCACGTTCAGCGTGGCCAGCTTCTTCGAAAGCGCCTTCCGCAGCGACGAATCGCCCATCGGCTCGCCGTACTGCAGCGAGAACGCCTGCAGCGCCCGCGTGCTCGTCACCTTGCGCACCGCCGCCGGCATGAAGGTCGATTCCAGCCACTCGGGCGGGAACACGCCCATGCCCGGCTGCGGCTTGGGGCTCACCTTGTGGAACATGCCGCGGATCAGGGTCCCGGCGTCGATCGGTGCGTTGGGCCGCGTCGCGAAGCCGGTGGCCGTGGCCCAGGCGCCGGGACTGCTCACGGGCTCGCGGCCGTTGCGCTGCGGCGGCGCCGGCTGCGACGGCTCCTGCCGCTGCGCCAGCTCGCGCACGAAGAAGCCGCGGTTCTTGCGCGCCTCCACCAGCCCCTGCGCCAGCAGTTGGTCGTAGGCGGCCACCACGGTGGACGGGCTCACGCCCTGCTGCTGCGCGCACTGGCGAACGGAAGGCAGCCGCGCGCCCGGCGCCAGCAGCCGGTCGCGGATCCGCTGCGCGAAGCGGCCGGACAGCTGCTCGGTGAGCGACTGCGAGGAGGATTTCATCAGCATGGGCAACAAGTCCCTGTATTGGCCGGCGAACCAGTACAGATGTCCATCTGACCCGGCCATCTGTACTGGTGGTGTACTGGCGACGGAGCTTACAGTGGCCCGCATGCAACCGCAACCGGACCTCTCGCGATGAGCGCCGCCGAACTCACGGCGCTGCTGGCGTTCTGCACCGCCATGAGCTTCTCGCCGGGCCCCAACACCACGCTGTCCACGGCCATGGCCGCCAACCACGGCCTGCGCCGCACGCTGCGCTTCTGCCTGGCCGTGCCCACCGGCTGGACTTTGCTGATGCTGGCCTGCGGCCTGGGCGTGGGCGCGCTGGTCACCGGCATGCCCGTGCTGCGCACCGCCATCCAGTGGGGCGGCGCGGCCTATCTCGTGTGGCTGGCCTGGAAGCTGTCCGGCTCCGGCCGGCTGGGCGAGGCGGACGCCGACCGCCTGGACGTCGGCTTCGCGCAGGGCGTAGGCCTGCAGTTCGTCAATATCAAGGCCTGGCTGCTGGCGCTCACGCTCAGCGCCGGCTGGGTGGTCAACGCCGGCGGGCAGCCCGCGGCCAACCCGGGCGAGCGGCTGGCCATCATCTGCCTGGTGATGATGGGCTTCGCCTTCACCAGCAACTTCGCCTACGCGCTGGCCGGCTCGCTGCTGCGCGGGTGGCTCGCGCAAGGCCGACGGCTGCTCTGGTTCAACCGTTTCCTCGCGCTGGTGCTGCTCGCCACCGCCGTCTGGATGGTGCGCGCATGACGCCGCAGGACAGGCGCGGCCTCTGGCTCGGCTTCGTGGGCGTGGCCATCTTCGCGCTCACGCTGCCGATGACCCGGCTGGCCGTCGGCACGCCCGAGGCGCCGCAGATGTCCGGCGTGTTCATCGCGCTCGGCCGCGCGGTGGTCGCTGCCGCGCTGTCGGCGGTGTTCCTCGTCGCCACCCGCGCGCCGCTGCCCGACCGCCGCGACTGGCCCGCGCTGGCCATCACCTCCGCCGGCGTGGTGTTCGGCTTCCCGCTCTTCACCTCGGTCGCCATGCGCTACGTGCAGGCGGTGCACGCCAGCGTGATCGTGGGCGTGCTGCCGCTGGCCACCGCCGCCGTCGGCGCCTGGCTGCACCGCCAGCGTCCCAGCGCCGGCTTCTGGAGTTGCGCCGCGCTAGGCAGCGCGCTGGTGGTCGGCTTCGCCCTGATGAAGGGCGGCGGCATGACGCTGCACGCGGCCGACGTCCTGTTGCTGGCCGCGATGGCCTGCGCCGCCGTCGGCTACGCGTGGGGCGCGCGCCTGTCGCAGCACCTGCGCGCCGAGCACGTGATCTGCTGGGCGCTGGTGATCGCGCTGCCGCTCACGCTGCCGGCCGCCTGGATCACCCGTCCGGCCGCGCCGGTGGCGACCTCCGCCTGGTGGGCCTTCGGCTACGTGGCGGTGTTCTCGATGTGGCTGGGCTTCTTCGCCTGGTACCGTGGCCTGGCCCTCGGCGGCACGGTGCGCGTGAGCCAGGTGCAACTGGTCCAGCCTTTCCTCAGCATGGTGTTCGCGGTCCCGCTGCTCGGCGAGGCGCTGGACGCCACCACCCTCGCTTTCGCGCTCGCCGTGATCGCCACCGTGTTCATCGGCAAGCGGATGCCGGTGCGCCCCAAGATTTCCCAGGAGACCGCCGCATGAAACCCAACGACCTGCCCCGCCCGTGGACCCTGGCGCGCCGCGCCGCCCGCATGAATCCGTCCGTGATCCGCGAGATCCTCAAGGTCACCGAGCGCCCCGGCATCATCAGCTTCGCCGGCGGCCTGCCCTCGCCGGCCACCTTCCCGGTCACCGAGTTCGCCGCCGCCTGCCAGCAGGTGCTGCGCGAAGACGGCCCCGCCGCGCTGCAGTACGCGGCCAGCGAAGGCTTCGCCCCGCTGCGCGAGAAGGTCGCGGCCTCGCTGCCGTGGAAGGTCGATCCCGCGCAGGTGCTGATCACCACCGGTTCGCAGCAGGGCCTGGACCTGGTGGCCAAGGTGCTGATCGACAGCGGCTCGCGCATCCTGGTGGAGACGCCCACCTACCTGGGCGCGCTGCAGGCCTTCATGCCGATGGAGCCCGAGGTGGTGGGCGTGCGCAGCGACGACCACGGCGTCATGGTCGACGACCTGCAGGCCCAGGCCGCCGGCGCGCGCTTCCTCTACCTGCTGCCCAATTTCCAGAACCCGACCGGCCGCACCATGAGCGAATCGCGCCGCGCCGCCGTGGCCGAGACCGCGGCGCGCCTGGGCCTGCCGATCGTCGAGGACAACCCGTACGGCGACCTGTGGTTCGACCAGCCGCCGGCCGCGCCGCTGACCGCCCGCAACCCGGAAGGCAGCATCTACCTGGGCTCGTTCTCCAAGGTGCTGGCGCCCGGCCTGCGCCTGGGTTTCCTGGTCGCGCCCGCCGACCTCTATCCCAAGCTGCTGCAGGCCAAGCAGGCTGCGGACCTGCACAGCCCCAGCTTCAACCAGCGCATGGCGGCGCGCGTGATCGAGGGCGACTTCCTCGAGCGCCACCTGCCGCGCATCCGCGCCCTCTACCGCTCGCAGCGCGACGCCATGCTGGCCGCGCTCTCGCGCGAGATGAAAGGCCTGGACGTGGAGTGGAACAGCCCGCAGGGCGGCATGTTCCTGTGGGCGCGGCTGCCGCGCGGCGTGAGCGCGCTCGACCTGCTGCCGCGCGCCGTGGAGTCCGGCGTGGCCTTCGTGCCCGGCGCGGCGTTCTACGCGGGTGCCGAAGACGATCCCGAGGCGCTGCGCACGCTGCGGCTGTCGTTCGTCACGGCGACGGCGGAACAGATCGACACCGGCATCGCGGCGCTGGCGCGCGCCATCCGCGAGATGGGTGCACGGCCATGACGATCCGGCTGTGGGGGCGCCTGTCCTCCATCAACGTTCGCAAGGTGGTGCTGACGCTGCAGCTGCTCGGCCTGCCGTTCGAGCGCACCGAAGCCGGCGGCCCCTTCGGCGTGGTGCGGACGCCCGAGTACCTGGCCCGCAACCCGAACGCGCTGGTGCCGTTGCTCGATGACGACGGCTACGAGCTGTGGGAATCGAACGTGATCGTGCGTTACCTGGCGGCGCGTTACGGAGACGACAGCCTGTATCCGCGCGATCTGCAGGCGCGCTTCGGCGCCGAGCGCTGGATGGACTGGCAGCAGACCACCCTCAACCCGGCCGGGCGCGATGCCTTCGTGCAGCTGATCCGCGTCGCGCCTGCCGAGCGCAACCAAGCCCTGGTCGATGCCTCGGTCGCCGCCACCGAGCCGCTGTGGGACCTGCTCGAGTCGCAGCTGTCCGGCCGCTTCATCGCCGGCGACGAGCTCACCATCGCCGACCTGCCCATCGCCTGCGAGATGCACCGGTGGCGCGGCCTGCCGCTGGTCCGGCGCGCCCGGCCCCGGCTCGATGCCTGGTACGGGCGCATGCTCGCGCTGCCGGCCGCGCGCGGCATGCTCGACCTTCCCCTTTCCTGAAACTTCTCCCGCACCGACGCCATGTCTCCTCGCGCCTTCCAGCAAGTCGACGTCTTCACCGCCACGCCCTACCTCGGCAATCCGGTCGCCGTGGTGCTGGACGGCACCGGCCTTTCCACCGAAGAGATGCAGGGCTTCACCAGATGGACCAACCTGTCCGAGGCGACCTTCCTGCTGCCGCCGCAGGATCCGAAGGCCGACTACCGCGTGCGCATCTTCACCACCAGCCAGGAGCTGCCGTTCGCCGGGCACCCGACCCTGGGCAGCTGCCACGCCTGGCTGCAGGCGGGCGGGCGGCCCAAGGCGGAGCACATCGTCCAGGAATGCGGCGTAGGCCTCGTGAAGATCCGCCGCGACGGCGAACGCCTCGCCTTCGCCGCGCCGCCGCTGCGCCGGTCCGGGCCGCTGGACGAAGCCGACCTGGCCCTCATCGCGCGCGGCCTGGGCATCCCGCGCGGCGACATCGTCGACCATGCCTGGTGCGACAACGGCCCGGGCTGGCGCGGCGTGATGCTGCGCAGCGCCGAGCAGGTGCTGGGCCTCAAGCCCGACGGTACGGTGCTCGCGGGCCTGTTCGTCGGCGTGGCCGGTCCGCATGCCAAGGTCGGCGTGGTCGCACCGCGCCCCGCGCAGGACCACTGCGCCTTCGAGGTCCGTGCCTTCTTCCCCGGCAACAACGGCACCGTGGAGGACCCGGTCACCGGCAGCCTCAACGCCGCCTTGGCGCAATGGCTCATCGGCGCCGGCCTCGCGCCCGATCGCTATGTCGCCGCGCAGGGCACGGCGCTCGGGCGGGCCGGCCGCGTGCACGTGGAACGCGACGCCGCCGGCGACATCTGGATCGGCGGCCACTCGGTCAGCTGCATCGAAGGCCGGGTGCGGCTGTGATGGACCAGGCCCGCATCGACCACCTGGTGGTGCTGGCGGACACGCTCGAGCAGGGCGCGGCCTGGTGCGAGCGCAGCCTGGGCGTCGCGCCCGGGCCGGGCGGCGAGCATCCGCTGATGGGCACGCACAACCGCCTGCTGCGGCTGGCCAGCGTGGACCATCCGCTTGCGTACCTCGAGGTGATCGCGCGCAACCCCGCGGCCGAGGGCGCGCAGGCCGGCCGGCGGCGGTGGTTCGACATGGACGATGCGGCCGTGCAGTCCACCGTCCGCGAGCAGGGCCCGCGCCTCGCGCACTGGGTGGCGCGCGTGCCGGACGTCCGCGCGGCCGTGGCGGCGCTCGCCCGGCAGGGCCTGGACATGGGCGAGGTGGTCGAAGCCTCGCGGATGACGCCGCGCGGCCTGCTGCAATGGCAGATCACGGTGCGCGCCGACGGACGGCGGCAGTTCGACGGCTGCCTGCCGACGCTCATCCAGTGGGGTCCGGCCCATCCCGTCTCCGCGATGCCGGATGCCGGGCTCACGCTGCGGTCGCTGGCACTGACTCATCCGCAGGCCGGCCGCCTGCGGCAAGCCCTGGAAGCGATCGGCCTCGAAGGCATCGCTGCCGAAGAGGGCTCGCCGAACCTTTGCGCCACGCTGCTCGCGCCCCGCGGCACGGCGCGCCTGGAATCGCGCGGCCTCTGAACGGGGCGGGAAGCCGGCCGACACGCGTCGGCCCCGTCCTACACCAGAGCTGGCGCTGCCGACCTAGAGTGGCCGTCCGCCAAAAAGGCACCTGGAGTACCTGCATGGACCGTGTGAATGGACCGTTCGACGGCTACTACGTGGCCAGTTCCGCCAATGAGATCGGGGCCGGCAGCGGCCGCTACCTGGGATTCGCCAAGGTCTGCTGCGCGCGGCCGGGCAGTTTCTGGCTGGCCACGCTGTGCGAGGACCCCGGCTGCTGCGCCCACCTGTGCGGCGGCGGCCTGTTCGACACCGCCGAAGCAGCCATGGCCAGCGCCGAGCTGCTGGCGCGCAACCACATCCGTGGGAGGGTGACGGCGATGGCGGAGGGCGCGCACTCAGCCGCGTCCGAGCTGCGGGCGACTTCGATCGCCTGAACCCGGCAAACCCTTCATCCTCGCGAAGGCGAGGATCCAGTGCTTCCCATGGAGTCCGCTGAAGGCGGACGCTCTGGATTCCCGCCTTCGCGGGAATGACGGATCAGCTGCTCTTCTTCGCAGCCGTCTTCCTCGCGCTCGTCTTCTTCGCCGCAGTCTTCTTCGCGGCCGTCTTGCGGCCGGTGCTCTTCTTCGCCGTCGTCTTCCTGGCGGCAGTCTTCTTCGCGGCCGTCTTCCGCGCGGTCGTCTTCTTCGCCGGCGCCTTTTTCGCCGCGGTCTTGCGTGCCGTGGTCTTCCTGGCCGCAGCCTTCCTGGCGGGCGCCTTCTTCGCGGTCGTCTTCCTGGCCGTCGTCTTCTTCGCCGCGGTCTTCTTCCCCGCCGCCTTCTTCGCCGGCGGCACCTTGCCGCCCTCGCTGCGGGCTTCCGACAAGCCGATCGCGACCGCCTGCTTCGGGTTCGTCACCTTCCGCCCGGAGCTGCTCTTGAGCTGCCCGCGCTTGAATTCGTGCATCGTCTCCTCGACCTTCTCGTGGGACTTCTTGCCGTAGCGCGCCATCGCCTGTCTCCTGTTTTTTTCGGAAGCACCGAATCTGCGCCGGACGAGCTGCGCGGCAGTGAAGGAACGCGGCGCTTCCTCGCGTAGTCCAGTCGCGCGGGGGACCCCGCCGGGCACGGGCGCCTTGCCAGAATCGGCGCATGGGAACCCTGTACCTCGTGCGGCATGGCCAGGCCTCGCTCGGCGCCGACGACTACGACCGGCTGAGCGAGCTCGGCCATCGCCAGAGCGTGCGCCTGGGCGAGTACTTCGCCCACCACGGGCTGCACTTCGACGGCCTGATCGCCGGCACCCTGCGCCGCCACAAGCAGACGCTGGCCGGCATCCTGCAGGGCATGAACCAGGCGGGCGACCACCTGTCCTGGGAGGGCCTGAACGAGTACGACAGCGAGGCGGTGATCGCCGCCATCCACCCCGAGCCGCTGCAAAAGCCCGATACGCCCGAGAACTACCGCCACCACTTCCGCCTTCTGCGCGACGGCCTGGCCCAGTGGATGGGCGGTGCCGCCAGCCCGCGCGGCATGCCCACGTACGCGGATTTCGCGGCCGGCGTCACCGGCGCGCTCGACCACGTGCGCGCCAACCACTATGGGCAGAACGTGCTGGTCGTCACCAGCGGCGGACCGATCTCCACCGCGGTCGGGCAAGTCCTGGGCACCAGTGCCGAAACCACGATCGAGCTGAACCTGCGCATCCGAAACACCGCGGTCACCGAGTTCACCTTCACGCCCAAGCGCCACATGCTGGTCAGCTTCAACTGCCTGCCGCACCTGGACGCGCCGGACCTGCGAAGCTGGATCACCTACGCCTGAGCCAGGATCCTGCGCGGCGATAGACTGGCCCCGATGACCGCCGCGGCCTCCACCCCCACTTCCCACTGGCAAGCCATCTGTCTGTGCGCCGCGTGGTGCGGGGTGTGCCGCGATTGGGACGGCATCTTCCGCGAGTTGGCCAACACATTCCCGGGCGTGCGGTTCGCGTGGGTCGATGTCGAGGACGAGGCCGACGCGATGGGCGAACTCGAGATCGAGACCTTCCCCACGCTGCTGGTCGCGCAGGATGGGCACGCCCGCTTCTTCGGGCCGGTGCAGCCGATGGCGGGCGAGGTCTCGCGCCTGCTCAAGCAGTTGCTCGCGGACCCGCGAGCGGCCCACGGAGTGCCCACGGAAGCGCACGCGCTGCTGCATCGACTGCAATCGACGGTGCTCCCAAAACGCTAGCATCCGATACAGGCATTGTCTGGATGTAACCCAGCAAGGCCAAGTCCTACGTCGCTCCACACAAGGCCCTGACGAGCGTCTCTCTTCTTTGCACGCCCAATGCCTTCCATGGCGGGCGGCGGTGCCCCCATGCATCAAATCCCAAGCTTTTTTCAGGAGTACCCAATGGCATCGAACAGTCAAGGCAGCACCGGCGGGAAGTCGAACCGAGGATTCGCGTCGATGGATCCCGAGCGTCAGCGCCAGATCGCCAGCGAGGGCGGCAAGGCCGCTCACGAGAAGGGCACGGCCCACGAGTTCACTTCCGAGGAAGCCCGTGAAGCCGGCCGCAAGGGCGGCCAGGCACGCAGCGCCAATCGCAAGAAGGCCTCGACCCAGTAAGGGCCGAACGCAGCGATGCGCCGGCCGTGAAGACGGCCTGCGAGGAACAGGCCGCCGCAAGGGCGGCCTTTTCTTTGCCGCGTCTCAGGTTCCGCGGACGAAAGGATTCGTCTCGCGTTCGCGCCCGAAGCTGCTCTCCGGCCCATGTCCGGGGATGAACACCGTCTCGTCGCCCATCGGCCAGAGCCGCTCGGTGATGCTGCGGATCAGCGTGTCGTGGTCGCCGCCGGGAAAGTCGGTGCGGCCTATGCTGCCCGCGAACAGCACGTCGCCCACGAACGCGCGCTGCAGCTCCGGTGAATGGAAGACCACGTGCCCCGGCGTGTGGCCCGGGCAGTGGCGCACGTGGAGCGCATGGCGCCCGAGCGTGACGGTATCGCCGTCCTCCAGCCAGCGCGTGGGCGCGAAAGCCTGCGCGGGCGGGAAGCCGAACATCTGGCTCTGCTGCGGCAGCGCGTCGATCCAGAACTGGTCGCCGCGGTGCGGACCGACGATCGGCAGCGACAGGCGCTGCGCCAGTTCGCCGGCCGCGCCGGCGTGGTCGATGTGGGCGTGCGTGAGCCAGACCTCGCGCAGCGTGAGCCCCAGGGCCCCGACCTGCGCGAGCAGTTCGTCGAGATCGCCGCCCGGGTCGATGACCACCGCGTCCTTCGTTTCCTCCTCCCAGAGCAGCGAGCAGTTCTGGGAAAACGCGGTGACGGGGCAGGTGAGGTAGCGGAGCATGCGCCGGATTATTCCCGGCGCGCGGAGAGGGTCAGCCGGTCTCCTTCTGGCGATCCGGTTCCGCCGGCGTCGAGATGTCCCCCAGCGACATCGCCACGTCCTCCTCATCTGCCGGGCTCTTGGCCGCGATGTCGCCGATCGAGAGGATGCCCACCAGCTTGTCCTGGCCGTCCACCACCGCCATGCGGCGGATCTGGGCGGTGGCCATCTCGCTGAGCACTTCGTCCACGTCGTCGTCCTGGCGCGCGGTGCGCACGTGGCCGCTCATCACGTCGACCAGCTTGCAGGTCCGGGGATCGGCGTCGCGCGCGAGGCCGCGCACCACGATGTCGCGGTCGGTGACCATGCCGCACAGGCGGTCGCCCTCGCACACCGGCACAACGCCGACGTTCAGTTCATCCATCACCTTGGCCGCATCGGCCAGCGTGTCCTGGGGGCTCATGCTCCGCGGGTTGCGGGTCATGACGTCTTCTACGGTTGCCATGGCGGGGTCGCTCCTGGGTGGGGAAAGCTCCCAATCTAGGCACCCCCGTGACGGGCGCCATCGGCGCCCTCGCAAGCGGCCGTAGGACGCGGCCGTTGGCTGGCGCTCAGTCAGCGCGGAAGGTCCGGCCGCGCCACCAGCGTGGACAGCGGCACCTGCGCCACCTCCTGCAGCAGCAGGGCCAGCTGCAGGCCCGCCGCCTCGACCACGGCGCGGCCCTTGTCCGCGGTGGCCAGCGTGGCGTCACCCGCCGCGCCCATGGGGTTGTAGTCCTGCATCTGCCAGCCGAGCTTGGCGCTGCGGCCATTGCCGAGGATCCCGAACTTCTCCGCGCGGTCCTGCGAACTGGAGCGGAACTCGCGCGCCTGCTCCATGTCGACCGACTGCGGGCGCAGCGCCAGCATCATCGAGGTCTCGACGTCGCCGGCATGGATGCCGAAGCGGTTCTCCTCCTGCGTGAACAGGCCGTCGACCGCTTCGCCCAGCGGCAGGTTGAACCAGTTGACCGAGAACACCATCAGCTCGCTGCGGCTGCGCAGGTCGCGCGCGACGATGTCCATCACGCTCACCTGGCCGCCGTGCGAGTTGAACAGCACCAGCTTGCGCACGCCCGCCCGCGCCACCGATTCGCCGATCTCGGTCCAGAGCCGGATGATGGTTTCGGCCGACAGCGTCAGCGTGCCGGGAAAGCGGATGTGCTCGATGCTCCGGCCCACCTGCTGCGTCGGCAGGAACAGCACCGGCAGGTCTTCCGGCAGCTGCGGCAGGGCGGCGTCGATGATGCCCTCGACCAGCGTCGTGTCCACGCTCAGCGGCAGGTGCGGTCCGTGCTGCTCGATGGCGGCCACCGGCAGCACGGCCACCACGTCCTCGACGGCGCCGCCGGTGCGCAGCTGCGCGAAGTCGCGGGTGGTGAGATCGGCCCAGAAGCGGGATTTCAGGCTCATGGCCAGGATGTTAGTGGAGGCTGTAGCGCACCGCCTTCGCGATGTGGTCGGCATCCACCCCGAAGAACCCCCGCAGCGCCGCCCGCGTGTCGCTGCGGCCGAAGCCGTCGGTGCCCAGCGTGAGATAGCGGCGGCCCTGCGGCAGGAAGGCGCGCACCGATTCCGGCACGGCGCGCACGTAGTCGGTGGCAGCGACGATGGGCGCCTTCGACTCGCCCAGCATGCGGTGCAGCCAGGGCGTGGTGTGATCCTCGCCGCGCATCGCGCGCTGCTCGCAATGCAGGCCGTCGCGCGACAGCTCGCTCCAGCTGGTGATGCTGAACACCTCGCAGGCGACGCCCTCGTCCGCCAGCTGGCGCGCGGCCTTCAGCACTTCGGTGAGGATCGCGCCCGAACCCATCAGCGTCGCCTTCGCCGGGCCCTCGCCGAACGTCGCGAAGCGGTAGCCGCCGCGCACCACGCCCTCGTGCGCCTGCGGCGGCAGGTCGGGCTGCGCGTAGTTCTCGTTCATCAGCGTCAGGTAGTAGAAGACGTCCTGGTGGTCCACCAGCATCTCGCGCATGCCGTGGTCCAGGATCAGCGCCATCTCGCCCGCGAACGCCGGGTCCCAGGCCTTGCAGTTGGGGATGGTCGCGGCCACCAGGTGGCTGCTGCCGTCCTGGTGCTGCAGGCCCTCGCCGCCCAGCGTGGTGCGGCCGGAAGTGGCGCCGAGGAGGAAGCCGCGGGCGCGCTGGTCGGCGGCGGCCCAGATGGCGTCGCCCACGCGCTGGAAGCCGAACATCGAGTAGTAGATGTAGAACGGCAGCATCGGCAGGCCGTGCACGCTGTAGCTGGTGGCCGCGGCCGTCCAGCTGGCGATGGCGCCCGCCTCGCTGATGCCCTCCTCCAGGATCTGCCCGTCCAGCGCCTCGCGGTACGAGAGCACCGAGCCGATGTCCTCCGGCTCGTAGCTCTGGCCCGCGCTGGAATAGATGCCCACCTGCTTGAACAGGTTGGCCATGCCGAAGGTGCGCGCCTCGTCGGCCACGATGGGCACGATGCGCGGGCCCAGGCCCGGGTCCTTCAGCAGGTTGCCCAGCAGGCGCACGAAAGCCATCGTGGTGGACATCTCCTTGCCGGCCGCGTTCACCGCGAAGTTCGCGTACGAGGCCAGCTCGGGCACCGGCAGAGCGGGCGCGTCGGACTGGCGCCTGGGCAGGTAGCCGCCCAGGGCCTTGCGCCGCTCGTGCAGGTAGCGCATCTCGGCGCTGTCCTCGGCGGGCTTGAAGAAATCGAGCGTGCGCGCCTGCTCGTCGGAGATCGGCAGGTTGAAGCGGTTGCGGAATTCCAGCAGCGCGGACTCGTCCAGCTTCTTCTGGCTGTGCGTGGTCATGCGGCCCTGGCCGGCGCTGCCCATGCCGTAGCCCTTCTTGGTGTGGGCCAGGATCACCACCGGCTGGCCGCCGTGGCGCGCCGCCGCGTGGTAGGCCGCGTGGATCTTCACCAGGTCGTGGCCGCCGCGCTTCAGGCGGTCGATCTGCTCGTCGGTCATGCCCTGCGCCAGCCGCGCCAGTTCCTCATCTTGGCCGAAGAAGTTGTCGCGGTTGAAGCGGCCGTCCTTGGCGGCGAAGGTCTGCATCTGGCCGTCGACCGTATGGGCGAAGGCTTTCACCAGCGCGCCTGTCACGTCGCGCGCGAACAGGCCGTCCCAGTCGCTGCCCCAGAGCAGCTTGATCACGTGCCAACCGGCGCCGCGGAACAGTTTTTCCAGCTCGTCGACGATGCGGCCGTTGCCGCGCACCGGGCCGTCCAGCCGCTGCAGGTTGCAGTTGACCACCCACACCAGGTTGTCCAGCTTCTCGCGCGAGGCGAGCGTGAGCGCGCTCATGCTCTCGGGCTCGTCCATCTCGCCGTCGCCGAACACGCCCCAGACCTTGCGGCCGCCGCAATCGAGCAGCTGGCGGTGCGTGAGGTAGCGCATGAAGCGCGCGTGGTAGATCGAGCTGATCGGGCCTATGCCCATGGACCCGGTCGGGAACTGCCAGAAGTCCGGCATCAGCCAGGGATGCGGATAGCTGGAAAGCCCGCGCGCGTCGCTCTGCGGCGCGGAGATCTCCTGCCGGTAGTGCGCCAAGTCGTTCTCGCTGAGACGGCCTTCGAGGAAGGCGCGCGCGTAGACGCCGGGCGCACTGTGCGGCTGGAAGAAAACGAGGTCGCCCCCTTGCTGTTCGTCCCTCGCCTTGAAGAAATGGTTGAAGCCGACCTCGAACAGGTCCGCCGCGCTCGCGTAGCTCGCGATGTGCCCGCCCAGCTCGCCATAGGCCGTGTTGGCGCGCGCCACCATCGCGAGCGCATTCCACCGCATCAGCGAAGCGAGCCGCTCCTCGATCGCCAGGTCGCCGGGAAAAGGCGGCTGCTGCTCGACCGGGATGGTGTTGACGTACGGCGTCACCAGTTCCGGCGACCAGCCGACCTGCGGGGCCCGCGCCATCGCGGCCAGCTGGTCGAGGATGAAGCGCGCCCGCTCCGGCCCTTCGCTGGCCACCAGCGCGGCCAGCGCCTCGCGCCACTCGGCGGTCTCGGCCGGATCGATGTCGGCGCCGGGCGAGAGCAGGAAGCGGTTGATGCTGTGGTCGGTCATGCGGGCCACTGTAGGCCGACCGCGGCCGAATGAGGTGTCAAAAATCGGCATGTCGATGAGCTCTGCGGCATAAAATTCCGGCGCAACTCACATTCACGGCACAACATGCAACTCGACGCCGTCGACCTGCGGATCCTGGCCCAGCTGCAGCAGGACGGCTCGCTCACCAACGTGGAACTGGCGCGGCGGGTCCACCTGTCGCCCTCGCCCTGCCTGGCGCGGGTCAAGGCGCTGGAGGCCGCGGGCGTGATCCGGCAGTACGTGGCGCTGGCCGATCCGAAGGCCGTGGGCCTGGGCCTGAACGTGTTCATCAGCATCAGCCTGAAGGAGCAGTCGCGCGAATCCCTGGCCGAGTTCGAGCGCCGCATCGCCGAGCACGACGAGGTGATGGAGTGCTACCTGATGACCGGCGACAGCGACTACCTGATCCGCGTGGCGGTGGCGGACATCGCGGCCCTGGAGCGCTTCATCCTCAACCAGCTGACGCCCATCCACGGCATCGAGAAGATCCGGTCGAGCTTCGCGCTCAAGCAGGTGCGCTACAAGACGGCGCTGCCTCTGCCCGCGTGAACATGCGGTTCCGACGCACACGCGACTACAACCGGTTCTGACGCGGCAAGGACGCGCTGGCGGTTCTGATCAGGGCATCCGAATGCAATCCATGCAGGAGATCGCCATGAAGTTTTCCCCCATCCTCATCGCCGCCGCCCTCGCCTTCGGCGGCACCGCCATGGCCCAGAGCCAGGACACGTACAAGCGCACGGACGACCGTCCCGCCAAGGTCCAGAAGAAGGCCGACGAGCCGACCATGACCGAAAAGACCAAGCGCGGCGCCGAGCGCGTGGGCGATGCCACCAAGCGCGGTGCCAAGAAGGCCGCCGCCGTGACCGGCAGCGCGGCCCACAAGGGTGCCGATGCCATGCGCAGCGCCGGTGCGGCCATCGAGCGCAGGCTGCCTCCGGGCCCGAACCAGACGCAGCAGGCCAACCGCGGCTCCAGCGGCGAGACCGGCACGCCGGGCGTGTCCTCGTCGACCACCGCCATGGGCGCCGGCCCGGCTCCCGCCGGCATGTCGGGCGGCGACCACGACCGCCAGGCGCGCATGGACGACGCCTACGCCAACTGGCAGCGCAAGCAGACCCAGCGCTGAGCGTCCGCAATCGCTGGCTGATTGAGTGAAGCGCCCGCGGCTGAGCCGCGGGCGCATTTGCGTGCATCATCGAAAGATGACCGCTCGCAATGACCGCTGGATGGAGCCCTGGCTTCCCCGCATGCGTGCGGCCGTGGGCGACGAGCCGCTGCTCGAACTCGGCTGCGACGTCGGCGGCGACACCGCCTGGTTGTGCGAGCAGGGGTTCGACGTCGTCGCCGGCGACATCGAGATGCCCGCGCTGCGGTATTGCGCGGGCGGGGCGCCCGGGGCGCGATTGCTCCAGTTCGACCTGCGCCGCCCGCTGCCCTTCACCGACGGTGCGTTCGGCGTGGTCATCGCCAGCCTCTGCCTGCACTACTTCGACTGGGCCACCACCGGGCGCGCGGTCGCCGAGGTGCACCGCTGCCTGAAGCCCGGCGGCCTGCTGCTGTTCCGCGCCAACTCCGTGCGCGACGTGCACCACGGCGCGCACGACGGCGTCGAGGTCGAGCCGGGCCTGCGCCGCGTGCACGGCACCTACAGCGAGGACAAGCGCTTCTTCGACCAGCCCGACCTGGAGCGGCTGTTCGCGCGCGACGCGTGGACCTGGCTGTCCTGCCGCGAGACCACGATCGCGCGCTACGCGGCGCCCAAGGTCGCCTGGGAACTGGCGCTGCTGCGCAGCCCGTCCACCACGCAGGCTTCGGCCTGATCGATGAAGGCCTGCACCGTCGCGTCGCCGCCCGGCCAGCCGTACGCGGTGCGCGCTTCCGGCACGTAGGCCGCGATCCGCGCGATCGCGGGCTCGGTGATGCCGAGGTGCTCCCACTGCGAGCACAGGGCCTGCTTCTCCTGCTGGAACAGGCGGTCGCGCAGGGCCATCAGCTCGTCCTGCCGCTGCTCGGCGATGAAGTGGCCGCCCAGGCCGACCAGGAGCGCGCCGTAGGCCAGCGCGTTGGCGTCGATGAAGAAGTCCTGCAGGAAGGCCAGCAGCCCCATCACCAGCATCACCCCGGAGAAGCAGCGCCACCGCGCCGCGGCCCGCAGCCGGGGCCCGCAGATGCGCGCCTCATGGAGCGCGAGGCGCTCCCCTTCGACCACGAGGCCGCGCAAGACCTCTATGCGGCGAAGCGCCTCGCCCTGGAACTCCGGTGGGATCTGGCTGGCGATCTGCGTAGCGGAAACCATGTCGACCTCCTGGCTGAGCCATTCGGTTTCCAACGATAGGCAGGACAGCTCAGCCTTAGGGGACTCCACTCGAAAGAGCTATGGGCAGCTCGGCCGTAAAGGCCTCAGACCACGCCTTGCGCCAGCATCGCGTCGGCCACCTTCACGAAGCCGGCGATGTTGGCGCCGTCCACGTAGCTGACCGTGCCGTCCTCGCGCCGGCCGTGCTGCACGCATGCCGCGTGGATGCCGCGCATGATGTCCAGCAGGCGCGCATCGACCTCCTCGCGCGGCCACGACAGGCGCATCGCGTTCTGGCTCATCTCCAGGCCCGACGTCGCCACGCCGCCCGCGTTGCTCGCCTTGCCCGGCGCGTACAGCACGCGGGCCTCCTCGAACACCTTGATCGCGCCCAGCGTCGAGGGCATGTTGGCGCCCTCGGCCACGCACAGCACGCCGTTCTTCACCAGGGTGCGCGCATCGTTCTCGTCCAGCTCGTTCTGGGTGGCGCAGGGCAGCGCCACGTCCACCTTCACGCCCCAGGGCCGGGTGCCCGCGTGGAAGCGGCTCTTCGTGCGCTCGGCGTACTCGCTCACGCGGCCGTAGAGATGGTTCTTCACCTCCATCAGCTCGGCCAGCTTGGCCGGCGTGAAGCCGTCCTCGTCGATGACGGTGCCGCTGGAGTCCGACACGGTCACGACCTTGGCGCCCAGCGCCATCGCCTTCTCCACCGCGTACTGCGCCACGTTGCCGGAGCCGGAGACGCTCACGCGCAGACCCGCGAGGCTGCGGCCGGAGCGCTGCAGCATCTCCTGCGCGAAGTACACGGTGCCGTAGCCCGTGGCCTCGGGCCGGATCAGCGAGCCGCCGAACGACAGGCCCTTGCCGGTGAACACGCAGTCGGCGCGGTTGGTCAGCTTCTTCATCATGCCGGCCATGAAGCCGACCTCGCGGCCGCCCACGCCGATGTCGCCCGCGGGCACGTCGGTGTCGGCGCCCACGTGGCGGAACAGCTCGCTGACGAAGGCCTGGCAGAAGCGCATCACCTCGCCGGGGCTGCGGCCCTTGGGATCGAAGTCGCTGCCGCCCTTGCCGCCGCCCATGGGCAGCGTGGTGAGGGCATTCTTCAAGGTCTGCTCGAAGGCGAGGAACTTCAGGATCGAAGCGTTCACCGAGGGATGGAACCGCAGGCCGCCCTTGTACGGGCCGATGGCGGAGCTGTGCTGGATGCGATAGCCGCGGTTGACGTGCACATCGCCCTTGTCGTCGATCCAGCTCACGCGGAACTGGATCAAGCGCTCGGGCTCGACCAGCCGGTCCAGCAGGCCGTGCTCGGAATATTTCGGATGGCGGCCGATGAAGGGCCACAGGCTCTCCATCACCTCGCCCACGGCCTGCAGGTACTCGGGCTGGCCGGGGTTGCGGTCGGCCACGTGGGCCAGGAAGTCGTGCGCGCTCTGGTATTTCACTCGATGGGCTCCGGCGGAAAACCCACGATTTTGCCCTCCCGCACCATGGGGGTGCACCTCAGGCGCGCGCGAACTCGGGAATGCGGAACCGCTTGCGATAAGCCCCCGGCGCCATCCCCGTCGTGCGCCGGAACAACCTCCGGAAGAACGCCGGGTCCTCGTAGCCCACGCGCCAGCTGATCTCGTCCACCGGCGCCTCGGTGCGTTCCAGCCGCCGCTTGGCGTCCTCGATGCGCAGCCGCTGCACGTAGGCGATGGGCGTAAGGCCTGTGGCGGCGGAAAAGCGCCGCTTGAAGGTGCGCTCGGCGAGCTTCGACCGCTTGATCATTTCCTCCACCGGATGCGCCACCGAGAAGTGCGACGACAGCCACTGCTGCGCGCTCCGGATCTCGCCGTCGCCGTGGTCGCTTTTACCTTCGAACACGATGAAGGGCGCGAGGCCGTCCTGGTGCCATTGCAGCGCGAACATGCGAGCGACCTCCTGCGCGACCGTCGCGCCCGCATGCCGCGCCATCAGGTAGAGCACCAGGTCGTGCCAGGTGGTCGATGCGCCGGAGCACACCAGTTCCTCGCGCAGCCCGGAGATCACCAGCACGCGCTCGGGGTGGATGGTCACGCGCGGGTACAGCGCCTGGAAGGTGCTCGCGTACCAGAAGTGCACCGTCGCGTCCTTGCCGTCGAACAGGCCCGTCTCGGCCAGCAGGAAGATGCCCGAGCAGGCCGAGCACAGGATCGCGCCGCCCTCGTGCATCCGCCGCAGCCAGTCCACCAGGCGCGGGTAGCGGCCGACGCGCCAGCCTTCGGGCGGCAGCACGACCGAAGGAACGATCACGATGTCGGTGGCCTCCACGCCTTCGACCGCGCGGCGCACCTCGAAAGGCACGCCGCTGGCCAGCGCCATCGGGCCCGGGGCCTCGCCGACCACGTCGACGCGGAAGGGCGGCGCATCCGGCGCGCCCATGCCCAGCAGCGCGGGCCCGTGCAGCACGTCGAAGATGCCGGCCAGCGTGGAGACCGACGCCTCGGGCAGCGCCAGCAGGCTCACGTGCAGCGAGCCGGCAGCCGGAGCGCGAACGGATGAGGCCATGGCGGTGCGGGCAAGGATGGCACGAAGCGACCGTTCCCGGGCGATTCCGCCCCTGTCGCCGACGGGCCTCCGCCGGAACCATCGGGGCACCTTCCCACCGACCCCGAAAGGACACCGCCATGGACGCTTCGACCTCCTCCACCACCAGCCCGACCGGCCAGGAAGCGCTGATGGCCTTCGCCCTGAAGAGCATCGACGACATCGCCGCCGGCTACACCGGCGTGATGGTCAGCCTGGGCAGCAAGCTCGGCCTCTACAAGGCGCTGGCCGGCGCCGGCCCGCTCAGCGCGCGCGAAGTGGCGGCGCGCTCGGGCTGCGCCGAGCGCTACGTGCGCGAATGGCTGAACTCGCAGGCTGCCGCCGGCTACGTCGGCTACCACGCGGTGAGCGACACCTACGAGCTCTCGCCCGCGCAGGCCGCGGTGCTGGCCGACGAGGACAGCCCCTTCTTCATCCCGCACGCCTGGAACGTGCCGGCCTCGATGTGGTTCGACGAAGGCAGGAGCCTGGAAGCCTTCCGCACCGGGCGCGGCGTGGCCTGGGGCGAGCACCACGAGCGCATGTCGTGCGGCTCCGCCGCGTTCTATCGCAACGGCTACAAGGCGAGCCTGGTGCCGCAATGGCTGCCGGCGCTGGACGGCGTGGTCGAGCAGCTGGCCGCGGGCATCGCCGTGGCCGACGTGGGCTGCGGCCACGGGCATTCGACGCTGCTGATGGCGCAGGCCTTCCCCGCATCGCGCTTCCACGGCTTCGACACGCATGCCGCGTCGATCGCCGAGGCGGGCTCGCTGGCCCACCGCGCCGGGCTGCGCGACCGCGTTCGATTCGACCTCGCCTGTGCCACAGACTACCCCGACGGTCAGTACGGCCTGATCTGCTTCTTCGACGTGCTGCACGACCTGGGCGATCCGGTCGCGGCCGCGCGCCATGCCGCGAAGACGCTGGCGCCGGGCGGCACGGTGATGCTGGTCGAGCCGTTCGCGAACGACCGCGTCGAGGACAACGCCGGCACCGTGGGGCGCCTCTTCTACAGCGCGTCGGCCCTGATCTGCTGCGCGCACGCGATCAGCGAAGGCGGCGCGATGGTGCTGGGCGCGCAGGCCGGGCCGGCGCGGCTGCGGGACGTGTTCCGCCGCGCCGGCTTCACGCACTTCCGCGAAGCGGCGCGTACGCCTTTCAACCTGGTGTTCGAGGTCCGGCGGTGACGCTGCAGCTGTTGATGCTGACGTGGATCGCGCTGTCGGCGGCGGGCCTCGCCGCCGCGGTGGGGATGCTCGTGCATGCGTGGGCGGCGGATGAGTTCCCCGCCGGCCACACGCGGGCCGCCCCGCCCGCATTTCGCGCCCCCGGCTGACGCTCAGCCGCGACCGGCTTGCGCAAGATGGCGGCATGAACGGTTCCCCGCAGCAGCCGTCGCAGAGCCCGACGAAGCCCAGGATCCCGCCCGGCGTGCGGCCGCTCGGGCGGATGCCGCCGCGCAAGTCGCTCGCGCTCTTCGCGCTGATCTTCCTGGCCAACTACCTGCTGATCCGCTTCCTGTTCCCGGGCGAGCAGCCGGTCACCGTGCCCTACACCGAGTTCCGCCAGCAGGTGTCGGCAGGCAACGTGTCGGCGCTCTACAGCCGCGGCAACACGATCGAGGGGCGGTTCCGCCAGGCGGTGACCTGGCCGACCCCCGAGGAGGTCAAGAAGGTCGGGCAGCCGCCGCGGCCGACCGCGCTGGACCGCCGGCTGCTGCCGCCGCCCAAGACGTCGGCCTACTTCACCACCGAGCTGCCGGCCTTCCACGCGCGCGACCTCGAGGACTTCCTGATCGAGCACAACGTGGAGATCAGCGCGGTGCCGATCCAGCAGGGCGGGTTCTGGTCGACGATCCTCTACTTCGGTCCCGCGCTGCTGATCATCGGCTTCTACGTGTGGATGTACCGGCGCGCCTCGGGCGCCGCCGGCGGCGGCATGGGCGGCGGCATGTTCGGGATGGGGCGCAGCAAGGCCAAGCGCTACGACGCCGCCGACCCGGCCAACCGCATCACCTTCAACGACGTGGCCGGCATCGACGAGGCCGAGGCCGAACTGGTGGAGATCGTCGATTTCCTGAAGGCCCCGGACAAGTACACGCGCCTGGGCGGCACCGCGCCCAAGGGCGTGCTGCTGATCGGCTCGCCCGGCACCGGCAAGACGCTGCTGGCCAAGGCGGTGGCGGGCGAAGCGGGCGTGCCGTTCTTCTCGATGAGCGCGGCCGAGTTCGTGGAGATGATCGTCGGCGTCGGCGCGGCGCGCGTTCGCGACCTGTTCAAGCAGGCGCGCGAGAGCGCACCGGCCATCATCTTCATCGACGAGATCGACGCCATCGGCCGCGCGCGCGGCGGCCTGGTGATGGGTGGCGGCCACAGCGAGCAGGAGCAGACGCTGCAGCAGATCCTCACCGAGATGGACGGCTTTTCCGGCCGCGAGGGGATCATCGTGCTGGCCGCCACCAACACGCCCGACGTGCTGGACCGCGCGCTGCTGCGGCCGGGCCGCTTCGACCGCCGCGTGGTGGTGAACCTGCCCGACAAGGCCGGCCGCGAGGCCATCCTGCGCGTGCACGTGCGCAAGACGCCGCTGGCGGCCGACGTGCACCTGGAGGAACTGGCGCAGGCCACGCCGGGCTTCTCGGGCGCGGACCTGAAGAACCTGGTGAACGAGGCCGCGCTGCTGGCCGCGCGCCGCAACGAGGAAGCAGTCGCGCACAAGGACTTCCTCGACGCGCTGGAGAAGATCGTGCTGGGGCCCGAGCGGCCGCTGCTGCTGACCGACCAGGACCGCGAGCGCATCGCCTATCACGAGAGCGGCCACGCCATCCTGGGCCTGGTGGTGGCGGGCGCGGACCCGGTGCACCGCGTGAGCATCGTGCCGCGCGGGCAGGCGCTGGGCGTCACCTACCAGCGGCCGCAGACCGACCGCTACAACTACCCCGAGGCATACCTGCGCGCCCGCATCATCGGCATGCTGGGCGGCCGCGCGGCGGAGGAAGTGGTGTACGGCACCAAGACCACCGGCGCCGAGAACGACATCGAACAGGCCACGCAGATGGCGCGCAACATGGTCACGCGCTGGGGCATGAGCGAGGCGGTGGGCATGGTGCAGCTCGCGCCGCGCGAGAACCGCTTCCTCGGCACGGGCGGCGGCTTCGGCGGCGACAAGCCGTTCAGCGAGCAGACCGCGGCGCTGATCGACGCCGAGGTGCAGGGCATCATCCACGGCTGCCACGAGGAGGCGAAGGCGCTGCTGCGCAAGCACCGCAGCGCGCTCGACGGCCTGGTGTCCGCGCTGCTGCAGCGCGAGACCTTGTCGGAGCAGGAAATCCTGCAGGCGACGGGACTGCCGCCGGCGCCGCAGCTGGAAGGGGCGCCGCTGCGGCCCTAGCTTTCAGCGCGGCGCGGGCAGTCGTCCCAGCAGGTCCTCGATCGCGATGCCGATCGCCACGAGCCTTCGATCGCTGCCGGCCGGTCCGTCCAGTTCAAGGCCCACCGGCAGCCGCGTCGCCGCGCCCAACCCCATCGGCAACTGGATCCCCGGCACGCCGGCGTTGCTGCCCGGGTCGGTGTTCTGGATCAGGAGCAGGAAGTTCTCCAGGCTGCTCGCCTTCTCGTCGGCGGGCAAGGCGGTGCGCGGGACCGTCGGGAACACGATCGCGTCGAGCTTCTGCGCGGCGAAGGTGTCCGCGTACAGCTTCACCAGGCGAGGCCGCTGCGTGTCGATGGCCGCGCGATACGCGGGCGCCGCATCGACCACGCCGCCGGAGGGCGCGGGCAGCTTGCGCGGCATCACCAGGCCCTGGTACGTGCCCTTCACGTCGGGGCTGACGATGCCGTCCACGAGCTTCTGCACCGTGACGCCGCTCGCGCTGCTGCCGAGGTACGCCACCATGTCGTCGTAGGCCTCGTACAGCGCGACCGGGAAGCTCACCGCCGCGTTGAGCGTGGCGATCTCCGGCATCTCGACGGGCACCAGCGCGACGCCGGCCGAGCGCAGCTTCGCGGTGGCCGCATCCCAGGCCGTCCGGGTGTCCGCGTCCAGGTTGGCCAGCATGCTCGCCACGACACCCAGGCGGACCGTGTTCAGCGCCACGGCCGGCATCGGCGCGGCGCCCGTGACCACGCGATCGAGCAGTTCCACGTCGCGCATCGACAGCGCCATCGGCCCCGCGGTGTCGCGGGTGTGCGAGATCGGCGCGATGCCGCCCTGCGGATAGCGGCCGACCGTGGGACGCAGCGAGGCGCAGCCGTTGAAGGCGCAGGGGATGCGCACCGAGCCGCCGGTGTCGGTGCCCAGGCCCGCCGGCGCCATGCGGGCGCCGAGCGCGGCCGCCGTGCCGGACGACGAACCGCCGGCCACCTTCGTCGGGTCGTAGGCGTTGCGCACGCCGACGCCGTTGCCGGGCGCGATGAAGGCCGGGTTGTAGCCGGTCACGCCGAAGGCCAGCTCGTGCATGTTGGTCTTGCCCAGGATCACGGCGCCCGCGTCGCGCAGGCGCGCCACCACCGGGGCATCCGCCGTCGGCGTGAAGGCCGCGAGCCCGCGCGTGCCGGCGGTCGAAGGCAGGCGCGCCACGTGGATGTTGTCCTTCACCACCACCGGGACGCCCTGCAGCGGCAGGCAGGGCGCGCCGGCGGCCTTGCGCTTGTCCGCGGCCTGGGCGGCGGTGAGCGCTCCGACCGCGTCCAGGGTGATGAAGGCATTGAGCTCGGTACGCACCTGGGTGCGCTGCACGTAGGCGCGGGTGAGCGCCTCGCTGGTGAACTGGCCCGCGCAGATGCGGCGCGCGGCCTCGGTCGCCGTCAGCGTGTCGATGTCGGGCGCGACCGGGGCACCCGGGCGGGAGGCGCAGCCGGCCAGCGCGAGCGCCGCGGCGGGAAGGACGATGCGCAGGCCGTCCATCGCGTCACCTCGCCGCGGCCACCCGCCACACCGTGTTGCCCACGTCGTCGGCCACCAGCAGCGCCCCCTTGCCGTCCAGCGCCACGCCCACCGGCCGGCCGAGCGCTTCGCCCTTGTCGTTCAGGAAGCCGGTCAGGAAGTTCTGCGGCGGACCCGCGGGACGTCCGCCCGAGAACGGCACGAACACCACGTTGTAGCCCGCCAGGTCCTTGCGGTTCCAGGAGCCGTGCTGGCCGATGAAGGCGCCGCTCGCGAAGTTGGAAGGCATGCGGTTGTCGGAGAACGCCAGGCCGAGCGGCGCGACGTGCGAGCCGAGGCCGTAGTCCGGCGCGATCGCCTTGGCCACCATGTCGGGGCGCGGCGGCTTGACGCGCTCGTCCACGTTGCGGCCCCAGTAGCTCCACGGCCAGCCGTAGAACGCGCCCTGCTTCACCGAGGTGAGGTAGTCCGGCACCAGGTTGTCGCCGAGCTCGTCGCGCTCGTTCACCACGGTCCACAGCGTCTTGCTCTGCGGCTCCCAGCCCAGGCCGTTCGGGTTGCGCAGGCCGGTCGCGAACAGCCGCTTCTGGCCGGTGGCGCGGTCCACTTCCCAGATGGCCGCGCGGCCTTCCTCGGCCGGCAGGCCGTTGTCGCCGACATTGCTGTTGGAACCGACGGTCGCGTAGAGCTTGCTGCCGTCGGCGCTGGCGATGATGTTCTTGGTCCAGTGGTGGTTGGCGCCCGCGGGCAGGTCGGTCACCTTCACCGGCCTGGCGCTCACCTCGGTCTGGCCGGCCTGGTACGGCACCTTGACGATGGCGTCGGCGTTGGCGATGAACAGCTCGTTGCCCACCAGCGCCATGCCGATCGGCGAGTTCAGCCCGCTCATGAAGACCGACCTGGTCTCCGCCACGCCGTCGCCGTCCTTGTCGCGCAGCAGGGTGATGCGGTTGGCGCTGGGCACGCCGGCGCCCGCGCGCTTCATCACCACCTCCATCGCCTTGCCCTTCACGCCTTCGGCATGCACGTTCTTCGAACCGGGCTCGGGCTTGGGCTGGTTGCTCTCGGCCACCAGCACGTCGCCGTTGGGCAGGGTGTAGACCCAGCGCGGATGCGCCAGGCCGCTCGCCAGCGCCGTGACCTTGAAGCCGGACGGCGCGGTGGGCATGGCGCCCTGCGGCCAGCCCTGGGCGGGCGCGATGTTGACGGTCGGGACCAGCCCGTTCTCCTGCGGGGCCGGCAACTGCGGATCGGGGCCGGTGCCGGGCAAGGGCCCCTGGGCGATGGAACCGGACGCGCAGGCGGCGAGCGCGCACGCGGCCACCAGGAGGGGGAGTTCACTCGGCGATTTCATGGAACCAGTCTTGCCGCCGGGCAAGCCGAAGGGATGTAGGAAAACCGCCAGAATCGTGGGTTGCGCTTCCCCCTCCCTACCCAGCCATGACCCAGGATCTGTTCCGCCAGGACGCCTATCTGCAGGACTGCGATGCCACCGTGGTGTCGGTCGGCGAACCGGGCATCGTGCTCGATCGCACCGTCTTCTACCCGCTGGGCGGCGGCCAGGCCGGCGATGCCGGCGTGCTGGTGCTGGAAGGCGGCGTCACGCTGGCCATCGCGGACACCCGCAAGGCCAAGGACGAGCAGGGCCAGCCCACCAACGAAATCTGGCACGTGCCCGCGCCCGGCCAGGAGGAACTGCTGGCCGGCCTGCGCGAAGGACAACGCGTGACGGCCCGCATCGACTGGGACCGCCGCCATCGCCTGATGCGCTTCCACACCACGACGCACCTGCTGTGCCACCTGGTGCCGCAGCTGGTCAACGGCTGCTCGATCACGCCCGAGTACGCGCGCCTGGACTTCAACATGACGGACGCGCTCGACAAGGAGCAGCTCACCGAAGGCATCGCGCGGCTGGTGGCGGCCGGCCACCCCGTGGCGGTGGGGTCGATCACCGACGACGAGCTCGACGCCAACCCTGCGCTGGTGCGCAGCATGTCGGTGCAGCCGCCGCGCGGCACCGGACGCATCCGCACCATCCGGGTGGGCAGCCAGGACCTGGTCGACTACCAGCCCTGCGGCGGCACCCACGTGGCGAACACGGCCGAGATCGGCGGTGTCGTCGTCACCAGGACCGAGAAGAAGTCCGCCACCACGCGCCGCGTGGTGCTCGGCTTCGCCTGAAACAAACCGGCCGGAACTTCCCGCACCGTCGCGCTTCGAACCCCGTCCATGTCCGCCTTCCTCCGCCTGCTGCTCGCCACCTGGTTCCTCGCGCTGGGTGCGTCGGCGCACGCACAGGCCTCCGGCAAGTCGGTGGTGGCCACCGAGCAGGTGCGGGCCGAGCTGCTCGCCCACGCCCCTGAAGGGGTGGCCGCCGGCAAGCCGGTGTGGCTGGGCCTGCAGCTGACGCACAAGCCGGAGTGGCACACCTACTGGAAGAACTCCGGCGACTCGGGCCTGCCCACGCAGCTGGAATGGACGCTGCCGCCCGGCGTGCTGGCCGGCGACATCCAGTGGCCGGTGCCGGTCAAGATCCCGATCGGCACGCTGGCCAACTACGGCTACGAAGGCACGGTGCTGCTGCCGGTGCCGCTGGAGATCGCGCCCGACTTCAAGCCGTCGATGCTGGCGCAGGAACTGGACGTGCGGCTCAAGGCCAGCTGGCTGGTCTGCCGCAAGGAGTGCATCCCGGAGGAAGGCGAGTTCGCGATCAGGCTGCCGATCCGCGGCAGCACCGCGCTGAACGCGCAGGCCTTCGAGGCCGCTTTCGCGGCCCAGCCCAAGCCGGTGCTGGCCACGCCCGGCCAGATCATCCCGGACAGCACCGCGGAGATCACCGATGGCGCGCTGAACGTGCGCGTGCAGGGGCTGCCCGCCTCGGTGCGCGGCAAGAAGCTGGAGTTCTTCCCCGAGACGCCCGAGGTGATCCAGACCGCCGGCGCCTGGACCCAGGACTGGAACGGCGCGGTGTGGACGGCCAAGGTGCCGCTGTCGCCGCAGCGCGCCGCCAGCCCCAACGTGATGCCGGTGGTGGTCACCGAAGGCAGGGAGGGCTGGCGCGCCGAGCTCAAGGTGGTGGGCACCTGGCCCAAGGTGGCGGCGCCCGCCGCGGTCTCGCCCGCGCTGGAGGAAGCGCTGCGCAACAACGCCGCCGGCAAGCCCGCCGCTCCCGGCCCGGGCATCGGCTTCTTCGCCGCGCTGCTGGGCGCGCTGCTCGGCGGCCTGGTGCTCAACCTCATGCCGTGCGTGTTCCCGGTGCTGGCGATCAAGGTCGTGGGCTTCGCCACGCATGGCGGCGACACGCGGGCGCGCCGGCTCTCCGGCGCCGCGTACACCGCCGGCGTGGTGCTGTCGTTCGCCGCGCTGGGCGGGCTGATGCTGGCGCTACGCGCGGCCGGCGAGCAGCTCGGCTGGGGCTTCCAGCTGCAGTCGCCGCTGGTGGTGGCGGCGCTGGCCGCGCTGTTCACGCTGATCGCGCTCAACCTGGCGGGCGTGTTCGAGTTCGGTTCCCTCCTGCCCACGGCCGTCGCGTCGCTGGAGGCGAAGCATCCGGTCGGCAACGCCTTCCTGTCGGGCGTGCTGGCCGTCGCCATCGCCTCGCCCTGCACCGCGCCATTCATGGGCGCCTCGCTCGGTCTGGCGGTGACGCTGCCGCCGGTGCAGGCGCTCGCCGTCTTCGCGGTGCTCGGCCTGGGCATGGCCCTGCCCTATCTCGCGGCCAGCCTCACGCCTGCGGCCGCGCGCTGGCTGCCGCGCCCCGGCGCGTGGATGGACGTGTTCCGCAAGCTGATGGCGTTCCCGATGTTCGCCACCGTGGCCTGGCTGGTGTGGGTGCTGGGCCAGCAGAGCGGCATCGACGGCGCCGGCGCACTGCTCGCGCTGCTGGTGGCGATGAGCCTGCTGGTGTGGACGCTCACGCTGCGCGGCCGCGCGCGCATGGTTCTTTCGGGTGTGGCCGTGCTGGGCCTGGCCGCGCTGGCCTGGGCCGCCCTGCCGCAGATCGCGCAGCCGCCCGCGCCGGCGCAGCAGACGGCCGCGCGCGCCGAAGGCGAGTGGCAGCCCTGGTCGCAGGCGCGGGTCCAGGAACTGGTGGCCGAGGGCCGGCCGGTGTTCGTCGATTTCACCGCCGCCTGGTGCGTCACCTGCCAGTACAACAAGAAGACCACGCTGGCCAACCGCGAGGTGATGGCGGGCCTGAAGCAGGCCAACGTCGCCCTGCTGCGCGCCGACTGGACGCGGCGCGATCCGGCGATCACGGCCGCGCTGACAGCGCTGGGGCGCAGCGGCGTGCCGGTGTACGTGTTCTACAAGAAGGGCAGCGCGCCGGTCGTGCTGTCCGAGGTCCTGGGAGTGGAGGAAGTCCTGTCCGTCGTGTCCGCACCGTGAAAGGAGCCCCCATGCTGCGCCGTCCCTTCATCGCCGCCTGCTCGATCGCCGCGCTGGCGTCCTTCCTGCCCGCCGCCCACGCCGTGCCCTCGGTCGGCCAGGCGGCGCCGGATTTCACGCTGAAGGACGCCGACGGCAAGGCGGTGAAGCTGTCGGACTTCCGCGGCAGGCACGTGGTGCTGGAGTGGACCAACCCCGGCTGCCCCTACGTGCGCAAGCATTACGACAGCGGCAACATGCCCGCCACCCAGCGCGACGCGGTGGGCAAGGGCGTGGTCTGGCTGTCGATCAACTCCACCGAGAAGGGCAGCTACGAGTACATGGAGCCCGCGAAGCTGGTGGCCTGGCAGAAGGAGCGCAAGTCGGCGCCCACCCACGTGCTGCTGGATGAGGAAGGCACCACCGGCCGCGCTTTCGGCGCGCGCACCACGCCGCACATGTACATCGTCGATCCGCAGGGACGCCTGGTGTACGCGGGCGGCATCGACAGCATCCCGTCGAGCAATCCCGCCGACATCCAGCGCGCCACCAACTACGTGAAGCAGGGCCTCTCCGAGGCGCTGGCCGGCAAGCCGATCACGGCCGCCACCACGCGCCCGTACGGCTGCTCGGTCAAGTACAAGAGCGGCGCCTGAACAACGGCCGTGCGAAAGACGCACGGCCTCGCGAGGCCCGCGCGCCACAGCGGCGCAACTATCCCCGCCGTCGTTCCGATTGCCCTAAGGCCGGCGGCGCACGCAGGCCGAGAATCCCGGCCTTTCCCACACCGCCGGACACACCGGCGGGTGCGGCCCAGGGAGCGATTCTTTTCATGCACGACACGGCGGCCTTGCCACGGGCCGACTCCGACCTATTGCCGCGGCGCAGGCCGCAAAGCTGGCGACGCGCGCTCTCGCGCGTGCTGACGCGCCTTTCGCGGCTGCGCGTCGCCACGCCCGGCCTGCTGGACCGCTACAGCCTGCTGGCCGCCGGCAACCGCCTGCAGCGCGGATCGCGGCGCGATGCCGCGGTGCTGCTGTTCGACTTCGAGGACCTGCAGGAGCTCAGCGAGCTGTACGGCGACCATGCGCGGCGCGACGCGGTGCGGCAGGTGGCGCAGGAACTGCAACGCGTCGCCGGCGAGCAGGGCCTGGCCGCGCGCACCGGCGCATCGCAGTTCACGCTGCTGCTGCCCGATTGCAACCGCCAGGAAGCGATCGCCCGCGCGGTGCGCGAACTGGGCACGCCCTGCCGCATCGAGCTGGACCTGGACGGCGGCGAAGCGGTGCTGGTGCCGGACGTGCTGGCCGAGGACTTCCCGAAAGCCGGCGGCGGCCTGGCCGTGCTGCAGCGCAAGCTCGGCGAGCGGCTGGCCGCGCACCGCCTGCATCGGCGGCAACGCGACGAGTACCTGCGACGCTCGCGCGAGCGGTACAGCCGGCCGGCGCCGCTCTAGTTACGGCCGCCGTCCGTCGCCAGCGACAGCAGGTAGCGCTCCAGCACCTCCAGCTCCGGCTCCGACGGCCGGCCTTTCCCGGCGATGGCGCCGAACAGCAGCCCCTTGAAGCTGTCGCGCGGGTAGTGGTCCACGAATCCCCAGCCGATCAGCAGCTGGTCGAACACCGCCTGCGGCAGGCGTGAACGCGTCTCACCGGCCACGCGCCCGTTCACGCGCAGCACCTGCAGCCCGCCCGCACTCGCCAGCGTGATCACCGCCGGCGCCCGTGTGGCGAGGCGCTCCGACGATGTCACCACCACCGGCTGGCCACGACCATCGCTCCAGCGCGCCTGCGGCCTTCCCTGGTCCAGCACGATCTCGCTGAACGACCGCTGCTCCGCGCGCGAGGCCTGGAACACCGCGCCGGTGGCATTGGCATCGGGCAGCGCGATCACGGCCATGGCGAAGTGGTCGTCGTGCAGGTCGTAGGGCACGCGGTTGCGTGGGCGCGGCTGCACGCCGGGCTCAGGCGCGCGCTTCTTGCACCACAGGCCCCAGGCGCCCGGCCCGGACAGGTCGATCGCCTTGCGCCCCTCGACCACGCGCAGCACCGGCGGCTTCATCGGCCCGCTCGCCGCCGTGTCGTCGTCGAGGAAGCACACCATCTCCATCGCGTTGCCCACGCTGGAGCCGAAGCCGGTGTCGGCGACCGCGCGCACCGGCTGGCCGTCCTGCGAGGGCGCGCCGCGCACGTAGTCGGTGTAGCCGTGCGCCATCTCCCACTTGGCGGCGGCATGGCGCGCCAGCAGGGCGTGCGCCGCGTCGCCCAGGCTGCGGCCCGCGGCCGCGACGGGATCGGCGAGCGCGTACACCTTGCGCTCGGGCGGCACCTGCACGCCGGCGGCCGCGCTGTAGCGGATCGTCGCGACGCGATCGCCTTCCGGCCGGAAGGTGTAGCTGTCCGATCCGTTCGCGCCCGCGGGGATCGTGAGCGTGGACTTGCTCAACTTGCCGCCGCCCTCCGCCGCGACCTGCAGCGTGAGCGGCTGCGCCAGCCAGCCACGCGCGTACACGGTGATCGCGACCTCGCGGCCCGCGGGCGCCCAGCCGGCGCCGTCGTCGTACAGCGCGACCTTGGCGACGTTCGCGGCCTGCTGCATCGGGCCCGCCACCGCGGGCTCCAGCGTGCGGTGCTGGTGCCAGCCCGGCACGTGGTGGATCGGGTAGTTGCGCACCGGCCAGTGGCTGCCGCCCATCCAGCTGTAGGCCTCGATGCCCTCGTGCGCGGCGTAGGCCATGGTGCGCTGGAACATCTCCTGCCAGCGCGGGTCGTCCAGCGGCATGCCGATCTCGGTGAGCGCCAGCTTCAGCTTGTGCTCGCGCGCCCAGTTCGCCGCCCCCGCCAGCCGCTTGACGCCCGTTTCCTCGTTGATCGCGCGGCGGCCCTGGCCGGCGCTGAACCCCTTGCCGACCTCGCTGTCGAAGTCGAACGCGTGGCCGTTGCTCGCCGCGTCCAGGTACAGGTGCACCTCGTACACCAGGTTCTCGCCGTTGAGCGGAAAGCCCGGGTTGCGCCCGGCCATCGACATGGCCGAGCTCCACTCGTTGCCCGCCACGTAGATCGGCGTGCGCGCATCGACCTTGCGGATCGCCTCCACCGCCGCGCGCGCATAGGCCGGCCAGATCGCCAGGTCCTCGCCGCCGCCCTGGCTTTCCTCCAGCTGCCCGGGCCGCGGCAGGTCGTGGGGCTCGTTCATCAGGCCGTAGCCCGCCAGGCCGGCATGGTCCTTCCAGCGGTTCGCGGCGCGCGTCCAGAAATCGGTGAAGTGCGCCTGCGTAAGCGTGGCGTTCGGCGCGAGCGAGAAGATGCGTTCCTGCACGCCGGAAGGCTCTTCCGTGTAGGCGCGGTGCCGCGGCGTCTGGCCGGGTTTCAGCCCCGGCACGCCGCCGTCGGGCGAGTAACGGAAGTCGCGATAACGGCAGTAGTTGTGCAGGTCGATGATGACCTTGCTGCCCGCGGCCGCGTGCGCGTCCAGCACGTCGGTGATCAGCTGCGCGTACTGCGCGTGGAACTCGCCGGGCTCGCCGACGAGCTGGCGCGCCTGCGCGTTCGGCTTCGCGTCGTGCAGCACCGGCTGCAGCATCTCCCACAGGATCGGCAGCCGGTTCCTGCGGAAGCCCTGCTCGGCCAGCCAGGCGATCTCCGCCTTGCGCGGCGCGGTGAAGTGGATGTTGGGCGCGGTGCTGCCGCCCTTGCGGATGCCGGGCTTGGGCCATTCCATGCCCGACAGGTTGGTGCCGATCGTGAAGCCCGGCTGGGCGGCGCGCGCGCCGTCGCCCCACAGGCAGCCCGGCAGCGTGGGGATCGCGCCAAGGGCCGCCAGCTGGACCAGCGTGCGCCTGCGGATCAGTTGCATCTCGTGTTTCGAACCCATCGAGGGGCACCTTAGGCTGAGCCAGCGGCTGAGAAGGTAGGACGGCTTCGCGTTTCGCGGTCGCGCGCCTTGCGTAAACTGGCGCGCATGAGCTCGATCTCCCAATTGCGGCGCATCCTGGGCACCTGCCGCACCATCGCCGTGGTGGGCCTGTCGCCGCAATGGCATCGGCCGAGCTTCTTCGCGGCCAAGTACATGCAGGCGCACGGCTATCGCATCGTGCCGGTGAATCCGCTCGCGCAGGAGATCCTGGGCGAGCGCTGCTATCCGAGCGTCACGGTCGCGGCGCAGGCGCTTCGCGCCCAGGGCGTGGGCATCGACATGGTCGACTGCTTCCGCCGCAGCGAGGACATCCCGCCGATCGCGCAGGAAGCCATCGCCATCGGCGCGAAATGCCTGTGGATGCAGCTGGGCGTCGTCAACGAAGCCGCGGCCGCGCAGGCGCGCGATGCGGGCCTGGAAGTGGTGATGGACCGCTGCGTGAAGATCGAGCACGCGCGCCTGTTCGGCGGCCTCAACTGGGCCGGCGTGAACACGCGCGTGATCTCCTCGCGCCGGCCGCAGCAGCTTCCCTACTGAACTTCCTTTCCCGAGAGAACAAATGGCCCAGGACCGAGAGTTCGGATTCGCCACGCGCGCCGTGCATGCCGGCGCCATCCCCGACCCGGTGACCGGCGCGCGCGCCACGCCGATCCACCAGACCACCAGCTTCGTCTTCGATTCGGCCGAGCACGCGGCCAGCCTGTTCAACCTGCAGACCTTCGGCAACGTCTACAGCCGCATCAGCAACCCGACCGTCGCGGTGCTGGAGGAGCGCGTGGCGTCGCTGGAAGGCGGCCGCGCGGCGCTGGCCTGCGCGACGGGCATGGCGGCGCAGATGACGGCGCTGCTGGCCATCCTGAAGGCCGGCGACCACATCGTGGCCTCGTCCACGCTGTACGGCGGCACGGTGGGGCAGCTGGGCGTGGGCTTCTCGCGCCTGGGCATCGAGACCACGTTCGTCGATCCCAACGACCCCGACAACTTCCGCAAGGCGATCCGGCCGAACACGCGCGCGATCTACGGCGAGACGCTGGGCAATCCGCGCGTGAACGTGTCCGACATCGAGCCGGTGGCGAAGATCGCGCACGAGCACGGCCTGCCGCTGGTGATCGACAACACCGTCGCCAGCCCCTACCTGTGCAACCCGTTCGACTTCGGCGCCGACATCGTGGTGCACAGCGCCACCAAGTACCTGGGCGGCCACGGGACGACGATGGCGGGCGTGGTGGTGGAGTCGGGCAGGTTCGACTGGGGCTCGCCGCTGTCGCGCGACAAGTTCCCCGAGATGCTGGAGCCCAGCCAGGCCTACCACGGCGTGAAGTTCTACGAGACGTTCGGCGACTTCGGCTACACGATGAAGGCGCGCATGGAGGTGAACCGCACCTTCGGCGGCTCGCTCTCGCCGCTGAACGCGTGGCTGATCCTGCAGGGCATAGAGACGCTGCACCTGCGCATGCAGGCGCACTGCCGCAACGCGCTGGCCGTGGCGCAGTTCCTCGCGGAGCATCCGCTGGTGGGCTGGGTCAACTACCCGGGCCTGGCGTCCTCGTCCGACCACGCGCTGGCGAAGAAGCAGTTCCGCGCGATCGACGGCACGCCGGGCTGCTCGGGCATCCTCACCTTCGGCATCAAGGCGCCGGACCCGGCGCGCGCGGGCGAGCGCTTCATCGACGCCTGCGAATTCGCCAGCCACCTGGCCAACATCGGCGACGCCAAGACGCTGGTGATCCATCCGGCTTCCACCACGCACCGCCAGCTGGACGAGTCGCAGCTGGAGAAGGCCGGCGTGAGCGCCGACATGATCCGCCTCTCGGTCGGCATCGAGGAGCGCGACGACATCCTGTGGGACGTGGACCAGGCGCTGCGCAAGGCGGTGGCCTGAGCGGCGCGGGCACGACGTGATGACCGACTGGATCATCGCCTTCATCGAAGGCAGCGGCTACGTCGGCATCGCCCTGCTGATGCTGCTGGAGAACGTGTTCCCGCCGATCCCCTCGGAGCTGGTGCTGCCGTTCGCGGGCTACGTGGCGGCCACGGGCAAGCTGGATCCGGCCGGCGTGCTGCTGGCGGCGGTGGTGGGTTCGCTGCTCGGCGCGCTGCCCTGGTACTGGGCCGGACGCAAGCTGGGCCACGGCGGCCTGCAGCGGTTCGCGCAGCGGCACGGCCGGCTGCTCACCCTGGAGCCCCAGGACATCGACGGGGCGCAGCACTGGTTCAGGCGCCACGGGCCGGCGTCGGTGGGCTTCGGCCGCCTGGTGCCGGCGGTCCGCAGCGTGATCTCGATGCCCGCGGGTGTCGGCCGCATGCCGTTGCCGAGCTTCCTGCTCTGGTCGCTGGTCGGCACCTTCTGCTGGAGTTCGCTGCTGCTCGGCCTGGGCTACCTGCTGCAGTCGCGCTACGAGGAGGCCAAGGACGCGATCGAGTGGATCACGCGCGGCGTCGTCGCGTTCATGGTCGGCGCCTACGTGTGGCGCGTGTGGCGCTTCGGCAGGAAGCGCGCCGCTCAGAAGTAGACGTTGTAGCGGCCGCCCTTGTAACCGAGCACCGCGCTGTCCGGGCGCACTTCCTGCAGCACCACGCCCGAGCCCAGGTCCGCGCCTTCGCGGAACACCTGGCCGTTGACGATGAGCATGCGGCGGGCCGCATCGGGCGAGAAGACCGAGCCGCTGATCACCAGCTTCGGCGCGTCGGCGGGCAGGCCGCGCACGGCCTGCTGGGCCGGCGAGGCGGCCGCGGCGCCGGCGGTGCCGAGCGCGGGAGAGCGATTGGCGCTGAAGGGCGGCGCCACCGGCGCCGGCGCGCCCGCCGTCGAAGGCGGGTTCACGATCGGCGGCGCGGCGATGTCGCGGTCGCCGTCGTGCTGCTGCGGTTGCTGCCGCGGGTTGACCGAAGAAGAGGGACGGCCGTTCGGCCCGGCCATGCCCTGTTGCTGCTGCGCCTGCACCGGTGCGGGGGCGGGTGGCGGCGGCGCCTGGACGGCCTGCTGCTGCACCTGCGGCGGTTGCACGACCACCGGCGTGCCATTGGGCTGCACCAGCACTGGCGCGGTGCCGGGCTGCACCACCATCGGCTGCTGCTGCGCGGCGCGCTGCTGCGGCGCCGGCGCCGGCGCCGACGGGTCGGAGCCGAACGGCCGGCCGCCGAACGGCTCCACGGGCGTCACCTGCGCCAGCGCTCCGCCCGCCGACGCGATCGCCGCCAGGCCGAAGGCGAACCGCACGAGTCGCCCGATCCGCTTGTCTTCGTCGTGTTCCATCATCAACGGTCCTTCACGGCGCGCTCGGCACCAGCAGCCGCGCATGCTGCCGGCGGCGCCGGTACAGCGCCAGCACTTCCCGCGCGACCTGCTGCACGGCCTGCGCATCGCACAGGGCGACGCAGGCGCCGCCCGGGCCGCCGCCGGTCAGGCGCGCGCCGTACACGCCGGGTTGCTGCTGCAGCAGTTCGACCATCCCGTCCGCCTCCGGCGTCGTGATCTCGTAGTCGTCGCGCTGGCTCGCGTGCGAGGCGTTCATCAGCTCGCCCAGCCCCTGCGCGTCGGCGACGGAGCTCGCGCGCAGCACGCGGGCGTTCTCGGTGAAGACGTGGCGCGCCCGGCGCCGCAGCGGATCGGGCAGCGACTCGATCGGCTCCAGGTGCTCGACGTCGCGCAGCGACCGCACGCCGAGCAGCCGCGCGGCCTCCTCGCATTCGGCGCGGCGCTGGTGGCAGACGCCGTTGGGGCGGTGCGTCGACGCGGCGTCCGCCGTATCGAGCACCAGCACCGCGGTGCCCGCCGGCAGCGGGACCTTGCGGCCCTGCAGCGAACGCGTGTCCAGCAGCAGCGCCTGGTCGGTGGCGGCCAGGCTGGACGCCAGCTGGTCGACGATGCCGCAGCGCACGCCGGCATCCTGCAGTTCGACCTGCTGCGCCAGCTGCGCGATGCGAACGTCGTCCAGGTCCAGGGCGAGCAACTCGCGCAGGCACCGCAGCGTGGCCACTTCCAGCGCGGCGCTGGACGCCAGGCCCACGCCCATCGGAACGTCGGAGGCGACGTGGATGTCCAGCGGCGGCACCTCCGCGCCCTCTTCGCGCGCCAGCCGCAGGCACCCGTACACGTAGTCGGCGAAGTGCTCGGCCGGCCGTTCCTCCAGCGTGAACTCCACCGTGCGGCCCAGCTCGGCCGCGTGCAGGCGGAACGTGCTGCGGCCGTTGCGCCGCATCGCGACCCGCGTGCACTGCGGCAGCGCGACGGGCAGCACGAAGCCGTCGTTGTCGTCGGTGTGCTCGCCCAGCAGGTTGACGCAGCCGGGCGCCTGCGCCTCGGCCTGGGGCCAGCCCTGGAACCGCTGGTCGAAATCACGAGCGCAGGGCGTGCGCGGATGTTCCGCGCGGGCCTGCACCTCGGCTTCCCATGCGACGTGGCTCATATGTCGGCGAGACCTCCACCGGTTGCGGTTGCGGGGGCGCGCCGGATTTTTCCGGCGCCGCGACCAGGGCCTCAGGCGGGCGAGCCGGCCTTGCGCAGCCAGGCGAACAGTCCCGCCACGGGCTGCCCCTGGTCGATCCTCAAAGGATGCCGGGCCGTGGCCTGTAGTTCGAAACCGCGTTGGGCTGCGAGCGTCCGGATGTAACGCTCCGAATGCGCGTAGCGAAGGCTCATCCGCAGCGCGAAGCTCTCGTGCTCATCCGCGGCCTCGAGCGAGAAACAGAATGCGCCGCCCGGCTCGAGCACCCGCGCGGCACCGTCGAACACGCGCTCCAGCGCGCCCACATAAATGAACACATCCGCCGCGACCAGCAGGTCGTGGCGGCGCGGCGTGGTCTCCAGGAACTCGGCGATGTCGGCTTGCGCGACCGCGTCGTAGAAACCGCTTTCGCGCGCGCGCTCGACCATGGCGGCCGACAGGTCCACGCCTTCCAGCCGATCGGCGCGCGGCCGCAGCAGCGGGCCGCACAGGCCGGTGCCGCAGCCCAGGTCGAGCGCGGAATGGAAGCGCGGCGTGTCCAGCCCTTCCACCAGGATCTGCGGCGCGCGGTACTGCAGGCGGCCGGCCAGGTGCACGTCGAAGTCCTGCGCATAGGCGTCGAACAGCTGCTCGACGTACTGGCGCGGCGGCGCGGCGGGCGTCGCGCTTTCGTTCGCCACGCCAGCCAGGTAGTAGGCCGTCAGCTGCGCGTCGGCACCGTGCGCCAGCGCCTGGCGGTACGCGGCCGCGGCCTCCTCGCGGCGGCCGAGCTCGCGCGCCAGCGTGCCGCGCAGGCTCCAGGCGGCGCCGTTGGCCGGCGACAGGTCCACGGCCCGGGTGACGGCGGCCAGCGCGCTCTCGTGCTGGCCCGCTTCGGCCAGCGCGGCCGCCAGGTGGCCCAGGGCCTCGGCGTTGTCGGGCTCCCGGCGCAGCGCCTCCTGAAGCAGCGACGTGGCTTGGTCGACGCGGCCGAGTTTCAGGCGGGTGGCGCCCAGGTTGGTGAGCGTGGAGGGACGGCCGGGCACCAGCGCCAGCGACGCGCTGAAGTCGCGCTCGGCCGCCTCGTAACGGCCCGCGCGGTAGTGCGCGAGGCCCTCGAGGAAGAAGGTCTTGGCCTGTTCGAAGCGCGCGTCCATGGGCCCGGATCATAGGAGCGGCCCTGCGACAATCGCGTGATGCCTTTCGCTCCCCTGAAGAACGACACCTTCCTGCGCGCCTGCCGCCGCCTGGCCACGCCGTACACGCCGGTGTGGCTGATGCGCCAGGCGGGCCGCTACCTGCCCGAGTACCGCGCCAGCCGCGAGCGCGCCGGCAGCTTCATGGGCCTGGCGACGAATCCCGACCTGGCCACCGAAGTGACGCTGCAGCCGCTGGAGCGCTACGCGCTGGACGCGGCCATCCTCTTTTCCGACATCCTGACCGTGCCCGACGCCATGGGCCTGGGCCTGTCGTTCGCGACGGGCGAAGGCCCGCGCTTCGCCTCGCCGGTGCGCGACGAGGCGGCCGTGCGCAAGCTGGCCGTGCCCGACATGGAGAAGCTGCGCTACGTGTTCGACGCGGTCACCTCGATCCGCCGCGCGCTCGACGGGCGGGTGCCCCTGATCGGTTTTTCCGGCAGCCCCTGGACGCTGGCCTGCTACATGGTGGAAGGCCAGGGGTCGGACGACTACCGGCTGGTGAAGTCCATGCTGTATTCGCGGCCGGACCTGATGCAGCACATGCTGCGCATCAACGCCGACGCGGTGGCGGCCTACCTCAATGCGCAGATCGAGGCCGGCGCGCAGGCCGTGATGGTCTTCGACAGCTGGGGCGGCGTGCTGGCCGACGGCGCGTTCCAGGAATTCAGCCTGGCCGCCACGAAACGCGTGCTGTCGCAGCTCAAGCGCGAACACGAAGGGCAGGTCATCCCCCGCATCGTCTTCACCAAGGGCGGCGGGCTCTGGCTGCCGGAGATGGCGGGCCTCGACTGCGACGTGCTGGGCGTGGACTGGACGGTGAACCTGGGCCGCGCCCGCGAGCAGGTGGGCGACCGCAAGGCGCTGCAGGGCAACCTGGACCCCAACGTGCTGTTCGCGCCGCCGGAGCGCATCGAGGAACAGGTGCGCGCGGCGCTGCAAAGCTTCGGCGCCCCGCACACGGGTGCGGGCACCGGGCCCACGCAGATCTTCAACCTGGGCCACGGCATCAGCCAGCACACGCCGCCGGAGCATGTGCAGGTGCTGGTGGAGGCCGTTCACCGCCACTCCGCGCGACAGGTCACGTTCTGAGCGCCAGGCATCAGGAAATACCCCAGTGGACGCACCGGCCGGGCCGGTCCTGATGCTTGACTTATGCACAAAACCCGTGTTGCGGCGCAACGAGGGTGCGCCTCCAGCGGGTTTGTTGCTACCAAACCTGTAGCTGCGCTAAGTTGTTGATTTCATTAGGATCGCGAAACTGCCCTTTTTCGAGGCAGCGCAGCCAAACCCTTGATTTTCCGGGGGCTGTGGACGGACTGCGACGCTCTATCAACAAAGTTATCCACAGAAACTCTGGACAGTATCAAAACGCTTGGAAATCAATCACTTGGGTTACGTTTTGCAGGCGGAGTTGAGGAGTCGTCAGTAAAGATGAGTTCCTGGCCGCATCGCCTGGCCGTGGTGGTCCCGACGCCGGCCCACAGCTCGATCGCCGCCTCGCTCACGTACGGAAGTGAGCTCCCGCTTGCGGCCGGAACCCTGGTGCGCGTGCCTCTGGGCAAAAGAGAAGTCCTGGGCATTGTGTGGGGCGACGCTTCGGACGAGCCGGTGCCGCCCGGCGGCGAGAAACCGGTCGCTGGCGTGCTGGAAGGATTGCCGCCGCTCGACGACGCCTGGCGCCGGCTGGTGGCGTTCGCGGCCGGTTACTACCAGCGTGGCGTGGGCGAGGTGGCGCTGGCCGCCGTTCCGCCGCAGCTGCGCGAACTCAGTCCCGAGCAATGGCAGCGGCGGCTGCGCCGGTCGGCCGGCAAGGACGCGGGCGACGCCCCGGAGGCCCCGCCGCCGCTCACGGACGAGCAGGCGGTGGCGCTGGAACAGCTGCGGTCGCAGCCCGGGCCCTTCCTGCTGTTCGGTGCCACGGGCAGCGGCAAGACCGAGGTCTACCTGCGCGCGGTGGCCGACGCGCTGGCCGCGGACCCGGCCGCGCAGGCGCTGGTGATGGTGCCGGAGATCAATCTCACGCCGCAGTTGCAGGCGCGCTTCGTCGAGCGGTTCGGCGCCGGCGCCGTGGTGTCGCTGCACAGCGGCATGACGAACCCGCAGCGGCTGAAGGCGTGGCTGGCGGCCCACACCGGCGCGGCGCGCATCGTGCTGGGCACGCGCATGGCGGTGTTCGCCTCGATGCCGAAGCTGGCGCTGATCGTGGTCGACGAGGAACACGACCCCAGCTACAAGCAGCAGGAAGGCGCCCGCTATTCCGCGCGCGACCTGGCGCTGTACCGCGGCAAGCTGGAAGGCGCCAAGGTGGTCCTGGGCTCGGCCACGCCTTCGCTGGAAAGCTGGCACGCCGGCGAGAAGGGTCGCTACCTGCGGCTGGCGATGCCGTCGCGCGTGGGCCAGGGCCGGCTGCCCGAGGTGCGGCTGGTGGACATGAACCACCAGCCCAAGGGCGCGGTGGTCTCGCCGCAGCTGCTGCTGGCGATCCAGGAACGCATCGCGCGCGGCGAGCAGTCGCTGCTGTTCCTCAACCGCCGCGGCTACGCGCCGGTGCTGGCCTGCACCGCCTGCGACTGGAAGAGCGAGTGCCCGCACTGCAGCGCCTACCGCGTCTTCCACAAGATCGACCGCACGCTGCGCTGCCACCACTGCGGCTTCACCGAGCGGGTGCCGCGCGCCTGCCCGCTGTGCGGCAACCTGGACATCGCGCCGGTCGGCCGCGGCACCGAGCGGCTGGAGGAGCACCTGTCCGAGCTCTTCGCCGGCATCACGCGGCCCGACGGCCAGCCGGTGCGCATCGCGCGCATGGACGCCGACACCACGCGGGCCAAGGGCGCGCTGCAGGAGCAGCTCTCCGAGGTGCATTCGGGCGCGGTGGACGTGCTGGTGGGCACGCAGATGGTCACCAAGGGCCACGACTTCCGCCGCATCACGCTGGTGGCGGCGCTCAACGCCGACTCGGCGCTGTTCTCCAGTGATTTCCGCGCGCCGGAGCGGCTGTTCGCGCTGCTGATGCAGGCGGCCGGCCGCGCGGGCCGCGACGCCAGCCGCGCGGGCCACAGCCAGATGTGGGTGCAGACCTTCGTGCCCGAGCACCCGCTGTTCGCCGCGCTGCGCAAGCACGACTACCCGGCGTTCGCGCGCCAGCAGCTGGGCGAGCGCGAAGCCGCGGCGATGCCGCCGTTCTCCTACCAGGCGCTGGTGCGGGCGGACGCGCGCACGCAGGATGTGGCGCAGGAGTTCCTGCGCGCGGCCGCCGAAGCCGCGCAGTCGCTTCCCGAGGCGCCGCACGTGACGGTCTTCCCGCCGGTGCCGATGGCGGTGCAACGCGTGGCCAACGTGGAGCGCGCGCAGATGGTGGTGGAAGCCGCCTCGCGGCCGGCGCTGCAGCGGTTCCTGGCGGGCTGGCAGCCGGTGCTGCAGGAGCAGCGGGTGAAGGGGTTGATCCGCTGGGCGGTGGATGTGGATCCGTTGGCGATCTGAACGTCGACGTCAGTCCGCCTGGGCACCCTTGAGCTTGAGCGCCTGGTCGTAGAGCGCGTTGCGCGGCGCGCCGGTGATTTCCGCCGCCAGCTTCACCGCCGTTTTCACCGGCAGTTCGGCGAGCAGCAGCCGCAGCACCCGTTCGCCGTCATCGCCGGCCGCCGCTTGCGCGACGCCATGCAGCACCAGCGCGAACTCGCCGCGCGAGCGCTGCGGGTCCGCGGCCAGCCAGGCGGCGAACCCGGAGCACGGGACGGTCGCGATCTCCTCGAACTGCTTGGTGAGCTCGCGGCCGATCGTGACCGGTCGGTCGCCAAGGATCGCGAGCGCGCCGGCCAGTGCGGCGATGCGATGCGGCGCCTCGAGCAGCACCACCGCGCGCGGCTCGGCCGACAGCGCCTGCACGGCCGCATCCCGCTCGCCGCTCTTGGCCGGCAGGAATCCCGCGAACACGAAGCCGCCCTCGCCCACGCTGCCCGCCGCGCTGAGCAGCGCGGTGATGCTGCTCGCGCCCGGCAAGGGCACGACGCGATGGCCCGCCGCCTGCACCGCCGCCGCCAATCGCGCGCCGGGATCGCTCACCGCCGGCGTGCCCGCATCGCTGGCGTAGGCGACGCGTTCGCCCGCGGCGAGCCCCTCGATCACCTTCTGCGCCGCCTCGGCTTCGTTGTGCTGGTGCAAGGCCAGCAGGCGGTCGCCCGTGCGGTCGATGCCGTAGGCGCGCAGCAGCTGCTGCGTGTGCCGCGTGTCCTCGCACGCGATGCGGTCCACCAGGCCCAGCACGTGCAAAGCGCGCAGGCTGACATCCGCCAGGTTGCCGATGGGAGTGGCCACTACATAGAGCGCGCCCTTCGGATAATCCTGCGCGCCCGCGGCCTCGCGGGCGGCATTCAGCGCGGTGGCGAAAGAGGAGGCGCTGGCAGGCAATGGGGACTCCAGGGAAGTTCAGGAAGGCCGCGGGCGATGCGGCCGAGGACCGGGCGCTCGCGCACCTGCTGGACGCCGGCCTGCGGCTGGTCGCGCGCAATTATCGGACGCCGGGCCGCGGCGGCGGCGAGATCGACCTGGTGATGCGCGACGGCACGACGCTGGTGTTCGTGGAAGTACGGCGGCGATCGCGCGCCGACTTCGGCGGCGCGGCCGCGAGCGTAGGCTGGGTCAAGCAGCGGCGCATCGTGTTCGCGGCGCGGCATTTCCTGCTGCGGTTGCGGGGTGCGGTGCCGCCGTGCCGGTTCGATGTCGTGGCGGTGGAAGACGGGCGCATCACGTGGCTGCGCGCGGCCTTCGACGCCTCGTAACGACGAGTTGCAAAAACCCAGCAGGTATCATCCCCGCCCATGCTCGAACAGCGTATCCAGCAACATTTCATCGAGAGCGCCGACCTGAAATACCAGGCGGCGCAGACGCTGAGCAAGCCCATCGCGGCCGCCGTGCAGGCGGTGATGGCTTGCGTCACCAGCGGCGGCAAGGTGCTGGCCTGCGGCAACGGCGGCTCGGCCGCCGACGCGCAGCACTTCTCGGCCGAATTCGTCGGCCGATTCGAGCGCGAGCGCCCCGAACTGGCGGCCATCGCGCTCACCACCGACAGCTCCATCCTCACGGCCATCGCCAACGACTACGACTTCAACCGCGTGTTCTCCAAGCAGGTGCGCGCGCTCGGTCAGGCCGGCGACGTGCTGCTGGCGCTGTCCACCAGCGGCAACTCCGCCAACGTGATCGCGGCCATCGAAGCGGCGCACGAGCGCGAGATGACCGTCATCGCCCTCACCGGCCGCGGCGGCGGCAAGATCGGCGCGATGCTGCGCGAGACCGACGTGCACATCTGCGTGCCGCACGAGCGCACCGCCCGCATCCAGGAAGTGCACATCCTCGCCATCCACTGCCTCTGCGACGGCGTGGATGCCCAACTGCTCGGAGACCAGGAACCCACCGCATGACGATCCGCCTTCATCGCTTCGCCTTCGTTTCGCTGTCCGTCCTCGCCCTGGCCGGCACGCTCTCCGCCTGCGCACCGCTGGTGCTCGGCGGCGCCGCCGTCGGCACGATGGTGGCGATCGACCGCCGCACGTCCGGTGCGCAGCTGGAAGACGAAGGCATCGAGCTGCGCGCCGCCGCTCGCCTGCGCGAGACGGTCGGCGAGCGCGGCCACATCAACGTGAACAGCTACAACCGCCAGGTGCTGCTGACCGGTGAAGTGGCGAGCGAGGCCGACAAGCAGAACGCCGAACAGGCGGTCTCGCGCGTGGAGAACGTCAAGGGCATCGTCAACGACCTGGCCGTGATGGGCAATTCGTCGCTCACGCAGCGCTCGGCCGACACGCTGACCACCGGCAAGGTGAGGGCCTCCCTGGTCGACGACAAGCTGCTGACCGCCAGCGCCTTCCGCGTCGTGACCGAGCGCGGCACCACCTACCTCATGGGCCTGGTGACCCAGCGCGAAGCCGACCGCGCCACCGCCATCGCGCGCGGCGTCGGCGGCGTGCAGCGCGTCGTGCGCGTGTTCGAGATGATCAGCGAGGAAGACCTGCGCCGCATCGCGCCGCAGCAGCCGCGCTGAGAACGCGCCGCGCAAGACAAAGGGGCCGCGACGCGGCCCCTTCTTGTTTTCCGTCCGCGCTTACTTGATGCGCTTGATCAGCGACGACGTGTCCCAGCGGCTGCCGCCCTGCTCCTGCACGTCCGCGTAGAACTGGTCCACCAGCGCCGTCACCGGCAGCCGCGCGCCGTTGCTCTTGGCTTCCTCGAGCGCGATGCCCAGGTCCTTGCGCATCCAGTCGACCGCGAAGCCGAAGTCGAACTTGCCGGCGATCATGGTCTTGCCCCGGTTGTCCATCTGCCAGCTCTGGGCCGCGCCCTTGCCGATGACCTCGAGCACCTGCTCCATGTCCAGGCCCGCGCGCATGCCGAAGGCGATGCCTTCCGACAGGCCCTGCACCAGCCCCGCGATGCAGATCTGGTTGACCATCTTGGCCAGCTGGCCCGCGCCGCTGGCGCCCAGCAGGGTGAAGGCGCGCGAGAACGCCATCGCCACCGGCCTGGCCGCGTCGAACGCCGCGCTTTCGCCTCCGCACATCACGGTGAGCAGGCCGTTCTGGGCGCCCGCCTGGCCACCGGACACCGGCGCGTCCACGAATTGCAGGCCCTTGCCCTTGGCCACGGCCGACAGTTCGCGAGCGACGTTGGCCGACGCCGTGGTGTGGTCCACCAGGATCGCGCCGGCCTTCATGCCCGCCAGCGCGCCGTTGTCGCCCAGCACCACGCTGCGCAGGTCTTCGTCGTTGCCGACGCAGCAGAACACCAGGTCGCAGCCCGCCACCGCTTCGCGCGGCGTCGGCGCGGCGCGTCCCTTGAACTCTTCGGTCCAGGCCCTGGCCTTGGCGGCGCTGCGGTTGTAGACCGTGACGTCGTGCCCCGCGAGCGCGAGATGGCCCGCCATCGGGAAGCCCATCACGCCCAGGCCCAGGAAGGCCACCTTGCGCGCGGGAGTGGAGTCGTAGGTCTTGGGATTGGTGCTCGGCATGCGGTCGTCCTTCGTTGATCGAAGGCCGGATTCTAGGAGCGGCATGAAAAACGCCCGCTGCGAGCGGGCGTCGTGCGAAGGCTTGAAGCCGAGGCGTTCAGACGATCGCCAGGTGCTCCGTGCCGGACGACAGGTCCTGCGACTTGGCGCGCTGCGAGTTGAGCTTGATCTGCAGCCGCAGGTCGTTCACCGAGTCGGCGTTGCGCAGCGCGTCTTCGTAGCTGATGACGTTGTTCTCGTACGCGTCGAAGAGCGCCTGGTCGAAGGTCTGCATGCCCAGGTTGCGGCTCTTCTTCATGATCTCCTTGATCTCGGTGACCTCGCCCTTGAAGATCAGGTCGCTGATCAGCGGGCTGTTGAGCATGATCTCCACCATCGCCGCACGGCCCTTGCCGTCCTGCTTGGGCACCAGGCGCTGCGACACCATCGACTTCAGGTTGAGCGACAGGTCCATCAGCAGCTGGGCGCGGCGCTCCTCGGGGAAGAAGTTGATGATGCGGTCCAGCGCCTGGTTGGCGCTGTTGGCGTGCAGCGTGGCCATGCAAAGGTGGCCGGTTTCGGCGAAGGCGATGGCGTGCTCCATCGTCTCGCGGTCGCGGATCTCGCCCATCAGGATCACGTCGGGCGCCTGGCGCAGCGTGTTCTTCAGCGCCGATTCCCAGTTGTCGGTGTCCAGGCCCACCTCGCGCTGCGTGATCACGCAGTTCTTGTGCGGGTGCACGAACTCCACCGGGTCTTCGATGGTGATGATGTGGCCGTAGCTGTTCTCGTTGCGCCAGTCGATCATCGCCGCGAGCGTGGTCGACTTGCCCGAGCCCGTGGCGCCCACCAGCACCACCAGGCCGCGCTTGGCCATCACGACTTCCTTGAGCACCTGCGGCACGCCGAGCTTGTCGATGGTGGGCAGGTTCTGCGGGATCACGCGCAGCACCATGCCGACCTTGCCCTGCTGCACGAAGGCGTTGACGCGGAAGCGGCCGACGCCGGGCGGCGAGATCGCGAAGTTGCACTCCTTGGTGCGCTCGAACTCCGCGGCCTGCTTGTCGTTCATGATCGAACGCGCCAACGCCAGCGTGTGCTGGCCGGTCAGCGGCTGCGGCGACACCTTGGTGACCTTGCCGTCCACCTTGATCGCGGGTGGGAAGTCGCCGGTGATGAACAGGTCGCTGCCGTTGCGGCTGATCATCAGCTTGAGCAGGTCGTTGATGAACTTGCTGGCCTGGTCGCCTTCCATGTGGGTTCCCCTTCCTCTTGTTCGATCAGCCCGGGAAATTCTCGGGAATCTTGGCCTTGGCGCGCGCCTCGGCGGGGCTGATGACGTTGCGGCGGACCAGGTCGGTGAGGTTCTGGTCCAGCGTCTGCATGCCGACGCTGCTGCCGGTCTGGATGGCCGAGTACATCTGCGCCACCTTGGCTTCGCGGATCAGGTTCCGGATGGCCGAGGTGCCGATCATGATCTCGTGCGCCGCCACGCGGCCGCTGCCGTCCTTGGTCTTGCACAGCGTCTGCGAGATCACGGCCTGCAGCGATTCGGACAGCATCGCGCGGACCATCTCCTTTTCCTCCGCCGGGAACACGTCGATGATCCGGTCGATGGTCTTGGCGGCGCTGGAGGTGTGCAGCGTGCCGAACACCAGGTGGCCCGTCTCCGCGGCCGTCATGGCGAGGCGGATGGTTTCCAGGTCGCGCATTTCGCCCACCAGGATGCAGTCCGGGTCTTCGCGCAGCGCGGACTTGAGCGCCGCCGCGAACGACAGCGTCATCGGGCCCACCTCGCGCTGGTTGACCAGGCACTTCTTGGACTCGTGGACGAATTCGATCGGGTCTTCCACCGTGAGGATGTGGCCGTACTCGGTCTCGTTCAGGTGGTTGATCATGGCCGCCAGCGTGGTCGACTTGCCCGAACCCGTGGGGCCGGTCACCAGCACCATGCCGCGCGGCTTGAGCGCGAGGTCGCCGAAGATCTTGGGCGCGTTCAGCTGCTCGAGGCTGAGGATCTTGGAAGGAATCGTCCGGAACACGGCGGCCGCGCCGCGGTTCTGGTTGAAGGCGTTGACGCGGAAGCGCGCCAGGCCTTCGATCTCGAACGAGAAGTCGCACTCCAGGAACTCCTCGTACTGCTTGCGCTGCGTGTCGTTCATGATGTCGTACACCATGGCGTGGACCTGCTTGTGGTCCATCGGTTCGACGTTGATGCGGCGCACGTCGCCGTGCACGCGGATCATGGGCGGCAGGCCGGCCGACAGGTGCAAGTCCGACGCCTTGTTCTTCACGCTGAATGCCAGCAGCTGGGTAATATCCACGAGTCCCTCTTGACGTTCTGCAACTATTACAAGCTGGTCGATTATGACCACCATCGGTCACAACCTCCATACCGTCCGGGAGCGCATGGCCGCCGCCTGTGCCGCGGCGCAACGCCCGGTGGAAGATGTCACGCTGCTGGCGGTTTCCAAGACGTTCGGGCCTGAAGCGGTGCGCCAGGCGCACCAGGCCGGCCAGCGCGCGTTCGGCGAGAACTACATCCAGGAGGCGGTGGAAAAGATCGCCCTGCTCTCCGACCTGCCGCTCGAATGGCATTGCATAGGCCCGATCCAGAGCAACAAGACGCGGCTGGTCGCCCAGCACTTCGACTGGGCCCACACGGTCGATCGCCTGAAGATCGCGCAGCGCCTCTCGGAGCAGCGGCCCGAAGGCCGCGCGCCGCTCTCCGTGTGCATCCAGGTGAACATCGACGGCGGCCCGGGCAAGTCGGGCGTCGCCCCGGAGGAAGCCGAGGACCTGGCGCGTGAAGTGGCCCGGTTGCCGGGACTGCGGCTGCGCGGGCTGATGACGATCCCCGAACCCGCCGAGGATTTCGAAGCGCAGAAGGCCGTGCACGAACGTGCCGCCGACCTGTTCCAGGCGTTGCGCGAAGGCGGCCTGGACCTGGACACGCTGTCCATGGGCATGAGCGCCGACCTCGAAGCCGCCATCGCGGCCGGCAGCACCATGGTGCGGGTGGGCACGGCCATCTTCGGCGGCCGGCCCCGGCCCGCCTGAACGGCCGCTACTTCTTCGCCGGCCCCATCGGCTTGAGGCCGCCGCAATCGGCGCCCACCCACTTGCCCGTTCCTTCCACCGACATCTTCTCGACCCGGCCGTCGATGCTGGAAGTCGCCGTGGTCTTCATGGCGTAGGACTCGGGACTGTTGATCGTCATCTGGCTCTCGCCGCTGGAAGGCGGGTTGGTGCAGGTGAAGTTCACCTTCAGCGTGTTGCCGGTGCGCTGCTGGTTCGTCATCCTGCAGTCGCCCTGCTGCGCCGGGATCTCGTTGCGCTCCACCATTTCCTTGGTGAGGCACATGCGCATGCTCTGGCCGCCCGCGCCCATCTGAACGCCGCGGCCGGCCATCATGGCTTCCATCTGCTTGCGCTGCTCGGGCGGCATGGCGGCCATCTGCTTGCGCGCCTCCTCCATCTGGCGCTCCATCTCCGGATTGCCCTTCATCTTGTGCTGCACCTCCCACAAGCCGGGCTTGAGGTTCTGCGCCGACGCGCCGAAAGCCGCGCAGGCGGCGGCGAGAGCGAAGCAAAGGGGCAAGGCTTTGTTCATGGCGACTCCTTCGAGGATCAGGTTCAGGCCAGCGTGGCCTGGCGCACCGCGCGTTCCCAGTTCTGCATCAGTTCGCCGGCCCGCTCGCGCGACAGCGTGGGCGTGAAGCGGCGCTCGGCCTTCCAGAGTTTCTCCAGTTCCCCGGCGCTCGAGAACACGCCGCACGACAGCCCGGCCAGGTAGGCCGCGCCCAGCGCCGTGGTCTCGGTGATCGCCGGCCGCACGACCGGGATGCCCAGCAGGTCGGCCTGGAACTGCATCAGCAGGTTGTTGACGCAGGCGCCGCCGTCCACGCGCAGTTCCGCGACCGGCGCCGAGCCCGCGGCCACGGCGTCGCGGCTCATGGCCTGCAGCAGCGCCGCGCTCTGGTAGGCGATGCTCTCCAGCGCCGCGCGCGCGATGTGGGCCACGGTCGATCCGCGCGTAAGCCCGGTGATCGTGCCGCGCGCATCCGGCTTCCAGTACGGCGCGCCCAGGCCGGTGAACGCCGGCACCAGCATCACGCCGCCCGCGTCGGGCACGCTCTCGGCCAGCGCCTGCACCTGCGCGCTGCTCTCGATGGCCTTGAGGCCGTCGCGCAGCCACTGCACGACCGCGCCGCCGACGAACACGCTGCCTTCCATCGCGTACTGCGGCTGCGCCGAAGTCTGGGCCGCGCTGGTGGTGAGCAATCCGTTGGCCGATTTCTGGAAGCGCGAGCCGGTGTGCATCAAGAGGAAGCAACCGGTGCCGTAGGTGTTCTTGGCCATGCCTTCGCGGAAGCACGCCTGGCCGAACAGCGCGCTCTGCTGGTCGCCCGCCACGCCGCCGATGCGCACCGGCGCGCCCAGCAGCGATTCCACGCTGCGGCCGTACTCAGCGCTCGAAGGCAGCACCTTGGGCATGAGCGAAGCCGGCACTTGCAGCAGATCGAGCAGCTCCTCATCCCAGCGGTTGCGGTGCACGTCGAACAGCATGGTGCGCGAGGCGTTGCTGACGTCGGTGGCATGCAGCGAACCGCCCGTCAGCTGCCACAGCAGCCAGCTGTCGATGGTGCCGAAGGCCAGTTCGCCGCGCTCGGCCTGCTGCCGCGCGCCGGGCACGTTGTCCAGCAGCCAGCGGATCTTGGTGCCGGAGAAGTACGAGTCGATCAAGAGCCCGGTGCGCGACTGGATCAGCGGGGCATGGCCCTGCTCGCGCAGTTGCGCGCACAGCGGCTCGCCGCGCCGGTCCTGCCACACGATGGCGTGGTGGATGGGCTGGCCGGTCTTGCGGTTCCAGACGACGGCCGTCTCGCGCTGGTTGGTGATGCCCAGCGCCGCGACGTCGCGCGCGGTGATGCCGGCCTTGGCCAGCGCCTCCTGCGCGGTGGCCAGCTGGCCGCGCCAGATCTCCATCGGGTCGTGTTCCACCCAGCCCGGCTGTGGATAGATCTGCGGCAGCTCCCGCTGCGCCAGGGCGACGATGCGCCCCTGGCGGTCGAACACGATGCTGCGGGAGCTGGAGGTGCCCTGGTCGAGCGCGAGCAGATAGGTCATGCGCCGATGCTAGCCGCGGACCCCGCCGGCGCTCATCGGGGCATGCCCTCAACCCTTGCGCTGCGCCTTGAGCTCTTCGATCAGGCCCTTGATGCGGCCCACGTTCAGCGGCTTGGTCAGGTGCGCGTCGAAGCCGGCCTGCATCGAGTGGCGGATGTCGGCTTCCTGGCCCCAGCCGGTGGCGGCGATCAGGATCATGTCGCGGCCCCAGGGCTCGCCGCGCAGGCGCCGCGCGACGTCGTGGCCGCTGAGGTCGGGCATGCCGATGTCCAGCAGCGCGATGGTCGGGCGATGCTGTTCGGCGACCTGCAGCGCCTCCTCGCCGGAGCGCGCCAGCACGGCGCGGAAGCCCGAGAGCTCCAGCAGCTTGGCCAGGCCCCAGGCGGCATCGCCGTTGTCGTCGGCCACCAGGATCAGCTCGCCGTCCGCCGCGATGGCGGGCGACGGTGGCAGCGGCTCCGGCTGCATGAGGTCGATCTCGGAAGCGACGTCCACCGGCCCCACGCGCAGCAGCGGAAGACCCACGCGCAGCTGGCTGCCCTCGCCCGGGCCGGCCGAGCTGGCCATGATCCAGCCGCCGTGCAGCTCGATGATGTTGCGCGCCAGCGCGAGGCCTATGCCCAGGCCGCTGTTGGAATGACCGGTGACCCGCTCGCCCTGGGAGAACAGGTCGAACATGCGATCGATCTGCGAGGGCTCCATGCCGATGCCGTTGTCGCTGACCTGGATCACCACTTCGTCGGTGAACACCTCGGCCGTGACTTCGATGCGGCCGCCCTCCGGCGTGTACTTCGCCGCGTTGGTGATCAGGTTGGAGACCACCTGCGCCAGCCGCAGCGGATCGGCATCGACTTCCACGGTATGGGGCGGCAGCTTGACCACCATCTCGTGCCCCGCCGCCTGCACCAGCGGCCGCGTGGTTTCCAGCGCCTGCTGCACGACGTTCGTCACCGACACCGGCCGCTTGGCCAGGTTGAGCCGCCCCAGCGTGAGGCGCGACACGTCGAGCAATTCGTCCAGCAGCACCTTCATCGCCTTGCCCTGGCGCTGCACCACTTCGGCGGCCTTCTCGCGCGCCGAGTCGGGCAGCTTGGGCATCAGCAGCAGTTCGGACGCGCTGGCGATGGATGCCAGCGGATTGCGCAGCTCGTGCGACAGCACGGCCAGGAAGCGGTCCTTGGCGGCGTCGGCGGCTTCGAGCGCGCGGCGAGCCTGCTGCGTTTCCTCGAGCGACTGCTTCAGTTCGGCCTGGCTGCGCTCGATGGCCTGCTGGACTTCGCGCGCGCGGGTCTGGTCGCGCAGCACCTTGACGAAGCCCATCGCGCGGCCTTCCTCGTCGCGCATGAGCATCATCACGCCCTCGGCCCAGAACAGGCTGCCGTCCTTGCGCCTGTGGACGCGGTCGTCCGAGGCCCGGCCCTCGGCCAGCGCGGTCTGCACCTCGGCTTCCGGCGCGCCCTCGCGCTGGTCCTCCTCGGTGAAGACGATGTCCGCCGGCTTCCCGAGCACTTCCGCCTCGGTGTAGCCGAGCAACCGCTGGGCGCCGATGTTCCAGCTGACCACCTTGCGGTCCAGGCCCATCGAGAAGATGGCGTACTCGCGCACGTTCTCCACCACCAGCCGCAACTGCTCCTCGCTCTCGCGCAGCGCCGTCTGCGCGCGCCGGTTCGCGGTGATGTCGCGCACGATGGTCGTGCCGCCGATCACGGTGCCGTCGGGGTCGCGGATGGGCGACACCGCCATGGCGACATGGATCTCCTGGCCGTCCTTGCGCTTGCGCACGGTCTCGAAGTCGAGCGCTTCGCCTTCGCCCAGCCGGCGCATCAGGTCCAGCTGGTCGCGCTCGTCCTCCGGCCCCGGCGACAGCACCGACGCCGAGCGGCCGATCATCTCCGCCGCGCTCCAGCCGAAGATGCGCTCGCAGGCCGCGTTCCAGCTGAGAACGGTGCGGTCCAGCGCGAAGCTGACGATGCCGTCGGTGGACGCGTGCACCACCGCCGACAGCCAGGTGCGCACCTCGTCGGCCTGGCGCCGCTCGGTGATGTCGATGAACGAGAGCACCACGCCGGCGATGCGGTCCTCCAGCGTGCGGTAGGGCAGCATGCGCACCAGGAACCAGGTGCCGTCGGGCAGGCCCATCTCGCGCTCGATCGGCACCAGGCGTTCCAGCACGCGGCGGGCGTCGTCGGCCAGGCGCGGATAGTCCAGCCGCGTGGCCAGGTGGGCCAGCGGGCGGCCGATGTCCGAGGGGATCAGGTTGAACAGCTGCACCGCCGTGGGCGTGTAGCGCATGATCGAGAGGTCCCGGTCGAGGAACACCGTCGCGATGGCGGTGGCGTCGATCAGGTTCTGCATGTCGCTGTTGGCGTGGCCCAGCTCCTCGACCTTGCTCTTGAGCTCGTGGTTGACGGTGGTGAGCTCCTCGTTGATCGACTGCAGTTCCTCGCGGCTGGTCTCCAGTTCCTCGGTGGCGGACCGCAGTTCCTCGTTCATGGCCTGCAGCTCCTCGTTGCTGGCCTTGAGTTCCTCGGTGGACGCCTCGTACTGCTCCACCGTCTCGCGCAGCTCGGACTTCAGCCGTTCCAGCTCGCGGTCCAGGTGCGTGGCCACCGGGTCCTTGGGATGCAGGTCGACGGCGTGGCGGGCTTCGGACTCCGCCTGCGCGCGGCGCTCCAGCAGCACGATGAACATGTCCACGCCGGCGTCGCGTACCGGCCAGGCGCGCAGCGTGACGCTGGCCGAGCCGTCGGGCAGCGGCACGCCGTCCACCTGGACCTCGGCCTCCTCGTTGGACTGCGCCGCCTGGTACAGCACGCCGCGCAGCTCGATGCGCAGCGCCGGATGGATCGTGCGCAGCAGGTTGCGGCTGGGCTCGCCGCCCGAGAACTGCAGGAACTGCCCGGCGCTGGTCGACAGGTGGACGATCTCGTGTTCGCGGTCCACCAGGATGGAAGGCGGCGCCAGCGTTTCCAGGAGGCGGAGGTGCAGCGCACCCCAGGACACGCCGCGCTCGTCCAGCGATCGGGTCAGGCGCTCGTGCCCGCCCGCCAGCACGGGGGCCGGCGCGCGGCCCGGGATCGACATCTCGTGCGGGCGGCGCGGCAGCATGACCTGCCCCAGCACGTGGGACCGGGCCGGCACCGGCAGCACCGGCCGGGCCAGCGGTCGCTGCATGAAGATGCGGTTCTTCTTGTCCGCCACGGAGAACAGGTTGCCCTCGTCCTCGCAGCTTTCCGAGGCGCCCAGGAACAGCAGCGCCTGCGGCCGCAGCGCGAAGTGGAAGGTCTGGAACACCCGCTGCTGGATGTCGCGCTCCAGGTAGATCAGCAGGTTGCGGCACGACACCAGGTCGAGCCGCGAGAACGGCGAATCCTTCAGCAGGTCGTGCTCGGCGAACAGCACCATCTCGCGCACTTCGCGGCGCACGCGGTAGCCGCGGTGCTCCTTGCTGAAGTAGCGGCGCAGCCAGTCCTGCGAGACGTCGGCCTCGATGGACAGCGGATAGAGCCCATCGCGGGCGACGCGGATCGCCTCCTCGTCGAGGTCGGTGGCGAACACCTGGATGTGCGGCGGCGAATCCATCTCGCGCGCGCAGTCGCACAGCATCACGGCGATCGAGTAGGCCTCCTCGCCCGTCGCGCAGCCGGGCACCCACACGCGCACCGGCTCGCCGGGCGCCTTGCCGCGCAGCAGTTCGCGCAGGTGCGGCTCGAGCGCCTGGAAGCACTCCGGGTCGCGGAAGAAGTTGGTGACGCTGATCAGCAGGTCCTGCAGCAGCGCCGGCGCCTCGCCCGGCCGCGTGCGCAGGAAATTGAGGTAGCCGCCCAGGTGGTCGGTGCCGTTGACCTGCATGCGCCGCGCGATGCGCCGCACGATGGTGGCGCGCTTGTAGCCGGTGAAGTCGCGGCCGGTGCGGGTGCGCACGAACGCCAGGATCTCGCGCAGCGTGGCCTCGTCGTCGCCCTCGCGGCTGGCCGCCGCTTGCGCCGGCGGGGCCTCCTCGGAGGGCAGCCGCAGGTGGCCCTCGAGCCGGAAGTAGGCCAGGAGGCGCGGCACCATGTCGGCCACCGGAAGGGTCCAGTCGACCATGCCGGTGGCGATGGCGCTGCGCGGCATGGCGGGATGGCCGCACTCCTCGGGGTCCTGCGCGACCGTCAGGCCGCCGCGCTCCTTGACGCGCTTGATGCCGATGGCGCCGTCGCCGTCGGCGCCGGACAGCACCACCGCCGCGCTGTGCGCGCCGTGCGAATCGGCCAGCGTGCGGAACAGCAGGTCCACCGTGACGGCCCGGTCCGACTCGGGATCGCGGTCCTCCAGCGCCAAGGCGCCGCCTTCCATGCGAATGAGCTTGCGCGGCGGGATCACGTAGACGGTGCCCGAGCGCACGGGTTCGTGCTGGGTCAGCTGCAGCACCGGCAGCGCGGTGCGCCGGCCGATCAGCTCGGGCAGCTTCGATTCCTCTTCGGGGTCGAGGTGGACCGCCACCACGAACGCGACCGGGCACTCGGACGGCACGTCCTCGAAGAAGGCCTGCAGCGCTTCGATCGCCCCGGCCGAGCCGCCGAGGGCGATGACGGGCACCAGCTCATGGTGGCTGCTCGGCGCGACGTCATCGTCGCCGGCCGGCGCGTTGCGGGCGGTGGGTGAGTCTTCTGACATGTCGCGGGGGGAAGGCGGGCCAAATTATGCGCCGCCACTTCCCTCCGCGATCAACTCGGCCAGACGGACCGCCTGCTGGTGGACCCGGGCCGCCTGGAGCATGCCCACCTCGGCCTGGGCATCGTCGCCGAGGCTGCGCGAGACGCCCGCCATGCGGCGCAGCAGTTGCTCGCGCTCCTTCAGGGCGCGAAAGCTCGCCTGCAGCGCATGGTCGGTCCCCTCGGCCTGGGCGCTCTCCAGGCTCTTGGCCGTGTAGGCGTGGCCGGTGTGGCAGCGGTAGCGCAGCGGCCGGCCGCTGCGCACCTCCGACAGGGTGCCGCCGCAGTCGGGACAGGTGAGCTGGGTCGGTGTACCGATCGCCTGCAGGTTGTCCATGGGTTCGACTCCTTCGAAGACCGATTGCTCGCGCAGCAGCGCTTCGGGTGGCGGCTGGGGCGAGGTGACGGGAGGCGGAGGCACGACCAGGCGCGACAGCAGCGGCGCGATGGCCGGCAGCAGCACGCAATGGTCGACGTCGACGTTGGCGAGCGCGCTGATCGGCATGCTGGGCGCGATCGCCTCCTGCGGATCCTGCACCACCGTGCAGCCCCCGCAGACCTTGATGGCGGCCAGCCCGGCGGTGCCGTCGTCCAGCTCGCCGGTGAGCACCACGCCGATGGCCGAGTGACCCCAATGCAGCGCCGCGGTCCGGAACAGGGGATCGATCGCCGGCCGCGTGTGGTTCTCGCGCGGACCACGGTTCAGGCGCACCGTGCGCGGCGTCACCAGCAGGTGCTGGTCCGGCGGCGCCACGTAGATCCGCCCCAGCCGCAGCGGCTCGTCGTGGCGCGGATGGACGGCGTGCAGCGGCCCCGCGCGCGAAAGCAGCTCCGGCAGCACGCTGGGCTGGGACCCGACGTGCTGGACCACCGCGAGGAAGGCCGGGAAGTCCTTGGGCAGGCCGGCCACCAGGGTGATGAGGGCCTCCACGCCGCCGAACGAGGCGCCGATGACGACCAGGGGATGCGAAGGCGCGGCGGGTTTCATGGAGATCCCTGTTTCGTGAAGATTCCTTTTACGCCGATGGCCGCCGCCCCGCCGTAGCCCTAGTCCCACAGTGAACGCGCTCGGGTTCCGACGGCCGGCGGCAAGGCCGCGCCGCACACTGGCCCCGACCAAGCAGGAGAACACCATGGCCTACAGCAGCATCCTGGGCGCCGACCCGGCACCCAGCCAGCCCAGCGGCCGCAGCAGCGACGTTCTGGGCCCCAGCGACAGCTCCGACACCGGCAGCGACGCCGTGGGCACGCGCGAGGACCACGCCGATTCCGACGTGGGCGGCACGGGCGAGCGCGGCTCGGTGTACGGCCCCGACGCGATCGAAGGCGCCGACATCGCGCCCGACCGCGTCATTCGCATGGGCGAGAGCGGCGAAGACTTCGGCGAGTCGCTGGACGACGGTCCCGGCTCGGGCAGCGGCTTCCCCGAGGCCGATCCCGACGGACAGGAGTACACCGACCTGGACTCCGACAGCGACGCCGAAGCGGACGGCGAGGCCGATCGCTGATCCATGGCGGGAGCGCGCGCCAGTACAGGAACGACCGCCGGAGAGCGCCGCATCGCCCAGGTCCTGAAGGACACCTTCGGGATCCAGCGGCTGCGGCCGGGCCAGCGCACGGTCATCGACCAGGTGCTGGCCGGCCGCTCCACGCTGGCCATCATGCCCACGGGGGCGGGCAAGTCCCTTTGCTACCAGTTGCCGGCGCTGCTGCTTCCGGGCCGCACGCTGGTGGTCTCGCCGCTCATCGCGCTGATGAAGGACCAGGTCGAGGCGCTGCGCGAGTGCGGCATCGCCGCCGTGCAGTTGAACAGCGCGGTGGACAGCGAGGAAGCGCGTGCCGCGCGCGCCGCCACGGTCGACGGCAGCGCGCGCATCGTGATGGTCACGCCGGAGAAGCTGGCCGAGCCGGGCTTCCTTCAGGAGCTGTCGGCGCATCCCACCAGCCTGCTGGTGGTCGACGAGGCGCATTGCATCTCGCAGTGGGGCCACGATTTCCGGCCCGCTTTCCTGGACATCGGCCCGTCCTTGTCCGCATTGGGCCGCCCCACGGTGCTGGCGCTGACCGCGACCGCCACCGACGACGTGGCGCGCGACATCGCCAAGCAGCTGCATATCCCGCAGGGCGGGATCATCAACACCGGCGCCTGGCGGCCCAACCTCGCGCTCAAGGTGGAACAGGTCGGGCGCGAGGAGGACAAGCTCGAGCGCGCGATCGCCTTCGTGCGCGAGACCCAGGGCTGCGGGCTGGTCTACACGGCCACCGTCAAGGCGGCGGTCGCGGTGCATGAAGCGCTGCAGGCGGCGGGCGAGCCGGTGGGGCTGTACCACGGCAAGCTCTCGGCGGGCGACCGTCATGCGGCGCAGGAAGCCTTCATGGACGGCAAGCTGCGCGTGATGGTGGCCACCAACGCGTTCGGCCTGGGCATCGACAAGCCCGACATCCGCTTCGTCCTGCACTACCAGCTGCCCTCGGGCCTGGAGGCCTACTACCAGGAAGCGGGCCGCGCGGGACGCGACGGGCAGGCGGCGCTGTGCAATCTGTTGTTCCTGCGCGCGGACAAGGCGGTGCAGCAGTTCTTTCTCGTGGGCCGCTATCCGACCGACGACGACGCGGTGGCGCTGCACCAGGCCCTGAGCGAATCCCCCGCGGATGGCGGGGCCTGGACCCTGCCGCTGCTGCAGGCGCGGCTGGGCCGCCCGCGCAGCAAGCTGCAGGTGGCGCTGGGCCTGCTGCGCCGGCACAAGGTGGTGGCGGTGGAAGGCGGCGAGGTGCGGCTCCTGCGCCGCGACCTCGAAGGCGATTCGCTGCGCGAGCTGATGACGGCCTATCGCGACAAGCGCGACCAGGACCGCCAGACGCTGGAGCGAATGGTGTTCTACGCCCAGACCGGGCAGTGCCGCTGGCGCGTGCTGCTGGAGCACCTGGAAGGCGAGGCCAGCTTCGAGCGCTGCCGCCACTGCGACAACTGCCTGCGCATCGCGCGGCAGGAGGCGGCGCTGGAGCGCGCGGCGAAGGACGACGCGACCCAGGAGGAGCGCGAAGGGCCCGCGCGCGCGGTGTTCGCGGCGGGCGACATCGTGATGGTCAGGCGCTACGGCCGCGGCGAGGTGCGGCAAGCCAGCGCCACCGAGGTGACGGTGGCCTTCTCGGACAACTCGCTGCGCGCCTTCCAGCCGGAGTTCGTCAGGAAGGCGCGGGCCGCGCGCGCGGCGCAGCAGCCGGCCTGACCGGCTTCTGCTCCGGGGCCGCGGCGGGCGCCTGAGGCTGCGGCGCCGGCGGCGCACCCATGGTGCTGGTCGAAGGCGCCCCGGCCGTCACCGGCGGCAGCGGGATCGCGGCCATGGAGGGATCGGGCTGGCGCTTCCATTGCACGCCCCAGGCCAGCGCCACCGCGAGCAGCACGTGCGCGACGATCGCGACGGGCAGCCCCTTCCACACCACCGACGGGGAAGGCGGCGGATCCAGGTCCGAATTCTCGATCGCGGGGTCCATCGTGCGGGCGCGCTGCTGTCGCGTACCCACGATAGCAATGCACGACCGCACGCGCGGAGGTGCTCACACATTGGCGCGGAAGTGACCCCTGTGAAACGGCGGCTCAGCGGGCCAGCGTCGAGGCACCGAAGAGGCTCTGCACGAACTCCACCGCCAGCTCGGCGGTGCGGTTGCGCACGTCGAGCGCGGGGTTGATCTCCACCACGTCCAGCGAAGCCATGCAGCCGGTGTCCGCGATCATCTCCATGCACAGCTGCATCTCGCGGTAGGTCGGGCCGCCGCGGACGCCCGTGCCCACGCCCGGCGCTTCCATCGGATCGAGGCAGTCGAGGTCGAAGCTCACGTGCAGGTGGGTGTCCTCGTGCACGTCCTGCAGCACCTCGGCCATGGTGGTGCGCATGCCGTGCTCGTCGATGTGCCGCATGTCGAACACCTGAAGGCCCAGCTGGCGGATCGCCTGCTTCTCGTCGGCATCCACGCTGCGGATGCCGATGAAGTCGATCTGCTCGGGCGTGATCGCCGCCGGCTGCCCGCTCCAGCCCACCAGCGGCTGCGGACCGTGCCCCAGCAGGCAGGCCACCGGCATCCCGTGCAGGTTGCCGCTGGGGCTAATGGCCTCGGTGTTGACGTCGGTGTGGGCGTCGAGCCAGACCACGCGCAGCTGCTTGCCGCTGGCACGGCAGTGGCGCGCCACGGCGCTGATCGAGCCGATGGCCAGGCAGTGGTCGCCGCCCATCAGCAGCGGCACGTGGCCATCGGACAGCGCCTGGTCCACCGCGCTGTACACGGCCCAGTTCCAGGCGATGACTTCATCCAGGTGCCGCACGCCGCCCTGCTGCGGCTGCCAGGGATTGGGCGGGCCCGAGAGGTTGCCCCGATCGACGACGTCGAGGCGATGCGCGCGAAGCGCTTCCGTGAGGCCGGCCACGCGCAGCGCGTCCGGTCCCATGCCCGCGCCACGGACGCTGGCGCCCACGTCGGTGGGCGCGCCGATGAGGCTTACCGTCTTGCTGTTCATCGCCCCATTTTGCGGGCGATGGGCGCCGCGCGGGGCGCCGCGGAATCAGGCCGCTTCTTCGGAACTGGCCGCCGGCGATCGGCGCGCGGCCACGCCCTTGCCCAGCACCAGCACCAGCAGCGCACCGGTGGCGGCGGCGGCGTACTCCCACACCTTGGCGTCGGGCAGGTGGGCCTTCACGCCGGGGTCGGTGAAGATCATCTGGCCGGCGATCCAGCCCAGCAGCATGGCGCCCAGCGTGATGATGAGCGGGAACCGGTCCATCAGCTTCAGCACCAGCTGGCTGCCCGCCACGATGATCGGGATGCTCACGATGAGGCCGAAGATGACGAGCGGAAGCTGGTGCTGGCCCGCGCTCTCGGCCGCGCCGGCGATGGCCAGCACGTTGTCCACGCTCATCACCAGGTCGGCCACGATGACGGTCTTGACCGCGCCCCAGAGCTTGTCGCTGGAAGCGATGTTGGCGTGGTCGTCATGGTCGTCCTGCGGCATCAGGAGCTTGACGCCGATCCACACCAGCAGCAGCCCGCCGACCAGCTTGAGGTAGGGGATGGCCAGCAGCGCCAGCGCGAAGGCGATCAGGATGACGCGCAGGACGATGGCGCCCGCCGTGCCGTAGATGATGCCGAGCTTGCGCTGCTTCTTCGGCAGGCCGCGGCAGGCGAGCGCGATCACCACCGCGTTGTCGCCACCGAGCAGGATGTCGATGAGGATGATCTGGCCGACGGCGACCCAGAAGGCGGGGGTGAGGAATTCGAGCATGGCAGGGCTGTGATTCGTTCGTCTCTATACGGCGGAATTATCCGCGCTTGCCGCGCGTCCTTGCGCGCGGGAAAGCCCGGGAAAGGTACGGAGCCGTCCGGCTGTCGGGCGCGGCGGCCACCTCGGCCGGCGGCCCGGCCGCGACGATGCGCCCGCCCTCGCCGCCCGCGCCCGGCCCCACGTCCACGATCCAGTCGGCCTGCGCGGCCACCCGCATCTCGTGCTCGACCACCACCACCGTGTGCCCGGCGTCCGCCAGCGCCTGGAGCTGGCGCATCAGGCGGTCGACGTCGGCCGGGTGCAGGCCGGTGGTGGGTTCGTCCAGCAGGTAGAGCGCCGGCGTGCGGCTCGCGCGCTGCAGCTCGGTCGCCAGCTTGATGCGCTGCGCCTCGCCGCCGGACAGCTCGGTGGCCGGTTGCCCGAGCCGCAGGTAGCCCAGGCCGATGTCGCGCAGCACCGCCAGCGGCCGCGCGATCGCCGGCTCCTGCGCGAAGAAGCCCGCGGCCTCGTCCACCGTCATGCGCAGCACCTCGGCGATGGTGCGGCCGTTCCACTGCACCTCCAGCGTCTGCGCGTTGTAGCGGGCGCCGTGGCATTCGGGGCAGGGCGCGTAGACGCTCGGCATGAACAGCAGTTCGACCGACACGAAGCCCTCGCCTTCGCAGGTCGGGCAGCGGCCCTTGGGCAGGTTGAACGAGAAGCGGCCCGCGTCGTAGCGGCGCTTGCGCGCGGCCGGCGTGGCCGCGAACAGCTTGCGCACCGCATCGAACAGGCCGGTGTAGGTGGCGAGGTTGGAGCGCGGCGTGCGGCCGATCGGCTTCTGGTCCACCTGCACCAGCCGGCCGATCGCTTCCGCGCCTTCCAGCCGGCCTTGCACGGGAGCGCTGTCGGGCGCGGGCAGGCCGTGCGCATCGGTTTCCTCTTCCTGCTCCGCGGGCGCGCCCAGGTGCGCGGCCACCAGGTCGCGCAGCGCCTGCGTCACGAGGCTGGACTTGCCGGAGCCCGAGACGCCGGTCACCACCGTGAGGCAACCGAGGGGGAATTCGGCGGAGACGCCGCGCAGGTTGTTGCGCTTGATGCCGTGCAGGCGCAGCCAGCCTTGCGGCTCGCGTCCGGCGGAAGCGGGCGCCGGCAGTTCCTCGAAAAGGTAGGGCCGCGTGCGCGATTCACGCACCGACGCCAAGGCCTGCGGCGGGCCGCTGTGCAGCACGCGGCCGCCGTGCTCGCCCGCGTCCGGGCCCACGTCCACCAGCCAGTCGGCGCGCCGCATCGTCGAGACGTCGTGCTCCACGATGAACAGCGTGTTGCCCGCCGCCTTGAGCTGCTGCAGCGCGTTGAACAGCGACTCGCTGTCGGCCGGGTGCAGGCCGGCCGAGGGTTCGTCCAGCACGTACACGACGCCGAACAGGTGCGACCCCAGCTGCGTGGCCAGACGCAGCCGCTGCAATTCGCCGGGCGACAGGGTGGGCGTCGCGCGGTCCAGCGACAGGTAGGCGAGGCCCAGGCGTTCCAGCGTGGCGATGCGGCCCAGCAGGTCGCGCACGATGCGCTGGGCGGCGATGCGCTTCTCCTCGGTGAGGTCCGACGCGCTGCGCTGGTCCTTGGCCAGCAGTTCGCGCACGCGCGAGATCGGCAATTGCGACAAAGCCGCGATGTCCAGCCCCGCGAACGTCACCAACAGCGCCTCGGGCTTGAGCCGCCGGCCCTCGCACGCCGGGCAGCAGGCCCAGCGCATGTAGCGCGAGACGCGCTTCTTCATCATCGCGCTCTCGGTGCTGGCGAAGGTCTGCAGCACGTAGTTGCGCGCGCCGGTGAAGGTGCCCATGTAGCTGGGTTCCATCTTGCTTCGCAGCGCAGCCCGCGTTTCCTTGGGCGTGAAGCCCGCGTACACCGGCACCGTGGGCGCCTCGTCGGTGAAGAGGATCCAGTCGCGGTCCTTCTTCGGCAGGTCGCGCCAGGGCTTGTCCACGTCGTAGCCCAGCGTGACCAGGATGTCGCGCAGGTTCTGTCCGTGCCACGCCGGCGGCCAGGCCGCGATGGCGCGCTCGCGGATCGTGAGCGAGGGGTCGGGGACCATCGACTGCTCGGTCACCTCGTACACCTGCCCCAGGCCGTGGCAGCGCGGGCAGGCGCCTTGCGGCGTGTTGGGCGAGAAGTCCTCGGCGTACAGCAGCGGCTGGCGCGGCGGGTAGCGGCCGGCGCGCGAATACAGCATGCGCAGCAGGCTCGAGATCGTGGTGACGCTGCCGACCGACGAGCGCGTGCTCGGCGCGCCGCGCTGCTGCTGCAGGGCGACCGCGGGCGGCAGGCCTTCGATGGAATCGACCTCGGGCACGCCGACCTGGTCGATCAGCCGGCGCGCGTACGGCGACACCGATTCCAGGTAGCGGCGCTGCGCCTCCGCGTACAGCGTGCCGAACGCGAGCGAGGACTTGCCGGAGCCGGACACGCCGGAGAACACCACCAGCGCGTCGCGCGGGATGTCGACGTCCACGTCCTTCAGGTTGTGCTCGCGGGCGCCGCGCACGCGCACGCAACCGGCGCCCGGGCCGGCGGACGCGGGCTCATCGGCCGGCGGCTCGGCATCGGGCCTGGATTTCTCTCGGGCCATGGCACCAACGTAGCGGGGCTCGCGCGGCCTCCGGGTCGGAATGGCCTGTGCCGGCGCGTAGGACCCGGCACCGCTTTGGTTCTAGGGGTGGCGCCGGATGGCCGCAATTCACCGGATGGTGAAAGATGCGCTTTTGCCCTCCCCCTTCCGCCGATGAGCTTTTCCACCGTAGCGCAACTGGAAGACGAGATGTCGCGCCCGTCCGAGGCCCTGGTGCAGGCGCTGCAGCGCGCGCCCGGCGACATCCTGGTGCTGGGCGTCGGCGGCAAGATGGGCCCCACGCTCGCGCGCATGGCCAAGCGGGCCGATCCCGCGCGCCGGGTGATCGGCGTGGCGCGGTTCTCGCAGCCCGGTTTGCGCGAGGAGCTGGAGCGCGAAGGCATCGACTGCCTGGAAGCCGACCTGCTCTCGCGCGAGGCCCTGGCCGAACTGCCCGATGCGCCCAACGTGGTGTTCATGGCCGGGCGCAAGTTCGGCTCCACCGGCAGCGAATGGCTGACCTGGGCGATGAACGCGCACGTGCCGGCGCTGGTGGCCGAGCGCTATCCGCGATCGCGCATCGTCGCGTTCTCCACCGCTTGCGTTTACCCCTTCGTCGCCACCGACGGTCCGGGCGCGCCGGAGTCCATGCCGCCGACCGCGCCCTCGGGCGAGTACGCCAATTCCTGCGTGGCGCGCGAGCGCATGTTCCAGCACTTCTCGCACCAGCACGGCACGCCGGGGCGGCTGCTGCGGCTGTCGTACGCGATCGACATGCGCTACGGCGTGCTGCACGACGTGGCGCACAAGGTGCTGCACCGCGAGCCCATCGACCTGGCGATGGGCCACGCCAACGTCATCTGGCAGGGCGAGGCCAACGACTGGGCGCTGCGATCGCTGGCCCACTGCGACACGCCGACCACGCCGCTGAACCTGAGCGGTCCGCGCGTGGCGATCCGCGACGTCGCCCGTGCGCTCGGGCAGCGGCTCGGCATCGAGCCGGTGCTGCGCGGGCAGGAAGCATCGACCGCGTGGCTGGTCGATTGCAGCGAAGCCTTCCGCTTGTTCGGACCGCCGCAGGTGAGCCTGGACCGCATGCTGGACTGGACCGCCGACTGGGTGTCGCGCGGCGGCGCGAGCCTGGGCAAGCCGACGCATTACGAAGCGCGCGACGGGAAGTACTGACATGCACCGCACCGAGATCCCCTCCGACTCGCTCGCCGTCCTTCGCCGCGGCGCCGCCATCCCCGCGCACCTGCTCGCGCTCGACGCGGACCGCAAGCTCGACGAGCGCCGCCAGCGCGCCCTCACCCGCTACTACCTGGACGCCGGCTCCGGAGGCGTCGCCGTCGGCGTGCATTCCACGCAGTTCGCCATCCGCGAGCAGGGCCTGTACGAGCCGGTGCTGTCGCTCGCGATGCGGACCGCGCGCGAGTGGGAACCGATCGGCGGCCGCCGTCCGCTGTTCATGATCGCGGGCCTCGCCGGCCGCACGGAACAGGCGGTCCGCGAAGCGGAGATCGCGCGTGGCCTCGGCTACCACGCCGGCCTGCTGAGCCTGGCCGCGATGAAGGGCGCGAGCGAGGACGAGCTGGTCCGCCACTGCGAGGCGGTGGCGCAGGCGCTGCCGCTGGTGGGCTTCTACCTGCAGCCCGCCGTGGGCGGCATCGCGCTGCCGGCCTCGTTCTGGGCGCGCTTCGCCGCCATCGACAACGTGGTGGCGATCAAGATGGCACCGTTCCACCGCTATCGCACGCTCGACGTGATCCGCGGTGTCGTGGCGGCCCAGGCGGAAGACCGCGTGACGCTCTACACCGGCAACGACGACCACATCGTGCTGGACCTGCTCTCGCCGTTCACCGTGATGCGCGAGGGCCGCCCGGTCACGGTGCGCATCCGCGGCGGCCTGCTGGGCCACTGGAGCGTCTGGACCAAGCGCGCGGTGGAACTGCTGGCGCGCATCCATGCCGCCGTCGACGCGGGACAGGCGTCGGCGCAGCTGCTGGCGCTGGACGCCCAGGTCACCGACTGCAACGCCGCGCTGTTCGACGTCGCCAACGACTTCCACGGCTGCATCGCCGGCTGCCACGAGATCCTGCGCCGCCAGGGCCTGTTGCAGGGCACCTGGTGCCTGGACCCGCACGAAGGCCTGAGCCCGGGCCAGGCCGCGGAGCTCAGCCGGGTGCAGCGCGACTACCCGCACCTGGTCGACGACGACTTCGTCGCGGCGCACCGCGAGCGCTGGCTCGCGTGATTCGCAAGCTAGGGCATGCCGCGTTGACACCCCCGAGCGGCCGCCTCTAGAGTGGATCAATTCACCGATTGGGGAATTAACCCGGAGAACCTCATGCAAAAGCGCTTCTTCCTGAAATCCCTCTCGCTCGCCGTGCTGGCGATCGGCGTTGCCGCGCCGGCCGTGGCGCAGCAGTGGAAGCCCACGCGGCCGATCAACCTGATCGTGCCGTGGGCCGCCGGCGGCTCCACCGACCAGGTCACGCGCGTGGCGGCGGCCGAGCTGGAGAAGGCGCTGGGACAGACGATCGTGATCGTGAACCAGCCGGGCGCCTCCGGCGCCATCGGCACCAAGAGCGCGATGGACGCGCCCAAGGACGGCTACACCTGGACCGCCGGCGCGGCGCAGGACCTGGGCGCGTACCAGTCGCTCGGCTCGGTCAACACCAGCATCAAGGACTGGCACCTGTTCCTGAACGTGGCGAACATCCAGGTGATCGGCGTCAACCCGCAGCGGCCCTGGAAGAACGCCAAGGAACTGATCGACGACATGAAGAAGCGGCCTGGCCAGGTGAGCGTCGCCACCGCCGGCGTCACCTCCGCCGCGCACGCGGCCATGGACGAGATCGTCAAGGCCACCGGCATCAAGTACAAGGAAGTCTCGTACGACGGCGGCAACCCGGCCGTGGTGGCCACCGTCGCCGGCGAGGCCGACATGACCACGCAGCTGGCGGTCGAGCAGGCCGACATGATCCGCGGCAAGCGCCTGCGTCCGCTGGCCACCGTGAGCGACAAGCCGCTGGAGCTGGAGGGCTTCGGCACCATCCCGCCGCTGTCGCAGACGATCCCCAACTTCAGCGCGCCGGCCAACTACTTCGGCATCTTCATCCCCAAGGGCGTGCCGGACGAAGTGGTCAAGACGGTCGAGCGCATCTGGACCGAGCAGATGACCAAGAGCGAGGCGCTGAAGAAGTACGCCACCAGCCGTGGCGCGCTGTTCAACCCGCTCGCGGGCGAAGCCGCGCAGAAGGCCGTGTTCCCCGCCGTGCAGGCCAACGCCTGGAACCTGCACAACAGCGGCAAGACCAAGGTGGCGCCCGACACCGTCGGCATCCCCAAGCCCTGATGGCCGAAGCAATCGAGCAGGACGGCGCGCACGACGACCGCGACGCGCCCAGGCCGCCGCGTTCCGACCTCAAGGACGCCGCGTTCTGGACCGCCCTGGGCGTCGTCACGCTGGTCGGCTCCATCACGATGGAGCGGCTGGAACACCAGAACATCAACCCGTACACGGTGCCCGGCCTGCTGCCCGGCCTGCTGGCCATCGCGATGATCCTGCTGGGCGGCGTGCTCGCGCTGCGCAGCTGGCGCCGCGGCGCGGCCACGCAGCCGCTCCCCCCGGCCTCGCCCGGCCTGCGCGAGGAGCGCAAGCGCATCGCCGTCGTCGCGGCCCTGTGCTGCGGCTACGGGGTCGTCCTGATCGGCCACGGCATTCCGTTCTGGCTGGCCTCGACGATCTACGTGACCGGCTCCATCCTGGTGCTGCGTCGCCTCAGCCGTGAACCCTCCGAGCGCCGCCTCGACGCGCGCGCCTGGATCGTGGCGCTCGTGATCGGGCTCGCGTCCTCGCTCGTGATCCACCTCGTGTTCCAGGAAGTGTTCCTGGTGCGCATGCCCTGAACCTTTCCGTCCCGTCCGCGATGCAAGGCCTCTCCGATCTCGTCCACGCCTGGGCCAGCTTCATGGACCCGATGACGCTGCTCTACGGCCTGGGCGGCGCCTTCGTCGGCATCGTCATGGGCATCCTGCCCGGCCTGTCGGCGACGCTGGCCATCGCGCTGCTGACCACGCTCACGATCAAGCTGCAGCCGCACCAGGCCATCCTGGTGCTGATCTGCTCGTACGTCGGCGCGCTGTACGGCGGCTCGCGCACGGCCATCCTGCTGAACATCCCCGGCACGGCGGCCAACGCGGCCTCGTGCGCCGACGGCTACGCGCTGGCCAAGCAGGGCAAGGCGGGCTACGCGATCGGCATCGCCACGTCGGGCGCCTTCGTCTCCACGCTGATCGGCGTGGTGTGCCTGGCCCTCTTCACGCCGATGCTGGCCGAAGTGGCGCTGTCGTTCGGCGCCTTCGAATTCTTCTGGCTGGCCCTCTTCGGCGTCACCATGTCCGGCAGCATCGTCGGCAACGACCCGCTCAAGGGCTGGCTGATGGGCCTCATGGGGCTGCTGCTCGCGCAGGTCGGCCAGGAGAGCCTGTACGCCTACAACCGCTTCACCTTCGACTGGGACGAGCTGGCCGGCGGCATCGCGCTCATCCCGGCGCTGGTCGGAGCGTTCGGCCTGGCCGAGGTGCTGACCACGCTGGCCGACCCGGTGGAGCGCAAGATCATCGAGATGCGCGATTCGGTGCTGCCGCGCTGGCGCGAGATCGTCGTCTACCGCTGGACCGTGCTGCGCTCCGGGATCATCGGCGTGTTCACCGGCCTCCTGCCCGGCGTCGGCGAGGACGCGGGCGCCTGGATGTCGTACGCCGCGGCCAAGGCCGCCAGCAAGGAGCCGGAGAAGTTCGGCAAGGGCTCCATCGACGGCCTGATGGCGGCCGAAACCGGTGACATGTCCTCGATCCCCGGCCACATCATCCCGTCGCTCGCGCTGGGCATCCCCGGCTCGGCGCCTTCGGCCGTGCTGATGGCGGCCATGATCATCCACGGCGTGCAGCCCGGGCCGATGCTGATGATCCAGAACCCGCACTTCGTCTACCAGGTGGTGGCGATGACCACGCTGGCCTCGATCGCCATCCTGTTCTTCGGCCTGTTCGGCGTGCGGCCGCTGCTGCACGTGCTGAGGGTGCCGCGCAACATCCTGATGCCCATCGTGTTCGTGCTGTGCACCGTGGGCGCGTTCGCCACCGCGTCCCGCCTGTTCGACGTCTACGTCATGCTGTTCATCGGCGTGCTGGCGTTCTTCCTGCGCCGGCGCGGCTACGAGATGGCGCCGCTGGTGCTGGGCCTGGTGCTCGGGCCGCTGCTGGACAAGAGCCTGCGCCGCGCGCTGGTGCTGTCCGACGGCAGCCTGGCGCCCTTCTTCACGCGGCCGATCTCGATGGCGTTCGCCGCGGTGACGATCTTCACCATCCTGCTGTACGTCCCGGCGTTCCGGGCGCAGGTGCAGCGCGGCAAGGCCGCCGCGTTCGCCGGCGTGCGCGCGCTGTTCGGCCGCCGCGCCTGAGGTCCCCATGCGCATCGCGCTCTGCAACGAGGTGCTGCAGCCGCTGCCGTTCGCCGGGCAGTGCCGACTGGCCGCCCAGCTGGGCTACGACGGCCTGGAGGTGGCGCCGTTCACGCTCGCCGACGACCCGCTGGCCATCACCGACGCGCAGGCCGCGACGTTCCGGCAGATGGCCGAGGACGAGGGGCTGGTGATCACGGGCCTGCACTGGCTGCTGGTGGCCCCGCCGGGCCTGTCCATCGTGAGCGACGACGCCGCCGTCCGCGGGCGCACGGCGGCGGGCATGGAGCGGCTCGTGGACCTGTGCGCCGCGCTCGGCGGGCGCTACCTCGTGCACGGCTCCCCGAAGCAGCGCAGCGTGCCGCCCGGCGCCACGCGAGAGCAGGCATGGTCGCGCGCGCGAGACTGCCTGGCGCGGGCGGCGGCGCGCGCGCAGGCCGCCGGCCTGACCTACTGCCTGGAGCCGCTGTCGCCGAAGGAAACGGACCTGATCAACACCGTCGAAGAGGCCATCCTGATGGTCGCCGAGATCGCCTCACCTGCCTTCAAGACGATGATCGACTGCAGCGCCGCGGGCCAGGCCGAGAGCGAGCCGGTGCACGAACTGATGGCGCGCTGGATGCCCACCGGCCACATCGCGCACGTGCAGGTGAACGACCCCAACCGCCGCGGACCCGGACAGGGCGGCCTGAAGTTCGAGCCGATCCTGGCCACGCTGCTGTCGATGAACGCGCAGGGCCACTACGGGCACTGGATCGCGGTGGAGCCCTTCGACTACGTGCCCGACGGGCCCGGCTGCGCGGCGCGCTCCATCGGTTACCTGCGCGGCGTGCTGGAGTGCCTGGATGACTGACGCGCTGCAAGTGCGCATCGGCGCGATCGAGTTGTACGAGCGGCCCGTCCGCCTTCGGCTGCCGTTCCGCTTCGGCGTGGTGACGCTCACCGAATGCCCGCAGGCGTTCGTGCGCGCGCGCGTCGAGACCGCCGATGGTCGCTCGCAATGGGGCGCGGCGGCGGAGCTGATGGCGCCCAAGTGGTTCGACAAGAACCTGCGGCTGTCGAACGAGGACAACTTCGGGCAGCTGCGTTCGGTCCTGCGCCTCGCGCGCGAGGCTTATCTGTCGGATCCCGCGCCGGCTTCGGCGTTCGGCCACTTCGCTCGGCATCACGATGCTCACCAGGCCGCGAGCGCCGCACGCGACTTCAATCCGCTGCTGGCCAGCTACGGGCCGGCCTTGCTGGATCGCGCGGTGCTCGACGCGGTGTGCCGCCTGAAGGGCGTTTCCTTCTACGACGCGGTGCGGTCCAACATCGCCGGCATTGGCTTCGACGGCCTCGACATGGAACGTTTCCTCGCCGGCCTGATGCCGCACCGGGACATCGAGGCGCGCCACACCGTCGGCCTCGTCGATGCGATCACCGCCCAGGAGCCGCACGACCGCGTGAACGACGGCCTGCCCGAGACGCTGGAAGAAGTCGTCGCCACCTACGGCCACCGCTGGTTCAAGCTCAAGGTGGGCGGCAACGTGGCGGCCGACATCGCGCGATTGAGCGCCATCGCGGCCGTGCTGGACCGCTCCCCGCAGCCCTACTTCGTTTCGCTGGATGGCAACGAGCAGTACACCTCGGCGGCCGGCGTCGCCGAACTGGTGGCGGCGATCCGTTCGGCACCGGCCTTGCAGCGGCTGTGGAGCTCGATCGCGTTCATCGAACAGCCGATCGCCCGCAAGCTCGCGCTGGATGAAGACCTGCGCGGCGCGGACTTCGGCGGCAAGCCGGTGATCATCGACGAGTCGGACGGCGAGCTGGATTCCTTCGTGCAGGCGCGCGACAAGGGCTACAGCGGCGTCTCGTCCAAGACCTGCAAGGGCTTCTACAAGTCGCTGCTCAATGCGGCGCGGTGCGCTCGCTGGAACCGCGAGCTCGGCCGCGACGCCTTCTTCATGTCGGCCGAAGACCTCACCACGCAGGCCGGCCTCTCGGTGCAGCAGGACCTGGCGCTGGTGAACCTGCTGGGCATCCGCCACGTGGAGCGCAACGGCCATCACTACGTCGACGGCCTGGCCGCGGTGCCGGCGGCGGAGCAGCAGCGATTCCTGCAGGCGCATCCCGATCTCTATGAACGGAGCCACGGCGCCGTGCGGTTGCGGCTGCGCGAAGGGCGCCTGGCGATCGGCTCGCTGGCGGCGCCCGGCTTCGCGAGTGCGGCGATGCCGGACTTCGACGCCATGTCCCCGCTGGGCGACTGAAGAGCCCGCGGCAGGGCCGCCGTTTATGATCCCGGGCTTTGCCCGGCCCCCCGTAGTTCCCTCCATGAATGCCACCCCCGAAACCCTCGCCCTCCTGACCCGTGTCGTGGTCTGGGGCGCCCTGCCCCTGGGCCTGCTGCTCGGCGTGGTCGCGCAGGCCACCCGCTTCTGCGTGCGCGGCGGCATCGCCGACTGGGTCACGTTCCAGGGTCCGGCGCGGCTGTTCGCGTGGGTGCTATCCATCGCCGTCGGCGCGGTGCTGCTGCAGGCCATGATCGGATTCGGCCTGTTCGACGCCACGCGCACGCTGGCCTGGAACGAGCGGCTGCTGTGGTTCTCCGCTCTGGCCGGCGGCTTCGTGTTCGGCATCGGGATGATGCTGGCGCCGGGCTGCCCGCAGCGCTGCCTGGTGAAGGCCGGCGCCGGCGATCTGACGGCGTGGACCACGCTGGTGGTGATCGCGATCGTGGCCATCATGACGCTGCGCGGCATCCTCGCCGTGCCCCGCACCGGCCTGTTCGACAGCCTGTCCGTCGCGCTGTCGCGGCCGCAGGACCTGGGCTCGGTGCTGGGCGGCGCGCTCGGCACGTCCGCCGGCGCGATGCGAGCGGGGGTCACGGCCCTCATCGTCGCGGGCACGGCGCTGTTCGCGTGGCGCGTGCGGGGCCAGCTCGATCGCGCCGCCTGGGTCGGCGGCATCGGCGTCGGCCTGGTGCTGGCGCTCGCGTTCTACCTGACGGGCCGCATCGGCTTCGTGGCCGAGCATCCGGAGACGCTGGACGCCGCCTGGCTCGGCACGCAGGGCAAGCGCCCCGAGGGCCTGTCGTTCGTCTCGCCGCTGGCCAACGCGCTGGACCTGCTGACGCTGTGGACCGACAAGAACACCGTCGCCACCTTCGGCGTGATGCTCTCGCTGGGCATCGTGATCGGCAGCCACCTGAGCTCGCGCGTTCGCGGCGAGTACCAGGTCGAGTCGTTCGCCACGACGCGCGACCTGCGGCACAGCGTGGTGGGCGGCGCGTTGATGGGCTTCGGCGGCGTCACGGCGCTGGGCTGCTCGGTGGGCAACGGGGTGACCGGCGCGGCGCTGCTGTCGACGGGCTCCCTGCTGGCCATCGTCGGCATGGTGACCGGCACGGTGCTGGTGCTGAAGTTCCAGGCCCGCGCGGATGCGCGGGCGCAGGGCGCGCCGGCGACGGCTTGACGGATCAAGCGCCGGTTTCCAGCCGGAACGCCGGCCTGCGCTCTCCCACCGTCGCCCCCTTCACGCTCGCGATCTCCGCGAACCGCCACGGGCGCAGCTCCTCCCGCTGCCGCTCGTCCAGCCAGCCCAGCTGGTCCAGCACTTCGACCGTGGCCGCATGCACCGCGGTCTTGCCGCCGTCGCTCACCTTGATCGCCAGGGCCTGGCCGCGGCTCACGCTGCCGACGACCTGCACGCCGTCGGCACCCGCCTTGGCGACCCAGTCGCCGCGGCCCACCTGCATGAAGGCCAGGTCGTTGCGGCCGGTCCCCGAGACCAGGTCCGGGTGCGCCGTCATCGCGCGCGACAGCAGCGCGAAGCTTTCGCCGAACTCCGCGTCGCGCTCACCGGTGGCCAGGCGCGCGTAGGCGCGCGCCAGGTGCGAAAGCGGCATCGCGTAGTTGGGCGCCGAACAGCCGTCGGTTCCGGCCTTCATCTGCTCGGGCTCCAGCCCGGCCGCGCGCGCCACGCCGCGGCGGATCGCCTGCTGCAGCGGATGGCCGGTGTCGAGGTAGGTCTCCACGGGCTGCCCGTGCTGCACGCACCAGGCGACGAAGCCCGCATGCTTGCCGCTGCAGTTGTGGTGGCGCTCGTCCCAGCTGCCCGGCGCGGGCGCCGGCGCGACGCCCACGTCCACGTACATCGGCACGTGGCAGCCGCACTGCAGCACGCGGTGCGTGAGGCCCGCGCGGTCCAGCATGCCCTGCACTTCCTGCACGTGCATCGGCTCGCCGCCGTGGCTGGCGCACAGCATCGCGACCTGCCGGTCGCTGAAGCCGAAATGCGCCGGTCCGCCGTCCTCGACGAAAGGTAGAGCCTGCAGCGCCTTGAGGGTGGAGCGGGTGAAGGTGAGCCAGTGCGGATCACCTGCATGGGCGATCACGCGACCGGCGGTGTCGGCGACCGCGACCGCGCCGAAATGCCGGCATTCCAGCGTGCCGCCGCGGTGGGTATCGATGAGGGGAACGAGCGAGGCCATGCGCGATTGTCACGGCCCCGCCCGGCGCGGCGTTACTGCTTGGCGCCGGCGTTCGCCTGCTGTTCCTTTTCCTTCGGCGTGGTCACGGTCACCTTCGGAACCTCGACGGTCTTCTTCTCGGTGTTGACGTCCACGTTCGGCACGGTCACCTGCTTCTCGGTCTTGGAAACGTTCACGTCAGGACCCTTGACGTCGTACTTGGGCATCTGGACGTTGCCTTCCTGGGTCTTGGAGACCTCGTACTTGGGCGCGTCGACCTTGCCTTCCTGGGTCTTCTGCACGTCGCAGGCGGCGAGGCCCAGCGCGGCGGTGGCGATGAAGGCGGCGGTGAGGGTGGTCTTGTACATGCGAATACTCCCGAAATAGTGTTGAGTCACGGGACGCCTGGTTCGCATCCCTGACAAAAATTGTGGTGGACGGGCCTGTTCAGCGCTGTAGGAACGCGGCGGCGGGACCTGTGGGGACCTACCTCGGCCTTGCGCGGGCGGTGTAGCGCGGCCAGTTGTCACCTTCATCCTACGGAGCGCGTTCGCGCGCCTCTCTAGCATCGCTGCACAACCTTCTCCCAGCGATGAGCCAACCACGCACTTCCACCCGCAAAGAGGAATGGCCGCGCCACGCGGCCGGCGCCGTGCGCGACCTGCGCGGCGGCATGCGGCTGCTGGTGGATGCGCTGCGCAAGGGCGTGGACCAGGTGGAAGCGGTGCACGCGCGCATCGCCAGCGTCGAGCCACCCGTGCGCGGCGCGCGCATCGGCCGGCCCGGCAGCGGCGTGGGCGCGGTGGTGTACCGCGGCCTTCGCGGCACCACCGACCTGGCCGGCGGCGCCCTCGACCTGGCGCTGGCCTCGATGCAGGCGTTCCTGCTCGATCCGCAGCGCCAGCGCGATCCGCCCGAGCCGGTGCCCGCGCGCGAGGCCGCGGTGGCGCTGCTCAATGCGGTCGCCGGCGACCACCTGCATCGCACCGGCAACCCGCTGGAGATCCGCACCGAAGTGCGCAGCAACGTGCTGGCGCAGCTGCCCCGCGTGCTGGTGATGGCGCACGACCTCGGACGCAACGATCTCCAGTGGCGGCAGGACGGCCACGACCACGGGCAGGCGCTCGCCGAGACCCTGGTCGCCAGCCCGCTCTACGCCGTCTACAACAGCGGCCGCGCCATCGGAGCGACGGGGCGCGAGCTGGCCGCCGAACTCGAGGTGCTGCTGGCGCACTGGCGGGTGCCGCTCGAAGGCGTGGTGCTGCTGGGCCATGGCATGGGTGGCCTGGTGCTGCGAAGCGCCCTGCACCAGGCGCAGCACTCGGGCCTGGCCTGGCCGGCGCACGTGCGCCGGCTGGTGTTCCTCGGCACGCCGCACCACGGCACCGATCCCGCCGCGGACCTGTTCGCGGGCCTGGGCTTCGGCCCCGCCGCCGCCTTGTCGCCCCTGATGCAGCGGGCGCGGCGGCGCAGTCCCGGCATGCGCGATTTCCTGCAAGGCCGCGTGCTCGAAGACGACCCGCGCACCGGCATGGCGCCCGAGCAGGAAGCGCTCGCGGGCGTGCCGCCCGGGTTGCCCACCTATGCGATCGCCGGCGCGCTGGGCGATCGCCGCAGCGACGGCCTCGTGCCCGTGGACAGCGCGCTCGGTCGCCACCCCGGGGCCGGCCGCGACCTGCTGCTGCCCGAGGACCACCGCTGGGTCATCGAAGGCGTGGACCACTTCGGCTTGCTGCGCAGTGACGCGGTGCTGGCGCAGATGCGGCAGTGGCTGTCGGCGTGAGGCGCACCGCGCGCACATCCCCGTGGGCGCGTGGCTGACAGACCGCTCCCCCGGCGCGGGCCGACACTGGCCTTGAAAGTTGTGGAGTGCGTCCGATGTCCTATCTTCCCCGTGCCCAGGAGCAAATGAACGGCGATCTGCTGCTGCCCGAGGCCACCAAGCTCTTCCTGCACCGCATGGTGCGTGACCTGAAGGCCCATCTGGAAAGCAGCGGCTCTCCCGAAGTGGAGATCACCGGCCTGTCTGCCCTGGAAACCGCGATCGGCCCCTGCCTGGAGCCGTTGCCCACGGTGCGCGAGATGCTGGACCTGCCCGACCCCGACCAGGAGCGGCGCAGCCGCAACCTGCTGAAGGCCCTCCACGGCGACATGGCGGCGCGCCTGCACACGGTCCGTTGACCTTCCACCGACGCGTTGCGGGCGGCTTGCGCGCCCGCTGACCGAATGCTGCGTCCGGTCGACATCATCACGGCGAACGATCTCGCCCAAGGCGAGCGCGTGCTCGTGCAGGACCTCGCATGGGCCAGCATGTGCGGCGCGTTCTCGGGCGGCGTGATCCTGGTGGCGTTCGCGCTCAACCTGGGCGCCACGCCGCTGCAGATCGGCCTGCTGGCCGCGATCCCGTTCCTGGCCAACGCCATGCAGCTGCCGGCCACGCTGCTGATCGAGCGCGTGCGCCTGCGGCGGCGCATCGGCGTGCTAGCGGTCACGGCGGCGCGCGTGCTGATGCTAGGCATGGCGCTGCTGCCGCTGATGCGCGGCCAGCCGGAGCTGGCGCTGACGCTCCTGATCGCGACGCAGTTCGCGATCGCGACGCTCAACGCCGTCGGCGGCTGCGCGATCAACTCATGGCTGCACCAGCTGATCCCGCACGAGCGGCTGGGGCACTTCTTCTCGCGGCGCCTCTTCTTCGGCACCGCGCTGGCCTGCGTCGCCACGATGGCCGCCGGCGAGCTGGTGGACCGCGCGCAGAGCGAGCCGATGAAGGCGTATGCCCTGTGCTTCGCCATCGCGGGACTGGCCGGCTTCGTGAGCTCGTGGTTCCTGGCGCGGGCGCCCGAGCCGGTGATGCCGCAAGGCGGACCGGGCGGCGGCGTGATGCGGCGGCTGGCCAAGCCCTTCACCGACCCGAACTTCCGCCGGCTGCTGGTGTTCCTCGCCGCGTGGACCATCGCGTCCAACCTCACGGCGCCGTTCCTCACCGTCTACCTGATCGAGCAGCGCGGCTACGCGATAGGCACCGTCACCAGCCTGTGGGTGACCAGCCAGGTGTGCAACGCGCTCACGCTGTACCTGTGGGGACGGCTGTCGGACCGGCTGTCGAACAAGGGCGTGCTGGCGGTGGCGCTGCCGGTGCACTTTCTTTGCGTGCTGGCGCTGGTGTTCGTGGACGCGCTGCGCACGCCGCAGTGGCAGCTGGGCACGCTGTTCGCGATCCACATGGTGATGGGCGTGGCCACCGGCGGCATCGCGCTGGCGACGGGCAACCTCGGCCTCAAGCTGGCGCCGCAGGGCGAAGGCACGGTGTACCTGGCCGCCATCGGGCTGGCCTCGGCGATGGCCGGCGGCATCGCGCCGATCCTGGCCGGCGCGCTGGCCCAGGCGTTCCAGGCCAGCGAACTCTCGGCCATCGTGCGCTGGCAGTCGCCGGGCCACTGGCGCGAGACGGCCATCGTGAGCTTCGCGCACTGGGAGTTCCTGTTCGTGCTGTCGGCGCTGGTCGGGCTGTACGTGCTGCACGCGCTGTCGCGCATCGAGGAAGGGCGCGAGATCAGCGAACGCCAGGTGGTGCAGGCGTTCGTGCTGGAGGCCCGGCGGTCGCTCAACACCGTGTCGTCGGTGGCGATGACGGCGCTGTTCCCGTTCGAGCGCCTGAACGAGCGCCGCAAGTGGTGGCGCGAGGACCGGCGGGCGGGACGGCAGGCTTCGAGGTGGCCGGAACTGCGGACGGCGATGGATCGCCGCCAGGGCTAGCCGATGGCGGAGGCGGTGGCCGCCCGCTGGCGTGCGGCCACCGCCTGAATGACGGCGCGCTGCACTTCGGAGATTTCCGCCGGCTTGATCAGCTGGTCGGCGAATCCCTCCAGCGCCAGCGGAGCGCCATAGGCGGTGAGCGCGACGATGGGCAGCAGCGGGGAGAACTCGATGCCGAGGTCCAGCCCCGAGCCGTCCGGAAGGCCCAGGTCGGCGAGGACGACATCGAAAGGCTCGTCGCGGCTCGCGCGCACGAGTTCGCGCGCGCCGGCGCAGGTGGACGTGTGGGTCATCTTCCAGCCCAGCGTCCCCAGGGCGTAGCGCATGGCGTCCGCCGCGTCGGGATCGTCTTCCACGAACAGCACGTGCAGCGCACGACTCCCCCGACTCGCCGCACCGGTGCCAGTCGCCGCCCGCATGCCGACCGCCGGCAGTTCGAGCCGGAAACAGGCGCCGCGACCGGGTCCGGCGCTGGTGGCGGTGAGTTCGCCACCATGCTGCCTCGCGATGTCGGCGCTGACCGCCAGGCCCAGGCCGAAGCCGCCGTAGCGCCTGGTGATCTCGGAGCCGCCTTGCTCGAAGGGCTCGAAGATGAAAGGCAGGACCAGGGGATCGATGCCGGCACCGGTATCCGCCACCTCGATCGCGAAGATGCCGGCGTCACGACGGCCGCGCACGGTCACCGAACCGCCGGCGGGCGTGAACTTGATCGCGTTCCCCAGCAGGTTCATGAGAACCTGCCGGATGCGGTCCGGGTCGCATCGCACCCGGGCTTCGGCTTGCGGGCTGGCGAGCTCCAGCGCCAGGTCGACCCCCGAAGCGGCGGCGTAGGGTCGAATCGCCTCGGTGCACTCCGACAGAAGTCCCGACAGGTCCACCTCGCTGGCGCGGATGCTCATCTTGTTGGCCGACACCGTGCTGAACGACAGCACGTCTTCCATCAGGCGCGCGGCCGTCTCGGCGTTGCGCCGGATGATCTTGAGCAGGCGATCCCGCCGGGCCGGCTCCGTCGCCTGCTCGAGCAGGCTGGCGGACATGGTGATCGGCGCCAGCGCCGCGCGAACCTCGTGGGCGATCGATCCGAGGAACAGGTTGCGGGCCGAAACCGCCGCGGCGGCGGCATCGGCCTGCCCCCGCATGGCCAGGCTTGCCCGGTATTGCAGGGTGACGTCGTGCGCCGACAGGCAGAACTGCCGCGGCTGTCCGCCGGCGTCCGTCTCGGCAACCACGCAGAGGACCTCGGCCCACATCCGCAGCCCGTCGCGCCGGAGCATCCATCCGTTCTCCCGGAACCGCTGCGGGCCGCGCGTCGCGCGGAGGCGGGACACGAATCCCGTCGCCGGCGGAGATTCCGCGAACAGGCTCTCGACGGAACGTCCGATGAGCTCGGCGTCCTCGAAGCCGAGGACGGTCGCGACGCCGCTGCTGCATGCGGTCACGACCCAATGCTCATCGAGGAGGACCATCGCGTGGTGCTCGACGATCAGGTCGGCAGCCTGCGCGAACAGCGCGGATGCCGCGGGTGGGTTGCTCATCGAAGGAGTGTAGGTTCGATCCCGCGGATGACCTAGCGAAGCCTCATGGATGAGCTGCACCTTTACGAGCAGCCGGCCTCACGGCATGCTCTCCCACATCGACGCATGCGGTGAAACGGCACAGTCGGGCGCTGCGGACCGCATCGGGTCCGACAAGGACGATTCATGGAAGTGACTGCGAAGGACCTGGTGCCCACCGGGATAGCCGGCCTCGACGACATCCTGCTCGGGGGGATCCAGCGCAACAACAACATCCTGGTCGAGGGAGCGCCCGGCGCCGGAAAGACCACGCTCGCGCTCGGTTTCATCCATGCCGGCGCCGTGCACTTCGATGAGCCGGGCATCATCATCTCGTTCGAACTCGACCCCGACAAGCTGCTGCGCGACGCCGCCGGCTTCAACTGGGATCTCGAAGCGCAGATCGCGGCCGGCAAGGTGAAGATCATCCAGACCAGCCCTTCGGTCCTGCTGCAGGAGTTCCGGTCCAGCGAGGGCGTGCTGCCCCAGGAACTGCGGTCGATGGGCGCCAAGCGGCTGGTCATCGACGGATTGACCCCGCTCAAGCTCTACGCCGAGCAGCACCACACGCCCTTCCGCGAGGACATGCACACGCTCGTCGAAGGCCTCAGCAGGCTGGGCGTCACGACGCTCGTGACGGCGGAGCGCAGCGACACGCCGCAGCCCGGAGCCGAACACGAGAGGTTCGTGTTCGACACCATCATCACCCTCATGCGGCAGGAGCATCGCAGGCGCGGATCGCGCAAGCTGCGCGTGCTCAAGTCGAGGGGCCAGGACTTCATCGACGGCGAACACGCGATGACGATCGAGGCGGGCAGCGGCATCCAGGTCTACCGGCGGGCGCAGTCCCGCCCCAAGATGACGGGCGTCCAGCCCACCTCCAGCGAGCGCATCACGACCGGCGTGGGGTCCCTCGACGCGCTCATGGACGGAGGCTTGTATCGCGGCTCCGTCACGATGGTGGCCGGCATCTCGGGGACGGGAAAGACCGTCTCCGCGGTGCAGTTCCTGTGCGCCAACGCGTTGCTGGGGCGGCGCGGGCTGCTGGTGACGCTCGACGAGCATCCCGAGCAGATCATGCGCAACGCCTCCACGCTGGAGCTGGACCTGCGGCGCCAGGTCGAAGAGGAACGCATCCTGATCCACTACGAGTCGCCGCTGGAGCTGGACCTGGACATCCACTTCGACCGGATCATCCGCTTGTGCGAATCCCAGCAGATCGACTGCATCGTCTTCGATTCGATCGCCGTCTACGAGATGGCCGCCGAATCGGAAGCGGCGGATTTCCTCTATGCCCTGGCCACCTTCTTCAAGGGGCGGCTGGCGACCGTGTACTTCAACTACGAAAGTCCGGAGCTGCTCGGCGTCTCGCAGATCAGCCAGGAGCTGAAGGGCTCGCACCTCGTCGACAACATCGTCTTGCTGAGCTACGTCGAGATCTCCACCCGGCTGCGGCGAGCGCTGACCGTTCCGAAGGTCCGCGGCAGCCGCAACGTCCAGGAGACCAAGGAGTACGTGATCGCCGCGGGCGGCATCGCGATCCTCGAGGACCCCCCGGAGGCGAAGATGGCGGACATCGCCGTGCCGCAGTTGCCGTTCAGCGCGTACTACGGCCTGCTCTCGCGCTCACCGTCGCGCAAGAGCCCCGCCGTCGAAGAGGCGATCGCGCACGGCGAGCAGATGCCGCCCTCCGTCGAGCCGGTGCAGGGATGAGCCTTCCGGCGGCACCGCCGGCGGCGGACGAGTGGTCCAGCTGGGAGCCCCTGCTGACGCAGTTCTCCCAGGCCACCCATTGCACCGTCACCCTGTACGCGACGAACCTCGAGCCCGCCATCGGCCCGATCCTCAGCAGCGACTGCGGCATCGTGCTGGGGCATTCCCGCTTCTTCCAGCCCGACGGCGAAGGACGGCGCTTCGAGCAGGCGATCGCGTCGCGCGCGGCGCTGCAGCTGGAAGTGGTGCAGGCCATGTACCTCGACCAGCTCGCCGTCGTCGGGCTTCCGATCGTCATGTTCGGCCGGTGCCACGGAACCATCGTGTTCGGCTGGCTGCCGCTCACGTTCTCCAGCGCGTTGGGGACGGAACGGATAGCGGCCGCCGCCGGCGCGGATGGCAGGCGGCTGTGGACGGTCCTGCGGCTGCAGCCCCCGCTGGGTCCGCAGCGCATGGAACTCTATGCGCGCTTCCTGGCGAGCCTGGTGGCGGCGCACACCCGCCTGCGCGAGACGCTCAGCGAGATCGAGGCCGTGGCCCGGCTTCGCGAGGAGTCCCTGGCGCGCGTGGCCCACGAACTCCGCACGCCCCTGAACTCCGTCATGCTGCGCCTCTCGGCACTGCTGAACACCGAGCTGGACCGGCCGGAGGAAATCCGGCTCGCGCTGGAGGCCACCATCCGCAACGTGCGCGAGGAGTCCCGGCTGATCGACGACATCGTCGATTCGGCCCGCAGCCAGACCGGCCAGATGTCCATCTCGCCGGCGCCGTGCGACATCCTTCAGGTCGCGGCCGCGGCGGTCGACACGATTTCACCCCAGGCGAAGGCCAAGGGCGTCGAGGTCCGCATTCTCTGGTCGCCGGGCGACAGCCCATTGGTGGACGGCGATGCAGGTCGCCTCCAGCAGGCGTTCTGGAACCTGCTGGCCAATGCCGTGAAGTTCACGCCGGCGGGCGGGAGCGTGACCCTGGGGCACCAGCGCCGCGAATCCACGCACGACATCTCGATCAGGGACACGGGTGTCGGCATCCAGCGGCAGGTGCTCGGGCGGGTGTTCGACGCCTTCTTCCGGGAGCGGTCCAACAACGACAGCGGGCTGGGCCTGGGCCTGTCGATCGCGCGCCACATCGTCGAGCTGCACGGAGGCCGGATCCTGGTCGACAGCGAGGGCCGCGGCTCGGGAAGCACCTTCACGGTGGTCCTTCCCGCGCACCAGCCCGGCTAGGCGATCCGCCTGAGGGCGTCGCTCGTCTCGGACGCGGTCGCCAGCGCCTTCTGCAGCGCCGAATGGATCGCCTGCGGTTCGGCGGGCTTGACCAGGTGGCCGGCGAACCCGGCCATCTTCGAGCGCTGCAGGTCCGGCGTGGCGCCGTAGCCGGAGAGCGCCACCACCGGCAGCGACTTGCTCAGCGCGCGACCCACGTCGATGCCGCTGCCGTCCGGCAGCCCCAGGTCGGTGAGCACGATGTCGAACGACTGCTGGCGCGCGGTGCGCACGGCCTCCGCGCAGGTGGCCACGTGCGTGACGTGGTAGCCGTAGCTCTCCAGGCACATCACGATGGTTTCGGCGGCGTCGGCGTTGTCCTCCACCAGCAGCAGGCGCCAGCCGCCGCCCTGCTCCGTTTCCAGCGGGGGCAGCGTTCCGTCGGCCGGAACCTCCTCGGGCACGTAGCTGCGCAGCTTCAGGCGGAAGGTGGCGCCATGGCCGCGGCCTTCGCTGTGCGCGGTGAGCTCGCCCTTGTGTTCCCCCACCAGGCCGCGCGCGATGGCCAGGCCCAGGCCGAGGCCGCCGAAGCCCTGCGATACCTGCCGGTCGGCCTGCTCGAAGGCGCTGAAGATCCGCGGCAGCGCCTCGGGATCGATGCCGATGCCCTCGTCGCGGCAATCGAGCACGAACGAGGTTCCCTCCAGCTGCGTGCGCACCTCGATGCGGCCGCCTTCCTTCGAGAACTTGATCGCGTTGCGCAGCAGGTTCCACAGCACCTGCTGCATGCGCGCCTCGTCGGCCAGCACCAGCGGCGAGCCGGCGGCGAGCTCGAGCGACACCACCAGCTGCTTGTCCTTGACCTGCGCCTCCAGCATGTCCAGCACGACCTGCACCAGTTTGTGCATGTCCAGCACCTTGGGCCGCAGGCTCACCTTGCCGGCCGAGATCGCCGTCAGGTCCAGCAGGTCCTCGATCAGGCGCGCCTCCAGCGCCACGTTGCGCTGGATCATCGGCAGCAGGTGCTGGTACTTGCTCGGCACGTTCGCCGTGCGCTCCAGCAGGTGGGCGGCGGTGGCGATCGGCGACAGCGGCGTGCGCAGCTCGTGCGACAGCACCGCGAGGAAGCGGTCCTTGGCCTGGTTGGCGCGCTCCGCCTCCTCCTTGGCCGCGCGCAGCGCCTCGGCGTCGCGGTAGTCGGCGGTGGCGTCGCGAACGATCTTGCAGAAGCCGCTGTGTTCCTGCGCGTCGTTGAAGAGCGGCATGAGCACGCCCTCGGCCCACAGGTGCAGGCCGTCGCTGCGCAGCATCCAGCGGTTGTCGTCGGCCTTGCCGACGGCGAGGGCCTGAGCCATCTCCCCGCGGAAGACGCCGCTCTCGCGGTCCTGCGGCGTGAACAGCAGCTCGGCGCTGCGGCCTTCCACGTCCTCGTCGTCCCAGCCGAAGATGTCGCGCGCCGCCTGGTTCCAGAAGCGGATCGTGCCCTTCGCATCCATCAGGATCACGGCGTAGTTGCGCAGCGAGTCGACCACCCGGCCGAACACCGCGTTGGCCTCGCGCAGCTGCACCTGGGCGGTGTCGCGCGCCTCGCGCTGCGCCACTTCGCGCAGCGCGCGGTCGATCACCAGCGGCAGCCGTGCGAGCCGGTTCTTGCTCACGTAGTCGGTGGCGCCGCGCTTGAGCATCTCGACCGCGTTGTCCTCGCCGATCACGCCGGAGACGAAGATGAACGGCACCCGCGCGTCGCGCGCGCGGGCCTGGGCGAGCGCCTGCTCGCCGGTGAAGCCGGGGAGTTCGAAGTCCGAGAGGATCAGGTCGTAGCGCCGCGTGCCGATCGCGTCGACGAACTCCGGTTCGTCGCGCACGACATCCAGTCGCGCGTGCGGAAACGCCGCAAGCAACGCTTCGCGCAGCAGTTCGGCATCGAACCGCGAATCCTCCAGCAGCAGGACCTTGAGCGCCTTGTCGCGGACACCGTTCTCCGGCAAGTGTTCATTCATGTCTTCGGATGGCTTTCATCGACCCCGGCGGGGGCTCGTTGAGCACGGCCCAGAACACGCCCAGGTCCGCGATGGCCGCGACGAACTGCCTGAATTCGACCGGCTTGACCACATAGGCGTTGACGCCCAGCTCATAGCTCTTGACCACGTCCGACTCCTCCTGCGAGGAAGTCAGCATCACGATCGGCATGCTGCGCAGGCTGGGCGTGGCGCGCACGCGCTGCAGCACCTCGAGGCCGTTGACCTTGGGCAGCTTCAGGTCGAGCAGCACGACCGCGGGATTGCCTTCCTCGCGCATCTTGAAGTCGCCTTCGCGCATCAGGTAGTCCAGCGCCTGCGCCCCGTCGCGCACCACGATCACCTCGTTGGCGAGCTGGCTGCGCTCCAGCGCCACCAGCGTGAGCTCCAGGTCGCGTTTGTCGTCTTCGACCAGCAGGATGGGTTTAAGCATTTTTTCGAGTCCTCTCTCTTCGCTTCTTCCTTTTTATTGGGGCCGGGTGCGGCCTTCCACGCGCGGCTTGGGGTCCGCTTTCTGTTTGGGCAGGGTGAAGCCGAACACGGCCCCCTGCTCGGGTTCGCCGCGGGCCCACACGGTGCCGCCGTGGCGTTCCACGATCCTTCTCACGCTGGCCAGGCCGATGCCCGTGCCCTCGAATTCCTCGGCCTGGTGCAGCCGCTGGAACACGCCGAACAGCTTGGCCACGTACTTCTGCTGGAAGCCCACGCCGTTGTCCGTGATCTCCAGGCCGTCGCCCTCCGCGTTGCGGACCGGGCTGATGCGCACGTGCGGCTTGTCGCGCGTGCGGGTGTACTTGGCCGCGTTGCCCAGCAGGTTGCGCAGCGCCACCTGCAGCAGGAACGGGTCGGCCCACAGCGAGGGCAGCGGATCCTCGATCTCCCAGACGATGCGGCGGCCCTGCTCCTGGCGGTTGAACTCGGTCACCAGTTCGTCGACCAGCATGCGCGTGTCCACGCGGCCGCGCTTGAGCGCCGAGCGGCCCATGCGCGAGAAGTCCAGCAGCGCGTCCACCAGGTGCCCCGCGTACGCCGCCGCCTCCTTGACGTGCGACAGGTAGCGCATCGAGCGCTCGGACAGGTGCTTGCCTTCCATGTCCTGCACCAGGTCCACGTAGCCCGCGATGTGGCGCATCGGCGCGCGAAGGTCGTGCGAGACGGTGTACGAGAAGGCTTCCAGTTCCTTGTTGACGCGTCCGAGTTCGGTGGCGACCTCCGCCATCTCCTCGGCGCGGCGCAGCACGATGCCGATCAGCGCATGGCGCAGCTCGGCGGCCGCGGACTCCTGCGCCACGCTGAACGGGGCCGAGCGGCCGCGCACCTGCTGCTGCCAGCTGTTGAAGCTCTTGCGCGGATGGATGCGACCGCCCGAGAAGCTCAGCTCCTTGCGCGGATCGCCCGCCCAGCGGATGGTCTCCACCAGCTCGGGCCGGAACCACAGCACCAGGTGCTGGTGCACCTGCGAGATCGACACGGCCAGCACCCCGGAGGCCTTGGCCGCGTACGCTTCGGCGGCCGGGTATTCCTCGGCCAGGCTGTCGGTGCTCCAGACCTCCTGGTTCTTCGCGCAGATCCACTTGGCCAGCGCGGCGATCTGTTCGCGGCCCGGCGTGTCGCCGGTGGTCCAGCAATCGTCGTTCAGCACCACCGCGGCGCCGCTGGCCTGGGCCAGGCGCAGCAGCGGCGCCGGTTCGCCGACCAGCCGCTGCAGCGTGGCGTCGCCGTCGGCCAGGTGCGAGACGATCTGCAGCGTCAGCTGCCGCAGCTCCAGCCGCGTGGCGACGTCGGCGTTGTCCTCTTTCGCGGCGATCTGCAGCGACAGCAGCCGGCCCAGGTGCTCGCAGGCGGCCCGGGTCTGGTACGACAGGCCGGTCGGCGCATGGTCGTGGCAGGAGATCAGGCCCCACAGGCGCCCCTGCACCACGATGGACACCGACATCGAGGCCAGCGTGCCCATGTTGCGCATGTACTCCAGGTGCACCGGCGAGACGCTGCGCAGGCCCGCGTACGACAGGTCCAGCGAGTTCGCCTCCCAGTCCGGGTCGCCGCTGAGCAGCGGCACCGGGTCGTAGTTCGCGTCGGGGATCAGTCGGATGTGGTTGAGCAGGTACAGCTCGCGCGCCTGCGGCGGTATGTCGGCGGCCGGGAAGCGGTGGCCGGCGTAAGAGTCGTAGCCGGCATCGATCTGCTCGCCCAGCACCTCGCCGTGGCCTTCCTCGTCGAAGCGGTAGACCAGCGAGCGGCCGAAGCCGGTCAGGCGCTTGATCTCGGCGGCGGCCAGCTCGGCCAGCGCCTTCACCGAATCGGCCCGCTGCAGCTGGGGCAGGAAGTGCCGCGCCAGCGAATAGATCGGGGCCTGGGTGCCGGTCTCCTGCGCCGCCGGCTCGAATTCCAGCACGGTGAAATCGCCGCTGCGGTGGCCGACGACGTCCAGCGGCGAGCCGCCCAGTTCGATGCGTCCGATCGCGGCGGGACCGTCACCGCCCTGCAGCTGGGCCAGGCGGTCGCGCACCAGCGACACGGCCTCGGCGGCGCGGTCGGCGTTGCGCCAGTTGGCGCTCCAGGCGGCCAGCCGGCCGTCGTGGCCGAGCACCGCCATCCAGCCGTGCGGCTGGATGGCGCCGGGCACGCGGATCGGCTCCTGCGCGCACAGGGCCAGGTCAGGCAGCGGCGCGTTCATCCAGCAGGACCTCGAAGGTGGCGATCAGGGCGTCGAAGGTGCGCACGGCCGCGTCGACCGCCCTGGCGCGGGCGCGCGCGTCCTCGTCCAGGTAGGACTGCGCCAGCTGCCGGTACTCGCGCCAGCGCGCGGCGGTGCCGCTGCCGCAGCCGTTGAAATAGGCGCCGCCGTTGTCGGCATCGATCTGCAGGCGATGGCGCAGGCTGGCCGCGATGAGCTGGCCGCCCAGGGCCGAGCCTTCCATCACGTACAGCGAACCCAGGGCTTCCGCGCGATCGGTCACGGCCGGCACCACGGCCAGGCCCGGAGCGGGCATGGTCAGGCCCAGCACGGACAGGTCGCGATCGATCAGGAAGGCGCGCCGCCCGCGGGCGAACCACGGCAGCAGCGGCCGCGGCAGCGCGCGCGCAACCGCCGGCTCCCAGCCGTGCAGGAACCCGCCGAATCCCTGCAGCACGCGGCCGTAGTGATGTCGTCCGAAGGGGCCGCCGAGGCCGATCAGGGATTCGATGCGGGCGTGGTGCCCGGCGGTCGCCTGTCGAAGCGCCGCCAACGTGTCTTTCGTGGGGGAAACGGGCGCGGCAATGGAAGTCGTGTACTGCTCTGAACCAGCCATCAGGGAATCGTCGGGGGTGGGAAGAAGAAAAAGGATGAGGCGGCCGCGCGCCCGTGCGTGACCGCGGAGCAGCATGCCAGAGGCCTTCCGGGCCGTGTGTAGGACGGCTCCCACAGAAAGCGTCGGCCACGCGCAGGCCGCGTGGGCTACCTCAACAGTGCGACAGCCGCGGAAAAGCTGAGGAAGGCGGCGACCGTGGTCAGCAGGATGATGCGGGCGATTCGCCCGTTGTCGGCGCCGAAGCGCTCGGCCAGCAGCGACACGTTGCTCGCGCTGGGCAGGGCGGCCACCAGCACCATCACGGTCAGCGCGAAGCGGTCGAGCGGCAGTCCCAGCGCGATGGCGGCACTGCCCGCCGCCAGCACCAGCACCGGATGCACCAGCAGCTTGGCGACCGCGACCGGCACGAAGTCGCGCGCCGGCAGCGGCTCATGCTCTTCCGCGGCCGCCACCCGCTGCGAGCGGGCCAGCACGGCCCCGATGGTGAACAGGGCCACGGGCGAGGCGGCGTCGGCCATCAGGCCGATGGTGTCCATCACGGGCTGGAGCGGCTTGATGCCCAAACCGGACGACAGCGCGCCCAGCGCGATCGCCCACGGCATCGGATTGGCGGCCACGCCCTTGAGCGCCTTGCGGGCCGCCTCGGCCGCGCCGTGCTCGTCGGCGCTGTCCAGGCGCGACAGCGCGATGCACAGCGAGCTGGTGATCACCAGGTCGACCAGGATGGTCAGGATGGCCGGGCCGGCCGCCTGCGCGCCCAGCAGCGCCACCAGCAGCGGCACGCCCATGAAGCCGGTGTTGGGGAAAGCGGCCACGAGTGCGCCGAAGGCCGCGTCGTTCCAGCGGATGCGGGCGTTCATGCTGAGGTACACCGTGCCCGCGACCATCAGCAGCGCGCATATCAGATACACACCGAATGCGGCGGGGTCGAGCATCTGATGCAAAGGCGTGCCCGCGCCGAAGCGGTAGAGCATGCAGGGCAGCGCGAAGAAGAGCACGAAGGTGTTCAGTCCGCCGATCGCTTCCATCGGCAGCAGGCGCCGGCGGGCGGCGACGTAGCCGCACAGGACCAGGGCGAAGAAGGGGTAGGTGACGCGCAGGATCTCGAGCACGGGCTGAATTGTCGCGTCAGCCGGACGCGATGCGTTTTAGCCGCCCGCGCATGCAATATGCCCGGGGGGCGCCGGGGCCGCCCGAGCCCGGCCGGTATCATCGGCCGCCTCTCGAACAGCTCACCTCGATGTCCGGCCTGAACTTCGCGCAGCAGGAAGCTGTGAACTACATGCAGGGGCCCTGCCTCGTGCTGGCCGGCGCCGGCTCGGGCAAGACGCGCGTGATCACCCACAAGATCGCGCGGCTCATCCAGACCGGCATCGCGGCCAAGCGCATCCTGGCCATCACCTTCACCAACAAGGCCGCGGCGGAGATGCGCGAGCGGGCCAAGGGCCTGATCGGGCGCGAGGCCAAGGAGGTGGTGATCTGCACCTTCCACGCGCTGGGCGTGCGCCTGCTGCGCCAGGACGGCGAGGTGCTGGGCCTCAAGGCCCAGTTCTCCATCCTGGACAGCGACGACGTCACCTCGATCCTGAAGGACGCCGGCGGCACCACCGACGCCGCCACCGCGCGCCAGTGGCAGTGGACCATCAGCCTGTGGAAGAACATGGGCCTGAACGCCGCGCAGGCGCTGGCCCAGGCCAAGGACGACAACGAGCGCATCATCGCCACCATCATGGCGCGCTACGAGGAGCGCCTGACCGCCTACCAGAGCGTCGACTTCGACGACCTGATCGGCCTGCCGCTCAAGCTGCTGCGCGACCACGCGCAGGTGCGCGAGAAGTGGCAGCAGAACCTGGGCCATGTGCTGGTCGACGAATACCAGGACACCAACGCCACCCAGTACGAGCTGCTCAAGCTGATGGTGGGCGAGCGCGGCCGCTTCACCGCGGTGGGCGACGACGACCAGTCGATCTACGGCTGGCGCGGCGCCACGCTGGACAACCTGAAGCGCCTGCCGCAGGACTACCCGCAGCTGAAGGTGATCAAGCTGGAGCAGAACTACCGCTCCACCAGCGCCATCCTGCGCGCGGCCAACAACGTCATCCAGCCCAACCCCAAGCTCTTTCCCAAGACGCTGTTCTCGGAACTCGGCGAAGGCGAACCGGTGCGCGTGGTCGATTGCGACAACGAGGAGCACGAGGCCGAGCGCGCGGTCGCGCGCATGCAGTCGATCCGCGCCAACGGCATGGGCAAGGACTGGAAGGACTTCGCCGTGCTCTACCGCGCCAACCACCAGGCGCGCATCTTCGAGAAGGCGCTGCGCAAGGCGCAGATCCCCTACAAGGTCTCGGGCGGCCAGAGCTTCTTCGACCGCGCCGAGATCCGCGACCTGTGCGCCTGGCTGCGCCTCTGGGTCAACAACGACGACGATCCCGCGTTCCTGCGCTCGATCACCACGCCCAAGCGCGGCATCGGCCACACCACGCTGGGGAACCTGGGCATCTTCGCCAGCAAGTACAAGCTGTCGCTGTTCGAGGCGCTGTTCTCCTCGTCGCTCGGCTCGGTGTTGCCGGCCAAGGCGGTGGGCAGCCTTCACGAGTTCGGTCGCTACGTGAACGACCTGGAGTTCCGCGCGCGCCGCACGGAAGGCGCGGAGGACGCGCGCGCGTTCCTCACCGAGTGGCTCAAGGACATCGACTACGAGAAGCACCTGTACGACAGCGAGGACAGCGAGAAGGTCGCGGCTTCGCGCTGGACCAACGTCATGGAGTTCTGCGACTGGATGGCGCAGCGCTGCGGCGGGAAGATCGACGACGCGGCCGGCGTGTCCGTCGCCAGCGAGAAGAAGAGCCTGCTGGAAGTCGCGCAGACCATCGCGCTCCTGTCCACCATCAGCGAGCGCGAGCAGGACCAGAACGTGGTGACGCTCTCGACGCTGCACGCGTCCAAGGGCCTGGAGTGGCCGCACGTGATGCTGGTCGGCTGCAACGAGGGCCTGCTGCCTTTCAAGCTGGACGACGACGACGGCCAGAAGGGCCAGGCCAACGAAGGCATCCTGCAGCGCCTGCAGGAGGAACGCCGGCTGATGTACGTGGGCATCACGCGCGCGCAGCGGTCGCTGGCGGTCAGCTGGACCAAGCGGCGCAAGAAGGGCCGCGAGATCGTGCAGGGCATCCCGAGCCGCTTCATCGCCGAGATGGCGCTGGACAAGGCCACGGTGAAGGAAGACCCGCGCGAGAAGCTCAAGGCATTGCGGGCGGAGTTCGCGAAGAAGAGCGCGGCTTCGGCGGCCGCGGCGGCGGGGACGCCTTGAGGCTGTTGCCATTCGCGACGCTGCTGCTGGCCGTGTCGCTGCCGGCCGCGGCCGACTGCCCCAAGGCCGCCGAGGTCAAGCCGCGGCAACTGGTGGGCCTCTGGCGCGCCGAGCTGGCCGGCCAGGCGCGGCAGGGCGCCACGCTGCTGCTGGAGCCGCACCGCGAGTACGCGCAAAGCCTCTCGGGCGAGATCAACCGCGACGGCTCGCGCTCCCGCGTGGCCGCGGACCTGGAGGACGGCGAGTTCACGCTGGAGGAATCGGCCGACGGCCAGCGGATCACCGCCACCTGGCTGGGCGACGTGGTCGAAGGCTCCTGCGGCAAGGAGATCCGCGGCCGCCGCGAAGGCGGATGGGACGGCATCGCGCCGTTCGTGCTGCGCAAGCTGCCCTGACATCTTGATTCACCTGTCGTGCCGAGCCCGGCCTGCGGCCGGGCTAGCATCGGCGGATGCCGAAACCTCTCACCGGCCCGGTGGCTTTCGCCGGGCTCCTGATGGCCGCCGGCGCCGCGCAAGCGCAAGAAGCCTGGCAGGCCTGCACCCTGCACAACGACTCCGCCCAACGTCTGGCCTGCTTCGATCGCTGGGCCGAGGCACAGCGCACGCCTCCCTCCGAGGTGCCCGCCGCGGCCGCGTCCACGACGCCTCCCGCGCCGGCGCCGCTGCCTGAGACCGCGCCGGCGCCCACGGCCGCGGCCGCACCCCCCACGGAGCCACCCGTCGTCTCCGCGCCCGGCACGCGCCTGGGCATGCGCCTGACGCGCACCGAAGGCTGCCGCGATCCGCGCTACTCCGACATGTCGCGCTTCTGGGAACTGGAGCCGGGCGCCGATTGCGGCACGTTCGGCCTGCGCGGCTACCGGCCGATCAGCCTGGGCCTGGTGTTCGCCAACACGGTGAACCGCCAGCCCACGTCGGGCAACCCGCTGAACGACGCGGCCACGCCGCAGGACTACCGCAAGAACGAGCTGCGGCTGCAGCTGTCGGTGCGCACCAAGGTCGCCAAGGCGCTGCTGGTCGACACGCCGGACAAGACCGACTCGCTGTGGTTCGGCTATTCGCAGCAGTCGTACTGGCAGCTGTTCACGCCCACGCTGTCCCGGCCGTTCCGAAGCACCGACCACGAGCCGGAGGTCGTCTACATCGCGCCGCTGCAGTCGGCGATGCCGGGCCAGTGGCGGCTGCGCTATACGGGCCTGCAGGTCACGCACCACTCCAACGGCCAGTCGCTGCCGCTGTCGCGCAGCTGGAACCGCGCGGCGCTGATGCTGGGCGCCGAGAAAGGTCCGTGGCAACTGCACGCGCGGCTGTGGAAGCGCCTGCCCGAGGGCGGCGACGACGACAACCCGGGCATCACCAACTACATCGGCCGCGGCGAGTTGCGCGCCGAGTACCAGGCCGGCGGCGGCAACCTGTGGGCGGTGACCACGCGGCACACGCTGCGCAGCGAGGGCCGCGGCTCCATCCGGGTCGAGTGGTTCCGCAGCCTGATCGACAAGGACACCGGCCTGCCCGGCGGCCTGCAGCTGCACACGCAGCTGTTCGCGGGCTACGGCGACAGCCTGCTCGACTACAACCGTCGGCGCGTGATGCTCAGCGTCGGGCTGAGCCTGGTCGACTGGTGAGGGAGCTGCCATGCCGAACCCGTCCCAGGGCTTCACCGGACCACGTTCCTACGACGAGGAGATCGGGCCCTACACCTTCGGGCCTTTCGCGCAGGAACTGGCGGGCTGCCTGCCGCAAGGGTTCGGCGGCGACGTGCTGGAGCTGGCCTGCGGCACCGGCCTCGTGACGCGGGCCCTGCGGGGGCGGATGGCGCCCGGCGCGCGCCTGGTGGCCACCGACCTCAGCCCCGCGATGCTGGCGTACGCGCGTGAGCAACTGCAGGGCGAGGCGATCGAATGGCGCGAGGCCGACGCGTTGCGGCTGCCGTTCGACGACGCATCGTTCGACGCGCTCGCCTGCGGCTTCGGCCTGATGTTCCTGCCCGATCGCGCCGCCGCCCTGCGCGAGTGGCGCCGCGTGCTGCGCCCGGGCGGGCGGCTGCTGCTGACCGCGTGGGATCGCATCGAGGACAACCCGCATGCGCTGGTCTTCGCGCAGCTCATCGAGTCGATGTTCCCCGGCGATCCGGAGATGAAGTTCCGCACGCCGTACGAGCTGGCCGATGGGGCCGCGCTCGATCGCTTGCTGGCGGAGGCCGGCTTCGACGAGAGGAAGATCGAAACGCGCCGCATCGCGATCCGCGACGCCGACCCCGCCCGCATGGCATCAGGCCAGATCCGCGGCACGCCGCGCGGCGCGCTGATCGCGGCCAGGGGCGTGGCGCTCGACGACATGGTCGTGCGGGTCGCGCGCGCCCTCGCCGCGCAAGGTGGCGATCCGTACCAGGGCTATGGCCAGGCCCTGGTGGTGCAGGCGATCACATCCCGAGCTCGTACTCCACCGTGATCGGCGCGTGGTCGGAGAACTTCTCCGCCTTGTAGATCGCCTCGGTGCGCGCCAGCGGCGCGACGGCGGGCGTGGCCAGGTGGTAGTCGAGCCGCCATCCCACGTTGTTGGCGTAGGCCTGGCCGCGGTTGCTCCACCATGTGTAGCACTCCTCGGTGGTGTCGGGCTTGAGGTGGCGGTACACGTCGACGATGCGGTGCTCGGAAAGAAGGCGCGTCATCCACTCGCGCTCCTCGGGCAGGAAGCCGCTGTTCTTGCGGTTGCTGCGCCAGTTCTTCAGGTCCTGCTCCTTGTGCGCGATGTTCACGTCGCCGCAAAGCACGAACTCGCGCTCGCCCTTCAGGCGCGCCAGGTGCGGTTCGAACTCGTCGAGGAAGCGGAACTTGGCCTGCTGGCGTTCCTCGCCCGAAGAGCCGCTGGGGAAATACGCGCTGATGATGGAGAACCTGCGCACAGGCGTGTCGAAGCGAAGCTCGACGTAGCGGCCCTCGGCGTCGAACTCCTGCGAGCCGTAGCCCACGACCACGTCGGTGGGTTCGTGGCGGCTGTACACGCCCACGCCCGAGTAGCCCTTCTTCTCGGCGAAGTGGAAGTGGCCCTTCAGGCCGGCGAGGTGGTCGAAGCGGCCGGCGACGTCGTCGGCCTGGGCCTTGACCTCCTGCACGCAAATACAATCCGGATTGGCTTTCGCAAGCCATGCCTCCACGCCCTTGCTGGCGGCCGAACGGATGCCGTTCAGGTTGAGGCTGGTCAGTTTGAACAAGGAATTTCCCATGTCGGCAGCGCTCGGCCAGGATGCCCTGGCCCAGGACTTCGTTCAGTTCTCGGTGGAATCGGGGGTGCTGCGGTTCGGCGAATTCAAGACCAAGGCGGGTCGCCTCTCGCCCTACTTCTTCAACGCCGGCCTGTTCGACGACGGCGCCAAGCTCGGCCGGCTCGCGCAATTCTATGCACGCCGCATCCTCGCCTCGGCCATCGAGTTCGACATGCTGTTCGGGCCGGCCTACAAGGGCATCCCGCTGGCGGCGGCGGTGGCCATCGAACTCGCGCGCGCCGGCCGCAACGTGCCGTACGCGTACAACCGCAAGGAGGCCAAGGACCACGGCGAGGGCGGCCACCTGGTCGGCGCGCCCGTCAAGGGCCGCGTGCTGATCATCGACGACGTGATGTCGGCGGGCACCGCGGCGCGCGAATCGATCGCGCTGATCCGCGCCGCCGGTGCCACGCCGCATGCCGTGGCCATCGCGCTCGATCGCCAGGAGAAAGCCACCGAGGACGGCCGCGACGTGGACCACAGCGCGGTGCAGTACGTGAAGAACCAGCTGGGCCTGCAGGTCTGCGCGATCGCCAAGCTGGCGGACCTGCTGGCGTACCTGCAGGTGCAGGGTACCGGCGAGCTGGGCGAGCACTACGCGAAGGTGCTGGCGTATCGGGAGCGGTATGGGGTGGAGTGAAATGAAAAGAGCCGCTCGATGCGGCTCTTTTTCATTGGGGCACGCGAGATTTCAACGGGCGAATCTCAGCACCCGATGGTGGACGTGGTCCGAGACGAACAGCGAATCGGGCGTGAGCAGGACGCGCAGCGGGTAGTTGAAGACCTGCGCGGTGGGCACGTCGGGCGCGCCATCGTTGTTGCCGTCGTTGGTGGCGCTCGTGGCGAAGTCCGCGTGGCCCAGCACGACATCCGCGTCCTGGCCGTTGTTGCTCGGGAACGTCCTCCAGATCAGCACGCGGTTGTTGAGCGAGTCGGCGACGGCCAGGGCCGTGCCGTCGGAATGCACGCCTTCGGGGTCGTGCAGCCTGCCGGCCGATGGCAGGGGGGCGCCGTCGTTGGGTGCGCCGGTGGTGAAGCCGGAGTGGCCCAGCACGACGTCGGCATCCTGCAAGTGGGCTGTCGGGAAGTGCCGCCAGATCATGACGCGGTTGTTGCCGGCGTCCGCGATCACCAGTCGCTCGTCGTCGCTCCAGGCATCCTGGGGCAACGAGAAGGTGCCCCGGGCTGGCACGTCGCCGTTCAGGTCGTTGTTGTTCCGCACGCACCGGTCCAGGCTGCCCTGCCCCAGCACCCGGTCGGGCAAGGGGACAGGGTCTGTGACCGGCACCCGGTTCCACACGAGCACGCGGTGGTTGCCCGTGTCCACGACGATCAGCTTGCCGGCCGGGGTGATCGCCACGGCGGTCGGGAAAGCCAGGCGGTTGCCCGCGCAGCCCGAGAGAGCGGAGGTGAAATCCGGCTGGCCGATGACGATCGCAGGCGCAGGCATCGGCATGCCCGCGACGGGCAGCTCGGTGTAGACCAGCACGCGGTTCGCCTCGGAGTCGGCGACGGCCATCCTGCCCGCACCGACCGCCACTCCGTACGGGCCATTCATTCGCGTCTGCGTCAGCTCCGCGCTTGACGCCAGCAGGTTCAGCTGGCCGATCGCCGCGTGCGCCGCGGGGCCGGAAACGGCGCCCGGGACCGAATCGAAGAACACGACCCGGTTGTTGGCCTTGTCGGCGACCAGCAGGCCTCCACCCGGCATTGCCGCGAGCGCCGCGGGAGAACCCAGGCCCGTGGCGCTCGTCGGTTGCCCCTGATTCGCGGCGCCGCTGCCGAGATCCGGTTGCCCCAATGCCATGCTCGCGGCCTGGAAGATGGACGGACCGCTGGGCGCTGGGGTAGGCGCTGGGGTAGGCGCTGGGGTGGGCGCTGGGGTGGGCGCTGGGGTGGGCGCTGGAGTGGGCGCTGGAGTGGGCGCTGGAGTGGGTGCCGGCGTAGGTGCGGGCGTCGCCCCCGGCTCGGGTGCTGGGCTTGGGCCCGGGCCCGGGTTGGGCGCGGGTGCATCCGAAGGAGGCGGGGGCGGCGTGGGCTCATCCCCACCGCCGCCGCAGGCGGTCATCAGCAGCGGAAAAGCGAAGGCGATGAATGCGAGCGAGGCGCGGGTAGGTCGTGTTCGCATGGGGGCGGCAGAGGAGGGTTGAGCCGGAAGTGGCTCAGGGATGCTTCCCTCCTTGCCGGACCATGGGAACGACCAAGGTCCTGCGCGCGTCGCCCGACTAACCTGCTGCCACTCGAGCGGCGTCGACCTCGGCCTTCGGAGGCACGTGCACCGCCGCCACCGGCTCGCCCTTCGCGTCGAAGAACGCCGTCCGGCGATAGCTGCCCGTCACCCGCGCCGCCGACAGCCGCAGGACCATCGCGCCGAACTTCGCCATCGTGGCCACTCCGCCGCGATGCGGCGTCGGCCCCAGCGCCGACTTCGTGTTGATGTCCAGCTGCACCGGCGGGAACGAAGCCTCCAGCGGCCGCACGCGTTCGAGGCAGGTGTGCACCAGCCCCACGTACGGCAGCTTCCAGTCGCGTGGGATATTGGCGATCGGCGTGTCGCAGCAGCGCGCGTACCAGCGCAGCAGGCCCTTGGGCGAGAGCGACATGCAGGCGAGCTGCGGCGCGCCCGCCGTGAATCGAACGTAGCGCGAATGCGTGGCGACGATGTCCGTGCCGCCGGCCGCATCGAGCACCTGCTGCGGCTGGCCGAGCCAGTGCGCGTAGGTGCGGCAGTCGCGGCAGTAGCACACCGCGCGCATGGCGCGGTGCGGCTCGTCCACCTCTCCCCGGAGAGCGCCGCAGCGGCACTGGAAGAGGTGGCCCATCGCGTCAGCCGGCGAGCTTCTTGCGCAGCAGGTCGTTGACCTGCTGCGGGTTGGCCTTGCCCTTGGTGGCCTTCATCGCCTGGCCGACCAGCGCGTTGAACGCCTTGTCCTTGCCGGCCTTGAACTGCGCGACGTTGTCGGCGTTGGCCGCGAGGATGTCGTCGAGGATCTTCTCCAGCTCGCCGGTGTCGCTCATCTGCCTGAGGCCCTTGGCCTCGATGACCGCATCGACGTCGCCGCCCTCGCCGCTCCACAGCGCCTCGAACACCTGCCGGCCCGCGCTGTTGGAGATGGTGCCGTCGGCGATGCGGCCGATCAGCGCGCCCAGCGTGGCGGCCGAAACCGGCGCCTGCTCGATGCCGATCTCCTGCGCGTTCAGCCGGCGCGAGACCTCGCCCATCACCCAGTTGCTGGCCAGCTTGGGCTGGCCGCTGGCCTTGGCGGCGGATTCGAAATACGCGGCCATCGCCGGCGATTGCGTGAGCGTGGTTGCGTCGTACTCGGGCAGGCCGTACTGCTGCACGAAGCGCGCCGACATCGCGCGCGGCAGCTCGGGCATGCCGGCGCGCACCTGCTCCACCCAGTCCGGCGCCACCACCAGCGGCGGCAGGTCGGGATCGGGGAAGTAGCGGTAGTCGGCCGCGTCTTCCTTGGTGCGCATGGCGCGCGTCTCGCCGGTGTCGGGATCGAACAGCACCGTGGCCTGCTGGATGGCGCGGCCGTCCTCCAGCTCGCCGATCTGCCAGCGGATCTCGTAGTCGATCGCCTGCTGCATGAAGCGGAAGCTGTTGAGGTTCTTGATCTCGCGCCGCGTGCCCAGCGGGCCGCCGGGGCGGCGCACCGAGACGTTGGCGTCGCAGCGGAAGCTGCCTTCCTGCATGTTGCCGTCGCAGATGCCGATCCACGTGACGATCTTGTGCAGCTCCTTGGCGTAGGCGACCGCCTCCTCGGTGGAGCGCATGTCCGGCTCGGTGACGATCTCCAGCAGCGGCGTGCCCGCGCGGTTCAGGTCGATGCCCGACTGGCCGACGAAGTCCTCGTGCAGCGACTTGCCCGCGTCCTCCTCGAGGTGGGCGCGCACCAGGCGCACGGACCTCTTGTCGTCGCCGACGTAGAACTCCACCGCGCCGCCCTGCACCACCGGGATCTCGTACTGGCTGATCTGGTAGCCCTTGGGCAGGTCCGGGTAGAAGTAGTTCTTGCGCGCGAAGATGCTGCGCGGCGCGATCTTCGAGCCGACGGCCAGGCCGAAGGCGATGGCGCGCTCGACGGCGCCCTTGTTCATGACCGGCAGCGTGCCGGGCAGCGCCAGGTCGACCGGGCTGGCCTGCGTGTTCGGCTCGGCGCCGAAGTCGGTGGGCGAGCGGCTGAAGATCTTGGAGCGGGTGGACAGCTGGGCGTGGGTTTCGAAGCCGATGACGACTTCCCAGCCCTGGACAAGCATGGCGCTCATGTCAGACGCCCTCCGGCTTCTTCGCATGGAAATCGGTGGCCTGCTGGAAGCGGTGCGCCACGTTGAGCAGGCGGCTCTCCTGGAAGTAGTTGCCCAGGAGCTGCAGGCCCACCGGCATGCCGCCTTCGCCGAAGCCCACCGGCACGCTCATGCCGGGCAGGCCGGCCAGCGAACCGGGCAGCGTGAAGATGTCGGCCAGGTAGTCCGCCAGCGGGTCGCCGCCGTGGCCACCGAGCTTCCACGCCACGGTGGGCGCGGCCGGGCCGGCGATGACGTCGCACTCCTTGAAAGCGCGCTGGAAGTCGTCGGCGATCATGCGGCGGATCTTCTGCGCCTGCAGGTAGTAGGCGTCGTAGTAGCCGTGCGAGAGCACGTAGGTGCCGGTCATGATGCGGCGCTTGACCTCGTCGCCGAAGCCTTCGGCGCGGGACTTCTTGTACATGTCCAGCAGGTCGCCGTACTGCGCCGCGCGGTGCCCGAACTTCACGCCGTCGAAGCGCGAGAGGTTCGACGACGCCTCGGCCGGCGCGATGATGTAGTAGACCGGGATCGACAGCTCGGTGCGGGGCAGCGAGATCTCGACGCGGCGCGCGCCCAGCTTCTCGAGCTGCTGCAGGGCCGCTTCGATGGCGGCGCGCACGTCGGTCGCCACGCCTTCGGCGAAGAACTCCTTCGGCACGCCGATGCGCAGCCCTTCCAGCGATGCGCCCAGCGACCTGCCGAAATCCTCGGCCGGCACGTCCAGCGAAGTGGAGTCGCGGTCCAGGTCCGGGCCGCACATGGCGGAGAGCAGCAGCGCGCAATCCTCGGCGCTGCGGGCCATCGGGCCCGCCTGGTCCAGGCTGGAGGCGTAGGCGATCATCCCGTAGCGCGAGGCGCGGCCGTAGGTGGGCTTGATGCCGGTGATGCCGCAGAACGAAGCCGGCTGGCGGATCGAGCCGCCGGTGTCGGTGCCGGTGGCGGCCGGCGCCAGCCGCGCGGCGACGGCCACCGCGCTGCCGCCCGAGGAGCCGCCCGGGATGCGGGTGGCGTCCCAGGGGTTCTTCACCGGATGGAAGGCGGAGTTCTCGTTGGACGAGCCCATGGCGAACTCGTCGCAATTGAGCTTGCCCAGGCTGACCATGCCGACCTCGGCCAACTTGCGCACGACCGTGGCGTCGAACGGCGAGCGGTAGCCCTCCAGCATCCTGGAGCCGGCGGTGCTGGGAAAGTCGCGCGTGACGAAGATGTCCTTGTGCGCGATGGGGACGCCAAGCAACGGCGCCGTGTCGCCTTTCGCGATCCGCTCGTCCGCGTTGCGGGCCTGGGCGAGCGTGACTTCTTCATCACGGGCGAGCCAGGCGCCCAGGTCGTCGTGGGCCTTGGAACGGGCCAGGAAGTGCTGCGCCGCTTCCACGGCGGAGACGTCCCTGGTCTTCAGCTGCCGCGCCAGTTCGGCGACGGAGAGGTCGTGCAGGCTCATTCGATCACCTTCGGCACGAGGAAAAGACCGCGCTCCACGGCCGGCGCGCTGCGCTGGTTGGCCTCGCGCGCGTTCGGCTCGCTGGGCACGTCGTCGCGCAGGCGCAGCTGCACGTCCTGGAAGGCCGCGACGGGATGGGCGAGCGGTTCGATCCCCGTGGTATCCACAGCCCGCATCGCCTCCACGATCGAGAAGAAGCCGTTGATCTGGGTCAGCATGCGCTCGCTCTCTTGCGGCTGCAGTTCGAGCCGCGCGAGGTGCTGGATGCGGCGGATGTCTTCGTGGGTCAGGGCCATGTCAGGAACCGGCGGGGAAACGAGTTGTAAGCGCGCCGACCCGGGGCCGGCACGGTCGAGTTATTCACAGGGGATCAGGTATTATCCGCGCTGCAGTGCACGGCCCCTTCTGGGGCCGCTTTCACACAGAAGAAGCAAAGAGGACTCCCCCCATGTTCGGAGCGTTCCGTCGGTACCTGTCGACCGACCTTGCCATTGACCTGGGCACCGCCAACACGCTGATCTTCGTGCGGGACAAGGGAATCGTCCTGGACGAGCCGTCCGTGGTCGCCATCCGCCACGAAGGCGGGCCGCAGGGGAAGAAGACCATCCAGGCCGTCGGCCACGAAGCCAAGGCCATGCTGGGCAAGGTGCCGGGCAACATCGAGGCCATCCGCCCGATGAAGGACGGCGTCATCGCCGACTTCACCGTCACCGAGCAGATGCTCAAGCAGTTCATCAAGATGGTCCATCCCCGGTCCGTCATGAAGCCCAGCCCGCGCATCATCATCTGCGTGCCCTGCGGCTCCACCCAGGTGGAACGCCGGGCCATCCGCGAATCGGCGCTGGGCGCCGGCGCGAGCGACGTCTACCTGATCGAGGAACCCATGGCCGCGGCCATCGGCGCCGGCCTGCCGGTGTCCGAAGCCTCCGGCTCGATGGTGGTCGACATCGGCGGCGGCACCACCGAGGTGGGCGTCATCTCGCTGGGCGGCATGGTCTACAAGGGCAGCGTGCGCGTCGGCGGCGACAAGTTCGACGAGGCCATCATCAGCTACATCCGCCGCAACTACGGCATGCTGATCGGCGAACCCACCGCCGAAGCCATCAAGAAGACCATCGGTTCGGCCTTCCCGGGCAGCGAGGTCAAGGAGATCGAGGTCAAGGGCCGCAACCTTTCCGAAGGCGTGCCCCGCTCGTTCACCATCTCGTCCAACGAGATCCTGGAAGCCCTGACCGATCCGCTGAACAACATCGTCTCGGCGGTGAAGAACGCGCTGGAGAGCACGCCGCCCGAGCTGGGCGCCGACATCGCCGAGCGCGGGATGATGCTCACCGGCGGCGGCGCCCTGCTGCGCGACCTCGACCGCCTGCTGGCCGAGGAAACCGGCCTGCCCGTGCTGGTGGCCGAGGACCCGCTGACCTGCGTGGTGCGCGGCTGCGGCATCGCGCTCGAGCGCATGGAACGCCTGGGCAGCATCTTCACCTCCGAGTAGTTCTCCCCGGAAGACAGCGATGCCGCTCGGTACGCTGGACAGGACCCCGCCGCCCTTCTTCAAGCAGGGCCCGTCGGCCCTGTCCAAGCTGATGGTGTTCAGCGCCCTCGCGCTGTTCCTGATGGTGGCGGACACCCGCTTTCGCATCACCCAGCCGCTGCGCGCGGCCGTGGGCACGGTGCTCTACCCGATCCAGTGGGCCATCCTGCGGCCGGTGCTGGCGCTGCGCCAGGGCGGCGAATACTTCGAGGCCCTGCGCGACGCCCAGGTGCTGGAAGCCGCGGCCCGCAAGAAGCTGGCGCAGCAGTCCGAGCGCGCCAACCAGGTCGAGCTGCTCACTCAGGAGAACGAGCGGCTGCGCAAGCTGCTGGGCCTGCGCGACCGCATCACCACCCCCGGCCAGGCGGCCGAGGTCCTCTACGACGCGGCCGATCCGTACACCCGCAAGGTGATCATCGACAAGGGCCTGGCCCAGGGCGTCGTCGAAGGCTCGCCGGTCCTCGATGAATCGGGCGTGCTCGGCCAGGTGACGCGCGTGCATCCGCTGATCAGCGAAGTCACCCTCATCACCGACCGCGACCAGTCCATCCCCGTGATGAACACCCGCACCGGCGCCCGCAGCGTGGCGTTCGGCGACACCGGCGGCGGGCATGCCGGCGCGCTGGAGCTGCGCTTCATGGCCGGCAACGCCGACGTGCAGGCCGGCGACCTGCTCACCACCAGCGGCGTGGACGGCATCTATCCGGCCGGCCTGCCGGTGGCCAAGGTCGCCCAGGTCGAGCGCCGCGCCGATTCGGCATTCGCCCGCATCTACTGCGTGCCGCAGGCGCTGGTGGACGGCGCCCGCCACGTGATGGTGTTGCAGCCGATCTCCGCCAGGATCCCGCCGCGGCCGGCCCCCGAACCCGCGCCCGTCGCCGGGCCCAAGGGGGCGAAGAAATGATCATGCGTCCCGGCCAGCAGCTGCTGCTGCCGGCCAATCCGCTGTTCATCTGGTCCAGCCTGCTGCTGGCGATGGTGGTCAACATGCTGCCGCTGGGCCGCACGCCCTGGATGCCGGACCTGCTGGCCATCGTGCTGGTGTTCTGGAGCGTGCACCAGCCGCTGCGCGTGGGCATCGGCGCGGCGTTCGTGTTCGGCATCGCGATGGACGTGCACCAGGCGTCGCTGCTCGGGCAGCACGCGCTGGCGTACACGGCGCTGTCGTTCTTCGCGATCACCATCCACCGGCGCCTGCTCTGGTTCACGGTGCCTTCGCAGGCGGTGCAGGTGCTGCCGCTGTTCGCCGCCGCCCATGCCATCGAGCTGGCGATCCGCATGATCGCGGGCGGCGTGTTCCCCGGCGCGTCGCTGCTGCTCGCCCCCGTGATCGAATCCCTGCTTTGGCCGGTGGTCAGCGTGATCCTGCTGGCTCCGCAGCGCCGGGCCCCCGATCCGGATGAAAATCGCCCGCTGTGAACAGCTGCGGCGCCCCTGAGCACCCGGCGCCGACCGCCCCGCCACCATGACCGAACTGCGCAACGTCGAGGCCGATCTCTCGCGCTTTCGCACGCGCGTCCTCGCGGCCAGCCTGGCGGTGCTCGCCTGCTTCCTGCTGCTGGCGATGCGCCTGGTGTACCTGCAGGTGGTGCGCCATGACGACCTGAACGAGCAGGCCGAAAACAACCGCACGGCCGTCGTCCCCATCGTTCCCAACCGCGGCCTGATCCTGGACCGCAACGGCATCGTGCTGGCCACCAACTACTCGGCCTACACGCTGGAGATCACGCCTTCGCGCCTGGGCACGGACCTGGAACGCACCATCGACGACCTGGCCCACGTGATCGACATCCAGCCGCGCGACCGCCGCCGGTTCAAGAAGCTGTACGAGGAATCCAAGAGCTTCGAGTCGCTGCCGATCCGCACCAAGCTCACCGACGAGGAAGTGGCCCGCTTCGCCGCGCAGCGCTTCCGCTTCCCCGGCGTGGAGATCAAGGCGCGCCTGTTCCGCAACTACCCGTACGGCGAGCTCGCCAGCCACGTGATCGGCTACATCGGCCGCATCAACCAGGCCGAGAAGAAGCAGATGGAGGACTGGGACGAGGAGGACCAGTCCAACTACCGGGGCACCGAGTACATCGGCAAGCTGGGCGTCGAGCAGAGCCTGGAGAAGGGGCTGCACGGCATCACCGGCGTGGAGCAGGTCGAGACCTCCGCCGGCGGCCGCGCCGTGCGCAAGCTGGCCAGCAAGCCGGCCACGCCCGGCAGCACGGTGCTGCTGTCCATCGACATCAAGCTGCAGAAGCTGATCGAGGACATGTACGGCGATCGGCGCGGCGCGCTGGTGGCCATGGACCCCAAGACCGGCGAGGTGCTGGCCTTCGTGTCCAAGCCGACGTTCGATCCCAACCTCTTCGTCGACGGCATCGACGTGGAGAACTGGCAGGCGCTGAACGAGTCGATCGACAAGCCGCTGCTCAATCGCGCCCTGCGCGGCACCTACCCGCCCGGCTCCACCTACAAGCCGTTCATGGGCCTGGCGGCGCTCACCACCGGCAAGCGCACCGCCACCCAGATCACCATGGACGGCGGCTCCTGGGCCTTCGGCGGCCACGTGTTCCGCAGCCACGGCGACCACGGCCTCGGCCCAGTGGACCTGACCCGCGCCATCGCGCTGTCGTCCAACGTGTACTTCTATTCGCTCGCCAACGACCTGGGCGTGGACGCCATCCACGACTTCATGAAGCCCCTGGGCTTCGGCCAGGTCACCGGCATCGACATCCAGGGCGAGGTGCGCGGCGTGCTGCCCAGCCAGGACTGGAAGCGCAACTACTACAAGCGCCCCGAGCAGAAGAAGTGGTTCGCGGGCGAGACCATCTCGCTGGGCATCGGCCAGGGCTACAACAGCTTCACCATGCTGCAGCTGGCGCAGGCCACGTCCATCCTGGCCAACGACGGCATCAAGCACAAACCTCGCCTGATCATCGCCACGCAGGACCCGATGACGCGCGTGCAGACCATGGTGCCGGCCGAGCCCGAGGAGAACCTCGGCTTCAAGCCCGAGCACGTGGCGCTCATCCGCAAGGCGATGGTGGCGGTGACGCAGGGCGGCACGGGCACGCGCGTGTTCGCGAACGCCGGCTACATTTCCGGCGGCAAGACCGGCACGGCCCAGGCCGTCACCATCGGCCAGAAGGAAAAGTACCAGGCGTCCAAGCTCGAGGAGCACCAGCGCGACCACGCCCTGTACATCGCCTTCGCACCGGCGGAGGACCCGAAGATCGCCGTGGCCGTGGTCGTGGAGAACGCCGGCTTCGGCGCAGCCTCCGCGGCGCCGATCGCGCGGCGCGTGTTCGACTACTGGCTGATGGGCCAGTACCCGAACGAGGAAGACCTGGCCGCCGTGCGCAAGGGCGCGGCCGCGGGCCCGATCGGCAAGCCGCGGGTCGCCGCGGAAGTGCCC